>JBMFQZ010000017.1:0-75904 GCA_049968335.1 Verrucomicrobiia bacterium
CCTTGATTGACAACCGCAATGTCTAACTTCGTATCCTTCTTATAATCCGCTACCGCAACTGCTATCGGATTCGTACCTCCAGTTTGATAGTTCACTGCCTGGTTAAACGTATACGGACGCACATCGTTAATAGGAGCAACAACTACTTGTACTTCTTGTGTTATTGTTGTTAATCCGTCCGTGATAACATATTGTATCGTGTCAACTCCATTAAAGTTAGATGGCGGCGTGTAACTTAAAGTATTATTGACAAGAGTTACTTGTCCGCCTCTTGAAGTTGTTGTTGATACGAGACTGTATGAAACAGGCAAGTTATCAAGACTAACAGCATTCAAGACCGTTTGGAATATACTATCCTCCAATGTTTGGGCGGCAATTGGCGGAACCACAATACCGTCAATTACATTCTCAATTGTGATCTGAACATTAGCGGCAGCGCTTATTGCGAGTCCATCGCTTACGGTAAATGTGAACGAATCGTCGCCATAATAATTTGTATTCGGTATATACACGACAACATTTGACAGCAACGGAAGACCAATGTTCTCCGTAGTTAACTGCACTAAATTGGTAAGATTGTTCACATATCCCTTAATAATACCTTTTGCAGGCAGAGAACTTATTGAGTAAAGCAAGACTTCACTTTCAAGGTCATTCCCGCTTAAGGTTATATTAAGAGATTCGTCCTCCATCATACCGATATGCTGTGAGTTAGCCACAGGTATTGTGTTTACCACCAATGTAATCGTTACGTTTGTAGTATTTCCGGAGGAATCAGAAACTGTAACGTTAATTGGATATGTTCCTGGAACAACTTCTGTTCCTGCTCCAACATCTTGCGCAATTGTAACTGAAGCGCCATCACAATTATCTATTGCAGTAATAGAACTGATCACATTAGGAACAATTCCCGTTCCACCTTGCGGAATGTTCTGTATTATACTCGGCTGATAGGAAACAATTGCAGGGGCAGTTGTGTCCGCAACGGTTACAATAGATGTTCTTGTTGTTGAATTATTGTTGGAATCAGATATAGTCAAAACGACCTCATATTCGCCTTTTTGTAAAACAGTTCCGGCTTGTATAGATTGAACGATAGTTATTTCTCCTGATGGGTCGTTTGCCACTACATCGGTTGTAAGATCAGGAAGTTCAGCAGTGCATTGTTCTCCTACTGACAATTGAACAGTTTCTGGATAAGAAGTAACTGCTGGAGGTTGTGTATCAACAACGGTGATAACCGCCGGTTCGCTCGTTACCTGTCCGTAAAGGTTTGCGGCAGTAACAGAGTAATCGTGTCCCGATATTGCCATTGTTGATGCTCCTAAATTCAATGTTGCATTAGTTGCATCAGGTATGGGAGTTACGCCGTCATACCACTGGTATGCAATAGGCGCGGTGCCAACTGCAACCACACTCAGCACAGCATTTGAACTTAACTCAATTGTCTGCGACTGCGGTTGAACAACAATTGCCGGCGCACCACCTTGCGGTAGGACGGAAGGTCCTTGCAAATAATTCTGATACACGGCTTCAGGTGTCAACGCGCCCCTGTAGATTCTGAATTCATCAATTGCGCCGTTCAGATAAGGATCCACACCATACAGCGATTTACCGATAAACGAGTAGTTGTTAACCACCTTTGAGATAGGCAGATCAAGGTCGTTTCGCGAAGCCGCAAGTACTCCGTTGGTGTAAACCGCCATAAAGTGATTCGGCGGGTCAACTACGCAAACCACATGGACCATTCCTTTATTATTCAAGGAAGTTGTAGCCGGAGTATCAATTACAATCTCGCCGTTGCCGCCCGGGTCTGAATCTGTGATTGCAAGACGTGTTCCATTCCAGTGGGTATTCGGCGCAAAGAAGAGATATGTTCTTCCTTGATTTATAGAGTTAATATCACCGAAGTCAAACACGCGAGTCCATGCTGAATTGTTCTGAGCAAACTCACCCCAGAATTCAATTGTTACCGCATCAAGGTAATCAATCATATGCGGTAGCAATTCAATGTATGCGTCCACGCCATTAAAGTAGGCCTTGCCATCTTGAACAACAGCGCCACCCATTAAGGTTCCATCGGCAATCCCAACAGAATCCGAAGCGTCAAAGTCAAAGGTGTAGCGATGCAACAACGCCAATCCGGCGTCAACAACTCCAATAGTCGCTACATCGCTTTGCGCCTCAACAGTCTGTCCATTCACCTCGTTGGACGCTTTGCAGAAGAACTGAACACCGTTGTCAGCAGCGTATAATTTTTCAGTAACATAGGTCATATTTGTTGCGCCATCAATCGGCGCGCCGTTCTTGAACCACTGATAAGTGATAGGTGGCTTTCCATAAGCGCGCGCGAACAACACAACAGAATTACCTTCAGAAACAGTTCTGCTCTGTGGTTGTTCTACAAATGCAACTGGACCATATCCAATCGCTGCATTTGGACCATTGCTGTAGTTCATAGCAATCTGCGCATCCGAGAGGACCCCATTATAAATTCTGAACTCATCAATGGAACCGTTCATGTAATTGTCTGCTTCATACAAAGACCTTCCTAACCATGAGTAAACATTGTTGATTTCTGTAAGTTGTATTGAAATCCCTCTCTGGGCTTCTAACACACCGTTGCGATAAATCTTCAATACACCCTTAGGCGGATCGAAGACACAAACAATATGTTGCATACCTAAATTATCGAGGATACCTCCGCCAACAAGCGCTTCCTCGCGCGTATATCCAGCGTTATCACCGGAGCCAGCAGCAATACTTGCCCTGTGGTCTGCATTACCAGAGTGCGGACAGAAGAAGATGTAAGTTCTACCTAAATTTGCAGAATTTCTATCGCCAAAATCAAACACACGCGTCCAGTTGCCATTGTTTCCAAAACTCGCCCAGAATTCTATCGTTACATTGGTGTAACCTGTTATCAAACCACCGGGCAACTCTGCATATTGTCCGTTCCCGCCAAGCACGAGCATTCCGTCCTGAATATATGCTCCGCGTCTTAGCGTACCATGCGCTGTTCCCACGCTGTCGCGCATATTACCATCAAAACTGTACCTGTGCGTCAGCATTTGGCCAAGTGTTAACACAGTCAATGTTGCTTGCTCGCTTTGTGCGGTGTAGACTTCACCATTAACAAAGTTGGAGCAGACTACATAGAACGTTGCGCCGTTATCAGCTTCAGTGGCGTTAGTGAATGTAAACACCCTGTTTGTGGCGTTTGGTATTGGCTCACCATTTTTGAACCATTGATAATATATTGGCGGTTCGCCATCAACAGTAATACTGAATGTTACATTTGCATATTCAGGAATAACTTGACTCACAGGGTGAGACACGATAGCCACAGGTCCAGAAATAACTCCCGGACCTAATGCAAAGTTGTTCGCGACTTGTTCGGCTGTTAGTATCCTTGAATGAACTCTTAATGCGGCTAAAGAACCGGAGAATGGAATATTAGCATAGCTGAATGGACCATCCCAATATTGGTCTCCAAGAACCACGGGACCATCATCCCAGATGTTCAAATTATTCGGCTTAACAGTATTTAAAACACCGTCCACATAAATGTAGTTAGCCACACCATCATAAACATAAACAATGTGGTGCCAAACACCTGCAGGCGGTACACCGCCCGAAAATGCAACGTCACCAGCTCCCCAGTGTCCTATTGCGCCCCATGTTCCATGCGCGCCATAACCAACCGATGCGCAACGGTTTTCTGTTCCACGTTTCCCCCAGCTAAATATCCACTCTTCATTTGCAATTGATGGATTGTAAACCCACATTTCAATTGCATAATCATCGGGATTACCAAGCGAATCTTTCCCGGTAATTTCACGAGGCGCAGTAAATGTGGCTTTAAGATGATTCGCTCCGTTAAAGATCACCGCTCTTTGCCCTGCGGTAGTCCCTTTGACTGGGCTATTTGGAGTTGACGCATCTTCAACGAAACTTCCGCCAATTGCGCCATAGTTAATCCATTCTTTGACTAATCCGTTTTCATCGGTAACAACCCCTTGCGCGGCGTTGATATCAATCAACAATCTGCCGCCAATCATTGGTTTGCCCAAAACATTTGCTGCTTGAGCCGACGCAGTTGGCGCAGCCGCTGTATAATAGTTAATTAATGCCCCATTACCTGCATAAGTGTAAACGGCAACATAATAAGTCCTGCCGGGGACAAGGTCAGTTACTGTAACTTGATTACCTGAACCGATGTAAACGGCATAATTTCCACCACCGAGGTCATCGCCCTGTTGGAATGCCGCGTTTGCATTATAATTTGCTCCGTCAACAGGCTTGGCAGAAACCGCTGCGCCTTCGCGAACAAGGACAATGCTGCCAGCGGCGCTATTTGGTTTTGTCCAGGTGATAGTCATCTGGTTATTCTGCACGTTGTTTATTGCAACATCAGTCGCTGCTTCAGGTTCAGTGTAAAACTCGCCATCGGCAGAATAAACTTTGCCCTCAGCATCGTTTCGCGCCCAAGCCCGGAAGTAATAATGAGCGCCGGGTTGTAGCGAATTAATATCAGCAGTAAATGTGTATGGCGCATTTGTATACCCGCTGAATGTGACCTCGTTTTCTGTCGGACTTGGCGATGTCCCCCACGCAAATCCCCAACTCGTAACACCGACCGCACCATCAGAAAAGAGAGTCGCTGCAAAAGTTGCAGATGCTGAATTAATCTTAGAAACGCTCAAATTGCCAAGAGTAATTGGCGCGCCGAGCCAGCTTGCCGGACTATATGTTGCAAATTGATATGGGGCATCTTG
The DNA here is from genome assembly GCA_049968335.1 of Verrucomicrobiia bacterium. Lineage (GTDB taxonomy): Bacteria > Verrucomicrobiota > Verrucomicrobiia > Limisphaerales > JAKPVM01 > JAKPVM01. Next base: position 4,779 of record JBMFQZ010000017.1, read on the forward strand.
ATTCTTATAAGAAGCCCATATCCATGCAGCTGAACGAGGAACACTTTCAAGGCGGCACTCATCAAGTTTGCCATCGTGGTATCTGCCGGTCCAACTACCAAGGAATGCGCCAAAGCAGAACGGATAAGAACTGTTCACAATGTAAGAGAACTTATTCCACTCGGTCATCTTCACACCGTTCACATAAATAGTCTGAAACGCACCATTCCAAACACCGACAATGTGGAACCATTGATTAACTCCCGGCAGAGTAGCAGCAACGTCGCCACCCCATGGATTAACTTCCCACCTGCCTGTGCCACTTGTGGTTGACCACAACAAATAAGAATCGCCTTTACCGATGAAATGATGTTCAGCATTTAAAGTATTTGCCCACACCCATGCGGACATTGTTATATTTGTCCCCATATCCAGGTCGCCAGCGGTTGCGTAAACATTCGGAGTTAACGCCTGCGCAATGCCAATCTTACCCGGGGTATCGTTCATCTTCGATGGATCACTAATGGTATCAATATGGTAGGCATTTTGTGCTGCATTTTGACAATATTTCGCATTCATATGCCACACACCTGCGAACCCATCAGCCCAAACTGAACGGTCTGTGCGATAGCTCGGTTCAGAAACACCGGCTTTGCCCCAGAACATTGAAATCACAGTGTTGTTTGTTAATTCAGGAATCTGCACCCAGATGTAAGAGTTGCCGTTTGGGTCCCATTGTTCAATCTCGTGTCTGAGTTCAGTCCCGTTGGCATCAACAAATTTAAGGTCGGCATTGCCAGATTTGAAATCCGCATAAGAAAAGCCTTGAATCGCAGGTCCAAGAACAACCAGCGCCGGGAAGTTTGTCAAGGTTTCCGATTGCGTATATCCACTGAAAGTAATCGTTGAGAAATATTCGTAGCCAGTTCTGTCAAAATAAGGAGCGGTAGTGAATGAGCCAGATGTTGGAGCAAACGCGCCCCCTGCCGGATTCTCCGCATAGAACCTGTAATAATAAAGTGTTCCTGGCTGGAGATTAGAAACCTTCGCCTCAATGATTCCAACGCTTCTCACGCCAAGATCATAAACCTGTTCCCATTGAGATAAATCAGCTCCGCCGTCGGTTTTGCCAATGCAAAGTTTCACCTGTGTTACGCCCCAGTTTGTTGCTGTCAGGTTGCCATATAGACGTGCATAAACAGTGGTTACTGTCTTCGTCCCCGCGTTGTCTATTGCAGGCGGGTTCACAACAGTGCTAAACGTGCCAGTCTGGTCAGACCAGTATGTGACATCATTTTTAACAGCGCGAATCTTGAAGAAATAAGGCTGCAAATCCCATAAATCCTGAAGTTGAGCGGAGAATAATCCAGCAGGCAATGGTCCTAAATCTTCACTCATCTGCCATGCTCCCGCATCCGTCCCGCCATTCACAGTGCCATAGAAAATAGTAACTTCTGCTCCATCTAAAGCGAGGTATCCATTGATTTTAGCGGTCTCAGGTCCAATATCGGTGGGCTGCAAGGCATAAACTGCCTGTTGGGCGTTAATTCCTGCGGCATAATTTGCGGCGACATCCGCGGCGCTTAAAACACCAGAGTGAACTCTTAAACTGGCGATGTAGCCTGAATATTGTTTGGATGGAACGAATGAAGCCTCATACGCAGTGCCGATTGTCATCGGCTCGCCCACGCGAATACTCAACGTTTTTGCCTCGCTGTATTGGAGAACGCCGTCAAGATACAGGTATTCAGTAGCGCCATTAAAAACCACGGTTATCAAGTGCCATTGTCCAGCCGCAGGCACAGTGTTCCAGCCCATATCAGCGGCAGCCCCCCAGTGAGTTACCGCGCCATAACCGTTCCCGCCAGTACTACTGCCATAGTTAATCTGCGCCGCTGTTCCGTTGCCGCCGCCTCTCCGTGCCCAGCTAAACACACACTCCTCGGTTGCAATAGCCGGGTTATTCACCCAGACTTCAATCGTGTAATCATTCGCCGGGGCAGCGCTACCCGTGATTTCATCGGGAGCCGGAATAGTCCCTCTTAAGAAATCTCCGCCGTCAAACCCGATTGATACCTGATTGGCGAGATTACTAATCCCTGGCAGGGTATCGGGCAGTCCAAATGGAATAAAACTGCCTCCTTTCGTTCCAAAGTTTTTCCATTCAAGAACTCTGCCTTGCTGGTTTGTTACGACTCCGCGCGAGGCGTGCAGGTCAATCAACAAGTTACCGGCAACCTTGATTTGAGAGTAAGAAGATGCAACAGCCGCCGCAAAAACTGCCGCTGCAACCGCGATGGTCTTGAGCTGGTTTTTCATAGTTAATTAATTTTTTAAAATATTTTTGGAAAATTGTCAACACTTATTTTGTTTTTTTTATTAACTATCTCAAAGATGATAATGTTTTCTTAATTGCCAATATGAATTACCACTTTAGTTTTCTCCGTTTTAAAGAATGCCTTTTTATCAGCGAACAGTCTTGCTTCTGATATTGGAAGTTCCCTATTCTGTATTAACACTCTAGCAGGTCGGAATAATAAAAAAAATATAAGGCAAGGCATTTCAATTTCATTATAATTGTGAAAAATTGAGATGAAAATTCTGGCAAACAATATTTTTATTATTGTGTTGTGTCTGGCGGTGTATATTTTTTCCCCTATTGTTATCGCAAAATTTCTCGCTATTAGTCTGATTTTCATACAGGTGATACGAAAAGTTGAATGGCAATCCTTTGATATTTTTGATATCCCAACCTTTTCAATAATTTACATCCTATCCTTTCTGCTCACTCCGGTAGCGCAAGCAGTCGGTAATCGTATATATTTAACACAATTTCAGATAAACTTGATGAACTTTGGGCTAATGATAACCGGCGTACTCTGGATTCTTATTGGATTTCAATTTCATTTTTCACGCGACAAAGTTAAATATTCAGTACCACCAGTTTTAAACAATTTTCAGATCATCAATATCTTTATACTGCTTATTATTTTTCTGGTTGCTCTAATTTTTAACACAAGTTTGAACATTGATTTTTCTTATGGTGGCGACGAACATTATCACGCAATTTCAATTGAAATCTGTCAAATTCTTCTGGTCAATCTGGTTAAAAATCCGATGACTCTAATATTTATCATTGCAGCAACAACTTCATTTATGTTTTTCAAACAATCCAGAATTCGTCTTGCAACGCTTGCCATTATTTTTTTATTTTTCGTAGGTTTAGCAATTTCAATTGTTACATTTTCAAGTGAGTTCAAGGACCCTTTAATTTATGAACGTTCATTGCGGTATCCAGTGCTTGAACCCTGGCTCTCGGCGGTTTTAGGAGCAGTATGTTTTGAGTTTTGGGGCAATTCAATGGCATCGCCTATCGGTGTGATGCGACTTTTACCTCTAATTTCCAGTTGTTTTTTTGCGCTGATTCTATTCATAAATTGCGCAAAGATTTTAAAAAGCAATACACTGGCGCTTCTATTTACAACTGCTATTTGCACAGCGCCCATAATGCTTTATCAAGCGCCCCTGCTTTATCTTGAAATGCCGATAGTTGCTTTGATTGCAATAATTTTAATGGACTCCCGCCGCTTTCTCGGCGCGCCGTCCAGAAAACTGTACCGAACATATTCATTCAAATGCGCGGTATTACTACCGTTTTTAAAAGAATCCGGTTTCGCGATTGTCCTGTTTTTATTTGTTACAAGGTTTTTATTGAGAATAAAAAAGAGCAAAGTTACATCGCCTGATAAAACCATTTCGCACACGATCTCAAATGAAATCCCCGTATGGATTGCTGTTTTTACTCCGGGGATTACTTATTTAGTATTGCGAAGTCTATGTGGCTATCGTCCGTATCATTTTCATCCAGAAAATTTTGTAAAGATTGGCCTATGGATTGAAGGATTAACTCAAATGCTATATCAATTCGGGGCGCTACTCGGGTTCGCTCTAATCGGTTTATTTTACATTTTCAGAGATAAACGATATCTATTTGTTTTGTCCCTGTTCCTTATCGCAGGGCTTTGGTTTTATCATTTCTTTGAAGAACCAAAATGGATTGGACTTGCGCGATTTAACTTGTTGTTCATTCCAGTGTTCTCACTACTTGCAATTTATGGATTTCATCTTTTGAGAAATTGTTTCATAAAAAAATTAAATTACGTTCCGTATTTGATTATATCGTTTTTGTTCATAGCGAATTCATTAATGTCGCCTATTGATTTTCAAGGAGGCAGGGCTGACTGGGGAAAATCTGGAGAAAGGTGGTATAACTGGACAAAATGTCTATCTGAAATAAAATCCGCGAATCAAGATGCATCAATATTGATAGGCAATATGCCCTTCCCTTACGGTATCGGTCTTATATTTGAACGGATTCGCTGGCAAACTCAAGTTAAACAAATTAAGCCTTTTGATGAAGATGAGCGGCAAAATCTTTTAAAAACATTAGAATATACTGAGAAAGAGGGATTTGAATTTGTAATTTACCGATATGAAAAACCGATTGGTAATTCAGAAGTAAAAACAATGCTTGGGACAAATTACTCAAATCGTTTTGAATTATTTAATCAATATCCTTCCCGAGCTGGCGGACTTGTTGTATTTAGAAGAATGCGATTAGATAACCAATTAAAGGCGTTATAGCGATTTTTAAATAAACAAATTCAAATTATTAAGGTATTATACAAAGGAATTTAATTTTATGAATAAAAACAAACAAATATCGCGAAGCGGGAGATTTGAAAAAGAGCCGTCAAAAGAAGTTTTAAAATTCACAGAGTCGGTTTCTTATGATTGGAGGCTCTGGCGATACGACATTCTCGGCTCAATGGCTCACTCCATTATGCTTAACAAAATTGGAGTCCTCACAGGGACCGAACTTAACCAAATTCTAAAAGGTTTGGAACAAATCGGCAGCGAAATTGAGGCAGGAAAATTTAAATGGGACGAAAATCTTGAAGATGTCCATATGAACATTGAATCTGAACTGACAAAACGCGTCCCCGCAGGCGCAAAACTGCACACAGCCCGCTCGCGTAACGATCAGGTTAGCCTTGATATGCGCTTATGGCTGAGAAACGAGATTATTGATATCTGTATGGAGATTCGTCGTTTTCAACAAGTTCTGATAGACCTTGCAGAAAAAAATATCCACCTTATCATCCCCGGCTATACACACCTTCAGCGGGCTCAGCCAGTCTTGTTATCCCATCATCTACTCGCATATGTTGAAATGCTTGAAAGAGATTACGATAGATATTGCGATTGTTTTTACCGAACAAACACCTGTCCTCTCGGTAGCGGCGCGATTGCGGGAACAACCATTCCAATAGACCGTGAATTGACTGCCAAACTTCTCGGATTCATTGATGAAAAAGGGCATCCAAGAGTATCGCAAAATTCTATGGACGCAGTCAGCGACCGGGATTTTGTTATGGAATTTTGCGCCGCTTCATCCATTGTCGCCGTGCATCTTTCGCGATTTGCCGAAGATGTTATATTATGGTCAACATCAGAATTTAATTTCATAAAACTGCCAGATGAATTCACTACCGGTTCGTCATTAATGCCTCAAAAGAAAAATCCAGATGTGGCAGAACTTGTTCGCGGAAAAACAGGACGGGTAATCGGGAATTTGACCGCTCTGCTGACCCTTCTCAAAGGATTGCCGATGACTTACAATAGAGACCTGCAGGAGGATAAAGAACGGATGTTTGACACAGCAGACACCGTTCGTTCAAGCCTGCGAATATTTGCTTCAATGATGGAAAAAGCGCGGTTTAATGAAACGGCTTGCAATAATGCCGCTTCAGACCCACTATTGCTCGCCACAGACCTCGCAGATTATCTTGTAAACAAAGGAATGCCGTTCAGAAAAGCGCATCATATAGTCGGGAGCCTCGTCGCGCTTTCCGAAAAAAAGAACATTCCTATTAATAAATTACCCATAGAGGATTTCAAATCTATTTGTCCCGATATTGATGAGGATGTATACGAACTTTTTGACCTGCGAAAGGCGATCGAAAGGAGAAAATTAATCGGCGCCCCGGCAACACAGGAAGTCCAGAAACAAATATCGCGCTGGAAAAAAATCATAAATGATTGAATTCAGAATGAATGATCAAAGCAAATACATTTATGACGATGAACTTGATGAAATCCTCAAAGGTGTATCGCGATCGTTCTATCTGACTTTGCGCTTTTTGCCTCGGGAAATTCGTCCGCAGGTTTGCATTGCCTATCTGATAGCGCGAGCCTCTGATACCATCGCCGACACTTATGCAATCCCGGCTCAAAATCGAATTGAATATCTGATCGTTTTAAAAAATAGGATAGATGGCAGATATATAAAAGAATTTGAAAATGTTGTCTCGGAGTTTAAAGTAATAAAAGATTCACACTGCGCTGAATCCGAACGACGGCTCCTGAACAATATTGACAGGATTATATCTGTAATGGAATCCTTTGATGAAACCGATATTGAATTAATCCGCGCGGTTATCAGAAACATAACAACAGGGCAAGAATTGGATTTAAAACGATTTTCAAATTCCAATTTCAATAACATTACTTGCCTCAACTCAGACAAAGAACTTGATGAATATACCTATTTTGTCGCCGGTTGCGTCGGAGAATTCTGGACTAAAATTTGTAGAAATAAACTGATCTATTCCGCTGAAATTAATGAGAACCTCTTTATTGAAAACGGAATTAACTACGGAAAAGGATTGCAATTAATAAATATTCTGCGCGATATACCGTCGGACTTAAAAATTGGCAGATGTTATATACCTGTTGAAATGCTGAACAAACACAATCTTACCCCATATGATTTAACAAAACCTGAAAATGAAGAAAAATTTAGACCACTTTATAATTTTTACATAAACAGGGCATATTCATTTCTCAATTGTGGAAGTGACTATATTAAAATGATTCCACGAACATTCGCCAGATTGCGAATCGCCACATCTTTTCCTTTAATAATCGGTTTTAAAACTCTTGATAAATTATTAAAAGAAAACGTGTTGAATCCCGATGTTAAAATAAAAATAAGCCGTTCTTCCGTCTGGGGCAGTGTAATCTTCTCTATTCTGACATATCCTTTTGAACCGTCATTTCGCCGCATTATTTCGCAAAAATCTTTTTGACTAATTTTGTCAGTTTATTCATCATTATAAAAACCCGAAATTAGTTATGAAACGAATATATTCTTGCGTAAAAGGTGGCGTTTTATTCTTAACACTGTTAATCACTATCAGCCCCTGTTATCCACAGCTGATTATCACCGAATTTATGGCAAGCAACACTCGGACGCTTGCTGACGAAGATGGCAGTTATGAAGATTGGATCGAGATTTACAATAAATCCACCAATACAGTCGATTTAAACGGATGGTATTTAACAGACTCGAGAACCGATCTGACAAAATGGCGGTTCCCATCCACAAATCTATCAGCCGGCGCATATATAGTCGTGTTTGTCTCAGGCAAAGACCGCAGGGTTCCCGGCGCGCGATTACATACTAATTTTAAACTGAGCAATTCTGGGGAATATCTCGCCCTTGTTGAACCAGACGGCAGAACAATTGCGACCGAGTTTTCTCCCACATTCCCTCCGCAGTTTGCTGACATCTCATACGGCTTTGGACAGGCATCGGATTATAAAAAAGTTGTCAATTCTAATTCTGTGGCAAAAATCCTTGTCCCATCAAACGGCGCGTTAGGACTTCTGTGGACTGATATTTTGTTTGATGATTCATCGTGGATTACAGCCACAAATGGTATCGGTTTTGACGTTGGCACACGCGAAACAGGCGAAACTTACGCAGACCTGAAGAACTATTATTCTTTTGATAACAACAATGCTATGGACTATGTTGGCAGCACTGCGGGCACTCTTATGAATTCCCCGAGTTTTTCCGACGGACGTTTTGGCGGCAAGGCGTTGAATCTGAACGGAACAAGCCAATATATCAGTTTCCCCGCTCTCAATTATGGAACTAAATTTTCTATTAGCGTTTGGGTTAAACCGGTAATGAAGGGAAACATTATGACTGTTTCCGCAAATACTATAGGCGGATTTACAACTGCTGGCTTTAAGTTCTTCATCAATCAGTATCAAACAACAAATGGTCTTATAAATTTTGAGACTGGCGATGGTACTTCAGGCGCAATTACCCGTTCATTATATCCTGTGGATTGGGACCAGTGGAATCATATTGTTATCGTCGTGGATAGAGCGGCAGGACGCGGCAAAATTTATAAAAACGGAGTAGATGTCACCGATCCCAACGCAAATGCTGTGAACACAGGCTTTACTACGAGCGCGGCTTGGGAAATGGGAAGAATGCTTACCTCGGGCTTTTACTATCAGGGATTGATTGATGATTATACTATCTGGCAAGGCGAATTGTCTTCTACACAACTTGCGGCGTTATACTCCGGCGCTTCCCCAACAAACCTGTTTGTTTTTAAACCTCTTATCAAAACCGATATTCAGTCTTTAATGTTAAACAACAATGCCACCGTTTACATCCGATTCCCATTTGAAATTGATGATCCGACAGCAATCCAGACATTCCGATTACGCATGCGTTATGACGATGGTTTTGTTGCATACATAAATGGCGTAGAAGCGGTTGGTAAAAACATCCCAGCTAAAGGCGTTATGGCTGATTCATCTTCTGAATTCTCGGGCGAACAGGGCTATGGTGGATGGTATTATGGCTATTACAATAAGAGTCTGGATACCGATGGAATTTATCAGGCTTCTGATTTTATTCCATTTCCATCACTGCCTGGGGCTTATGGCGTATCAAATTACTGGACTGGTAGTACCTGGGATTGGTATAATGGCAATCCTCCTTGGACAATGCTTAGCAGCGCAGAGGGGCATCCAAATGGAAGCAATAATGTGAACATCCATTGGGCAATCCGTAGATGGGTTTGCGAGGCTGCGGGGAATATCCAGTTGAGAATTAGATACGCCAAAAAAGACCCAAATTGCGGCAACGGCACAACCTGCCGTGTGTTTTTAAACGGAGTTGAAAAATTCTCTAAAGCTGTTGCTTATAACGACACCGCTGGTTTTACTACAAACATTATTATAAACAATGTTAAAACCGGAGATTATCTTGATTTAGCGATTGATCCTACTGGCACCGATGGTCAACCCACCGACCCGTGCGATACCACTATTTTCACAGCCACTGTGGAATACATTGGAAGCGAGCTGACTTGGAATTCAACCGCCACTATGAACCGTTCCAACCTCCTCGCGGTTCAGTTTGAAGAATTTGACCTTTACGGGATGCGCCAGCGTCTTGTTAAGGGCTACAATGTACTGGCAATACAGGGATTAAATGTTAGCGCTACAAACGGTGACTTCTTTATTGAAGCGGAACTCGAAGTTTCCACCGCTACCGAGGTTCAGGAAAATGTTGTGCGTTATTTTGCTGTGCCAACACCCGGCGCTCCAAATGGAGCTGGCATAAGCGACCTTGGCCCCATCATCACTGATGTAAGTCATACACCGAAAATTCCGGAAGACAACGATGACATAATTGTAACCGCCAAAATCACCCCATCATTTGCCAATATTGTATCAAACACGCTTTATTATCGGGTTATGTTTGGGGGCGAAGTTCCAGTGCCTATGGTTGATGATGGCACTGGGGGCGACCTTGTCGCTGGCGACTCCGTTTATACCGCAAAAATTCCAGCTTCGGCATCTTATATCGGTCAAATGGTTAGATGGTATATTGTCTCTGTGGATGCCTTAAATCGCACATCGCGCTGGCCTATCCTCACAGATACCAATAAATGCCCAATTTATTTAGGCACCGTCATTAAAAATCCAAATCTAACAAATCCTTTGCCAGTATTCCACTGGTTCATCCAAAATCCATCAGCCGCTGATACGGACGCAGGGACAAGATGTTCGGTGTTTTACGACGGTATTTTCTACGATAATGTTTATATTAACATTCACGGACAATCCAGCCGCGGCTTTCCGAAAAAGAGTTACGATATTGAATTCAATCCCGGATATAAATTCCGATATTCGCCTGACAAGGCTCCTGTCAGCGATATAAACTTTATGACCACATATCCGGATAAAGCGCACATCAGAAATATCCTTGCGTATGAAACTTATCGCGACGCTGGTTGTGTGTATCACTGGGTTATTCCCGCAAGAGTTGAGCAAAACGGCAACTTCTGGGGAGATGTTCATTTGATGGAAAATGGCGATGCGGAATATCTTGAACGAAACGGACTCGACCCCAACAATCCACTTTACAAGATGTATAACACTTTCAATAGCAGTCCTGCTCATGCGACAATCGGAGGGGGAAACGCTGAAAAGAAAACAAGAAAATGGGAGGGCAACGCCGACCTGCTGGCATTATTAAACGGAGTATTGCAAACCGGCACAAACCGCACGGTCTTTCTTTATGACAATGTGGATATACCGCAAATGATTAATATGCTTGCCGCTCGCGTTGTTACCGGCGATATGGATTGCTGTCATAAGAATTATTATCTATATCGCGATACCACAGGCACCGGCGAATGGCAGGCTTTTCCATGGGATGTTGACCTGAGTTTTGGCAGACGCTGGATTTCATCTCTCACCTACTGGGACGATACAATGGTTATTAATACTTATATGCCTGTGGGCGATAACAACGGTCTCGTCAATGCGCTTTATCAAACGCCGCAAATCGCGGAAATGTACTGGCGCAGGTTGAGAACCTTAATGGATGAAATATTGCAGCCGCCCGGAACGCCAACAAATCAGTTGAAATTTGAAAAAAGAATTGACGAGTTAACTTCAATTATCGCCCCAGATGCGGCGCTTGACCTTGCAAAATGGGGTACCTGGGGAAATGGCTCCGCCCAGTCCACTTGCTGTATTCAAACTCAACCACAAGCGGCAGATATAATCAAATACACCTACTTGCCGCAGAGAAGAACTTATCTATTTAGTAATATGATTGTTAGCGCAGGCGGTAAAATTCCCCTCGCCCAACCATCAGACGCAAAAATTGGATTTGGCAAAATCGAGTTTAACCCGATTTCAGGTCGGCAAAGCGAAGAATATATTCAATTGACCAATTTTAATTCTTTTGCAGTTGACATTTCAGGTTGGCGATTGGAAGGGGCAATCAAACATACTTTTAAACCGGGAACCGTAATGCCTTCTTATGGCGTGATATATGTTTCGCCTGATGTAAATGCATTCCGCGCCCGTCAGGTTGCCCCTAAAGGCGGTATGGGACTCTTTATTCAAGGTAATTATAAAGGACAACTTTCAGCCCGTGGCGAAGCAATATTGTTGCTTGATAAAAACGGAAACTTTGTAAACATCGGTTCTTACACGCCCAATCCAAGCCTTGCGCAACAATACTTAAGAATAACCGAAATAATGTATAATCCCGCGCCTGTTGGTGGAAGTGGATACAACGCCCAGGAGTATGAATATATTGAATTGAAAAATATCGGCTCTGCAACAATCTCATTAATCGGGTTAAGATTCACAAATGGTATTAATTTTGATTTCTCCACAAGCGCCATACAATCCCTATCACCCGGACAAACAGTCCTTGTTGTTAAAAACTTAAATGCGTTCACATCAAGATATGGAGACAAGACTAATCTAATAGCAGGCGTTTATTCAGGATATTTAGACAATGATGGAGAAAGGATAACTCTGATTGACGAAACTGGAGAAGAAATTCTTGATTTCACCTATAACGACAAATGGTATCCTATTACTGATGGTTTTGGTTTTTCACTCGTTGTAGTTAATGAAAATGCTAAACCTGAGGAATGGAATAATAAAGGAAACTGGCGTCCAAGCTCGCTTATTGATGGTTCTCCAGCCGGTGAAGACCCATCGCCAGTGCCAATCCCTCAAGTCTTTATAAACGAAGTCCTTTCCCGTTCAGATAATCCGCCGCCATTTGATACCATTGAGTTGTATAATCCAAATCCTTATTCAGTAAATATCAGCGGATGGTATTTGACCGATGATTTTCGTACGCCAAAGAAGCATCGCATTCCTAATGCCACAATCATCCAGCCATTCTCATTCTGGATTGTTGACGAATCAGAATTTAATAAATACCCCGGCGTCCCGCCTAATTTTGCATTATCAGCAAGCGGCGATGAGGTCTATCTATTCTCTGCAGATACAAACGGAACACTTACAGGTTACTACGATGGATTTGAATTCGGGGCGGCAGAAAACGGTATAACATTTGGGAGGTTTGTAACAAGTGATGGCAAAATACATTTTGTTGCCCAATCTCACCCCACCCTTGGGGCGAGCAATTCCTATCCGCTTATCAATGATATTGTGATAAGTGAAGTTATGTATAATCCGCCAGCGAGAGACACTAACGGTCCTCAATTAAGTTTCATTGAAATAGCGAATATTTCAACTAACACGGTGAAATTGTTCTTAGATAATACAACCAACGTCTGGAAACTTGCCGGCGGAATTAAATTCAATTTTCCAACCAATACAACCCTAAATGCCGACGAGAGAGTCCTGATCGCAGGTTTCAATCCCGAATCAGACCCAGATTCATTGAATAAATTCCGCCAGTTTTATAGAATTTCAACAAACATTAGAATCTTTGGTCCTTTCAGCAAAAAATTAAATAACGATGAAGATGAAATCCAGTTACTAAAACCGGCGCTTGATAAATCTGGTTCTCCAATGGATGTGGTGGTTGAAACAGTGCATTATAAAGATTCTCTACCGTGGGACGCCGGCGCTGATGGAACAGGGCTATCCTTGCAGAGGATAAATGCAACCGTTTTTGCGAATGAACCGACAAACTGGGTTGCCTCAATACCGACACCAGGAGATTCATTGCAAAATTGGAACCCGCCAGTTTTAACCACTCACCCACAGAACCAGATAGTATTTCTTGGCAGCAATTTCATATTACGAGTTGAAGTTCAAGGAGAAGAGCCGATCAGATACCAGTGGAGGTTCAACGGACAAATCATAGAAACCGCTACCAACTCAACATTAGCGATATCCAATGCCCAACTCTATCATTCAGGCGCTTATCAAGTCACCGTAATCAACAATTCAAGTTCAACTTCAAGCGCCGAAGCAAAAATTTCGGTTCTAATCCCGGCATCTATATTGTCCCAGCCACAGGATGTTGCAGTATTTCCGGGACAACCGGCAGTTGTTGGAGTTGCGGTCTCAAGCACTTCTTCAATCACTTATCAATGGCTTAAAAATGAAGTCCCAATCCCCGGCGCGACAAATTCCGTTCTAACAATACCGTCAGCATATCCATCAGATTCTGGCGAATATTCAGTCCTTATCACAGACGCAGTCGGAACTATAAGCAGTCAACCTGCAAAATTAACAGTCTGGACGCATCCTCTATTTATACTCCAACCTATGACAACTAATATAACCCCGGGCTCAACCGCAACATTCACCGCGCTTGCTGCAAGCAGCACACCAATACGGTATCAATGGCGTCATAACGGAATAGATATACCGGGCGAAACAAACACCTCAATTACTATTGTAAATGCCCAGCTCGAGCAGTCCGGTATCTATACATTAGTCGCAACAGATGATTATGGCTCAATTGAAAGCGCCCCGGCTGACCTGAACGTCCTTGTCCGTCCGACAATAATAAAACAAACTACACCTTCCAACTGTGTGGCTTATGTTGGAGAAAATGTGAGTTTTGAAGTTGGCGCTAATGGTTTATTGCCAATTAGTTATCGCTGGCGTCAAAACAGCGGCACTGTAACAAACATTATAATTCGCGATACCAATTGTGTATTCACAATCACAAATGTTCAGTTTTCTAATGCAGGATTTTACGACGTTGCAATTACAAATGTTGCAGGCAGCGCCTTGTCTTTAGCCTCAAGGGCGTATTTAACAGTACTTACTCCAATGACTAATGCAATCGTTAGACCTGGATCAAACGCCACCTTCACACTCAATGCAAAAGTGACCGCGGCATCTACAGTACCAGTCAATATGGTGCTCAAATATCAATGGTGGTTTAACGGCACAAATTTATTAATGCCATTAGGAACAAATTTCCTCGTAATCACAAATGTCCTCCCTGAAAACGAAGGAAGTTATACAGTAATTGCAACCAATTCCGTCGGAACTATTATTACCCAGACGGCATTGCTGATCATACGAGAAAAACCAGTTATTTTAAAACATCCTATTTCCCAGATAGTCAAAATCGGCGAGAAAGCGCAATTATCCGTGATTGCCGAAGACGCCGAACCTGTTCAGTATAAATGGTTTTTCAATGGATCTGAAATACCCGAAGCAACCCTACCAACGCTAACGATTACAAACTGCCAAACCTCCAATAGCGGAGAATATTATGCCGTTGCTTATAACGATGCCGGCTCAGCAACAAGCGATATCGCATTGCTCACAGTTCAATCAACAGGAGACTCAGATAATGACGGGATGCCAGACGACTGGGAAATCGCAAATGGACTTAATCCGAACCAAAATGATGCAAGCCAAGACCATGATAATGATGGTATGTCCAATCTCGCAGAGTATATTGCCGGAACAAATCCAAACGATCCTGTTAACATACTTAAAATCACATCTATTATAATTGAAAATGATGGAAAATTGATAATTGAATTCCTCACCATGCCCGGTAAACAATATTCCGTTGAGTATACGACTAACCTGCAAAACGATATATGGACCGTAATAACCAATTTAACCTCAACTACAAATAAAACTGTTATTAATGACTCGCTTCCGATAAATCAAAGACAAAAATTCTATAGAATCGGCGTTCAAAAATAACAATTTTGACTGCGATAATCTATCAATAAAAACACGGATATTTAGTGATTATCCACGAATCATATTTTATCCGTTGACAATTTGATATTTTTAAAATCGTGTGGTTTATTAATTTTATAGATAACATATTAAAGAGACTCTTTGTTCTCTTTATGAATAAGAAATCGGAAATGTTTATTATTTATAAATAAGAATATATTATGTTGACAAATGACCTTAAACAATTGGGTTTTCAACTTGCTTATCTTGCCCTATTAACTAAAAATGGCATAAAACCATTGAGCAGATGGGAAGATGATCTCTCGCCAGATTCAGAAATTATATTAACCCGGTTGAATTTAAAAACCAAACGGATAGTCAGATTCACGCATTCTGGCAAGCCTGTTGTCGAACATATCTTCAGCATTTCAGATAAATGTTTGAACCTGTATGAGAACTATTTTAACTATAAAATGTTGGATTCATCGCCCCTGTCAATCTGGCTGGAAGGAATTTTATTCGGTTATCCCTCCTGTTGTGTGGAGAATTTTATCAAAAATGGATACTCTCGAAATAATCTTGACAACGCAACACAAGGTTTATTATTTCACCGGGCTTGTCCCAATTGCAAGGTTTCACAAATTTTAGCGGACAATTACAGAAAAGTATATGAAAGTTGTCTTGAAATTTTTAATGGCGATGAAAAACGGCAAATCACCGTTCGTTTACAAACAAAATCAAATAAAAACAATAAGAAATTTAACGCTTCGCTCGCTGCGATGTTTATTGCCGCTTCACTTTCAGCAGGCGATGTGGACAAGCATTTAATCCCTTTATCTCAACAGGAGGATTCGGACTTGGATTATCTAAAAGACACCGAGGAATTAATTTTGAAATCAAACCCTTATAACCTTGATGAGAATAACAATAAAATCCCGGACGGGATTGATCTTGCCACACTTCTATACAATTTAATAATCTCACTTCCAAATTCCCCGACGAACAATCAGGTTTATGCGATTCCACACTATGCATTTGGCATTGAAACCTGTGATATATGCGGGGAAACGGTAAATATGGGGCATATTGAAATTGTTAATCCAATGGAAAACCAATCTATTATCGTTCCATTCATAGCCCTGCATTATTTAGAAAAAGGCGGCTTTGGCTACTCTGGCACTGTTCATAAAGGACGCATCAATCCGGTGCTTTTAAAAACTATAATTCAATCAACTGGCTTTGCCCATTTTATTAAACAGAATACTGGCTTTATTGACAGCGATTCGGATGGATTAGATGATTATGAAGAACGACACTACCTGCTCAATCCACAAGCGCCGGATACAGATAAAAACGGGATTATTGACAGTATAGACCTTGCAAGAAACCTGCTTCTAAGATTAAAAGCCCTCACACGCGCAGCGAGCATTGAAACCGGACCAATAGACAAACCATTTATCATTGAACATCCAATGGATGGTTACGAAATTTGCCCTGTGTGCGGAGATACAATCACAATGGATTGGTGGCTCGTTTATAATCCGGTAAATAAACTCTCAATCTCAATTCCATCAATGGCGCTCCACTATCTTGAGCACGGCGGCTTTTCCTGGTCAGGCGGAAATATGTTTGGAGGAAACGGACGCGTAAATCCTTTACAATTAAAGGCTGTTCTTGATTGCGAAGGTGACGGCCATTTAGTTCCTGTTGAAAATGATGCAGATGAAGATGGTCTACCTGATTTTCTTGAAAAATTATACGAGTTTTCACCGTTAAATCCAGACACGGACAATGATGGTATTAAAGATGGCATAGCCCTTGCAAAAACCTATTTCAATAAGATAACAGCCTTGCCTCGCGCGGAAACTAACGGAATTTATGTTATTGAACATCCATTAAGAGGAATTGTTTACTGTCCGATTTGCGGCGAGTCAATCAATATGGGTTATATTGAAATCATTAATAAACCGCGAAATTCTACCCTTAATTTAAGTTACCTGTCATTGCACTATTTAGAGCACGGTAGTTTTATTAACACTGCTGAGAGGTATATTAACCCGGTTGAACTTTCTGATGCTTTTAAAGATTCAATCACTTTTGCAAGCGCTCCTTCGGGATTAAAATTTAAATGGAAAGGCGAAGCAGGAAGAAAATATATTGTTTATATTTCTGATGATTTATTTGGCGGATGGGAAAAATACTGTGAGTTTAACGGCGATGGCGAAGAGATTGAATTTACATATTCCCAACCAGGTACTTCCCCGTCAAAATTCTTCAAAATATCAACTAGATAAAACCCATCGTCACCTATTCCTCTATCACCTTAAAAATCAAAAACTTTTTCATAATCAATGACATTTTTCTTGATTTTTTTGTAAAAAAATCCATATTAAAAACCAGGTTAGATTGAAAAATTTATTATAGTTATGATTTTGGGTGCCGATGTGGCGGAATTGGCAGACGCGCTAGACTCAAAATCTGGTGGCCGAAAGGCCGTGTGGGTTCGACCCCCTCCATCGGCACCAAATATTATTTTATGAATAATTCCAGAAAAAGTATTATCTCGGAAGCAGAGGCGGCAAGTTATCCAGATTTTATTTCAAAAATTGTGGTTTAGACCGATATTTAATTAGGATTATCTACTAAAAGTGAACAAAAGGGATTAAACATCCGTCAAATTAACAGGATGCCTGAGAGAGTGCAAATAAAGACAAAACCGCAGAGCGGTTTAAGCGAAAAAGACCGACTCGCGTTGATCAATCTTCTTGATGATGAAGACCCGCAAATTTACAGTCACGTCAGAGAAAAACTAATTGAATGCGGAAATGATATCATAAAATTATTAAAACCTTACACAATTAACGGAACTCCGTTAATGCGAAAAAGGGCAAAAGAAATTATAAATTATTTTGCAAAAAAAGAGGCTGATAACGAATTCCTTTCCTTTTGCCTTAAAAATGGCGACGATTTAAATCTTGAAACCGGCATCTGGTTTCTCTCAAAGACCCAATACCCGGATTTGAACCAGGAGGCTTATAGCGCATTGCTGGACAAATATGCCTGCGACATCGCATTGCATCTGAAACACGTTTTCCGCGGAGTATCGGTTGTAAATACGATAAATTATTATCTTTTTGATGAACTGGGCTTCACCGGAAATGAAGTTGATTATTACAATCCTGAAAACAGTTTTCTAAACATTGTCATAGACAAGCGCACCGGCAACCCGGTCACTCTTTGCACGCTTTACATTCTGCTCGCTCAAAGATTAAAACTTCCAATTACAGGAATTTCCCTGCCGGGGCATTTTATGTGTCGTTTCCAGACCACAACTGAAGAATTCTATATTGATGTATTTAACCGTGGCAGGATTCTGACAAAAGCGGATTGTATCCGTTACCTGCACAATTCAAATCAAACTGCTTACGAGGGTTCTCTTTCGCCCGTTAGCCCAAGAAAAATTCTGCTCCGAATATGTTCAAACCTCCGCCAGATTTACCAGCAACGGGAACAGTTAACCGAGGCAGAGCAATACCAACGTTACATTGACGCTCTGGCGAGATAGAGAGTTTTAATAACAATATTTATTATAAATATTTCTAATATTGACTATTATCAATCTATTTTGGTTATTCTTTTGATCCTTTTTAATTTGGTTGTAATTATTTTTACAGATGAATTGGTATTACAAATTCATAATTGCGTCTATGTCGGCAGGAATAATGTTAGGAGTCGCCGCATACACGTTTATTTACGCTGAAGGCTATTCTTATTTAACAAACAATCCAGCGGCTTGCTCAAACTGCCACGTTATGAACGATTATTATAATGGCTGGATGAAATCAAGTCATAAACTTGTCGCCACTTGCAATGATTGCCATACACCTGATGGAATGATATCAAAATATTTGACTAAAGCAGAGAATGGCTTCTGGCACTCTTACGCATTCACTACCGGCAGGTTCAATGAACCTATAAGAATAAAGAAACAAAACGAAGATGTCGTTGAACAGGCTTGTCGCAGATGTCATAAAGCGATTATATCGGCAATGGACACCGATTACCACAAAAATGACTGGAGAGTTTCCTGCGTTAGATGTCATAGCACAGTTGGGCACCAATAAATCGGAACAGACACAAACTCACTTATGGAAAATCATAATATGAGCGAAAATAATAAACAACCGCGGTTAGCCACGATAATTGGATTGGTGGCTATTGGTTCTGCTATACTTGCTGTAGCAGTTGTAGCGTTATTAGTGAACATATTTGAACACAAACAGGAGGCAAAAAATCCATTTTTCAGGGTTGTTGAATTGAACGACTCAATTGATGATCCAACAATCTGGGGAAAAAACTTTCCTCATCAATACGACGCCTATTTACGCACCGTAGATCAGGTGCGAACCAAATATGGCGGCAGTGAGGCAATGCCAAGAACCCCTACGGCAGTTGACCCTCGTTCGGTTGTAGCACAATCCCGGTTGGAAGAAGACCCGAGACTAAAAATAATGTGGGCGGGATATGCATTTGCTGTTGATTTTAGAGAAGATAGAGGTCACGCGTATATGCTTGATGATCAAACTTTTACAGAACGACAACGCGTTGTCAAGCAGCCGGGCACCTGTCTTAACTGCCATGCCTCTGTTTATTTAGCATATAAGAAACTTGGCGATGGCGATATCTTCAAAGGGTTTGAAAAGATTAATTCAATGCCGTATTCAGAAGCCAGAAAATTAGTTTCACACCCGGTTGCTTGCATTGACTGCCATAATCCTGAGACAATGCAGCTCAGAATAACGCGTCCTGCTTTCATTGAAGGTATTAGGGCGTTAAAAGCGTCGCAAGGGATTCAAAATTATGATGTTAACAAAATGGCAAGCCGTCAGGAAATGAGAACCTACGTATGCGCCCAATGCCACGTTGAATATTATTTTAAGGGACAGGAAAAGAGATTGGTTTACCCCTGGCAAAAAGGGATAAAGGTTGAAAATATCCTTGCGTATTATGATGAAATTGGTTTCAAAGACTGGACGCATGCAGAAACAGGCGCCGCTTGTTTAAAAGCCCAGCACCCAGAGTTTGAATTATTTAATCAGGGTATTCACGCTCGTTCAGGGGTAGCCTGCGCGGATTGCCATATGCCTTATAAACGAGTCGGCGCCGCAAAGATTAGCGATCATCACGTAAACAGTCCGTTGCTAAAAATTAACAATGCCTGTCAGACCTGTCATAAATGGTCTGAAGCAGAATTAAAAGCAAGAGTTGAGACTATTCAGGATAGAACTTTCCAGTTGCGCAATATTGCTATGGATGCATTAATGGATTTGATTCGCGATATAAAGGAAGCAAAAGCAACTGGAAGACCGGAATCCGAACTGGCAAAAGCACTGGACTATCAAAGAAAAGCGCAATTCTACCTTGATTTTATTGAAGCCGAGAACTCAACTGGTTTTCACGCCCCGCAAGAGGCGGCAAGAATCCTGGCTGAATCAATCAATTTCTCAAGGCTCGGTCAGACGAGCCTTAAAAGTGAACAACAAAAGTTAACATTGAATAAATAATTTCCGGTTACTGACTTTTCCTCGGTGTAATAAGCCGATAAAATCCGACTGAGTTAGTTATCTGGAATGATAAAAATCTAATCTCTGTATTCGTCTTTGCCGGGATATCAATGACTCTTTGCCATATTTGAGAGCCTAATCTGTCCAGATACTCAATAGAATAAGTTCTATTTGATACTGCGGTAAATGTCAAATTAACTATGTTTTTGCTCACGTTTATAGCATCAATCATAGGTTTGCTATTCGGGTCATTTGGGTCTGTGCCGGCTATATATTCCTGAAGATTTGAAACACCATCTCCATCAGAATCTATAAAGGCATCATCAGACAAATTTGGATTTAGTCCGTACGCTGTTTCCCACACATCCGGTATGCCGTCCCCATCGGAGTCAGCAATCGCAGTTATACTGAAGTTAACCGCTACGCCAGATGGCAAAGCCTCGTTCATAACAATAAGTCTATATGAACCAGAGGCTTTTACTGGCAGTTCATAGAAACTAACTGTCTCGTTTTGAACATTTGTGGCGAGTTTGACACTGCCCCTGCGCCATTCAACAGTAAATGGCGGTGGCCAGCCAATCCACACACCAGAAACAATCACAGTTGTATTGCTCGGTATAGACTGACTAATTGGCGGCATTATAAATATAGGACGAACTAATGGGGTTAACCGTGCTGTTTGACTTACGGTGCTACCATACATATCGCTTACAACAACAGAATAATCTCCGCCGTTTTCAATCTGCACGTTCGTAATAGTTAACGTATTGTTTGTAGCCCCGGGAATATCAATTCCGTTAAACCTCCATTGATAACTAAGAGGATATTCACTTGATGCCACAACGTTAAAAGTAACATTTGTGGATGGAGCAGCAGCTGGGTCGGGTTGAACTCTCACACTCGCAGATTGAGGATGCTGAATTATCTGTGGCAATGGCACAACTACAACTGTGGCTGGAACGCTTAAGTCAGAACCAGCGCCATTATAAACAAGAACATCGTAAGTCCCGGAATGCGAATAATCAACAGAATCAATCTGCAAAACCGAATTTGTTGCCCCGGGTATAGCCGATTTGTTCAATCGCCATTGATATTTTAATGGTCCGCTCCCAGTTGCGCGCACCGACAGGGTCACTTTCCATCCCATACCTACAATTAATCCCTGCGGTTGTTCAGTAATTGATGGTCTGGTGCCTGCGGGTGTTTGAAGTCTGCCTACTGACGGCTCAAGCGCTATCCAACTTGATGGGTCATTGCCATATAATCCCGGACTAATCCGCTGCAATGAGAGACCAAAACCGTCAGCGCCTCCAGGCCAGGGTTGATTGTCTGAATAATTGATTTTATCTATCTGAACCCAATCAGGCACACCGCTTTCATATAATATCGGTTTACGCAAAACAATAGATTCGCCTCCATTGCTTAACTTGCCTTTATATGGTCCGACAATCCTTACTCCATCAGAAACCACATATAATTGTTTAAACCTTTGCAGTGTATATTGGTCTGATACCGGATCAAAATTCACAACCAGTAAAAACTCTCCGGGCGCAAGGGTAATATTTTCAGGCAGCGAGTAATCTACTCCAGATGTAATCTTGTAAGTATTTGTGGGCGCTGCAGGGTCAAACAATGGAATGGCATTTGTTCCAGCGTTATAAATTTCAATAAATTCATCAATCGTATTATCGCCTTCTGGCAGATCCTGTGGATGATACATTACTTCATTAATAACGACTGGACTTATTGCAGGACCAACATTAGCCTCGCCAAAACTCGGTCTTATCTGCGCTACAAATTGATCTCCGCCAATGCTATTTACATACCTTCCAAAACTGACACCGATCTCCGAGGCGCCAAAATCCCATCCCTGATAATAACCAGTAAATTGACCGTTTAAGTCCGCGCTAAATAATCTTACTTCTCCGCCAGAAGGACTGAATCTGAACGCATTTGTGCCAAGCGCAGAGGAATTGAATTCGTCTTCAGATATTACCAGAAATCCTCCTGCGGGAATTATCGTTCCATCTGGAAAACGGAACTTCTTCGGGTTGTTAAAATCATCGCTGAGCCACCATCCACTTATATTCGCTGGAAAATCTGACAGATTGGCAAGTTCAATCATCTGTTTCTCTCCCGGCAATGGACGGCTTATCAATTCGTTAATTACCACATAAGGGAATAATGGAGAAATCGGATTAACCAGTCCCGGGCTACCATTATAATTGCTGCTGATTTTCCATACATTTTTACTTCCTAATTCAGATGGTAAAACCGAATCATTTATCAAGCATAATGAAAATCCTAATCCATCCGTTACAGGATACCAGTTATCGGAATATGAAAAATCAACTATCGTATTCCCGAGCGCGTCAACAAGGGTGATTCGTTCTCCAGCGTTGTTAAGATTTCCTTGATATTGACCGATGACGGAATTTGTTGCGCTTCCATACCTGAATGAGAAAGCAAAAATATTTTTTACAAGCAATGCCCTTTGCTTCGGAGCCAGAACACCAGATGTAAATGTGTAATTAATTCCATTTATAAATCTTAACCCGGCAAGATTTACGTAATAATCCGATGGATTATATAATTCAATATATTCAAAATCGTCCGCGTTTGTAAAACCTGCCTGATATTCTTCAATGGTGACTTTTGGTGGATGATACATCAGTTCTGTTATTAGTAGTTGAGTTGTCCCGGGAACTACAAAGTCAGATTCCACAATGGCGCTCCAGATTCCCCCTGCGTAAACGCGGGCTCGGACTCTCATTGTTTTATCAATATTAACAGGCGTTGAATAAACTAACGCATTTGTGCTGACTCCACCGCCAACCATTCTTGGATCAGTTCCATCTACAGTGTAATAAATTACACCGGAAGAATTTGTGTGGCTGATGATTAATTGATATCCAGAATCAACAAGTCCGCCATACCTTGAAAATATCGGGGCGCTAATAGTTGGATATAATCCATCGTTTATCAACTGTTGCAAAACAACAGTCGTGCGTGTGGGGAAAATAGTAGTTAAGACTTCGTTTATGATATTTGTCCAGTCGGTTGAAGTATATCTGACGCGAGCGGTATTTCTATTACCCCATCTGGCTTCATAAGCCCAGATTGCCTTTGTTATTTGCGAGGCTTTCCTGATAAATCTGTTCGTCGCCGCTTCATAGGTAAGCGCGCCGCGATTAAAGAAATGTTTTTGAACACGGTCAGCAAATCTTATTTTGTATTCAGGATTCAACATAAGTTCCTCATGAAAATATTGTGGATTTGAATAAGTAAAGTTACGCACGTTTGAACCCGATACATTCATCCACGGACCTGTTCTATCTACCTGCCAACTTGGCGCTCCAAGCGTGTGCTCGCAATCGCTATTAAAGAAAATGAAGCCCTTATCCGGATTGTTCCGATTTCGCATACCGAACCAGTTGTTCGGACGTGTATTTGAAAGAAATGCCGAAAGCGTGGCATCGCCATCGCCGCTATAGAAAATGCCGAGCATATAATCAATCAAATTGTCCACATCAAGCATTACAGGCAGGGCTGGATTTCGCGTTCCATCAGGATTACATCCAAGGATTCTGAAATAGTTTGAGTTTGACGGATTATCCAGCATTGAAAGGCACATAGTCCAGAGGTTTGACCATGCGGTAAAATTGCCATCGGTCACTTCAGTCACAAAGTTGCCTATATGATTTGCGCATTTGACAACATCGTAGTCTTCTTTCTTTCCGCCTAAATAAATCTCTCCGTAAGAGGCTTCCGGTCGTTCATCAGTTTCATACAATCCCCAGTACTGACCGTTTAAATAAAGGTGATAATAACGTGAACGGCGGTATGGCTGTCCCATCGCGCCAAGAGTTTCCCTACAAAACACCTCGCGAACCATTGTTTCATGACGCCCGTTACTGTATGTAGTTTCTCTTGGCCATGCATAATTCTGGCTCGTTCGTAAATCAAAACAGTCAAATTCATCAGCCCCCTCATTCTCAAACATTGGATAATGCAATCTGCCTAATCCGTATTCCTGTCTGAAAAATACCCTTAAGGAATGTTTTACAAATGACGGGTCTCTGCTGTAGCCGCCCCTAATTCGTAATCCGCAAGGCGCTTGGAATCTGCCAGGAACAGAATTTGTCGGATCAAGGAGTTCAATTGACCCGGGTCTTTCCCATAAAATACCGTGACCATCTGCGTTTGCATAAATGCCAATGTTCGGGTCAAATAAATTCTTCATTTCTGTAACAATTGACACAGTAGGGATTTGAGTGAGCGCCTCTTTCCAGAGGGATAACGGATATTTAGAAACAACTGCCGGGTCCATTCCATAGTCTACCCTGTTTCTTCCCCATGAAGCCGGGAAATATGGTGGTGGGACGTTATTCGTCGTCGCGTCCCAACCAGCGGCTTGATAAATCACATCAGCAAGGAATATGTAAGTGTGAGTATCTATTTTTGTTGGTTTATAGCCTGGTTTAAACGCCCTTGCCCTGACAACAGTTGTGTTAGTTATTAAAATTGGACCTGTATAAAGAATACCGCTATTAGGATCAGGTTCGCTACAATCAAAAGTATAATAAATTTTCGCATCCGAAGTAGCGGTCGTTATCTGAAGCGTAAATGGTTGTTCGAAAAAACCTCTATCCACATTGAACTTTGTATCAGCAACCTCGCCAAAATAATAGTCTGAGTCATTAATTAAGCCGGGCGTTGCCTCCACAAACCAGGCGCGATTTGTAGTAAATATCCTTGAAGCCAACAGTTCTGGCTGCAACAAGAGCGTGCTATCGGTTGCGCTTGAATTAAAAATCTGAAATGCGAGCAGGTTCGTCCCGTTAATCAATAACGGTATTGCTCCGGAAATATCAATTACTTCAGGAGCGACAGTATCTCCAAAATTTCTCGCTGTTGTTGCCGTTGAGTTCCAGTCTGGATTCGACGGCGCATTTCTCTCCGCAATTTTTACGCCATTTAAAAAAGCAATAAAACCATCATTGTATCGGATTTTAAGCGTCAGGGCATTCAGAGATTTTATATCATCTGCAATAAATGGCAAACGAACAAAGGCCGAACCATTCACATTAAACATTTTTGATTGAATATCAGTTCTTATGTATGGCTGGTAACTCGTCACATCTATTCCCATTACAACGACTTCGGCAAGGGACAGAACATTTGGCTCATCTTGATTGCCTTGTCCTCCGCTGCCAGAAAGATCAGGGTCAGCAATTCTCCGGATTCTTATATATTGTCCAAATACAGGTGAGGCGGATAGATCAATTGTAAGTGTCATCGGTCCATTTGGATATGTGTAACCGGCATTTTCAGGATTCAACAAAGGGGATGTGTATAAAATTGTAGCCCCATCCTGATCAAGAACCTGCACGATTATATCGCGAAGTCTGGACTGGCAGCAGGAGGTGCGATTATACAGTGTAATTGATGTTATTAAAGTGCGGCGGTTAAGGTTTAACGTCCAGGTAGCGTTTGTATCTGTTGAGGCTGTATGTGTGAAATTCCCGGTATTTCCATCTATTGCCGCACTTGCCGCATAAGTGCTGCTGTTATTGTAAGTTGAAGATTGTGATGCTGTTGGCAATGGATTGCCAGTGATTGCAAGATTAACTTCTTGAGCCGGCGGTATTCCATAGACTTCAACCTCAGCAAGCGCAAGCGAAGCTGCTTCTTCGCTTGTCCCCTGCCCTGCTGAGCCAGATAAATCAGGATCAGGAATCCTTTTTATCCTGATAATTTTTCCCGGCACAGCGCCGCCGCTTAAAGCAAAAACATTAATCTCAATTTTATCAGGACCTTCAGGATATGTATATCCTTGATTTTCAGGATTTAATAAAGGCGAAATAAAATTGGTTGTAACTCCGTCTGCAGCAACGATCTCAACAATTATATCTCTTAATCTTGAACGCAAAACAGGTCTATTTTTTAAAACAACCCGATAGATAACAGTTTCATTAGTCAGGGTTAATTGCCAGAATGGTTCCTGGTCAGTCGCGAGGGTTTGACTGTATGTATTAGTATCTCCATCAATAGCTAGATAAGCATATTGCATATTAAAAGTAGTGCTCTGAATTGCGGTTCCGCGGGAGGCAAGATTAACTATAGAGGATGCGCTGGTATTGGTGTCAAAACCTATCGCTGGAATAACCGAGCCGACAAACCAATTTGAATTCAGCATCGCCTCCGGTAGATACCAATCTGATTGCCATTCAGACACTGATTTTGGCACAAGAATAAACGGAACCGTCTTGCTCAACATCTGGTTTTCAACTACAATCTGTGGCACACCATACGAGACATCTTCTTTTTGCGGTGGATACGCAGGGCTGTAGCAATCTGATATTGTCACACCGTCTGGCATTACAATGGCAAGAAATTCATCCGTCTCAGCAAGTTGAAAATTTGTATGAAGATGTTTTAAATCATTAGTCCTGTTTTTACCGGAGGCAAATACCAGTAAAGATCCGCCAGGTTTAATTATAATATCCGGGAACCTCCATTTGTTCAGCATCGCGGGATCATCTGTTAAATACCATCCTCCAATATTAACATTCGTGCCTGCCGTGTTGTATACTTCAATCCAATCCGAATAATCGCCATCCTCATCAGCGATTATCTTTTTGTTCAACGCCATAAACTCCGAGATTATGAGCGGACTGCTGAGTAGCGACAATTCAGTTCCCCCTGCTAATAGAACTATAAAAACAAAAGTAACTAATTTTTTCATACGACGTGGATTTTTTTCGAAATTATTCTCAATTATTGAAAAAAGCAATAAATAAATTTATGCAAAAATAGAAATCCTCGCGCTGAGAGACAGTTATTAAGGAAATGTTTTTCTTATCTGCGCGCCGTGCTTTGTGTAGTCATTAATGCTTATGATTCGGTGACTATTGCACGACTAACATTTTATTTAGGAACCGCAAAAATGAGTCGTAGAAATCCAGACTTTACATAATGCTATTAAAATGTGAAAAATTTGCTCTTATAGAGTAGTTATTATAATTGTAATAAATTCAGATGATCAAAAACGAAAATAGATGATTTTAAAATGGGTTTAAAAATTTTTAATACTTTAACGAGGCA
Organism: Verrucomicrobiia bacterium; assembly: GCA_049968335.1. Classification (GTDB taxonomy): domain Bacteria; phylum Verrucomicrobiota; class Verrucomicrobiia; order Limisphaerales; family JAKPVM01; genus JAKPVM01. The sequence continues at coordinate 32,252 of JBMFQZ010000017.1, forward strand.
ATTAGAAGATTTTATTCCTCTGGATAGAGAAGGGAAAAATGTTGGGATGTATTGTTGCGGTCCCACTGTTTATGATTATGCCCACATTGGCAACTGGCGAACGTTCGTATTTGCCGACCTCGTTAGACGGTATTTAGAATTCAAAGGGTATAATGTCCGTCATGTGATGAATATTACTGATGTGGACGACAAAATAATCCGCCGTGTTAAGGAAACTGGCATCCCGCTCAAGGAATATACTTCTAAATATGAAGCCGCATTTTTTGAAGATATGGCTGCCTTGAATTGTAAATTGCCACATCACACCCCGAGAGCCACCGAGCACATAAAGGAGATGCAGGAACTTATTTCAAAATTGCTTCAACGGGGCATTGCATACCAATCGGCAGACGGCACAATCTGGTTCAGCATCCAACGGTATCAGCAAGCAGGCGGAAAGTATGGAAAATTAGTCAAACTGAACTTTGAACAGATGCGTGTCGGTAGTCGGGTTATAAATGATGAATATGATAAGGAATCATTTGCCGATTTTGCATTATGGAAAGCAAGAACACCGGAAGACGGAGATGTATACTGGGAAAGTCCTTGGGGAGAGGGACGTCCGGGCTGGCATATTGAATGCAGCGCAATGAGCACAAAGTGGCTCGGTCTTTGTTTTGATCTGCACCTTGGCGGCGAAGACCTGATATTTCCACATCATGAAGACGAGATTGCTCAAAGCGAAGGGACAGGACTTTATAAGGAAAACCAGCAATTTGTAAAATACTGGCTCCACGGAGCCCATCTGCTTGTGGAAGGCAAAAAGATGAGCAAATCACTTGGTAATTTTTATACACTGCGCGACCTCTTTAAGAAAAAATATAACGGCAGAGAGGTAAGATATCTATTGTTGAGCGCGCATTACAGAGAACCGTTAAATTTCACACTTGAAGGACTTAATAGCGCCCGCGCGGCAATTTTGAGAATAGATGAATGCATTGGAAAATTGAAAGAAATATCAAACAACAATACTTCGGTTAATCATACCGAAGTTGTAACGGAATTTGAAAATGCCCTTGATAACGACCTTAATATCCCGGCTGGATGGGCTGTAGTCTTTGAGTGGGTTCGCAATCTAAATAAAAAGATTCAGGATAATAGTTTAACACCGACTGAAGCGGCATCCGAATTAGCTTCGTGGGAGAAAATCAATTCAGTTCTAGGCATAACAGTGCAGTACGAAACAAATGCGCCCACTGAAATCCTGGACCTTGTGGAAAAACGACAGCAAGCCCGTAAAAATAAAGACTACGCAACAGCAGATGCTATTCGTATTGAATTACGGTCAAAAGGCTGGTGGATTGATGACACCCCTAAAGGTCCTAAACTCAAAAAACTGTAAAAATTGGCAAATAAAAAGTATTCGCTTAAATTTTGTTTATATGTCTTAACTTGAAGATATCTGTTCTCTTTGATTCCTGTGTTTTCACCACAGATGACACAAAAAAAGGCTATTGTGTTTGCCCCCTCCCGGGTCTATTAAGCTCGTTATGGAATAATTTTGACAAATTTAATTTCACTCTGAAATGCGCCATTTCCTGAAATGCTCGCGTTTCAGGAATTGATTTTCTTTCTAATAAAATTGTAAAAATTGTTTTCGGTTGTTTATTATGCTGGATTAAATTGTGTGTAAGGTGAAGGATGTTAAAAATTGTAAAATTTTAAATAAACTGGATTAATATTATAAATGTGCATTAACTATGAGTTATGTGATATTTTCAACTCTTGAATTTGTTAATGATTTTCATTTAGTCTAATAAAATTAATAAATTGGATTTTGCGTAATATTGTGAAAGACGAATTATCAATTAGAAAATTTTTCGCCGGAAAAAATATTTTGTTAACCGGCGCGACAGGTTTTTTAGCAAAGGCAATTACCGAAAAAATTCTCTGGGAATTGCCGGATGTGGGAAAAATTTACCTTTTAATTCGTCCCAAGAAAAAGGGGAACAATTCTTCTGTTATTTCATCATCGGAAAGATTAAAAGACGAGGTTTTGAAGAATAGCGCGTTTACCCGATTGAGAGAGAAATATGGCGAGAATTTTGAATCCTTCTGCGAGGAAAAAATTGAGGCTGTTTCCGGAGATTTGACTTTAGAAAATTTAGGTTTTGATATTACAACATACAATACTCTTGCTTCAAAGATTGATGTTGTCATAAACAGCGCCGCCACTGTTGTTTTTGACGAACGACTTGATATGGCGTTGAATTTAAATACGTTCGGTCCGATGCGGTTGTTGAAGTTTGCCAAAGACTCAAATGCGATTTTTATCCAGATATCTACAGCCTATGTGTGCGGGCGAAGAACCGGGCTTGTGCCGGAGCGGCTTGTTCCGCCGTTAGAGGCTATTGATGCGCAATTGCCCCCGGGCATTCCAAGACCTGAGCGCTTCGTAGTTGAAGAAGAGATTGAAAATTTGAAACAACAAATTGAAATTACTAAAGAAAAATGTTTAAGAGAATTAAAAAAAGAGGGAATTGATCCGGATTCAGACGAGGGACGCGAACGATTAGAAATTGCCCTTGTTGATATTGGAATGAAAAGGGCTAAGGAATTAGGTTGGAACGATACCTATACGTTTACAAAATATCTGGGCGAGCAACTTATCTATAAAAACCGCGGCTCAACCCGCCTTGCAATAGTAAGACCATCAATTATTGAATCAAGCGTTAGAGAACCTGAACCAGGCTGGCTTGATGGATTGCGGATGGCTGATCCTATCATAATCGGTTTTGGAAAAGGCAGGTTAAATGATTTCCCGGCAAATTTAAATATTGTGCTTGATATCATTCCTGCAGATTTCGTCGTCAACGTTGTTCTTGCCGCAGCAGCCTATATTGAAAATCATCCCGAAGGATTTGAATTATTCACAATCGCAAGTTCCACAAAAAATCCACTCTGGTTTGAAGCTTTATATGAAAATGTCCGCGATTATTTTGTGAAACATCCTTTTATCGGTAAGGACGGCAAACCGATCAAAATCTCGGAATGGCAATTCCCGACAATTGAACAATACCGGCAGATGATAAACAACTGGTATATAAAGCCTGCTAAACTCGCATACAAAATTCTAAACAGCCCAATTCCTCTGCCGGGTTCAAGACGGTTAAAACCGAGAATTAAAAATGTCCTCAACAGGATGGAACAACTAATGTATTATGTTGATATTTACGGACCGTATGTGAATCTTGATTGCCGGTTTGAGACAGAAAAAGCGTTTAAATTGCTTGATTTTTTAACTCCCGAAGAAAGACAACGTTTTGATTTTGACCCGCGGAAATTCCACTGGCGACAATATTTACAGGAGATTCATATTCCCGGGCTTAAGAAGAACATCCTCCGTATGGATGTATTGCCGCGAACCGGCGCAGGTCACGGAAAACTGCTGGATGAGGGAGAGGACGAAAAAACAAAATTAAAAATCACCCCAAGTTTTACCGGCACTCCACAAACTATTGTTGACCTTGCGCAACGCGGCGCACTCCTATTCGGCAATAAACCATTTCTGAATATCAAACGGGAACGAACAAGCGATGATTTTTTAAATGTAAAAATCGCGTTTGATGAGTTGTATGAAAGAGCCAGAACGCTTGCGGCTAAATTGGTTTCTGGATTAGGATTGCATAGAGGAGACAGAATTGTTTTATCTGGAGAAAATTGTCCTGAATGGGGACTATCATATCTTGCAATATCGTGCGCTGGCTGCACAGCAGTCCCTCTTGATCGTTCAATGTCTCCTCACGATGTTGTGAAGATTATTAAATTAGTCCAGGCAAAGGCAGCAATATTATCTCCAACGGTTTATAAAACCGCCGGTCAGGAAATTTCAAATGCTTTTATTAACCTGCCCTGTTTAAATTTATTACAGGATTTAGAACCGTATGAAGGGAAAAAATATCCATTTCCTGTTGAGCGTCAAAATGCGGTCAAATTAAAAGACCCTGTTCCAGAATCTATTGCTTCAATACTTTTCACCAGCGGCACAACGCTTGAGCCTAAAGGCGTGGTTTTAACACATTCAAATTTTATTTCAAACGCGCTCGCGGTATCCGATGTCTTAGAGCCACTCCAGACCGATAGATTTCTTTCTGTTTTGCCGCTTCATCACGCCTTTGAATTCACCTGCGGTTTCTTAATACCAATGTATGGTGGGGCATCGGTGCATTATATTGAAACACTTCGGGCTCAGGATGTATTAAGCACAATGAAATTGGCTGAAATAACCGTTGTGCTCGGAGTGCCAAGATTGTTTAAACTTTTTATGGATGGGGTCCAATCTCAAATAACCGCAGCAGGCTGGCGCGGCAGGGTTTTGGTAGATATCGGAGATGTGGTTGCAACTGTCGGCGAGGCTTTAGAATTTAAGGATATCAGAAAGCGAATTTTTAAACGGGTTCACGATGCATTCGGAGGAAACATAAGATTGTTTGTTTCAGGAGGCGCTGCGCTTGACCCGGAAATTTTTTACTTTTTTAGAAGATTAGGCATTACAATATGCGAAGGTTATGGATTGACCGAAACTTCCCCGGTTCTGGCTGTGAATCCGTTGTCTGCGCCAAAAGCCGGTTCAGTTGGTCCGCCGGTTCCCGGTATTGAAATAAATATTGCCGACGTTGACGATGATGATGTTGGGGAAATACTTGTTCGCGGTCCTTCTGTAATGCAGGGATACTGGCAAAATCCAGCCGCAACAGAAAAGGCGTTTGAACAGGGCTGGTTCAAAACTGGCGATTTAGGAAAATTTGACGAGGATGGTTATCTTCATATTTCCGGAAGGCTTAAAGATATCATTGTTACAAGCGCCGGTAAAAAAGTTCATCCCGATGAGATAGAATACGCGCTAAAAGCAGTGCAGGGTGTAAAAGAATTGTGTGTTGTCGGATTACCCGATAAAACAGGGGTAGGCGAAGAAGTCGCTGTCGTAGCAGTCCCTGCCGATGGGGCATCAAAGGATGCAATTATCGCATCAATAGCAAAAGCGACAAAAGATTTACCCTCTTACCAGCACGTTTCGCGCGTGGAGTTTTATCCCACAGACTTGCCAAAGACCTCAACACTTAAAATCCAACGGGCAAAGGTTAAAGAATATTATTTGAAACAGAGAAACGGAGCTAAAGAAGTTGTTGAAGAAAAAGAGGGGCTTGATATTGCCGTCAGCGCCGACATCACCGATTCTGCCGCGAATAAGGTTAAAGTGGAGGTTATTCGCGCAATTGGGAAAATTGCCGCAATTCCCCCCGCTGAAGTGCAGGTTTATGACAAATTGCAAATGGACCTCGGCATAGATTCAATTGGCAGGGTGGATTTGTTACAAGAACTTGAAATGCGTTTAGGAATCAATCTCCCGACCGACCTTGAAAACAAGCTGTTTACAGTTAAAGATGTAATCCACGTTGTTGAAGAAGCATTAAAAGTCGCAAACGAAAAACGGTCGCGGAGATTTGGTCGTTCACTCTGGGAACGGGCAACAATAAATTCAGATGCTGTGCTGGATGGATTGAAACAGACTCCCGCTCGCGTCGCTTTTAGAAGAGGTTTTGAATTTATAACCGGTTTGATCTTAAGCACCTATTTACGAGTGCGATGCGATGGCATTGAAAATCTGCCTAAAAATAGACCGTTTATAATTGCCGCCAACCATTGCAGTCATCTTGACCTGCCGTCTATACGGAAATGTTTAGGCAGACTTGCAGATAATCTGCACGCTATGGCGGCGCGCGATTATTTCTTCAACAACTTTTTCAAAAGTTGGTTTTTCAAAACATTTTTAAATGCCTTGCCTCTGGATAGAGAGGCAAACGCCGCTGAAAGTTTAGCCATATGCAAGACTGCTATTGATGCCGGACGCTCTATCCTTTTATTCCCCGAAGGCACTCGTTCCGTTACCGGGGACCTGCAACATTTTAAACCGGGCATCGGCGTTCTGGCGATTGAACTTGATACCCCGATTGTGCCAGTTTATTTAAGCGGCACATACGCAGCGTTGCCAAAAGGACGAATTATCCCGAGAAGCGGACGAATTGAAGTCAGATTTGGCAAACCTGTTGATTTCTCAGATTTGAAAAAACAGATCGGCAAGGTGCCAACAGTAGAACTGTACAGGGCTGCTGTGGCAAGATTAAGAGAGCACATTGAACGATTATCGGAACTTCCGCCGATTGGCAAATAACCGTCTTATCCTCGGGTGATGAGTAATAAGCAAATTATAAACGCACAAGATTTAGCAAAACTTCGCGGCGCCAACGGGGCTGTGTTTTGTGATGTTGATGGAACATTGTCCCGCACTAATATTGTTGAACCGCTAATCTGGATTAAAAGAAGGATTCTCCGTTTTCCCATCAATTATTTTTGGTTAACTTCACTTCTTTTTCTCTGCCCGTACTGGATTTTGCTTGATCGATTCAGTAGAAGCGTGTCAAACATCTCAATATACAAACAATACAAAAATCTGCCTGTACATAAAATTGAAGAATTAACGCCAGTCTATTATCAGCAAGTTTTTAAAAAACGAATTTTTAAAGAGGCTCTGGAAGAGCTACAAATATTCCGCGAAAATGATTTTCGGATTGTTCTTGTATCTGGCGGTATCGGATTGTTTTTACAACCGTTAGCAAAAGAATTAGATGCCGATTGTATTGCAATTTCATTAAAAAAAGTTAATGGCTTATTTACCGGTGAGATTGATGGTGAGCCTCTTACCGGGCGCGTTAAAGCCGACCTGCTAAAACAGTATGCCGCTAAAAATAAAATCGATTTAAATATTTCATACGCGCTTGGCGACGCAATTGGTGATTTAGAGATGCTTGAATGTGTTGGTAATCCAGTTGTGGTCAATCCCGATTCCCGCCTGCTGAAACACGCGCTTTCAAAAGGATGGAAAATAGTATACTGGAAAGTTTAGAACTATTCTCTGTGTAAAACATTTACAGTAATTTCTGATAATTAAAAAAGAAACAAGGACGTATAATTGTATATACGTCCTTGTTTGGTTTAATCAATATTTAATTGTAACTATATCTTTTTAGGCATTGAAACCCATCCGCCTTTCTTTGCGTTGCTCTTGATGCAGGTTTCAATGAAGGCGATACCCATCCAGCCATCTTCAACATTGGCATATTTTGAACCATCGCAGGAGAACGGTTCACCGGCTTTCCACTTGCGAACATCCGCTTCAAAACAGCGATGCAATCTTGCAAATGCATCGTGGAAGGCTTCGGGATGTCCGGACGGCAATAATGATTCAGAAAGCAAGTCCTGCGGAACATCTCCAAGGAATCCATCATTTGGAGTAACTGCGCCTCTCCAATAAACTCTGTCGGGCTGTCCTGGCAAATGAATGATAACACATTCAGGGTCTTCCTGACGCCAGCGCAATGTTCCTTTGGTGCCGACGATTTCAATTCCGAGGTCGTTCTTGTGTCCGTGATAAATTTGAGACGCGCGAACGAGCGCTCTTGCGCCATTGTTTAATTCGCAGTAGACGGTAAAGTGGTCGTCAAGTTCTCTTCCTGGCACGAATGTTTCCATTTGCGATGAAACTTTGGTTACTTCAAGCCCCGTCACGTAACGCAATTGCATAAGCGCGTGGGTGCCAATATCGCCACCGCAGCAACTCCGTCCGGCTAATTTCGGATTTGTTCTCCAAGAGGCTTGTTGTTGTCCTGTATCTTCAAGTTTAGTCGCAAGCCAACCCTGAAGGTAGTAAGAGTCTATCCATCTAACCTGACCTAACAGTCCGCTGCGGACAATGAATCTTGAAAACCGGCTTGTCCAGTGTCCCAGATAGGTATGCGCAACACCGAACGGTATATTTCGCTTGCGGACTTCTTTTACAAGCGTCGTCGCTTCTTTAAGATTTACCGTCAGCGGTTTTTCGCAGAAAACTGGGATGTTTGCTTTTAGCGCCTTCATTGCCGGATCAAAGTGAACGTGATTTGGAGTAACGATCAGAACATAGTCAAGGCGCTCTTCTTCAGGCAGTGACGCCTGCGCTTTGATCATCTCGTCATAAGAACCATAACCCTTTATTGGATATGGCCATTTCTCTGCTTCTTCAAGCGCAATTTTCGGGTCCGGAAATAACGCTCCCGCAACAACGCGGCGTGTGCCGTCAAAGTGAATTGCTCTCTGGTGCGGGTGCACGATAAATGCACCTTTGCCACCGCCAATCAATCCTACATTAAGGGGTCTTTTTGACATAGATTATCTCTCGTTAATGGTTTTAATTTAACACCAAACGCAAAAACCTTTTGGTTTTGCGTCCTCTTATAAGATTAGCCTAATAAAAACATAGAGCAATTCAAGAATAATTATTAATAAAATTGGGCATTCTTTAACACATTAATCATTTCAATTGACAGCAGCGCTGCTCACGCGGCAAGCAGCAATACAATATCTTCCACCACTCTGCACCGCGCAACGAGACACACTGCATTTAATTCTCTCATACTTTAAGTTTTCATACAATAGTGGTTATTTGAATCTTTAAATCAGAATTTATAAGTTATTATTGAAAAGAAAACTCAATGGTTTATAGTTGATTGATAAATATGTTGGTACAGATATTGAAATCTAAAATACATCGCGCCAGTATAACCGGAGCAAGTTTAAACTACGAAGGCAGCCTGACGATTGCCATTGATTTGATGGAAAAGGTCGGGATTTTACCATACGAGCGGGTATTGTGCGGAAATATGGCAAACGGCGCCCGTTTTGAAACATACGCAATTCCGGGCAAACGGGGTTCAGGTGAGATTATTTTGAACGGCGCCACTGCAAGATTAGGGCAAATTGGCGATTTGCTCACAATAATGACATTCGCAAATGTTGATATTGAAAAGGCAAAGGATTGGCATCCGAAGGTGATTGTTCTGGGAAAAAACAATCAAGTCATTGAAGAGCGTGGAATATAGCTGCTAAAACAATTTTAGGGGAATAAGGAATTTGCAAAATGCCACATACTGTAGGTCAAATAGCCGCATTAGTTAATGGTGAAGTCGTTGGGAATCCTGATCTTTTAATTACAGGATTTGCTTCTGCAAACAGGGCAAAAGAGGGAGACCTTACTTTTGCCGAGAGCGAACAGTTTTTTCAACTGGCTGAAAATGGCGGCTCGTCAGCAATCCTTATAGATAAAGATTTTAAGTCCGATAAAAAGACGCTAATAAAGGTAAAGAATGTTCGGGTTGCTTACGCAAAATTAATCCCGATATTTCATCCAGAAAAAAAACCTGAACCGGGAATTGATAAATTTGCCAGTGTTTCTGCGACCGCATCTATTGACCCAACGGCGTATATTGGACCATTTTGCGTTGTAAGTGATAATGTAAAAATCGGCCGGGGTGTAATCTTGTATTCCAATGTTTATGTTGGCACGGGCGCAATTATAGATGAACAGAGCGTTATATTTCCAAATGTGTCTATTTATCATAATGTTAAGATTGGTAAAAGGGTGCGAATACATTCCGGCAGTGTGATTGGATCGGACGGTTTTGGATATGTTTTCGATGGTACTCAACATCTAAAGATTCCACAGGTTGGGGACGTTGTTATTGAGGATGATGTTGAACTTGGGGCTAATGTGACAGTTGACCGCGGCGCTCTCGGTTCCACAATTATTAAAAGAGGAACTAAGGTGGACAACCTTGTTCAAATCGCGCACAATGTGGAAATTGGCGAACATTGCATACTTGTTGCCCAGGTGGGGATTGCCGGCAGCTCAAAACTTGGCAACTTCGTTACGCTTGCCGGCCAGGTTGGAATTGCCGGACATCTTACAATCGGAGACGGCGCTATTTTGATGGCAAAGTCCGGGCTTATGAATAATGTGCCCGCTGGTGAAAAATGGATGGGAATACCTGCGCAGCCAGATAGACAGATGAAAAGGATTTTGGTCTCAATGCAGAAGTTGCCAGATCTAATGCAGCGCGTTTCAGAACTTGAAGCCAGGTTAAGTAAATTTGAATCAAAAGACAAACCTGTTTAAAATGAACATATTTTCCATAAAGGACTGTAGAAAAGTGTGCAAGCGATTGCAATTCATAAGTTTTATTGTCGGATTTTTAATATTCGTTGCGCCTTTTAGCCAGGCTCAAGTAAAGGTTGAGGTTTCATTTCCACAAGAACAATACCTTCCTTATGAACCGATAATCGCAGTTGTCAAAATAAGCAATGTATCCGGACAAAAACTTGATTTCAAAGGTGAGGATAACTGGCTTGACCTTGCTATGGAAACACAATCCGGGCGCGTAATTTCAAAGGAAACAGATATACCCCGCCAGCAAGATTTTTCCATTCAAAGCGGAGAAGTAGGAATTCTGCGGATAGATATTCAACCATTATTTAAAGCAAATTCGCCGGACAGATATTCAGTCACTGCTGTGGTTAAAATAAAATCGTGGAACAAAGTTTTTAGTAGCGAACCTGCCACATTTGATATTGTTACCGGGGTAAAAATTTGGGAAAAAGAGTTTGGCGTTCCAGATGAGAACGACCCGTCTCAAACCCCGGAAGTCAGAAAATACGCCTTGTTGCTTGCGAATTTTAAACAGCATCTCCGGCTTTATTTTCGCCTTAGCAATGTCGGTGAGGACAAGATTTTTAAAATGACTTATATTGGAAATTTAACATCAATCGGAAGACCTGAAGCGAACCTTGATAAATTTAACAACCTGCACATCCTTTATCAGGTAGGGGCAAAGGCTTTTAAATACGCAGTCTTCAGTCCCGATGGTAGGATGTTTTTAAGAGAAACCCATGAATATACCACTTCGCGTCCAAGACTCTGGCTTGATAATGACGGACGAATTTACATTCGCGGCGGGGCGCGAAAAATTTCACCCGACGATGTTCCTGGGATTGTTCAGAAATCGTCGCAAGAAAATGCAAAATAAAAAATTTCCTATATACTCTTCCAATCTAACCATAAAATTATGGTTTTCCAGAGATTCTAATAATTCAGTATGAAGGCACCGCAATTATATCGGGTTAAACAAATATATGATAACTTCAAAATTATTCCTCAAACCTTGCACGAATTGCAATTCAGTAATAAACAAAATTACTGATTATTATCATTATCACCGTATTTATAAAATCCTAAAATATAGATTATTGATTTATTGAAAGCGATTTCATTCCAATTATTGAGCATATACCGGCTTTTAGGTCCCATACGCCCGAGATTCTCATCGTAATGGAAACTAAAATGACCATTTAATGTTACATTATTGCAAACGATTGATCCTATAAAATCTTCAACATTATTACCTCCACCCCGCAGAAAAACCGATGCATTAGGAGCATATAGGGCGCCTGTAAATTGTCCATTTCCGCTTATGTCAATTGATGTGTTTGAATCTAATCCGAAATACATAAAATTTAAAGCGTTCCCATTTTTATTTACGACTCCGTTGCCAGCAATCTTTGCCTCATTGCCAGCCATATAAAGTTTAAGACTTCCATTTGGTCCTATAACTATTCCTCCCTGTCCTGTAAACTGAATATTGTTTTTTACTAATAACCTTGCATTTCCACGTACATAAACAGAACCAGAAAGGTTATCAATTACATAATCATAACTATCAAGGACATAATCGTATTTTGTAGATGTAACGGTAACATTGGTGGCAGATGGTTGTAAATAGGTATAGGAAATGGGTATTTTATAGGTATAACTCGGTATACTATAGGTATAAGTTTCTGCAGGATAAGTATAGACTTTGACAGTATAGGAATAAGATTGAATTGCCTTATAATACCTATACCAGGCTTTTTGTGAGTTTGAGTAATCGTATGTGAATGCCCCGATGTAAGTTCCCGGCAAGGGAATATATCCATAGGCAGAATCATCAGTGGGGGGAGGGTCATTTTTAGAAGGCATTGGATTCAAAATACATTTAACCGAAGATTGAACTGTGTTAGTAGTTATACTCCCATATACATCAACATTCGTCGGATAATATACTGTATTTGTGTTAATATAACTAATCGTTACTTTTGGTCTTTGTCCCGGATATTTGTATGTGGTTATCATCGTCACGTTTGTAGTAATGGGTCCTGGTGGTAAAGGCTCAGGAAAATCCGTTACGCTAACTGTAACCCAGTTCGTTGTTACACCATCTAAAGGTGGTGTGGCAGGATAGTTGGTTGTAGTTACAAAACCATAATTTGTCACAATCCCACTAACATCTGGAGCCGTAGGGTAATCAACTGAGGTAACTGTTGAATATTTGTATTGAATGTTAGTCTCGGTAACTGTTCCGCCTGATGGTGTATATCCGCCTGTAAATGGAATATCAACTTTAGGAAAACTCATATTCATATCATCGGAAAAATGCCCGGGTTCTATACCGTTGTTTCCGTTTAAAAACCAAGAGAGACTTCCGACAACCCCATTCGGACCGATAGAAATTGAACCGCCCGGACCTGTTCCGACATAGCCAAGAATATTAGCATTACCCGCATTAAACATATTCTGTTCGCCGGAATTTGTTGCAACATCTCCGTTGTCTTTCCGTTTCTGCGGATTATATCTCCCGAGCAGACTAAAATTCGGATCTGCAGAGTCAAAACTATCGGTTGTTACGTTGTTCCCGTTAAAATCAATTCTCCCTTTTGTTATTATTCCTTTTGCAAATAATGCGCCGCCTGAAACAGTTACCTTTACCACCCGACTGAGTTCAGACCTTTTAGGACCCCAGAAAGGCCATGTTATTTGACCGAAGATTGTATCAATCGTACCCTGTGTCGGACCGTAAAAAACTGGTATTGGTATAAATCCAGCGCTTTCAATAACTGGAATAGTCTTCGGTGTTATGACTACAACATATCTCCCTTCTCCAAGGGTTCTTCTCTTAACGGCAAATCCCAGTTCATAAGTCCATCCATCGGAAAACAGATTCGTAAGTCCGTTTTTATTCAGATGGGCAAGCGCTTCTTCAATGCCGGCTTCAATTAACGGCATAGTCGCATTCCAAGATTGTGAGCGAATTACAGAGCGGTTTTGCGCGCTGACGAGTGTTAAATAACTCGCCAGTGAAAAACCGATTATACCGGCAATTATAATTGTCAGCGCAAGAACGCTGCCGCGCTCGCCTGATTTATTTTTATATAAAATTTTCATAGGGTTAATCCTGTTGTTTTCTAATGACAATTCGCGCTGTTTGAATACTTTCAGTATTAATCAAACCGTTCAAAACTTTTCGTGAGCAGACCCAGCTTATATCTATCGCCTTACAATGAGTCGCATCGGTCGTTGGAATAAGGTCGTAACTGCCCGGCAATGGATTCCGCTGGTAAGTTTTAAAAACTATTTCATCGCATCCGGTTAACAAAACGTTAGTTACCCCTTCTTTGACCCGATAAAAAATCCGTTGGTTTGAATCATAAATAAACATTAACGGTTTTTTATCAGAATCTTCAAAAACAAGACTTGAGCTCGTAAAACTATCAAGACAGTTAACCTGCCGAATATCGCGAGTTAGAATATCAAGGGCGTTTCTGCTGTTATTGTCTAATTCAACGTAATTAGTTATTGATGCAAAACTTCTTCCGGTATAAAGAGAGAGCGATGCCACAGCGAGAAAAACAATAGACCCGACACCAATAGTTACAAGCAATTCTGGAAAAGTGAATCCTGAATTTAATTTTAAAATATTTTTATTAAATAATCGCATAGTCTACATTTGATACACTAAAATAAAAATATGTCATATTATTGGACATTATATAGTTGAGTTAAAAAATATAGTTTTGCATACCATCTTTTGCTACAAGGGTTTGCATCTGACGCATTCTCGGGACAGTTCCATTTGTCCAGTATAGATTTATGATAACCAATCGCAAGTTATCGTTATAACTGACGCCTGTGTTTGCGTTCGTGATTGTCAATGTCCCGTAATAAGTTATGCCCTGTTTATTTACAATTCCCTTTGGGTAATAATACTCAATAAATGACGGCGGCAGATTTGTGCCGCTTATTATTTGTTCCCAGCTGCATAATCTTATAGTCTCCATTCGTTCAACAATGATTTGCGTCGCGCGCAAGTTCTCGCGCGCAAGCTGAATAATTGCCACCCCGGTGGATATGCCTGCATAAAGAGAAACAAACACAATCCCGATGATCCCCATCCCCACCATCGCTTCAATCAGCGAGAAAGCTTTGTTCTTATAATATATTTTTTTGAACAAATTCATCTTCTCATATTCTGCAATTTTAATATAGCAACTTGCTTGCCAGTTTTATTTTTTTGAAGATTTCTTAATAAATATAATCCAGCAGTCTTATTTTACAAAATTAATTCTGTTGTCTAATGAGGACAATTATAAGGGTTAGAGAAAAAATTGAGAGTAATAGCCCGTTAATAAAATATTTATCCTGATAAAAGAGTGTTACAATATGCTCGCCTACAGGAACTATGATTGCCTGGAAACCATAATTTGCCCTTAATATTTCGGTTTTCTGTTTGTCTATTAACGCCTTCCACGATGGATAGAAACTTTGTGATATCGTGATGACAGCGGGTTTGTCTGAAACGGTTTTAAAAATGATTTTATGCGGTTTTGTGTCAATTATTTCTATTTTTGGGACAGCAAATTCAAGATGTTCATTGATCTTAGAACCATCTGGCAGATAAACAAAAGATTCAGGATTAAATTCCTGAGAGAATATGAGGTTGAAAGCCGCAAGGTCGTTAGTACGGACAATTTTTCGGCTGAAATTTACAATTGGTAAATATGATTTTCTTTCAATCCATTCGAACTGCTTGTTTGTTCTTACCATCCAGTGAATAGAGAGAAAATCTGCAAGCGGCGAAGGGATAAAAATTTCGTTGTCATAAATTCTTGATAAAATAGCGGCTGTTGTAGCGATATGAAGGGAAAACATACCGGTTGTTTTTGAAAGGCTTTCAAGCAAGTTTAGATTAGAGAACAGTCCAAGCCGTTTTGAGACCATTTCCAGCGCAGCGTCATTTGTTATTGATGTAGATGTGAAATCCTTATCGTGCCGTGTTAAAATTCTGCCATTTTTAAAACCTGCTGGTCTTTCATCAGCGAGAAGTTGCGGGCTATAGACCCAGTTTTCAACAGTTGGATTCTGGCGTGGCAGATGTGTTTTAATATCTAAAAAGATTATAATTATTAGAATAATAAAAAGGTATTGCGACGCTTTTTTAAAATAAGTCGCCGCATATAAAAGCCCAATAGATAATGATAAAAAAAGCGCCCGTAAACCAGTGTTTTTGATAAGATAATTTTTTTGAATACCACCGGATTGCTCAGAGGCAAATTCTTTACCGGAACATATTGCCACAGCGGCTATTAAACCTATCGCGATTAAAAATAGCATGGCAATCTTTTTTCTATCGCTTCTTAAATTGATATTCAGGATTGATGCTAATCCAAATGCGGCGAGCAAAGGAATTAGGAAAACAGGGATTATGGTAAATTTTATTGGATATCTAATCAATTCAATGATGCCGGATATTTTCTTCGCCAGCGGATAGAGAAAAGAACTATTTCCCATTGATAAGAATATTCCAACTAATGCGAGCAAAACCGCGATTATTCTCAACCGTGTTTTGCCATAAATTGAGCCAGCAATTGCAAGCCAGACAACAGTCAGGCTTATATAGGTTGATGAAGTCCAGTACTGGTCTTTTTGAAAAAACACATTGTGATTCCATTTAAATGTGTTTAGTAATGGAGCGATAAGGTTAAGTGGCGAAGAGAGTGCCCAAGATGAATCGCCGCCGGCGATGTAGCGATGCGAGTTAGAAAGCAATTGATAAAATGGCAATGTTTGAACAAGTGTTAGTGTGATTGCGCCGATCAATACAATCAAAGTGGCAACGATTGTGGAGAGATTTATTTTATTCTGTCTAAAAATTTCAGCTACCATAAAACCGATTATGATCAACCAGGTAATACCGATAATTTCTGGAGCCCCTGTGAGAATTTGAATCGCAGCGATTACAATAGCGATTATCACAGATTTTCTGGTTTTTTGGCGCATTGCGTCGTATGCGGCAACAATAGTGTAAGGCATCCATCCTAACGCGGCGATATTATTGCACCACATTAAGGAATTAAGGGTTACGCCATTAAATTCATAGCCTATCCCTGCAACAGCGGCGGCAAAATTATTTCCTGTAATTTTTTTCGCGAGCAGATACATACCGGTGGCGCCAAAGATGAGATGAACAAGATTGAATACAGCTAAACTCCATTGAATCGGGAATATTAATAAGAAAAGATTCCCCGGATACAATGTCATTGTGTTCCACTGCGCAAGAAATGGGAGTCCAAATTCATTCAACGGATTCCATTGCGGAAGTTCCTGATGTAAAAAACATTCGCGAAGATAGCAGGCATCTGGATAGGAAAATATTCCAAAGTCCCTAAAGAAAAATGTAAAGTCTGAAAAAACGACTTCAGGATATTCCGCAATCAATAAACTTGATGCAAGGAGTAAAAATAATAATGGCGAAAGGTTCTTTTTTTCATTATTGGCTGCAACCATTTTAATATGGATACTCTACAATTCTGTAGAATCGTTTGTCGTTGTTTTGGGCATCGGTATCAATAAATTCAAGGACAGAATTTGTAGCTGTAATAGTTGTGATTGGAAACCATTGGATTAGGTCTGATGAAGTTTGAATTTCATAGGTATGACCGGGCAAGGCAACGGATTTAAATGCAAAACCGTTATTCTGGCTGTAGCCGCTTGTTAAAAACTTTGAAGGTGTAGTTAATGTAATGCTCAGTTTGATTGTTCCTGAATCGCCCTGAAATCCATCAACGGCAATCTGATAGGTTATATTTGACGATGCGTAAAATGTGATTGCGCTTGTGAAATCTCCGCCTGCTGGATCAATGTCGTTATTAGAAGCAATAGTTGTAAGGTTTGAAACTGATGCGCCTGTGTAAATCGCCAACAAAGTATCAAAACTGCTTTCTTCAGTAGAAATTGTTGTCCATCCGGAAAACGGTGGACGCCAGCTCCACCAAACTGACGCGCCGCCGCTGTCGCCTGCGTGCGCCGGCTCGCCATCTTCTTTTGATGCATTTTTATTTGAAGCGGTAATTCTTACGAGGTCGCCAGACAATACTGCGCGATTAGTGAATAAATCGTTATCAGGAGCCACAACTTGCGATATTGAGAGAACGATATTGCCTGAATCAACGCTGTCATAATCATCGCCATATTTAAAGCCGTCAACAGCGATATGATAAGTTGTTCCTTTTATTGCTTCAAAGGAAACCGCGCTTGTTATTCCGCCGGTGAAAGGATCATCATTATTCGTTGCAACCATAGTTAGGGTAGAAAATGAATTTCCAGTATAAACCGCCAACAGGGTATCAAAATCGCTGCCGAATGTAGATATCTGCGCAATGCCGGTTTGAGGCGCTGTCCAGGACCACCAGACTGATTTACCATTGTTTAATCTGCAATGAACCGGTTCGTTGTCCTCAGAGCTTGCATTAAAGTTGTTTCCTTGAACGGTGAGCGAATCAGTGGAGGGCAAGATTATCCGATTTGTGAACATATCATTTTGCGGTCCTTGATAGAAATTAAGATTAACAACTACTTTTCCGTATCCATCTGAGCCGTTTCCCATAACCTGAATTTTATACGACCGTCCGGGGATAACTCCAAGTGAACAAACATCTGTGAAATTTGCCTCTGGAGGTCCGCTATTATCGTCCCAAGTTATAAGTTTAATATCTGAGCCGGAACCAAAAAAGTTACTCTCACCTGTGTAAACTGCCAGTAAAGTGTCAAAATCGCTGCCCATTGTGTCAACGACGAGCCTTCCGTTTGCAGGGGACTGCCATTCCCACCAGACAGATTTTGCATTCGGGCTCTGCGCTAATGTAACTGCGCTGGAAATATAGCCTAATTCATTTGCTTCAACTGTAGCCTTTCCGTTTGCGCTTATATCGGTGGCATTTGTCCCATAAAGTCTAAATCTGTTTGTATATCTATCGTTGCTTGGCTGAATATTTAGGACAACTTTTCCAGACCAATTGATTTCCTCTTCCTGATAACCATCCACAACTATGTAATAAACTGCGCCGGTCTGGGCATTAAACGAGACAAGGCTTGTTAAGTCAACTGGCGAACCGGAATCATCGTCTCTTATCGCTGTTGCCGATGATGGAACTTTTGTCAAATTAGAATAAACACCAAGCACAGTGTTGAATGCGCTGCCGATTGTGGAGATGAGGTATTCACCATTTTTGGGCGGAGTCCATTTCCACCAGATTGTTTTGCCTGTAGCGCTATATCCTATGGTTGTTGTTTCACCGGTTTCAGTATCCGCCTGTCCGTTGAAACCAATAGTTTGCACCCGATCACCCGTTAATTGTATGGCGTCGCTGAACATATTGTTGTCAGGCAAAATCCTTAAAACTATATTGCCCTGCGCAACCGAACTTCCATTTTTCCTCCCATAGACTGCAATATAATAGACTGTGTTTGAGATTGCCGAGTAAGATATTAAACTGCCTGTTGAGATTATATAATCTGGGGAGGCACCGTTATCGTCTTCTCTTAACTTCAATAAATTTCCACCGGTTCCCTGAATATAAAGCACAAGCACAGTGTCAAAGTCGCTATCCTCTGTGCAAAATAAAAACCTCCCGCTATATGGCGCGCGCCATTCCCACCACACAGAGGCGCCACAGGGAATTGATACCTTGTTGGATTCAATATTTTCAACCGTCGCTCCAACATTTGAGCCGGTTGTATATATGAAGTTTGTTGAAGGTAAGACAATCCTATTAGTAAAATTATCGTTTAGCGGTGCGGCTGCATTTAATAGCGATAAAGATGCCCATACAAAAAATAAAATCGGTGTTAGTAACTTCTTCATATTAGAGGAAAAGATTAACTGTATTACGGGAAAAATAAAGACAAAAATATTCAACCCGAATTATTCCAGGAATCATTGGCGTTGTATGACAACGCGCATTCATTGGCGAAATTAGACTTGCCAAGATTATTTATTAATTGGCTGAACAGACCCTGCAAGGGGGCAAACATAATTGTCTTTCCTTGTGTCCTATGCGATAAAAAGAAAAACCGCAGAGACCACAGAAGAATTGTTGTCCCCAGTATCGGAATTCTCTTAAAAACGGCGTTCTATTTTGATCAATTTCAAAATAAAATACTAAGAGCAATGCCAGTGATTCAATCTAATTCGGGCAAGACCGCAAGGTCCTGCCCGTTTTGAGATGGATTAAAAAACCGCTTATTTTACACCCCGTTTTTAATTTTTTTAGAATCTTTTGAGGTGTTTAAGAATCTATTTAGCGCATTAATGTAGGCGCGGGCGCTTGCCTCAATTACATCGGTGCTTGCGCCTTTTCCCGGGATTAAATTTTTGTCTCCAAAATCAGCCTTTATTGTTACCTCTCCGATAGCATCCTTACCCTGTGAAACAGCGCGAATATTATATTCAACAAGCGCGCCACGCATTTTTGTCAGGCGGTCTATTGCTTTGAGCACAGCATCAACCGGACCGTCGCCTGTTCCTGCTTCTTGGAATACCTGTACGGATTTACCTTCAACTTTCTTTAATCTGACTGTTGCTGTTGGAATTGCCCCGGTTCCGCTAACAACATTAAGATAATCAAGAGCCCATACCTGCGGCACTTCTGTTATCTGCCCTTCTACAAGCGCAATTAAATCATCGTCATAAACAAACTTTTTCTTATCTCCGATATCTTTAAACTTCTGGAAGATTGCATTAATTTCCTGGTCGGAGAGTTTATAACCGAGTTGTTTCAAGCGTGCGGCGATTGCAGCGCGTCCGCTATGTTTTGTTAACGGCAACTCACTCTGTCCCCAGCCGACATCGCGCGGGTCCATTATTTCATAAGTCTCGCGTTTCTTCAAAATTCCGTCCTGATGAATTCCGGCGGAATGAGCAAAGGCATTTTCTCCAACGATTGCCTTGTTTCTTTGAACGATTAAACCGGACATTCTTGATACAAGCCTTGATGATTTTACAATCTCCTTAGTATTGACACCGGTATAAAGACCTTTGAAAAAGTCGCTGCGTGTTTTAATTGCCATTACAATCTCTTCAAGTGAAGCATTGCCGGCGCGTTCGCCAATGCCGTTTATTGTGCATTCAACCTGACGCGCCCCGTTTTTAACCGCAGCAAGCGAGTTTGCCACAGCAAGTCCAAGGTCGTTATGGCAATGAACGCTCAATATAGCGTCGCCCGTTTGAAAAGCCGGGACCTCTGCAACTAATCTGGCTATAAGAGTGCCAAATTCATCAGGAATTGCATAACCAACGGTGTCAGGTATATTCACAGTTGTCGCCCCTGCCTCAATGACTGCCTTACAAACTTTGACCAAGAAATCCGGCTCTGTTCGCGAAGCGTCTTCAGGAGAAAACTCAACATCTTCAACATAAGTCCGAGCCCGTTTAACGCCTTCAACAGAAAGCCGTAAGATTTCATCCTGCGCCTTGCCAAGTTTGAATTCGCGATGGATTTTTGATGTGGCAAGGAATACGTGAATCCGTCCGCGTTTTCCAGCAGGTTTTAAAGCCTCGCCAGCGGCATCTATATCTTTGGGAACGCACCGGGCAAGACCTGCGATCTTTGGCTTTTTTAATTCTTTTGCGATTGTATTGACAGATTTGAAATCCCCTTCGCTGATTACCGGGAAACCAGCCTCTATGACATCTACCCCAAGCCTTTCCAATTGACGGGCAACTTCAAGTTTTTCTCTCAAATTCATTGAGGCACCCGGACACTGCTCGCCGTCTCGCAATGTTGTGTCAAATATTATTATTCTGTCTGTTTTTTTCATATATCTATTATTTTCTCAGGCTTTAATCCACAAAGCCCTTTTATGGTCACCGTCTTTATACGTTGTGGATAACGTTTTTATTTTTCACTGCCAATAAAAAAACCCCACCGCCATAAGTGGCAGTGGGGCAATAAAAATTACAAAACTACACCCCGACTGCCACGCTACTAAGCAGCAGCGCGTTGAGCAGTGACAGTCGCAGGTTGTAAATGTTTACACACATTTTATTTTTATTATTATCTAACTACCATATCGGTAAAACATTGTCAAACTTTAATTTTACTTCTTTATTTTGTTCAATATTTCCTGAGCCTTTTTATGCGTCAGTTGGTCAAACTTTTCATTCAATATTTTTTGAAGCGCATCCTTCACTTCATCAGGATGTGAGGAAACGATCTTCTGGCTAACCGCTATTATTGCCGCCGCAGCCTCATCCTTTAAAGTTTGATTTCCAATATACTCTGACGCCAGTTTTAAGGAATCAGTTATAGGACAATTCCCCGCTGCTGCTAGAACAAGCCGTTTTTCATCGTCCCTCCCGGCGAGAGTTATAGCCTTGCGCAGATAGTGCGACTTTTGTTCCAGAGCAATCTCTCCTTGGTCTATAAGGTGAACAAGTCCTCGTAAGGCAAGCACCTTGATCGTAGGATTTGCGGTCGTAGAAGCAAGCTGCACCACATCTTCCAATCCATTGATTGATTGCCATTGACATAACGAGCGCGCAGCAGTCTCGCTTATTTTAGCATTTGAATCTTTTAGCCCTTCTCTTACAATTTGTAACGCCTTATCCGACGGTGTTTGGACTAATAATCTTAAAATAGAGCATTTTATCTCCGATGTTGCGCCTGAATATTTATTTATCAATATATTTGCGGCTGCTTCTTTATTCTGAGTTCTATCGCAAATTGCGCTAACCGCCTGCTCGGCTGCGGTTATTTCATCACTGTCCGGTGCCTTAACTAAAATATCAACCATATCTTTTAATTGCGCCTCTTCGCCAATTGACCCAATCGCGGTTATAGCAGCAAGGCGAACATTCTTGTTCTGCGAATTCGCCGAGCTAAGCATAGACGGTATGGCAGATTGAATATTGCGTTCGCTTGCGATTTTTATCGCAACAAGTTTTATTTCATCGCTACCAGTCTTAATGGTGTCGCTAATAATAGACTCTGCCCCTTTTCCACCGATTGTGATCAAACAACTATAGGCTGCCTTTGCCGGCTCCGCATCGCCCTTTGCGGCAACCTTTAACAAGACCGGCACTGCGGATTCATCTCCAATCTTGCTGATAACTTTTATTGCCGCAAGTTGAAGAGATGGAATTGTTTTTTCATCAGACAACAATTTCACAACCAGTGGCGTAGCTGCGGTGTCTTTTCTATCGCCAATGGCTTCTAATAATGCCGAAAGCCGGTATTCATTTTGTTTTGATGAGGATGCCGACTTTTTATACAAATCTATTAACGCCGCAGTTGTTTTAGGCGATTGGAACTCTCGCGCAACCCGCAAACCAACGGCAAACATACCGTCGTCATCGCTCTTTAATTGGTCTATTAATAGTGAAAGTCCTTTTTCGCCACGCGCCAGAATTGCGCCGCGAGTTGCAGCCATTTTCAGATGACGCGGGATGTCGGACTTGCGAACATAATCAAGTAATTGAATTGCATCCGAACTTTTGCCGCTCGTGTATAGACGTTCTCCGCAAAGGATTGCAGAACAGACAAGGTCGTATTTAAACTCTCCGGTAGCAGTGTCAATAGCCTTTTTTAATGCCTTTGCGGCGTCTGGGGTTCCGATGCTACCAAGAGCAGCCCCAGCCGCGCCGGCGACCTCGTGGTCTTGCGAACCAAGCAGGTTTACGAGTAGCGGAGTGGCGACGGCGTCGCGTCTAACCCCGATTGAATTCATAACGCCAATCAACAGTTTGCCTTGCAAGCGACCAAGCGCAGAACGAAATACTTCATCAACTTTAGGCGAAGGATTCGGTTCAAGGGCAAACCTCGCCATATGATGCATCTGCGGGTCTTCAAGGAGTTTGGCTAAAATCGGGATTGATTCTTCGTCCCCAATGACTGCTAACCGTTTACAGGCGACTACTTTTTCATGCAAATCTGAACTTGTCTGGATAATATTGAGCAACTTGTTTTGCTCTTCTTTTCTGGTATTATCCGCGCAAAGACCAATCTGCGATAAGGCGATTACGACCGCCATGCTTATTATTCCAATTGTAATTTTTGATTTCATATTATTACCCGTCTGAATTTAATGATTTCTATGATTAATTAAGCCCTATATGGTTCTCTGTAAGCGCGCGAGCGCATTCTGTTTGCCTCTTCATCCCCAATAAATTCAACTTTTTCAGGGTCAAATTTTAGTTTCCTATTCAGTTGCCACGAAATATACGCAGCGTGGCAGGCGATATGACTCTGGCAGGAAACATCGGCATTTGCCGCCGGTTGGCCCCGGGTTTTAACACAATCAAGAAAATTCCTGATATGACTCATAGGACGCCCCACACTCTCGGTTAAAATCTTTCTTCCACCCCTGAGCGTCTCTGGTTCAAGTTTAATCTGTCCGCTATCGCCTGTTTCAACCCAGCCGACATCGCCTTCAAATCTTACGCTGCAGGTGCCCATACCGAGCCATCCCTTTGAACGCATAACAAGAGTAACGCCGTTTGCATATTTTGCCACAACACCGTCGGGATTCGGCTCATATTCAACAGGCGCAGTATTATCGGCGTCGTTTGCCCATTGACACAAATCAACTGTATGCGAACCCCATTCAAGAATTCCACCGCCGTGAAAATCAAAAAACCCACGCCAACCACCTCTGACATAATTTTTATTAAACGGTCTCCATGGATTTGGTCCGAGCCATTCATCCCAGTTAACCTCCTCTTTGGGCGGCAATGGTTCTTCAGGCAACCAATCTTGACTTGTCGCCGGGTTCAAAGTGTTTGCGTGAACTGCGCGAAGTTTGCCAAGTTTTCCCTTTCTGGCAAGTTCAACCGCGAATACAAAATTCCCAACACTCCTCCTCTGTGTGCCGGCTTGATACACCCGAGCGTAACGTCTAATAGTATCGCGTAGAGCAATGCTCTCGGCAATCGTCATTGAACAAGGCTTTTCGCAATACATATCTTTGCCAGCCTTTGCCGCAAGAATTGAAGCCAGCGAATGCCATCTGTCCCCGGTCGCAATTAACAGAGCATCAATATCTTTTCTTTCAAGGATTCTTCTAAAATCATCATAAACAACACACTTATTATCGCCGTATTGAGTATCAACTAAATTTTTAACAGCATTTCTTCTGCTTAATTGAGCGTCGGCAACAGCGACAAACCGTACATCGGGTTCGTGCAGAAAAATCCGCAGATCATCTGTGCCGCGCGGTCCGATACCAAGACCGCCCATAATGATTTTTTCATTTGGAGAAACCGCTCCATCCCTGCCAAGCACCGAAGACGGAACAATCTGGAAAAGCCCGCCTACCGCAATACCTGAAATAAATAAATTGCGAATGAACCCGCGTCTGCTTAAGCCTTTTTTCATATTGGTCTGCTTTTTATCCATATTTGATTTATTTTATAAAAGACGCCTAAGTTCAAGATAATATTTAAATAATGTTTTTATTGATGCATAATATTGATGATATCCTTGAAGGGATTGAAACAATAAATATCAAATTAATATTATCGCAATCTTTAATCCAAATTTGCTATAGCCATTTTTGCGAGCCAAATTGTCATTAATCATTTTTGCCGATTTCACCCCTGATGCAACTTGCCAAGCATATTTTAACCAACTCTAATTTTCCTTATCTATTGGCTTTCCGCAGTGGGGACAGACCTTAGGGTGGTCGTGTTTTTTATGGAGTTCTTCCGCAAAGGCTGATGCAAGGATTCCTGTTGGAAGGGCAAACATTCCGATCCCCAGCACCGCAATTATTCCGCCGAGAATTTTCCCCAGTACCGTCGCAGGATAGATATCGCCATATCCAACGGTTGTGAGCGTGATAATACACCACCACATCGCCGCCGGTATGCTTGAGAAAACTTTGGGTTGAGCCTCGTTTTCAACAAAATACATAAAAGTAGATGCAATCGTCAGGAGCACGAAAAGGACAAAAGATAAAATGAGAAGTTCGTCCTTTTTCCTTTTGAAAACATTCGCGAGGATTTTTATTGATTCTGAATAGCGGGCAAGTTTGAAGAGACGCAAAAAGCGAAACAACCGCAAAATCCTGATGATTCTAAGATCAAGTTTCATAAACATAGGCAGATAAAACGGAAGTATCGCTAACAAATCAATCAGCGCCAGCGGCGTTAAAGCAAAACGAATCCTGCCTGCTATCCTGTGATGGTATACCGGATTGGATGTGCAACTCCACAGCCTCAGGAGATATTCAATTGTGAATATGCTTACAGAAAATATTTCAAAACCCGAGAACAATGAAGAATACCTCTGCGAAATACTTTGCACAGTTTCCAAAATGACCGCAATTACGTTTAGTAAAATCAGGCGATAATAAATATATGAAAATCTTTTGCAATAGAGTCGCGTTCATCCGCGCCTTCCAGAATTTTATAGATTCGCGTTTTAATCTGTTGGTCCATAGATAAATATTTTCATTATTGTGCCAAAAGTAGCGTATTGTGTCTAAATCAAATGTGGATTTGAAAAAATTGATATTACCAATAGAAGACTATTTAGTAATATTTTGAAGTTATTCTCCAAAATTGTTCGTAAAACTTATTGTTTAATCCCCATCAGCGTCGCATTTGCTTTTCTTAACTTATTTGAAATGTCCATAGCAACATTGCGCATAATGACCATACCAAGATGGGGTTCGCGCTGAACGAGTTCATTAAAGGCGTCGCGTTTTACAACTAAAAGGATGCTCGGTTGTGAGGCGATTGCCATAGCGGTTCGCGGCGCTCCATCAAGAAACGCCTGTTCACCAAAAATTTGTCCGTTCCCTATAGTGGCAATTGGTTTAGAGTCCACCGATAGACATATATCAATTTCTCCGCGCATAATTATATACGCCTCATCACCTTTATCGCCTTTATTGAATATCCGTTCTCCCGGTCTGTATAACTTTTGCGTAAAAAGTCGCGCAACTTTCCGCAGTTCTCCATCTCCTAATCCTTTAAAAATGGATAGCGAGCGCAATAAATTTATTATTGCAACACCAATTTTTAAATCCTGAAAATTCTGGTCTATTATTTTGGCAATCTTTGATGCCGTGGTTGTGAATTGATAAATCTCGGGGGTATAGGACATATTTAATTTGACCATTTTAACCACATCGCTAACGCCACGGCTGACTCTGAAAAATCCCGGGAAATAGGCGCAGGGTATGAAACCGAGTTGTTCTGCGCATTTCAATAACCTTGGCGATGTAGCTACAAAATCAGACTCAACATAGGCTGAACTATATTGCTGCTGGGAGATTTTTAACACCTCTTGCAGCATAACCCCCATTGATATGTCGTCTATGGAAAATCCATCAAGAATCCTTACACACCTATCTACCTCATCAAAAAAGAATGCAATCCCGCTGACTATCTGATTTCCCCGCTGTCCAAGCAATGCCTGATATTGAGTCTCTAATGGTAAACGCAATAACCCAACACCGCGATTTGATCCTGTGGAAATCTCCGGGATCGGATTGGATTGTTGTGATTGACACTTCCACAGTTCAAAATCATCTATTGTCGCAGTGTGCAGCACCAGATCGCTTTGCAAAGGATAACCGGCAACTCCATCGCGAAGCACCATAGGATTTATAATTCCAAACCCCTCAAGCACATTTTCCGCAAGTTCTCCAATCTGTGGCAATGATTCCGATATAGTTGTTCGCTCCGATATAACATCCGCAATTTTTGACACATAATACAAAAAACCCTTCCGCGTCTGGATTGTGTGCTTATACGGTTGAAATCCTGCGCATATAAAACCGCTGTTTTCAAATAATATTTGTTGCTCAATATCGTACGCCGGAATACGCGCAACAATCAATTGCCCTCTATTTTTAGCAATCTCACAAATTTTATTGATTAATAATTTTGCCGCTTCGCCTGAGTAACTCTCTTGTGTAAATAGTGTTCTGCCAAGATTTAAAACTGGATTGTCCACAGAAACAGATGGCTTTAAAATCGTGGCGCTTGATAGAAATTTACCATTCACCTCAACAACATAAGTTTCTTCTTCATTCGCAGGGTCAAACAATGACGAGACGTATGCGCTGTCATAAATCTGTTTAACCGGATAATCATTGCCTAATGAAACCTGTAAGAGTTCTATCCAGCTATTAGCGTCTGATGGTTTTGCCTGTCTGATTTCCACAAAATAATATTAGCAGATTTTATCAATTTAATAAAGTTTAAAATTCTACAGGATAAGAAATTGCTATGAGATGGCTATTTTTAAGAGCGTCTGTTATAGCTCAATCTGGTGCCCGCGACAGGATTTGAACCTGTACGAGATAACTCACTAGAACCTGAATCTAGCGCGTCTGCCAATTCCGCCACGCGGGCACCCGTTTCCTCAACGAAACCAAATTTTATCTACTAAACTTTAACAATAAATCAAGTTTTTTCAAGATTTTGTTGGAAATTCACAAAATTCTCCTGAATATCATCCCTATCTACACCTCAACCGTTGCGAAATTTTTACAGGCGAATATATTTTAATAGTAAACTGTTGTTTTTTTGAGAATTAAAAACAGACAAAAATTTTTATCAAAGACTTGACTAAATCAAAAACTCAGGTTATTTGAATAAGCGATTTTGGGAGCCAGTTTAGCTCAGTGGTAGAGCTACGGTTTTGTAAACCGTCGGTCCTCGGTTCGAATCCGAGAACTGGCTCCATATTTTAATTTCCAAAAATCGTTTCAAAATCCATCTAATAACCAAGAGTACAAAATCAATTTAAAATGTTTTAGTTTTGCCGCGCGTATAAAAACAATTATGGATAAAATTGAATTCTCAACATTGTCGAATAAACCGCAATTTCAAACACATCGGCTGTTAGCATCGGAACAATAGTTTTCCCATTGTTAGCCTTATATAAAAAGAGACCAAAACTGTTGTGCAGTTCTGGTCTCTCACCTCACCTCCCAGGCTTCTACCCGATTTTCCGGTAAATTAATGAATTGGCTATTTTCAAACAAAACCGGGATCGGGAAAATCCGCGCAAAAAGCATCCCTCTGTATCCCACGTTAATTTCAAAGACCTTTGGGTTAATTATATTTCTTATAAATAAATGGTTAATTAATTCAATATGAATAAATACCTATTCTTGTCGGGTAAAATACGGATATTAGAGTTGTGCATTATGTTATTATTTTAACTAATTTTATCTAATCGACCACATATTTCAGAATTATTAAATGCTGAAGCTTGAGCATTGACTCGGAGATTGATTTTGAACCCGACAGAAATAGACGTGATTATCGCAAAGGTTACACTATGCGGCTGTTTTTAATTTTGCGAACAAAAAGGATTTTGCCTCTCCAACAGATTTTGACATTTTTTCACCAAAAAATGCGTTTTTTGAAAGTTAATGATTTTGGTTATATTTCAATTATCCTGTTTTTAATAGCGTACATTATTAACCCGGCTGAATTATGGACATCAAGTTTATTCATTATGCGCTCTCTGTGGGTTTCAACCGTTCTTGTGCTAATACCGAGATTAACTGCTATCTCTTTGTTGGAAAATCCTACTGCGATTAGTTTTAGGATTTCAACTTCACGAGGCGTCAAAGTCTGTTGCTCGGTAAATGCTCCTAAAGACTGACGGACATAACCGTTCGCCATAATCTTTTCCACCTTCTTGCAAAAATAGGTTTCTCCAGAATAAACCGCCTCAATTGCCTGAATGAGTTCGGCAATATTTGAATCTTTCAACACATAACCGGAAGCGCCAAGTTTCAAAGCCTGTTTAATATACTCAATATGGTCATAAACCGAGAGAACGATGAATTTTGTTTGTGGCGACTCTTCGCGCGTTTTACTGATTATATCGTAACCCTTAATGTCTGGAAGACTGACATCAACTACTGCAACATCGGGTTTTATTTTTTTGATTTTATCAATTGCTTCACTCCCCGACCTTGCCTCGCCGACTAAATTAATTTCGCTCTGAGTTGCAATATACGATTTTAATCCCTCCAGCACTACTGGATGGTCGTCTACGAGCAAAACCCTTATTTTCCTGCTTTTACTCAAATATATTAATATATAATTAAATTCGTTAAATTCAAAATTTTTTTAATTCAATTTTTGAAAATACCAGAAAATATTTGAGCATGTGAAATATTACAAATTGCATTTGAAGTTCTTTCGGAACAATCAGTTTCATTAATATGCTCATTTTCAGCCAAAAGGTAATTCTCGCGTCTTATTAAATATTCACCATTTAAAATGTATTCATATTATCCGATTTTTCCACAAATTTCTAATTGATTATTTTTATTTAATTGTTATTCTTTGTCTGACTCAAAGCCTTAACCGTTGGCTTGTGAGTTGTTTTAGTTTAACAATTAAAATAGAAAAGCAATGAGCGCTCATATCAACAATTTCCCAAAACTCCACAACGCAATGTGGCCCGGACTTGTCGGCAAAGGTTCCCCCGGCGCCGAGCCATATATTGACCTTGACACAATGTTAAACCTTACTGCTGCGGCAGAGGTTGATGGCATAAAATTTGATGGTGTGGATATTTTCCTCTACGACCCACATATCAACATTGACATCAGCGATGAAGACCTGAAAAAGATTGCGGAGAAAATCGCTTCTAAAAATCTGGTAGTTGGTTCGGTTGTTGCTCCGATCTGGCAACCAACTGGCGGCGGTTCGGCAATGGGAAGCGAAGAAGAACGAAAACGGTTTGTTGAGCAAGTCCGCAAAGGTTGCAGGATCGCATCCAAACTTAGAGAATTAGGCGTGCGTCCTTACGGAGTCGTTCGCATTGACACCGCCTGTAGCGTATCGGACTGGGCAAAAGCCCCGGAAGAAAACACTAAAAAAATCGTTCAAACATTTCGTGAAGCCTGCAAAGTGGCGGAAGACTTTGGCGAGCGTTTAGCGGCAGAAGGCGAAATCTGCTGGGGCGGTCTTCACAGCTGGCGACAGACAATTAGACTGTTTGAAGAAGTAAACAATCCTAAAACACTCGGTTTTCAAGCTGATATGGCTCACACCCTTTTATTCATATTAGGTTATAACGCCCCGGAAGATGCCCTGTTGCCAGAGAATTTTGACTGGCAGGACAGAACCGCATTTGATGAAGCGTATAAAAAACTTACGAATGCATTGCGTCCCTGGACGATTGATTTTCACGTAGCACAAAATGACGCTACAGTTAAAGGTTCAGGAACACACGAAAAAACCGGTCATCACTGTCTTGCCACCGATCCAAATGGAAAATTAGACATTCCTTACCACGCAGGATTCTGGCTGCGCGATGAAGACGGAAACATTACAAAGGCATTCAAACACATCTGCTGGGATGGATGTATGTTCCCGAACGAGGTAATGATGAACCAGAAAACCTGGAATGATATTTTAAAGGCAATGATTGCCGTCAGAGATGCTCACGGCTGGCAGGAACCTATGATTCAAACTGCAGGTGAAAAACCTGGTGTTCAAAAAGTTGAAATCAGACCTAAAAAGGGCAAGAAAACATCTGTCAAAAAACAGGTTAAAAAGAAGGCAAAAGTGAAATCGGTAAAAAAGGGCAAAGTCGGGACAAAAGTTAAAAAAAACGCAAAAAAGAAATCAGGTAAAAAGAAAAAATAACGGCTATTCAAACGAGAAATCTAATTTCTGAAACTATTTAAATTAAAACCAAAGAATCAATCGGACTATGAAAAAACTAAATGTTGGCATGCTAGGGTGCGGTTTTATGGGACGCACCCATTCAAACGCGTTCAGGAAGGTCAGTAATTTCTTTGACCTTGAATATCAACCTGTGCTCAAGGCTGTTTATAGCCTTCATGAAGAAAAGGCAAAAGCCTTTGCTGAAAAATGGGGGTATGAAAGTTTTGAAACCGATTGGCGCAAACTAATAGAGAGAGATGATATTGATCTTGTTGACATCTGTCTCCCTAACAATCTACACAAAGAAATTGCGATTGCCGCGGCAAAGGCTGGCAAAATGATAATCTGCGAAAAGCCGCTTGCGATGAATGGTAAGGAAGGAGAACAGATGGTAAAGGCTATTGAAAAAGCCGGTGTGCCGAATCTTGTATCATACAATTACCGTCGCATCCCTGCAGTTACACTTGCAAAACAATTAATAGATGAAGGACGGCTAGGACGAATTTTCCATTATCGCGCAAAATTCTTACAGGACTGGACAATCTCAAAAGACCTACCTCAGGGCGGCAATGCCCTTTGGAGGCTTGATGTAAAAGTGGCAGGCAGCGGTGTAACTGGCGACCTTCTCGCCCACTGTATTGACACTGCCATCTGGCTTAATGGCGAAATAAATGAAGTCTGCGCAATGACTGAAACATTTATAAAAGAACGCAAACACACTCTCACGGGAAAGGTTGAAAAGGTTGGAATAGATGATGCCTGCGCATTTTTGGCAAGATTTTCCAACGGTTCGCTTGCTACATTTGAATCCACCCGCTATGCCCGAGGTCATAAGGCGCTATATACATTTGAAATCAATGGTGAGCACGCATCTATATTCTGGGATTTGCACGACTCCCACAGACTTCAATATTTTGATCATAGAGACCAGGGAATTGTACGCGGATGGCGCTCCATACACGTCACCGATGGAGACCATCCATATATGAGCCACTGGTGGGTGCCCGGTTTAACAATCGGCTATGAACACAGTTTCGTTCATCAGGTTGCCGATTTCATTGAAGGTATATCAAAAGGAAAACCAGCGCCCCCGACATTCAAAGACGCGCTGGCTACTCAATATGTGTGCGACGCTGTTCTTCAATCCGCGCAGACCGGCAAATGGGTAAAGGTAAAGAAGGTCAAATAATTTAATGGATAAAAAATTAGAAAACTTTAAAATTCAGTAAAATAAAAATTACAGGGAAAAATTATGGCAAAATCTAAAAATATTGAAAAGGCATATCAGATTGCGTCCGAACGTTATTCGGAATTAGGCATTAATACAGAAAAAGCAATTGAGCGGTTGAGCAAAGTTTCAATCTCCGTTCACTGCTGGCAAGGAGATGATGTTGGCGGATTTGAGAATGCCGGGAGCGAACTTGGCGGAGGATTGGCTGTAACTGGCAATTATCCCGGCAAAGCAAGAACGCCAGAAGAACTGCGAGCAGACTTTCTCAAAGCGATGTCACTCGTTCCGGGAAAACATCGCTTTAACCTCCATGCCTGTTATGCAGAAATGTCAGGCAAAAAGGTTGATCGCGATGAATTGAGCCCCGAACAATTTAAAAACTGGATTGCATGGGCTAAAGAAAACGGCATTGCTCTTGATTTTAACCAGACCTACTTTTCGCATCCAAAGGCGGCGGACGGCTTCACATTATCCCACCCCGATAAATCAATCCGAAAATTCTGGATTGAGCACGGTATTCGCTGTCGAGAAATCGGCGCAACTTTTGGAAAAGAATTAGGGAAAACCTGTCTGACAAATCTCTGGATACCGGATGGGATGAAAGACACACCCGCGGATAGAAAAGCGCCAAGAGAAAGATTGTTAGAAGCGTTAGATGAAGTGTTTAAGAAAAAGATTGATCCGAAATTAAACGTTGATTCCGTTGAGCCAAAATTATTCGGTATCGGTTCAGAAAGTTATGTCGTTGGTTCGCATGAATTTTATCTTGGTTATGCCGTAAGCAGAAAGAAACTGCTCTGTCTTGACGCAGGACATTATCACCCGACTGAAGGAATCGCAGACAAAATTTCTTCGGTTTTGATGTATTTGCAAGAAATTGCGCTACACGTCAGCCGCGGTGTCCGGTGGGACAGCGACCACGTAGTCACATTAACAGACGATTTGCAAGCCATTGCTCAAGAACTTGTATGGGGAAATTTTCTTGAACGCACTCATATCGGTCTTGACTATTTCGATGCAAGCATAAATCGCATTGCCGCATGGACGATTGGCACAAGAAATATGCTTAAAGCGCTCCTGATCGCAATGCTTACGCCGATTGACAGGCTACGGGAAGCGGAGAATTCGTTTGATTACACCACGCGATTGGCATTAATGGAAGAGGCTAAAACACTTCCTTACAATGCTGTTTGGGATTACTACTGTCTTAAAAATAATGTCCCGGTCGGTGAAGAATGGATTAAAGAGGTCAAACGATACGAAAAAGAGGTTCTTTCAAAGCGCCAGTAACTATTTAACTAATTAGTCGCCAATCAGGAAATAAAGAATTATTAAACCCTATGAGTGAGACATTATCAACCGCGACCAATCCAGCTCTGGGTGTAGCAATATTTGCGCTTGGCGGACTTGCCGGCGCCATTTTTTACTTGCCGTTCAAGAAAGTAAAAAACTGGGCATGGGAAAGTTACTGGATGATATACGCAATCACGGGACTTGTAATAGTCCCGTGGTTGCTTGCCTTTGGAACAAGTCCGAATTTTTTGACAGTCATCAAATCCGCTCCATCTAAAGAGATTGTATATTGTTTTATGTGCGGAGCAATGTGGGGCGTTGGCGGATTGACCTGGGGATTAATGATAAGATACCTTGGTGTCGGACTCGGTCTTGCTATTGGCTGTGGCTTATGCTCCGCAGCCGGCACGATTATCCCGACAATGATTCGTGGAGAATTTTTACAGCTGTTCAAATCCACAGCAGGCATTGTTTCTCTGATCGGCGTGGCAGTATCAGTAGCGGGTATTATCCTTGTTGGCAAAGCCGGTATGTCAAAAGAAAATGAACTTCCAGAAGAAGAAAAGAAAAAAGCGGTCGCAGAGTTTAATTTCAAAAAAGGTATTATTGTTGCTATTTTTTCAGGACTTATGAGTTCAGCGATGAGTTTTGGACTTCAAGGGGGACAGGAAATGGAAAAACTCGCCCTATCGGTGAATCCCCAAACAACAAATACTTGGCGCGGGATGCCGGTTCTCGTAGTCGTATTGCTCGGCGGATTTGTTGTTAATGCCATGTGGTGTCTATTCTTAAATCTTAAGAATAAAACTATTAAAGACTACGTTAAGAGCGATGCCCCGATTATTGCAAATCTATTTTTTGCCGCTCTCGCTGGCGCAATCTGGTGTTCACAGTTTATATGCTTTAAAACTGGAGAACCGCCGATGGGCAAAATGTCTTACGTCGGCTGGGCTGTCTTGATGGCAAGCGCGATTATGTTTAGCACGTTGCTCGGCATAATGCTTGGCGAATGGAGGGGAACAAGTAAAAAGACGCGGACGTTTTTGGCAATCGGTCTTATTCTCCTACTTATATCCTCAGTTATTGCCGCAATAAGCGGTTATTTAGGCCAACAAGCAGTATAAAATAACACATATCTGCTTATATATTCCGAATTAATTTAATTATTTCTATTTGCGAAAAGTCCAATCTGATTTAATTATAACTAAATGGACAAATTATCTATTGATAATGAAATAGAAACAGTGAATAAGTTGCCGGATAACAAGGGATATTTTGGCGACTACGGAGGGTGTTTTGTTCCTGAAACTTTAATGCATCCGCTAAAGGAACTTGAAAAAGAATATTTAAAAGCCCAGAATGACCCCGAATTTCAAAAGGAATTAGATTACTACTTAAAAGAATTTTGCGGTCGTCCTACTCCACTTTATTTTGCTGAAAGATTAACAAAAGAACTAGGCGGAGCAAAAATTTATTTGAAACGGGAAGACCTGCTGCATACCGGCGCTCATAAAATTAACAATTGCATCGGACAGGCGCTGTTAGCAAGGCGGATGGGCAAAACCCGAGTTATTGCTGAAACCGGCGCCGGACAACACGGAGTAGCAACCGCAACTGTTGCAGCAATGTTTGGTTTAAAATGTGTAATCTATATGGGCGCAGTTGATTGCCAGAGACAGGCGCTCAATGTATACAGAATGAAAATGCTCGGCGCGGAGGTAGTTTCAGTTACTGCCGGCCAACAAACCTTAAAAGAGGCGATCAATGAAGCAATGAGAGATTGGGTCACAAATGTTAGAAACACCCATTACATACTCGGCACAGTTTATGGCGCCCATCCCTATCCAATGATGGTTAGAAATTTTCAAAAAATCATTGGTGAAGAAGCCCGACACCAGATACTTCAAAAAGAAGGCAGATTGCCAGACTTATTGATTGCGTGCGTTGGAGGCGGTTCAAATGCAATGGGGCTGTTTTATGCATTTCTAAGAGATAAAGACGTTAAAATGATCGGAGTTGAAGCCGGCGGAGAGGGAATTTATCCGGGAAAACACGCCGCAAGATTTCAAGGAGGCGCGCTTGGGGTGCTTCAAGGAACTCGCTCTTTTCTGCTCCAGGACGAATTCGGTCAAATTCAATTGACCCATAGTGTTTCAGCGGGGCTTGATTATGCAGCCGTTGGTCCAGAACATTCTTATTTGCGACAAATTGGAAGAGTTCATTATACCTACGCAACTGATGATGAAGCGCTGGATGCATTTATCAAACTTGCACGGATTGAAGGGATAATACCGGCGTTAGAATCTGCACATGCCGTTGCAGAAGCAATAAAACAAGCGCCAAAATTGAATAAAGATAAAATCGTTATTATAAATTTATCAGGTCGCGGTGACAAAGATGTTGCTCAAGTGGTTGATAAAATCAGACTTTGATATTTTATCTTATTTCCTTTCGTCAACAGACGCATAAAAAGATAAAAGGAATTTTAAAAAACATAAATTGAAGAGCCCGTTTATTGGTGTTGGGTTAATATTCCGTTCTCACACTGTTTTTTCAAACTATAATTTTTAATGCTTGCAATTTTACAAAGAACAATTAATGTTTAGCATAAAATCAACTGAACCACTGAAAATGAAAGGTTTGTTTTTTATTGGGTTGAGAACTATAATGTTTAGTTCTCTATTAGTAGCAATAAACACTTATTCCCAAACAACCAATTGGGTGGCATTCAACGACCATCATAAAGGAGGAAGCACTGCTCAATTTGCGAATCCTTACAACCCACTCGGTGATGAGGGTGGGTTAAGCGGTCCGCTCACGAATACTGTCTCATACTCAGTTCTACCAGCAGGCGCAAGAACGCCTGCATCCATTTCGATAACTGTGAATGGGACAATACAATCAGGCGATACAATGGGCGGTCCAAATGCCGGAACACCTGCTGGCAATTGGTTTAGACCATACGTTGACTTTGGAAGCGGTTCGCGAGATGCGATTCAGCTTGCGGGCACTTCATCAATAACTTACACATTCAGTGGACTTGACCCGGCTAAAAAGTATATATTCAAAGGAACATCTGCGCGAGGTGGCGGCTATGCAAATCGGTGGACACTGGCAACGTTAACAAGTGTTGACACATTCACACCGGCGCATACGCCGACCTGGTCTCAAGGAAGCGCTCCTAATTATGGCGTTTTAACGGCAGCTGATGGCGGCACGATGGCAACTAACGAGGCTGCATGGAATTCAGGAGAAAATTCCGCCGCTGGGGCAATGATAGTTTTTAAAGACATCTCACCCGGCAGCGATGGACAATTCTCAATCATTCTTCAAACCTACAAAGGAACAGTTCCCGGTGGCGCTTCGGATGGCACCTACGGATACGCATTTTCAGCGTTTAGCCTTGAAGAACTTATCGTTACTCAAACCCCTGTTGCAATTACAAATCAACCAAAACCGCAAGTTGCAACAGAATTAGAGCCGGCAACATTTTCTATCGGTGTTTCAGGTAATCCGTATCCGGTTTTACAATGGTTTAAAAACGGTCAACCGCTTAGTGGCGAAACTAATTTAACACTCTACATACCATCTGTATCGCTGAATGACAACGGCGCCACATTTTTTGTCAGGGCCACAAATACTGTATCAAATGTGGTTTATTGGGTTCAAAGCAGCAATGCTGTTCTAACGGTAATTCCGGACACAAATCCGCCAGCTTTACTTGGCGCTATTGGGGCATATCCGGATAAAGTTACCGTCCTCTTTTCAGAAAAAGTCTCACCGTCAACCGCAATAAATAAATCAAATTATACAATTGTGGGTCCGGGTGGAAACTTATCTATTCTCTCTGCTGCTCTTGCAAGTGATTTAACAAATGTGATATTGACAACCGCCCCGCTAACGCTTGGGGCTCAATATACTGTAACTGTAAATAACATCAAAGATACCTCCGTCGCAGGAAATACAATTGCGCCGAACAGTCAGACAATTTTTATAGTATCTTCTTTTACCGGGACTAACATCGGAAATCCATCAATTCAAGGCACAATAGAATCTACGACAAACGGTTATAAAATCAGTGGGGCAGGAAGCGATATCGGTGGATATTCAGACCAGTTTAATTTTGGCTACCAACAAAGAACCGGCGATTTTGACGTCAAAGTAAGGGTTTCAAGTATGAGTTTTTCAGGCGTCTGGGCAAAAGCCGCATTAATGGCGCGCGATAGCCTGGCTCCAAATAGCGCATTTGCCGCCGCTGTTGCAACGCCGAGCGTCAACGGATGCTATTTCTTATACAGAAGTTC
This sequence comes from Verrucomicrobiia bacterium, assembly GCA_049968335.1. Taxonomy (GTDB): domain Bacteria; phylum Verrucomicrobiota; class Verrucomicrobiia; order Limisphaerales; family JAKPVM01; genus JAKPVM01. The sequence goes on from JBMFQZ010000017.1 coordinate 69,787, forward strand.
ATTAGGAGTTAATTCATCGTTCACCGGCTCGTTTCCTGTAAATTATCCGTATACGTATTTAAGATTAAAACGCGTTGGAAATACTTTCACAGGCTATGCCAGTCTTGATGGAAATACATGGGCATTGCTTGGTTCAATCTCATGGGCTGCGCCTTCAACAGTCTATCTCGGGTTTGCAGTCACAAGTTATGATCCAACTAAATTGGTTACCGCGCTATTCGCAGATTACGGCGATGTCTCAGGCGGCATCGTTGCAACAAATATCCCCTTCCCTATTGAACCACTGGGGCATTCAAGCAGAAAAACCGGTTTAGTTATTTCCGAAATAATGTATAACCCGCGACAGGTAAAACGAATTTCAAATGGTCAGACAAATAATCTCAATCTTGAATTCATTGAAATCTACAACGCCAATCCTTTTTTTGAAAACATTGGAGGATTTCGCATTACCGGCGATATTGATTTTACATTCCCGACCAATACCGTAATTAAAGGCGGTGAATTCATCGTCCTTGCAAAATCAAAGGCAGATGTTGAATCCTATTATGCCATCAGCGGCGTTTATCAATACGGAAGAACTAACTATATCACAAATTACGTGGACAGTGATTTTACAATTACTGCCCAGCTTGTTAACGGCTTGAATAAAAACGGAGGCACAATCCAATTACGAAATCGTAGCAATGCAGTGTTACTGCAAGTGAACTTCAATAATCGCCCGCCATGGCCAATCGGGGCTGATGGTTGCGGACATTCGCTTGTTTTAGCGCGCCCTTCTTATGGAGAAGGGGATTCTAAAGCCTGGGCTCAAAGCGATTTTGTGGATGGTTCACCTGGCAGACCCGATTCCTATTCCCCTGAACCGTTAAGAAACATTTTCATTAACGAATTTCTTGCTCTTCCAAATTCTAACCAACAAGCATTCATTGAACTTTACAACCACAGCAATATTCCTGTTGATGTTTCTGGGGCAAAACTAACTGCCTCGCGCAGCGCATTATTTGATACAAACGCAACTAATGCGCTGATTATTCCGCAGGGCACAGTAATACCACCTCGCGGCTTTGTTACTTTCTACTGGAGTCAGCTCAATTTTGATCTTGACCCATCAGGCGGCAGAATCTACCTTATCAATCCTTCATTAACCCGTATAATTGACGCAATAGAATATAAAGGACAAATGCCTGGCGTCTCTTCCGGAAGGTCTCCAGACGGTTTTTATGAAATCACATTATTAGCAAATCCAACACCAGGCACTAACAACACAGATATCTGGCGTTCACCTATCGTTATTAACGAAATAATGTATAAACCTATCAGTGGCAAAAACGACGATGAGTATATTGAATTATATAACCGCAGCGCAAACGCAGTTAACATTTCTGGATGGAAATTCACTGACGGAATAACCTATACATTCCCAACAAACGTTGTAGTACAACCGGGCGGTTATATTGTAGTTGGAAAAAGTATTACAAATCTTTTCGCTAAATACACACAATTAAATTCAGCTAACACCTTTGGTGATTATTCTGGCACACTTGCAAACAAAGGAGAGCATATTGAACTCTCTATGCCGGCTGTTTATTCATATAATAACATCTCAATAACCAATTACGTTGTCGTCAATGAAGTATCATATAAGAGCGGTGGTAGATGGGGAAACTGGTCTGATGGCGGGGGCAGCAGTCTTGAATTGAAAGACCCGAATAGCGACAATCGTTTTGCAGCCAATTGGGCGGACAGCGAAGAAAGTTACAAGAGTTCAAATCTATGGACAACAATACAATACACTGGACCGATTGGTGAAACTCTTGGTTCACCGGTAAATGACAATGTCTTAATTTGTCTCTTAGGTTTAGGTGAATGTCTTGTAGATGATGTTGAGGTTATAAGCGGCGGGGCAAATCTTGTTGTAAATCCTGGTTTTGAAAATGGTCTTGTCTCATGGTATCCGCAAGGGTCTCACGATATGTCAACGGTTGATGATGTTGGTTATTCAGGTTCGCGAAGCCTCCATATTCGCGCTGGATCAAGAGGAGATAACGGAGCAAACAGAGTACGGTCACAGACATTTTCTGTAAATGCGTCAAGTCCGGTCACAATAAGGGCAAAGGCGCGCTGGCTGCGTGGTTGGCCAGAATTGCTTGTCCGTCTTCATGGCGGCGGAGCAGAGGCTTACGGAGCGCTAAAAGTTCCGGATAACCTTGGAACACCGGCGCTTCCTAATAGCAAATTAATCACAAACGCCGGTCCAGCAATCTTTGATGTTACTCATACACCTGTGCTTCCAGCGGCAGCAGAAGCGGTAGTTGTTACCGCAAGAGTTTCTGACCCTGATGGAATCCAACGGCTTCAATTGATATATCGAAACGACACGACTGGAAGCGCAGCCACGTCAGTTGATATGAAAGATGATGGGACCGGTGGCGATGCCGTCGCCAGCGACGGAATTTATTCCGCAACTATCCCGGGTCAGGCATTAGGCACAGTGATTGCCTTTTATTTACAAGCAACAGATAAAAAAGGAGCAACTAACTTATTCCCGCAAGATGTCTTTCCACCTCCGGATGTTCCACGCTGTTTCCCAAACGATGCTATTACAAGAGAATGCGTAATCAGATTCGGCGATACTCAAATGCCCGGAAGTTTCGCCACGTACCACGTCTGGCTCACAAGCGCTAATAGAAATCGATGGGCTAATCGTGACCGTCTTAATAACGCATTAATGGATGCTACATTTGTTCTTAATAACTACAGGGTAATCTATAATTTTAAACCAAATTATGGCGGTAGTCCGTGGCATAGAGGGCAGATGACAACAGGACCTGATGGTTCTCAACGGGTAGATTTTGCGGTTTCCTTCCCTGAAGATGACCTGCTTTTCGGCGCCGGTGATTTTACATGGTGTAACCCCGGCAACCCAAGCGGAACTACTTTCAGCGACTTGAGTATGCAGTCAGAACAAACATCATACGAAATATTTAAAGGAATTGGCATTCACTATAATTATAGAAAATATGTTCACCTCTTTATAAACGGAAGCCAGCGGAGTACAAGTTCCAATAGAGGCGGAAACCTGTTATTTGAAGATGGACAACAACCCAACGGCGATGTTGTTGAGGAATGGTTCCCGGATGATCCTAATGGCGAGCTTTATAAAATTGAAGACTGGTTTGAATTTAACGATAATGGATATGATTTCTCAAACAATAACGACGCTGACCTTATAAGGCGGACGGTTATTCTTGATGGCAAACCTACCCTTGTAATAGCGCCTTATAGATTTATGTGGAGAAAAAGAGCTATTACAGCAGGTGAATCTGCAAATGATTACACAAATTTCTTCAAAATAGTTGACGCAGTAAGCCCGCCTTCAAATCCAACAGTTTCAAGTTTTTCAGACATTCGCGATATCAACGCAATTATAAATATTGAACAATGGATGCGGAGTTTCGCCTGCCAGCATACAGTTGGCAACTGGGATAGTTATGGATTTAATCGCGGCAAAAATGATTATGCATATAAACCGGTGAATGGAAGATTTGAATTAATCAGCTGGGACATTGATTTTACAATGGGCGTCGAAGGAGACAGCGCAACAACAGCAAATCTGTTTAATACAACAGACCCGCGAGTAACCGCAATGTGGAACACGCCAGAAATCTTACGGATGTACTGGCGCGCCTATTACGACATCTGTATGGGACCGTTGCAAAATCTATACCTTGACCCGATAATAGATGCCAAAGCCGCAGCTATGGCTGCAAATAATATAAACTATGATCCAAGCACAGTAAGTACGATCAAAAGTTATATATCAGCCAGACGAAATTATCTACTCAGCCAAATCCCAACAGCGCCGTTTGCAATCTCTTTAACTAACTTTTATACAACAAATAATAACTACCTCCCGTTACGTGGAACCGCGCCAGTATATGTTAAATCTATAAAGATTAATGGTTACGAATATCCAATAACATGGTTAAATGTAACAACCTGGCAAGCAACAATTGTTCTCAACAATGCCGGCACAAACGCAATCACTGTTCAAGGCTTTGACCTGAACGGCAACCTTCTCCAGAACACAACTTTCACAAATTTTGTTATCTATACAAGCACTGTCTCTGCGCCAAAGGGAAATATTGTATTCAGCGAAATAATGTATAATCCGACAAATACAGGCGCTTCTTTTGTTGAACTATGCAACAATTCCACAAACTTCACATTTGATTTAAGTGGATGGCGTATCAATGGTATCGGTTATACATTTCCACCGGGTAGTTTTATTCCGCCTCGCGGTTTTATCGTGATTGCCAAAAACAGATCCGTCTTCCAATCAACTTACGGCATATCCCCGTTTGATGAATTTCCCGGAGCGCTTCAAAATGATGGCGAGACATTAACTCTCTTTAAACCTTTAACAGACGGAAACGGCAATATCATCGGGGAACAAATTATCGATAGAGTAAGATACGAATCAGAATTGCCCTGGCCTCAATTAGCAAACGGGCAAAGCGCGTCACTTCAGTTAATTGACTCAACAAATGATACAAGCCGCGTCTGCAACTGGTCGGATGGTATGGGATGGAGATATTTCTATGCAACCGCCACTAATACTGCAACTTTTAAACGACTCTACATTTTCCTTGATGTCGCAGGGGACATTTATATTGACGACATCAAACTTGTCGCTGGAACAGTACCGGAGGTCGGAGATAACTTAGTTAGAAATGGCGACTTTGAGTCCCCATTATTAACCACCAATCAAGGTGGATACTGGATTCTTATCGGCGCCGCAGCAACAAATTCAACTATTGTGTCCGATAAAACTCACGGAGGTTCTGGCAGTTTGCATTTAATACAAACAACTAATGGTACTCCAAGTCAATGTATAGCGCAAGATACCTTACTTTCATCAAATGGTTATTACACCATCAGTTTCTGGTATCTTCCAACAACTAACGCTACAAAACTTACTGCCAGAATGAGCAGCTATCTACGTCCAGAAGTGCAGGTTAGACCTGTTCTTTACACTCCGGGTACAAATAACTCAATCGCTGCTCCGCTCCCAGCAATAGACCCAATCTGGTTAAACGAAGTCCAGGCAGAAAACCTGACTGGCACAGTTGACAACTTCGGCGAACATGAACCCTGGGTGGAAATTTACAACTCAGGCACTAACACAATTGACCTGAGTGATTATTATCTCACTGATAGTTATAGCAATCTCGCTAAATGGAAATTCCCGCAAGGAACTATGATTAACCCAGGCGAATTCAAGGTCGTCTGGTTAGACGATGAAGAAAATCAAACAACTCTACAATATATTCACGCAAACTTCAAACTCGCGCCAACAAATGGCTCAATTGCAATTGTTAAATTGTTTAATAACAGTTTGAGCGTAATAGATTATTTAAATTATAAAAACCTTCCTGCTGATTACAGTTACGGCGATTCGCCAGACGGGCAACCATTCTATCGTCAAAAGTTCTACTATCCAACTGCAGGCGCCACAAATAACCCAGCCTCAAGACCAGTTCGAGTCTATATAAACGAATGGATGGCTGACAACGCTTCAACACTCGTTAATCCTTCAACCGGCGGTTATGATGATTGGTTTGAACTCTATAATACCGAAACAAACGAAGTGGATTTAAGCGGCTATTACCTTACCGATAATCCGACAAATAAAACCTTATACGAAATTCCAAATGGCTGCGTTATTCCACCGAAAGGTTTCTTGCTTGTCTGGGCTGATAATAAACCAACGACAACGAATCTCGTTGCTCCTGCTGAACTTCACGTTAATTTTGCATTAAGTCGCAATGGAGAGGCAATAGGATTATACGCACCGGATGGTTCAGTCGTGGACCTTGTTACATTTGGTCCTCAAACCGCAGATGTGAGCGAAGGGCGTTATCCAGACGGCAGTTCAAACATCAGACAGTTGCAACATCCGACACCGGGAACGACGAACTCTACCCCAGTAGCCGGGGCTAATCTGCCGCCTGTGATTGAGCCTGTATCTGACAAAGTTACCGTTGTCGGGCAGCAGTTGCGATTTACCGTTGTTGCGTCTGATCCAGACCAGCCACTACAGCAGTTGCGTTATGAA
>JBMFQZ010000018.1:0-73561 GCA_049968335.1 Verrucomicrobiia bacterium
CAGGTCAGACTGGATGCTTGGAGACCGAGCTTCCAAGCTGGCTACGCGGGTTCGATTCCCGTCACCCGCTCCATTTTTTATTCTCATTTTTGATAAACCAAAATTAATCAGCGCTGAATGCAATGCCCATTGCGCTGTGAGTAGAAAAAACGCTACATTGCTCCGATATCGCTTCGCAGCGCAATCCAATCTGTCTCTAATCATCTTTTATAAACTAATGTTAATCAAAAGGTATTGTTCTCTAGACTGCTCAGGATTCAAGATTTTAATTAAAAATCATAGAACAAACATTCACTGCGCTACATTGATAAGAAAAATCAGCTAAAAATTTTAGGAAAGTCATAAAAATAATAAAATATTTTTATAAATTAGATATTAATGTATTTAATTTGTAACATATTGAATAATAAAAATATCTGTTAAAATTATTACAATATATTATTATTTTTTCTAATATTCTAAATTTTATTATTGCTTATATGCTTATATGTTTATAGATTTTAACATTATGAAACGCAGCATTATAAGAACTAAAATTGGTTTTGCGGCAACAGCAACAACACTTATTTTATTAGCTGGAAGTTCAATCGGTTATCTGAATGTTTATGCGGCAGACCATTCGTGGCTGCCGTCTTATACTGACACGCGAACTTGCACGATGTGTCACGCCAATGCAGCCAGTGAGGTGATGCAAACAGTTCACTGGACGTGGCAAATAACCGATTCTTCCACAGGGCGTGTTTATGGAAAACGGAACGTCATAAACAATTATTGTATTGCACTTCCATCAAATGAACCGCGTTGCACAAGTTGTCATATTAACAGTTCCGGTTATATGGATAAGACATTTGATTTTAGCAATCCTGCTAATGTGGACTGTCTCATTTGCCACGATACTACTGGTACATATAAAAAATTTCCGACGATGGGTGGAAAACCGTGGACAGGACCGGGGACAACAAATTTCAGCGGAGCAACCTATCAACCTGTTGACCTGTTATATGTTGCGAGGAATGTTGGAAAACCGAGCAGGGCAAATTGCGGCGCGTGTCACTTCTTTGGCGGCGGTGGCGATGCGGTGAAGCATGGCGACCTTGACTCGTCACTTTACAATCCATCGCGCGAACTTGATGTCCATATGGGCGGCACAAATAATTTTAGTTGCATCACCTGTCATACAACCACATCACACCAGATTGCCGGGACAACTTATACAAAAGACCATGCCGACAGCAAGAGTTGCGAGAATTGCCACACTTCCGCACCACATACGAATGGTGTATACGCCGCAAGGTTAAATGCGCATACCTCTCGTGTCGGTTGCCAGACCTGTCATATACCGCAGTTTGCGCGCGGACGGACAACAAAGATGTACTGGGATTGGTCAACCGCAGGGCAAAAAGGCACCAATGGACAGAACATTGTAATCAAAGATGAAAACGGCGATCCAATTTATGATACGCAGAAAGGGACATTTCAATGGGCTAAAAACGTTCCGCCTGAATATGTCTGGTTCAACGGAAAGGTCGACTTTATGCTGGTTGACGATCAAATTGATCCGGCAAAGGTTGTAAAAATAAATACGCTCTATGGCGATGTTAATGACCCTCAAGCGAGAATTATGCCTGTAAAACGTTTTCAAGGAGTGCAACCTTATGATCCAGATAGGAAGACGCTCGTTGTGCCTCACTTATTCGGAGCTGACACAAATGCCTACTGGAAAACATTTAACTGGACTAATGCGATTGCCACAGGAATGGCTTATGTTGAAAGAGAGTTCAGCCGCAAAGTTGGCTGGGTTAAAACCGAGATGTACTGGATTCAAAATCATATGGTGGCGCCAAAGGAGATGGCTCTAAATTGCCGGGATTGCCATACTCCGAGAAGCCGTTTAAACTTTGCCGCGCTCGGTTATCCAGCAGACCGCGCAGAACAATTGCAAACTATGTTTGGATTTGAAGTTAAACGAATTCAACTCCAGCCAGGCACCGGACGGGTAGAGATTAAATGGAATGGGAATCCGGGAAATGTTTACAAGGTGCAATATTCATCAGACCTTTCAAATTGGAATGACGCTCCAAACGGAACATTCCAGGTAGGTCAAAGCGCAACAGAACTTAATTATAATGAACCTGTCGGCGCGGCTAATGCAAAATTCTATCGCGTTATTCGCGAACCGGCGCAATAATTAGATCACAATACTTGCTTAACAACAGGCTGGAACCAACTCAGGTTTCAGCCTGTTTTGTTTTTTATTCCTTAAATTTCGGTTATCTTATAGTTAAAATGGAAAATTCAGAGCTACTGTTTAAAAAGCATTTTGGTTATGCGCCGTATTGCAACACGAAGGCGCCCGGCGTTGTTGAATTATTAGGCAGTTTTGCGGGAATAGTTGACGGTTTGGCGTTGACAATCGCAATTGATAAATCGTTAACTATCTCGGTTTCTCCGCGACTTGACGGAAAAGTTGAAATTATTTCATCAAATTATCCAGATGACATTCAAACATTCTGGGTTTCTGACACTGCAGTGTCTCAAAATTCCTCTTGGCGAGATTATATAAAATCGTTGATAAAATATCTTCAAAAGCGCGGCGCCGGTGTTGGTGGATTCAATGCCTTTGTTCATAGCGATTTGCCGATTGGAGCAGGATTTGAGACTTCAACCGCCTTGCTCTGCGCAACAGCGTTATCAATAAGAAAATTATATCCATTCCGTCTGACTGAGACCGGAACTATGCTCAATCCGCCCAAAAGAGATAGATATGGGAAAGTCGACCCTCCCGATAAAAAAGAAAAATTGGCTATAGCGACTCTTTGTAAAAATTCTGATTCAAATATAAGCGGTCAGAATAATGGAGTGGTTGCCGAATTAACCTCTCTTTTCGCAAAAAAGTATTACGCTATGTCTGTGGATAGCAAATTTAATTCTTTTGAATACGCGCCGGTATTTGGAGAAATAGCAATAATTGCCTTCACTGTTGAAAAAAGTCTAAGTTCCGGGTTTGATTATTATGATTATTTTAAGAGATTATCTGTTGAAACGGCTGCTGCGCTATCAACCAAATCGTTGCGCTCGGTTGAGATAAATTATTTAAAATCCAGAGAGAAAATATTGAAAAATCATCAATTTAACTTTGCATATCATATTGCGACCGAAATTCAACGGGTGATTTATTCTGTAAAGGCTTTGGAAGATGGAGATTTTGATCAGTTCTGCCAATATTTAATCTTGAGTCATCAAAGCGTTAAAGAACGGATAGGTCACATTCCTGTGGAACTGGATTTTTTAACGGAGTTATGTTTGAGTCATTGCGGTTGCTATGGTTCGCGGATGATTGTCTCGCGAAAGCCATCTACGGTTATCAGCATTGTTGCTGCGAACGACTATGAGGATTTTATTAAAACTATTCCGAAACAGTTTTATGAAAAAACGAATATAGTTGTAAAACCTATAATATGCGCGCCATCTGATTGCGCTGGATAATAAAAACTCCCGGCGAGGTTATTCACCGGGAGTTTTATAATATTCATCCTGAGCGAATTTATTCTAAAATCATATCCGCAACAGTTCTGCCGGCAGGGATGAACGGGAGAACGTGTTCTGTATATGGAACCACGACATCAAGCACATAAGGCTCTGTTGATTCAAGCATCCGCTCAATAGCCTTTGTTAAGTCGCTCTTATACATTACCCTTTCGCATTTTATTCCAAAGGCGTTGCATACGGCAACGTAATCTGGATAAATGCTCTGTCTGTTCGCCGGGTCTCCGAGATAGGTATGTCCTCTATTGCCGTTGTAAAAACGATCCTCCCACTGGACTACCATTCCTAAATGCTGGTTATTAAGAATCATTGCCTTTGCCGCAATTTTCTCTATATACGCAGTTGCGAGTTCTTGAATGTTCATCAAAAACGAGCCATCGCCGTCAATGTCTATGACCTCCTTGTTTGGATGGGCGACTTTTACTCCGAGCGCCGCCGGATAACCAAACCCCATTGCGCCTAAACCAGCGCTTGTAATCAACTGGCGCGGATATTTACATTTATAATATTGCGCGCTCCACATCTGATGTTGTCCGACGCCTGTGGTGATAATTGCCTCGCCCTTTGTAATCTCATAAAGTCTCTCAATTGCCATCTGCGGCAGTATGACTTCATCCTCTGCCCCTTTAAGGTGCTCTTTCATATGAAGAGATTGAATGACCTCGTCCGTCACGGAATATTTGAATTTTCCTCGTTCCTTCCATTCGGCTATTTGTCGGTGCCATCTGTCATATTTTTTCTTTAACGGTTTTCTTGATAAAATTTTGTTCAACTGTTCAAGTGCGTACTTTACATTGCAAACAATTGGATATTGAACGCGGCGATTTTTGTTATGCTCCGATTCGTCAATATCAATGTGGACGATGATGCCGTTTTCGCAGAATTTATCTACTTTGCCTGTTACGCGGTCATCAAACCGCACACCCAAAGCAAGGAGAAGGTCGGCTCCATCTTTTAATTTTACCAGTGGTTCATTTGGACTTTTTCTAATTGCGTATTCTCCGTTAACAGCCCAGTTTGCGAAAGCCGCGCCGTGCATACCGAGCCAACGCAATGAAAGCGGGTGTTCTTCCGGAAACGCGCCGCAACCCATAATCGTTGTAGTTACAGGAACACCGGTAAGTTCAACAAATCGCCGCAATTCACTCGCCGCCCCGGAAGAGATAATGCCACCGCCGCAATAAATTACCGGGCGTTCACAGTTTTCGAGCAATTCAATTATCTGTTCAAACACCGATTCATCGGCTCTGATATCGGATTCGTATCCGGGGATTTCCATCGGCGCGTCCCAGTTTGGTCTGGTTGTCGCCTGTTGAATGTTCTTTGGCAAATCTATTACGACAGGACCTGGTCTGCCGCTTTGGGCGATATAAAATGCCTCTTTTACTATTCGCGCAAGGTCGTTTACATCGGTCACAAGATAACTATGTTTTACGATCGGGAGCGTAACTCCAAAAATATCCGTTTCCTGAAACGCGGTTTTCCCAATCATCCATTGCGGAACCTGTCCAGTAATCGCGACAAGCGGAACCGAGTCCATATATGCATCCGCAATCGATGTAACTAAATTCGTGGCGCCAGGTCCGCTGGTCGTCATACATACGCCGGCTTTTCCTGTTGAGCGAGCATATCCAGACGCCGCAAATCCCCCACCCTGTTCATGACGCGGAAGGATTGTTCTTATCTTTTTTGAACGGGTTAATGCCTGATGCACTTCCATACTTGCGCCGCCAGGGTAGGCAAAGATTGTATCCACACCCTCCCTTTCAAGGGCTTCAACAAGTATCTGGCTCCCGCTCATTATTTTATCTGAGCCCGCGCTACTTTCTTTTTTATTCTTCGGTTCCATTACTCTTGCATTCATAGTTTTTATACTTTTTGGCTGACCGTCGTGGATAAATAAAAACCCACGACCGTTGCCAGCCGTGGGTTCTTGTCTATAATCTTTTAACTCCGACTACCGACAAGCACCTACGGCGCCGTCACTAACGACGACGACAACCAGTAGAACTTGTCGGATATTAATACTCATAAATTAAAATCTTACAATCTCTAATTTATAACGAAGCATAAAAATGTCAATAAAAAATGTTAAATATTTTCCACAGTTCCAATATTATGTTTTTTATATAAATTGGATAAATTAATGTTAAAATAATTCTTATGAAAAACGCCTTTTTAAATCCATTATTTGTATTGTTTATATTATTAAATTTTCTATTGGCGTCTGACAGTGATGACGATTGGTTTAAGAAGAAATTTATTCATCTTGGCTGGGATATACCGAATACCGAATATTTGAGACTTCACTGGCAAGATATGGAAGAAAGCAGTCCATTTGACGGAGTTATGTTTTATCTTATCGGAAAATCTGACGGGAAAAACCGCGTTAATACGGAGTCAGTGTGGAATACGAATAAATGGGAGGCGCGCTGGTTTTCCGACGCTATTTGGGATTTAAAACAGTGCAGGTTTAAAAAATTTACCGATAATTTTATAAGATTCAACGCAACCCCGGGCGATATTGACTGGGAAGACGACAATGGATGGCAAAATTTGTTTGAGAAGGCGCGCATCTGCTCGCAAATCGCAAAAGAATGCGGCGCAAAAGGGCTTGCCATTGATTTTGAATCGTATGGGAAACCGCAATTTAAGTATAACCTGAGTTCTAAATTATCATTTGAACAAACAAAAGCGATAGCAAGAAAACGGGGACAGGGTTTCGTTCAAGCAATTGCAAAAGAACAACCAGATGCAATCTTACTTGCCTTGTGGCTAAACAGCATCAATTTAAAAGCAGCAAACTCGGATAATCCTGATTCAGTTTTAATCACGGGAGAATATGGATTGTTGCCTTCGTTTATTGACGGGATGTTAGATTCCATACCAGCTTCAATGACGCTCGTGGATGGTTGCGAATACGGGTATTATATGGATAGTTCTGAAGAATTTCTTCAAGCAGCGAATAATATTCGCTCCTGGACTGGACCCGCTATGAGGCTTGTATCGCTGGAAAACAGGAAAAAATATCTCGCTCAAACGCAGGTCGGTTTTGGGATTTATCTTGATATGTATTTAAATGAACCGGGAAATAGATATTACCTTCCGCCGCTTGATGGTTCGCGGCTTAAACGACTTTACAGAAATCTAAATGCAGCCGCAATTGCTGCAGACAAATATGTATGGATTTATGGCGAACAATGCCGCTGGTGGCAAACGATTACAAGAAGTAATTGGTTTGACAGTCTCAGTAAAACTGCGGGCAAAGGCAAACTCTGGGACGAGGCAATGCCGGGAATTAAAAGACTGATTACATTTGTAAAAAATCCCCATGAATTTATTGAACAGGAGCTTAAGAACAAGGCTCTGACAAACATCGCGGTTAATCGTGATTTTTCTCTAATTGACGGTAATGGAAACTTACTGGGATTTTCAGTCTGGCAGGATGAAAAACTGCCAAAAGGCGTTTTTATTCACGATAAAAATATCGGAAACGGCAGCGCGCTTGCTAAAAAGGTTTCACGCGGGTGTTTGATTCAAAAACACAACGTAGCCGCGGGAGAATTTTTTTACTTAAGGATAAAAGCGGTGTTCAAAGGCAACTGTGCGCCGTCGTTGATGGCGCGCTGGCAAACGGCAGATGGAAAATGGTGTTGTGAGAATAAAGATAAAATATTCACATTTAAAAAAACAGGTAGCGAGTGGCAGATGGCGCAGGGACTGGTTCAAGTTCCAGATAGCGCCGGTTATCTTGTAATCCTATTAAATGTTTCGGGCCAATCAAGCGACCGTGACCAATGCTGGTTTGACGATTTAGAGGTCTATAAATTGCCCCCGCTATTTTAAAAATTGAACCATTTATTTAGCGCAAGTAATCCAGTAACGATTTGTTCAATATTGCGGCGCCTGTCTGCAAAGCGGCAAGAAACGCGCTTTGAGTCTGATTCAATTTCATAATAGCGGAAGGGAGGTCGGTATCGGTCTCGCTGGAGATATTACTTTCAAGGCTTTGCGCCTTGTAGGAGTGAAAATCATCAATAGTCTGCAGATGCGCTTTTTTTACTCCGCTATCGGCAAGTTGAAGGATAAAATGTTTTTCGTCTTTTTGCAGATTTATAGCGTCTACATCTTGAATTGAATTTGTATCTGCGGCAAGAAGATGGTCGCGAAGTGAAATTAAATGATTTATAAAATCGGCTCCTGTTCTGGGGTCTGTAAATAGACCCGTTTGACCCGACCCGCTTGAATTTGCCGCAGGAATATCAACAGCCATTGTTGCAGTATAAGAAATCTGGTATTCGGGCACCTTTTCGTCTGAATTGAACGAGACAGAAATTATCTTGCCATCGGCATCTTTTGTAACGCTGACCGGTGGTTGTGAACCGTTAACCCCGCCAAATAGATATGAATCGTTATATTTAGAATTCGCGATCTGGATTGCCTGGTCTATAAGGTTTGAAACTTCTATTGCGTAAGTTTTCAATTCTTCAGGCGTTCTTAAAGAATCTGCTAAGACCGCGATTTCATTCGCTCTGTCGGAAATTGTTTTGATGCTTCTTATAGAGTTATATACAACGTCAACTCTGTCCTGGAGCGCTGTTATATTTTTCCTGTATCTGTTTATAAGGCTTAACTCCTGCTGCAAATCCATCACCCGCCCCATTGCCGAGGGGTCGTCTTCCGGTAAAGTAATTTTTTGACCGCTTGAAATCTGCTCCTGCAACTTATTTTGTCTCACCGAGAGCCGTCCGAGTTGGTTCACCAGCGAGTCCGGAAACATATTCGTTGTTACTCTCATAATGATACACCTAAATTATCGTTTCATACTTAATACAGAATCCAATAGGTCATCCACTATTGATACCAACTTTGCTGACGCCTCAAAGGCGCGCTGATATTTCATAAGTTCGGTCATTTCTTCATCAACAGAAACACCGCTAACTGAATTTCGCTTTTGCAGGATTAAATTTTTTATTGTGTTTTGGTCGTCAAGCCTCTGGTTTACACGATTTACCTCCGAACCGACATTTTCAACAATCTGTCTATACGCCTCGCTGAATGTTGAGTTATTTAATCCGGGTATTTTTTTTGTGGCAAGTTGAGCAAGTTCATTGACAACCTGATTTGAATTTGAAGAGTTGGCAGAATCATTTAACTGAATTAGCGACGGGTTTTGAACCAGAGCGTTATTTACCTTAATTGTTGCGGCGTCTGTTCCGGTAAAAAAGTCTTCTCCATTTGTTCCGTTCATATTGTAACCGCCAGAATGAATGGCATTCACTTCACTGATTAATTGCGCCGCAAGGTTGTTGATATTCGTTTTAACATTGGCGATCACCTGGTCTCTCAAATCAATCGCGCCCTGAATTGAACCGCCGCCGGACTGGATTTGATTTGCCGAATTTTTCAGCATCACCACAACATTGCCCTTCGCGTCTGTCGAGGTTTCAAACGAATCAACCAGAGTTGAACCTGAGACGATTAAGTTGCCGTTTATAGAAATATTCAACTCGCCATCTGGCTCTTCCGAAACATCAATCTTAAAAATTCCCGCAAGTTCCTCCAGTTTCTGTTGTCTTAAATCGCGCAGGTCATTTGCTTTTGCGTCGGAGCCGAATTCCTGTTGAGATATTTCCTTATTCAGATCAACAATATCCTGCAATAGACCGTTTGCCTTATTGACATCTGAATTTATAGAATCGTTTAAAAAAGAGGTTAAACTATCAAGATCGGAGGAGAGTTGATTAAATCTGTTTGCAAGCATACTGGCGTTTTGCAGTAGAACCGTTCTGTCCGACAACGATGAAGGGTTCAACGACAATTGAGAAAAAGAATCAAATAGGCTCTGCATTGCCGCCGCTATTCCGCCAGTAGACAAGGCTCCGCTGGAATCTGTTGTTGCCCCCTGCCTGTCCACCCTTTCATCAAGATAAGATTGAAGCATTCCAAGAGATTTCTGTTGCGACTGCAAATAGGATGTAATAGAGGTTTCTAATTCATATTGTCGGTCGTAAATTGTTTCTCTTACCTGCTCGATCGCTATTGCCTGAACGCCAGTGCCGAGTTGCCCAACTGATGTTTGTTGTGGAGTTGTAGTCTGCAATGCGACCCTTTGCCGCGCGTATGCAGGGTTATTTACATTGGCAAGGTTATGCCCGGCGACTTCAATCCCGAGCTGGTGCGCCTGCAGCGACTGCGACCCCATATTCAATATGCTAAAAAGTCCAGGCATAATTTTATCCAACCTCGTTATATAATGATGTTGTTTGCGGCAATATAGAATTGAACGCGCTGCCGCTCTGATTGTAAAAAGTGGCGCAAAGTCCAGGGACAACGGCTGATACCAACTGTTGAATCATTTCAATTGAACGTTTTAACAACAGATGATTTTGGTTCGCCCGTTTGTGAATTCTGCCAATTAGCGAATTGTTCTCGTCTATCAACGCGTTCAACAATATCCGATATTCTTCAGAAAGGTGTTTAACAACTTCGGAATAACTTGATTTCTCGTCAAGTCCGAGTTCAACGCACAGTTCTCGTTTTGCCTGCTCTGTTGCCTTGCGAGCGTTTTGTATTACGCTGGTCTGGACGCTTATTGCGGAAATATCTTCAAGAACGCCGGAGGTATTGCTGTCTAAAACATTTTGCTGTTGTTTCTCCAGCAAAGCAAGCATCTCCCCGTATTGCTGGAGTTCATACCGCAAAGCCTCAATTAACTTATCAGCAGCATCAGTTATCATAGTGAAATATTCCCTGTCTCTGTTTTATTTGCAGTTGTTTTAAGTATCTGGCTTTGAATCAGCGACGATATCTTCAACGGTTCAGTTTTACCGAGCGCCTCGGCAAGGTTTGAAACCATAAAGTCGCGATAGATTTCATCGCGGGCTGAATTGGATGAATATTTTGATTTAAAAACCGGTTTTTGCGTTTCTGAGAGCATCATCCTCAAGAACATTGTTTCAAAATGCCTGCTTGCCACAGTCGCCTTTTGTTTTTCATCAAGCGTTTTTATCTGCGGCAATTTTTCAATCGGCAAATCCATAACATCTTTTGGCAATGTATTGCTAATGTTGTTAACTGCGCTCATACAGAGATTCATTTAATAATTAATTCAGCCTGTAATGCCCCTGCCTGTTTCATCGCTTCAAAAACCGCCATCATATCTCGCGGAGTAAATCCTAATGTATTCATAACCTGCGCCACTTTTTCGACAGTCGGCAACTCTGGAATAGCGACGAATGACGCCTTGTTTTCAGTAACCGTTGTGTCTGTTCTCTGAGTAACGACCGTTTCGCCAGTCTGACTCAATGGCGATGGCTGCGAAACGTCAAGCGTAGAAGCAATATTGATTGTAAGATTGCCATGAGAAATTGCGCAATTTGATATCCTTATGCGGGCATTTGCCACAATAGTGCCTGTGCGTTCATTGATAATTATTCTTGCCGGAGTATCGGGAACTACTTCTATTGCTTCAAGCCTGGCGATGAAATCAACAGGATTCTCATTCGCCCATTCCGGCATATTAACTTTTACCGTGCACATATCTATTGCTTGAGCCGAATTTGTGAATTTTTGATTTATTGCCGCCGCGATCCGCGCCGCTGATGTGAAATCTGGCTGTCTTAACAATAATTCAAGCGAATTTTCTCTAACGATTGTAGCCGGTATTTCTCGTTCAACGATAGCGCCACCGATTATTTGAGCAGTAGTAGGATGATTCTTCTGTACTGTTGCGCCGCCGCCTCCACCTGTGCCCCCGATAAAGCCGCCTACTGCAAGAACTCCCTGAGCGACTGCATAAATCCTGCCGTCCGCGCCCAATAACGGGGTTTGCAAAAGCACACCGCCCTGCAATGTCTTTGCGTCGCCCATAGCAGAAACGTTAACATCAATCCGCGTTCCAGGTTTTGCAAACGCAGGAATATCAGCAGTAACAAGGACTGCCGCAACATTTTTTGCCGATAACGTAGAAGCAGGAACATTTATGCCGAACCTTTGAAGCATATTCGCGACGCTTTGCAAAGTGTAGGTTGGATTCTTATCGCCTTCCCCAGCAATACCGGTAACAAGGCCAAAACCGACTAACTGATTGTCCCGAGCTCCGGCAATCATCACAAGGTCTTTTATTCTTATTCCATACGTCTGCGCAAACACTGGAAAGACCTGCGCAATTGTCATCACAATGACGATTAACAAAATTCTATATTTATCAATGTCTCTTAACATTTTAAAACGGTGATATTTTATCCCATACTTTACTAAACCAGCCTTTCTTTGAGGCGTCAGTAACGGTTCCGCGAGAAATAAAATTGATTGTAACATCGGCAACATTGTAACTATAGACTGTGTTGTTCGCCATAATGTCTTCGCTTCTAATAACACCGCGCAAGACAACATCTTGAACCTCTCCGCTAAAACTTGTCTGACGCCGCCCTTCAACAACAAGATTTCTGTTTGGCAATACGTCCACAACCCTAACAGCAACGCGGGCTGTAATTTTCTCGCTATTATTAATCTGTCCACCACCGTCAAAAGATGTATCGCTTGAATATTTTAACGCCGGATATTGCCCCTTTTTCGTAAGAAATCCACTCGCCTGCGGACCATATAAAAACTGGGATATTCCGACATTGGCGCTGGATTTTTTTGAAGTCTTTGTGCTTGAATCTTTAGAAGTTGACGCGCTTTCCTGAACTATGATTGTGATGATATCGCCAACCCTGCCCGCCCGTTTATCAGCGTACATTGAGGTGGCATTTTCATCGTTCCACAACGAATCGGAGCGCAAACACAAGGCATATAAACAAATCGCGCTCAAAATAAATTTATAAGTATATTGATATCGTGCCGTCATTTTGAACCTTTCCCAATAACTCGCGACGAGTCTGAGGATTTTTTATTTTTATAACCTGTCCGGGCGCCCCGTCTTCAAGCGCTTCAACTTTTAAAGAAACAGTCATCGGACCGTCTATATGATGCGCTTCTACCAGTTGTCCCCGTTTTATAATTGGTTTAATTCTGATGCTTCGCGGATAAATCGGCTGTCCCTGCGGAACATTTTCAACCAGTTCAATATCGCTGTAATTTGATGGCAGATCGTCAAGCCATTCGCGCAATTGAAAAATATCGCGTTTAGAAAAATCAATGTCGTTTCTGTTTAATACAATTCCGCGCGTCAACGGTCTTGCGGCAATAATTATCTCCTTCCATAATTTCGCATAGACTACAACTTGAAACGGACCGAACGATTCTTTATCCGATCGCCATTCAAATTTTACCATCATTGTTGGAGATAATTGACGACCCGGACCTTCTATCAGTTTGAAAACGCCATTGGTTGAAACCGTTTTCAGCGCAGTCCAGGGTCGCGAGAGTCTTAATTCAAGTTCTGACTTGCCCTCGCAATATTGCTGCTGAAGCGCCTTTGTTAAAAAATCAACCACCATCTGTTCATTGATAAAAAACGGCTTACCCTCATTAGTCGCATTTGCGCTCTGCGGTTGCTGGTTTTCTTGGGCGCGCGACGGCTGAGCAAGCAGAATTGCGATAAACAAGCAAACCGCCGCGCTAACTAAACTGGCTATGTTTTTAATTGCTTTGCTCATAATTATGTGCGACGAAGATTGTTGCTCATCTGCATCATCTCATCGGCAGCCTGCGCCGCTTTTGCATTTATTTCATAAGCCCGCTGAGCCATAATCAGATTAACCATCTCCTCCACAACCTTGACATTTGACATTTCAAGAAATCCCTGCGCGAGTCTTCCAAACCCGTTTTCGCCCGGGTTTCCCTGTTCAGCTGGTCCGCTGGCTATTGTTTCTCTGTATAAATTTCTTCCAAGACTCTCAAGACCTGCGGGGTTAGCAAATCGCACTAATTGAACTCTGAATGTCTGTCTTCCAGATGCGCCGTCGTAAGTAACCTCGCCGTCTGATGAAATGGTAATTGAGGTTGTTCCCGGTGGAACAGGTTGAAAACCGCCTTGCAGAACAAGTCCATCGCTTGTGGTTATTCTGCCGTCAGGTCCCATTTTCAACGCGCCGTCCCGAGTATAGGCGCGCGTGCCGTCGGGAAGTTGAACCTCAAAAAAACCGTCTCCTTCAATGGCGACATCAAGTTTCTCGCCTGTTTGTACAAGTTCGCCCATTGTAAATATTCTTGATGTTGCAACAGGTCTTGATCCCTGTCCGACCTGCAACCCTGTCGGAAGCTGGTTGCCACCTCCCTGCTCGGCTCCGGGGGCTTTTGTGATCTGATACATCAAATCCTGAAACTCCACCTTCATCCGCTTAAATCCTGTAGTGTTAACGTTCGCAAGGTTATTTGCAATCACATCAAGATTTAACTGCTGTGACTCCATCCCGGACGCCGAACTATATAATGCTCTTAACATAACCTGCTCTTATTACTTGGTTAATATTACGTTGTTCCGGAAAGATCATTGATGGTCTTTCCGATTCGCTCGTCTTGCATTTGAATCAACCGCTGATTTGTTTCATAAAACCGCATCGCAACAATCATATTTCCCATTTCAAGCAACGGTGTCGCATTTGATTCCTCAACACATCCCTGCTTTAATACCGGATTTGCAACCTGAAATGATTTTATTTTTGGATCATCGGCAAGAAAATAACTACCATTCAAAGGCTTCAACAGATTCGGGTTGTCAAAATTCACTATCCTAAGTTTGCCTTTTACATCTCCGCCTTGAGAAATTTCGCCCTGCGGCGTAATAGCAATCGCGTCAACATTTTTAAGATCAAACTGCGCAGGACCATTTGTTGTCATTACCAGCCAGCCGTTTTTGTTAACAAGCCTGCCCTGTGAGTCTAAATGGAATTCTCCATCACGGGTATAAGCAAATCCGCCCTGCGGCATCTGAACTTCAAAGAATCCCTGACCATCAATTGCAAAATTTGTTTTTTCACCGGTAAACTTTATCTGTCCCGGCATCAGGTTCTGGATTGTTTTTGATTGCGGCATTAGACCCTGAGTTAAAACTCCATAATTAGTGTCAGCAGTCAACAACCCAGATTGAATTGCCGAGAAAGATATCTCACTCTTTTTATAGCCAGGTATCATAGCGGCGGACATATTATTAGTAATCATCTCCTGCCACTTAACCGTCGCGTTCAGAGCCGCAGCCGCTTGATATAGACTGACGTTCATCGCAATGAAGATTAGCAAATGTCGTGCCAGCCTGAAAATAAGCCCTTTTTGCTGCTTTTTGGGCTTTAAAATGGAAATTTATACCTTTATTGAAGAATAATAGAAAAATTTTCCTATGAAATTATTATCCCATTGGAACGGTGTATACACAGTTAAAAGTATATACCTGCCCGCAGGGACACCTTAATATTATCTTTGTAAGGCGGTTTCCCTCTTTTTTAAGTTCAACTTGCGGGGCAATCGATGCGGCATTCTGATGAAGTTTTGACTGAACGTTTTCTTTTTGTGAAGAAATCGGTTTAAAGTCCCGAGAATTATCTTTTATATTTTTATCATTGTCTCTTAAAGATAAACTCTGACCTATCATCTCGGTTATTGGAACAAATTTGCCTTGCATAAAATATTTTATTTTCCTAAGACTTTTAACATAACGCTTACCCGTCGTTGACTTTCGTGCTCTGGCGGAATTTGCGGCATCGGTTTAGTATCAGCATATCCGGCAACTTTTCTGATTTGTTCGGACTTAACACCGTGGATCAACAACTTTCGGCGCGCCGCGTTTGCGCGGTCTGCCGTGAGTTCCCAGTTAGAATAATCTTCGCGAGTTACCGGATGTCCTTTTTCAGTGTGCCCTTCAAGTTCAATTGTGAAATTTGTATATCGTGAAATCTGCCAGCCGAGAGTTGAAAATACCCAGTCTCCGTATTTTGTGAAAACTGCTGAATCGGGCTCAAAGATCGGGCGACGCGCCTTGTCAAAGACGCTGATTAACAAGCCTTCAGGTGTTAATTCCAGTTTAATAGAGTCGTCTTCATTCATCTCGCTCTGATCTTTTAAAGATTTGAGCAACTCCTCATTCAACCTTCGCAAAACGTTAAGTTCAACTGCAGAGGCTGAATCAAATTGTCCCGAAGTATTTTTTTCTGCCTGAATTTGACGGCTTGGTATAAGACCTGTTGACTCTTTCATCACCGGCATAAATGGATGCTTAAACGACCGCGCAACGGCTTCTTTGATCTTCTGGTCTTGAGAAGTAAGCCACAAGACAATAAAAAGAGCCATCATTCCCGTAACAAAATCGGCGTATGCAACTTTCCAAGCGCCACCGTGTTGATGTTGTTTTTTTGCCATTTAAAAATCGTCCCGATATTAAGCCTTTGCAACGGAAATTGATTTAACCATCGCCTCTAACTCGTCGGCACTCGGTTTCACTTCGCTTTCAAGCCCGCGCCGCGCTAATTCAATAGCCATTATCGGCGCCATTCCACTGGCAAATCCACTCACGGCGCTTGCGATGCATTTAATATAATCAAGTTCGGCCTTGCCAACGAATTCAAGTTTTACCGCAAGCGGATTGAGGTATCCGTATGCCATTAAAATACCGAGAAATGTCCCCACCAGAGCCGCAGCCACTTTTTCGCCGATTTGTTCAATAGGACCAGAAATCGCCGCCATAGTGAGCACAATGCCAAGTACGGCTGCTACAATTCCGAATCCCGGCATAGAGTCAGCTGTCCTCGTTAGCACATTCACCGGCGCGTGTATCTCTTCCTCCATTCTTTCAATTTCTATTTCCATCAACATCTTCAGTTGTTCTGGCTTAACCTTGCCATCTATTACCGGGCGCAAACTCCCGCATAGAAATTCAACAGCATGTTTATTTTTTAGAAACGAAGGATACTTTGTTAGAATGCTGCTGGTTTCAGGATTAACGACGTGGTCTTCAAGCGCAATCATTCCGTTTCGTCGGGCAATCATAAAAAGTTCATATAATGCCTTCAGCAAATCTTCATAATCCACCCTTCCGTGAGGATTTCCTTTAAGCGCCACCATAGTCTTTTTAATAATATCCATTAGAACCTTCTTTGGCGACATAGTAATCAGAGCGCCCATTGCGGCGCCGCCGATTATTACCAATTCGGAGATATGCATTAGCGTTATCGGATTTCCCCCTGCCATTATAAATCCGCCAAGAACTGAAAATGTAACCACTATTGCGCCCGCTATAATTATCATATAAATCTTTACATTCTTATGATATTAATCCGTTTCTCTGCAAATATGCCCTGATAGCTAAAATAGCCTGAGTATGCATCTGACAAATCCGAGACTCAGTAAGTCCAAACGCCTCGGCGATTTCCTTCAATCTCATATTCTCAAAATAGTACATCGCAAGAACTTTTTTCTGGATGACCGGCAATTGTTCAATTCGTTGAGCAATCAACATAGCAAACTCCCGCTTTTGAACTTTAACATCCGGCGGTTCAACAGATTGGTCGGCAATAGAATCGTGCAGCGAACCGCCATCGCCTTCCTCTGCCTCGTTAATTGCGTCTAAACAAATAAACGTTACCGGCCTAATCTCGGCAAGAAGTTGTTCATACTCCGCAGTTGTTAAATTTAAAGCCTTTGCTATCTCATCTTCGGATGCAAGCCCTCCCTTTTTAGATTCAATTTGATTAATCGCTTCCTGCACCTTTCTCGCCTTTGAATGCACCGAGCGCGGCACCCAATCCATCTTTCTTAATTCATCTAATATAGCGCCGCGAATTCGCGACTTTGCGTAATTTTCAAATGAACTTCCGCCTGATGGATCGTAATTTCTTATTGCTTGAAGCAGCCCCACAAGACCGGCGCTGTAAAGGTCGTCGTAGCTAATAAAATCAGGCAAAGTTATCGCAATTCTACCGACTGCGCCTTTTACAAGGTGTAGATAATTCCTAACCAATTTTTCCTCTATTTCCGGGTTATTCCTGGATTTATAATAGAGGTTCCAGAGTTCTTTAGGCGTCGGTTGCGTTGTTTTTGTTTCCACAAGTTGAATATCATCCGTTTTCATACGCCACTTTTAGCGGTTGCTTCCTGTTTTTCCTGTTTTTGACTGGCGCCCAGTGATTCTGCTTCCTTTATGCATTTAACCCATATCTTCCCCCACCACTTCATTAAAATCCCGGCGATGTAGGCAGCCACAGCTGATTTCCAGATTATATCTTGCCACGAACCCGACTGCGCTAAACCAAGCATCACGCCCGTTCCAAATCCTATCAAACCGCCAATCATCAGCATTAGTTTCATCTTGCTGGTTCTTACATAGCAATTGGTTTGCCAGTTTGGGAAAATATAGAAATCTAATGATTTACCCCCTATTTATTGCCTGAATAATAGATTAGAAATGGCTTCAGAACTGTTTGTGTAAATCTCACCGGGAATATTTTGCCCACCGCTTAAAAATCCAACTGTGTAATTTGTTCCTAATACAAGATTAAAAATCTTTCCCAATAGCGCCCCTTCATCAATATGCGTAAAGACCAGATCGGAAATATCCATAACGCTAAACGCCCTTGCTTGCGCTATTAATAAACGGGTATCATAACAAAGATTCAAAACCAGATGGATATGCGGGTTTTTAAACTCGCTAACAACTTGAGCCAATTTATCAATCGCCGCTCTGTTTTGCCAGTCAACCCCAGGAATATCAATAAATACATAACCACTATCAAAACCAATATCGGATATATAATTTCGCGTATACGGCACGCCGAGAATTTCGCTATAAAGCGATGGCAATTCGGATGTGTTTGCCGTAACGGCATCCATCTGAATTACCCTTGCCTGTCTTGATTCCGCAAGCACAAGCCTTGATAGCAGTTTGCATAAAAAGGTCGATTTTCCGCAACCCGGCGAACCTACGAAAATATGAACTCCTTGCGGCAATTCATCAGACTGATTATTTTTAAGATAGCGTTTTAGTTCCTCAATCAATCTTTGAGTTTCAACAACATTAGGGGTTGAATCAAATGAATCACTATCGGGAATTTGTTCTATTATCGTCCTGGCATAAACCGGCTCAACACCGAGCCTTTGCAAAAAATTTAGCCGCCAATCTTTTTGTATTAAAAATTCCAATTCGCTGGAATTACTAAAACTTTCCACAAGAGAAATCGGGCGGGCAATCTCCTGGTTTTTGAAAGAGGCTTTTTCAACAGCGGTTATTTTTTCCTCAATATAAGATTTGATTTGGGAAATCTCTCGTTTTATTTCAATTAATTGATCATCTTCTTTTTTCGCCTCTTCTTCCGGTTTATACGCAAGGACTTCAATTTTTGGTTTTTGAAACAAACGTCCTATTCCCGATGGCTTTATCTGTCTTATCTCAATAACCACAGCGTCGGGACCTAACTCCTCGCGAATCCTTGAAACCGCTTCAATTGCAGAGTTTGCTATAAAAGATTTTATTTCCATTTTTTTCCCACCGCTCAATCAATCTCATTTCACGACGGATACGGTATTACCACAGCCGGCTGCAGTTCCGTCTTTGGCGGTATTTCATTATACGCCAGCACAACAAGGTCTGAAAATGTAGATTCAAAAAATCGTTTAAATGGCAATCTTATTTGAGGCGCGCAGAGAACAACAGGCGGATAACCGGCTGAAACAAGTTGCTGGATTGCGCGAGAAAGCGTATGGACAAGGTGTTGCGCGAGTTTCTGATCAAGAGAGAGGGTTATTTCAACCGGCGTTTGTCTAATACCCTGCGCGATCTGCTGTTCAAGTTTTGGATCAAGCGTGATTGCCCGCAATGCCCCGGTCTCGGTCTGATAAGATTTCACAATTTGCGGAGCCACGGCTTTTCTCGCATACTCGGTAAGTTCATCAATGTTTTTCGTATAAGCGGCATAGTCGCTGACCTTTTCCAGTATTCCTGCAAGGTTCCGTATGCTTACGCCTTCAGCGAGCAAGTTTTGCAGAATTCTCTGCACCTGACCGACAGTTAACTGCGTCGGCACAAGTTCATTCACAACCGCTGGATGCGTCTTTTTAAGGTTATCAAGAAGATTTTGAACATCCTGACGGCTCAGCAGTTCATAGGCGTATTTTCTTAAAGTTTCAGTTAAATGCGTTACAAGCACAGACACTGCATCAACCACTGTATAGCCATTTACCTCTGCTGTTTTCTTTTCAACATCTGTTACCCAAGTGGCGGGGAGTTGGAAAACCGGTTCAACAGTAGGAATCCCTTTTAACTGGACTTTACTATTTGTCGCGTTCATAGCGAGCCAATAACCGGGCATCAATTCGCCTCTGGCAACAGGAATACCTTTTAGAACAAACCTGTATTCGTTGCTGGTTAATTGAAGATTGTCGCGAACACGGATAGGCGGAATAACAATTCCCATCTCCATTGCAAAATTGCGACGCACGCCGGTAATTCGTTCAAGCAAATCTCCACCCCGTCGTTTATCCGCAAGGGCAACAAGTCCATAACCGAGTTCAATTTGCAACGGATCAAGCCCGAGATAACTCTCCATTGATTCGCTCTGTTGCTGTTTTGGCTGTGATTTATCCTGCGCGGTTTCGCCGGCGGCAGTTGAGGATGTTGTTGCTTGCTGACCCGCTACCGCAGCCGCCATCATTGTCTGTCCGCTCTTGCTCAAACGGCGCGCAATATAACCGCTGCAGGCGGCAAGAACAAGAAACGGAATCATTGGAAGTCCCGGCACAAATGAAAAGATAACAAGCATTACAGTCAATATGGCAAGCGCCTTTGGATAAAACAACAATTGCTGGCTTAGTTCTTTTCCTAAATCATCTCGCGCCGCCGCCCGCGTTACAAGTATGCCCGCCGCAACTGAGGTAATTAACGCCGGTATCTGACTGACCAGTCCATCGCCAATAGAAAGCAGAGTATATCTTTGCAACGCATCGTTGATGCTCATACCCTTTTGAACAATTCCTATGGCGAAACCGCCAATAATATTAATTAGCGTTATTAGAACTGCGGCTATCGCGTCGCCCCTTACAAATTTGCTCGCGCCGTCCATTGCCCCGTAGAAATCCGCCTCCTGTTCCACCATCCTGCGGCGAGCCTTTGCCTCCTTTTCATCAATTATCCCGGCATTGAGTTCGGCATCAATTGCCATCTGTTTTCCCGGCATCGCATCAAGAGTGAATCGCGCAGCAACTTCCGCTATGCGTCCAGCGCCTTTTGTAATGACAACAAAATTTATTAGAACAAGTATTAAAAACACTACCAAACCAACAACGTAATTGCCGCGGACTACAAAATTTCCAAAGGCTTCAATTATATGCCCGGCATAACCATCAAGTAAGATCAACCGGGTAGATGCAACATTAAGCGCCAAACGGAATAATGTTACAAACAGCAACAATGTAGGAAAACCTGTGAACTCAGAGGGCTCTTTTATGTACAGAATAACAAGTGCGACAAGCAAGGAGAGTCCAATGCTCGTGGCAAGCAACATATCAATCATAAACGGGGATACGGGAAAAATAAGGATTAAAATAGTCCCGAACAACCCCACAACAAGCCACAAATCGCCCTGCGAAAATAACAATTTAAGTTTTGATTGTGTCTGCGGCATAGCGAGTCTATGTTTGTGTCTGATTTTGTTCTGCAAAATACTTGTATCTGTTCATACGATAAACGTATGCAAGAATCTCAGCTACCGCCTGGTAAAGCTGAACCGGAATCTCGGCGCCGACCTTTCCATATTTGAACAACATCCTTGCCAGAGGTTTGTTTTCAATGACCGGAACCTGATTTTGCGCCGCAATTTCCTTTATCCTCTGCGCTTTTATTCGCGAACCTTTCGCAACAACTTTTGGCGCCTTCATCGTCTTCCTGTCATATCGCAACGCAACCGCTAAATGCGTCGGGTTTGTAACGACAACATCGGCTTTTTTGACATCCTCCAGCATCTTTCTGAATGCTATGGCATATCTCCTGCGTCTTTGCGCCGCCTTTACATACGGGTCGCCTTCGGTATTCTTTATCTCTTCTTTCAACTCCTCGCGGGACATCATCAGGTCTTTGTGCGTCTGCCAGTACTGGTAGGCATAATCAATAGCGGCTATTACAGCTAGCGCCCCTATAACTCTCCATCCTATATGCAAGGCACTTTTTGCCATAAAATCGGCAATTCTTTCCATATCAACTGTAGTATGAAAAAACTCGTCGGTAACAATCGAGTTAAACGCGGAAATAACAATTATTGAAAGGATTATGAGTTTCAAAAATGCCACTCCGCCGGCAACAGCGCCACGCAACGAAAAAATTCGCTGAAAACCTGTGAATGGATTAATTCGTTCCCATTTTGCTTCAAGGGCTTCGGGAGAAGTTTGAAACTTGCTCTGGATGCCGCCAGCAAGAAGTCCAAAGGCAATCGTCCCGATTGAAACTGGCGCAACACAAGCAACAAAGACAAGAATACCTTTTATGAATAATACTTGTAAGTTGTTCTGGCTCAATGGAATATCGTGAATATGCCCAAAAACGCTCGTCATTGCCACAGTAATGCGCTGGAATATTTCTCTCCCCATCATAGTGAGCAAAAGCAATCCGCCGCCCAGAACAAAAATGGTCTGCACTTCTGGACTTCTTGCAAATTGTCCGCGTCGCGCTGCTTCTTCAAGTCGTCGCGGCGTCGGTTGCTCTGTTTTTTCTCCAGCAAAATCGCTCATTTAAATCCCCATAGTCCTGCGGTTCCCTATATTTCTCTACCTAAACACGCTACCTGAGAGCCAGCAACTGGGCTATCTGCAACATATCTTCAGGCAGCCTTCGCAAGAAGTTAAGCAGGTGCTGTGCCATCAAATTTAGAGTCAGACCGAACACCGCAATTCCGATCATAGGACGGATAACTAAACTCTCTAAAAAGACATTCATCTGCGGGATTGCCCGACCGAGCAACGAGAAGACCACAGTTACGAGAAAAGACATTACCATTACAGGCGCGGATATCAGAAT
The DNA here is from genome assembly GCA_049968335.1 of Verrucomicrobiia bacterium. Classification (GTDB taxonomy): domain Bacteria; phylum Verrucomicrobiota; class Verrucomicrobiia; order Limisphaerales; family JAKPVM01; genus JAKPVM01. The sequence goes on from JBMFQZ010000018.1 coordinate 22,484, forward strand.
TGCGATCGTGAATATCAGGTTCGTCTTTGAAATAATTGTTGTCATTGCGTCTTCATTCAGATTTGCTGTCCCGATTGGCAATATCTGAAAACTCTTTTGAAATCCGGCAATCATCCAGTGATGCAGATCAAGGCATAAAAATATAATTCCCCCAAGATAAAACAGAATCATTGCAGGCATATCTGTTCGCGAATCTGTGAACGGGGCGATTATATTTGCGTTGTTTAACCCGATTTCTTGACTGATAATATGACCGGCAAGTTCAAACGCGTAGAAACTTAACCTGCATATAAACCCGAGAATCAGTCCAGTTCCATACTCTTTAAAAATAAGAAGCACCGCAGCGGACATACCGGATGGATAGGGAATAGCGCTTTGAATTCCTGTCATTGTAATGAATGCAAGTATGGCGCATAAGGCAATTTTAATTTGCATTGGGATATACCTTCCCGAAAGGACTGGGAAAACCGTAAACAGCCCCCCTGCCCTTGCAAATATCAAAAAAAACCCGAATAATTCCTTTTCCATTCAAACAATGACATTTATTTTGCCATCTCTGGCAATTTCTGAATAATCAACGTGGTAAACTCAATCATAGTTCTTGTCATCCACGGCAATAATATTACTAAAAGTCCGACTACTCCGAGCGCCTTCGGCACGAATGTAAGTGTTTGCTCCTGGATTGATGTTACTGCCTGAAAAAGGCTCACGAGCATTCCTATAGTTAAGGCAGTTAATAAAATCGGCATCGCTATCATCAACGACGTCGTCATCAATTGCTTCAATATGTCTATAGCGTATTCCGGTGTCATAATTTAATTAAAACTTAATACGAGCGAACGGACAACAAGACCCCAGCCGTCCACAAGCACAAATAACAAAATCTTTAATGGCAGCGATACTACCAACGGCGGCATCATCATCATCCCCATACTCATCAATACAGTTGCCACCACGAGGTCTATGAGTATAAACGGTACGAAAATTAGAAAGCCCATCTGAAAAGCGGTCCTTAACTCGCTGATGATAAATCCCGGGACAACAACTTTTAACGGAAGGTTCTCCGGCGGTGTCGGCTCCATCTTTGCCATTGCGACGAATAACTCTATATCTTTAGGTCTCGCCTGCTTTAACATAAACGTTTTTACTGGAATAGAGGCGCGCTGCATTGCTTCAACGCTTGTTATTTGTTTTGCCTGATATGGCTGAATGGCTGTGCGGTCTATCTCGTTCCAGACAGGAGCCATTATAAAAAACGTCATACATAATGAAAGTCCAATGAGTATCTGATTTGCTGGCGTGCCTTGAAGAGTGAGCGCGCTTCTTATAAAAGAAAGAACAATCACTATTCTTGTAAAACAGGTAAATAACAGGATTATTGACGGCGCGAGCGATAATAAAGTTATGACAAATAAAATCTTTATTGCCACATCTAAGTCCGGCGCCTGCGCGCCGCCGGTATTTATATTAATCTGAACCGGAAAGGTGTTATTTGTAAGTTGCGCAACGGCTGTATTTGCGCCGGATAAAAGAAACACGAGCAGGACAAAACATAGCAGATGAACCGCTCCTTTTTTGCGGGCGTTGAACAATTTTTTATTATTGCTATTCCCATTCATTTTGCCCCGCTTAACTTATTCATAATTGACACGAATGGCGGCACTTTGTCTTCCTGCGCCGGCTGCTCTTCATCTGGCAGATGGCATATAAGATTGATATTTGATTGCGAAACTCCAACAAGCATCCGTTTTTCTTTATAACCGACCACAAACAATGCCTGACGGCTGCCGATGTGTTTTACTTCAACTATTTTAAGATTGTTTTTTCTAAAATCTTTAGCAAACACCCCTCTCCAGTTTTTGAACAAATAGGCGCCGATTAAAAATAATCCAATGACAAAGATAAACGCGCCAAACAACCGCAAAACAGCCCCGCTTGCATCAGGAAGCGGCTGATTAGAGGAAATATTATAATTTGTAGCGCTATCGGCAGAAAAACAGCAGACAGAAAAAAATAAAACAAACCAGAAAACCAGATTTTTAATCTGTTTTATAATCAAATTTAAACATTTAATCCGCAGATACTGCATTGCTACTGCTGTTTTCTATCAATCAACTCAAGGATTTTTATCCCAAGTTTATTATCAACGACCACAACCTCGCCTCTTCCAATAAACTTATTGTTAACGAACAGGTCTACCGGGGCGTCGGTCGGTTTGTCCAGTTGAACCACTGACCCAGGAGATAGTTTTAACACCTCTTTCATAGGCATTTTGCAACTGCCAAGTTCAACCGATACCCTGACCTGCACATCAAGCAAGATGTCTATATTTAATTTTTCTTTGACCTCTTCGCTCATAGTTTAAAAATGTTTAAAGTTAAAATTGCGTCATTGGGCGTGTAAGTTCCACTGCCCACTTGCCATCCACTGTCCCAAGTTTTCCAAGAAATTTTTCAACTCCCTCTATTCGCACCTTTACAGTCTCGGAGTAGTCTCCAGGCAACATCACGGTATCGCCAACTTTTAGAGAACTTATTTCCCTTGCGCTCATTTCAAGGGCATCCCACTCGGCTGTTATATTCAAAGGTACTTCATCAAATACTGAAGACCATTTTACATCGGCGTAATCAGTTTTTTCAGGTTGATTGACGCTTTGAGATTCAACCGGTGGTTTTAATTTATCAAAAAACGGTTCTATTGTCTGGAGTTGAAAAGCCAGTCTTATTGTTCTTGACACCCCGCAAAACTCTACCGTGAATACAGCCTCTATCAATTTTGTGTCTGATGGAATAAAGGTTAGAAAACGGGGGTCGTTCTCATTGCCAAGTATAAATGGTCTCAGAGATTGATACTTATTCCATAGTAGACACCATTCTTCTAGAATTAACTGCACTACTTGCTCTAACAACGCGACCTCTATATCTGTTGGTTCTCGATTTACATCAATCACCACAGGCTTTCCGCCAAGCATCCTCTCGCAAATTCTGAATCCAATGTCTAACTGTATCTCAATAAAACCGATGCCTTTCAATGGATCAATTTTGAAATAGGTTATAAACGTTGGAGCAGTTAATGTATTTGCCCATTTTTGAAAACTCACCACCCCGATATTTGAAAGTTTGATTTCAAATTCTGAATGCAAATATAAACTCAACCTGTTGCACAGTGAATCGGAGAATTCAGAATGTTTGTACCGCAGAGCGCGAAGAAGATACTCTGAGATAAAATTCTCTTTTCTATAATTAAACGGCAAAAGAATATTTTCAGATTCTTTTTTTAAATCTTTTTCAATTTTTATATCGTTTTCATTGAGGTCTTGCATCGCTGCTGATATTTATTGAATCGCAAATTCTGTTATGTAGATTTCTTTTATATAACTACCGCCGAGGGCATTGTTAAAAGCCGAGATAAGTTCGTTTCTAATAAGGTTTCTTGCCCCGGGTTTTTCAAGATCAGATATTGTTTTTGTGCTCATAATGCTTGACGCAATATCAAGAAGTTGGTCTTTATGGTCGTCCATACGGTTTTTAAAATCCGCAGCAGTTCCTACAAGCGTAAAACTTCCGAGCAGGTAACGGGTGCCCGCGCTGCCGGAGACGTTAACAATAATTTTGCTAAGCTGGTATGTCTGTTTTGCCTTGCCATCTTTTTCCGAAGCATTAGCCTCGCCTTTTTCTCCTTCTTTTGCTCCGCTTGAAGAGGCGCTAACACCAAGCGATTTTTCAATCTTTGGCAACATCACATACATAGTCGTTATATATGCGAATACCGGCATTGCAACTACCGTTACAATCACCGGAAGCCAGTTTTGCAAAAATCCGCCCTTCCCTCCCGCGTTTCCATTTGGCGGTGCCGCCACTTTATCGCCTTCGCCTTTCTGATCAATCCTGTTAGTCGCCATAAGAGTTATTTACCGTTCTTAATTACCGTTTGAGATTTACAAGTTCCTGTAAAATTTCGTCGCTTGTTGAAATAACCCGGGCGCTTGCCTGAAAAGCGCGTTGAGCGGTAATGAGGCTTGAAAATTCATTTGCCAGATCAACATTAGATAACTCAAGAGCCCCTGATTCAACCTTGCCCAAACCAGCGCTTCCCGGCGCAACCATTGAAGCAAGCGGACCAGCCGCCGCAATGCCTGAATACAAATTGTTACCCTCTTTTACAAGTCCATTCGGATTGGAAAATTGTTGCAGCAGAATCTGACCGCGAACAAATTCTGTTCCATCAGAAAGCCTAACATTGATTTTTCCATCTCTTCCTATGCTGAATGCGACAACTGTTGCCGCCGGGTCTGCGCTTTGCGGAGCGCCAGTTGCGTCTATCCGCACATCGCCAACAGTTGTTAAACCGCTGTCAGAATAGCCCTGTAATCGCATACCGTTATTTGTGATAAGATAACCATTAGAATCTAATGAAAAATCGCCTGCCCTTGTCGCATATTTTTCGCCGTTGCCCGGATCGCTTACTATAAAGAATCCATCTCCGGTGATTGCCAAATCGGTCTGCACGCCGGTTCTTGTGATTGTGCCTTGTGTAAATTGGTTTTTTATCGCGCCGACAAGCGTCCCCGTTCCCACCTGCATTGCGGGAGTCTGGCTAGAGTTTGCGCTCCCCGGCGCAGACTGCTGGAGCGTTTGGCTGAACGCCTCCTCAAAATCCACCCGCGCAGACTTAAACGCAGTCGTATTCACATTCGCAATGTTGTTGCCGATTACATCCAGTTGTTCCTGAAATTGTCGCATTGCGTTAACGCCCGTATTTAGTGATCTTAACATAAGCCTGAATTTATTTGTTGATTGTTGTTGTTTCTCCCGGTTCAACACTTAATACCTGATTCAACTGATATGCCTTCCCATTAACCATTATCAGCGGTGTGTTCTGGTCAAAAACTATTGAACTGACGGCGCCCGATGAAATCGTACCATCTTCTTCCTGAACCTGCACAATACGGCCAAGCATTGAATTTGCCTGAATTATCTGTTGCGCGCTGTTCATAGACGCCATTGTCGTCTGCATCGTCTTGTTCTGTTCAAGAACGCTAAATTGAACCATCTGTCCGATAAATTCCGTATCCTTCATCGGATTGAGCGGGTCCTGTGTTTTTAACTGAGCCACAAGCAGCTTTAAAAAATCCTCTTGAGTAAGGGTTTTGCTTGGAATCCTATCAGCGGTATCGCTCGGTGTAGAAATCCCGGAAACCTGTGATATTGCATTCGTATTCATAATTCAATTACGCCCAGCATTCCCAGCCATTATGAACAAGGCTGTATTTCCGCGTTCCTTCGGTTGACGGAGAATTTGAAACCGTTAACGTGATTTTTGAGGGGTTAATTTTCGCAGTATTATCATCACCGCTGTAGTTCCAACGTTGCGCGTTCTGATTAGCGTTATTGCCAAAGTTTAACGAACCTAAGTCAACCCCGTATTTCGTAAGCGCATTTTGAAGTTCCCCCCATTGACTCCGCAATACATACCAATCGCCTTTTTCCACGCAGGCAGTTGCTACAATTTTCTCCCCGTTCAGAACCATCCGTATTGACAACTCAGTCTCCCCATCCGGTTTCAACTTAATCGTCATATCATTCACCGAATTATTATGTCGTATAGTTAATAGATGCGGTTTAATCTCTTCTAAAAGGTTAGTCGAAATACTCTTAATCTTGATTTCTCCTCCGTCAAAATCCTCCGCATACTTTATATCTATTTTTTGATGTTGCCCTTCTACCGACTGATTAAGATACATCTGGCTATTTTCAGACAACTGCGCATTCCTTTTCATAGACATTTTTTCCCCCATCTCATTGACGTTTCTTACAAAATTGGCTTCAACAGGCATTTTTTTCCCTTCTGTTACGGCAAATTTGTCTATGTCCTGTCTGTTATTCATTTCATCTTCATAATGAGCAATGAGCGTGCCATCGGATTTATCTTCATTAATTGAAAAATTCTTGATTGCAGTATCAATCCCGTTTTCTTCAAAAATTATAGTTTCAACTCTTGCAGATGGCTGTTTAACCTCATCCTCTTTATTCGCCAGCTTACCCATCGCAATTATAGTCTTATCCACCTCTGCCTTTGTACCCTGTTTTGAAGTATTTTGGATCAACTTATCATCGTCGGAATTTAATCTATCATTCAGCAATTCTTTTATATTTTCTATTAATTTTTCGTTCTGGTTAATTTTCTCTGTTTTTTCTGCATCCAGATCAGACTGTGTGGAAGCTAATAATTTATCAGTCAATATTGTATCCAGTTCTTGCGTTTGATTTTCCGGTATTTTTGACGGTGCGGATTCAGAATTCTCTGCTGCTTTTTTATCTGTCTCAAGGTTTTCTTTTAAAACATCAATATTATTCTTTTGTAGTTCAATAATTATTGGCGGGATAACCGACATCAAAGTCAGAGGCAAATCTTTGCTCTCTTTTTTCTCCTGAGTTTTTTGATCTTTTGAAGTCTCTTCAGTCCGCTCTGTCGCGGTATCATTATCAGAAGGTATTAATAAATCAAATTCTATCTTATCAGGTTTACTAGCTGTCGGTATTGCTACGGTTTCATTATTGCTTATTTCCGGTTTTGGATTTGGCGAAATTTTTATATTTGATGGCATAAATTAAGGTGATTTACTTAGGGTATTGTTTTTTGATGCCATTCGTAGTTTTTCTGTAATAATCGCGGCTCGTTTGGAATTATTAGGGTCAATCTTGCCCAGCGCCTCAATAATAGGGGCTGATTCAGATTCTTTCATAAAAACAAGGATTTTGACAATTACCTCATCCGTCAATTGAGCGAGTATTTTTGCCGCCGAATCGGGGGTCATTGTTGAATATATTTTTGAAAGTTTTTTCAAATTTTCGCTCTCCTCCTCATTAATTTTAATAACATCCTGTTCAAAGTCTCGCTGGAGTTGATAAACTGTCTGGGTTAATTGCAACAATTCCGCGTATTCTGTCTTAATTCTAATTTCCATTTCGTTCAATTCATTCTGACGGTTAGATAAAGCCTCTTTCTCCCGTTTTAATTCACCAACAAGTTGTTCCAGTTCCGGGTTAAAAAAGTTCCACGAGGCTTTTGCGTTTTCATAACTTCCGACGATGTGAGTCTCATCGCTGTTCTGGTTTTGTCCGAAATGGATTTTATTAAGTAAAATCAATGTTGTCGCGATATACGATATCGCGCCAGCAGCAATTATCAACAACCACTTTGACTGTAAAAACTTCATATCTGTTAATTAGCCTTCCGTGTTAACTAACGCGCCAAATCCTAATCTGCTCTTCATTTCATCAAGCAATTTTTGTTCCTGGCGACGCGCTTCAAGGTCGTAGCGTGCTTTCTGCCGTTGTTTGAATTTTTCAACAGCATCCAGCGCCTTTTTTGCCTCAAGCCAGTCCGCAAGCGCTTTTTCCATCGCGTTCTGGGCAAGTTTAACCTCGTCAAATCTTCGCTTGCATTTTTCAGCGGCAGCCTCTTTTAACAACTCAAGAAATCTCAGCTCATCAGCCATACCGCCGTTGCGGTAAAATCTTTCCAACCGTTTTTCACATTCATCCATCTCCTTCTCTGCCGCCTCAAGCAACTTTACTGTATTAAGATACTCATCAACGCATTTTGAATAGCTTTCCAGTTTTTCCTGCTCTTCTCTCATCCTTACTGTTTGCAATGCTTGCAATGTGAACTTGAATCGTTTCATAACTACCTCTCGTTAGTTTTATTCTGGTTTTGGTTTATGGAATTTGCTGACAACACCGCTTTTAACATTGCCCAACTCTGTTCAACGTTGAACCCCTCTTCCACTTTCTGTTTTAAAAACTCGTTCAACGGCGTTTGCAGTCTTATTGCTTCATCAATAACCGGATTGCTGCCGTGAGGATACGCGCCGATGGTTATTAAGTCTTGGTTTCTCTTATAAGTTGCGAGCGCATCGCGCGCTTTACCCAGAATTTCTATCTGCTCTGGCGCAAGAAGGTCTCTTGTCAACCTGCTTACGCTTTCAAGGATGTCAATTGCCGGGTAATGATTCTGCGTGGCAAGTTCGCGGGTTAAAACAATATGACCATCTAAAATTGAACGAACTGCGTCAGCGATTGGATCATTCATATCATCCTGTTCGACAAGGACTGTAAAAAGACCGGTAATCGCGCCATTTTCCCCCATCCCTGCCCGTTCAAGCAATTGAGGCAAAAGCGAAAAAACCGAAGGTGTATAACCGCGTGTGGCAGGAGGTTCTCCAACGGCAAGTCCAATCTCTCTTTGAGCCATAGCAAACCGCGTTACCGAATCCATCATCAACAGCACATTTTTGCCAAGGTCTCTGAAATATTCAGCGATAGCCATTGCTACGAATGCCCCTTTTACCCTTAAAAGGGCAGGTTCATTTGATGTTGCCACAACAACTACAGATTTCTTTTTTCCCTCTTCTCCAAGGTCTTTTTCTATGAACTCTCTTACCTCCCTGCCACGCTCGCCGACGAGCGCAATAACGTTAATATCAGCCTCAGCATGAGTCGCAATCATACCCAACAGTGTTGATTTTCCAACGCCGCTGCCGGCAAATATCCCAAGTCTTTGCCCGCATCCGCAGGGAATGAAAGTATCTAATGCTTTTATCCCGGTTTGAAATTGTTTTTTTATCCGCTGCCGTTTTAATGGAGAGGGTGGTTGCATATTCAGGCTGATTTTTTCAGTTGCCGAAATTGCCCCTTCGCCATCTATCGGTTTTCCAAGACTGTTGATAACCCTGCCTTTCAGCGACTCGCCCACAGGTATTGATAATGGTTTTCCAGTAGAGATAACCTCGCTTCCGGGATGAATCCCGTGAATTTCTCCTAGCGGCATTAATAACAACCTGTTATTTCTGAACCCGACAACCTCGGCAAATGTTGGTTCATCCCGCCCATCGCTCTCTATAAGACAGAGTTCTCCAATAGCGGCGTGAGGTCCCTCGCTTTCAATTACCAATCCGATCAACTGAACAACGCGCCCGCGGCTTTCCACAACGCAGACCTCTTTTGTTCGCCGCAATAATATATTCAGCCTGCTAATCCTCTCATAATCATTGTTTTCAAACGGTGATTGCATCTTAATTACAGTTCAGTAATAGATTCTTTGATAACCTTTAATTTTGTTTCCCGGCGATTATCAATGGTTCCAAATCGGGTATGCACAATACATCCCCCTCTTGATACATCACCGGAAGCGACGAGTTTGATCCCATTCCGTTCTGTTATATCCGGCGCATTGTTCATCTGCTTTAACAATTCAAGGTCTGATGGATTAAGATAAACCGTAAATTCTGAAGTATCGCCCACCTGTTTCATAGCCTCTCTTATAGAAGCGGCAACCATATTGGCATCTATCGGCATATCGGAAACAAGTTTTCTGGCTATTTCAATTGCAAGTTCTATCAACATTTTTTCGCATTGCGCGGCTACTCCTGGAATTGCGCGTTTTAAAGATTCAAACACCCCGTTTTGAAGTTCCTGCATTTGCATTCTTTGCTGAACGAGTTGTTCGCTTAATACTCTTTCTCCCTCAACGCGACCTCGCATATAGATTTCGCGCTCTCGTTCTGCCTGAAACCGGAGCATCTTTTCTGCCTCATCGTCCAGCAGGTAAACATCGCGAAGTTGCTCTGCTAATTCTAAATCGTAGTTCATAACGTTACAGCTTTGGCGCTTGCCAACGTTTCTACAAGGTCAACTTCACCCTCTTCTTCAAGCCGCCTTAAACTTTCAATTATTTTTTGTTTTGCCGCATCTATTTCTTTCTGTTTAACGCTTCCTAAAAATGAGATTTCTTCCAGTACGGTCTCTGCGGCTCTCTTTGAAATGCAACCTAACAGTTTTTCTTTTAACTCCTCGCTTGTGCCTTTAAGAGCAATTGCAAGGTCGCGCATATCAATCTCGCGCAATACCTTTTGCAGTGAAAGGTTATCAAGATAAATCATATCTTCATACGTGAACATATTCTCTCTGATCTGTCTGGCGAGTTCCGGATTTCTCTCTGCGAGGGTGCTCAAAATTCCTTTGCTTATATCGCGTTCAACGGCGTTCATAATTCCGGCAGCAACTTTAACACCGCCGGGTTTAGCGGGAAGTTTTGGCGGCACTGCATGTTCAAGTTTTTGCACAAGTATCGCCGCAACTCGCTCAACAACGTCAACTGGTGTTGTCTCAAGCGTGGCGAGTCTTTCAATAACCTGTCCCCGCAAGTTTTCCGGAAGAGCCTTCAACAACTTTGATGCCCTGTCTGATGGCAGATACCCGACGATCAAAGCGATTGTTTGCGGCTGTTCCCGTTTTAATATTCCAGCCATAACTGTCGGTTCAAGTTCAAGAAACCTCTGCATCGCCCCTGCCGGCGGAACCTGAGGAAGAATCCGATTTAATATATCCGACGCCCGATTTGGACCGAGCGACTTCTCAAGGATCATCTGGGCTGTTTGAATGCTTCCATAAATGCCAGTTGTTGCTTCCAACGCTATTGATGAGAATTCTCTTAATATTTCCTTCTGCGCTTCCTGACTTAACAACGGCAGGTGTGTCATCTCCATAACAACCTGTTCAACCTCCCGCTCCTCCATATACTTCATAATTTCTGCGGCTGCTTCAGCCCCGATTATCAACAAAAACGCTGCAAGGCGCTGAATTTTGGTCATCTTTGCGACTTCTTTAGCGCCTGAACTTTGTTCAACCTCTCCTACCTGCGGCTGTTGTGTCAGTGCTGGCATAAATCACCTCTATCTGGTTCTTCTCATCCAGGATTTAATTGCCTGGGAAACGTTTTCTGGATTCTCCCGAATCAGTTTATTAAGCACATCAACGGTTATAATCCCCGGTTCTGAAATCGGTTGTCTTAACGCCTCTATGTCTATCTTATCCTCTCTGTGTCCGTTGCCGTTTCCATTAGTTTTATGCTGGATAACACTAACGGGCACACCAAGCGGGATAGTCTCGGATGCGCTCTTTTTAACCCCGCGCCAGAACATAAATAAAACGCCGATTGCAAGCATCGGGTAGATTAAAGTCTTCCCTATATCAAGCCATTTCTGAAACTCCCCATCCTCTTTTATCTTTTTTCCAATCTCGGTTTCAAACTGGTCATTGAACGGCATCTCTTCAAGGGTGATTTCGCCTGCTGAATTGTTTTCGGTAATGCCGAGGGCGCTCTGGACAATTTTGCGCAGTTTCTGAATTTCTTCAGGACTGCGTGGACTTGCCACCCTGTTCGTGCCCGAACCCGTGAACCTCTGGGCAATAAACACCGCTGCCGTAACCCGTTTAATTCCACCGGCAGCCTGTATCAAATTGCTCGTTGTTTTATTAATCTCGTATTGCGAATTTGTAACCTTCTTTTTTGTTGTGGATTTATTTCCTGTAGATGCTACCAGATTCGTATCAGCCCCCGTATTAGTCGCTATGCCGGCAACCCCGCCAACGCCTGAACCAACAGTATCCGTTGTCTCGTCATTTATAGTAGATGTTCTTAAAACTTGTCCTTCAGGATCGTATTTTTCTTCGACTTTTGTCAAAGTATCAAAATTAATCTCTGCAGCCACTCTCACAACTGCCTGTCCGGGACCGAGCACTTTTTCAAGCATAGACTCTGCTTTTTTAGAGAGATATTGTTCAAGGTTTCTTCTCAAAGCAAGTTGGCTTGAAGAAAGTCCAACAACTGAATCGTCATCGGTGTTTTCAGACAGAACATTGCCGCGATGATCAACAACCGTTACATTTTTTGCCTGCAACCCTTCAACAGCGTTGGCAACGAGAAACCTAATTGAATTCACCGCTGACGGCTCAATTTGAGCAGCGCCTGTCGTCCTGATAAACACAGACGCCGTAGGTTTGCGCGTGTTATCTGCTAACAATCGGTTTTCCGGTATCACGATCATAACCCGAGCAGATTCAACTCCATCTAATTGCGCTATCGTTCTTGCCAATTCCCCTTGCAAGGCTCTTATGTAGTTTGCCCGCTGAACAAAATCTGAAATACCAAAATTCGGTTTGTCAAAGATTTCAAATCCAACCCCTTCCCCTCTCGGAATCCCCTTTCCAGCAAGCTGCATTCTCACTGTATAAACTTTGTCAGATGGAACATAAATAGCGCCCCCGGCGCCAGTCTTATACGGAATTTTTACCTCGTTCAACGCCGAGATAACCTTCGCCGCTTCGGCATCGTCCAGCCTGCCATATAAAAGAGAATATTGAGGCTGCGAAGACCAAATCCCCAGCCCGACAAGTCCCCCCACTACAACAAGTGTTGCCAGAACAATACTTACCTTCTGGTTTATCCCCAGTTGACCCCAGACTGCCTTTAGCTGCGTAAAAAATTGTGATCCGTTAAAATTCATCTTTTATTAAATTTGCATACGCATTAATTCTTGATATGCCTCAACTAACTTGTTTCTTACTTCAACCATAAGCGAAAAAGATATATTGGCTTCCTCCATCGCTATAACAGCCTGATGAAGCGAAACCCCCTCTCCGCTTAATAATCCTTTTACGGTTTCATCTGCGACATTCTGTTTTTCATTAACTTGATTGACAAAATTCGTTAATAAATTATCAAAGCTTCCGACAGGATTTGACTTTATGTTCTGCGATTCGGATTGAACGAGTTTATTAATCTCTTCCGCCGGGATATTTCCTCCGACTTTATCCACTCCCAAACCCTGGATATTTTTTATCCCGGGATTGAAATAACCGGACTGTACTGGATTTATTGAGTTAAACCCTGTCATTTATTATCTTTTCCCGATAGAAAGAGTTTGCATAACCATATTACGGGCGGTTTTAATAACTGCCAGATTTGCCTCATAACTGCGGTTTGCCGAAATCATATCAACCATCTCTTCGTGAATATTCACGTTTGGCATTGTGACCATACCGTTTTTATCAGCGTCCGGATGACCGGGACTGTATAATTTTGGCATCGGTCTGTTGTCTTTAACAACTCTGGCAACTCTGACTGTGGCAGGTTCAGCTTCCAATCCCATAGCCGTGTTTAGCACATTCTCAAAAACAACCTGCTGCCGCTGGTATGGTTTGCCATCAAGCCCGCGAGTTGTGTAGGCGTTTGCGATGTTTTGCGAGATAACCTCCATCCGCACCCGCTCGGCTTCAAGAGCGGATACAGTACTTTGAACCCCTGGTATTAGGTTAATCATAATAGTAATCAAGTTATTCTACCGGTTACAGCGAGCCTTAATTTTAACAGCGAACTGCTTATCAACTGCGTTTCAAGCGTATGTTCCATATTATTTTGATTTAATTTCACAAGCTCGCTCTCTAATTGAACTGTATTGCCGTCAAGCCGTCGTGGAATTGCGCTTGAATCCTGAACTATCTGCGGTTTTAACTTACCTATCTGTTCTGTATTTCCAGAAGCAACAGCGTTCTGAAGTTCTTTAACAAAATCAGGCGCTAAATCTATCCTCTTGTAATTTGGAGTTTCAACATTGGCGATGTTACTTGCTATGGCATTATGGCGCGCTACGGTTGCATCAAGCATTTTCACCGCAGCCTGGTAATTTATATTATTAAATAGCCCGCTAATCATAACCAGTTCGCCAATCCTTACATAGCAACCTATGTGCCATCTGGAAAATATTCTATTTTGAGCCTGATTTTGCGGTTAAATACCATCAATTAGGAAATTGTTTCCTACCAAGGGAAAGATTGAAGGCAAAAAACTCTCTTTGGATTAAAAAATAAAAATGCAAGATTAACAAAAAATCACGGTCTAATTCTCCGGATCATCCTCATTCTCTTCTGAAGCGCCGCCGACATTATATTCATTTAGTTTATTCCTTAATGTCCTGACGCTTATTCCTAAGAGCCGCGCCGCATGGGTTCTATTCCCGTTGCATAATTCAATTGCTTTGAAAATGTACTCCTTTTCCAAGTCGTCAAGTGTTGGGAAATTATCCTTTTTTACTTCCTTTGCCGTCTCAGCGGTCGGACTGGATTCTTGTTCAGCAGACGGCGATTCATTTATATTTTGTTTAACAATCGGTTGCTGTTTAGTATTAATTGATATAATCCCGAGGTGCTCTGGCTGCAACATATCGCCATCGGCGCACATAATAACCGCCCGTTCAATAACATTTTGCAATTCTCGAACATTGCCAGGCCAGTCGTGAGACATCAATACTTTCATACATTCCGGCGATATCCCCTGAACCTTTACACCATGTTTTCTGGCAAACCGATTCATAAACTGCTCGGCTAACAGTTGAACGTCTTCAATATGCTCGCGCAACGGAGGGACAAATATTGGGACAACATTCAGTCTGAAATATAAATCCTGCCGAAACTCATTCTTTTCTACGCACTGTTTTAGATTGCGATTTGTAGTTGCTATGACGCGAACATCTACTTTGATCGTTCTGTTTCCTCCAACCCTTTCAAACTCCCGTTCTTGAAGCACGCGCAATAGTTTTGCCTGAACCGTTGGCGAAACCTCGCTAACTTCATCAAGCAAAATAGTCCCACTATGTGCAAGTTCAAACCTGCCTTCTCTCTTGTTAATAGCGCCGGTAAAAGCGCCTTTTTCGTGTCCAAAAAATTCGCTCTCAATCAGATTTTCCGGAATTGCCGCGCAATTCACTTTAATAAACGGAGCATTTGCTCTGGGACTCTGGCGATGAAGCGCGCGCGCCACAAGCTCTTTTCCCGTGCCGCTTTCGCCCTGAATCAAAACAGTTGCTTGCGTGCGGGCGACCTTTCGTATCAAGCATCGCAAATTCTCCATTGCCGGGCTATTTCCCAGAAGTTCATATCCGCTTTCATCCTGGTCTTCTCGGCTATAATATTCATTAACGCGAACAAGCCGTGTAAACAGTTCAGCCTTCTTAATCGTAATTTCAAGCTGACCGTTGGAAAACGGTTTCAAAAGATAATCAAATGCGCCATTGCGCATACATTCAATGGCTGAATCAACCGTCCCGTAGCCGGAAATCATTATGACAAGCGGACTTGACGGGCGGCTTTTCAGTTGCTGCAAAAGGTCTCTTGCGTCTCCATCCGGCAACCGAACATCGGCAATCAACAGGTCAAAACTGTCCTTTGCCAGATATTCTTGCGCAGAAGCAATCGTCGCGCAGGAGACTACATCATATCTCAATGCCCGCAACTGCTGCTCAAGATTCTTTCGTATTATTATGTCATCGTCTAAAACGATGATTTTTTCTATCGGCATAACTTAATTTTATATCCACAAAGTTAATCGTTACAAATGAATTTGATCTAATTTAAACCAGACCGCTCTTTCGTCTCAATAATAATAGGATTTGCCGGACATATTATTTGCCCGGCAAATCTCCCCATATTTTGCATACCGCGAGGCTCTTATTATATTACTCCGCTTAAAATCATTGGCAATCTTTCAAGCGTCCGGTTTAGACTGCTACGGACAATTGCCTGTTCTGTTTCTGATTGGTGTGGAAATAGAATCTGCCATGCTGGCGAGTTTATCCATTGATTCTGAACAACTTGAGATGTATTGCCGCTTGAACCTATCCTTGCGAATCTCACCAAAGTATCGGCTATATTCACCGAACATACAATAGGAATATACCTGCTCGCCTCATCCGGATGATGATGATATCGGGTCACTTCCACCATAAAATCCGGCAGTTTATAATTTTCCAGATATATCGCGCCAAGTTCCGCATGGTCTATTCCCAAAACTTCATTTTCAACTTCTCTCAATTCAAGCGGCATCTCTCTTGTCCTGCGATGAATCTCAGCAAAGTGTTGCGGAAAAACCGAAGCCATAATAATCTTGCCAACATCGTGAACAAGCCCGGCAACGTAATCCGATTCGTCATTTAAAACATTTACAATGCTCATTATCTCACGCGCCATAATAGCAGTTCCAATGCAATGTTGCCAGAACTCCCGCCAGTTATAAGAAACATTGCCGGCAAGTTTTTGAAAATCTTCTATTACCGGGGTCAACATCGCCAGTTGCCTTATCTGCCTTATTCCAATATAAAAAACCGCCTCTTCAATGCTATTCACCGGCGAGGATAGACCGTAATAAACAGAATTCACAAGCCGCAACAGACGCGCAGTTAAACTCGGGTCGCGACGGATGATCTCAGAAATCTGTGCCGTATATCTCTGGTCGGCGCTCAACAACTCCCTTAATGCATTGTTGATAGTGCTTAACGAGGGCAGACGCGGACAAACCTTTATCCTCTGTTCTATAACCTCCCGACTCAACGGAGTTAACTGTGTTGTTGAAGCGCTGTTTTCCATATATTCTACCTTATCATCGGCAGATTTCTTACATTAGTTTAGGATATTTTTTATCTTTTTGAACCAGAGGAAATTATAAACCAAAAAAATTATCAATTTTTCATTAAAGTTTTTTTCAAATCTGACGATTAATAAAGCGAGTGTTATTGTGTGGAAATGTGGCGGGCTGTGCGATAGGCAATACAGGATAGTAACAAAGTCAGGACGACGGTGGGTTAATGAATGGAAAATTATTTATTATTTTATTAGGAGTAGCCGTAGCACAGTGCTGTGGGGCGACTTCTGTGTCTAAGGGATATCTTGCCTCAATAGGACCTTATCCTGTCCGTTTTTTGCTTCTATCCCACCAAGCATTCTCACCCCGCGTTGATTATCTGCCTTTCCCGGCTCAACCAACGAACGATACTAAAGTTAGCGGTTTAACCAATACAGCAAGTGAAACACAACCAATATTTATTAATATTTCTCCCGAACTTTACGGTCCCCAGTTGCCACAAACAAACGCAACCACTCAAATAGACCCGACAACAATCAATCCCCAGCAGAACAACGAGATTTCTCCAGATAACAGCGGCACAAATGCCGTCGCAAATATCCCTTTGAACACTAATGCGGTAATTCCTACTCAAATATTTGTAAATTATTTTAAACAGCAAGCCGGTTTTGCCACAAATAAAACTACCATTATTGTGCCAGCATTTATGCCGCCACCGCCGCCGTCGCAACCATCAAGTTCAGCAACTTATATTGTAAAATGAGAAATAGTAAAACAATCCTTGCCATCGCAGCGATATGCCTGATTCAAAACCTCGGGCTGACGAATAATCTATCCACTAATTCTAATAATCTCGGAATCCCGACAAACTCCCCTGCTCTTCAACAGATAACAAATCCGGCAGTGATGGAGTTTTTAAAAACAAACTTCCCTTTAATTGATTTTAGCCAAACAAATAATCAGCTGCTGACTACAAATCAAATAACAATTGACGAAGCGGCTATAAACAAACTATTGGAAGAATATATTAAAAAATCTAAAAAGGGGTTCACCAATAATAACACTCAGGAAAATAAGGAAACCCACTCTGCAACAAATACCAGACTCGAGTTTTTAGAAACACCGAATATCATCAAATCTAACAAAGAAAATTCTGAATCAGAACAAAAAATAGAAATTTTAAAATGGGAGGTTCAACTTGAGACGGCAAAAAAACTGCGACATCAAAATGACACAAAAAAAGCCGCAGTTATGCTGGTAGATATACTTGAGTCCTGTCCGGAAGATGAAATAAAGAAAAACGCTTTATTAGAACTTGCCCTTGTTGCGCAACAGGAAAACCAGTTGTTAAAGGCGTATCAAATTTACGCCCAGTTTTTACATAACTATCCCGAAGACCCTTCAACCCCGGAAGTTTTGCTGAGACAGGGAATTATAATCCGCAATATCGGGGCATCAACTCTTGCACTATCTAAATTTTATGCCGTTCTTTCAAGGGCGTTATCGTTAAAGATGGATCAATTCGCATATTATCAGAGAATTGTTTTGCAAGCCCAAACTGAAATCGCAGACACTTATTATATTCTTGGAAGGTATGAAGAAGCGGCTGACTTTTTTAACCGGCTGTTGCGGCTTGACAATCAAGACCTTAACAAGGAACATATTCAATTCAAACTAATTCAATCGCTTAGTTATAGCGGGAATTATGAAAAATTAATCGCGCAAGCAAGAGATTTCTTAATTAAATATCCAAAATCCTCCGACCAAGCCGAAGTGAGATTTCGTCTTGCGCAATCTTTAAAGGCTCTCGGCAGAACAAACGAAGCAATGCGCGAAACTCTTGCCCTTTTAGAATTAAGCAAAACCGCGCCTGCCTCTGATTTCCAAAAATGGTTTTACTGGCAACAAAGGGTTGGCAATGAAATAGCAAACCAGCTTTATAAAGAGGGAGATTATATAAACGCGCTTGAGATTTATAATAGCCTTGCAACAATTGACACATCGCCGTTCTGGCAATTGCCATTGTTGTATCAGATCGGTTTAGTGTTTGAACATCTGAAGCAACCTGTCAAAGCCTCTGAATATTATTCAAAAATAATTTCAAAAGAACCAGAACTCGGAACAAATTCTGCTAAATCACTAAAAATAGTGGTTGAAATGGCAAAATGGAGAAAGGATTTCCTAAAATGGCAGACCAATGCGGAAAATATTGTCATAATGTCCAAATTGCAGAGCATCCTGCATACGAACGTTCCCGTTCAGAGCGCCCAATAACGGAAAACCCCGTTCAATTGCTTGCATCTTATACAGGATTTCTTGAAAACATTTTTTCTATTATCCAGAAAGAGGGTATTAATATAGATTCTGTGCGTCCAGGTGATAACGCGGAGGCTCTGATTTTGACCGGCGAAAGAAAAAGTATCCTTGTTAAGTTAAACGATTTTATTTCCAAAATTAAAAGATTAAGAGGTTGGTGGCAATCATTACCTCAATCTGAACGGATAAAACATAGAGAATTTAACGCGGCAGTCCAGCAGGCGCAAAATTTAATGTTAAAAATAATAACCCATAACAGAGAAAACGAACAAAAGTTATTGAGGCTTGGCAAAGTTCCCCCTAAATACATTCCATCGGCTGAATGCCAGAGACCGCACTATGTTGCGCAACTGTATGGTAAGAACGCAAAATCAGAATGTTAGGAATTTTATTTTTCGACGATTTTTTGAATAATATTCTCTAAACCAAAATAGTCCAAACCATTAAAGAAGCCGCTCTCGCGCTGGAAGCAATGGAATAAATATCTTCTAAAGTGTAATTGCGCCACGCAATACGACCTTCTTCCGCAAAATGAATTGCCCAAAAATGCGATTCTTCTCTAATAGTCAACAACTCAAAAACAGTCAGCAAGTTTTAATATCTGGTTTATCCTTTTTTAGAAAGCATTTCTGCTATCAGTACAGCGGCTTCTTTGACATTATACGGTTTATTAAGGATTCTGACAAACGGGATGGATTCAACCATCTGACGTTCATTTTCGCCAATGTAGCCAGATGTCAAAATAAATTTCATATTTTTCCACTTTTCGCGCGCCTCATAGATCAAATCAATGCCATTTTTGCCCCCCATATTAAAATCAGTAAATACTAAATCAAAAGGTTTTTCCGATGTTTCAAGAATATTAATGGCTTCATCAAAACTATGAGCAACCTCCACCTCATATCCGAGTAAAACGAGAAATCGTTGCGCAACCTCAAGAACAAGGTCAAGATCGTCTACAACGAGAATTCTCCCACTTCCTCTTAAGACTTGCTGCTCGGACTTCTCTTTATCAACCGTTATCTCGCCGCTGGCGATTGGGAAATAGATATCAAATGTAGTTCCTTTTCCGACCTCGCTGCTAACCTCAATGAACCCGGAAGATTGAAGGACTATGCTGTTAACGATTGAAAGACCGAGTCCGGTGCCCTTTCCCTTTTCCTTTGTGGTAAAAAATGGCTCAAATATTTTCCGCATTATTTCGGGCGGTATGCCTGTGCCGGTATCGCTAACGCTGCAACATAAAAATTTTGCGCCCGGCGGTTTACGCGCCTTTAATGACTGTTCATAAGTTAGTTCGCGGTACTGGTTGCGCACTGTGATTGTTCCGCCATAGGGCATAGCGTCTTGAGCGTTTATAAAAAGATTGAGCAAAACCTGATGCGCTCTGGTTGGATTTATTAATATTTTCGGCGGCGGTTCAGCAGGAATAATCCTTACTTCAACATCCTGTCTTAATGAACGTTTGAACAGATGTCGGGCTTCCTCTGCGATTGAATTGAAATCAACAACAACATCAAGGTCGTCTGAAGGTCTGCTGAAAGATAATAATTGCTTTGTGATAGAAGCGGCGCGAACGGCGGCAGTCTCAATCTCCTGCAAGGCAGTTCGAACCGTCTCATCAATATTATCTTTTAACAACAACATTGATGTATTGACCTGAATCGCCATCAACAAATTGTTGAAATCGTGCGCTACCCCCGCGGCGAGCGCGCCAATAGTTTCCATCTTCTGCGCTTGATATAGCTGCTTTTGCAGTTCATGGAATTTTGTATGGTCTGTGACCATATAAATAATTCCTTTATTATCGCCGTCCATCTGCCAGGGGGAAATTTTAACTACCCAGTGGCGATTGTCGCATCCGGAGCGAATTTCCCTTGTTTCTCCTTGAGCGATAACACTATCAAATATTGTCCTCAGTTCATTCCGTTTTTCTCCGTCTTCAATATAATCAAAAATGCTTTTGCCAACCGCAGGTGGTTCAGACATATTTAAAAAGCCGTGTTTTTTAGGAAAATTTTTCCATTTATTGTTAAAATGAAACAGTTTGAAGTCTTTATCAGTAGTATAAACCGCAGAATCCAGCGAGTTAATTATACTGTTAATATAATTTTTTTCCTGAATTATCTCGTTCTCAAGCAGTTTTTGTTTTGTAATATTTCGTTCAAATGAAGCGTATCCAAGAAAAACCCCCTCTTTATCATAAATAGGTGAAATTGTGGCTGCCACAACGTAGCGTGTCCCGTCAGCCCTTTTATTTACCAATTCCCCTTCCCAGTCATAGCCTGAGGAGACCGTTTTTATACATTCCTGATATTTTTCTAATTCTTCAGGTGCTCGCAAAAAATCCGCTTTTCTCCCGAGCGCATCCTCTATTGTGTATCCGGTAATCGTCATAAAAGCCGGATTTGTGAAAAGGATGCGGAATTCTGAATCGGTCAAAATAATTACATCGTTTGTGACCTCAACGGCGGCAAGAAGCCGCTGGACGTGCGATTCCATTCGCCTTCTGCGGCTTGCGTCGCGAATTATGACAAGCGAATTTCCGTTGCCAAGCGGCGTAAAAAGAAGGTCTGCAATCTGCCTTATCTCGTCATCGCTGATAATCGCAATCGCAGGAATTGTCACCTGGCATCCGCTTTCGCGACACAACAACTCTTTTGCCTGCTTTGCGGTTTCTAAGGTAAGATTCTCAAAAAGATTAATGTTATCGTTTTCAACTTCATCCCGTCTCGCCAGTAATTGAAACGCCCGCCGGTTTGCTCTTTTCACACTGCCATCGGCGCCGCAAATCAACATAGCGTCTTCTGAAGTCTCAAAAAATCTTTCCCACCATTCCCTTGGCTGCTGATGGGCATTTTCTATTTTTACATTGACGCTTTCCATTTAATTTACCTGTTAAAATTAGCAATAAATCAACAGGGTCTGGTTTATTGGCATAACCCTGTTGTGATTTTTTATTTTATCTATATACGCTTCGTTTAAAATCTGACCTTCTGGAATCAGCAGCATTCCGTTTGAAGTATAAATGCCCTTGGCAAGCACCATACCTGGAACAAGTTCAGAAAGTAAAACCTCTCTTTGACGTCGCGATACCCGAGCTCGGGGCAACGAACGCATCAGGGCGCGGACTGCATCCGGGTCAAAGGCAGAACCGCTCTGCATTTTAATGTTATCTATTGTCGTCTGGTCATCTACGCGGCTTTCGGCAAAAGCGGAGGCAACAGCCAATAGCCGCGCAAGCCATGGGATGTTTTCTCCTGTTAACCCGTCAGGATATCCTGAACCATCATACCGTTCGTGATGCGCCCTGATTATCGCCCCGACATCTTTTAGATCGTGAACAAAACCGACGAGTTCTTCCCCTAAAATTGGGTGATGTTCAATTAATATTCGCTCGTCTTCAGTCAAACTAAGAGGGTCTTCCTGATATTTTTTTATTAATTGTCTTGGCACACCAACCAGACCAATATCGTGAAGCAAAGAGGCAATTTCAAGCGCGCGTTTTTGCTCTTCTGTAAGCAGAAGCGTTGCGCACATCCCCTTGCAGACTTCATTTGTTCTTTTTGCCTGGCTACCAAGGATGGGATAAAATGTTTCAATGGTATGCAGACATAGTTTGATTGACCTCTCAAGGTTTAATTCCAGCGCTTTATTTTTCTCCTCAACTAACTTTATCTGACTTTCAAGCGAAGCGTTTAATTCGCGAAGTTTTTCATTCATCGCGATCGCTTCAGCCTGCAATCTATTATTTGTTACTACAAGGTCATAGCGCTGCACTGCGTTTTTAATTGTTGCAAGCAACTCTTCACGCAACCAGGGTTTGACGATAAACCTGTAAATCTCTCCTTTATTAATCGCTTCAATTACAGTGCGAAGATCAAGAACAGCGGTTATTAATATTCGAGTTGCGTTGGGCTGGATTGTTTTCACCTGCGCAAGAAATTCAAGCCCGGTCATACCAGGCATCTGTTGATCTGTCAATATAACGGCAAATTCTTGAGATTTAACCTCTTCAAGCGCTTTCACCGCGTCAATTGCGGTAACAACCTCATACCCTGCAAGCCGTATAGTCTCCCGCAGAGCGACAAGAACAATTTCTTCATCGTCCACTACCAGAATTCTTGCACGCTTTTCTTCCCCGTTGTTTTTTCCGACATTCATATTTAACTTGATTCCATACCCAATAATTCTTGAAGTTTTGCAATCATATCGCCTTCAGGCATACCGGGATAAATCGTTAGGTCAGAATTATATATTATATCTGTATCCGATTCGTCCTCGTTAAATCCAGCAATCTGGACTACTATCTTCAGGTCGCCGTGTTTTGCGCGGATATCCCTTATTAAGTCACTATAATTTTCCCTTTTTCCGTTTAATAAAATGACAACTGCCGAAAACTGGTATTCACCACTTTCTATCATTTCAATTGCCTTTTCTTTGTATGGGCAAGGGACAACGACAAATCCTTTGAACCGCAACAACTCGGCTGTAGTTTCCAGCAACTTATCGTTATTTGATACAACCAGCAATGTGTGTCTTCGTATAACTGTAGCAATCCTCTCTCTCTCAGCCTCTGTAAAATCTGATTCAGGCAGCCAGACTTCAAACTTTGTTCCAATGCCCGGGGTCGAGTTTATCGTAATTGCCCCGCGATGTTTTTCTACAAACAATTTCGCATTGTACAGTCCTAATCCCGACCCTTTATTTAAAGGCTTTGTGGTAAAAAATGGGTCAAAGATCATTTCAAGATGCTCCTTTTTTATCCCGTGTCCTGTATCTTCAACTGATACAAAAACAGCGGGATATCTGTCTAATTTACCAACCACAAGGTCGGCTGCCGTCATCTGATTGCTCTTACCTGTTTTCAGAGTAATCGTTCCCTCGCGAGGCATTGCGTCAATCGCATTAAGAATCAGGTTTATAACAACCTGTCGGAATTCAATCGGGTCAACATAGACTGGCAATTGCTCCTGGCTTGTTAACATTTCCATCTTCAATCTTTTTGGAACAACCTTTTTGACCAGGTCAGATATCTCTTTTACTATCTGGTTTAAATCGTAATAAGACCGCTCGCCGATCTTGCCGTGATGGAGGTTAATTATACGGTGAACTATCTGGCTTGCCTGCAAAGAACTATTTTTTATTAATTCCAACCCTTCTTTAAAAGGATGGTCTGGTTCAAGGTTTGCGGCAAACGATTCGCTCAATCCGTGAATGCCCGACATTACATTGCTAAAATCGTGTGCCAGACCCATAGTTAATATCCCGAGCGCCTCTTTCCAAGAGGCTGTGGACAAACGTTTTTCGGCAATTGTCTGGCGGGTAACATCCAACCATACAACTTCATAGCCGAGCAACATCCCGCTCTCAGTTTTAACGGATTGACGGTGCTCATGGATATAAAACACCTTCCCGCTTTTTACATTTCGTATTCTAAAACTGCAGTTTGACCCTTGAGACGACTCATTAGCCCTTTTTAATTGCTGCTGGACAATGTCATAATCGGCTTCGTGTACTACTTTCCAAAAACTTTCCCCGCTTGATTGCCAGATTTTTTCTGAAATACCCGTAAATTCTTCAATCCGCGGGCTTGCAAAGGAGAGCGAAAAATCTGCCCTCTGGCTAAATATTATGCCGGGCCAGTGATTGATAAGGTTATGCAATCTGGCTTCCGAACGCAACATCCGTATAAATGTCTCCCTGTAAAGGCTGTCCCGCCGCAAATTCTCCTCTATCACATCATCGTTCATCCCATGAATAGGCGGCAAAACAGATTTGACAAATACAGTCCAGCCCGATTGATTCCTTACAAATATAAATTCCGTTAAATATTTATTCCCTATCCTATCAAATTGGAATAATCCTTTATTGAAGTCGGATTTTAATTCTCCCACCTCTGGCAATGGAGGTGAACAAATTCCGAAAAAATCAATAAAAACTTCATTTAACCGCCGGTCAATGAGTTTATCGCTGGTTACACCAAACCAATTCCGGAGTTCATCATTAACCAGTTTCAGCCTTCCCTCAGAATCGATGACTGCAATGCCATCTTCCAACCATCCGGATGGCAAATTATGCAAAGCAATCTTATTATGAACATTCCCGTATGTCATCCTAACTAAAAACGTGGCTATTGGTATAATATCATTTTAACAAAAAATCTGCCAACACAATAAAGACCTTATTAAATTACACTATTCCTACCTTAATATCGGAATATTAAATATTTTCTTAAATAATTTTTACTGCCAGTAGGGAACATCGTGATTAAAAGATTTTTCTTTTAATTTGCCAATATTGAATAAAAATTAAACAGGAATATGTTTGCTCAAGATATTGCGAAAGAAATACGGTCTGGCGATATAGGCTTTATCATTGTTGATGATAAGCTGAATATCGTTCAGGTAAATTCTGTTGCCGAAAGTCTGCTTGAAAGAAATAGCGGTGAACTCAAAGGAAAAAATCTTAATACAATAAATACGTTATCCCCGCTTGCTATTCAGGTTAAAAAGCATACAAAAAATTGCAATTTTACCGATTTGAACCTTGAGTTTAACCTAATTGGTTATAGAAACGACGGAACATTTTTCCCAATAAACGTTTATTTCAATTCTACGATTATAAATGGTCGGTGGTTTGGATTGATATTTCTTAAAGACGAAGAAAAATTTAATAAATTTGTGGAACTTTTAGTTGATGCTCATAAATCGTATTCACTTGGCACGTTGATGAGCGGTTTCGCGCACGACTTTAACAATGTTTTTACTGGGATAATCTCAAATCTTGACCTGGCGAACTCAACCGAAAGTTGTCCGGAAAGCGTGAAAAATTATTTAAAAATAGCAGAGCATACCGCCAGACGCGGCGCTTCTGTTGTAAATAAACTTCAGTTAATGGTTGGCTCCTCCTCGCCTGCAACAGCGCCTTTTGATATCGGTGAGCTTGTGTATGAGAGTGTTTTCTTAATGCGTCACTGTCTGGGCAGAAAAATCAAAATTTTGGATTTTGAAAAACCTCCCCGGATGTGCCTTGTAGAAGCAAATCAAAATAATGTATTTCAAGTTATTGTAAACCTCTGCCTGAACGCAAAAGAGGCAATGCCAGATGGGGGAACTATAAGGTTTGATCTAAAAAATGTTTCATTTGAAGAAGCCGCGTCAGAGCAGTCTAAAAAACGCGGCAGTTACTGGCGCGTGACAGTAGAAGACACAGGCATCGGAATCCCAGAAAAAATTTTAAACCACGTATTTAAACCATTCCATAAAATCAAAACCGGTAAAAAAGGGCTGGGACTTGGGTTGTTTGTTTCTCGCAAGATAATTGAATCAATGGGAGGCTGGATTGAGATTGAAAGTCAAACCGGCAAAGGGACAAAGGTAAATTTTTATTTGCCCGCTATGATGATTGATTATGAAAATCAAGATAAGAAACCTTGTAAATCCTGTATTAATTCATACTTTAAAAAATTTGAGGGGCTGGATGTTTTAATTGTTGATGATGAGGATTATGTGAGGCGGGTAATATGCAATACTCTTTCTCAAACCGGATGCGCAATCACAGAATTATCTTCCTGCGCTCAAACTGTCGATCTTATTAAGTCCGCTCCTTCGCGATTTAAAATTATCCTGCTTGATGTCAATCTATACGACGGCAGCGGTATAAGCATTATTCCTAAAATCCGGGAACTTTCAGATTCAAAGATTATTCTGATTAGCGGTGAATCTCTGGATTACAAGCAACTGGAAAAAGTATCGCCTGACGGTATCCTGAATAAACCATTTTACCCCGTTGATGTTCTGCAAACGATTTCTGCCGTAATTAATTGAAGTATTCAGATTACTTACAAACATTGTATTAGTGGCGTTGGCGCTGGAAGCGGAAACTGTCAATTTTCCCCACTATTTTCGCTTCACAACAAGAGGCGATTTGATTTCAAGTCTCTTTGACAATTTTAATTCCCCCTAAAATGGAATCTTACTTATTTGATTAGAATCAGGAAAGCAATGAAAATGATTATGTATAGGCTTGCCATGCGGGCAAATTTTCAGAACCATAAGCAGAACGGATTTTACGAAGATTTTTTATATTCATCTCCGCCATCTGTCTATCGGCAACTATTTTTTGAATAATTAAGTCAATTAATTGTTTGTTTTTCTTTTCAGATTCAATAAGTTGACTGACTTTATTTAAGACCTGTTTCCATTGAAGGGTGTTTTTATATGAATTTCCGTTACCGGTTTCGTTTAAGCTGTTTAAATGAGCGGATATAATTGGTTGAAGATCGGCTTTTTCCTTTTGCGCCAATTCAACGCCAGCCCAATCTGCCTGTTGAATTGACACCCGCTCCCTCTCTGTTAATTCTCCCCATTTATCAAGAATCTCGTTTAATTTCCGGTAATCAGGCATTGATTTATATTTAGATGTAATTAAACAACGGCTGAGGTGTGGCGGCTAACTTCTAAAGCTTCAGATTGCCCTTGATTTCTCAGCATTTCTGCCCAAGCGTCGCGCAAAGTGGTAAGGTAACCTATTATTTCTACAACGCCGTTTTCCTCTTTCTTAAAATTGCTCGTCATCAATCGCCAGTTCATATATTCATACAGTCGCCGCATATTGGCGGCGAATTCTCCGCCGGCTTCCATATTAAGGGAGGCGTTTAATTCATTTATAATATCTTGTGCGCGCAAGATATTATCATTTATGGTCTGATTGAACAATAACGGGTCGTCATATTGAAAGCCGACTCTTGCCCTTTCTAAAAACCGGATTGCCCCATCAAACAACATAAGCACGAGTTGTCCCGGCGTTGCCGTTTGTGTTGAGATTTGCTGATACGAACGCAACGGATTTACTCTATTCATAGACCTCCTTACTGATTATTCTGGTTATTCTCCTGATTGGCGATTTCTGGCGGCCAATTTATGGCAAGCAAATGTGAAATGTGCTCAATCACCTCTTTAGGCGGGTATTTAGGATCGTCCACGAGTTCTCTTGCCTCTTCAATCTTTGAAACCCTTGCGACAGGCGTTTCATCTAAAGCCTGCTTAAGGGCGATTGCCTGTCCAATCTGGACCTGATCCTTATCATCCTTCGCCGCCTGTGTAAGAGGCGGTGGAGTAACCGGTCTGAACACTTGCGTTGGACCATTTGCTGGATTCGTTTGCATATCACACCCTCATAATTACGGCAGGCATTTCAAAATCCTTTCTACTTTGATTATCGGCAGTATTTCAAAAATCTTTAATTAATTTTGTTTTCTTCCCCATTCCGGCAATCGCCTTAGCAGTTCATAACAAACATATTGAGCAAATTGCCTCGGGGTTCTCAATATTGTCTTTGAATCCGAACCTGGCGCGTTGAGGTTCAACTGTGTCTGATAATATCTCCTTGCCGAGTTTGCCACCGGTCCAACTCCTGCGTCAAACACCTCATCGCACGACCAGAGTATTCTCGCGCTTTCGCATTCAACAAGTTTTATATTCATTCCCATTGCCACCGGCGGATAAGGTTTATAAACCGTTACCTTTGGGAAAATTACCGCGTCGCACCCGGTTGAATCTCGCAATTTGGTAAAGAAATCCACCGGCAGTTTTTCTTCCGCGCCCCATTCTTTTTTCCCGGTGAGTTCACGCAACAGATCCGGATTTACTTCAAAAACCTCAAATTTTTTGACCTTAAACAACTCCCCCATCAATACAGGCTGATAATTTTTATAGATATAATTAGCATTTATATCATTGCCAGAAGTTGTAAGTGGTAAAACAGCCACCCTGCGGATTGGTTTAACCGGCGCAGCAGCATTTGTGTAAACATTTGAAGGTATATAGTCCGGCCCAATCACTGTGTCAGAAAGATTTACAGTTGCGCAGCCTGAAACGAGAAGAATTCCGGTCAAAGACAACAATAATAGAACAGGCTTAATTAGAGGTGAATTGCTGTCATTAATTTGGAGTGGCGATGCCATACTGAATTATTCAGGAATATTCACGGTTTTTAAGTCGTAACATATATTTTCTGCCAGCGGCGCGATCTTTTCCGATAGCAATCTGGAAAATGCGATATTTTTATTCAGGAGAGTTAAATCTCCATAAAGCAGCACAGTTTCCCCGTAGCATACTATGGTTGAGAATTTATCAATTTTCATTTCAATCTGATCTTTCAAGTCAGTGGGCGTATCTACATTTTCCAATATAAGGTTTATTCTAACAAACAGTTCCTGCAAGCGCGAGATAAAAGTGCTCCACCAGCTGGCAATTTCCTGAGATGAAGAAAATTTGAAATCGGCTGATACCCCCTTGACTTCAGCTACCAGCCGATTAGCGTATAACAGTGTTTCTCCGTGCAGTTCAGATAGCATTTTCTTCCTTGCTTCCCACCCGCACAAACTGTCAACGCCCGCTTTTTTGGCATCATTTCCCCACCAAAAACCCTGGGCTGCGATTTTTATCTCCGCAGCCCTTTTATTTTTTCGTTCAACTTCTATTAGGCAGGCATTGGTCATAGTTTAATATCGGAATTTTTTATAAAAAGTTTAACAATTTTTAACTGCTACTTGTGGTAAAACCGAATTTTTGAGCGAGGAATTGAAGTTGTTGATTAATTTTTGCCTGAGCCTCCTCCATCTGGATAAAACTATCAATCATTCTCTGGCGGTCTGATTCAATCCGTTTTTCCATAGCGCTAATCTGGTCATCAATTGATTTGCTCTGTTTGCTGATTGAGCTCTGTTGCCTTGAGATTAACCCCTCCTCTCCTGTTATGGAATTAAGGTATGAGCTTAATTTTGTGGCTAAACCGGTGTCAGCGTTTGTAAATATATTTTGAACAGCGCTGAGGTTGTTGTTCAGCGCGTCATCCAGTTTTGAACTATCAGAAAGCACCAGAGTATTATCGTTTCCATTAGAGACTATTCCAAGTTGTTCAAGCCTTTTTATAACAGACGAATCATCAGCGAGCAGTCCGTTCACCATTGACCTCATTTGCGAGGCAATCGACTCCACTTCCGGCTGGTCTGTCAATACAGCGGTAGTTACCTTCCCATCGCTGCCTATTGTAACCGCCGTTTGGGTCGCTATCAACGACTGTGTTTTATTATATTCGGTTATAAAGTCGTTTATCGCTGTTTTAATCTTGCTTGTGTCATTGGAAACAGTTACGGAAAAATTAGCCGGCGCGCTATTAGTATCTGTCAGTTGTATTGTTAACCCATTAATTCCAGAAACATTTTCATCAATAATATTTTTAGAACTCCGCAATTGAGCCCCGCCATTGATTGAAAAAAGCATATCCTGTCCGCGAGTTAATGCGCCGTTAGAAAGTCCGGTTGCGGCAAGAAAATTTCCCGTAACATCTTCAACAACAACATTTAAATCGCCGGTTGATTTGCTTGTGAGGACAAATTTATCTGATGTTGCGTCATAACTTGCAATTACGCCTGCGTTTGAACTATTTATTCTATTCAGAACATCTCTGACCGTATCGGTTGTGTTCCAGGTGATTGAAACGCCATTTATCTTAAACTCGCCGCTGCTGCCTGCAATTTGTGTGGCAAAGTTTGCGGAAGTCAGACTTGAATCTAATTTTACCCTTCCTAAAGAATCCGAACTACTAATAGTATTAGTGCCATTATTATATAATTTTGCTGCCTGTAAAAAGTTGCTTGTGTCGGAGGCGCTGCCAAGGATTAGTTCTCCAGAAGCTTTTGATAATACTATGCTGTCAGTTTGCGGGTCATACGATGCCGTTACATCTCCATTAGTTGCCTGGCTTATTTTATCAAAAACGTCCTGTAAAGTATCTGTAGTGGCGATCTGAATCTGTTTCCCGTCCACAGTAAAAGTGCCGGCGGTAACTGACGGAAAGAATGGCGCGCTGCCAATAATTACTCCTGAAACATCGCTTGTTGAACTCAATTTAGCTCCAACATCGGCGCTGCCATTTATATATGAAGATGTGGCAAATTGAGTGATTGAAATTTGATACGAACCTACCGGCGCCCCCGCTGAAGCGGTTGCTTGAGCAATATTTGAATTAGAAACCGATGCCTGTCTGGAATAGAATAGTGATTTGTCGTTCAAAGCGTCAATTTTTGACTTAAGCGAATTTAATTGATTTTTTAAATTGCTTAAAGCCGAATTTTTGCTTTGAAGCGTTGATTTTTCGCTCTGGAGACGGGTTTCAGGCTGGCGTTCAATTTCAATCATCTTGTCTATGAACGTCCGCCAGTCAAAACCGGACACCAGACCCGACAAACCTAAATCCATTCCAGCCATATTACGTTTTATTTAGTTTATTAATTGTTAAATCTCGGACGACGCCCGAGCGCCGTCCGAGTTAATGCTACCCGTTTCTCCAAAATGTTATTGGAGCAAACGCAATGCGTATTGCGGGCTAGCATTTGCCTGCGCCAACATCGCTGTGCCTGCCTGTACCAGGATGTTGTAACGGGCAAATTGAGCACTCTCTTCTGCGACGTCAACGTCTTTGATTCTGCTGTTAGACGCCTGCAGGTTAGTGTTCAAAATACTCAACTGTTCGCTTGTATAGTTTAACCTCTCGTTGTTGGCGCCAACAGTTGCTCGATCAGTTGCGAGCTGATCAATCGCGGCTTTAACTTTAGTGAGCGCGCTGGCGGCATTTGTGGCTGTGTCAATGGCTGCCCCGGTAGCGTCGGTATAAGCCGTCGCGCCGAGGTTAACACCAGCCATAGCAAATGTTGCCCCATCGCTATCAACCGTCACGTTGAGCGTAGCGCCATCAAAGAGGCTGACCCCGTTGAATTCCTTGCTTGCCGTATCAGTAATAAATGAGGCAAGGCTCTGGAATTCCTTGTTATAGAGCGCCCTGTCTGTATCTGTTTTGGTCACGTCCTGCGCCATAACAGCAAGTTCGCTCATTCTATCAAGCGCCTTCTGGACTTTTTGCAAATAGCCATCCCGTGTTTGATTCAATGAGAGGGCATTCGCAACGTTTGACATTGCGGCACTGTTGCGGTTAATCTGCGCGTCAAAACGCATTGAAACCGCAAGACCAGCGGCGTCATCTTCCGGGTTCACAATTTTGGAACCGGAGGAGAGCCGCGCCAGCGACTTCTGTAGCATTGATGTTGACTCTGCGAGCAAGCGTGCGCCGTTCGCAGCCGATATGTTAGTGTTGATTACCATATTTGACTCCTTCCGTGAGTCTCCCCTTGCGGGGGTGAGCGGCATCCCTGCCGCCCTGGCGGGTCTTTCTCGGAGGCTCCCACCTTTTTCCTCGCCGGCTCTTTCAGGCTGCCGACCGCCGTTTTAACCTTCAATTCATTTATCGGCTAACTTTTAAAAATCTTTAGAAATTACATTTGATTAAAGTGCTATTTTTTATAAAAAAAATTTCCAAATAGAATACCTGAAACAAGCCGGTCAATAATTCTATTGTTCTCCCGCATTAGACAATATCCTGTTAAAATTATGATCAATTAAAAATATCAGCCCGAATCATTAGGATTAATTACAGATCTGCTTGTTCAGCGAATTGCAAAGCCTGATATTATAACAACCGCATCGCAGGTTGATGCGCCCCATTCAAGCCTCTTTATTAAATTACATCCCATCCCAGAATGCATTTTGCCGGCTTGTTCGGAATCCATGAATTGAAGTTTGATTTTTAAAAATGAATTGAATTAGAACCCGGGAATTAGAAGGTAAATATTTTAAAATGGCATAAAAAAACGCGAACGGCGCTTCTGCGCCGTTCGGGTTCGTGGTATTATGCGGGCTGCCGTATTATTGTAACAGACGTAAGGCTCCTTGAGGGACCGCATTTGCCTGAGCAAGCATCGCCGTTCCTGCCTGAACGAGGATGTTGTATCTGGCATATTGCGCGCTCTCCTCAGCAACATCCACATCTTTAATGCGACTGTTAGATGCCGTCAGGTTTGTATTCAGGATGCTAACCTGCTCGCTGGTATAGCTGAGTCGCGAGTTGTTTGAACCGACCGTTGCCCGATCGGAAGCAAGCTGGTCTATAGCCGCTTTCACCTTGCCAAGCGCAGCCGCAGCATTCGCAGCGGTATCAACGCTTGCCCCGGTCGCATCGGTATATGCCGTCGCGCCAAGGTTTATTCCAGCCATCGCGAATGTGTTAGCATCGCTATCAACAGTCACATTCAATGTGGCGCCACCAAACAGACTTATGCCGTTAAAATCCTTCGTGGCAGTGTCTGTTATATACGCAGCCAACGCCTTGAACTCTTTGTCATACAGCGCCCGATCATTATCAGTCTTTGTAACGTCTTGCGATAAGACGGCAAGCTCGCTCATACGGTCAAGAGCCTTTTGCACTTTTTGCAAATACCCGTCCTGGGTTTGCCCGAATGAAAGCGCATTGGCTATATTAGACAGAACCGCATTGTTCCTGTTTATCTGGGAATCAAAGCGGATTGAGACCGCAAGCCCCGCTGCATCATCTTCAGGATTCACAAGCTTTGAGCCCGAAGATAGACGAGCAAGTGATTTTTGCAACATTGATGTTGATTCCGCGAGCAAGCGTGCGCCGTTCGCAGCCGATATGTTTGTATTGATTACCATACTGGACTCCTTCCGTGAGTCACCCCTTTCGGGGATTTATTCAGCAGCATCCGTGCTGCCCTGGCAGGACTTATTTGAGGCACCTGCCGTTTTCCTCGCTGGCTCTTTCAGGCTGCCAGCCGCCGAATTTTCATCTTCGCTTTTATTATCGGCTAACTCCTTGAATTCTTTAGAAATTAAAAAAATAAATCGCGCTATTTTTTGGTGAGTTTGCCCGCCTTTGCTTCACTGTATGAGAACAGAATTTTGTCCAGCAAGTGAAAGCGACTATATTTCGCTCGCTCTGAAGACAGACCGCTATTGCTTTAAGAATTTGAGATTATTTTGTCTTTAACGTCGGAAGCCAGAAATCTTGCCATTTCAAATTCAATTCCTTTATAACCTGAAAGCAATACTGCAGGTCGCCAATATTTTTATCGGCGTTATTTGTTCCGAAAGTGAATTTACATCCTGCTTCTTTAGCCAGTTTTAGGAATTTGATTGATGGGAGTTTAAGACGGCTGTTTATCTCAATTGCGATTTTATTTTTAGAGGCAGCATCAATCACCTTTTTCATCCTTTCCTCTGTCCAGAGGGTATCGTAGTCCTTTGCGATCTGCTCGGGCAGATAGGTAGGGTTTACATATATATCTATGGGTTCGGTATTTAAAATTTTAACAGTCCTTTCTACAAGCATTTCCATAAATGCCTCTTTATCCGTTATTTTTCCAACCTCTTCTGGAATCCAGAGCCGCATCCGTTTGCCGTTGTTGTCAACAATTGTCATCGCGTCAGTAAATACATAATCAAACTTTTTAATCGTCTCTTTTGAAAACAGTTTTACCCATTCCCTGCCTTCCGCCTGCATACCGATAAAAACAGGTTTATCATTCATTTGCTCTAAAAAAGCCACTACACTTGCATCGTTTGTTATTGGAAAACCAAGACCGCAATTTACCGCGACGCCGTAAAACACGCCGCTTGCCCGCGATTCTTTTAGAAGTTCTTCAATCGTCAGTCCCCCTTTTAAATGGGAATGCAAATTCACGACCGGATAATTAGCCGAGCCGAGCCGTATGATTTCCATCTCATAGTCTGAAAATTTTTCTTTCGGTGTCTCTTCCGATTTCAAATCATCCGGCAATTTTTTGACTCTGATGTTTCTGTAATAAACTTTGCTGTTGGGGTCGTGACATTGAATAGCAAAAGTGCCGTGGTCAAGTCTTCTTCCCGGACGCGTTGTTCCAAACGGCGGTTCAAGCGGCTCAACATAATCAACAACAAGAATATCGTTAACAAATATCTTAACCTGTTTTCCCGTGACAATAATTCTCATTTTGTTCCATTCATTATTGCGCGCAATAGGTTTATAGACATTGCGGATTCCATATAAACTTCCTGTCAACTTGTTTTCCCTATAGTCGCCAGATTGAAACGGCGAATTATAGACCTGCGCTTCAAATCCCTTTGATGGAAATCCCTTTTCCTGATAAGCGGTATGAAAATAAAAACCGCTGTTTGCCCCAGGAATTGCCTTGAATTCAAATTCAACATCAAAATTTTTAAAATCCGCATTGCCCTCATTGCCCACATAAAACAGATGCGCCCGGTTGCCGTCACACACTATTTGTCCGTCAATGACTTTAAATGAATCTGGATTTTCCGCAGCCTTCCATCCGTTTAACGACTTGCCATCAAATAATGAGACCCAATCCTGTCCGACGGCTGCATTTAATAAAATAAAACCGACCGCTAATAAGGTTAGAGTAATTTTCTTTTTCATATCAATTTTGATTTACGCAATTAAAGACCAATTTCATTAGCAATTCCAGCAATATTTATTTTGATTTGAATTATTATTAACTGGATATTATTTTCATTGAAGTTTGTTAGTATTAAAAGGCATTTATGGAAATTCTATTTATAATTATTTTGCTTATAACGTCGGTAGTCGGAATTGCTTTTATAATTGAGCGGGCAATTGCGTTAAGATGGAACAAAGTTCTGCCGCCGGCGGTTGTCTCAGCGGTAAATTCCTGTCATACCAATGACGAACTCTCAATGCTACAACGGGTTTGTGAAGAAAATCCTTCAAGCTTAAGCCGCTTAATTCTAATCGCAATTGAACATCTAAAATGGCCTAAAGAAGAAAATATAGAAGCCTTGCAAACTCACGCCAGACAGGAAATCGTAAAACTTGAACGCGGGCTTGTGGTGCTTGAAATTGTAGTTGGCATTGCGCCGCTATTGGGGCTTGTGGGAACGATATTTGGACTGATGACACTTTTTAGCGACCTTGGGAAAACCGGCATCCCTGATCCGACAACTCTTGCAACTGGAATTGCTGTTATCCTCAATTCAACATTACTAGGGTTACTCATCGCAATTCCCTGCCTTATAGCCTGGAATTATTTCAACAACAAAGTAGAATCAATGGTTGTTGAAATGGAATCGCTCTGTTCAGAGTTTTTGCGTCGTCAATACAACTTAATAGGTCAAACCTGATATGGAGTTTTATCACAAACGTAAACGCTCCGCGCCAACAGTCATTATAGTGGCGTTAATAGATATATTAATCGTTCTTTTGATATTCTTGATTGTCACAACGACGTTTAAACAAAACCCGTCTGTTCGCATCACTTTGCCTGAATCTAAAGAGGCGAAGGAAGGCGTTTCTGTTAATTCACCTAACATTATAATTGTTGAGATTGATAAACAGGCTCCCTATTTTAGAATTGATGGTCTTCCATTGACGCTTGATAACCTTAAGAAAAAATTTCAAGAAAGCAAAATAAACGGGGCTCAGGGGATCGCAATTCGGGCAGACGCTCAGGCTCCATTTGAACAGATAATAAAGGTTTTAGATTCAGCAAAGGAGTCCGGTTTGACGAATTTCAGCGCCTTTGTGAAAAAACCCGGTCAAAAGTAACCCCCTTTAATTTCTCTGTTTCTTGTCAAGCGCTTGTGGTTCTGATAACTTTAACTCAATGGAATCCCATCGCCACAATAACGGCTACCATAGCGAGCGCAATTCTCGTTGCGGATTGAAACCCGGAGATTGGGCGGGCAGAAAAAGATTCCGTCTAAAACATTTAATCGGCTCCGGCGGAATGGGAGAGGTCTGGCTTGCTTATGATTCGCGACTGCGGGAATTTGTCGCATTAAAATTTCTCCTTCCAAAAATCGCCAATAGCATTGAATCCATAGAACATTTAAGAATAGAAACGCATCGGAGCAGAAAACTTTCACATCCAAATATCGTCAGAGTCTATGACCTGTATGAAGA
This sequence comes from Verrucomicrobiia bacterium, assembly GCA_049968335.1. Taxonomy (GTDB): domain Bacteria; phylum Verrucomicrobiota; class Verrucomicrobiia; order Limisphaerales; family JAKPVM01; genus JAKPVM01. The sequence goes on from JBMFQZ010000018.1 coordinate 58,892, forward strand.
GCCGGGCGAAATACCGTTTGTGGCAATGGAATATGTGGACGGTTCAAACCTTCATCAGATAAGATTGTTAAGGTCTAATGGCGTTTTAAGTTGGGAGTTTTTGAGTCCGCTCGTTCGCCAGTTAATATCCGCGCTTCAATACGCTCATAGCGAAAATATTGTTCACCGCGATATAAAACCGTCAAATTTGTTATTAGACAAAGAAAATAGATTGAAGCTCGCTGATTTTGGCATTGCGCGAATTGCGCAACAAACCTCATTTGCGCAACGTGGGCTTGGCTTTGGCGGTGGCACACTTGATTTTATCAGCCCGCAACAAGCTTCCGGTCTGCCTGCAACGGCTGCCGACGATATTTACTCCATTGGCGCGACTCTCTATGAATTACTTACAGGAACGCCTCCTTTTTATAAAGGCGATATTGAATATCAGATTCACAATGTTAAACCCGAACCGTTATTGGAAAGATTGTCGGGAATCCAGAACAACATCCCTGAAGCGCTGGAGAACTTTGTTCAAGCCTGTTTGGAAAAATCCCCTGAAAAACGCCCTCTTGATTATAAAAACACGCTTAACTGGATTGATCTGATTGATGAACAATCTGCCAGAGCAAAAACAGATTCTGAATCCGAACAACTCATTAATAACCCTGTAAATAACTATGTTCAAACAGAATATCGCCCGGAAATATCCGCTCAAAACAAACCAGAACCAGACACAACTATATCAACTGTAAGACTCTCCGATTTAATTAAAATCGCCGTTGGCATTTTGCTTTTAGGATTTGCCGGCGGCATCCTATTTATGATGATAACTCACAAGGTATTTAACCTGAACCTTGCGGATAAATCCAGTTCATCAACGGTATCTCAACAACAAACAACGAATCGAGGTTCAAACGAGACAGCAAAATTAACCCATCAAAAGTCCGCCGAGACTGTTGTTTCTAAAAACTCTAATTCAACCAGTCTCTCAAATACTAACCAGCCAGCAAAATCCATTATCGCCAGGGCGGAACAAAACATATTAGAACAGCCATCGGGGAAACTTGTGCGTCAGTTTAAACAACCACTAACCTGTTTGAATACTACCCTTGACTCATTATGGACGGTTGTCGCAGATGTCAATGGGTCTATTAATATGATAGATATCCGCAATGGAAGCATTGCGCGCGAGGGTAGATTAGGGAACGGAAAAATCAGTTCGCTCGCACTATCGCCTAACGGCAGACAATTCCTTATTGGAACTGAAGACGGCACGGTCGGATTGTATAACATTGCCGGGTTTGAAAAATTGACCCAATGGGAAAGTCATAAAACCTCAATAACCTGCCTTTCTTTCTCAAACTTGCGGTATGCAGCAAGCGGCGATGCAAATGGAACAGTCATTTTGTGGGATGTTCTTTCAGGCAGATTTGTTTCTGAGATAAAAGCAAAAATTGGACCAATAACAGACATACTCTTTGTGCCGGACAAAAATGCCATTGCTATTGCAAGCGAATCCGGAATTATAACAATTTGCTCTGTGCCATCCGGAAAACTTGAACGGATGACACAGGCTCACAGAAACAAAATTATCGCCCTTGGCTATAACTATTCCAGCAACCGGCTCTATAGCGTTGACCCGGATAACATCATTAAAACAGTTGATTTTAACAGTCTCAAAGAAGAAAAACAACTCCGTCAGAGAACCGCGCCGCGCGAATCTTTTGAAATCGTCCGTTTTTCTCCCGATGGTAAGACTATCGCCGCAATATCATCTCTAAACTATCTCTATCTCTACGATTCGGAATCTCTCAGTCAAATTAAAAAACTGCGGCTTCATCTGCATAGCGGAAAAATAACCGACGCCCGATGGTTAACCGACAACAAATCACTGCTTAGCGCCGGGGCTGATGGACTGCTCTGTTTATGGGAAATAAACAATTGAAGAGGATAAGATTCACCTTGTCTGAAATGGCGTAGGCGATGGCGGAGGCGGCGGCAATGGAGTTGGCATCCAGGTAAATGGCGGCGGGAATGGAGCGTTCGTGCTTTGAGCGGGATGTTGCGGCTTTTCTTCTTTTTCAGGTTCAGGCGGCGACACCAATCGTTCAAACATCAATTTAAAATCATCATCGTATTCAAGATATGCGTTGTAAGCCACATCGCCCATTATGCTTTTAAGCGTTTTTTCACTCTCCTTTGCTAACGCCGCCGCTATGCTTTCGCGCATCTCCGGGGTAAGTTCTTTATTTCCATTTAGATAATTGATTTCCTGCTGCAAAGCCTGTTTAAAATCATACAACTTTTCAACCGAAGTTTCTGGCAAATTAAATCGCTCGCCAAATCTTGCTAAATAATAATAATCGGGCGACTGCGACATCTCAAACTTCTTGTAACGTTGGCTCCCGAGAATTGATTTCAAATCGTCGTAATATTTCTTATACGGGTCTTCGCCGCTTTCAGCCCCGACAGATTCTGCCGAAAGTTTAATCCTCTTCTCAAGTTCTACTCGCGCCTGATAAATTTTTCTAAACTCATCCTCAGTAAGATTTACATCACGGAAGTTGTTTCTAAGATCAGACGCTAATTCCGAGTTCCTCAAATTGTACTCATTAAGTTCTTCAGGGGATAATACTTCAGCCAGCGCCCTGTCTCTCTGTTCTTCTATCTCCTTCAATTCGCGATAATCATCTTTCAAATAAATTCCCCAGCAACGGTCTTCCACAGCCTGAAGCCTCGCCTTATATTGATTCATAATCTGGCGAACCTTTTGCTGTTTTTCCTGCGATAGAAAATCAAGAAACAGATCAGGCTCTGTATCTTCATCTTTGGCAAGCAGTTTTTCAACCTCGCTGTCGTAGTCAATGCCAAGCAGGTCTTTAATCAAAGCCTTTTGTTCAAGTCTTAGTTTTTCCAATTGGTTTTTAACCTCGCTGCTGTATCCGCCGCTTAAATAGAATTTTGGCGGATTCTTCGCCAGAATTGCATCCCGCTTTGCTTTATATAAACGAGCCACATCAGTAATAATAATGTCCTTAATCACATCCTCTGGGCAGCCGAATGCCTTCAGATTTTCAATAAATTTAGGATATTCACTGGCTTCAATATCCTGCCATCGGCGGAAAAGCGTAAACATATTTGTGGGAAAAGGAATCTCCGGATTTCTGACTATGACCTTTTTTAAAGTATTGGTAACATATTTTGTCACAACCTCAACTTGTTGTTTATCCTTCTCCTTTAAATACAAATGCCAGAGGTAACCGATCCCGGCAATCAATATCAGGTTTATGACACAAAGCGCGGTTATTACCCTTCGCATTTGCATAGACCTAATATAAATTCTCCATTAAATTTATACAAACCAAAAGCGGTAATTAACCTAAAATATTTGATATTTAAACCTGCCTATTTGAAATTGCGCGAAATAACGCAGTTACGATTGCAGTTTGTATTTTTATTCTAATCAATATGGCTTTGCTAAAGTGATGAAAAAATCTCGCCTCCCGATACTTCGCAGTCGGTTTGCCGTTCTAATTAAGTGATCTGGGTAAATTTATGAGTAGAGACGCTTTTATAAAAAAATGTATAAAACAAGAACTTATTCCACGCTTCCGCGCGCCGCCCATTCAGTTCCGCGGACAATAAGTCTCTTAACTGGAGGATTGTTAACCGCCTTTCCGTCGTGCCCGAAGGTATGGTGAAAAACGCGTCCCTGCCCGTATTGCAAAGTGAACGCCAGCGGCTCGGTTTGTTTGCTCCAGTCTGAATCGGCCGTTACAAGAACGGTGATTGGCGCGTCGCCCTGCAATTTTGCGTAAAGTTCATCATCCTGGTCAAAATCCGTCATCCCCTTTGTAATCGGATGATCGGCATTTGCTATTTTAGCCTTGAAAACCGAGCGCGGTCCGTGTCCAGACTTTCCCATAACCCAATATCTGCCGCAAATCTTTTTAAATTCATCCCACTCCTTAAATGAAGCGCTTGAAAGATGACTTACAACAAAACCTTTGCCGCCTTTGATAAAATCAACAAGATTATTCTTAGCGATCTCGCTCAATGTCGGCGTTGACGCATTATACATTGCCATATAAATAACATCGTAATGTTTCAACGCGGAGGCTGATTCCAGAATCGCGGGGTCTTCACAGATTTTCACATCAAATTTGCCGCTTTCATTTAATGCCTCCCGCGTTGCGGATGAAACCTCTCGCCAGTTGTGAACAGAAACGTCATCTCCGGTAATTAATAACACCTTGATTTTTTTTGCTTCCGCCGCATTTAATGTTAGCGCGCAAAGCGCGATGCCTGAGACCAACAACAGGATAATTTTCGCTATAATTTTCATAATTTCTCTTCGTGTTTTTACAAAGATTAACGATTTGTATCCACTAAATCAACAATTTTATAACTGAAAAATCAACGGCGAGTTTGCCCGTAGTTTTTTAATAATGTCTGGCAGTATGGAAATCAGATAATCAACCTCTTCTTCCGTGTTGTAATAACTTAGGCTAAATCTTATCGCGCTCTTAGCCCTTTGCCTTGATAACCCCATTGCAAGCAAAGTGTGCGATGGTTCAATACCGCCGCTTGAGCACGCAGAGCCGCTTGACGCGCAAACGCCAGCCTTGTCAAGTTCATACAATATTGATTCGGAATCTACGAAACTAAATGAAATATTCGTTGTGTTTGGTATGCGACAATTTTTAGCCCCGTTCAAATAGGTTCCGGGGATCAATCTTAACAGGCTATCTTCTAATTTATCGCGAAGCCGTCTCACTCTGTCAACTTGACCAATACGGCTAAACGCAATCTCTGCCGCCTTTCCAAAGGCAATAATGCCGGGCGTGTTTTCTGTGCCTCCTCGTCTTCCCTGCTCCTGATTCCCCCCGATAATATAAGGTTTAAACGGTCTCCCCGCCCGTACATAAAGCGCCCCAGTCCCTTTAATAGAATGAATTTTATGCGCGGATATTGACAGAAAATCTACCCCCATTTTTTTGACATCAACAGGAATTTTTCCTAAAGCCTGAACTGCATCCGTATGAAATAAAACTTTCTTCGCGCGGCAAATAGCGGCAATTTCCTCCACAGGGTAAATAACCCCAGTCTCGTTGTTTGCCATCATCACAGAAACAATTGCTGTATCTTTGGTAATTGCCTCCTCAACAATCTTCAAATCAATTAGACCTTCGGAATTTACCGGCAGAAAAGTAATCTTAAATCCTTTTATCTCAAGAGACTTAACAAAATTTAAAGTCGCGTGATGTTCAACAGAAGAGATTACAATGTGTCTTTTATTCTCGTTGCAACTAATCGCGCTGTAAATTGCGGAATTTATGCTTTCAGTGCCGCCGCTTGTAAAAACAATTTCACCCGGCGCAGCATTCAACAGCGCTGCAATGTTCTGTCGCGCGGCTTTAATCATCTGTTTTACCCCTCTTGCGAAGTCATAACCGCTTGAAGGATTTCCCCAATACTTATTTAGACAATCCTGTACAATTTCAATTACCTCTGGCGCAGGTTGCGTCGTAGCATTGTTGTCAAAATAATATATTCTTTTAGCGTTCATTTTAAATCTTAATTAAAAACATTATACACCAGATAGTTATAAAAATGTATCAACAAAAATTTTAACAAAATAATTTGACAGAATAAAAAATCTCATTATATATAAGTATTATAATTGATTTACTTATGTTAGAAAATACAACTAAAGAGAATAGAACGAAAAATGAACTGCTGAAAGAGTCATCCCCTGCTCTATCAGGTTCAATTTCACATTCACTTTCCGATGATAGCGTGGATAATTTTTCCCACGAAGACTATGAATTTTTAAAATTTCACGGAATCTATCAGCAAGACGATCGCGACCTGAGGCAGTATGGCAAAAAATTTATTTTTATGGTTAGGGTCAAGATTCCGGGCGGGGTTATTTCACCAAATCAATATCTTACTCTTGACAGGCTTTCTGATGAATATGCGAACAAGACTTTGCGAATCACCTCGCGGCAGAGCATTCAATTTCACGGAGTGATTAAAAAGAATCTTGTAAAAACGATAAAAGGGATCAACGAGGCGCTTCTGACCACGCTTGCAGCTTGCGGCGATGTTGCGAGAAATGTAATGGCGCCGCCGATCCCGGTCAGTGATCCTATTTATGAAAAGGTATATCGGGACGCGGTAAAGGTCTCTAAATCGTTGTTGCCGCAGACCCCTGCATACTATGATATCTGGGTTGAAGGCAAACAGATTGATTTAAATTCTCCGGAATATTCCGAATTTGTAGACCCGCTTTACGGGAAAACCTATTTACCGAGAAAATTCAAGGTAGCTTTTGCAATTCCGCCGTTGAACGACATTGACGTGTTTACTAATTGCCTTGGATTTGTTGCGATCGTTGAAAACAACTCGCTTGTTGGCTATAACCTTCTTGCTGGCGGCGGTATGGGAAGGTCTCACGGAAATGCCCAAACTTATCCGCGTCTTGCAGATGTAATAGGTTTTTTCCAGCCTGAATATGTTGAAGATGTAGCCCGCGCCGCGCTGTTAGTATTTAAAGAATATGGCGATAGAACCAACCGCAAACATGCCCGGTTAAAATATGTGCTTGCGGAAAAAGGAGCAAATTGGTTTAAAAACGAGGTTGAAAAACTGGTCGGCTTCTCATTTGCTCCGCCCCGTCCATTTCAGTTCACGCGCCAAAGGGATAACTTCGGCTGGCACAAACAATCTGAAGAAAAGTGGTATCTGGGATTATTTGTAGAAACAGGGAGAATAAAAGACGGAGAAGTGAAGAAATACAAGTCAGCCCTTAGAAAGATTGCCGCTGAATTTGCGCCTGAATTCAGGTTTACGCCTTCAAACAGTCTCTATCTTGCAAACATTGATGAAAAGAATAAGAACGATATTTCAAATATTTTTAAAGAGAATGGCATAGATGTGGAGAATCAAGGGTCACCGGTTAGAAAAGCGTCAATGGCGTGTGTGTCATTGCCGACTTGCGGTCTGGGGCTTGCGGAATCTGAACGGTATATGCCATCGGTAATTTCCCAGATTGAACAAATACTTGAAGAACTTGGAATACCGGATGAGGAGATAACAGTTCGTATGACAGGCTGCCCTAACGGCTGCGCCAGACCATATACTGCTGAAATTGCGTTTGTTGGCAAAGCGCCCGGAAGATATCAGATATATTTAGGCGGCAATGAATCCAATTCGCGTCTGAACAGACTTTACAAAGACAATGTAAAAGACAGCGAACTGGCTTCTGAATTGTATCCTCTGTTCAAGAGATTTGTTCAAGAACGAAAAGCCGGAGAACGGTTCGGAGACTGGTGCAACAGGTCAATTTTTTAAAAAATTTCTGAACGCTAAAATGAATCCAATTGAAAATATAACCAGTTTAAATAACAGGTTTGAAAAGGCTCCAACTGGAGAAATACTGCAATGGGTATGGTCACAATTCGGACCACGCGCGGCAATAGGAACAAGTTTTCAAGGCGCCGGGCTGGTCGCAATGCATATCTCAAAGTCGCTTGGGCTTAATTTTCCGATTTTCACAATTGACACAGACCTGTTGTTTGATGAAACGATAGAATTAAAATGCGAACTTGAAAAATTCTTCAACGTAAAAATTACTGTTTTAAAAAGCGAACTTTCCCTTGAAAAACAATCCGGGATATATGGAGACGCGTTGTGGGCGCGCGACCCCGATTTATGCTGCACGATAAGAAAAGTTATTCCCTTGCAAAATCATCTTGCAAACCTGGATTGCTGGATAACCGGATTGCGGCGTCAGCAGAGTCAAACTCGCGCTGATATCAGGATAATTGAAATTTACACATTTGACGAAAGCGAGAAAAAAGAGATTGTCAAAGTTAACCCGCTGGCGAACTGGAGCAGAGAACAGGTTTGGGAGTATATTAAGAAGCATAACATCCCGTATAATAAACTTCACGACAAAGGTTACAAGAGCATTGGATGCAAGCCCTGCACTTCCGTCGTTCCGGGGGAAGAAAATGAACGAGCAGGACGCTGGATAGGATTTCAAAAAACAGAATGCGGAATTCACACATTCCTCAAAAGGAAGTGTTAATCTAAATCAATTCTAACCTCAAAAAACTATTAATTATGGACTACCTATCAAAACTTGAAAACCAATCCATCTATATATTCAGAGAAGCCTTCAGCAAGTTTGAAAAACTCGCGATGCTCTGGAGTATTGGCAAAGATTCAACCGTGCTGTTGTGGTTAGCCCGCAAAGCCTTTTTCGGACACGTTCCTTTCCCGCTGGTTCACGTTGATACAACCTACAAGATTCCATCTATGATTGAATACCGCGATAAACTCGCAAAGGAATGGAATCTGAAACTTATCGTTGGAAAAAACGAAGCGGTTTTACAAGAAGGAAGCACTTATCCCAACGGTCGCGCAACCAGAGTTGAATGCTGCAGCAGGCTCAAAAAGGACGCGCTAAAATCGGTGCTTGATAAATACCAGTTTGACGGAGTTATCGTGGGGGTTAGACGCGACGAAGAGCCCACCAGAGCAAAAGAACGTTACTTTAGTCCGCGCGATAAAAATATGGAATGGAACGTTGAAGACCAGCCGCCGGAATTATGGGACCAGTTCAAAACCGATTTTGAAAAAGGCTCTCATATAAGAATACATCCACTGCTCCACTGGACGGAGATCAACATCTGGGAATATATTGAACGGGAAAAAATCCCTGTAATTCCGCTCTATTTCGCAAATGAAAAGGGTGAACGGTATAGAAGTCTCGGATGCTATCCCTGCACATTCCCGATTAAATCAAACGCAAAGACCGTTCGCGATATTATAGAAGAGTTGAAAAATACTAAAACACCTGAACGCTCTGGACGGGCCCAGGATAAAGAGAGCGAAGACGCTTTTGAGAAGCTCCGTCGCGACGGTTATATGTAATTCAACTGCCCCTTATGGTTATGAATTTAGCGCCGCAATACAATAAAAAAACCGACAGCGTTGCCACTGCCGGTTGCTTTAATAATCTTGAAAACTTATTACCCCTTCAAGGCTTCATAGACTTTGCCGACCATAGCTTCGCTCGGCTTAAGGGTCTTTGCGCCTTGCTTCCATTTTGCCGGACAGGCTTCATCCGGATGCGCCGCAAGATAAACGTTTGCCTCCATCTTGCGAACAAGTTCATCGGCGTTTCTGCCAACATTGTAAAAATTCACCTCAGAAGAAACAAGTTTGCCCTGAGGACTGATTACAAAAGTGCCCCTCAGCGCAAGTCCGGTATTATGATCATAAACGCCAAACAATCTGCTCACCTTCCCGGTCGGGTCGGCGCCCATCAAGTACTTAACATTTTCAAGCAATTTTTCGGAATCGCGCCAGGCGAGATGAGAAAATTTGGTGTCAGTAGAAACCGAAATTACCTCCACTCCAAGTTTCTTCAATTGTTCCTGTTTCTCGGCAAGATCGGCAAGTTCAGTCGGGCAGACGAACGTAAAGTCCGCAGGATAAAAAACCAATACAGTCCATTTGCCCTGCTTCTTGAGTTCCTCCAGCGAGATTTTTCCGAACTTGCGGTTTACCGGATCATATACCTCCATTTCAAAATTCGGCACCTCGCAGCCGACCGTTACAACTGTTTCATCGCAGCACATAGTTTGTCCTTTTCCAGTTTTTGGTTGTCACTTTTTACCGCCGGCGGTTTGAACCCTTACCACGCACTGCGCGTGGAGCCAAACCATTTTATACCAGCATATATAAAGATACCGCTTTTTGGAAAAAGTCAAGTTAAGTGTTTTTTATATTAATAATAATTTATAATAATGATAAGATATATTTACCTTGTATTAAAATATTACTTATGAACCACAATAATCATTCAGTTGAACAACTAAAGATTGTAATCGTTGGACACGTTGACCACGGCAAGTCAACATTTGTCGGCAGATTATTTTATGATACCGGGAGTCTTCCCGAAGGCAAATATGAAATGCTCAAAAATGCTGCCGAGCGCCGCGGCGTAGCCTTTGAATGGGCAAACCTGATGGATGCCTTGCAATGCGAACGAGACCAGAACATCACGGTGGACACGGCTCAAATATGGTTTAAAACAGATAAAAGACATTATGTCATTATTGACGCGCCAGGTCACAAGGAATTTATAAAAAATATGGTTACAGGGGCCGCCAATGCAGAGGCAGCCTTAATCATCATAGACGCAAACGAAGGAGTGCAAGAAAACTCGCGCCGCCACGGTTACCTTTTGAACCTGTTAGGAATCAAGCAAGTCGCGGTCCTCGTTAACAAGATGGACATTGTAAATTATAAAGAGGAAAGATTTAACCAGATAGTGGAAGAATATAACAGTTGGCTGAAGACGATAGGCATAACGCCTGTCAGTTATGTTCCGATCGTTGCGCGCGATGGCGACAATATTGCTAAAAAAAGCGCAAAGATGAACTGGTACACAGGTAAAACAGTTGTAGAAGTGCTGGACGATTTTAAAGTCTCTCAATCTCCTGATGATAAGCCGTTGCGATTTGTAATCCAAGATGTTTATCGCTTTGATGAACGACGTATCCTTGCCGGACGCGTAGAAAGCGGAACATTAAAAGCAGGCGATAAACTCGTTTTTTCACCAGGTGGGAAAACCAGTATCGTAAAAACAATTGAGCGGTGGAACGCCCCATCAAGAGATGAAGCAAAATCAGGCGAAAGCATCGGAATTACTCTTACCGAGCAGATATTTGTAGAACGCGGTTTCATCGCTTCAAGAGAAGATAATCCTCCAGTTGAACTTGATTGGTTCAAGGCGCGAATCTTCTGGCTCGGGCGGCATCCTTTGAAAAAAGGTGTAAAATACATCCTTAAACTAACCACTCAAGAGACCGAATGCGAGATTTCTGAAATCGAAAAAGTCCTTGATGCTTCAACATTGCAGGAAATAAAACGCGAAGGTGATAACAGAATAGTTGGACGATACGAGGTTGCTGATATAGTAATTAAAACCAAACGCTCCATTGCGTTTGACGTCGTTGATAAAATTGTGCAGACGGGACGGTTCGTCATAGTGGATGGATACGATGTAAGCGGCGGCGGAATTGTATTAGAAGATAATTATCCTTCGCCAACAGCGGTAAGCGAAGCACGTTCAAAAAATATTTATTGGACACGGGGCAAGGTTACATACGAAAACCGCGTTCGTCGCAATGGACACCCGGGCGTTGTTATCTGGCTAACCGGATTGTCTGGCTCTGGAAAAAGCACAATTGCAACAGAACTTGAACGGGAACTATTCAATATGGGAAAACAAGCCTATGTGCTTGATGGAGACAACATCCGTCACGGTCTATGCTCTGACCTTGCCTTTTCGCCCTCAGATAGGAAAGAAAACATACGGAGAGTCGGAGAGGTGGCAAAACTTTTTGCAGACGCCGGTTTTATATGCATCACTGCTTTTATATCGCCATATCGGGAAGACCGTAAACTGGTAAGGCAAATGTTGCCCCCGGGGCGGTTTATTGAGGTTTATCTGGATGTGCCGGTTGAAGTGTGCGAAAAACGGGATGTCAAAGGACTTTATGCAAAAGCCAGAGCAAAACAAATCGAAGAATTCACCGGAATATCCGCCCCGTATGAGCCGCCGCAAAATCCTGAAATAATTTTGCAAACCGATAAAATGTCAGTGTCGGAATGCGTGGCGAGAATCATTGAATATCTGCATCTGGCAGATTTTGAATCAGCAATAACGATTTAAAACAGATCAAACAAAAGATAAATAAATTACGAAATTAATTTAACAATTACCAAGACGAGAATATTATCAGGAATTTCCAGCCTCAAGCAGGGCTTTTTTGATAATCTGGGCGGCTGTTGGCAAAGCTGGTTGAAGCGCTCCGATGTTGTTGTGGAAACAATCAATTACTGATAGCGCCCGGGAATTTATGCACTGGCGGTATAATTTTATCAGTTCAAAACTAATTGTTCGCTCGTTATCTTCATTATACGACCGGTTGCATACGCCTTTTATAACTTCGCAGAAAACAAGTGACGCCTGTTGTCTGGCGCTGATCGGGAGTCTTTCAAAACACTCAATCGCTTCATCGATCCGTCCATTTAACAACAACGCGTCGGCGCGGTATTCGATCAACTCAGGATTTTCCGGACAAAATTTTAGCGCCTCTTCCGTCCACTCAAGCGCGAATGGAACTAAATTCTGATTGTTTAACGCTATTCGCGCCCCTAATTGCCACACAGCCGGATTAGTAGAATTTCCCGCAATAACCTTGTTCAATAATTCTAAAGCGCGAATAAGTTCTCCGTGACCGGCTAAAAACCGGGCATAGTCATAATTGTATTTTAAAGATTCCGGGTCGTGTTGAATCGCGCGGTTAAACTCTTTATCAGCCTCTTTGACTTTATTTAAAACCGCATAACAGATTGCAAGCAGGTAGTGCGGTTCGCCTTTATGAATTTCAGCTAAGGCGTGCGAGTAAGTCGGCTTGTCGCGTTTTGATATGCAATTCTTCAACTCCGTTGCCGCTTGCTCAATTTTTTTAAGTTTATAAAACGCATAGCCTAACAAATAATGATGAGAAGCGTTTAACCCGCCATAATTTGTGGCGAGTTTTGACGTCAGAAGCCTGACAATGTCGTCATATCTCTGTTTTGAGAATAAAAACGTGCTGTATTGAGTCAGCAATGTCTCGCGCATCTCGGGCGTAATTGAATCGCCCGACATTTTGCTTAATGCTTCAAAAGCCTTCTGATAGTATTCAATCCCTTCATCAACCTTGCCAGAGCGGCAAAGTTCAAGGGCGAGATTCATCAAGATATTTGAATCTTGCGGTTGTTCATTAATAGCCATCGTCAACAATCGTAAATTACGATTAACTTTGGCATTGGTCAATTCCGGTCTGTATCCATAATGTTTAATCTTAACGGTTCCAACGCACATATTTAATCCCCACCTTTTGCCAAACGGAATTATCGTTGGAAATATTTGCTCGTGAATTCTCCCTTTATAAAATATCCCGGGCAAATTTCTAAACAATCTCGGGACATAACAGGCTCCCTCAATCTCTCGCCCGACATTGACCAACGGTAACCTGTATGCAACCGCCGCGCGATTCCGCAGGTGGGAAATCAATTTCTCGTGCTCCTCTGAAGTAATCTGTTCATCGGCGTCAAGCGCAAACACCCAGCCGCATCTGGCTTTTTTAAGCGCATAATTTCGCGCCGCGCTAAAATCGTCTATCCAGTCAAAACTATAAACTTCCGCGCCAATCGAGCGGGCTATCTGCGCCGTCGCGTCCTGCGAACCTGTATCAACGACAACAATCTGGGAAGCAACAGGCAGAATAGATTTTATACACCCTTCTATGTTTTTTTCCTCATTCTTTGCAATAATACAGACTGTCAACTGGTCTATTCTTTTTATTGCCTCTCTCAATTCGTCAATACAGGGAAGTGCCAATTCAGCCGCTACTGGCGAAGAAGAAAGCCTTTTCTTAATACCGAGCGCCTCCGGATTTTTAGGAATGAGCGAAATTGAGAGGTTAAAAAGTTCCTCTGCAAGTTCAAAATTGCCGGTAACACTGGCGATTGAACCGAGCAAAATAAAAGCGTCCGGATTGAACGGACGCTCTATTACTGCCTCAATCGCCTCGCCCCACGCTTTAATATACTCTCCTTTTGCAAACAGATTTGCAGCAGAATTTATTGTCCCTGTCTCGGTAATTGGTTTATCTGATTCATTTTTTTCAATTACCGCTCCGCCAGTTGCATTTGCTGCAAATAAAGTTCCCATAAGTTAAAAACGGGCGCTCTGGTCGGAGGGGCACCAGAGCGCCGCCGGAGGTATTTATTATTGGAGGAGACGGAGGACGCCCTGAGGAACCTGATTAGCCTGAGCAAGCATTGCCGTGCCGGACTGAACGAGGATGTTTTCTTTGGCAAACTCAGTTGATTCCTGAGCAACATCCACGTCGCGTATCCGTGAACTTGCGGCTTCAAGGTTCTGTTTCAAAACTGACAGCTGGTCAGCAGTCGCAAACAGCCGGCTTTGCGATGAACCCAGCACTGCGCGGTCTGTAGTTAGTTGATCAATAGCCAGTTTGACCTTGTTTAAAGCGTCTTTTGCGCCTGCCAATGTGCTTATATCGGCGCTTGTAGCGTCAGTATAAGTCGTGGTTTGCAGGTTAATACCGGTCATCTCAAACTTGTTTGCGTCAGAATCAATAGTCACTTCAAGTGTAGCATTGGAGAAGAGACTGATTCCGTTAAATTCTTTAGTCGCAGTGTCATTAATAAACGCTCCAAGTTGAGCGAATTCAGCCTGATAACGGGCTCTATCATCATCATTCTTTGTTATATCTTGCGCCAGGACCGCAAGTTCGCCCATTCGCTCAAGCGCCGCCGATACTTTCTTCAAATACCCATCCTGAGTCTGAGTAAATGAGACGGCATTTTGAATGTTTGCGTTTGCAGCCCCTACGCGCTTGACCTGAGCGTCAAGCCGTTCTGATGCCGCAAGACCGCCCGTATCGTCCGCAGGATCAACAATTTTTGACCCTGAACTGAGACGCGCCAGCGACTTGTTTAACTTCGCCGTATGTGTCTGCAAGTTGTTCGCAACAACCTGCGCCTGTGTGTTAGTGTTTATTATCATAACTTACCACTCCGTTTTTT
>JBMFQZ010000019.1:0-73394 GCA_049968335.1 Verrucomicrobiia bacterium
GCCCCGCATACAGTGGTAAACTGACCGGCGATTAATATCTTGCCATCCGGTTGAACCGCAACCGCGTATACGGTAGCATTCGGACCAAGACCCGGATCAAATGTATCATCCACTGAACCATCAGGATTTAATCTTGCGATTCTATTGCGGGTATATCGGTTAAACGATGTGAAGTTTCCAGCAACAATTATCTGTTCGTTATCAAGAACCCATAATGCGTAAATTGAATCGTTAGCGCCAAGTCCTGGGTTAAAACTCAAGTCAAGCGAGCCATCCGCGTTAAACCGCGCTATTCTGTTTCTTGGGGTTGTATTGACCGCAGTAAAATCTCCGCCAATTACTGTCTTATTATCTCTCTGAACTGCCACTGAATTCACCGGACCATTAGCCCCTGGCGCAAGATTAAAAGGCGGCGTTGTATATGGAACTCTGTCTGGATTCCAATCCCTATCGGCAGCGCCAGGCGGCTGGTCATCGTAAAGAATTGTAACAGTGCAATACCTGGCGAGATTATTTATAGGGCGACCGTTCGCATCATATAAGTAAATCGGTATATCCTCGTTAAATTCAACAAGGGTATCATCAGGAATATTGACGGTAATTGTCCGTCTGGTGATATTAGGAGCGCCGAAGTCAAGCCGCACTGTTTGAGCAGGCGTAAAATCCTCATTAGGTCTTGCGTAGTCTGAACCCGCAATTAATTGTCCGAACGAATACGGGTTTCCCACAGCAACATCTACCCAGGCATTAGGTTCGCCCCCACCAGGTAAAATTACATCAATAGTAATTGATTTGCCGCCATATTCATCAACCCTGTAATTTGCCCTTTCTATACTAAATTGACGAGCATAACTAATTTCAACAATTTCAACATAGGAATTATTAACAGCGCCTAATATTGGCTTTATAAGAGACGGGTCTTCTTCTGGCGCTGGTCTCGGGTTCTGCAATATCAATAATACCCTTGCTGTGCCGTTTGATGTGAAGTCAGAACTAACATTCACAATAAAATTTGTGCTTGTTTGTCCGTCATCGAAAACTAACGTTCCGCTCGCGGGTATATAATCAAGATATGGAACTGCAGGTCTATATAATCCAGGTACAGGAGGCTGCGATATAGGTTCATTGGTAACCACGTAGTCAACCATAATTCTGCCAGTGCTCCCGTTTAATCTGTTGACCGTAACAAGCGCGCCCAGAATACTTCTATATTGGTCGGTCCGTGAAATAGTATTTTCTCTTTCAGTAACCCTGTAAGTAAAAGACGAGAACTCAAATTGTCCTGCTTGGCTTGGAGATTCTACCGCTTCATTGTCAATGATTGTAATCATAGCGGTGTTTGCGCTCCCTAAAATAGCGCCATTCTGTGGGTCATACAGCCTTACCCCAAAACTCCTGTCTTGGTCACGGATTGAGTTGTCTAAAACCATTATAGTGATAGTTTTGCTTGATTCTCCCTGGTTGAAAGTAATCTGACCGCTTTTTGCGATATAATCGCGACCGGCAACCGCCGTGTTGTTAAACGTCTCATATTTAACGGATATTGGACCTGTATTTCCGCCGCCTGAATTTACCGTAATTGTTATGCTCCCTGCATTTTCCTGAACAGAGTATGAATATTGCGAGAATTGAACTTGATTTGGTCCTAATGGCGGAGGCGGTTGATTTGTTTGCTGACTTGAATAATACCATCCAAGGTAAAATATTCCGCTGTTTTGACTTCCAATGCCGTCAACAGCAATTCTGTATTCAATACCGGATTTTACATTGAACATAATCATACTGGCTGTGGTTTCGCCACCAGCGTCATCATTGTTTGCAACCAAAGTAAGGCTTGCCACATTTGTTCCGGTGTATGCGGCTAAAACAGTGTTAAACCTGCTCCCTTCGGTTGTAAACACAATTGCGCCGTCATAAGGGGCTGTCCACGAATACCAGACCGATTTGCCCGCCGCCCCTGGCCAATGATACGGCTCGCCGGGTTCCATTGTCGCCCCGGTATTCTGCCCGTTGATCTTCCCCGTCTGACCGAACAATATCCATGCATTAGTGAAACTATCGTTGATTGGCTGGCAGAATCCCGGCAACGCGATAAACAACAAAATCGCGATTACCTCAACCAACAGATAATCCCTGACTTTTGTTTTCAATAACAACGACCTGTTCTTCATATTCACAAATCTAAATTTTTCAAAACTGTTTTTATTGCTCATTTGCCCAGAAATCACCTTTTATTTATTTAACTGTTTAGCGCGATAGAATTTTAATTTTTCCGATACACTGTTTGTATCCGTAATTATCAGCGCAGAGCTGCTTGCAGAATTGGTTGTAAATGGAATCCAGTTAACTAAATTAGTTGAATATTCAATTGCATACGAAGTTCCTGAAACAACATTGAGAATTAACCTGATAGAACCATCCGGCAAAGCAGAAATTCCGCTGAACAGAGGGGCGGGTTGATCGCCGTATAACAGAGCGACACCTTTGCAGTCAAATCCGCCAACTTGCGTAAAACTGCCTCCGATTACAATCCCGCCATCTGGCGCTACGGCTATTGAATAGACTGTGTTGTCAGGTCCAAGTCCCGGATCAAAGGAAGTGTCAAGCGAGCCATCACTATTAAGCCTTGCGATTCTATTTCTTCCTATTCCGCAAGCGGTTATAAAGTCGCCGCCGACTATAATCTTTCCATTTTGTTGAATGTAAAGGGCGTAAACCACATTATCAAAGCCGCTGTTTGCCAAGAATGTTGTATCTAAGGTTCCATCACGATTTAACCTTGCAAGATAGTTGCAATCAATACCGTTAACCTTTGTGAACATTCCTCCGATTACCACTTTCCCATCCGATTGAATGGCAACAGCAAAGACTGCGCCGCCTTCAATAACAGGATTAAATGTATTATCCACAATCCCTGAACTTCCTAACCGCGCAAGTCGCGAATGATTTAACCCTGCCACTGTTGTAAAGTCGCCGCCCACAACAATCTCGCCATTTGTCCAGAGCGCTATTGAGTAAACATTTCCTATTACACCGCTACCGGTATCAAACGAGGCGTCTAATGTTCCGTTGGCGCGTAATCGCGCAATTCCGGATAGAGGCAAATTAAACGCGCCGCCGATTAGCAACTTGCCATCATTTTGCGCTGCTATTGAATAAAGTCCGGCATTAATATTATTCGGCGGTGAGAAATATTGAACCACGGTTCCATCAATATTGTTTAGCAACGCAACTCTATTTCTGTTCGTCTCATTAACAGTTGAGAAGAACCCTCCAACCGCTATCTTGCCATCCGGCATAATCGCAAGCGCCGTTACAAGTCCATTAGCGCCCTGCGCGGCTGTATTTGTTATAATCACAGGCAAATTCGTATAAACCCCGTTAACATTGGTGAATATTAAATTAGTGGCAAGAGTTTGATACGGCGCGAGAAATTGAGAATCAATTGTGCCATCTTTATTAATTCGCGCAATCCGATTATGCGGCTCTCCATTAAATTCCGTAAATGCGCCGCCGATTAAAATCTTGCCATCGGGTTGAACCGCAACGGAACGGACAAAATCATTCGCGCCGCTTCCAATATTAAATCCGAAATTCAATGTCCCAACCGCAAATTCGTTGTCCATTATGTTGATAGTTACAACCGATGCGCCGACTAGCGAGGCTCCACCCTGCGGATTTGACAGCGTCAGGAAGAATGTCTCGTTGCCTTCAACGATTGAATCGTCAAGTATTTGAATAGTGATGGATTTATTGGTTTCGCCTTCGGCAAATGTCAGAACGCCGTTTGCCGGCGCGTAATCTTGGTTCGGCGTCGCCGTGCCCGGGGTTGTCGCGTACTGAATTGAAATTGAGCCGGAGAATCCGCCAAAGCGGTAAACCGGTATCTTAACATAGTTTGCGTCTTCGCGAACATAGTAAACATTTGTTGCCAGACTGAGCGCGCCCGGACCAAAATCGTTGTCCACAATTGTCAACGTGGCATTTGAACGTCCGAGAATAGCCGCTCCAACAACATTTGTTAACATCACGTTTACAGTTTCAGGAACTTCAATTATCGTGTCGTCTATTATCCGTATGTCAAATGTCTGAACAGTAACTCCCGGACTGAAGATTAAAACATTTGTAGTTAAATAAAAGTCGCTACCAGGTGTTGCGGTTCCGTTTGTCAATGTCATTGCGGTAACGGAGACCTGTTCGCTAACGCCGCCAATTCTTTCAACCCTTATTCTGGCAATTCCGCTTCCTTCGCTTGTGGCATAGTTTTCCTGCGCAAATTGTATCATACAGTCGTTTTCAACGATTGTGACAACTGCGGCTGATGGCTGTCCTATTAAGGTCTGTTCCGCATTGGTTATTGAAACATAGAACTGCCTGTCTCCGCGGATAACATTGTCGTCAATTACCGGGATTGTTATTTTCTTGAATGTTTCGGCTTGTTCAAAGACGATCTGCGTCTGCGGAGCGATAAAGTCCACTCCTTGAATTGCTGTTCCATTTTGCGTAATCAAATTAATTGCCACAGAGCCGATTGTTCCGCCGTCGCGTATTATTGTAAGCGCCACGCTGGTCTGATTTTCGCCGACTGAATATGCCACATCGTCAAACCGGAACACGCCGCTGCCGATGTTTATTCCGCCATTTAACCGGACAAGCGATACCCTCGGTTCTCCGTTGAACTCAGTGAATCCGCCGCCTAACACAATCTTGCCATCAAACGGCTGGACGATAATGGTGTTGATGAAATTGTTTGCGCCGCTTCCAAAATTGATAGTCGGATCAAGCGAACCATCCGGGTTCAACCTTGCAATGCGATTTCTCAGTTTGCCATCATAGGTAACAAACGAGCCCGCAATCAAAATCTTGCCATCTGCCGCAACGGCAATTGCGCTAATATAATCATCTGCGCCAAGTCCCGGATTGAACGAACTATCGACCGAGCCGTCGCTGTTCAACCTTACTATCCTTTGAGCTGGCGTATCGTTAAATGTGGTGAATGACCCGCCGAGCAGTATCTTACCATCCGGCTGGATAGCCATTGCGTTAACACTTCCATTAGCGCCGCTGCCGGCGTAAAACGCCGTATCCAGCGATCCGTTCGGCAACAATCGCGCAACGCTCCGTCTTGGCAAACCGTTTACGGTTGTAAAGTCGCCGGCAATCAAGACCATACCATCGCTCTGCAGCGCAAGCGCGTTGACAGGGGCGTCGGCGCCAAGTCCCGGATTAAACGAGATATCAACAGTGCCATTTTCATTCAGTCTGGCTATTGAACTTCTGGAAACACCGTAGACCGTTGAGAACGCGCCGCCTATGACGATCTTTCCATCCGGCTGCACAGCAAGACTTCTCACTGCGCCGTTAACTCCTGTTCCCGGATTAAAGCCAGTATCAACAGAGCCGTCTTGCAATAACCTGGCTATATATGCCTTTGCTACACCATTTATATTTGTAAACAATCCACCAATTAACACCTTGCCATCGGATTGAATTGCAACAGCGCGCACTGTTCCGCTCGGTCCCGTGCCAACATTAAAGTTAGTATCCACAGTGCCGTCTGAATTCACTCGCGCTAGGCGATATTGCGGTTCAACCCCGATCAACTGCGTAAAATCGCCGCCGACAATGAGTTTTCCAAACAACTGCGGCATTGATTGGTTAGTGTAAAGCGCCAGCGCGTAGACTACACTCTGCGGAGTTATTGACGGATTATACTGGTCTGAAACATTCCCGTTGTCATCAAGAACCGCAAGTCTGTTGCGCTGTAAATTCCTGTAAGTTGTAAAATCACCGCCGATCGCAATTTTTTCATTCTCCGCAGATGCAATGCCGGCGCCGATATATGAATTAATCCAGTCATAGAAGACAGCAACGCGGGTATACACTCCGGGATATCCCGGCTGAGCGCATCCATAACCCCAGCTTGTAATGCCGGCTTGCAGGATTACGCCTTGAGAATTTGTTACAACCAGCGGTCCGCCGCTGTCGCCCTGGCAGGTATCAACACCGCCATCAGGGAACCCTGCAAGGAGCATATTTGTTGTGATTGCCCCCGCAGGATATTGAGAGGTTGCTGTTATTGGCGCCGCTCCAACCTGCAACTGTGTCGGATATTGAGAGCCAATTGCCGATGTATTTCCCCAGCCAGTTATCGTAGCCATTACGCCCGGGGCGTCTACGCCGGCAGCCTCGTCAG
This sequence comes from Verrucomicrobiia bacterium, assembly GCA_049968335.1. Classification (GTDB taxonomy): domain Bacteria; phylum Verrucomicrobiota; class Verrucomicrobiia; order Limisphaerales; family JAKPVM01; genus JAKPVM01. The sequence continues at coordinate 6,197 of JBMFQZ010000019.1, forward strand.
CAGGCGAAACAAGCCCTACCGGCGCCGCCGCATATACCCTGCCAGAGAAGTCAATCGGCTGTTCCAGATGTATCAGCGCAATATCAAAATCGTAAGTAAACGGATTATAGTTCGTGTGGATTATTATCTGGTCAACATTGATGATTCTGCCCGGACGCGCGCTTGTTAGATCGGTCACGCCGACTGCTACCGCAATGCTTGACGGCAAAGCCCCTTCAACGCAATGCGCCGCAGTTAATATCCATCGCTCGTTCAGAATTGAGCCGCCGCAGAACTGGTTATTGTAGATATTATTCGGATTTGAAATCGGCCTTGAAACAATTGCGACCTGATATGGATAATTTTCAATTGTGGTTGGGACGCCGCCCACTATCTTGCTATCGGCAGGCAGACGCAATTGCGGCGGCAGGGATTGAGCGCGCAATGTGTCGCGCCAGAATGGCTGTTGGCTCGCCGTTAACGCAACCGCAAGGATGTTGCCGTTCGCGCCGCTTCCATAGTTGAATTGCGGGTCAACAATGCCATTTTTAAGCAAACGGACAAACCGATTGAACGGATTTCCATTGAACGATGTAAACTCGCCAACTACGACAATCTTGCCATCAACTTGAATGTCAATTGCGCGAATAGTCCCGTTTGCGCCGTAGCCCGGGTCAAAGGTAAGATCAATCTTTCCATCTGCGTTAAGACGGGCGATTCTGTTTCTCGGCACCCCGTTCACAGTGGCAAATTCGCCGCCGATGATTACGCCGCCGTCAGATTGCGCGGCAACACTGTAAACCTTGCCATCCGGTCCAAGTCCAATGTCAAATGTCTGGTCCACAGAACCATTCGTATTAAGGCGGACAACATACGGGCTCGAAACCCGATTGAAACTGGTAAACTCGCCGCCTACAACAATCTTTCCATCGCTTTGCAATGTAATGGAACGGACAGCGCCGTTGGCTCCAAATCCGATAGCAAATGTGTCGTCATATGCGCCATTTACAGTCAGCCGCGCAATTCTTGAAACCGCATTTGTTCCAACGGACACAAAATCGCCGCCTATCAGCACCGTCCCATCGTTCAATGGAACAACAGTGTAAATATTCCCGTCAATAGCCGGCGGATTAAACGCTATGTCAACAGCGCCGTCATAGGTTAACCGCGCAATCTTTGACCTGGTAACACCTCGGAAAGTCGTGAACGCGCCGACAACGTAAATGCGGTCGCTTGTTTTCGCAATCGCGTAAATTGGTTTATTGGCGCCAGAACCGGTGTTAAATGTCAGATCAACAGTGCCGTTGGTGTTAATTCTGACAATTCTGCCTGCTTTGATTCCCTGGAATGTTGTAAAGTCGCCGCCAACATAGAGTCTCCGTTGACTATCAAAAGTGAGCGCGTAAACAATTCCATCGGCGCCCTGTCCTGTGGCAAATGTCTCGTCAATAGAGCCAGCCCATTTTTCATTGTCAAGTATTGTAACAAGGACGTTTGTTATCGCGCCGAGCGCAGCCCCGCCAGTTGCGTCGCTAAGGCTTACGGAGAAATAGACAGGCGAGTTTGCAACAAAGTTATCAATTACTGGCGCCTTTATGTAATTGATTGTTTGCCCGTTAGTGAATTGCAATGTGCCCGAAACCGCTATGTAATCAGAACCCGCAACAGCGGTTCCATTGCTTGTAGCGTAATTTACAGTTACATCTCCAAGCGTTCCATTCGTTCTTATAACTGGAATTACGGCGTTAGTTTCGTTTTCATAAACAAAATATTGCGGGGCTCCGAACGTTATAACACCCGGGCTGACGTCGTTTTCAATAATCGTTACAGTTGCGTTGGTATAAATTCCCAATGTTGCCCCGCCCGTTGGATTAAACAGAGAAATCTTGAAGTCTTCGTCCCCCTCTACGATTGTGTCGTCAATAATCTGTATCGCGATAGATTTTGAAGCGGTTTCACCATTTGTCCATACAAGAACGCCGTTTGTAGAAATATAATCTGAACCAGCCGTTGCGCTGCCATCGTATGTTTCAAACGCAACGGAAATATCTCCTGCGCTGCCAAACTGACGGTTCACCGTTATAACCAGAACGCCGCCGGTCTCGTTAATTGAATAATGAGATGCGGTGAAACTCAAGCTTCCATTTACCAGATCGTTGTTAATAATTGTCAACGTAGCCTGGCTCGGGCTGCCAAGCACAACACCCGCCGCGCCGCGCGGATTTGACAAAACGAGCGTCACGGTTTCATTGCTTTCCGATAGAGTGTCGGGAACCACAGGAACGTTGAACGTCTTTGCAGTTTCGCCTTCGGCAAATGTTATCGTTCCTGATTGCGGTATATAATCCAGACCGCCAGTCGCCAAGCCATCAACCGTGTGATAATCCACAGAAACAATCCCCGTGCTGCCATTTGTGCGGATTACGGTAATTATTGCGTTTGTCTCGTATTCATTAACGACATAATTGGTAGCGGCAAACTGGATTGCTCCGGCGGCAAAGTCGTCATCAATAATAGTCAACGTTGCGTTTGCAATACCTAATGCTACGCCGGTAGATGGGGCGGTTAACCTGAGTAAAACGGTCTCGTTCCCTTCCACAAGCAGGTCATTCAAGATAGGAATTATGAATAACTTGCTCGTCTCGCCCGGATTAAAGTTAATTCGTCCAGATGAATCTGTGTAGTCAACGCCCGCTGTTGCGGTACCGCCAGTTACTTGAACCATTACAGAGGCGAAACCATTAGTGGAACCGAGCCGCTGAACCTCAATTGCGGCAAACCCGCTGACTGCGTTTTCATTAACCGTGTATGTTGGAGCGCTGAATTGAACCAGACTGTCGTCGCTTATTATAGTCAAAATTGCCGTTGATTGAAAATCAAGCGTTGCTCCCGCTGTCGGGCTTGAAAGGGTCAATAACACAGTTTCGGGCGATTCAATATCTCTGTCATCCACCACAGGAACAAGGAATGTCTGCATTGTTTCGCCTTCGGCAAATGTAAGGGTTCCGGAAACATTTGTATAATCAAGCCCTGGCGTCGCCGTGCCATTGGTCGTTGCATAATTCACAGTTACCGCCCCGGTAGTTCCGCCGTTTCTCCTGACGGTTATAACCGCGTTAGTCTCATTTTCCTGAACAGTGAAAAACGCGGACAAAAATTCAAGCGCCCCAGGTCCAATGTTTTCGCTCCCGATGATTCTTGCAAGGTAATTGCGGGCAATCCCGTTAAACTGTGTAAAACCGCCGCCGATAACAATCTGGTCGTCGGTCTGATTTATAACTGCGCTAATGTAGTTGTTTGCGCCGGTTCCAAAGTTAATAGTTGGGTCTGTGCTTCCGTCACTATTCAAACGAGTTATCCTGCTTCTTGTGACACCGTTAAACCGCGTAAAGTCGCCAACAACAACAATCTTGCCATTTGACTGAAGCGATATTCCAAGCACGATACCGTTCGCGCCGCTGCCTGTCATAAAGTTTCCATCCAGCGAGCCATCGGAGTTCAACCGCGCAAGATAGTTCTTATTCGTCCCGTTGACATTTCGGAATCCGCCGCCTATGAGTATCTTCCCATCAGATTGAATCGCTATTGCTCGGACCGGCGCGTCCGGACCAAGTCCGATATCAAATGTGGAATCAAGCGAACCGTCTGTGTTAATCCTCGCAACATACCTGCGCGCCACGCCATTATACTCGGTAAAATCGCCGCCGATTAAAATCTTTCCATCCGGTTGAACGCCAACAGTCCGAACTATCCCATTTGGACCTGTGCCTGTATTGAAGCCGGTGGCAAGCGTGCCGTTTGGATTAATCAATGTCAAATACGGTGTTGGAGCCCCGCGGTATGTGGCAAAGGCGCCGCCGGCAACGATCTTGCCGTCAGGCAAAATTCCGAGCGCGTAAATCGGGTTATCCGCGCCGGCTCCGGGGTTGAACGAAGTGTCAATGCGTCCATCGGAGTTTAACCGCGCTATTCCGTTGCGGTTTGTTATATCAATTGAAGTGAATCTGCCAGCGATCAATATCTTCTGGTCTGGTTGAACCGCAATCGCATAAACCGTATCATTCGCGCCCAAGCCAGGATCAAATGTGGTATCAATTCGCCCGTTGATGTTCAATCGCGCAATTCTGCTCCGCGCTATTCCATCTACTGTTGTAAAATCGCCGCCTACGAGAATCTTGCCGTCGGTTTGCAGACCGAGCGAGTGGACGAAATTATCCGCGCCAGGCGATGGGTTAAACGCCGTGTCAACTGTTCCTGCGGGGACGTTCAAAGCCTCATCATCCACGATTATCACAGTCGCAGAGGTATATTTGCCTTGCGATGCTTTGACGAAATTATTTAAGTAAATCGGGAATGTCTCATTAAATTCAAGCAATGTATCATTTATAATCGGGATGGAGAATGTCTGCAATGTAACTCCCGGGGCAAAGGTCAATGTTCCATTTGTGGCAATGTAATCAAGACCTGCCGTTGCAGTGCCGTTTGTTCCAACAACATAGTCAACCGAAACAGTATCCGCGGCGCCGCCGGTTCTAACCACACTCACTACAAGGTTGGTCGCCCGTTCGTTTACAAAATAGGTCGGAGCGCTCAGAGATAAACTGCCGTAATAATCGTCGTCAACTATCGTAACAGTTGCGCTGGACTGGAATCCGATGTTTGCCCCGCCGGTTGCGTTAGTCAAAAGCAGTGTGAATGTCTCGTTGCCTTCAACTAAATTATCCTGAATAATCGGCACAACAAATGTCTTGAGAATTTCATTTTGCGCAAACGTTAGCACGCCATTAGTTACCACGTAATCGGCGGTGGCGGTTGCGTTGTTGGTTCCCGGATCGCTAAATACGGTAAAGTTAACCGAAACTGTCCCTAAAGTTCCGCTTGTTCTCCTAACGGCAACCGTTACCGCGCCCGAGCTTTCGCTAACGAAGAAATTATTCGTCAAAAACCCTAAACTTCCATAACCGTTGTCGTTATCGGTAATCACCAACGTCGCGTTTGAAAGCCCTATTAACGCGTTTGTTGACGAATTGAACAACCTCAAGTTGACCGTCTCTTCATATTCAACGGCAGTGTCGTTTAGGATTGAAACCGTAAATGTTGCGCTGGTTTGACCGGGGTTAAAGATCAATGTCCCGCTCTTGCTCACATAATCCACAGGGGCTTTTGCTGTGCCGTCGCTCGTCGCATATTGAACAGTAACAAGATTGTTTAGCCCGTTTGTTCTATAAACAGTGATTGTGGCGACCGAGTTTGATTCATTAAAGTAATAAGACGGTCCGCTAAATCCGACCGTGCTTTTCTCATAATCGTCATCAACAATAACCACTCGCGTAATTGTTCTAAACCCGAGCGCTGGTTGATTTGTCATATACTCGCCGATGAGCGGTTGGTTCGGCGGCAAATACTTATCCAACCCGATCGGCTGCGCAACAACAACATAAAATTCTCTATTCCCTTCCTGGATGTCGTTATTGATGATCGGAACCATTATATACCTTATAGAAGATGGGCAAGAACCCCAGCTGACGCTGTTAGTAATAGGCAGATAATCAATCCCGGCTTTTGCGCTGCCATCCACTGTGTAAACAATAGCGCCAACGCTTCCTTCAACTCCGTTTATTCTTTCAAGGTCAACGCGCACCGCGCCGGTGCTGGCATTTTCATCAACAGAAAATTCATCTCGCGTAAATTGAATATTGCCCGGCATATTTCCTGATTGCGGGCTATTGTCGCCGCCAACAAGACGGCAGAAATTGTATCTTACAACCACATTTGACGCAGTATCGCCGCCGCCGATAGTTGAGAAGCCGCCGCCGATAATATAATTGCCGAGTTTCCCTTCCTCAGCAGGTTCAATCCCAACCGCAATCACAAACTGGTCTGTCCCCGGTTGCATCTGGTTGTAATAACTATCAAGAAAACTTGTATCCAGCGAGCCGTCTGTATACAGTCTCGCAATGTTGCGACGCGGCGTCTGATTATAAACAGTAAAATCGCCTACTAACACCGGCTGACCGTTGGTGTGAACAGCCATTCCAAAAACAGGTCCGTTAAATCCAGTTCCCGGCTTAAATGTTGTATCAACAGCGCCGTGAGGCAAGAGTCGCGCAATGGAATTCATATTGGCAACGCCCATCATCGTAAAGGCGCCGGCAACATATATCCGATTATCAGGCAAAACGCTCAACGCATAGACCGCCCCGTCAGCGCCGTTTCCCGGATCAAACGAGGTGTCAACAGAACCATTTGAATGAAATCTTACCAACCTGTTCACCGGTATGCCGTTTACCTCAGTGAAATCGCCGCCAGCAATTACCTTTGCTCCGCCTCCCCCAGCCGTTATCATCGCTGTATAATCCCAGACAGTCCCCGGGTCTCCGCTTCCCTCGTTAACCACAATTGTTACATAGGTTGAATTGCCCGGACCATACGCAATCGTGTTCGTTCCTGAACCGTTCGTAACACCGGTGTCAAATATCAAATTACCGTCATAATAAATTTTTATTGAATCCGGAACGCTATAAAAGTTCCACATCAAGGTTATTACGCCGGAGTTTGCCCCGGTATTGATATTGGTTCTGCTTTCAGCCGAGCCGGAACCGTTTCTGCCGTCGCCTGCAACAATCGGAGTCGAGCCCTGAACTCCAAGAGTCCAGACCGTGCCATTCACACCGCTGCCCGGGTTAAACGAAGCGTCAACCGTTCCATTGGCGTTCAACCGCGCAATGCCGGCGCGCGGAAAAGAATTGAACATCTGAAAATCGCCGCCGATCATTATTTTTTCATCGGGCAATATCGCGATTGCGCGAACAACCCCGCCTTGCGCCCCGTTCCCAACATTGAACGATGTGTCAAGAGAACCATCCGGGTTTAACCGCGCAATCCCGTTTCGGCTGACGTTGTTGTAAGATGTGAACGCCCCGCCGATGAGTATCTTGCCCGCATTAGTAGTGCCGTGCGGATAGACCGCAATCGCGCTGATAAAATCATCCGCGCCCGAACCAGGGTTAAACGAAGTGTCAAGCGCGCCGCCTGGCAATACCCGCGCTATTTTATTCCGGTAAACGCCATTAACACCGGTAAAAATACCGCCAACAAGCGCCCGTCCCTGATTGTCTATAGCAACCGCAAGCACCGTCCCGTTAGCGCCCGGATTTGGATTAAATAAAGTCGGGGCATCGTAGTCCCGATCGGCTGCGCCTGATGGCTGGTCGTCAAATAAAATGCAAATCACCACCCGTTTTCTTGCGCCGATTAGCGAATTTGGAGATGATTGATTGTTAAGTTGCGGGTCAAACAACTCAATTACAATATACTCGTTTAGTTCAATCCGATTATCGTCAATAATATTAATATCAATATATTTATCATTTCCATCTTTATCTCCCCAGCTAAGGGTTCCATAAGGCATATCTCCCGGATTTCCGTTTGGCCAGTAACCGGTAACTTGCGGACTTGTATAATCCCCGTTATCCGCATAAGTGCTGCCTTCCGGTCCGCCGTAAACGGCGTTCGTGCTGCCAGGGCAGGTGTCGCGTCCATTTAATATTCTGAACTTAACGCTTATACTCCCGTTATTATCGCAGAACCTGCTCACCGGAATGCGGACCCTGCCATACCATTCTGGATATGCGGCAAAATTTTGTAATCCAAGCGGATTTTCAACGTTGAGATTAAATCCGACCACGCCGTTAGTCGAATCGTTGTCAATGATAGAAACAATGTTTGTAGCTGGCGCCGATAATGTTGCGCCGATGGCGTTTGTTAAAACAACTCTGAAAATTTCGCGGTCAACTGTGGCTGTCTGGTTTGTGTTGTCCGGATTTGTCAAATTATACCTTTCAATAGCGCAATCATCAATAATCCGAATCTGTATGTTTGTGCTGCTCTGACCGTTTGTAAAATAGATGAGATAATTATTTAATGGTGTAAAATCTTGATTAGCCGTAGCGCTGACCTGATTCCATTGAAGTTGATTTGTTGGAATGGCTGATGCCGTAACATTTACCCACGCTGGTCCGTTTGTATCGTCGCGAATCACTGTCAGTGTTATATAACCGTCGCCTTCGTTAACAGTTGTTGCCGCGCTCTCAAAATGGATCGGCACATCATTGTCCCAGACAAACACAGTTGCGTTTGATTGAAGAATAGGACCGCCGGTTGAATCTGTCAAAACGACGTTGAAATATTCCATACCTTCCTGTGTCGGGTCGTCAAAAGTGATCAGTTGAATTGGAGCGCTCGTCATACCAACGGTGAAATTGATGACAGCGGACATCGGGATGAAATCGGAAAAAGTAGTGGCGGTGCCGTCTACTGTCATAAAGGTTACCGTTGCGTTGTTTGTCGCAATATCCCGAACCACGGTAACGGTCACATTGCTGCCTTCCATCGTATAAACCGCGTTGGTCTGAAAATAAAATCCTTGAGCCGCCGCATCCCTCGCAAGTCCGCAGCTAAACAACAGGCTCAACGCAAATATTTTCAAACTTATCTCTAATTTATTTCTCCACATCGTCATAATCATAACCTCATCAGGGTTATTCCTGTTTTGTTTGATTGCCTAAAATCGTTAAACCGCCGTTAAGGCAAAGTCATATCCATTCTGACCCTGTAAAAGCGCATCAGTCCGTTTGTTGACACGTCAACATAATTCGCCTTTGTCCCGGCGCCTGAATTGACAAAATTAGTCAGCAATCTCCATTGTCCACCCACAACATCAGTCGTAAATTCAAGCCAGTTAGTGCTGCGCGACAACGCGTTCCATCTTATTTGCGCCGTCTTTTGATTTAACATATTCACTTTTAGATCAATATCCGCGTCTGTCGGCATTGGAGTCGGATCATACAAATTCGGAATCCCGTCGCGGTCAGAATCAAGATCGGACTGGCTTAAAACCGCGCTGTTGTAAACCGCAGTCTGACCGTTCGGCAAAGTTACCCTGGTTGAACTGAACTTTCCGGCATAAGTCGGAATCCAGCGCAATCTGCCGCCAAACGCGCCGTTGAGTTTCCTCACCGGCAAATTCGCGTTTGCAAAATAGACTGTTAAATTAGTCTCAATATAGATAGCGCTGTTGTAGTTTGTGGCATTGTTTCTTAGTTCAAGGTAATCCACATAAACCGCATCGTTTGCGCCGCTGCCGCGCAACACAATCCGCGACAGGTCTGCGCCGTCAAGTATCAACGAACCGATTGCAAGGTTGTTCTCAAACCCGGCGCTCGTGAGCCCTAAATTTTTAGCGCTAAAGGTGTGTGTTACCTCGGCAAATTGGTCTGCCTTTGAATAAATAATAGTATTGCGAAGGTCGCCATAAGCAGGATTTCCGCTTATAGAAAGTCCATCGTTCACCTGAATTATATTTGTTGAATTTGCCCCGCCATCGGTGAGCGAATTTGTTATATGCAAAGTCAACGCCCCGCGTCCGGTATTTCCCGCAATTAACACTGAATTTGACAGGTTAAGTTCGCGCCCTTCTATTGTTAAATCAGACTTTGCATACAGTGAGCCATTTGCGAGGCTTGCCTTTGCTGCGCTGATTTCAAACACACCCTGTGCGGCGCTCCAAGCGCCAGTGTGGATCAAATTTGTCGCCATCACATAAAATGTTGCCCCGGTTATTGAGCCGCTATTTATGACCCAATCATAAGGATAGTAATTGATCTGATTTGTTTGATTTGTCTGGTTTATTCCCCCAGGTATTCCTGCGCCGTTTGTTAGATTGGTCAATGAATATCTGTAAAAATATCCGCTCCCGCTAATCGTCAAATAACCTTCATTTGTCAAAGACTTTAAATTTGGGAAAATTGTTTGAGACCAGTCGCTTGTGGCTGGCAGCGCAAGACCGGCAACCCCGACGCCGGTTCGCGCAATCCGCAAACCTTCGCCCCCTACATAAAGCGATTTAGAAACCAGCAGATTATCATACAAAACAACATTAGTCGCCCTGACGGCAAACTCATTTAAAACAACCTGCTTTGTCGCCGTTAACGCATTGTCAACAATCAAGATATGGAAGTGATCGGTGTTTGTTATCGTAGCGACAACATTGCTAAACACGCCATTGGTGAAAACAATGTTGGTTACAGTGCTGAGAACCTGATTTGTCCAGACAGCGCTATATGCGGCAATCGCGCCCGAAAGCCTGTTCACCGTTGAACGGACAATATTTGAAAGTTCAAGCGTGCGATTTGTTGTTCCGATGTCGTAATTGATTATCGGCGCGTCAACCTGCGCAAGTCGGTTGCTGACTATATTCTTTGCCTTAACACTTAAAAACCTTTCAGCCCGAACCCTCGTATTGATCAGGTTTAAATCTTGAGATTCTATTTCAATTCTGCCCACCGAATTCGTAGGGTCTGAAATGGCAGGATTTGCCACTAAATTCCCAAAATTATTTAATATCGTCAAAGGTTGCGAGACATTTGTTTCATTTACATAAGCCGCGTAACCGGCATACAAAACGTTAACCGCGTTGGTAACATAGTTTGTGTTGTATAAAAGGGTATTTGTAAATACGGTATTCGGACCGGAAACAAATCCTAATAACAATTCAAGCGGCACGCTTCTGGTCAATTCAAACACGTTCGGACGAAACGTGTTCGTGCCTTGCTGGCGGTAAAGCGCAAAATTGGTTACTACGGAAGAACTATCAATCAAGTAAACATAACTTAAAATGTTTGATTGCAGGACAATGTCGTAATCAACCATCGCAATCCCGACAATGGCTACCGCTCCATTTCCAGGGGAGGAATAAAACTGAACGGTGGTTGAGAAATTCGTCGTCATCGTATTGGTCTGATAGAAGACGACATCAATGTATCTGTCTCCATTCGGACTAACATTTGTATAAGCCGCTGCGGCATAGTTTCCTGAAAAACTGAAATATGGCAGTTGCACTGTATTCGTGTTCAATCTTCCATAATTCACAAACCTGACTTGATGATATGGAGAATAAGTGTAAGGAATATCAAAGTTTTGTTCGCCAAAGCCTGTAAAATTTATCGGTCTGCCGTTTGTGCCAAGCAAGTTATTTGTCCCAACACCCCACCAGTAATCAATAACACCTGCGGAGTTTAAATAGTTTGTGCCCATATTCCGTCCGTCTTCATTAATAATTAGTCCGGAATTCTGCGGCATATCGCCGGCTCGCAAACCGCTTTTTGAAAGATTAATGTTTGACCCGTCAACGTGAATAAGTCCAGCGCTGCTGCTGAACAACAATCCGGTATTTATAACATTTGTCGCCGAGATGATTAGATACGGGTCCCCTGTAATAGTGCCGTTGTTGACAAATGTATTCGCCGGCAGGGAGAGATTTGTCGTAGGGTTATAATAGTTAAACCTAAATCCCACGGTTCCTGTCATTACTCCACTGCCTTTGTTTGTAAAATAGAGTGTGTTTTGAGTTTCAAACGGAAGCGGCGATGTGCTTACTGAGAACAATGCCTGATTCACAAACGCCCGCGCGTCTATCTGCGGCGGTGTGGTGGAATAAAAATCCTTGTCATTAATGTAGATTGGCAATGTCTGCCCCCAGCCGCTCACTGCCCCGAGCGCCGTTATTGCCGTCAGTATGCTCAATATTGCCGATCTAAATCTTATCATATCTGCAAAAATTTTTTGGCGCGATTTCATTGTTTTAATACCTGCCGTTCAATGTCCCTGATTGATATGTAATTTGGATAAATAATCGGCGCGTTTGTGCTGCCGTCAAAAGACCCCCAGACAGAGGATTGGAATGCGGCGTCTTCGGTTAAAAAGAAATAACTGGTGTCATTTAAAAATGCCGGATAAAGAGTCGTGAATGATATTGTAATCGGACCGCGAATTACCCCAGGACCGGCTTGAGCGGTCTGACCGTTTAACTGGGCGTTGGAAACAAACCCAGCCGTTCTATTCAACGCAACCGGTTCAATAGCCCCTACTGCTTGAATTACGCCAAGGTCTTCAGCCAAAAATAGAATATCCGGCGCTGTTACCACCCTTCTAACATACTGCTTTATAGAGGTATTGTTCGTAATGACATAATCAATGTAATCATAAACGTTGGTTATAAAAAATTGGCCGAGCAACGAATCGTAATTGCCGCGTTGGAATGTTATCTTTTCAAGCCCAGGACGCAATCCGGTCGCAATTGGACCGTTTGTTAAATTGCCTAACAGATTTGTCAACCCGGCTTGGGCATAATTTGTTGGAAAATAAATCGTGTAGCCCTGTCCAAGACCGCCGAAATAATTGGTCACCGTCGGCGGCATTGTTTCAACGTTATAATTATCGGCGCGGTAAATGTATCTCAATCCTCCAACATCATCGCGGGTTAAACCGGTGAGAAATTCTCCCGGCATTGCCGCTGTTCCGCCAAAATAAGCCACTGGCAATCTGAAAACCGAAAACAACGGGTCTGCAACCTGTTCAACCGCGTCGGCATAATCCCCAGGTTGAAGCGGCTCTTGAATCTGGTAAGTGTAAAGAATCCCGTTTACATAGGAGGAATTTGTCCAAGTAACAGCGTCAAAATTTCGCTTTATCACGAGATAATTGGTATAAGTCTGTCCAGCAACGGTGTAAGTGCCGCGCGCCCTTAAACACCAAGTGTATCTGACTGGATCGGCAAGTCCCATAGCTTCCACTATCAGTCCAAGCGCTGTGGATTTTATATCTATTATTCCCATCGCCTGCGCCGCATAGTTTATACGGCGCGCTTCAAGCGGAAATTCAGCAAGGTTAGAACTCATCTGCGAGACCGGCGGCAAACTATTTAATATCGCAAACGCTTTATCAATCTCCTCTGTGCCGCGTTGGCCGAAATAATTCAAGAACGACTCATCATAGGCATAGACTACGACTGGCACATCCCACCGATATTCCTCGCCAAGGTTCATCGGACCGCCAATATCGCCCGGCAGTTGATACCCGATGTTCGCCGCTTGCCAGGTGTCAAATGGACCAAGCAATGAAAAGGCATACCCGCCACCAGCGGGTATCGCCGCAAGCAAAATCGCCAATGCAAGTTTTTTAAACATTTTCAACATATCCGTCTCTGTTAACGAATCCTTATCACTCTATAAAATGCCGCGCTGTTACTCTGAGACTGCAACAGGATCGAATCTTCATAACCGCTGGCAAACCGCGGCTGACCAAGATTTGTCCAGCCTGTTAAATTGGTAGTTGTTTGAACCTGATACACAAAGCCCGGCTGCGCGCTCCAGTGCAGAAAACGCCCCTGCGGAGTGCGGACAATCCGCGTTCTCAAAACGCTTCGCGGATCAACCGGGTTTGTCCCCGCAAGAAATTCTTGCAAATTGCTCGCTCCATCGCCATCGCTATCAACATTCGCCGCCGGGAAAATCGCCGGATTAGAACCAAAATATTGAGCCTGCCAATCATCCGGCAACCCGTCCATATTGTTATCCTCGCCCCAGGTCTTTCCAGTGGCAACCGGAGAAACCGGCGAACGACGACCGTCAGAAAGTATATAGACAATCGCAAACGAATGAACCGTAGAGGGAGCTAGACCGCTCACGGTATAGTAATTAGCGCTGACAGGAATTCCGTTTGTTGAACCATCTATGAAAACTTCATATCCAGAAATGTCAAATCCAGTGATCGGACTCCAGCTGACCGATAGTCTGCTCTGGCTTAAAGCCGAAACAAACGGCGCAGGCGGCGCCGGCAACGGCGCGCTCACTAACGCATACCGCTGCGCGCCTAAATCCATACCAAAATCAAGCCCTGTAAAAGAGCTCCAGACCACCAAAAATCTCCTGTCGTTGTCCGAAGCAACTACCGGCTGAATTTGCGATGAAATTGTTGTTGTGTTTACCTGAAACTCGTTTCCGGTAAAATTGCCATTGTAGTCCATAAACCGACCGAAAACACCTTCGCGCGAGCCATCCTGTCCAACGCTCGTCCAGACAATCATTAAATCGTTTCCGATTGCAGCAACTCGCGGCGCAATCTGGTCGCCGTAGATGAATTGATTAACCCTGATTGGCTGTCCTACAGGTTTTAATCCCGCAGTGTATATCCGCGCAAACACATCCCATCCGTTCACCTGCAAATTCGGTGTCGGGTCTCTGACTACAGCAGAACGTTCGCCCCACACAACAACAAATCCGCCATCCGCAGTAGCCACAACCTCCGGATGCCCGCAAATGTTTGTTCCGGTGTTAATCAAAAATTCATTTCCAAGCGGCTGACCGTTCCCGTCAAACACCCGCCCGTAAACATCCACACTCCTGTCACTCCTCTGAAGTTCAGAAATCCAGACTGCGACAAAATTCCCGTTTGCAAGCGTCGTTACCGATGGCAACCGCTGGGAGTAATTCGTCGTTTGATTTATTAAAAATTCCGCGCCAAGAGGCTGACCAGAACTGTTAAATATCCGCCCATAAACACCCTGATAACTCCCGTCTTGTTCAAAACTTGACCACGCAATTAACGCTCGATCACCGCTCAACCGGCACAACGCAACATCCGTCTGATCATTATTAGTATAAGAATTAACCCTGACGTCCCCAGTGATAAAAGTGCCCCCCGGCGATAGAAATACCGCATAAATATCTTTGTTTCCTGTCTGACTTCCTTCCCAGGCGATCACCGCGCCGCCATTTGAAAACATCAAAACCCGGGGTCTCATCTGGTCGCCAATAGACTGTTGATTTACCCTGAACGAGCCGTATTGCCCAGATAAAGTAGAATCAAGCCTTTGAGCCGCAATCCCCCAGCCAATGCCGTCAATTGAATTATCCTGCCAGACCAGATACCCGCCGTTGGTTGTTATCGCAATACTTGCAAAAACCTGATCCCCCCTGTTCGTTCCGACAATCGCGTATTCATTCTGCTGAACAGTGTAGATGTTTTGCCCGTTTGCGTAAAACATTGCCAGCGCAATCAACGCTGCAACGGCAAAACCAATCTTTCCACGCTTTAAAATCGCCCGCATAAAATTATTCATCTGCCTTTCACCGGAGAATCCACTCTCCGATTTTTTTTCTAAATTAAATTTTCTCTTTAGCATCATTTTAACATTAAAATTTAACGCTATCTATCTGCTCTAAATCGCGGTCCGATCCCTGATTCTGATTCGTTCAAACCAAATTCTCAAACAACGTCCCCTGTTTGACCGCTTCTTCATTCAATAACGATTTAAAACCAAGTTTCTTATAAAACTCTTTCAGCGCCTGTTCATCGGGTTCCTGATATTTATAGTCATCAAGATTAAATTCGCCCTCCATATTTGTATAAAGGCGAATTAATTCGCGATTCCGCTCTATAATATCCCGCGATTCTAAAAGTCTGTTCCGGATTTTATCTGAGGATATCCTGTCAATGTTTTCAAAGATTCCCTCAACCGACTTATATTCTCTCAAAAGATTTGCGGCTGTTTTTGCGCCAATTCCTTCAACTCCCGGGATATTGTCAACGCTGTCTCCAACAAGACTTAACCAGTCCACAATCTGTTCCGGCGCAACCCCCGCCTTCTCTATAACATCCTGACGAGTCCATACTTTTTCCGAACGATCATTCGGATTAACCAAGCCAATGTTATCCGAGACAAGTTGCATAAAATCTTTGTCCGCGCTTGCAATGACTGTGGATATCCCTTGTTGAGCGGTTTTTGCGGCGACTGTGGCAATCCAATCATCGGCCTCAACGCCTTCTTTATAAAAAGTCGGAATCCTTGCCCGGTTTAAATAGTCAAAGATCAAATCAATCTGCGATTCAAGGCTTCTGGGCATCGGAGGGCGATTTGTTTTATACTCTGGCAGCGAATCTCTTCGTTCCTTATCCAGACCGCCATCCCAAACGACCAGAAGATGAGACGGCTTCAATTTTTCGACCAGTTTTTGCAACATCTTGATGAAGCCGTAAACCGCGTTCGTCGGCTGACCATCTGGCGAAGACAACGGAGCGATTGCGTGGAAGGCGCGATGCGCATACATATTGCCATCCACTATCAAGAGCAACTGTTGTCTATTCCGTTCTCCCACGGTCAGCCTGCTATTTTAATTATATATTTATTCCATTCGCCGTCTGGTTTATGGATTTGCTGGTTGCGCCGCTGGCGTAGTTGTTATTGGTTGTTGGGGCGGTATTGATGTTTGGGCAAAAGGCATCTCCTCATCTGTGTGCAATCTGTTGCCGGCAGGGTCAATCATCGTCGGCGTTACAAATATTAACAAATTCTTCTTTTTAGACGCCGAGGATTCATACCTGAACAATCTTCCAAATAATGGCAGATCGCCAAGCACCGGAACTTTGTTCTTAACTTTTGTTACATCTTCAGCAATCAAACCGCCAAGCACAACCGTCTGTCCATCCCATACAACAACGCTGGTTACAACCTGACGCAATCTAAATCTCGGCAATGGAGTTGGTTGAACCAGCGGTGTAGCCGCGCCGGAACCGCTAACGGATTGAACCTGAGCAACAAATTGTCCCGGATCATCATAACCTAAAAACTCTTTTACAGTCGGAATCAGAGTTAATTGAATTGTATAACCGTCCGATGAGACCGATGGAATTACGTCCAGGGTCGGACCGATTTCATAGGTTTCGGTAATTGGATAAATCATTGAACCGACGGCAGCGCCGCCGCCGCCAACGACAACCCCGCCGCCTGTGCCACCATATCCTGTCCCTGTTTGGTCAATTTCAAGGTCAGTTACAACATATTTAATGTCAACAACTTTTATCTGCGCCTGTCTGCCGCTTAAAGTGGTGACCTTTGGCGCTGAAAGCAAGTCTACACCCTGCCTGTTTTCTAAAGCGCGAATGACAAGTCTGAACTGCGGATCAGTCAATACGCCGGTAATAGTGGCAAGCGCCGGTCCGCTATTTCCTAAACCGCTGGTCAGCACATTATCCGATGCCGACGGCAACGCAACTCCCGGTCCTGCTTGAGTGGTTCCTGCCGGTCCGGGTCCCGGGAAAATCCCATTTCCTGGTCCCGGGGCTGTTGTTCCGGGCAACGGGACAAATGATGGCGCCGAGCCAGTTGTTGCATTAATCTTGCCGCCGTTCATATTCAAATACCCGAACATCCAGTCAAATCCGAGCGAACGGGTATCTTCCTGGGTTACCTCAGCAAACCTTGCCTCTATTGAGACCTGTTGCGGGGCTTGATTCAAAACCTCAATTGCTTGTTGAACAATATCCAGTTCTTGCAAAGTAGCGCGGACCATTAATAAACCATTTCTGTCATTGAAAAAGAATGCCTTTGGCGGGTCCATCTGCACGCCGTGGGCGGTAAAGAATGCGCGCACCACATCACCTAACGCGGTGCTGTTTGTCTGGGTTAACCAGTTGATACCGCCGCCGGCGCCGCCGCCAGCGCCGCCAATGCCGCCTCTTCCGCCGCCACCGCCACCGCCAACTTCAACAGTAGCATAAGTAGCGCCGTAGCTTCCGCCATAGCCGCCGCCGTAACCGCCACCGTATCCGCCATAGCCGCCACCATAGCCGCCACCGTAGCCGCCGTAACCTCTACCGCCGCGGCCTCCGCCGTAACCGCCGCCGTAGCCGCCGTAACCGCCTCTTCCGCCGCCACCGCCACCGCCGCCGAAGGATTCTGTCCTGACATTTTGCAATCCTTGATAAAACGTATTGGCGTCAACCCTGAATACTCTTGTATAAAGAGGCTCAGGCTCTTCGGCTTTTAGTGAAATGATTACCGCATAATCTTCAATTGAATATTTAATCTTCGGATTTGTTACCTTTGTCAAAATATCAAGAACATCCGCCAGACGCAGGTCAGAAAGGGCGGGATTAATTCGCACCTGAACATCGTTAATGTTTGGCGGCTCCGGTGGGGGCAAAGGCAGACCGGTTGCCGGGTCAACAAGGTTTGTCCCCGCACGCGCTTGCGGAGGGTCAACATTGCCGCTTAAAATAAAGTTAACCCCTTTCTTTTCCGGATCGCGTTTTTTCGCTTCATCCGCAAGGTTTTTAACCACATCTTCAAGCCTTAACCCATCATAAAAAACTTCATTAAGAACAATCTTGTTTAGTTTCTCTTGAATTGCCTGCCTGCCGGCGCTTGTGTGCGGCTTTGTGCTTCTTGCATAAGGATTCGGAACTGGAAGTTTTTCGCCTGTGCGCGGCAATTCCCACTGTTTTTCAACTTCAACAAGCCGTGAAGTAGAGTCAAGTTCGCGCTTCCTTGATTCCTGGGAAAATCTTGCCTCGTTAATTAAACGCATATAGTAAAATGCGGCTTTGTTTTCAGGGTCAAGTTTAGCCGCCTCTTTTAATTTTGCCTCTGCCTCGTCAAGTCTTCCGATTTCATAAAGTAGCCGCCCATCCTGAACTAAAACGGCAACTTTATCCCGCTGTTTTTCAATCTCGGGTATTGTCTTTTCTATGACCTCTCTGCTCGGGGTTATCCGTTTTGTCTCGGCTATTAACTGATCATTCTTCTTCTTTGCTTCAATTGCCGCCGGATCGTTAGGGTTAACCTTTAACGCCCTCGTCAGATGCGCGTCGGCTTCATAATATTTGCCTGCCTTTTGGTATTGCTCGGCGATTGCAAGGCGAGCGCCAACGAGCCCGGAAATTACTTGCTGCGCTTCCGTCTCAACACCCGCCCCTACTTTTGGCAAAATCGCAAAGGCATCCTCATACAGTTGTATTGCCTTTTCAATCTCGCCTTTTTTGTAAGCAGCCTGCGCATCAGCGAGTTTCTTTCTTAATAAAATCGCCTGTTCCTGTCTGCGCACCGCTTCTTCGGCCGCGATGTCTTGCGGCGTCTGGCAATATGCGCGCGGCGGCGCGCCGACAAACGCCAAATACCCCGCAAAACAGAATAGCATCGCTCTAATCAATATCCGCTTTGTCATAATTTTTTTTACAAACATAAATTATTGTTGTTGTTCCGTGTATTTAATGATAAATCGTCGGGTAGATGATTTTGAGACCAAAACTACCTCATTCGGTCTAATGTCTTCTATCGTGTAATCATCGCCGCCAAACGATATTACATCATTTATCCGTTTGTTAGTAAAGACAGCATTTTCAAGGTCATACCTCATATCTGCTATGTAAGTGCGGACTTCCTTATAAGGTTTATCTTTTGAAATTTCAACCTGTTTTTTCTCTTCTCCGACAAGTTCAATCTTAAGCGCTTCAGGGTTAGTCGCATCCCCTTTAACTTCTATCAATTTGAAAAACTCTGTCTTGGGGCTTGTCATTGAAACATATCTGGTCTTCATCTTTCTATCCACAGGTCTTAATGCGGATTCGTCGGTTATGCCAATCGTGTATGAACTGCCTGAAACCCGTTCCAGATTAATTATGTAATAGAGCGGCGTAATCTTTGTAACTTTTAGCGCCTCAGCCCCCACCTGTTTTTCAGAAACCACCTTTACTATTTGGCCGTTTGCGTCAATAAGCCATAAAACCGGTGTAAATAAATTATGAGCGCCGGATAATTTAATACTGGGGTAATTTGTTATCTCGGAAAGCGACGACATCAATTCAGAAATATTGATCGGGTTGTATTTCTTTGCCGCTTTGGCTAAACTGTCGCGATTTTCCTGCAATTTATTTCTTTCAGCAGTTTCTCTTCCCGGCAAAAAAGCAAGCGCTACGGCAAGTAGCGCAAGTATCACGCTCAATATAACTTTCTCGTAATGCTTTTTTAAAAATTCCATCGTTCTTATACTCCAGATTTTAATGCCCTATCTGAAATTAACAACATATACTAATAGGCTTACTCTAAACGGCTTTTCGTTAAACAAAGTCACAACTCCCGGTTTGTTTGTCCTTGTCATTGCTGTGGCAAACCCAGCTGGCGGAGGCGCTGCTTGAGAAGGAGGTTGATTTGGATTATAACCGCGACGCGGCGCATTTCCTGCCCCTGGTTGGCGACCGCCCCGTGGGAACGCTCTGGGGTTGAAAGGCTGTCCGGGTTGCGGGAAAAATCCCGGTCGGGTTGGCATTGGCGTTGGGACAAATCCAGGAGGCGGTTGTTGCCCAGGCGGTTGAAAACCGGGAACCGTCGGCGGCGCGCCAGGAATAGTCGGTTCAACATCCACAGCCCTTATTACAAAACCGTATGGAGACCTCATAAACCCATCAAGAACAGAGGCTAATTCGCTGCTAAAACAGCTGAATATCAACCGGTATGGGTGAATGCTCATAATGGCATTTGTCTTTGGCAGGTCTGCCACATAATGCGCCGCCGATATGTTAGGCTGCATATCTTCTATGCAAACGCGCGAACGCTGAATAAGCTCCAGCTTGTTTATCTTTGCCGCATACAGAATTTCAAGCATCCTGTCTATCTCGGCAAGCTGTTGCGCAAGCGGTCGTATGCTGTAAGGAGAATAATCTATCCGTTTAATCAATTCGTCAAAACTAAACGCATAATTGTTTATTGCGATAGTAACGCCGGATTTTCTGGCTTCCTCGTGAAATTTGAAAATATTTGTGTCAAGAGCCGTCCTTAAAGCCTGCGCGTTGGGAACGTTTAAAGCAGGCACAGGCTGAAAATATTTTTTGCACTGCTCAATAAAACCAATCAGTTTTCTCTGGTCTTCTTCAATCGCGCGAAGATTTTCCGCGCTCGGGAATATCGGCAAATCATACAATTCTTTCAAACGGGCGGTTCGTTCATCAAGTTTTTCATTCAGTTCAGCCTCTTCCCCGCGCTTTTGAAAGTATAAAAAAATCGCAACGCCTATCAGAATAACTCCGATTGCGCACGCTATCGTAAAAATCAAGTTTTTCTTAATCCAGAGCATATAATTCTATAACAGTAACGGATTCTTCAGTCTTAAATTAATCTCTGTCATAAACGAATTCGTATCCGTGTATAATGTCCCTCTAAACACCGTTCCATTCGTGTCAAAATAGCCTGTCATTGTATGAAGTTTTGAAAGCAATGTGTAAGCCATTTTTGCATTGCCGGATGGGTCGAACTTTGTCATATCAACGCCGCGAACGGTGATTATTATATTTGTCACTGCCGGCATATTTGTAAGGCTAAACCCGCGCGCTATCGGCGCTGCTGGCGGAGGCGCTCCTCCGCCCGGAGGCGGCGGCGCCGGAGTAGAAGAAGCGTCTCCTGAGGAGACTTGTTGCGGCGGAGGCGGCATCTCGGTCAACATCTTTTCTATCCAGATGCCTGTCTCGGTCTTAAACATATTCTTGCCTTCTGCCTCAGTATCCATTAAAGCCGCGCGTAAATCGGGAAGCAACTTTTGCCAGAAATTTTTCCCGTCGACAACCGATTTCGCCAGATATGCCCTCTGACGAATATCGTCAAGCTCCTTAACCTGCTTTTCAAGTCGCTGGCGATTGTTTTCAAGCGGAATATAGCGGCCATCAAGCTGTTCATACTCGCTTTGTTTTAACTCAACAATCTTCCCCTCAACATAAACAAAACTCAATGCGCCAAGAACCAAACTATATAGAGCAGCAACAATATATGGCTTCTTTTGATTGAATTCTTGACTTTGTAAGTGACTCGGAGGCAATAAGTTAACCTCAATAGGACAATGAGCGAGATTCCTCAACGCGCAACCCACAACCTCCCCAAAAGTGTGCGCCACCTTTGCCAGGTCCTCAAGATTGACTGATGGGTCAATTTCTATATTCTTAAACGGATTAAAATACTCTACCGGCAGATTTAATTTTTCGGCAAAAAATTGCGCCGTGAATGGCATTGATGAACCGCCGCCGGATAAAAACAACCTCACGGGAACTCCGCCACCCTGTTGTTGGCGGTAAAATTGAATCGTCTGATTTACCTGAATATGAAGTCGCGTCATAACCTGACGCGCTATCTTTGAAATCGCCGCCGCTTGCGGGTCATCCGGCTCTTCATAAGCGCCGCCAAGGCTAACGAATCCCTTTTCAATCTTAATCTGCTCCGCGGTAGAGAGCGGTAACCGCGACTCATTGGCAAACTCCTGCGTTATAAGATTTGTCCCGATGTTTATGCTGCGGGCAAAAAATTTATCCTTTTCAAAAAACATAAGGTTGCTGGTTTTTGCGCCTATATCCAGCAGCATCGTGCAGCCATCCAATTCCTGATAATTAAACCTGAACGCATTGCTCAAGGCTGATGGCGAAACATCAACTATCTGCGGCGATAATCCAACACGTTCAATATCCTGAAACAGCGCTTCTACAACCTCTGACTTTATTGCCACTAATAAAACTTCAAACTCGCCAGTTGGCGAAGTCCCAACAATCTGGTAGTCCCATGCCACCTCTTCAAGCGGAAACGGGACATTTTGCTGCGCCTCAAATTGAACAATCTGCGTTATCTTTGTGGAATCAACCGGGGGCAATTTGACAAATTTTGAAAACACATTGAAACCGGGCGCGCAGATATTGACTTTTTTGCTGGAAAATGGCTTGTTGGAGAAAACCTCCTCCAATGCAGATGCAAACACCTTTGCGCGCGAGGCGTCAAAACTGCCTTCAATCCCAAGAGATTTTAGCGCATACTTTTTAAGACGCAAACCGCCTGATTCATTTGGCTCAAATTCCGCCACTTTCAGCGTGCATGCGCCGCAATCCATCGTTAAAAATGACTTTTTTGTCTTAAACATCCGACTCGCCTGTTAATTAAAACCACTAAAACAACTCCACAATCGTCAAACTCTCTTACATTAAAGACAACTAATTTAAACACTAAAAAATAACAATACAAAAATTCCTATACAATTGCCAATTAGTTAATTTATAGCAATTTTCATTCCGCTTAAAGCCATTTTTTATCTAATTTTTAATAAAAAGTCGTTTAAAATGGGTAAAAAGATTACAAACGTTGTTTAAAATAATCAATAGTTTTTAACAGACCGTCAGAAAGCGCAACTTTTGGTTCCCATTTTAACAATCGTTTTGCCTTTGAAATATCTGGTTTGCGCTGTTTTGGATCGTCCGGGAACGGCGGTTTAAACACAATCTTGCTGCGCGAACCGGTCAGTTTGATTATCTCGCAGGCAAAATCAAGCACTGAAATTTCGCGAGGATTTCCAATATTGACTGGCAGTGGCTCATCGCTCATCATCAGTCGGTAAATTCCCTCAATCAGGTCTGATACATAACAAAAACTGCGCGTTTGTGTGCCATCTCCATGGATTGTGATTGGTTTATTTTTTAACGCTTGCGATATAAAAGATGGAACTACCCTGCCGTCATTGGTTCGCATCCGAGGTCCATAAGTGTTAAAAATGCGCACTATGCGTGTTTGCAAACCGTGTTCGCGGTGATACGCCATCGTCATAGCCTCGGCGAATCGCTTTGCTTCGTCGTAACAACCGCGCAGGCCTATCGGATTAACATTTCCCCAGTAATCTTCCCGCTGCGGATGCACCAGTGGGTCTCCATAAACTTCAGATGTTGACGCTAACAAAAACCGCGCCCCTTTGTAACGCGCCAGCCCCAGCGCCTTATGTGTCCCGAGCGAACCGACTTTTAGCGTCTGTATCGGCAATTCAAGATAATCCACAGGACTTGCCGGTGAGGCAAAATGCCATACGTAATCAACCGGCTCATCTATAAAGACAAACTCAGTAACATCCTGTTTTATGAACCTGAAGTTTTCATTCCCGGCAAGATGAGCAATGTTTTCTATTGAACCGGTTATTAAATTATCCAGAACAATCACCCGGTGTCCCTTTGAAATTAAAAGGTCAACAAGGTGCGAGCCCAAAAACCCAGCGCCGCCTGTTACCACAGAGACAGGTTTATCCTGCGATTTGCGTAATTTTTCCTTTTTCATCTGTAAAAAATCTATTGTTTGGGATTTTACACGAACTCTGTTTTTTTAAAAACAAAAACCTGAACTTCCTGTTATTTTGCCCCCTTTGCCATTAATACAACCGGCACTGTTTTGAACAGGATTTTTAAATCCAGCCACAAAGACCAATTATCAATATATTCAAGGTCAAGTCTGACCCATTCCTTAAAATCTGTTACCTCGTTCCTGCCGCTAATCTGCCATAAACAGGTTAAACCGGGCTTTACGCTTAAACGACGCCTGTGGGCAAAATCATCAAATCGTTTTACCTCGTCTACCGGAAGCGGGCGCGGACCGACAAGGCTCATCTCCCCTTTTAAAACGTTTATCAACTGAGGCAACTCATCAAGGCTGTATTTTCTTAAAAACCGACCGACCGGCGTCACTCTCGGGTCATTGGTCACTTTAAAAACCGGTCCGCTCATCTCGTTAAGCATTTCAAGCTCGTGTTTCCGTTGCTCGGCGTCTGTAATCATCGAACGGAATTTATACATTACAAAAGGCTTTCCGTTTAAGCCACAGCGCATTTGCTTAAAAAAGACCGGACCGGGCGATGTCAATTTTATTATAAGTGACACCAGAACTAACAGAGGCAAACAGAGTATCAGCAACAGGAGCGCCCCGCAGAAATCTATCAATTGTTTAGCAAGCAATTGCCAAGAAGCTGGCGGTGTAGAGTGATAAATGAGCATCGGTATTCCATACAATTCATCCAACAGTGTGCGCGAGTTTTCCACTTTAAAGAAGTCTGCAACCAACCACGCCTCTACCCCCTCTATGGCGCAGGCTTTTACAGCCTGCTCAACCATATCATAAAAAGTATGGCGGGCGGTGAAAATCACGCAATTTGCCGAGTGTTTGTGCAGCATATTGACAAGTTCATCAATGCTCTGCCTGTTAAGGTCTATTTCATCTACGATTCGCAGATCGGTGCGCGCGTTTGCCCGCAATTTATCCTTTATCCTGACAATATCCTCAGGCGTGCCGGCAAGAATCGCACGCTTCTGAAACTGTTCAAGTCCAAATTTAGAGCGGTAAACAGCGCGTAAAAATTCTTCTTTTAATAAAACAAGAAGAAAACTAATCGGACCAAACAGGAAGAAGACGGCGCGGGCGAGTTGTTCCCGAGTTATAAACATTGTGAAGATCAAAACCGCCGTAATTATTAAACTGGCTTTTGCGAGCGGCAAAATTATCTGACGCCGCGGCGCCAATATCGGTCGATTATAAAACCCCTGCGCATCCAGAACAAGCGGTGTAAGCGGCAATATTACCACATACAACCATAAAAATTCGCTGAAATCGGCAATCTCTGGACGCCCGAACGTATATTTATACCGGATGATATGGGCAACCCAGAACGCAATCGCAAATAGTCCAGCATCAGAAATCTGATGCAGTCTCTTTCGCAATTGCTGAAATCGTCCAAGCATACTTAATTATTCTTTACCACTGCCTCTAATTTAGGAAAGACCTGATATTCAGGCAAAGATTCTTTTATGAAAGCCTTCATCCGTTCAAACACTGCTTCTTCTTCACCCGGCAAACAGGTTGAAAAATAAATCACATATGCCCAGCGCTGAATTTCGCCTTTTTTAACCCTGTGCAGCGCCACAGACCACATACGGCTTTTATGGTCGGCTGTCAATTCGTTTTCCGCAACAAACCAGTACAAAAAGACCCCTTTTCGTAATTGTTTTTGACCGTCATTGCCAACCAGATACCCGGATAGATTCAATTTTGTTACAGGCAATTGATACGGGAACGGCTTTTCCATCGGAATAAACACCTTCTCGGTGCTGTCTATCCGCCAACCGGTTCCTTCAAGACAATACTGCGGCTTGTGAATGCTTGTCCTATCTGCCCCCATTAACACAACCATATTCACAATTTCAAAACCGTCCTGACTCCTGTACAAACGTCTGCCGTAAACGGTGTCTTTCGGCAACGTCTCATATTCGGCGCGTTCAACCGGTATTAATTGAGAAACAAATCCGTCCACTTTTTCCGGCAGGTAAACTCTGTTTGTTCCCGCGATAAAGTTCTTTTTATCCGGGGCTGTTGCGGCAGAATCAACACCGGGCATCGGCTCAGCAACAACTTTCACAGGCGCCGGGCTTAATCTCTGATTAGCCTGAAGATAGCCGAGCAAAACCCCGCTGCCAACAATCATAGCGGCAGCAATCGCCGTCAAAAGATACAGGTTAGTTTTATTCTGCAAATTCATTAATTTAAAAATGGTTTTGCTTTATTTTTGACACAATACTCAGTTATTCTGTTTTTAAATTTCTCCGCGTTTTTTTATCTTTATCTTCCTCAAGCCAGCTGGTTAACAACCAGAAACAAAGAAACGCCGGGAGATAAGGCAAAATGCTGAACAGCGAACTATTGTGCGCTTTTTCGCCCGCTTCCTGACCGGCAAGTTCGGCCGCAAAAATTATCACGAGCAAACGCAACACATTGCCAGTTATTGCCAGTGGAAGCGCTGTTGCCACGAGCAAAATCCGTCGCCATATTGATTTGAAATATACAAACCCGGCAATCAGAGAAAGCGCAAAGATCGCTGTTAAACTCCGAATTCCGCCGCAAGCAGGCGCAACCTCATACTGATAGCGCCCGGTAGAGTCAAAGATTAATGTTCCTTGCTGAATGATATTTAAACCGAAAATCCCACTCGCAAGTTTAACACTCAAAGTTGTGGCAAAAACGCGCAACGGAAATGTTAATACATCAGAAGCCCCGCCTAATGGCACGCAAAAGGCAAAAAGCGCAAATACAAACAGAGTATCCTTCATCCATTTTTTTCCCCATAAAAGCCCTGTAATGCCATACAATCCGATGAAAAAACCGACCACAGAGAGGCGGGTTTGCTGGACTAAAAAACCGATGATATGCAGCGCTGCGGCAAATCCAATTATAAGAATTCCCAACCAAGAAGGTTCTTTTTCAATAGCAATCAATTGCTCGCGCCGCCAGTAAAACAAGGCGGCGACAATCAACGGAATAAACCAGCCAAGCGCGTCTTCTCCATCAAACACCGCCCCTATTCCACCCGAATGAGCCGCCTGCGTCATTACCTCATACCACCATACAAATAGCGATCGGGATTTTATGTAGCCAAGTGTGGAATTGCCAGTCAAATGGAACAACGCCCCCCATAAAAACAGCAAAGCCAGCGCTATACCCAAATTCGGAAAACCCGCCTTTGAGTCATTTGCTACAATACCAAACGATAAATCTGACTGTCTTGCCCCGGACTCCACATCTGAATCCATTTTAATGACTATATACCTTTAACGGCTATTGTTCAAAAATCAAATAGAATGAATCATCGGAAAAATTTAAAATCTGCCAGTTTTTAAAGTTCGCCGGACAAATTGCTTTCTTATTCTAACTCCTGAATCTTTATATTTTTGAACTCCACTTTCATTTTTACCCCGGGATGAATTTGAAGCCCGATCGGCGCCGGGGCGGCATATTTTGGATTTGTGTATTCAGAAACCTTAACGCCGTTGCACCAGACTGTGAAAGTGTCGCCTTTTGCCTGGAGCCTTATTGTGTTCCAATCGCCCTGTTTTAACACCTTTTCAATATTTTTTGCCCTACCGGGCTCCGGATACCCCTCTTTTCCCCCGGTGTAAAACGAACAGGTCATATCCCGTTTTAAACTTCGTGAAATGCCAATCTGCATCTGCAACTCCGGCTTGCGAACCATAAAACCGCTGTCAATCTCACCCTGCCACCGAGCATCGGCTTCAAAAATAAAATCTTTATAACTCTTTTCAGTATAAAGCATACTCCCTTTTAATTTTTCATCGTTTTCACCGACAAGAACTCCGTTTTCAACACGCCAGAACGGATTCGGATTTGGGACTTTCCATCCCGTTAAGTCTTTTCCGTTAAACAGCGAGATAAATTCTCCGCCTTTCAGAACCCAGCCAAACAAAACACAAACAAACGCCGTTAAAAAAAGAGATTTATAATTTTTCATAGTTTTGCCCTATAATTCATCGGCTTTTTAGAAAAGTCAAATGGTTAATTTAGGGAAATGGAATAACTTGAATTAGAAATAATGGCAAAGCCAACCGCGGCGGCGCTAAATTTCAAAATATTATTAATAGTAACAATAGTAATCGATGCCCGGAATAGGACAATCAATCTTAAAATATTTTTGGCAAATTTAATGTTGCCTAATAATCAATTTTTAAGTTTGTTCTGAGCTCAAGTTTTTCCTGAATCAGGAATTGTCGGATGGCGCCACGTTTTTCCATTTATACCGGATTATTGCGCGAACTGAAGGTGTTAATGGCGGCAGTCGTTCCGGGTTGTAAAAATTCACATCAAAGCTCCAGTTTCTATTTGGCGCGTTATACACAGCGCCTGTGCTAGGCCAGTAATTTGTAGCATATTTGCTCGGGAACATAACCACCATTGAACCGTTATATGTAAATATTTTTCCGCTCCAGTTTTCAAGGAATCTTGGAAAGTTTTCCAATCCCCCGCTATAGTGGCCCGGGACCGTTTCAACTATTCCGGCAAAAAACGCCGCATTCACAGTGGTAGATTCAGCAACGCGCGAACTTATGCCTAATTTGCTTTTTGAATCATCCCAGTTTCCTGAAAGGATTGTTATTGCGTCTGCAATAAGCGATGCAGGCTTAGTATTAGCGGTGTTGGTGGAACCCAAAGATGAGCCATACGCATTGTAATTGCCTTTGATATACAACGGATTTGGAGTTGCAAGAGTAAAACCGGAGGGGGGCAGTTTATCCCCGTTTACAAGCCGGACTACCGGAAGGATGGTTGAACTACCCTTGCGTCTGTCGGCAACGTAGATTGAGTTAATTTCTCTGCCCTGCGTGTTGCGAACAACGTTCCTCAACGGGTTATTGGCATTGTTCGTTGCCCATTGCGAAAACTTTGCGATATCTATTTCTGTTACAATGTTGGTTTTATTTTCCCGTTGATCGTAAAAGGTTTTATTCGTGCTTAACCAGTTGCTCGCGACTGACCACTGAATATTAATGCCCAGTCCATTGCAAATACCGCTCCCCCTTACCGAGACTGCGTTATTAGACACAACAATTACAATATCGCAATTATTATAAAACCGCTGTTTTGCCATAGGGTCGTTGGGATTTTCTGAGTTCTCAGGTATTTCAACAATTTCACGCACCGAGTCTGGCGAACCATTTGTCCCTATCGGCAGATTAAGCGTTGAAAAATCAGATTCATAACGGTCCAGAAAATTCAACTTTCCTGCAGGTCTGCTGCTTGGATCACCCGGTTTTTTTTGTCCCGGAAATATCTTGCCAGCGGCAGTAACAGGACTCCAAAAATTTAACACATTTTGAGGCTGACAAAAAATATCTCTGTTTGAATGAACGCGTCCGGTTATGTTCATTATCGGTCCGGGGTTTACTTCAAGGTCAAGATTATAAAAAATCGCAAACTGAAACACAGGCAATAGAGCCAGTTGAATATCCTGATAGACCGCCCCTTCGGTTTTATCTACAACGTCCTCAGCATTTGCCCTTATTCTTATTGTTGCCGCATATCCTTTTAACCCGCTATATTGCGACAGCAACGGGGTATCCGCCGTCCACGGCTGCACAAAGTCAACCGAAATCTTGTCTTTATTTCCGTTCCTATTTTTGAATTTGTATTTGCCCCAAAAAATATGTTCATTCGGGATTCTCGCCCTGTAATTATTTAATTTATTCCCGACAACCGTTGGACCTTCTTTGGCGTAATCGGTTGCAATTTCGGAAACAACTTTTTCCGTTGCAGCCTCAGCGGCAATAACAGAATTTTGATACGCAATATTCCTGTTTAACAAAATGCCATTTGTAGAGGTCCATTTGAGAGTGCCGGCTAAAACTATCATTGCAGCCGCCCCCATAACCATCACAATTAACAGCGCGCTTGAATTGCACGATTTTAAATATTTTGAAACGTTGATTTTCATTTTCAAATATTTATTCAAAAGTTCTGCGCGCTATTCGCACCCGCACCTGATAAAAATCAAACAGAGCCCCTGGACCGATAGTTGTGCTTGGAAAATACAACTTGCAAAACTGCAATGTAACACCAATAACCCGTTTGTTGTTGTAATTTGTCAAAACCTGACCATTATAAGTTTCAAGAGAAAAAATGTTCTGGTTTGTAATGCCTTCAACAATAACGCGCGGCTGAACAGTCTGGCTTGATACTCGCCTTATGGATAAATCCGCAGGCTCATAGTAATATCTTATCCATAAGTTTGTATCTGTTTTATCCGGATAAATCATTATCGCGCCGCCTTTCATCTGCTCGCCCGCCGGTGTTTCAGAAAATAGGCTCGCATTTCCGCTTCCAACTTTCACATCTCCAGATTCCCTTATCTCCGCGCTAAGTTGCGATATTAAAGAGCGAGCCTCATCGGATGCGCCGAGTTTTGCCATACTTATGTAATTCATCTTAACAGAGAACATATACAATCCGGCAAACCCGAGCATCACAATGGAGAAAATCGCTAAGGTTATATTAACCTCCGGAAGCGTCATCCCTTCGCATTTTTTAAAATATTTTATTATTTTACTCCTTATATTCATTGGTCAGGCGCCCGGTAAGCTACAATAGAGTTTGTATAATTCTTTCCTTTAAACGTCCAGACAGTGTTAACTTCAATCATCTTTAAAGGCGGATTTTCTGATATAAGCGATATATTTATATAAGTAGTAGCATAACAGACATTTGAACCCGAAATTGGAATATCCAGCACATCTATCACAGTTGGAAAATTGCTGGGTTGCAACTGATCAACAATCGGATATGCCTGAGTATCCCACTTTGCGGCGCGGCATTGTTCCACCTTTTGCATTGCCAGAGAATAGCCAGCAAAATTAAGCGCCGACCATTCAGCCCTGTTAACGCTCTGAATATAACCTAATATTATCCCTCCAAACAATATTGCGCTGATTCCTATAGCCACAACCACCTCAGTCAAGGTCATCCCTGCCTTTAAATAACTCTTATTATTCGCGCAAATAATCATCTGTTTGGATCTTAGTTATTGAAATTCTTATATAATTTTTAAAAAAAAGCAAGTCTTAATTTAATAAAAATAATATTGCGCTTCGATTTATAAATAATTATTTATCCTTTTAACTATTTGAAATACTTGAATTTAGACAATCATTTTTTCGCTTAAAGATAAGTCTGAAACTAAGACCTGAATTATTAATATTTAAGATAGAAATCTATTTTTTGTATAATCAAATTTGCAAAAGTATTTTATTAACAATACGCTCTCTACTAAACTAATAATATTTTAGATAATTAATTATACCGATAAATATATTTCATCATAGAGTAGTAACCCCACTTATAAGTTATTACTACTTAAATAACTGGTATACTTACTATTGTTTTAAAAAATTTCTTGCGCGTTCGAGGGCTTCATTAAGTTTTGACACATCTTTGCCGCCGCCGCGCGCGTTGTCCGGTTTTCCGCCGCCTCTGCCGCCAACAATAGGGGCAATTGTTTGAATAATTTTACCGGCGCTGATTTTAGATGTGTATTCTGGAGAGACTGCGGCAATTAATGAAACCGCATTGTCAGAAACGCCGCCAAGCACAACAACTCCGCTAAACCTGCTTTTTAGATTATTGACCATTTCTTGAATTGAATTAGCATCGCAAGCGCCGAGGTTTTCAATAATTGCGGGTATACCATTAATTGTCGTTGCCTTTTTAAGCAATTCAGCCGCATAGTTTGCCGCCTCTTTTTGTTTTAAAGCGCGAAGTTGTTTTTCCAGCGTCTTTTGCTGTTCAACAAGAGATTCAATCTTACGTTCAAGTTCGGCAACTGGTGAATTTACCGAAAGCGAGATTTTTTTCAACAATTCACGTTCAGATTTAGCCAGTTCAAATGCGTTTAAACCTGCGACGGCTTCAATTCTTCTGACGCCGGCGGCTATGGCGCTTTCGTTTACAATTCTAAAAAGTCCTATTTCGCCGGTTGACCTGCAATGGGTGCCGCCGCACAGTTCCATTGAATAGCCATCAAGCGCTGTCGGGCGACCGCCAATCTGGACAACCCGCACCCACTCGCCATACTTTTCGCCGAAAAATTGTCTTATGTCCGCTCTCCCCTTGATATGCTCATATTTAACTTCCACCCAACTTACTGGCGCGTTTTCAACGATTCGTTCATTGACAAGCCGTTCAATTTCTTCAATCTGCTGAGGCGTAAGCGGCTGGCTGTTAAAGTCAAATGTTAGTTTTTCGTTTCCGACATAAGAGCCTTTTTGAGCAACATCTTTGCTTACAATTTGATGTAATGCCCAGTGGAGCAGATGTGTTACGGTGTGATGGCGTTGAATAGCCGCGCGGCGATTCTTATCCACAACAAGACGCGCCGTCATTCCAGCAGAGGGCGGTTCTGAAGTTTCATTGATAAAATGCAGATACACATCGCCTGCCTTTTGCGTGTCTATAACTTTCCATATATCGGTGCCGGCAATTATTTCGCCCGTATCGCCGATCTGACCGCCCATCTCGGCGTAAAATGGCGAAACATCAAGTATGACAGCCGTTTTATTTTTGATCTTAACAACATCAATGATATGTCCTTCGGCTTCAATCTGGTTATATCCGACAAAGTTCGTAGGCGTCTGGCATTCTACCTGCGAGATTTCAATTATCTCTTTTTTCTGGGCGCGTCTGGCGCGTTCCCGTTGTTCCTCCATCAGTTTTTCAAACCTTTCAGTGTCTACGGAAAATCCGCGTTCTCGCGCCATCAGTTGTGTAAGGTCAAGCGGAAATCCATAAGTATCAAACAGTCTAAAGGCAAATTCACCAGGAATGACCCTGCTTCCCTGCGGCAACTTTTCAATCTCCTCGTTAAACATCTCCATGCCGCGGTCTAACGTGCGGTTAAAAGCCTCTTCTTCAAGCGCTATGACCTCCTCAATATGTGAGCGACGGTTTCTTACTTCTGGGAATACATCACCCATTGTGTCTGAAATTACGCCGACAAGTTTGTAAAAGAATGGGGTATGGAAACCGAGAAATCTTCCGTATCTAACGGCGCGCCGCAATATTCTCCGTAAAACATAGTTCCTATCTGTGTTGCCGGGCAATATGCCATCGGCAATGGCAAAGGAAAGCGTCCGGATATGGTCTGCGATAACCCGAAATGCGACATCAAT
This sequence comes from Verrucomicrobiia bacterium, assembly GCA_049968335.1. Lineage (GTDB taxonomy): Bacteria > Verrucomicrobiota > Verrucomicrobiia > Limisphaerales > JAKPVM01 > JAKPVM01. The sequence goes on from JBMFQZ010000019.1 coordinate 39,128, forward strand.
CTTTTCCTGTTCCGTTGCAGGGATGATGTTGCCGAGTGAATCCGGATGCGGGAGTGTTGAACCATACTTCTTTCCGCTCAATTGCTCCAATTTTTCAAATATTGGACGGAAGATATCGGTTTCATAATTAGAAACGATTTTTTTGAAGTTAGAAAAATTTTTCGTGTTCTGGATTATTCCGGTAACTCGTTCAAACCCCATTCCTGTGTCAACATTTTTAGCCGGGAGCGGGGAGAATGTGCCGTCGGGGTTTGCGTTAAACTCCATAAAGACAAGGTTCCATATCTCAATGCAGAGCGCTGTTCCCTTGTTTACCAGTTCGCCCTTTGTATCGCCCGATTCCGTTAGATCAATATGAATCTCGGAGCACGGTCCGCAGGGTCCGGTCTCGCCCATCATCCAGAAGTTATCCTTTTTGTTTCCGAATTTGATATGGATTTTCGGGTCCAAACCATCTTTGGCGAATATTTCAGTCCAGATATCATAAGCCTCTTGGTCAAAACTTGCAGGGTCGCCTTCTGCGGGTTTATAAACTGTGGCGTAAAGGCGATTTTTTGGAAATTTCCAAACCTCTGTCAACAATTCCCATGCCCAGTGAATCGCCTCTTTCTTAAAATAATCTCCAAAACTCCAGTTGCCGAGCATTTCAAAGAATGTATGGTGATAGGTGTCAATACCCACATCTTCAAGGTCGTTGTGTTTTCCACCGGCGCGTATGCATTTTTGCGTATCAGCCGCGCGCGGCGGATTATACGGGCAGGGAATTTGACCGAGGAAAATTGGCACAAACTGGTTCATTCCCGCATTTGTGAAAAGCAGGTTTGGAGAGTCCGGCATCAAACTTGACGACGGCACTATTGTGTGCTGTTTTGACTTAAAAAAGTCTAAAAAAGACTGTCTTATTTCTACACCTGTCATTTTAGTAATTATTCAACATTTAATTTAACCTTAAACATTAACTACAAAAGCCGCTTATTTGCAAGTTAGTTGAATGAGTAAAATCTTTTCTTTGTTTATTGTCGCCCTGTTTTTACATTCCTCACAATGCCTTTTCCCAGAGTTGCGGCAGGGAATTCAATAAGTCAACGAGCATAGCGTCGGCTTCGGGAAACTCGTAGTTGTTCAATTGCTCGCGGGTTATCCACTCAAATGAATCGCAACCGATTGGCTTAGGCTCGCCTTTTATTAACGCGCAAAAGAAAAATCGCAGATGCACTTTAACTTCCGGGTAATTGTGCGTCATTGACCATAAAAGATTGCCAACGCTCACCTCAATTGACAATTCCTCCATCAATTCCCGTTTGAGACAATCTTCAAAGGTCTCATCTGGATTTCTCTTTCCGCCGGGAAATTCCCACAAGCCGCCAAGATGATCCCCTTTTTTACGGCGGGTTATGAGAAGTTTGCCATCTTTAAAAATGAGTCCTGCGGCGACTTCAATTGACTTTTTATTTGCGTCCAACACCTTTATAAATCCATCCAAGTTTTTCCATTTCTTCTGGGTCAAAAATATTTCTCCCGTCAAACATAATCGGGTGGGTCATAACCTTGCGGGCGCGTTCAAGGTCAAGTTTTTTAAAAATCTCCCATTCAGTTGCGATAACGAGCGCGTCGCAGCCTTCAGCTACGGCGTTCATATCGTCCACATAAACCACATCGCTTAATACGGCGCGCGCCTTTTCCATAGCCTTTGGATCGTGGACACGCAATTTTGCGCCCAATTTTTGCAGTCTTTTGCACAGGTCAATTGCTGGGGACATCCTAACATCGTCGGTGTTCTGTTTAAACGCCAGTCCTAAAACCCCGATAGTCTTGTCTTTCAGCACCCAGAGTGTCTCTGTGATTTTTTTAATAAATCTGTCCATCTGTTCTGAATTGATTCTCTGGACTTCTTTCAACAGCCTGAAATCGTAACCAATGTCTTCGGCAATCTTTATAAAGGCGCTAAGGTCCTTTGGAAAGCAACTGCCGCCAAATCCAATGCCGGCGTCAAGAAATCTGCGTCCGATTCTTGAGTCCATTCCTATCCCGTTTGCCACCTGAACAACATCCGCGCCTGCCGCCTCGCAAATTACAGAAATGGCGTTGATATAAGAGATTTTCATCGTAAGAAACGAGTTGGCGGCGTGTTTTATCAATTCAGCGGAATTGATATCCGTAACAATTATCGGGGCGTCAAACGGGGCGTATATTTCTTTCATTGCCTGAACAGGTCTCTGGGAAAAAACGCCGATAACAATTCGCTCCGGGCGCATAAAATCTTCAACGGCAAACCCCTCGCGCAAAAATTCCGGATTGCTGACCACGTCGCATTCCACTTTTAATTTATTATACCTGCGGATTGTTTCTGCCACCTTTTCACCTGTCTTTACAGGAACTGTGCTTTTATCAACAACAATCTTATAACTGGTCATATATGTGGCGATCTCTCTTGCCACTTTTTCTATAAAACTTAAATCCACCGAGCCATCCGGTTGCGGCGGCGTCGGCACGGCAATAAATATGACATCGGAATTTTCAACGCCATCCTGTGTGGAATCGGTGAATCTTAACCGACCTTCATTAACATTTTTGTGGACGAGTTCTTCAAGTCCGGGTTCATAAATAGGTATGCCTCCGCTTTGCAGAATCTTAACCTTCTCAGAATCGTTATCCACGCAGATAACTTTATGCCCTACTTCGGCAAAGCAGGTTCCGGTTACCAACCCGACATATCCAGTCCCGATAATCGTTATTTTCATACACTTAAATTTCTTCCCCTTAACACCGTAATACTTTATTATTGAAATTTTATCCGTTGTTTCAAACAAAATTTAGTCCTGGTATTATTTCGCTGATATTGTTTTATTCAATCTCACAAAGCTGTGTCGCGACTCCCGCATGCGGGACACCGCACTCCAAAAAATGCCATACCCATTCAAGGTCATTTAAATTGTTTTGAATTTTCATATCATTTCTTGCAACTGGTCTGATGTTTAATTATAGAATTAAGAAGTTTCAGTAATTAAGGGCAAACTGGACTGATGTTATGATAGATGTAAAAGAATTGTTTAGAAAACGGAGCGTTGCCGATATGCAAACGGAGGCTGAGTATGACCAGCGCCTCCATAGGGCTTTAGGACCTGTTAATCTTGTTACGCTTGGTATCGGAGCGATCATCGGGACTGGGATTTTTGTTTTAACAGGAACTGTTGCCGCGCAGAACGCCGGTCCGGCGGTTGTATTATCGTTTGTTCTTGCCGGAATAGCGTCAATCTTTGCGGCGTTGTGTTATAGCGAGTTTGCGTCGCTCGTTCCGCTTTCGGGCAGCGCCTATACCTACGGTTATGCCACGCTCGGAGAATTTTTCGCCTGGATCATCGGATGGGACCTTGTGCTTGAATATGCTGTTGGGGCAATAACCGTTGCGATCGGCTGGTCGGGATATATGGTCAGTTTGCTGCATGGCTGGGGGATTGATTTTCCGCCTCAATTTGCGGGCGCTCACGGGCTTCACTATATTTTTATCCCAGGCTCGCTGGCGGCTTCATTGAATATTTCTGACGGTTGGCAGGTCGCCACCCCGCTATTGCTTGAAAAAGTCAAAGCCATCGGCGCAGACCCGGCTACTTTAAAACAGGCTACATCAATCTTTAATCTGCCGGCTGTTTTTATAGTTTTTGTTGTTACAACATTGCTCGTTATCGGAATTAAAGAATCCGCCACGTTCAACAACATAATCGTGGCGATGAAAGTTGGCGTAGTCTTGCTTTTTATAGCAATAGGCGCAATGGCTATTGACCCGCAGAACTGGAGGCCTTTTATACCTCCCAATGAAGGCAAATTTGGTTCTTTTGGTTTTAGCGGAATTTTAGCCGGCGCAGGGGTTGTTTTCTTTGCTTATATTGGCTTTGACGCTGTAAGCACAGCCGCTCAAGAGGCTAAGAATCCAAAACGGGATATGCCGATCGGTATAATCGGTTCGCTCATAGTTTGCACAATTCTTTACATACTTGTCTCGGGGGTAACGACAGGGATTGTCTCGTATAAAGAATTAAATGTCCCGGACCCGATCGCGCTTGCCGCAGACCGCGCCAAAATGGGGTGGATGGCAAGTCTTATCAAACTCGGTGCCATCGCTGGGCTTTCATCTGTCATACTTGTAATGCTTTACGGACAATCAAGGGTCTTTTTCTCAATGGCGCGCGACGGGCTTCTGCCTCCTTTTATACATAAGGTTCATCCGCGATTTAAGACCCCCTGGATAACATCAATTATTGTCGGGTTGATTGTGGCGATTTTTGCCGCGCTTTTCACCGTGCGCGAGGCAGGAGAACTCTGTTCCATCGGAACATTGTTCGCCTTTGTAATCGTATCGGTTGGCATTCTTATGTTAAGGATCAAACATCCCGAGCATGTGGCAAATTTCAGGACGCCGGCGGTCTGGTTTGTGGCTCCGATGGGGGCTATTACAGCGCTGATTTTGATGCTCTCGCTGCCGCACCGCACCTGGATGCGGCTGATAATCTGGATGCTTGTCGGATTTATAATTTATTTCACATACAGCAGAAAACATAGCGTTCTTGCTAATAAAAACAATTCCAGCAGAACGACGCAAAACGGCTAATTTTAAGAATGATTAAACGGTTTCTTTACAATTTCATATTCAATCTGTTTTTCGCGCTCAGTTCGCCATATTACTTCTGGAAGATGTGGCGACGCGGCAACTGGCAGAAGAAATTTTTTGAACGGTTCGGTTTTTACTGTGATGATTTTAAACGGTCTATAGAAGGGAAGCCGACCGTCTGGTTTCACGCCGTAAGCGTAGGCGAGGTAAATATCTGCGTCGGGCTGGTTAAAGAATTGCTGCCAAGACTGAAAGGGTTTAAATTTGTAGTTTCAACAACAACATCAACCGGAATGGAAGGGCTCGTTAAAAGTCTGCCGCAAGAGGTTGAAAAAATATATTATCCAGTTGATGGCTATTTTTCTGTATTGCGGGCGTTCAATACGATTAAACCGGCATTTATCGTGATAGTAGAGGCAGAAATTTGGCCAAATTTTCTCTGGCGTGCGCGCAGTAGAAACACGCCGGTTTTTTTAGTGAACGCCAGATTGTCCGAACGTTCATTCGCCGGTTATTCAAGATTTGGATTCTTGTTCCGGGAATTGTTCGGCTTGTTTGCCGCAGTTGGATGTCAGGATGAAAATGATAAACAACGGCTGATTGCTCTTGGATGCGCTGAAAAAAACATCTATATAACCGGTAATTTAAAGTTTGACGCCTCCCGTTCGCCCTCAATTTCAAAGGTAGATGCCAGAGAGATATTGAACAGGCTCGGTGTAAAACCGCAAGCGCCTGTGATAATTGGAGGCAGCACGCATAATGGAGAAGAAGAAATCCTTGCGCGCATTTTTCTTAAATTAAGAGAACAATGGACAGACCTGTTTCTAATCATTGTCCCGAGACATTTTGAAAGGACTAACGATGTGGTTGAAGTACTGGAAAAATTGAACATTCCTTATGTTTTAAGAACTGAAGTTGATATATCCAATCCTCCGCCCGGCTCAATACAGTGCCTGTTGGTAAACACCACAGGCGAATTAAAAGATTTTTATCGTTGCGCCAGTGTAGTCTTTGTTGGAAAAAGCCTTACGGCAGAGGGCGGACAGAATCCGATTGAACCGGCCGCGCTGGGAAAACCGATTCTCTTTGGAAAAAATATGCAGAACTTTTCGGCAATAGTTAAAACACTGCTAAAACGTCAGGCAGCGATTCAAGTAAATGACGAGTCCGAACTGGAATCGGCTATTGCGAATTTGTTAAAAGATAAAACGTTGGCTGAAAAACTCGGCAAAAACGCCCTCAAGGTTATTGAGGAAAACAGCGGCGCGGTTGACAAAACCGTTGCTATGATGTTGAAAGTATTAAAAGAAAAGGGAATAGAAATTTAGCCACGATTAATATAGATTAATCCAGTTTAAAATTAATAAGATAAGATTATGCTTGAGAATATTAAAGAACAACTAAACGCGGCAAACGATAAATTAGTCCATTTATGGAGGTTTCTTTGACATAGAAAGTCTCCAGAAGAAGATTTGCGAACTTGAATCCAGAATGGCGTCACCAGACTTCTGGGACAAGAATGAACAGGCTCAAAAAGTCATTGATGAATTAAGCCAGTTAAAGAAGAAGGTTGAACCTGTTTTACAAAGCCGCAAAAGGCTTGAAGATTTGCAGGTAATGCTTGAGTTGTGCGAGGCTGAACCAGAAGACCGCCAACCCGCGCACGTTGCAGAATTGCAAAAGGACACGGAAAAGTTTTTAAAAGATATTGACGCGCTTGAACTGCAAGTTTTTCTTGGCGGTCCGCACGACCGTTCAAATTGCATAGTTAGCATAAACGCAGGCGCTGGCGGAACAGAGGCGCAGGACTGGGCTGAGATGCTTTTGCGAATGTATCAACGTTGGTGCGAATCGCGCGGATGGGAGGTTGAACTGACCGATGTGCTGCCCGGTGAAACTGCCGGGATAAAAAGCGCCACTTTTATCGTTAGAGGCGAATTCGCTTATGGTTATTGCAAGGCTGAACGGGGCGTCCACAGACTTGTGCGGATTTCGCCATTTGACGCAAATAAACGGAGACACACCAGTTTTGCAAGCGTTGACGTTATTGCGGAAATTCAAGAAAACAGCGAGATCGTCATTCCCCCGAGCGAGTTGAAAATTGACACCTATCGTTCGGGCGGCAAAGGGGGACAGAATGTGAACAAGGTTGAAACCGCCGTGCGGATTACTCACATTCCGACGGGCATAGTCGCCGCTTCACAGGCGCAAAGGTCTCAGGCTCAAAACAAGGCAACCGCAATGCGGATGCTATTATCAAAACTCTACGCCTTGCGTCAGGATATGCAAAAAGCGGAGATGGAGCGATTTTACGGAGAAAAAGGAAGCATATCGTGGGGAAACCAGATTCGCAGTTATGTCTTTCATCCGTATAAAATGGTCAAAGACCTGCGAACCGGCATACAAACTTCAAACGCGCAGGCTGTAATGGACGGCGACCTTGATATGTTTGTCAACGGATGGTTAAGAGCCGGCTGTCCGACAAAACGAATGCAAGGAATAAAAGATGACGAGGATTGAAAAATGCAAAGATAAAAAAGACCTATATAATTTGAAAAAACAGGATTTTCTAAAAACAACGGGCAACCTGTTCAAAGGCATTGTAAAATTAGTATCTCTTTTTTTCCTATTTATATCAATCATAACAGTTCGTGGCGCGGGGACTAATCTCATAATAGATGTCTGGCAGACGGAAAACGGACTACCGCAAAATTCCGTCATCACAATGGTTCAAACAGCCGATGGCTATCTATGGGTTGGAACAATGAACGGTCTGGCAAAGTTTGATGGATTAAAGTTCACGGTTTTCAACGAAAATAATACTCCATCAATAACCGATAGCAGAATTGTTACCCTGTTTGAAGATAAGGCAGGCAATTTCTGGATAAGTTCTGAGGCATCCGGGCTGTTTCTTGTTAAACCGGATAATAAGATAGTTAATATAAACATTGGCGAGGGCGACAGGTCTGGCAAGGTTGTTTCTATATGTCAGGACACAAATGGCGCCGTATGGCTATATACCGCAGATGGACAACTCTGCCGTCACCGCGATGGAAGAATAGATGTATGGAATTTTGAAAATAATGTATCATCAACCCTAAGACTTGTTGCCGCCGGGGATAATGGAGAAATCATTGTTGCCACTGATAGGTCTTTATCGGTTATCGGTTCAACAGCCGGACGCGATCCGAAAGAACTGCCACTCGTCAGCAGCCGCGCGCTCAGAAAACTTGATTTTGTTTTACCTTCTAAAAAAGGAGGTTACTGGGTCTTTGCCGATGGAAAAATTACAAGATACCGGGGAGAGCAAGTTCAAGAAGAGCCCAGTCAATACAAATGGAACGCGGCTCTGCCTATTACCTCCGCTTGCGAAGATAATTTTGGCAATTTGATTATTGGAACGCTCGGCGACGGAGTTTATGTTGTAAATACTGAGTCAAATGGAAAAAACGGAAACAGGTATCCAGCCCATATCTCTAAACTGAACGGATTATCGCATAACTACGTTCTTTCTCTGCTTGTTGATAAAGAAGGGACATTATGGGTAGGGACAGACGGCGGCGGATTAAACAAAATCAAACGCTCCATCTTCTCCATTTTGCAAGAGACCGTTGGAATGACAGCGCAATCAATCACTGAAGATTCAAACGGGGCGCTCTGGTTCGGCTTTAACGCAATTGACCCGAATGGTTGCGTGGTCGCGCGACTTTACCAGAACCAGTTTCAAGTGTTCAATATCACAAACGGACTGCTCAACAGTTCCGTAAGGAGCGTCTTCTGGGATAGTAAAAACAATACCCTCTGGGTAGGAACCTGGGGCGGATTGTTCAAATTTTCCGGACAGCGATTTCAATTAGTCGGGGGCAGTGAGCCGTTGATGGGGGTAATTCAGGCTATTTTTCAGGATAAAAAAGGCAACATCTGGGTCGGAACCCGTAAAGGTTTATTAAAATATGATGGAAAAAACTGGCGAACTCTTACCACGCGCAACGGTCTTTCATCAGACGACATCCTTTCCATAAACGAAGATTCAAAAGCAAACCTCTGGGTCGGAACAGCAAGGGGCGGAATAAACAAGATTTCTGAGAACGGAAAAATAGAAAAATATTTTAGAAAAGACGGGACTTTGCCCGGCGACACCGTGAACTCAATCCTTGTTTATAATGAAGATTTAATCATAACCGGAACAAGCGGCGGTCTTGCTCTGTATTCAAATCGCTGGTTTCAAATCACCGCCGCAAACGGTCTGCCGTGCAATAACATCGCGTTTGTTGTTAAAGACAAAAATGGCGGTCTATGGCTCGGTTCAAGCGCAGGATTGATCCATATACAAGAAGAACAATTGAGGAATTTTTTATCAGGAAAAACAACAACAGTTTATTCCAGAATATACGGAAAAGCGGATGGTCTGCCGACGGGAGAATGTTCATTCGGTTCCCAGCCATCGGCTTGTGTTGCAAAATCGGGAGAAATCTGGTTTCCGACAATAAAAGGGGCAATCAGTGTTGATCCTGATGAATTAAAACCGAATCCGTTGCCGCCGCAAGTTTCAATTGAATCTCTGTGGATTGATGGCGAGGCGCTATTTACAAACAGCATCCGCAATGTTATACCCGATTCAATTACCATTTTGCCAAAAAATCAACGGCTTGAAATCCAGTTTACAAGCCTGAGCCTCCGTTCTCCCGAACAGGCGCGGTTCAAATATAAACTTGAAAACGTTGATACCGATTGGAACGACGCCGGCAATTCCCGCCTTGTCAGATATAACAAACTCCAGCCCGGGAAGTATAGATTTATCGTTACGGCTTGCAACGAGGACGGCGTCTGGAACAACAGCGGCGCGGCGATTAACTTTATTGTAGAACCGCCATTTTACCGCGCGCTCTGGTTTATTTCTATCTGCGTTCTGTTCACACTTGGAGTTGTTGTTCTTGCGGTTCACAGAATTTCAACCCGCAAACTCCAGATTCAGGTTGAACGGTTAAAACAAAAAGAGGCTCTGGAAAAAGAACGCTCCCGAATAGCCCGCGACCTCCACGACCAGCTCGGCGCAAGCCTTACGCAAATTGCGTTGCTTGGAGAACTTGCCGAAGCGGATAAAGAGAATCCGCCGGAGGTTGAATCTCACGCCCGCCAGATAACTCAAGCCGCGCGAGAGACGACAAAAGTGCTGGATGAAATCGTCTGGGCTGTGAATCCTTCAAACGACACTATTGAAGGTCTCGCCAACTATATCTGCAAATACGCCCAGGAGTATCTTGACTCGGCAAACATACGATTCCGGAACGAAATCCCGACAAATCTGCCCGATGCGCGGATTTTGCCGGAAGTTCGCCATAACCTCTTCCTTGCGACAAAAGAAGCCATTACCAATATCGTCAGACACTCAAAAGCCACAGAAGTCTGGTTGCGAATGAGCGTGGAGGCGGATAAACTAATTATTGAAGTCAGAGACAACGGCGTCGGTTTTCCCGGATTCAAAAACGCCAGTCAAAAGAAACGAAGCGGATTGAGCAATATGCAAAAACGATTGCAGGATATTGGCGGAGAATTTCATATTCAAGCGCTGCAAGAAGGCGGGACAATTGTTAGATTGACAGCGCCGGTTAAGCAGGCTTGATTATTAACCCATTTAATTGCACTATTGTTGAAGATGCCGATAAAGGTTGCAATAGTAGAAGACAACGCCCAGTTCAGAAACACGCTCGGAAAGGTGTTAAATCGGGCTGATGGAATAGAGTGCGTCGGTCAATACTCAACCGCAGAAGAGGCGTTAGAAGAGATTCCTAAAAACCCGCCAGATGTTGTCTTAATGGATATAAACCTTCCCGGAATGAATGGCGTTGAGTGCGTGGAAAAGATTAAAAAACTCCTACCCGCAACGCAAATTGTGATGCTGACCGTCTACGAGGACACGGAAAACATATTTAACGCGTTAAAATCCGGCGCCACCGGATATTTGTTAAAACGAACCTCGCGCGAGGAATTGCTTGAAGCTATAAGAGATGTTTATAAAGGCGGCTCGCCAATGACCACGCATATCGCGCGCAAAGTTGTCCAGTCATTTCAAAGATTAGAATCTATCGCCTCCGCCACATCCGAAACCCTCTCGCCGCGCGAACAGGAAGTGCTTGAACTGCTGGCAAAAGGTTTTATCTACAAAGAAATCGCGGACAAACTCGGCATAAGTTTTGAAACCGTTAGAACGCATATCCGCAGAATCTACGAAAAATTACAGGTAAAATCGCGAACTGAGGCGGTCGCAAAATTTCTCCGCAGCGATAACAAGAATATGTAAAAATCCAGACAAGATGAATTTTCAAAATACATAAAAATGCTAAAAGATGTCTTAAAAAAATCCCTCGTGCCAGAACCGCCGCCGCTAATATCGGCAAATTTCAAAAGCATTGATGAGGAAAAGAAAACATCTCTGAAAGAGCGGCTCATAGAACGGTATTTTCTCTCAAACCATCAATACCTATCAACCAGCGACGGCAGAAGCGACCTTGAAGACCACCTCTTCAGACGGCTGAATAATTTTCGCCAGACAATTATTCCGTGGCTTGACTCCGTTGTGAAATTAAACAACGCAAAGGTTCTTGAAATCGGCTGCGGAACTGGCAGTTCAACCGTCGCGCTTGCCGAACAAGGGGCTCAAGTTACCGGAGTTGATATAGTTGAAAAAGACCTTGAAATTGCAAAATTCCGCTGTGATTTATACGGACTTAACGCCCGATTTGTCAAAGCAAACGCAACCGAAGTTCATACTATATTTAAAGATGAACGGTTTGATCTTATTATATTCTTTGCCGCCCTTGAACATATGACAATAAAAGAGCGGATAGAGGCAATTTCAAACACATTTAAAATGCTTGAGAATGGAAAATTCTGGTGCATAACAGGCTCGCCAAACCGACTCTGGTATTTTGACGACCACACATCCTGCCTACCGTTTTTCCACTGGTTGCCAGATGAACTGGCGTTTTACTATTCAAAGTTCAGTCCTAAAAAGAACATTTCAGAACAATACCGGGAAATTACCCCCGATTCTATGCTCCACTTTTTAAGACGCGGCAGAGGGATTAGTTATCACGAATTTGAAATCGCTATAGGAAAAACCGCGTTGCTAAATGTGACAAGCGCGCTCGCTATATTCCAGAGAGAACAGAGTCTAATAAGACGAATCCTGTGGAAATTAAAACCGCATAGCAAATTTGAAAAATTCTTAATCAAAAACGCCCCGCCGTCAATCCACCGCGGATTCTTCCAGCCATATCTTGATTTAATCATCCGCAAATGAGCGATTAAGATAAAAACCGAACCCTGAGCAAACAAAAGAAATCCTTAGATTTAAGAAAAATTAGATTTTATGAAAAAAACTTTCAGACCAATCCATTTTCACTGTTAGGAGGCGCAGAATCTGGTTTGTTATTAGCGAGTTTGATTGCGATGTAGGACAAGACACTGCAATAGCCGCCACATTACTGATAAGCGGTAGAAATAAAAAAGCGGGGATTTCTCCCCGCTTTTGTCACAGTATTTTATAAATTTTAGTTTGACTGCGGGTTCGCTTGAGCTGGCGCGGCGCCGACTGGTCCTGCTGGCGCTTCTGATGGAACCTCCGGCAGTATGTTCACCCGTTTCCCTTCTTTGTCAAAATAGACCCTGCCGTCTTTGAGCGCGAATAGAGTCCAATCGCGACCAACGCCAACATTTCTGCCAGCCTGATACCTTGTCCCGCGTTGTCTGACAAGGATGCTGCCAGCAGTCACAAATTCTCCGCCAAACGCCTTTACACCAAGCCGTTTGCTGACGCTGTCGCGTCCATTTCTTACACTACCTTGACCTTTTTTATGAGCCATAAGCCTGATTATGCTTTGATTTCTTCAATTTTAACCACGGTCAGTTCCTGACGATGCCCGATCTTGCGATGATATCCCTCGCGTCTGCGCATCTTCCACGCAATGACTTTATTGCCACGTTTGTGTTCAACAACCTTTCCCACAACGGTGGCATTGGGCACAACAGGCGTTCCAACCGCGACTTTGCCCTCGTTATTGACAAACAATACTTTATCAAAATTAACAGTGCTGCCGGCTTCGGCGTTGATCCGCTCAACTTCTACCTTATCGCCAGCCTTCACAAGATATTGTTTACTTCCAGTTTCTATTACAGCGTACATAATCTTATCCTGAAAAAGGATGAATAATTAAACATCCTGTTATTAATATGTCAACAAAAATTTATTATTACTCAAACTTCAGAACTTTTCAAATTATATTTTAAATTTTATAAATCAAGCCTTATTTTCAACCTATTTTACCCCATTAACTCCATTCTTTCCGTTCCTGTAAAATTGATTTTTTGTCTTTGGTTCCTTCAATTCTTTATCCGCTTTTACAAAATACGAATCCTCGCCGAATAATTCTTTCACTTTCTGTTCAAACTCAACAGTGGGTTTAACAAAGAAATGTTCGTGGGTTTCTATAAATACAGTTGTTCCATCGGGATTGACTATGCAAAGGATTACCGGAGAGCCGCCTGAATGCGATGTGAGAATAGATTCAAGCGCCTGCAGTTTATCCACGCTCAATTGCGAACGGTTGATTTTAATATAGATTTCTTTTGTGAATTTTGTCGGCGCTTCTTCGAGAGAAACAATTTCCCGAACAAAAATTTTTGGATTATCCTCCGCGTTTGAGACCTCGCCGGTCACGAAGACTATTTTATTAGTTTCCAGTTTGCCCTTTGCGCTTTCGTAAGCCGAGTTTGTCAGAAGAAGGTTTACAAAGCCGGTTAAATCTTCAACAGTTGCGGTTGCGTAGGGTTTTTGAGTTTTCTTTGAGACGAGGAACTTTGCCGATGTTACGATTCCGCCGATGCGGGTTTGCGATTTGTCCGGCAGTTTAGAGAGTTCGGCGATTTTATGGACTGAGAAAGTTTCAATAAATTTGCTCTGAGCGCTCAAGGGGTGTCCGGAGATGTAAAATCCGAGCAATTCTTTTTCGTATGCGAGCAGTTCGTGTTCTGGCAGTTCTGGGATTTCTTCGGTTTCGGCTTCGGTATCGCTATTTTTTGAAAGGTCAAACAGCATATTTTGACCGCGGCTTTTATCCGCCGCCAGGCTTGCGCCGCGGGCGAGCGCCCTGTCTATCATCCTGAGCATAGTTGCGCGGTTTTTTCCTAAACAGTCGCAGGCGCCGGATTTTATTAAGGCTTCAAGGACTTTTCTATTGACCGCGCGGGAGTCAACCCGTTCGCACAGTTCAAGCAGCGATCTATATTTTCCTCCTTTGTTGCGGGCTTCAATGATTGACTGAACGGCGGCTTCGCCAACGCCTTTTATCGCAAGGAGTCCATAGCGGATTGATTTGCCGTCCGGGGTCGGATGAAATACGGCTTCGCTTTCATTAATATCCGGCGGCAGAACGTTGATACCGTATCGTTTTGCTTCATCCACTAAAATAGCCACTTTATCCGTGTCGTTCATATCGTTTGTCAGCATTGCCGACAGGAACTCCACCGGATAGTTCGCCTTAAGATAGGCTGTTTGATACGCCACAAAGGCGTAAGCGGCTGCGTGAGATTTGTTAAATCCGTAGCCCGCGAATTTTTCAAGTATGTCAAAAATCTCGTTCGCCTTTTCAGCGGGGATCTTGTTTACTTTATGGCATCCTTCAATGAATTTTTCCCGCTGTTTTGCCATTTCCTCAGGTTTTTTCTTGCCCATTGCGCGGCGCAATACATCTGCGCCGCCGAGCGTATAACCTGCCAGAAGCTGGGCTGCCTGCATAACCTGCTCCTGATAGATAAGGACGCCATAAGTTTCTTTTGAAATCTGTTCAAGCAGCGGATGGGCGTATTCTATTTTGGCGCGTCCGTGGCGACGTTCTACGAAGTCGTCCAAAAGGTCCATTGGTCCGGGGCGATAGAGCGCCACAAGCGCTGTAATGTGTTCAACCGATTCAATCTGGAACCGACGGCATAGGTCGCGCATCCCGCTGGATTCAAGTTGGAACACGCCTATAGTTTCGCCGCGATTTAAAAGCTCGTAGGTCTTTGCGTCGTTTAACGGTATGTTTTCAATTTTAATTTCAATGCCGCGCGTTTTCTTAATTAATTCGCAGGTGTTTCTTATAACGGTCAATGTTTTAAGACCGAGAAAATCCATTTTTAACAACCCAAGGTCGCCAACCGGTCCCATCGCGTATTGTGTAACAATGGTTCCATCTTCATCCTGTTTAAGCGGCAAGATATTTATAAGCGGCTCCGGACCTATTACAACCCCCGCTGCGTGCACCGAGGCGTTTCGCGTTAAATCTTCAAGTATGAGCGCGGTCTCAATCAATTCGCGAATCTGATCATCTGAATCGTAAGCCCGTTTTAAATCCGGCGATTTTTCAAGCGCTTTTGAGAGGGTAATTTTAGGGTCGTTAGGAATCATTTTCGCCAGACGGTCGCAATCATCGTAGCTCATTCCCATAACGCGACCAACATCCCGCACAACCTGTTTTGCTCCAAGCGTGCCAAAGGTTATTATCTGGGCAACGCTCTCCCTGCCATACTTGTTGCGAACGTATTCGATAACGTCGTTGCGACGGTCATCGGCAAAGTCTATATCAATATCTGGCGGGTTAATTCGTTCCGGGTTTAAGAAACGTTCAAACAGCAGATTGTATTTGATGGGGTCAACATTTGATATTTCTAACAAGTAGGTAACAAGCGAACCTGCCGCAGAACCGCGAGCGACGCAGGAGACGCCTTTGCTGCGACCGTAATGAACGAAGTCGCTGACTATCAAAAAATACTCTACGAATCCTGTTTTAACTATAATTTTAAGTTCGTGTTCAAGCCTGTTTAAAACAGCTGCAACCGCCTCAGCCACAGGCTTTGAATTTAGATCGCTTGCGCCGGTTTCATCTTTATCTGATGAATGATAAGTCGGTAAGCGGCGGGCGTCTTCAATTGAAACCGGGATGAATTTATTGTTTTCAACTTTTGTATATAATCCGTATCTCTTGACAAGGCCTTCGCAGACAAGTTTATAAAGATATTCAATATTTTTATAGGGCGCCGGGGCTTTGAAGGAGGGATAACGCAACTTTCCAAATTCAAGTTCAAGATTGCACATCTCGGATATAAGCAACGTGTTGGCTACTGCCTCTGGAACCTCTGAAAACAGGGCTTTCATCTCTTCGGCAGAGCGTAGATAAAACTCCCCGGGGGCATAACTGAGACTTAATCTATTGGGGTCATTTATAGTAGTTTGCGTACCGATGCAAACCAGGCAATCGTGCGCGTGAGAATGACTTTTTTCTATATAGTGAACGTCGTTTGTAGCCACGACTTTTAACCCGAACTCCTTTGCGAGCCTTATTATTTCGCGATTGACCCGGTATTCTTCTTCCATTGAATGATTTTGCAACTCAAGAAAAAAATTATCGGCGCCAAACACCTGTTTAAACCAATCAATCGCCTTTTTTGCCTGCTCAATTTGACCATCAAGAATTAAAGAGGGAATCTCGCCTGCAAGACAAGCGGTTAAAACTATCAGTCCATCTTTGTGCTGTTGCAACAATTCTTTGTCAATTCTTGGTTTATAATAATAGCCTTCAAGGTGAGCCTTTGTTGAGAGTTTTATAAGGTTTTTATATCCAGTTTCATCTTTTGCCAGCACAACAAGGTGATGATAAACATCGCGTCCGCCGACTGCGGTTTTCTTCTCAAACCTGCTACCCGGCGCAACATACATCTCGCAACCGATAATCGGCTTAATGCCTTTCGCGCTGGCGGCTTTATAAAAATCTATGGCGCCATACAACACGCCATGGTCTGTTATCGCCATCGCCGGAAACCCCAACTGTTGTCCCTTTTCCACCAGTTTGTCCAGCCGACAGGCGCCGTCCAGCAGCGAATACTCAGTATGAAGATGCAAATGGACAAAGTCCGAATACTTCATAAGAAAAATGATGGTTGGAATTTAATTATTGTCCAGCGGATTAAAACCTTTTTTTATAAAAAGTTATTCACATTTTTTCGCCGGGATGATTATTTTTGCCGCAAAACCGTTTCCGGGGCTTGACGCGACTTCTATATTGCCGCCAATCAAACCGACCCGTTCTTCTATGTTGACTAAACCTAAACCGCTGGTATCAGAGATTTTTTGCCTGTCAATGCCGCAACCATTGTCCCGGTATTCAATTGCGTAGTTGTCTCTATTAAAACTCATATTTAACAATATCCTTGAAGCGCCTGAATGTTTGATTGTGTTGTTAAGTAGTTCCTGAATTATTCTATATATATGCAACTGGCATTCGCGGCTAAGGCTGTCGTAATTTCGATCAATAAAAAGTTCAATTGCCATATTATTCATCTGCGCCATTTCTTTGCATAGACTTTCGCAGGCAGAGACAAGACCAAAATCGTCAAGGTCGCTCGGCCTTATTTTTTGACAGATCGCCCTTAATTCTTTCACGGTTTTTGTCAGTATCTCGCCGCATTTTTTAACCAAGCGCGCTGTCTCTGGCAATTTGTCGCTAAGTTCCTGTTGCAACGTCAGGAGTTGGTAATTCACAGAGACAAGCATTTGCCCGATGCTGTCGTGCAACTCGCGCGAGATGTTTTTTCTCTCTTTTTCCTGAGCCTCGTATATTTTTCTTGAAATCTGAGACATTGCGATTTCCGCCTCTTTCCGCTGAGTAATATCAACGATAACAACCGCGCAACAGGGATTTTTGAAATAACTCTGTCCTAAATAATAGCAACTGACAAGCAACCAAAA
The DNA here is from genome assembly GCA_049968335.1 of Verrucomicrobiia bacterium. Lineage (GTDB taxonomy): Bacteria > Verrucomicrobiota > Verrucomicrobiia > Limisphaerales > JAKPVM01 > JAKPVM01. Next base: position 56,518 of record JBMFQZ010000019.1, read on the forward strand.
TGTTTTTCCGTTAATAGAGAATTCTTTTTCCACATTTAGTATATTCTTGTGTGGTTCTGCACGACATTGCCCAAACAGATGAACCCACCCTTCGTGACCGAACAACTTGCGGATATCTATTCCAAGCAATGTTGCTGGCGTTTTATTAAAGAATTTTGCAAATGCTTTGTTGCACATTATGCAGCGAAATTCAGAATCAATCTGTTCAAATATGGCGTGCATCACAACCGGCGTATCATAAATGGCTTTTAAAAACGATTCGCTATTGCGTAATTCTTCTGCGGCTTTTGCCCTTGCCACTGCGCCGGAGATTTGAGCCGCTATAGTTTCAAGCGTTAACTTTGTCTGTTCAGGCAATCTGTCTAAATTGCGCGAGCCAACAATTATAAGTGCTAACGCCGCCGCCCCTTCCAGTATCGGAATCACTGCCAGAGACTTTACACCATCTTGAATATAGTTTTCAGGAACTTTTCCCCCGGGAATATAAGAAGCAACTGGTTTGAGAAATTCTTTCCAATATTCTGTTTGAAAATTAATTTCAGCCGGGACTCGCGAACCTCCCGACAACCCGGTCCTTGAGTGAATTAATTCATATTTATTCGCGCTGCAATTGAGCAGGTAAATTCCGCCGAAATCAATGCCGTCAAGATTAAGAATCTCGTTCAAAACCAGTATCAATATCCGTTTTAATTCTGACTCTGAACTTATTGCGATGGCAATATCGCGCTGGATTTTCAACATCTTCTCCGAATTCTTCCAATCGGAGATATTTACAGCCATTAGTAAAAGGTGCTGTTTTCCGTCTTTTAAAAACGGGACAAATCTGCAACTAAACCAGACCTGTTTTGAAAAAGTTGTCCTTATATACACCTCGCCCTCTACCGGACGGTTTTCAGAAAGCGCCGTTTCAGCCATATCAAGCATTCCGGAATCGCGCCACGATTTAAGTTGCCTAAAGTTTTGCCTCAGCACCTCTTCCTTCTTGCCGCCAATATACTCGCACAAGGCGTCGTTTGCATAAATGCACTGTCCGCTTGAATCGTAGGCGCAAAATCCAACCGATGACGCCGCAATCATTGCTTCATTTAAACCGCGAACCTCATCTAATTTTGATTCTGCCTCTTTTACCGCGGTTAAGTTTCTTCCAAATCCCAAGACCCACTTTGCCTTGCCATCAGAATCAAAAACTGGAAATAGATGTTTATCAACCCAGTGTATACCGTCTGCAACAGGCACAAATACTTGTTCATTAAAAGCCTCGCCTGTTTCTAATACCCTCTTTATTCGTTCTATATTCCTTTTAGCGATTTCTGGCGGAAAAAGGTCGGTTTGATTAAGCCCGATCAACTCTTGCGGCGTTTTATTGAAATTTTTAGCGCACTTTTGATTAGCGTATTCAATTCGCCCGTTCTGATTTAACAGATAAACAGCGTCCGGCATTAAACCCATCAGCAGACATTCGCCAGCGCGATCAAATCGCTGGTTTAATACTTTGCAGAGTCTAAACTGTTCAAGTATAACAGCCACTGTTGTTGAGCCATCACTGCCAAACCTTAAAAAGTCCGCCAGGAATAAATTATGGTCAGCGTTTGAAAACCGAAATTTTAACAACTTGTTTTTCGGCCTATTCCCGTTAAGAGATTCCTCTATGCACGTTTCAAATTCAGTTAACTGTTCAGGATGTATAAAATCTAGGAGTTTCTTTCCTGACAATCCGCTCTCACTGTTTGAGGCTAATAATTTACGGGCGCTGAGATTTGCGTATTTGACCACTCCGCCGCGTTCTATTAACAAAATAGGGGTATTTACGGCTTCTAACAGATTTAAGACATCCGCTTTTAATTCTATCTTCTGCTGCATTTTGCTATAAACGTTTGGGTTAAAAACATCACACCGCCCTTTGTTCCCTGTGATTCATCTCTTTATTTAAATTAATTTGAAGATTAAATTGCAAGATTATTTTTGGACGGCAACCTGAATTGCTCAGGGGCTATGTAATTTCGGCATTATCGGTTTATATTAATTCCATTTATCGCTACTTCTTGTATATTAAAGTGCGCGGATGAAAAACTGGAAGCGAAAGTTGAAAGGCAGTGTAATTGGCTTTATAGGGTTTATATTGTCGCCGCTATCGTGGTGGAATGACCTTGTGGTAAACATTCCCTTAGCGGTGATGATAGGCTGGCTTTTTAGCCTAATTTACAAGCCGCTTTTTCTTCCAGCCGCAATCGCCGGCTACTGGTTGACAAATGTGTTAGGATTAATTCTGTTGAGGCGAGGCGCCCAAACTGCCCTTAGCGAAAACGACGCTCCAAAACCGTTTTCAAAAAAAGAATTGCTAAAAGATATTTTGATTTCAATCCTTTACACCCTTGTTATCATACTTCTTGCAAAGTTTAAATTGATTGAACCAATAAATAACTATTTCTTGAATAACCGATGAGCGTCCGACGTTGCGGATTTACTTACAAGACCGCTGCAGTTTCAGCGGCAACAGGTTTATTATTGCTCTCCATAATTTACACTTTTGCCGCAATCAGGCTTGAAAATATCCCAATGTATTCAGTGAGGCTCGCCTCAGGCTTCAGGATTATTCCAGTGGCAGAGTCGGCGATGTGCGGGGATGCGCGGTCAATCGCATTTGACACCCGCGGAAGGCTATTTGTCGCCACACCGTATGATATAAGAATCCTTGTTGATACAAATCGGGACGGGATTTTTGACGCCTGCTCAGTCTTCTCTGACTTGCCGGCAAGCGGCAAAATTTGCTTTGACGATGTCTCGCTTTACGTATTTTCCTCCGGCTCGCTTTACCGTCTGGTTGATGAGAATGGCGATGGCGTTTTAGATGTTCAACCGCAAAAATTGTTTAACCTTGACGGAGCCAATTCGCTTCTCTTTCAGTTGAAACGGGGCGCCGACGGATGGTGGTACGGGGCGTTAAGCCGCAACGCAAAGATTGATAATTTTAAAATTGCCGGCTTTCCTCTTATCTTTAGAAAAGACTGCGGCGCGATTACCCGTTTTACCCCCGATTTTTCTGGCGCTCAGATTTACGCACACGGGTTTTACAATCCGATCGCATTTGATTTTGACGGCTCTGGCGAGCTGATTGTTTGCGACGATGGGGCTCCAGAATCTCTCGCGCTAGCGGAAAAATCAGCCGCGCGGTTGTTACTGGCAAAAAATGGCTGGCATTATGGCTGGACAAAATCCGGCAACGAAGAATTATCAAAGCCGGATTATTATTTTGACACTGGCAGAACGATAGCAAGTTTTGGAACTGCGACTCCATCAAGCCTTGCGGTTTACCGTCACAGACAATTTCCTCAATACTTCCAGAACGGCGCGTTTGTCGCGCTATGGAGTTCAGGCAAAATCCTTTTCTCTCCTTTGGTAAACGGCGAAATCGGTTCATCAGCGGAGGTGTTTCTGGAAACGCAACCCGGCGGCGATTTTGCGCCAACCGATATTGCGGTTGGTCCTGATGGCTCGCTGTTTGTCGCAACCGGCGGCGCAAAAACTACTCCGCGAATTTTTAGAATAGAATACTCAATCCCTCAAAGACAGCCTGCCGGGTCCGGAATAGCTGAGAATCTTTCGCCTCTTTTAAAAGCCTTAAACACGCCTCAGCCGCTTGAAGCCTGGTCGCGCGCCTTATGGATAGAACAGGCGCAGAAGGCTGGTTTCAACGCCTTCAGTATGGCAATTGGTAGCGAGATTTACACCCCTGAACAGCGGGCGCGGGCGATTGAGATAAAAATGGAGTTGTTTGACGGACTGACTATTCGCGAGGTTCGCGCCGCTTCAAGCGCGGCCTCGCCGATTGTTAGAAAAAAAGTGGCTCAGGCGCTTCAGTTTGGCGCGGTTGTAGGGGCTCAGGATGTTTTAGGCGCGCTGGCAACCGACCCCGACCCATCTGTACGTTCAGCAGCGCTTGACGCAATAAACGCGCAGTTTAGCAGTTTTAAAAACATTCCGTTATTGCCAGTTCTACTGCCAAACATTCAACATCCCGATAGACAAACGCGAATCGCCGCAGCCCGTCTCGCCGCAAGACTTGACGAACTTGAATGGAAAAAATTTATCCCCGCCGCAACCAACGGCGCTCTTGAATCGCAAATTTCAGCCGCTATGAGTATGGCTTTTAGAAAAAAAGGGGTTAATACAAACCTTGTAAATCTTGCCCTGAACATCTTTGCAAAATCGCGCGATACTGAACAAAAATTAGACGCATCGCGATTGATCATCCTTGGCTTGGGCGACTATCCACCAGCAGAGCCAGCATCAGAGATAACCGCCCCGTTTGAACCAAACGCAGACCGCGCCGAGATTAGCTCAATGTCAAATAGAATTTTCTCAGTCTTAAGACCGAATTTTCCAGGTTCCGATATTGCAATCTCTTATGAATTAACCCGTATATTTGCAATGTTGCAAGATGGAGACAGGCGTCTCCCCGTTTTTCTGGCAAACGCCGCAAATAATCTCTCGCCAATCAGTTCAGACTTTTACTTTCTTTCGGCTCTTGCGGCATTGCCGCCGCCGCGTCAGGCTTATGAGCCGCCGCCAACAGCGCGGGCTCTTATCACAATGCTGGGCAAATACAACAATCTACCCTATACAATTAAATCTAAAACCGACGAGCGATTAAATTACTTAATTTCGCTGTTATTAAAAAGCGATCCATCGTTGAAAAACCAGCTGCTAAAAAATCCCTCTTTTTTAAAAGACGGACTCACTGTCATTGCGCCGCTCCTTGATATGCCGCAACAGCAAGCGGCGCTGAAACTTTTTCTAAGCTCGCTTGGGCGCGATCAAACAATAAAGGTCTCGCCGCAACTGATAAACTGGCTCGGCGGATTCACCAATGACGCAGTCTGGCTTTTCTTTCAACAACAATGGACAAATGCCCCGTTGCAGGACGATATTCTTGTTCATCTGTCAAATTTTCTCCGTCCGCAGGACAGAGAAAAATTCATTCAGGGTCTAAACTCGCGCAGGGCGGATGTTGTTCTTGCCTGCGTTGAGGCGCTGTTAAAACTCCCGCCAGACCACTCGCCGGCGGCTCAACTCCGTGTAATTCAACTCTTGAGGCGATTGGTTAGAGAGCCAGAAGAAAAATTGCTTAGAGAAAAAACTGTTCAATTGTTAAGTCGCTACACAAACACGCCATTTCTAATTCAGGAACTTTCATCCAATCCGCAAAATCTATTAAAACTCTACGACCCGATTTTCACCCGTTTTGTAAACCTCTATCCGGCATTCGCCGCGCTGCTGGATAACCAACAGGATACGGAGGCATTCAGAATATTGAATTTAACGCGGACGCCTCGGTTTCCAAACGGCAATCCGCAGCGGGGATACCAGCAATTTGTCCGCAGACGTTGCATAAATTGCCATAATGAAATATCCGAATTCGCGCCGCCTTTAATGGAATTTGCCTCAAAGTTGCCCGTCCAATTTTTAACTCAGGAAATCACCTATCCAGACCAACGTTTGAGCAAAGAATATAAAGCGGAACTTTTATTATTAAAAAGCGGACAAAAAATCGCCGGAATTCCGCGCTTTGTTGGCGCCGATTTTGTCTTTGTTCAAACCGCGCCAACTAACACAATCCGAATTGCCGCCGACAGTATTGAAAACATTCAAAAATACAATCATTCATTGATGCCTTCTGGTCTATTAAACGGAATAACCTTGCAAGAACTCGCCGACCTTCTCTCTTTTATTAAACAGGAAAAATAATACCGTTATTGTGCCCGACATTTGCCTAGAAAATCTGCCGGTTACCCATTAACAACCGCTCTCTTATTTCCCCGCAATTTGACAAACCAAATAAACAGGGTTTATTAGATAAAAGTAATATGGAACACGCTCGGGAAAAAAATCTAATTCCCCGCTGTCCGGGCGGGCAACTGACGCGCCGCGATTTTTTAAAAGGAGCGATTGCAGCCTCTGTTGCATTGCCAGTTTTAGGCTCCGAATCTTTTGACAATGAAAAACAATCAACCGCATCAAATAACGCGCTGCGTCCGCAACGCGCGCCTGTGGGAATCTCACTATGCAAAAGATATAATTTTAAAGAGGTAAAAATATCGCTCGGGAAACTTTTTGATCAGATCGGCGGAGTAAGAAAACTTGTCAAAAACAAACGGGTAACGGTTAAGGTCAATCTTGTTAACACTTCAGCCGAAGACTTGAACGGAATCCCGCTCTGGTTAACCGTCACCGTGCATCCTGTTGTGGCAATGGCGCTAGGGAGTCTGTTTGTTGATTACGGGGCTAAAGAAGTTTTCTTTTGCGACCAGTTGCCGTTTCGCTGTTCTGATGAAGAGGCGTTTTTCGGTTATGGATTCAAACTTGGCTTGTTTAATAAAGCAATGAACGGAAAGGCAAAGTTTGCAAACACGAGAAATCGAGGAAATTACAGCGACTATGCCCGGGTAAAAGTTCCGCAAGGCGAGCTGGCTACAATGTGGGAAGTTAATAAAATTTATGTGGACACAGATGTTTTAGTATCTCTGGCGAAATTGAAAAACCACGTCTCAGCAGGCATAACCGGCGGAATGAAAAACCTGTTCGGTATCCCGCCAAGCAGTTTGTACGGGGACGATTTGAAAAACGAGCCAGATGAAAACGCCATTGGTTACAGAAACCAGACTATGCATAATTGCACAAGAAAACCGTTTACATCTTCTGAATCTTTCACCGGGCGCTCTATTCAAGGCGAACACGGCTACAATGTGCCAAGATTCATTGTTGACCTTGCAGCAGCATTTCCAATTGACCTTGTCGTCTTTGATGGAATCAGCGTAATTCAATCCGCAGAAGGCTGGTGGAACGGGTCTATGTCTTCGGTAACTCGTCCCGGTATCTTAATCGCAGGGAGAAATCCTGTTTGCGCGGATTCCGTCGCCGCCGCTGTTATGGGGTTTGACCCGAACGCCCCTGATAAAACACTCCCGTTTGTAAACGGCACAAACTATCTTGCTCTGGCAAGAAAACGCGGCTTAGGCGAAAACAGGCTTTCTGAAATTGAAATCGTCGGAACCGAACTTTCAAAAGCAAGATTTGAATTTCAACCAACATTCAGACGGCTCGCAATATGAATCCCAATGATAAACAGGCTAATGAAAAATTCGTATGGAACTGCTCGGGAGCAGATTCTTCAAGACGCGGGCTTTTTCCTAAAAGGCTGAAAATAAAAACTAAACCTATTTTCGCGCTCCAGACCGAAGCCGCAGTGCAAGCATCGGTTGTGTTTGACGGCGATGGCATCTGTTATGTTGCGGATATGGGCGGCCTGATTCAGGCATTTCTAAAAGACCGTCCGATCTGGAAGACAAAACTAAACGGCTCTATCGTTGCTTCTCCAGTTTTTTGCAACAAACCGCATTGCCTTTTTATTGCGTCCACAGACGGCTCGCTGTATGCAATTGATCCGGAAAATGGCAAGACGCTTTCAAAAAAAAATATTCCGACGGAAAGCGACCCGCGCATCCTGTCAGATTTGTTATATGTGGAGAAATCCGAAGTCATTGTTTTAAATAGCTGGGGCGGTAAATTCTATGCGTTAAACGCGAACAATCTTGAAGAGAAGTTTTACTGGGACGCCGGGATTACCCCCTACGCGGGGGCAAGTTCAGATTCAGACGGTAATATTTACTGCCTGCGCGCGGCGCAAGGACGCGGCGTTGAATTTGTAAAAATCTCTCCCAATGCCAAAGAAACCGTTCTTTATCGCGAACCGGAAGGCAAACGGGGGGCGCGCAGGACAATTGTTGCAGCCGCGCCTGTAATTGACGAGACAAAAAAACAGATTTATTTCATCGCAAACCGAGACATCGGCTCAAGCCTCTGCGCATTTTCAAACGACGCGCTTATATGGAAAGTCGGTTTGCCAAATCAAGTACAGGCAACCCCGACATTGCGAGCCGACGGAGTTTTAATCGTCTCAGACCTACGCGGTTTTATACTTGGCATTGCCAGCGACGGTTCACTGCTTTTTCAATACAACACAAATTCAGATTATTTAATCGCCGGCGGCGTTTGCGAACAGGGCGGAACATTTTTTAGCGGCGATCCGCTCGGAAATGTTCATCAGACAAACGAACGTGGCGACGGTAAGGTTATCTTTGAATCGCCGCGCGCTATCCTTGCCAGACCCTCTTTTTCACCTAAAGGAAACCTCTACATCCCTTCAACCGATAAAAAAATATATGTATTTGAAGCGCAGATTGCGCTCTGATGCCTAAAAGTTGTTATAGACCCTCCCTGCCTCGCGACGAGCGCAATGTTTACTTTCCCTGTTTTTCTTCCCACCGTCGTTTTCCCTGCAACATCTCTTCCCAGATATCTTTTTTGAATGCTTGAACGCGCTGATATGCCTTTGTCCCTTTTGAAAGTTCTTCGGCGCGGGCGATTAATTCGCCAAGTTTTGCCATCCTTTCATCCGTGCCGAGATATTTCCACGCATAGACCTCGCTCTGGTGCGGCGCAATAGAGCCTGAACGAACATCGTCAGGATAGTTGTCTGTGTTCATATAAATTTCCTGAATTAAATAATAGAAATCTTTCATTGGTTTTGCGGCGTTTCCATAAAAGCGGGTAAAAAATTCATCCAGTAGTTGTTCGGCATTTTGTCCCGGGTCATCCATCAATTTAAAAGTTAGCCAGCCATCAATGTAATCAGCAACTCCGCAGAGAAAGATTCCCCTCACGCCGTCCTCAGCAAACATTTTCATCTGTTCCGCAATGGTTTTGCTGTGAAAACCCGGGAAAACCTTGAAGCCGTGCATATCGCCAATCTCGCGCGGAAAACATTGATACATCCAGAGGCAATGAATCCGTCCCTTTGCCTTGACCGCCCATTCTTTATAAAACTGTAAATCATTTTGCTTTATTGCAGGCGACCACCAGTTTGCCGAATGCAAACAGGGACCAACGAGCACATTTGTTTCAACATCAAAGCCGCGCGGGTAATAGGCATAGTCAAAATAGGCTAAATTTGCAATGTATTTGCCCGGATGCGATTTTGCTATCTCGCGGGCAACCTTGTTTACAAAGTCCCAGACGAGCGCGCTTGATTTGCCGCTTGTGAAAAAGCGGTGACGCGGGTCGCGGTCTATTTTTGACTGACACTGCTCGCATTTGCATTTATCGCTCTCAACATCGTTTGGAACGACGGCAAAATAATCCGGTCCAACAACCGCTCCGTATTTAGCCCCTTTACCGTCAAAATAATCCCGCGCGTCCTTTACAACCTGCGCCAGAAATTCCGGACTGCTAAAGCACATTTGTGGCGGTCTATCCGCATATCCCTTTGCAAAATACTCCGGGTGTTCTCCTTCAAAGACCGAAGGGTTTTTATCGTTCTTTTTCCAAAATCGGTCGTAATAACCGTTAAACGAGTGATTTGTGTTGAAGTAGCGGCCGCCGGAGCGGGTTCTGCGCGAATGAACAAGTTTATCCCGTTTAGAAACATTCGCCGTCATACCGCGCTCAGGGTTTGTCCCGTTGCTTGTGCTCCAGCGATATTCAAATTGAGGCTTTCTCGTTATTTTTATGAGTGGGATTTCAAGTGTGGTTAATTTATCATAAACAAGTCCATCTTCCCCGGGCGCATACCAGCGAACCTTGCAAAATCGCTCCAAAAAATCATACACGGCATAACACGTTCCCTGCCGGGCAAAGGCGTCTGGCGGCAGGTTTGTCCGAATCAAACCGCTCTTTTCGCGCGGGACGCCGCCCTCTTCGTCAAAATCAAGCAAAACTACAGTTTTATCGTTCGCCGCAAATGGCGATTGCGGGATGGATGGCTCGGGATATGAGACTTTCAGAATCCGCAAATCATCAATAACACCTTTCCAAATTTGCGCCGGCGCAGGCACAATGTATGGCTCAACCATTGCGCCAATTCCGAGCAATTCTGCCGTATGACATTGAGTTTTGCGGTACTCGCTTCGTCCACACGATTTGCCGTCAACAAACAATTCCTGCGATTTTGAACCGGCATCCCACGTTGCCATTATATAATGCCAGCCATCGCTCAACTCTGGCGATTCAACCGCGCTTCCCTGTTTACCATCAAAGGTTGCATATCGGATTTTCCTTCCCTCCTGATTCAAAAGATGATAACTCCATGGCGCGCCTTCAATGCGCAGGATTGTCCCTGAACTTGCGCCTTCAATTTTTACCCAGAACTGGATTGTCCCTGCGCTGTCGTTCCAATTCGGGTCTTCAATCGCAACAACTCCGCTTTTCCCATCAATAGAAAGCGCCCGTCCAAACCTTCCTTCAACCCGCCGGATATTGCTCCACATCCTTACAGGAAAACTGCTATCCACATCATCATTGCCGGCGAGAATAATCCGATCATTTTTAACATCAACCGTGTATTGCTGCGGTTGAAACCTGTCGTTTGAAATCCCCGCTTTTTTAGTAAATGAACTTTCGCCCACGTAGATTTTTATTCCGTCAATTGCCTCTGCCTGGTGTTCATTTACAATCTGGAAATCGCCGCCGGTGATTAGACCAAGATGGTATTTCAATTCTCCGGCGGCAAACCATGCGGATTGATTTGGTGAAGCGGAAACAACAATCGTCCCTAACGGTTTTCCTTCTTTTGACAGGATACATCGTTCAGCACTGTAGCCTGATTCTACGACAGACATGGCAATAGAGATAACAATCGCAATCATCAAACCCGCGTTCTTCATAAGCCAATTCTAATGGTTATTTTAAGCTAAAATAAAATAAATATTTCAAAAAACGAGAGATTTCCGCAGAGGAAAGCCCCTGAATTATCAGCATTGCAAGAGTAAGCGCTTTATTGTGTGAAATTAGTTTATGAAAAAATATTAACTGTAGCTCGGCAACAACACTGGAACATACCGCCTTATGCCGCTCGCAGCGCAAGCTGAGATATCATTCCTTTAATAATTCGGTGTTAAAATTCCGCTATTATAACAACGTTGCCTGTATTGCCGGGCAAAATTACGATATCGCCAGAAAAGTTCTTCCATTTTTCTCCATTCACTGTCGCCGATCTAATAGGTCGTTGTCTTGGGTCGCGGAAACGGACTTTGATCTGCCGCGGAGGATTTCTGGTAGGGGCTTTAAGCTGGCACATTATTTTATCCTGCATACCGGTGTATAAAACGCTGGTCTTGCCGAAATAGGTAGCGGTTTTTTCTATGCCGCAATATTTGCCTGGTTCAAGCCAGACGCGCGGCACGGCTTGCCCGATGAAAAGCGTATCATCGTCTTGTTCTCTAACGAATATTTGGCGCAACCAGCCGGCGCTGTTTGCTTCATCGCTTGTCTTATAATGATCGCCTCGCCAATCTCCGGGTTCTGGCAACGCATGTTCGGTGTTCAACCTTACATCGGGGAAATAACTGACCGCCTGAGCGTTGAACATTGCCCGCAATGCCTGTTTTATATCGTCCCGGTAGAGATACGGTTCAACATCAAGCAACAGACAGGCTTGCATAGACATCCCGCCAAGATTGAACCAGCGCTTTTCAAAATCGCTGATCTCGTATCCCCACTGGCGCGATAGAAACAGATTATCTTCGTAATCTTTTAAAATCCATTCGGCTTCAATAGATTTTGAGTCAATGGCTTTTGTGATTAATAAATGAATGGCGCCCTCAAGCGTCTCGCATATCCAGCCAAAACTGCGTCCTCGCCTGTTTACGTGCGATGGAAATTTTGGAACGGCTGTGCCGTCGCGCAATCTAACCACCGGCGAGCGTTGAGCGGCTTTTGTAAAGTTGTTTGTAAGCGCGTTATGATATGCCTTCGCGGCTGTCCGGATTCTCCGCGCCTCGGGGTGATTTATCTGTTCAAGCGCGTAAGCCGCGTTATCAAGCCCGCGCCAGGTATAACAACTTGTTGAAAGCCATACCCACCAATCGCCTATATCTTCAAGGCTTCCCGCAGGCAGAAGCCCTCTTTCAAGTTCGCCCCTGTTATAAGTCCTCTCTGTTTCTCTTATTATCCAGTCAGCCCCTTTGATAATCGCCGGCGCAACTGATTTTAGCCATTCTTTATCCCGGGTAAACCGGTAATGCTCGGCAAGCATCCACAAAATCCAGCCGTGATGTTGATTATACCCGCCAGCCTCATATCCGCCGGCGCCATATAGAACACCATCTTTTGAAGAAAAATCGCCCGGCAACCCGACGCTCCCCTGATAATGAACCCAGCCGTCCAGACATTCTTGAGCCTCTTTATGCAAACCGCGACGTTCAAGATCAACCACCATCATACAGGATTCATTCCCATAGGCGCCGTAACTAAAAGAGCCAACTCGCGCAAACCGCCGATCGCTATTCGGTTCCCGCTCGCAGTTTATCAATAAATGTCCGCAATGGGCGCGGTAAAATTCATTCAACATCGGTTCCGGTGTAATTAGATTTGCGCTTTCGTTTAACCGTTTTCGCCAGTAAGCGGCAACAGAACTGTGTTGTCGGTCAAAATCAAGTTTTCTAAGTTGCTCCAATTCTGACTCGTTAAGTATTAAATATGGAATTTTAATCACAACTGTGTCGCCTGCCGCAGGGGCTAAATCAAAATTAAGTTTTAACAGATTCCCATCCGCCTCTTTTTGCGCGCCGGAAATCAACTGAAATCTCGGCTTTTTATTTGCAAATACAATGTCGTTATTCTGAATGGTTAGAGGAAACTGGCGATTTCCCGAACGGTAAGCCAGAGGCAAAACAAATTTTTTAAATTCTGCGGTTTTATTTGTGATTGCGAATTTAAGCATACATACGGCGAACGTATCTCCTGGGGGCGCAGGCGAATCTGCGTCAATCTCCCCATCAAGTGAGGCAACAAACGCAATCTGCGATATCTTGATTCCGGCAATATCCCATTCAGTCCGGCATATTGGAAGGCTCTCTTCGTCAATGGTTCTAAAAGACGGTTTATCTGGAAGCGAAAACGACAGGCTGACAGGAGCGTTTTCTTGCGCAAGTCGCGGTGTATCTTTACCCGGACGATGTTGAAGGAAACCGTCATTTGTTCTGAATTCAATACTGCCATTTGCGTTAAGGCGAAAACGTTGCCGTCCGCCATCAAGTCCGAGCGGAAAATAAATGCGGGACTTTTTCGGCGGCATACTCTCCCAGGCAGAACGCCATGTCTGTTCAGGCAACTCAGAGACTCTGTCGTAGAGGGTTTTCGATTTTAGCGCCTTTTGATCGGCTTCAACCTGCGCGTAGTTGCGTTTGTCTGAATCTTCTAAAACAGCCAGACGGGCAAATGGAATGTAAATCGCCCCTTCCTGAAGGTCTTCGGTGTTAAATGTTACAACTCGCTCTCCCGTATCAATCGTGATTAATGTTTTGTCATAAGTATTCGGGTCGGGATTTGCGACTTTATCAATCCACGCTCTAACAATGCCATTGGATAACCTCTCAATATTTTTTACCGCCCCGTTGAACGCTGTGAGTTTTAGCTTTTCTGGAATTTTGCCGGCAAACGCAATTTTAAACGCAAACGGTTCAACCAGCGAGTCTGTGTATGCCTCTATTTTTTCCACTTCAGACAATTTTTCCTTTGAAACAATCCTTATTTTCAATGTATAGCGAAAAGTTGCGGGATAATCTTTTACATCAGGAAATTCTTTCTGGTTCACGGGATTAAATGTAAAGGTAACGACATTTTGTTCTCTTTTAACCGAGGCATCAGCGGTTCGCCAGCCATATCTATACCAGTTGCCAAGTTCCATCCAGCCGACATCGCCACCGCCCGGCACACGGTCTTTTGGAAGCCGCTGATGAGGCCATTTGCTGCCCCAGTATTCAAGCCTGATATCCTGCGGAATAGATGAATCCTCTTTGAACCTTACCTTTACAATGTGTATTTCTCGCGGGTCTTCCCACATCACGCCAACAGAGCCATCGGGCAGCCTAATGCCATAAGGCGCCGCGTCAAACTGCGCTACAATTGCGTTCAGGGGGAAAATAATAGCGAATATCGCAACCGGATTAATAACGCGCATAAATTCATTATCTAATAACGGTTTAATAATTCAAGACAACAAATAGAGGTGTTTTGCGACAACGATGAAATTTTATGGAAATATTTTAAAGCAATTCTTATAATTAGGTTTAATGAACCTTGCAAAGAAATTTTACCAGGCAGCCGCGCAAAGACCTAATGATGTGGCTATCTATTATGGCGATGATTGCGTCACATACAGCCTTTTAGCTGAACAATCCCTGCAGATTGCAAAGGCGTTGATAGAAAGGTATCAGGTCAAAAAAGGCGACAGGATTGGTCTGCTGATGCGAAACAGACCAGAGTTTATTCCGTCGCTATTTGGAATTCTTTCAGCCGACGCCGTTGTTGTGCCGATAAATGTTTTTTTAAAACCATACGAGGTCTCCTACATAGTCAACGACGCGGGTATAAAAGTGTTAATCACTGAAGACTCGTTAAAAGAGACTGCGCGCAAAGTTTGCGCTGAATGTGAGGGGTTGAAAGTTTTAACGATTGACGGGAGTTTAAACGCGACAGGCGAATTGAAATCGGTTTTAGAAACAACAGCCGCTGAACAGGACCTTGCGATAATAATCTATACTTCCGGCACAACGGGTCATCCCAAGGGGGCAATGCTTTCTCATAATAATTTGTTAGAAAATGTGCAATCCTGTTATGAAGCGCTGGACCTGACAGTAGAAGAGCGCATCGCGGTAATACTGCCAATGTTCCACAGTTTTATGATGACCGTCGGAATTTTATTGCCGCTGTTTAGCGGTGCGTCTATAGCGTTGATAAAGTCAGTTCATCCGATCAAAAATATGTTAGAAGAACTCATTGCTCGCAGGGCTACTCTTTTGCCGGCGATGCCGCAGGTTTTCAGGGCGTTCATACATCCATCGGTGCCGCAACAACTGCCGCTAAGATTATGCGTTAGCGGCTCGGCGCCGTTGCCTTTTGATACCCTTGAGCAATTCAATAAGAAATTCCAGTTCCCGCTAATTGAAGGTTATGGCTTGAGCGAGGCAAGCCCGGTCTGTTCGGTCAATCCGATTAAAGGACCGTGGAAAGCAGGGTCAATCGGCGTGCCGATACCGCGCGTAGAGATGAGCATCCAAGATGAAAACGGGAATCACCTGCCGCCGGGTGTTGTGGGCGAAGTGTGCGTAAAAGGGGGAAACGTTATGCTCGGTTACTGGAACAAGCCAGAGGAGACCGCAAAGGCTTTTAGAAACGGCTGGCTGCTCACTGGCGATGTCGGATATCGCGACCATCAAGGCTACTTCTATATTACCGATAGAAAAAAAGATATGCTTCTTGTCAACGGGAACAATGTCTATCCTCGCGAAATAGAAGAAGTAATTCTAACATTCCCGGGGATAAAAGAGGCGGCGGTAATTGGCAGACCGGACCCGCGGCGAGGAGAACAACCAGTCGCCTATATATCGCCAGTAGAAGGTCAACAGATAAATCACGACGAACTCATTAAATTTTTGCGTCATCGCCTTGCCGATTACAAAGTCCCAAAACGGATAATCACTCTTGCCGAATTGCCTCACAACGCAACCGGTAAAATCCTTAAAACCGAATTAAGAACAAGAAACGATTGAAGCGCGAATAATTACTTTGCAATGAAATAAACAGCCATCGAATGGGAAAACAATATTCTGACTTCGGTGGCAAGACCGCTTTTTGCCTTGCGGCTCAAGCCCTGATATCAGAACACTTATTACTTTGTGGCTTTGTTGGTCTTAACTGTCAGTGTGATATTTGTTTGTTTTGTGACAGTTTGTGAATTTGCCGGTTTATTTACGACAACGTTTGTTTTCATCATTATGAGATTAGTTTTAACGCCCGGCATCTGTTGCTGTTGTTGCTGTTGTTGGATGCGAGCCTGGATAAGTTCTGGGTGTTGTCGTTCAAGTTGTTGCAATTTGCTCATTGCTTCTTGCGCCCAGCTGGAAAACATATCTACCCGGATAATATCGTTGTAGGCGCTATGAGCAATGTCATATTTGCCCTGTTTTTCCATTAACCTGGCGTAAGCCATTTTTGCCGGAATTAACACTGCGGTTTCCGTTGAATAACGGACGGTTATTTCCTGATATTTAGACGCCGCTTCGGCTTCTTTTCCCTGCGCTTCAAGAGAAGCGGCAACGCCCAGAGCAGCCTGCGCGGCAAAGGTGTTGTCAGAATATTCGCTTAAAAAACGTTCAAATGTTTTTTGCGCATCTTGGTATTTGCCATTCTGGAAAAATGAACTTGCGGCGAGCAGCAATGCCCTCGGAGCTGCCTTTGTGCCGCGATATTTTTCATAAACCTCCATATACTTTTCAGCCGGGATTGGCGTAGCCATAGACTCGCCAAGCGACGGTCTTAAAGCCGCTAAAGCGGCGCTTGCGTCTGCTTCCCGTTGCCTTTTGAAATGGACAAATGTCACACCGCCTATCCACACAACGAGAATTATCACGCCCGCGATTATTAACTTTTTCTTGTTAACTTCAAACCACGCGAGCAATTCAAGACCAAGGCTTGATTCGTGTTCAACTGGAGCCGCTGTTTTTTCTTTTTCAACCATATATGTAAAATCTAATTTTAATTACATTGAGATTTAGAATATGCCTTAATCTTAACTCAAATTGCAAGAAAGAAAAATTTTTCTTGCAATGGTTTTAAAAATTGGTAAAAAATGCGCCTGCTTTTTGAAATTCGCAAAATCGCTTGCGAAATCAAAAATGATGGTTTATTTTAATAAACCATAAACGGGCTGGAATCAGTCTGGGCGGTGGCGGGTTGGTAGCTCAGCGGTAGAGCAGCGGCCTTTTAAGCCGTTGGTCCAGGGTTCGATCCCCTGCCAACCCACCATCTTAATTTGAAAACAG
>JBMFQZ010000020.1:0-73226 GCA_049968335.1 Verrucomicrobiia bacterium
TGGTCAATTGAACGGTGGGGTGAGCGATTCGCCAGATACAGCGACGATCACGATAAATGTTCAGTGAGGTTGCGTTAAGATAAAGAATAATTAACTAAAGCGGCGGTCACCAAGCGTGACCGCCGCTTAAATCTTTTATTCTGAAATTAATTCTTGATAATTAGTAATTCTTCAGTAGAGACTTATAAGTGTAATGTAAAGTTTAATATATATTTATAAAAATATTTGTTTCAAATGGAAGATAGCAATGTAAGAGAGCCGATTGAAGATTCTCTTCGTGAAAGAGAAAAAAGAATTGCCGCGATGAAAGCGCTTGTGAATAAACTTGCGCACGATTTTAACAATTTTTTATCCCCGTTGATTGGATGGTTTTCAATGATTCGCGAGGAAGCGCCGCAAAATTCTACAATTAGTTTTTACACAACAAGGGGTGAACAGATTGCGCGGGATTTTGAAAAAAGACTGGATGAAATAATGAACTCGGTTAGACCAGAGCGCAAATTTAATCCTGTTCAAATTGATTTTAAAAAACTGCTTGAAGAAGAAGTTTCAAATTGGAAGAAATCGGTTCCCGATTCTGTAAATCTTGAAGTTTTCTGCGACATAGACGACTGCGCGATCACAAGCGATTCAAATCACTGGAAAAAAGCAGTCAGGAATTTGTTAAACAACGCAAGATATGCTCTGGCGCTCGGCGGCAAGTTAGAGGTTAAATTAAAAAAGACAATTTTGAGCGATGATGATAAAAAAAGACTCGGGGTTAAAGAGACAGAGTTATGGCTTTTAACATTTCAAGACAACGGACTTGGTATGTCTCCTGAAGCGTTGGATAGGGCGTTAGAACCATTTTTTACCACTAAAAAGAAAGACCAGGCAATTGGTCTCGGGCTTACGCATCTGCATAGTCTTGTTAAACTACAGGGCGGACAAGTCATTATTGATAGCGAAGAAGGCAAAGGTACCACTGTGTATGTCTATTTTTCTCAAAATCCGACAACAATTACTTCCCGTGAAAGTGAAGATAAAAAGAAGTTAGATACCAATTACAAAAATTATAAGTTAAACAAAATTTTATTAGTTGACGACGATCCGCTTGTGTCAGAAGTATTAAAAGCCTTTCTGCAAAAGCGAAATTATGAAGTGTTCACGGCGGCTAATGGACGTTTAGCGTTAGACCTGTTTAAGAGAAAAAGCGGCGAAATATCTTTGATTATTACAGACGTGCGGATGCCGGAGATGAATGGTTTTGAGTTTATTGAAAATATAAGGAAAATAAAACCTGATCTGCCGATTTTATTTATTAGCGGAGAAAAAGACGCAGTGCTGGATGAAATGATGAAAAAACATTCTTATAAACCGATAAAATTGATTAAAAAGCCGTGCAGTTGCCAGGAGTTTTTATCCGGAATAGATGAGGTTTTAAATTTAAACAATGAGGATGGAACGAGAAAATCTTCATAAGATTCACTATTTTGTTTAATAATTGCTTGCTTCGTTTTTCTACGTTTGTTGAATTTACTTATCGTTAATGATGAAAAATATATTATTTTATATCAGTGGACACGGTTACGGACATTCTGTAAGGACCGCTGAAATTGCGCGCGCTCTTATTAGCGCAAGAGAAGATATTATTCTAAACATCAGAACAACATCTCCAATATGGCTTTTCCAGGATGTTATTTCTAATGGCAGGGTTGAAATATCAGAGGCAGAACTGGATTGTGGAGTGGTTGAGAAAAATCCGCTTGAGATAGATGAAGAAAAAACTATTAAAAAATTAGTTGATTTTATAAAGACATCAATGGCAGTTGTTACAAAAGAGACAGCCTTTGTGCTTCAAAATAATATCGGCTTAATCATTTCTGATATACCATTTCTTGCCGGCGAAATCTCCTCCAGAGCGGGAATACCTTGTCTTGCCGCAAGCAATTTTTTATGGGACTGGATTTACGAGCCAATGATATTTGATGATGATTACAAAGACGAAGTATTGCTCTCATTAAGGTGCGGATATTCAAAGATGACTCAATGGTTGCGCTATCCTTTTTATCACGATTCTTCAATGTTAAACAATATCACCGATGTGCCGCTTGTTGTAAGGAGTGTTCAACATCAGCCTGATGAGGTGCTGGAAAAGACAGGATTAACAAATGAAAAGCAGAGGTTAAAAATATATTTAGCGCTTAGGGGCGGAATTGACTGGAAAACCATTGTAGCGGCTGCAAAGAATTCGCCTGATTGTTTAATTTTAACCGCTGAACCGCTTCAAGGCGATATTCCGGAAAATATAAGGGTTATTAATCCGTATCCAGAATTCAATTTTACCGACGTAATAAATATGTGCGACCTTGTTGTTGGCAAGCCGGGTTACGGGCTTGTGTCAAATTGCGTTGCGCATAAGAAGAGATTGCTGTATGCGCAGCGGAGCGGATTCAGGGAAGATGAAATTACAATGAGCGAGGCAAGACGATATGTTCCGATGATTGAGATTCCGCGAGAAGATTTTTATGCAGGTAGATGGGGTAATTATTTAGAACAATTGATTGAAATGGAGATTCCGCGCGAATCTATCCAGACGAACGGAGCCGAGGAGTGCGTTAAAATAATAAATAGTTATATTTAAGATTATGTCGCTGAGTGATAAGAGGGGCGGATGCATTATTTTTAACCCGGTCGCAAGAGGAGAACAGGCAAAAAGGTTTTACAACCAATTAGCGCGGCTGGGAAAAGAGTGCAGTTTGAAAAAGACCCAGATTCCGGGGCAGGGGCGAGAACTTGCCCGAAGAGCGGTTGAAGAAGGTTATAAAATAATTGTTTGCGCTGGCGGCGATGGCACATTGAATGAAGTTATAAATGGAATTGGCGATGTTGAAGGGGGATTTAAACGGGTAACGGTTGGGGTAATTCCGCTTGGGACCTCTAATGTTTTTGCAAGGGAACACAATATTCCGCTGAATGTTGATGACGCGTTGAAAACGTTGATGTCAGGCATCAGGGAGAGAATTGACCTGCCGTATGTTGAGTTTGAGAAAGACGGGAAGAGAGAGCGGCGTTATTTTATTCAACTTGGCGGCGCCGGGCTTGACGCGAGGGCTGTTGAGGTTCTTAGCTGGGAACTAAAGAAGAGAATTGGCTGGCTTGCTTATATTATTGCCGGTTTGAAGGCTGTCTGTGAAAAACAACCTGTGATTGAGGTGAAATCTGATGAAGTTAACACAACAGGCAATCTTGTGTTGTTCGGTAACGGCAGGTTTTATGGGGGTAGTTTTAAGATTTTTCCGCTGGCATCTTTTAATGACGGCTATCTTGATTTAGCGGTTTATCCAGAAGTTAACTATCTTACTGCATTGAGGTGCATACCCGGATTTTTTACAAAAAATTTCTCATACAAAGGCGGCGCGCGTTATTACAAATGCGCTGCATTTGAATTGAGAAGCGCCGGGCGCGTTGGGTTTGAACTTGACGGTGAATTTGTTGGCGAACTGCCAATAACTGTAAAACTGCAACGTTACGGGATAGAGGTCATAAAGCCCGGAAGTTAATCTATTTCAAGCGCTCTATCCAGTAATTGTTTCAGGTGCATCGTTATAGCGGATTCGGATACTATCACATTTGCCCCGGCTTCGCGCGCGGTTGCTTCAAGCCTTGGATCGGATGAATCTGTAATGGCGATAATTGGTATGTGCGCGGTTTCGGAGTCCTGTCGAATTTGTGAAATTATCGGGCAGACATCTTTCGTCTTTGTTGCGATATCGGCTATTATGATCAATGGC
Organism: Verrucomicrobiia bacterium; assembly: GCA_049968335.1. Lineage (GTDB taxonomy): Bacteria > Verrucomicrobiota > Verrucomicrobiia > Limisphaerales > JAKPVM01 > JAKPVM01. Next base: position 3,774 of record JBMFQZ010000020.1, read on the forward strand.
TTTAACGATTTTGCCAGTGTGAATATTTCGTCTGAACTAACAGCGGAATGAACGCGATAGCCGAGCGATTCCAATTTCGTCGGCAATTGCGTTTTAGCATTTATTCTCTCACAAAATATTAGCGCAAGCGGTTGCGTCATAGTAAAAATTTAAATCAATCAAAGATAAAAGCAAAAGATTTTAGTAAATTCAATTTAAGAAGAACAAGCGCGAGTCTTTACAATTTAACGGTCTGCAAATTTAACAAGAAAATATTTTTGGTTTTGCCCTGCGTTTGAATTTGTGTATTATTTCAATAGATTTAGCGGGTTGGGTGTCAAATTAATAACTGACGCGCGCAATTTATCAAAAACCTCTTTGCAATAGAATGAGTGAGAAGGCGCTCATAGTAATACCGACATATAACGAACGGGAAAATATAGTTCCGCTTGTTGAGACTATCTTAAAACTGCCCGTCAAAGTGGATATTTTAATCGTGGACGACAATTCTCCGGATGGCACTGGAGAAATAGCGGATGAACTTTCCAAAAAATATCCGCAGGTTTATGTATTGCATCGGGCAGAAAAGAATGGATTGGGAAGGGCATATTGCGCTGGATTTTTATGGGCTCTTGAGCAGGATTACGAATATATAATTGAGATGGACGGCGATTTTTCTCACAACCCCTCTGATATACCGGCATTTCTTCAGGCTGCAAAGAATGCTGACCTTGTAATTGGCTCGCGGTATTGCAATGGAATCAGGGTAATAAACTGGCCTTTAAAGCGGTTGATGTTGAGTATGGGGGCGGCAAAGTATGTGCAGTTAATCACTGGTATGCCAATAACAGACCCGACAGGCGGGTTCAAATGTTTCCGCCGCCATACGCTTCAGAAAATCAATTTAAACAGTATAAAGTCTAATGGCTATAGCTTTCAAATTGAGATGTCTCATATCGTCTGGCGAAATGGAATGAAGATTGTTGAAGTGCCAATTATTTTTACCGACCGTTTTCAAGGTACGTCAAAGATGTCTAAAAAGATTGTCTGGGAGGCGATCTGGATGGTCTGGCGATTGCTAATTCAAAATGGATTACGTCGCCGTCCGCGACCGGGAAAAAACGCAAAATTAAAAGATTAGGAGAACCGAAACACTCACACCCCGCGATAAATAAATTCCAGAGCTATCAGGGCATAAGTGGTTACAAGAATCGGGTCTTTTTCCATCCAGCGATTATTTTCATTTACCCACGACCCGTCTGGCTTTTGTAGATTTAAGAGTTTCATAGCAAGTTCTCTACGCCAGTTAACTTTTTTGCCGTCTTTGAGTTCAAGTTCATTAACTCCATAAGTAGCGAGGGCTTTTGCCATTGTGTGATAGTAGTAGAACAGGCCTTCCTGCCCCATTCCGGGATTTTCATCAAGCGTGTAGTGTTTCCTTAACCAGTCATAGACTGCAAGGACTCTCGGGTCGTCTTTTTTAAGATTCGCGTATATATAACTTAACAAACCCGCGTAACTAATGCTGCCATAAGAACGAAGCGAGACTTTGCCGGTGGCTTCGTTTGTCCTTCCGCCAGCCATACTTTGTCCCGGAAAATAAACAAATCCACCCCAGTCGTCTTCATATTCAGAGACCCAGCTGTTTGTGTTGAATTTTGGATGATTCTGGCAGTTTTGCAAAAAGTGGATTGCGGCTTCATAGTTAAGGTCTTTTTCACCGGGTTTGTCTTTTGCGAGTTGACGTGAATAATAGAGGGCTTCAAGCGCGAATTTTGTGTTGGACATATCGGAATGTTTATAGCGGTTTCCATAGCCGATTCCACCGTCAAGCGGGGTGTCAAGTTTGCCAGGTTCGCCAAAATCCGATTGCAGGCTAATCAAAAACTGTCTGGCTTTGCGAATGGTTGGTTCATATTCCGGTTTGTTTGCGGAAATAAGCGCCATCATAGAGATCGCGGTATTATAATTGGGGAGCATTTCTTTATATATTCCGCCGTCGGGCTTCACGTTTTTAAGTAAGTACTCATAACCTCGCTTTATGAATTCGGGCTCTTTAACGCGATATTTTTGTTCCGGGTCTCCCTGAAACGCGATTAACGCAAGCGCGGTAATTGCCGGCAGGTCAGCATTTGACCAGTAGCCGTTTGTATTCTGGGTTTCTTTTAGATAATTGAAGCCTTTGTTAAGAGCAATTTGCAATTCATTGCGAAAAGAGAGATCGGCTGCGTTGAGCGCGATCGCGATGTTCAACGCTGTTAATACTGAAAATACTTTTATCACTTGCGACTTATTCATATTAAACTCCTCAGTACTAATATTTACACCATTTTAATTAGATTGTTTCAACTCAATTATTACCTCAACGGGCATACCGACAGATAAAGAAAAATTTGTATTCACAATCCAGTCGTTTTCATTTTCTTTGCAAGAGACCGGATTGTTGAAAATTGCATCTATATCAGGTTTTATGGCGATGATTGAACGGTCTCGCTGGGCAATGAATGCGCCTTCAATAATTCGCGAGCCGTTGAAATTCCAGTTCCCTTTTATAAGCGTTTTTTTTCTGATTATATTGAAAATTAATTCTTCAGCCGCAACGGTTTTTTCGCCAGAATCGGTTTTCCATTTTAATTTTATTGAAACCGGTTCGCCGGGGATAGGATTTTCCGCATTCTTGTAATAAGAATCAGATGGAGTCGGTTTTGAATTTAAAAGCAACATTGCGACCTGAACGTGATATGGTTCGGCTTTTGTTTTTAACAGGCTTTCGTGGAGTTTGCCGGCAGTTGAAACAAGCAGATACTCAATCTGTCCTTCATTCATATTTACGGTTGCGGGGACCGTCACGGTTTTGTTTTTACTATCAAGCCGCACCAAACCGATTTCAAATAAATCTGGCGCGATTTGTTTAACAGGATTGTTTGTAACAGTTTGAGAAAAAATCGGTAAAGTTAACGCGGTTAAAACCGTTGTTAAAATGACTTTAAAATTCATATTATTAATTCCTCTCATAAAAGCCGCCTCAACATTATAAAATAATGCCATAAAAAATTTTAAAATCCATCTAAATTATTAGAATACCTTAATCGTCCGAATCATTAGCATTTCGGGCAAAGCGCGCTTTTCTCTAAAATTAAAATGATTCAGGTTAATTTTACTCCATTGTTGAAAAAATGGTTTTTTGTCGTAAATTCATAGGAAAAAAGGGAATGCTTATGAACAACTTTATATATCAAAATCCTGTTAAGATTGTGTTTGGTAAAGGAGAAATTGCGCGCTTGGCTGAGTTAATACCGTCGGGCAAAAAGATATTGATGACTTATGGAGGGGGCTCAATAAAAAAGAACGGCATTTATGATCAGGTAAAGAAGGCGCTTGTCGGAAGGAGTATTCTTGAATTTGGCGGCATTGAACCGAATCCGCGATATGAGACTTTGATGAAAGCCGTAGAGATATGCAGGAAGGAAAAGGTTGAATTTTTATTAAGCGTTGGCGGCGGTTCTGTGCTTGATGGGACAAAGTTCATTGCCATAGCGGCAAAATATGAAAAGGGAGACCCGTGGGATATATTATCAAAACACGCAACGGCTGAGTCTGCATTGCCGTTAGGTTGCGTTTTAACACTGCCTGCAACAGGTTCAGAGATGAATATGTTCTCCGTGGTTTCTCGCGAATCAACCAAAGAAAAACTGGCTTTTGCTAACCCGCTTGTATTTCCGCAGTTTTCAATTCTTGACCCCGAAACGACTTACACACTCTCCGCAGACCAGACGGCGAACGGAATAGTTGACGCGTTTGCGCACGTGATGGAGCAGTATATGACATATCCTGTTTATGCCCCGTTGCAGGACAGACAGGCTGAGGCAATTTTGATGACTCTCATTGAAGAGGCGCCAAAGGTGTTAAAGAATCCGCGGGATTACAATTCTCGCGCCGCAATTATGTGGTGCGCCACACAGGCTTTGAACGGACTTATCGCTTGCGGCGTTCCGCAGGACTGGACTACACATATGATCGGTCATGAACTGACCGCCTTTTACGGGCTTGACCATGCAAAAACCCTTGCGATTGTTATGCCGGCAGTGTTGCGTCACCAGTTGAAGAATAAAGAGCAAAAACTGATTCAATACGGCAACAGGGTTTGGGGAATTTCTTCAGAAAAGCCGGGCGCCGCGCTTGAAGCGATTGATAAAACGGAGCAATTTTTCCGATCAGTCGGGATGAAGACCAAACTGAGTGAAAACGGCATCGGCAAAGAACGTTTTCAAGAGATAGCTAACCGTTTCAAATCAAGAGGAATGAAATTAGGCGAACATCAGGCAATTGGTCCAGAACAGGTTATTGAGATTTTAAACCTTTGCCTGTGAAAACTCATTTATAAGTTTTACAGAATTGTTTCCCTGGAATTATTAACGCAGAGGCAGATTTTCAGACGCAGTAAATAAATAACTATTCGCGGCGGCAGGAAGACGATTTTATTTGCCCCCGTCGAGGGGTAATTGGCAATTTTATTTTCTACGTTTTTATTTTACCTAAAATCACAAAGCGGTGTCGCGACTTCCCGAATGTGGGACACCACAGTCTATAATGTTTATCCATTGCAGGCTCTATTCAAACAACTGCAGTATTTGTTATAAGAAAACTATCAGAAATTTAACCTCACCCAAAAATGGACTTTTTCCCAAAATACTCAAGGTTCAAGTAATATTTCATCCCTTTTTTTATAATTAAAAATCGGTTGCTCTGCTAACAAATTGAGGATTAATATTGGTTTCTACTGGATGATTTTTATTTATGTTTATAAAAAGTTAAATATTTATGAGAAGTCCTAAGAAGATCGGCGACAAACGGTTTTTAAAACCGCCCCGAAGATGGCGGAAGGAAATTGACTTTGTTCTGATATCGGAAAGGCAACTTTCCACTCGTATAAAACAGATTGCCGCCGTGTTGGAGTCCGATTACAAAGGGCGCGAACTCACTATTATCGCGCTGTTGAGCGGGACAGTTGTATTTCTTGCTGACTTGGTGCGACGGCTTAATCTCCCTTTACAGATAGATTTCTTCGGGATTTCAAGTTATGGCGATGGCACGGTTTCAAAAGAACCGACTATTACAAAAGACCTTTCGCTTGAAGTGCGCGGGCGCGATGTGCTTATTCTTGACGACATCCTTGACACTGGAAAGACATTGAACCTAACACTTAAAAAAATCGCTTCTCTTGAGCCGAATAGCGTAAAAACCTGCGTTTTGCTGGATAAACCTGCCCGGCGATTAATAAGTATCAACGCCGATTATACTGGATTTGTAATTCCGAATTATTTCGTTGTTGGATATGGACTTGATTTTGCGGAACGATATAGAAATCTGCCTTTTATAGGTGTATTAAAAAAGGAGTTGTATCAAACGGCAGGATGTTGTTTGTAATTATAATTAGAGAATTTCGTCAAACACATTTTTATGAATTACAAAAAGATAAACAAGATAACAACTATTTGTTTGATCGCGGGAATTGTCATCCTTGGCTGGATATTCAGGTATTCAATGAATACTGACGCCGTCGCGTATATAAGGCTGGCTGAATATTACGCCAGCGGGAATTTTGACCTTGCGATAAGCGGATACTGGGGACCTTTGATTTGCTGGATGATGGCGCTGTTTATCAAACTCGGGATACCGCCGCTTTTTTCGGCGCGAATTGTAATGGGTATTTCTGCAATTGTTTTTTATTTTGCCAGCGATTACTTTTTCAAACGTTCAAATCTTCGCGAGGAATGGGGCGCTGCGGGGAGATTGACCGCAGGTTGCGCAAGCCTTGTCTGGTCTGTTCAGCAAATCACCCCAGACCTATTAATGGCAGGTTTGTTAACATTTGCAGCAGCAAAAATTATACCTCAAACAAACGGGAAAACAGATTATGACTGGTTATTGTCGGGCGTATTATTTGGCATCGGGTATTTATGCAAACCGGTTGCCTTTCCGATTGCGATTCTAATGATAGGATTGTTTTTGCTGATTGTCTTTATATCCGAGAGACACAAATTTTTTACAGCATTAAAAGCGGCTGTGAAAATCGGCGCTGTATTTTTAATTATTTCCGGCTTATGGATAACCGTGTTATCGGTCAAGTATCACCGCCTGACAATTACCACAAGTGCGGCGATTGCCCATTCAATTGCGGCTCCCGGAGAAAAGCCGGAACTGCACCCGTTTTCCATCGGTTTTCACAATCCGCAACCGGGCAGGATAATCGATTGGGAAGACCCGAGCAGGCTGCCGTACAATTTCTGGTCTCCAATCTCCAGCATTTCAAACCTGCTCTATCAACTTAAAGTGATCGGTCTTAACACGCTATTAATCATTGGAATGTTGTTTGGGTTGCATCCTGTTTTATTCATATTATGCTTTGCCACACTGCGCTGGATATTTAAATGGGGCGACACAGGATATCTGAGTTCAATGAGCTGGTTCAGACTGCTTGCCCCTGTTTTTGTTATATGCGTGGTTTATCTGCCTGTTCGGGTTTCAATAAAAGATGTCCGGTATTTTTACCCGGTGCTGCCATTTGTATTTTCAAGCGTGGCTCTGTTTTTCAGTATGCGAGTTGAATCCTGGAAATTGAAACGTCCCGGCACTGTTCGTTTTCTGCCATTATTTCTTGCAGTTGGAACAGCGTTAGTCCCGATAATCCCCGGCGCTATACAAACAATTCATTCCTATCAAGCCGGTCTATGTTCTCACAAAATTGCAGAAGGCATTAAGAATTTAAACATCAGTGGAAATATAGCCGGAAGCGGTTTAATACCCGGCGGACGCGTCGGTGTTTTCACTGCTTTTTTACTGAACCGCCCGTGGAATGGCGATTCGTTGAATCCAAAAATCGAAGAGGTAAAAAATGCGAACGCCTCAATCTTTATTGCCGCGGTTAACAGCCCCCTCTATCAGTTTTTTCAAAAAAACTCGCAAGATTTTGAAGATATTACCGAGAAAATATTTCAAGCCGTCGGTTCTTCAAGCAGTTGCTCCAGTTTTGTTAAGGTCTTTTTGCTTAAATCTAAAATGTGAATAATTTAACGATTAAATATGTTTTACCGGGAATCAATCCGCAGTGATATGGAACGCAATTTAATGAACGACTCAGACGCGCCCACGTTTTTTATTAAGCTGACGAATATTGTCCAGCGGCTTGATATAGACAAAATATTTCTTTTTAAAAAACCGCTTGAAGTTGAACTTGGCGCTGGGGATGGGACATTTATTGTTCAATGCGCTAAACTTAATCCCCAGCATAACTTTATCGCTGTGGAAAGGCTGCTGGGACGCGCGAGAAAAGTTGAAAAAAAAGCCCTTCGCGCCGGTCTTGAAAACATCCGCATAATCAGGATTGAAGCCGGATATTTTGTCCAATATTTGCTTCCGGAAAGATCGGTTTTTAAAATGCATATTTATTTTCCCGACCCCTGGCCTAAACAGAAGCACGCAAAAAATCGCTTGATCCAGCCACCGTTTTTAGAAGCGCTTTCAAAAATAATGGCGCCAGAAGGGGAAATATATTTGAGAACCGATTCTCAAGCCTATTATGAACAGATGATAGAAGTCTTTGGAAATTCTCCAGACTTTAAAAAAATAGAGACACCGGAAAGTTTGAAGATGATAAAGACCGATTTTGAGCAAGAATTTCTCGCTCAGGGAATTAATACGCTTTACGCCGCCTATAGATACGCGTGTATGTAATAAATTGCCATTTTATTTGGGACTCACTAATAAATTGACTGATAATATTTAATGGAATCCAAAAGGATTGTTGACATTTTTGGTTTTGCTTTTTTGATTTATTTCAGACACTCTGAATGTGTATATAAAATGTATAACAGTCAGAAACGATAAGCAGATAGTAATAATATGGGCAAACAAGTATTAGGCAAAGGATTAGGCGCGTTGCTTGGAGGCGTCAAGCAGGACAAAACGGCAACGCAGCCACAGCAGGTCGTTTCTCATAAACCCGAGCAAGCGACTGTTCAAATGCCCGAGCAGAAAATTGCCCTGCAACAGACAAAATCAGAAAAAACAGCCCGTAACGATGAACCGTTGCGCGTGCCGATTGACAAACTTAAACCCTCAGCATTCCAGCCGAGAAAAGATTTTTCGCAAGAATCAATAGCCGAGCTTGCAGAATCAATAAAGCAACAAGGAATCTTGCAGCCGTTGATAGTCAGACGCGCAGGAGAATATTATGAAATCATCGCCGGCGAACGGAGATATCGCGCCGCGCAGATTGCCGGACTGACCGAGGCGCCGGTAGTGATAAAAGAAGTTGATGACCGCGCGGCGTTAGAGATGTCGCTCATTGAAAACCTTCAGAGAGAGAACCTTAATCCGATAGAGGAAGCCGAAGGTTACGCGAACCTTATAAACACCTTTAATTTAACTCAGGAAGAAGCGGCTGAAAAGGTTGGCAAGAATCGCGCCACTGTTGCAAACGCTTTGAGACTCTTAAAACTGCCTCCTGAAATTAAATCGCTGCTTCGCACCGGCAACCTTTCAACAGGCCATGCCAAAGCAATACTGTCAATTGAAGACCCGGCGCTGCAAAAGTTAGCCTCTGAAAAGGTGATCAAGGAGGGACTGAACGTCAGGCAGACTGAAGAACTCGTTAATTACCTTAAATCGCATACAGGAACAACTACATCTGTAAAGACAAAAAAACTTCACCCGCGCGATGCACATATTGTTGACCTTGAGAAGAAACTTATGCAAAAATTCGGGACTAAAGTGACGCTCCATTACCGGGATGGAAAAGGGGCGCTTGAAATTAAATATTTTTCAAACGACGAATTAGAACGAATTTTAAATATTGTCGGAATTGAACTGGATTAGGTAAACTAAATAAATTATGGCTCCAATAAACAGCAATACTAAAGAATTGAGGGAAGCCTGCGCTGAAAAATTAAAGCAGGCGGAAAAACAGGTAAACACTATAAAGGCTTTTGTTGGTCTTGATGGATTTGTTGATGAAATAATTCATCTGGTAGATAAACGGTTCAGCATTGATTCATTCCAGAGAATTCCGACCATCAGCAAGTTTGCCGAGAGAATAGCGGCGGCAGCGGGACGCTCCACTAATATTGAACTTGTCCGCGTAATGATGAAACTTGGCGGAAACGGTCCTATTATGGCAAACAGCCTTGCGGCATTTGGATTAAAAGTTACCTATCTTGGGGCGCTCGGCTGGCCTAATATTGATCCGGTGTTTGATGAATTTACAAAACGCGCAGATGTCCATACTATCGCAAATCCGGGGCACACCGACGCATTTGAATTTGACGACGGGAAACTCCTTTTTGGCAAATTAACCCCGCTTAATGAAGTTAACTGGGAAAATATTGTCAAACGATACGGCAAAGAGAAGTTTGAAGAGAACTTTTCTAACGCCAATCTCGTTGGCTTCGTCAACTGGACAATGCTTCCATATATGAGCGATATCTGGAAAGTCCTGTTGAAAGATTTATGCCCGAAAATAACCGGGAAAAAACGGGTTCTTTTTGTTGACCTTGCCGACCCAGAGAAACGAAAGGCTGAAGACCTTGTAGAAGCCACCGAGCTAATTGTGAAGTTTAACCAATATTTTGATGTTATATTTGGATTAAACGAGAAAGAATCTTACGAGGTTGCTAAGGCGCTCGGGGTGCCTCTTAAGCCGCATACCGAAGAGGGAATTTGCGAACTTGCTGCCGAGTTAAATAAACGATTGCCAGTCTCCACGCTGGTTATTCATCCTACAGCATACGCGGTTGCGGCAACCGCAGGAAAAACCACCCTCGTTAAAGGTCCTTATGCCAGCAAACCGCTCATCACTACCGGCGCAGGCGACCATTTCAATGCAGGCTTCTGTCTGGGCAAACTGCTCGGGCTTGATAATGCAATGAGTCTATTGTGCGGCGTTAGCACCAGCGGATTCTACGTTCGCACGGCAAAAAGTCCTTCAGTGCCAGACCTTGTTGATATTATGACAAACTGGCCATCTGAATAGGGGCAAAATAAATTTATCGCGTCCGGGCAATTTGTGGAAAAAATTGCCATCTATGGTATGTTTTTCTAAAAAACCATAGAACACAAAGCAAGAATAATGGTATTAGAAATTGTTAAATACGGTGATCCGGTATTGAGAAAGCCGGGGGAAAAGATTGAAAAAATTACGGCTGAAATCAAACAGCTTATTGATGATATGTTTGAAACAATGGCTGCAAATAATGGCGTAGGACTTGCAGCCCAACAGGTAGGTTACGCGCTCCAATTGATGGTTCTTGATATTAGAGAGGTTAAAGATAGACCTTCTACAATAGAGATTGACGGAAAACCAGTTCCCCCGGAAAGTTTGATGCCGCTTGCGCTAATGAATCCGCAGGTTGCACCCCAAGGCGAACCAGAAAGCGGACCAGAAGGATGCCTGAGTTTTCCAGGAATCTATGCAGATATTATAAGACCTTCAAAAATCTCGGTAACCGCGATTAATCAGGATGGGAAAACTGTAAATTTTAGCTGCAGCGGGCTGCTCGCAAGGGCTATTCAACACGAACTTGACCACTTAAAAGGGGTGCTTTTCATCGACCGTATGAGCGCCGACACATTAGAAGAATTATCGCCTGACATTGAGAAAATCAAAAAAGAAACGATTTCAAAACAAAATAAGAAAAAATTGACTCGGACAAGATAAAAATCCAAGTTTCAAAAAAACTCAGTCGCCGCTAAAACAGAACAGGGGAAGGATTATCTTACATCATTCGCGCTATTAGTTTTGTAAATTCGCGCAAGTCCCCCTTTTGCCGTTTCCCGATATAATGCAGGCAAGGCGTTTCCTGTTTCTTTCATCGCTTCAACAGATTGATCAAACGAGACACGATGAAATCCATCGGATAATAGCGCAAGTTGCGAGCAACTCAATGCCCGGGTTGCGGCGTGGGCGTTGCGTTCAATGCAAGGGATTTGAACAAGCCCGTTTACCGGGTCGCAAGTTAACCCGAGATGGTGTTCAATCCCCATCTCAGCAGCGTATTCAATTTGATGAATTGAACCGCCATACAGCTGCGTTGCCGCGGCAGAAGCCATAGCGCAGGCAGCGCCAATTTCTCCCTGACAACCTACCTCGGCGCCAGAAATGGAGGCGTTAAATTTCACAAAATTGCCTACAATCCCGGCTGTGGCAAGGGCTCTTAAAATGTCTTTTGTATTGAGCGAGAGTTTTTTATGAAGATATTTAAGCGCTGCTGGCAATACGCCGCTTGAACCGCAAGTTGGCGCGGTGACAACTTCCCCGCCGGCTGCGTTTTGCTCGGCAACGGCATAGGCGTAGATCGCAATTTGGGCGTTTGGCTCCAGATTTGCGCCAAGCAACGATGTCTTTTTAAAAAGCGCTCGCGCTTTGCGGGCAACTCCTAATCCGCCCGGTAAAACGCCTTCTGACTCTAATCCGCTCTGAATGCTTGCCAGCATTTTTTGCCAGACGACTTCTAAATAATCCCATATTTCTTTGCCTTCATATTGCTCAACAATTTCCCAGAAACTTTGTCCGGACTTCTCGCAAATCTGGAGCAACTCAGTCATAGATTTAAACGGATAACAGGAGTGTTTGTTTTGCGGCGCTCCGTCCCAGATGGCGCCACCTCCAATGCTATAAACATTCCAGGTCTCAATCGCATTGCCTTGATTGTCCAGCGCTTCAAACCTCATCCCGTTTGGATGCAACGGGAGTTCCTTTTCAGGCAACCAGAGTATTTCAAGTTTGCGATTGCCAAAACATCTCTGAAGCGCGATATCAGTCAAATGCCCTTTTCCAGTTGCCGCAAGGCTTCCATATAAATAAACCCGATATGCATAACTCTCAGGATGCCTTTGAAGAAATATATTAGCAGCCCGTTGCGGACCTATGGTGTGGCTGCTTGACGGCCCGTTGCCAATGCGGAAAAGTTCGCGAATTGAATCCATTTTATAAAAAGTAAACCGTTTAATATAAAAAACAAGGGGGTTAGAGCCGCAAAACAAGCAATATGCAGGCGGTTAGACCTGAAATCCAAAAAATTAAAAATTATTCTTGAATATTAACCAGAATTTGAGAATCTAATAAAAGTAAACGTTTTAAAGCTATGAATATGACAATGATTAACAGGCGTAATTTTATTCGTTATTCAACACTGGCTTCTGCGGGAATTATTGCCGCCCCGTTTATAGTCCACGGACAAAACCTCAATGAAAAAATCCGCGTTGCTTGCATAGGCGTCGGCGGAAAAGGAGATAGCGATTGCGATGATTCTGCCCGTTGTGGCGGCGAGATCGTTGCTATTTGCGATGTTGACGAAAATACATTAAATCGCAAGGCCCAAAAATATCCGAACGCGAAGAAATATCGCGACTTCCGCAAGATGCTGGAAGAGATGGACAAACAGATTGACGCGGTTACGGTTTCAACACCCGACCATGTTCACGGTGTTGCCGCAGGTATGGCGATGAAGATGGGTAAACACGTTTACTGCCAGAAACCGCTTGTGCAGACCGTTTGGGAAGCTCGTGAATTGCGCCGGCTTGCTAAAGAGAAGAATCTTGCCACACAGATGGGCAATCAGGGCAGCGCTGGTAGCGGGTTGCGTCGCGCTGTAGAAGTTATTCAAGCGGGCGTAATCGGACCGGTGCGTGAACTGCACGTCTGGTCAAATCGTCCAATTTGGCCTCAGGGGTTGAATCGTCCGGAAGGCGAAGACCCGGTGCCGCCGACGCTTGATTGGGATTTATGGCTCGGACCGGCTCAATTCAGACCATATAAGAAAGGCGTTTATCATCCATTTAACTGGCGCGGCTGGTATGACTTTGGCACTGGCGCTCTTGGCGATATGGCTTGCCACACGGTTAATATGCCGTTCAGGGCTTTAAAGATGGGCTATCCAACGGTTATAGAAGTTGAAGAGACCTCGCAATTATATCCTGAGACATTCCCGAAGACCAGTCGGATTCGTTTTGAATTCCCGGCTCGCGAAGGTATGCCGCCGCTAAAATTCTGGTGGTACGATGGGAATCCGGGAGATAAAGAGGTCAAGGCGCTGCGTCCAAATCCTGATTTGACTAAGGAAATCGTTGATATGCGCGGCTCCTTGCCGGGCAGCGGCTGTCTTTTGATCGGCGACAAAGGCAAGATTTTCTCGCCGGACGATTATGGTTCTCAATTCTACATTGTTCTCAAAGGCGAAGAGGGGTACAAGTCCGGGAACGACCATGAAGCCTGCAAAGCCGTTCCGCAGAGTATACCGCGTTCACCGGGGCATAATCAGGAATGGTTTGATATGATCAAAGACCGCAAGAAGGTTGCTTATTCAAACTTTGAAATCGCAGGCTATCTTACCGAGATCATTCTTCTTGGATGCGTGGCGTTGCGCGTCGGCGTCGGCAAAAAGATGGAATGGGACGGACCAAAGATGCTGTCTCCGAACCAGAAAGCTGCGGCTCAATATGTAAAGCGCACCTACCGTTCTGGATGGTCACTATTATAATTGCTATTATTAGCCGCTAAGGAATAAAAGGGTGGGTTTTTAAAATGGTCGGGCTTTTGCCCGACCATTTTTTATAAAAACAAAAAGAAAACGGCGCGGTTTTTCGCGCCGTTTCTGTGAATTATTTAAAAATGATTAATCAAAAGCATGCCCGCCGCAGCCGAGCACGTCTCTGACCTTGTGTCTGACAAGTTCTTTAACTTTCAAACGAGCCGGACCGAGGTATTTGCGCGGGTCAAACTCTTCCGGTTTTTCAACAAAGACCTTTCTTATACCTGCTGTTAGCGCAAGCCGCAAGTCTGTGTCAATGTTAACCTTAGTTACGCCGTTACGACGGGCTTCCTGAATGTCTTCCTCTGGAACGCCTGCGGCATTAATGATTTTGCCGCCGTATTTATTGATTTCAGTAACAAGTTCGGCTGGCACGCTTGAAGCGCCATGAAGGACTAATGGATAATCGCCGAGCCCGGCATCCTTCAAAGCCTTCTTAATCTCTCGCAGTCTCTCCATATCCAGCCGTTGATTGCCCTTAAATTTGTAGGCGCCGTGCGAATTTCCAATCGCCACTGCCAGAGAATCAACACCGGACTCTTTCACAAACCTAACTGCGTCTTGCGGGTCTGTATAGACGCCCTTTGCAGAGGTTTTGCCCCCCTCTTCACCGGCGTCAAATTGCGCTCCGACCAATTTCCCTAATTCGCCCTCCACAACGCAGCCGTGTTTGTGCGCGTATTCCACAACTTTACGGCAAATCTCAACGTTTTTCTCAAATGGCTCATGACTTGCGTCAATCATTACACTTGTAAATCCCTCATCGATACATTCTTTGCACAGTTCAAAACTATCGCCATGATCAAGATGGACTGCAATAGGAATGTTTGAGAGGCTGACAGCGGCTTCAATCAGTTTTTTCAGATAAACAGGATTGGCATACTGCCGCGCCCCCTTTGAAATCTGAAGTATCAACGGGGATTTTTCCTCTTCGCAGGCTTCAACGATTGCCTGCACAAGCTCCATATTATTAACGTTAAATGCGCCAATGGCATACTTGCCTTTAAGCGCCTTGGCGAACAATTGTGTTGTTGTCGTTAATGGCATATTTCAACCTCAAGTTTATGTTTTAATTTAACTAACTAACTAAAAGTTTATATAAAACTTCAAAAAGTTAAATAAAAATTTTCAAATAATTAACCCAAATCATTAGACCGTGTTCCTTAACATTCTTATTGATAGGATGTTATAAATAAAGGATTCTTATATCCATATTAAATTAATGCAGCCAAATTAAATTTGAATCCTTTACATCAATCCGCTACTCTCTGGTATAAATTTTCTTTCCAGCCGTCTGCAGGACGGCTAAATCCTTGTTGCTGAACCCATACGGTCTGTTTTGATCTTCCTCTGTTTGCGAGGGCGTAAAAGGGGATAGCAAAACAATTGCCACCGTCAGACTTTTTCCCGATCACAACCGCAACTCCGTTCAACAGATTTTCTCTAAAAGAGACCTCAAAGCCGGGTTCTTTTGCAAGCGTGATATTTGAGACCTCGCCCTGATTATCTATAGATTCAAACCCGTAAACCAGCGGTCCGCGCTGAATCGCAACCCGACCTTCATTATTTTTTACCTCAGGATGAGCCGCAATTCGCTCAACCGGCATAGGAAATTCAATTTCAACTCTATCACCCTGTTTTTTCCACTTGCGACTAATCCAGACATAGCCATCGCTGCGGCGGGTTTCCTTTAATAAATCTCCATTCAGTTTAAGGCTAAATGACCTTGTCCAGTCGGGGATTCTAAATTTTACAGTAAATTCTCCCTCCCTTTCTGGGGAGAAAACCAGATTTACTTTGCCGTTCCAGGGATACTCTGTGGTCTGGGTTACGACAACAGAGTTGTTTTTGATATTTATTCGCGCCTTGCTTCCGATGTATAGATTTACATAAATTGAATCATAAGAATAAGCGTAGATATATTCCTGAAACCGCAGCAATGTTCTGGAAATGTTTGGCGGGCAGCATACCCAGCAATTATCGCGTAGATGGTTTTCATCCGTTAACGGATTAGTGTAATAAGAATTTGTTCCGTCAAGCGAAATTCCGTGCAATAGAGCGTTATAGAGCGTTCGTTCAAGGATATCAATGGAGGATGAATTGCCATCCATTCTGAACATACTGAAGGCAAAATTCACGAGTCCGCACGCAGCGCACGACTCTGCATAACCGTTTCTGTTTGGAAGAAAATAATCCGGACCAAATCCTTCGTCCTCTTTTTGCGAGCCAACGCCCCCTGTGATGTACATTTTCTTCTTTGTAGCGCTTGCAAATAGCCGCCTTGCGGTCTCTTTTAACCCTTCATCGTTCGTTTCAATGGCGGTATCGGCTATTCCGGTGGCGTAAAAGATAGCCCTAACGGCATGACCGGTAATTTCATTTAACTGGCGCGCCGGTAGATGGTCCATAAAATAACTGCGCGGGGTTGTGGAGCTGTATTTCCAGGGTTTGCCGCGCCGTTCAATCCAGTTCAATGAAAGGTCAAGATACCGTTTTTCGCCAGTTACCCGGTAAAGCCTGACGAGGGCAAGTTCAAGCTCGCTGTGTCCGCAAACACCTTCGTGGTTCTCTATTATGAAATAGTTGTAAATATGGTCGGCGAGTTTCCTTGCGATGTTGAGGAAGTTTGTTTTTCCAGTGCAAAGATAGTGCGCGACTGCGGCTTCAATCAGATGCCCGGCAACATATCCATCGTGCTGCCCGTCAAGATTTGCCCAGGGGGTCATCTTTCTAACCGTGATTAACGCATTGACATAGCCGTTTGGCTGCTGAGCGGCGCTGATAGCCGAGATTATATAATCAACCTTATCATTAAGAGCTGGATTGTTCTCTTGACCGAGGGAATAAGCGCAGGTTTCAAGAACTTTATGCAAATTTGCCTGATTCCACGGCGTATCTTTTCCGCGCGGTATATTTTTCCATCCTGCGGCGATCTCATTATCTTCAATCTCTTTTTGAACATATTGCCAGGAGTGCGGGATAGTTCGTTCACGATATACCTTTTGTTTTGGAGACCAGAAGTTATCGGTTATAGTTACATTGACGAACGGGACCGGTTTGCGTTCAGAGCGTGTTATTTCTGCCGGCGGTATCGCTCCCTCTGCTGTGAACAGATCGATCTTTTCAAAACCGATTGTTGCAAAGGCAATTACGGCTATGAACATTAAAGACCATCTTGATTTTATATAGCTCATTTTAGTTAGTCTATATATTGACAGACGGATTAATAGGGAAAAATATTTAATGCGGATTAATAAATTCCATTTTCATAATTAGTTGTTCAACCTTCACAAAGCGGTGTTGCGACCGCGCGTGCGGTTTTACCACAGCAGTCCAAAAATATTAGGTAAAAAAGCGCCGTCGGAAATGTTTTCCCGACGGCGCTATTTAACAGCAGGGGCTAAATAATCTGTTAGCCGCCATTTAATTAGAGGTTCAACTTTTATCTCTGAATTCTTGCTGAACCGCCTTTTGCGAAAGATTGAACCTGTTCAAGTGTTGCCATTGTAGTATCGCCGGGGAATGTGGTTAGTAATGCTCCGTGAGCCCAGCCCATCTTTACCGCCTCCATTTCATCTAAACCGCTCAAAAGTCCGTAGAAAAAGCCTGCGGCAAAACCGTCGCCGCCGCCTACGCGGTCATAGACGTCAAGTTCGCACGTTGGAGCCTGATAGGTTTTTCCATTTATCCAGGCAATAGCGCTCCAGCTGTGACGGTTAGTGGAGTGGACCTCTCTTAACGTTGTCGCCACTACCTTGACATTCGGGAACTGCTTGACGGTTGATTCAATCATCGCAATGAAAACCGTCGGGTCAAGTTTTGATTTGCCCGCAACGTCCGGACCGGGGATTCCGAGTCCTTTTTGCAAATCTTCCTCGTTTCCTACAAGCACATCCACATAACTGACGATCTTTCTTAATACAGATGTTGCCCGGTTAATGCCGCCGGAGACCTTCCAGAGTTTTTCCCGATAATTGAGGTCAAACGACGTTATCGCGCCAGCGGCTTTTGCCGCCTGCATTGCTTCAATAATGAGGTCTGCTGTTGTCTCAGATAGCGCCGCAAATATGCCGCCGCTGTGGAACCACCGCACGCCTTCGGAGAAAATCTCTTTCCAGTTAAAATCGCCGGGTTTTAAGAAAGATGCGGCTTCGTTTGAACGATTGTAAAAGACTACCGGGGCTCTGGCGCCAAAGCCGCGGTCGCTATAGACTGTAGCCATATTCGGTCCGCGCACGCCATCGTGTTCAAAATATTTGTAATACGGTTTTACTCCCATCGCTCTCACCCGTTCGGCGATAAGGTCGCCAATCGGATATTTAACCATTGCTGTTGCAATACCGGTCTTTAACCTGAAACAATCGGATAGATTTGCCGCAACATTGTATTCACCGCCGCTGACGTGGATAAGGCATTCGGTCGCCTTTCGGAACGGCACAATGCCGGGGTCTAACCGATGCACAAGCGCTCCGAGCGAAAGCAAATCTAATGAACCCTTCTCTAGAATGTTTAATCCGTATTTATTCATAATCTCTATTCAGTTTTAATGTTTAATTGATTATCTAATTTTTTCAGTTTAACCATATATAACAGCGATAAAGATTAAACAAGCATAAATCATTGAGAGAAAAATATGGTCAGGTTGCCCTGTAATGCGATGCCAGCGAAATCTTTTTCCTTATACTCTCAGGAATGCGAGCAACGCTATCGTCATTGCCAGTAATTCAATCTATATTCAGCAAAAAGAAAACCAGTTTGACCGACCAGGATTTATCGGGTAAAAAACAGTGGTATGAAAATCAATCAAATAATCGCGCTTGGTTCTGCTTTAATTTTCTTAACAGGGATATTTTTTGTTACCGGGTGCAAACAAAATGAGGGTCAAAAATCTAAAAAGCCGAGAATTGCCTTGATAATGAAATCGCTTGCAAACGAGTTTTTTCAAACAATGGAAAACGGGGCAAAAGAACATCAGCGGCAACATCAGGATGAATATGAATTAATAGCAAATGGAATAAAGGACGAACTTGATGTGAGCCGTCAGATTGACCTTGTTGAGCAAATGGTCTCGCAAAGGGTGGATGCCATTGTGATTGCGCCAGCAGATTCAAAGGCGTTAGTCCCTGTATGTAAAAAGGCGCAACAGGCGGGGATTGTGGTTATTAACATTGACAATAAGTTTGACGATGAGGTGCTTGCGCAGAACGGAGTAAAATTCCCGTTTGTCGGACCGAACAACAGAACAGGGGCGAAAAAAGTGGCTGAATATGCGGCTAAACGGCTTAAACCTGGAGACAATGTTGTAATTATTGAAGGGGCGCCTAATGCTTTTAATGCAATTCAAAGAAAACTCGGATTTCAAGACGCTATCACTGAGGGAAAGTTAAACCTTGTCAGTTCACAATCCGGATACTGGGAAACTGATAAGGCGAATAAAGTGGCATCGGCAATCATCACAGAACATCCAGATATCAAGGCTATTTTTTGCGCAAATGATAGTATGGCGATCGGGGTTGTTGCCGCCTTGCGCGACGCTGGAAAACTCGGCAAGGTATTGGTTGCCGGATACGACAATATCTCGGCGGCGCAACAGCTGTTAAAAGAGGGGAAAATAATCGCCACAGCAGACCAGCACGCCGATAAACTCGCGGTCTACGGCATTGAATACGCAATAAAAATTCTCAAGGAAAAAATTGTCCCTAACGATTTTGAAACCCCTGTGGATTTAATTACATCCGAAACTCTGGCAGGCGGAAAATAGATGAGTGCTAACGGCAAAGTCCTGTTAAAGATTCAAAACATTTGCAAAAGTTATGCCGCGCCAGCGGTTTGCGATGTTTCGCTTGAGATTAAAAGAGGCGAGGTACACGCGATTGTTGGCGAAAACGGCGCGGGAAAAAGCACGCTCTGCCGCATAATCGCTGGCATTGTTAAACCTGATTCAGGAGAAATGTTTTTCAATAACTCGCCATATCAGCCTTTAAACAAACGGGATGCAGAACAGAAAGGCGTTAGGATGGTGATGCAAGAACTCAATGTTATTCCGACGTTAAATGTCGCCGAAAATATATTTTTTACAGACCTGCCGCATAAATTCGGAATCATAAACTACAGATTGCTTCTGGAAAACTCAAAAAGACTGTTGCAACAGGTTGGGCTGGATAATATTACGCCGATAACGCCGGTTTCAAGCCTTTCGGTTGCCCAGCAACAACTTGTTGAAATTGCCGCAGGTCTATCTAAAAACTGCTCCCTGCTCATCCTTGACGAGCCGACAGCGGCGCTTACGGAGCGCGAAATAGAAAACCTTTTCAGACAGATAGGAAAACTCAAATCTGCGGGAACTTCCATTATTTACGTCTCACACAGGCTTGAAGAGGTGATGCGGATAAGTGACACAATAACGGTGTTACGAGATGGGAAACTCGTTTCAACAAAACCAGCAGTAGAATGCGCTCTTGATGAAATTATCCGCTTGATGGTTGGACGTGAATTGAAAGAAATGCCGCGCAAGAGGGGATGCGGTAACGAAAAAATATTAATGCGGGTTGAGAGTATAACCACAAAAAATGGGGTAAAGAACGTTTCATTTGAATTAAGAGAGGGGGAAATTCTCGGCTTTGCCGGGCTTATGGGATCAGGCAGAACAGAACTAATCCGGGCTATTTTTGGCGCAGACCGTTGCGAATCGGGCAATATATTTTTGCGTGGTTCAGACAAACCTATCGCGATAAACACTCCACGGGACGCCGTCAAACACGGCATAGCAATGCTTCCCGAAAATCGCAAAGAACAGGGACTTTTCCTACCGCTTTCCGTAAAGTTAAATATCACGATAAATAATCTAAAGAGCCTTTGCAAAATGCCGTCGTTAATCAATTATGACGAAGAGATGAACATTGCCGCGATGTGGCGCGAAGCGCTGTCTATAAAATCCGCTTCGCTTGAACAGCCAGTGGTTGAATTGAGCGGTGGAAATCAGCAAAAAGTTTTGCTCGCGCGCTGGCTGCTTAAAAATTGCGACATATTGATAATGGACGAGCCGACGCGCGGCATAGATGTGGGCGCAAAGTTTGACATATACAATCTTGTTGCCGAACTTGCCGGACAAGGGAAAGGGATAATCTTTGTTTCATCGGATTTAAAGGAATTGTTTACGGTATGCGACAGGATTGCCGTAATGTCGGCCGGGTCGCTTGCGGGAATTTTTTCAAAAGCAGAATGGTCGGAAGAGAAAATTATGTCAGCCGCCCTCAGCGGCTATTTGAAAGAACAGAAATGCCAGTCTCACAAGGGTTAATATGAAGGTTAATATTAGAAAAGTTGCCATAGATTATTTAGGTTTAATTATTGCGATAATCACGCTTATCGCAATTTTCAGTCTGCTTACGCGCTACTTTTTTAGCAAAACCACATTTTTAACTATTGCAAATCAAATTCCGTCTGCCGTGCTGATTGCGACCGGGATGACCTATATATTAATTATTGCCGAGATTGATCTCTCTGTCGGATCGGTGCTTGGATTTTCAGGGGCTGTGCTGGGAGTTGCGATTGTTAATCTTAAATTGCCACCGTTTGCCGCGATATCTCTTGCGATTCTTGCCGGGGTATTGTGTGGATTTATCAATGGCGCAATCTCGTTAAGATGGAGGTTGCCATCGTTTATCGTGACGTTGGGAATGTTTGAAATGGCGCGCGGCGGCGCTCACGCCTTAACAGGGTCTCAGACTCAGTATCTTGGAGACAAACTTGATTTTGTCGCAGGAACATCGCTGTTTGGACTTTCGCTTCCTTTCATCATCGCGTTTGCAATTATGGCGCTGGCTCAATTTGTTTTATCAAAAACCGTGTTTGGCAGATATATGATTGCGATTGGAACGAATGAAGAAGCGGCGCGATTGAGCGGGATTGATCCGAAACCGATTAAACTTGCGGTGTTTGCGCTGTGCGGATTTCTTGTATCGCTTGCCGCAATAATTGACACATCAAGATTCAACTCGGCGAATCCTAACGCCGGGACAGGTTTTGAACTTCAGGCAATCGCCGCCGCAGTGATTGGCGGAACAAGTCTTATGGGTGGTCGCGGCTCGGTGATAAGCTCATTTTTAGGAGTGCTTATAATCGCCGTTCTGAACTCCGGCCTTGCCGCCCTTGGTTTGCGCGATGAAATTAAAAGACTCATAACAGGCGCTGTGATAATAGCAGCCGTTATTGTTGACTATTACAGAATAAAATTCAAAACCGCTAAAAAATGAAACCGAAAATCGTTGTTGTTGGCAGTTCAAACACAGATATGGTGGTAAAATCGCCGCGTCTGCCAAAAGCGGGCGAAACCGTGATTGGCGAAGACCTAACGATCGCAGCCGGCGGCAAGGGCGCAAATCAAGCCGTAGCGGCTGCGCGATCAGGCGCAGATGTGCTGTTTATAACAAAAGTCGGCAAAGACCATTTTGGCAGACAGGCTATTGACGGTTTTAAAAAAGAGAAAATAGATACTGAATTTGTTTACATTGATAGTTTGGCTCCTTCAGGGGTTGCGTTGATTATGGTTGATGAACAGGGGCAAAATATAATCTCAGTTGCCCCGGGCGCAAATGCGCGGCTAACCCCTGCGGATGTCAGAAAGGCAAAATCAGTTATCAAATCGGCGCAGGTTCTGCTCGTTCAACTTGAAATCCCGATTGAAACCGCTGTTGAAGCCATAAAAATCGCGGCGGATTGCAATGTTAAAACAATCCTCAATCCCGCCCCGGCAAAACCGCTGCCGGATGATTTATTCAGAAAAATTTCAATTATCACTCCTAATGAAACCGAAGCGGAAATCCTGACAGGAATTAAAATTATTGACAAACAGAGCGCCTCCGTTGCGGCTCGTTCACTCTATGAAAAAGGAGTCAAAACGGTCATCATAACTCTCGGAGAAAAAGGGGTTCTTGTTTACGATGGCAAGAACTCCAATATTATTCCGCCACCAAGAGTAAAGCCTGTTGATACAACAGCCGCTGGCGATGTATTTAACGGAGCTATTGCGGTGGCTATTGCGGGAGGAAAATCAACCATTGAAGCGATAAAATTCGCAAACGCCGCCGCCGCGTTTTCGGTAACTAAACTCGGCGCCCAGCCATCGGCGCCAAAAAGAAATCAAATCCTGAAACTGATGAAATCAACATATAGAGCTGGATGATTGTGTGAGCGGTTTTTGTTAAGCAGTCGCTTTTTTCCAGATTTGTGTAAAATATTCGCCAGTTTCTGATAAAGAACCGTCCGGCTTAACCAGCCAGAAACCGCGCATCTGATTTGGGTCTTTTACCGGGAGTGTTATCTTTTCTTGAGAGGGTTTTATCTCGTTGCAATACAACTCCCATTGAACCACATATTTCATCTCTGAAGCGAGAAAAACGCCCATCATTGAATCCCACCGTTCTTTTATATTTTTCGGTTGATCATTTTCAGGAATGCCAATTTCGCCTATATAGACTGCGCCCTTTCCGAATAATGAACCTGTTCTTGCGCGGGATTTTATTTCCTGAATGCATTTCCACATTGTTAAAGGGTCTTTCATCCCGTCATAAGAACTGTATGAGACGAGGTCAACTTCAATATAAGGCAACACATCGCGAGTAACGGTTGGGATATCCTTCCAGATATCAACTACGCGATTTACTTCTGTTGCGTGAGCAACAACGCACCTTGCTCCTTTTCCAAATTCGTTTCGCGCAGCGGTAACGCCTTCCTGACGGGCGCTGAGCCACCGCTGCATCCGTTTGCACAACTGTTGCCAATCGGCTGGGACTTCTTTCCACATCTCGCCGCCTCTGCCGCGCAACATCCAATCCCCTTCCCAGTGTTGAAGAACTATCACTACATCTTTGTTGCGGCATTTTTCATATAAATATTTTGTGATGTTATAAAACTCGCGCGAGACTGATTTGTAAAATTCATCTGTCAAATTAGGTTTTCTCCAGTTTTCTTCAACCGGCGAATGCGCCTCAAAAATCAGAGTCTTAAATGGCATTTCAAGCAATTGAGTGTAGTATGGCGAGGCGATAAGTTCGGCAAGGTTATTATAGTTTCCCCAGTTGCTGTTGAATGAATAATCGCTTTTTACAGTTCGCAAGATCAGCCAGAACTTGCCGAGTTTTGTTCCTAAGGAAAGGAGTTTTTCAGCCCCTTCAACCAGGAAAGGTTTGGTTGTTAAATAATATTTCCCCGCAACGTGGGTTGAACCGATCCGCTGTGTTAATTCTTTTGAAAGCCGCTGTTGATTAGAAGGTCTGCTGGACTGGATTCTCGCAAGTATTTCGTCGTCCGGCAGGGCAGCGAAACTGGTTTTTCTAATTAATATAAAAGTGGCGCCAGATAGGCTTGTTATTAAAAATCTGCGACGGTTTAATTTCATAGAGTTTTAATTCCACGAGAGGTCTTCTGGCGAGTCTGCAACGAGTTTGTATTTAACACCTTTGCTGAGCATAATTCTTCGCCAGAGATTTTGCGGTTCTGGAGTAAAAATTAGATCAAGTGTTGCAGGGTGCGTTATCCAGGCTTTGCGCCGCATTTCATCGTCAAGTTGTCCCGGACTCCACCCGGCGTAACCGGCAAATACCTTTAATTTTGCAGTGCCTGTTAGCGATTCTCCAATCTCAATCAGCTCGTCAAGCGAGTGTCCGAGGGACAAGTTCGGCATCACGTTTGCATCCGGCAAAAACTCGTCATAGTGAAGATAACTCAATGCCGCTGGTTGAACTGGTCCGCCAAGATAGATGGGCAAGTCTTTTACAGAATCGGACATTTTAGCAACTATGACATCGCCAACCCTTGCCTCCGCAACACGATTTAACACCAGACCAAACGCTCCATCGGCGTCGTGATGGCATATTAGCACAACCGTTCTATGAAAATACGACCCGTATAGCATTCCACCATCAAGCAACAACTTTCCTTTTAATGATTTAAATCCGCCAGCCATATTTTCCTCGTCTCAATTTTCCCGCTGTTCTAATATCAATTTGCTACATACTTGCCTAAATTACAACTTCATTTAAATTATTCTTATGAAACGGTTTGTTTATATTCTTTTAATAATAATTGCGGTTGCAGCGATTTTTACAAGCGGTTGCAAGACATCTTCAGGCAGCAGAGAGTTCATTCCCGGCAAAGGATGGGTGCCAGTCAAATAGCGCTATTAAACATAGTATTGAATCCAGAGATAAGAGATAAAAATTGTGGCAAACCCTGAGCATTGAAATCATTGTTTAATTTCGCAACCGGGTAAAACAAAACGAAGTTATTGAGAGAGTAGAGTTATGGTGAAGTTCACAAATCTTATTTCATCAGAAATTATGATTTCACGAGAGGGTAATTCTTTACGCAAACAGGACTTCAAATCGCTCGCCTTCTTTTATTTTAATTCTTTTTTCCAGTTTTATGATTGCTTTTGAGTCGCGCGCATCAAGGGTTGCGTTGATTTTTTGTCTGCTGTGAGTAACGGTAATTTGCGACGGTTTTATGTTTTGCGGAAGTCCGATTACGATTTGATTTAAATCTACTGAGCCGTATTTGACTTCAATTATTGCGATTCCGCGGTCTTGCTCAAATTTCTGTGAATAGCTTCCCCATCCTTCGGCTGCGGTGAAGGCTGATTTAAAGTTTTGCGGGTTAAGCCGCGGTTTAAATTCCAGCCGTCCCTGCGGGCAGTGAGAGATAAATCCGCAGATGGAAAGAAAGACTCCGTAAGAAGCCATTGCGCGGGCATAGTGGTCGCCGCATTCAATTTCATTGTAGGGATTTCTTTTAGAAGGATGGTATCTATCGTGAATGGCGCGCGTGATAGCAAGACCTTCAAGGATGATGTCTTTTGAAATAGAATGCCAGGCAACCTGATATTCAAATCCGGTCATACATTCGTTGAAATAGCCTGCAGCCCAATCGGCGCCTTTGCCTTTTGCCATTGAGTAGTCCCATCCTTTTACCGGGAAGGTGCACATAATCAGTCCTGCCTCGCCGGGAAGCGCATACCAGCGACCGGGTTTGTTCACCTTTCTCCATACGCCAATCTCGGGGCAAAAATTGTATCGCCAGAGAGATTTAAGCGCGGATATGACTTTTGAATTGTCAAGAATCGGAGCAAATCCGAGTTGTTCAGCCCAGGCGTCTCCAAGCACCTGATCAATATGGCAGCCGAGCCCAGAGTTTATTGTGTCAAGTCGGTTTTTATCACATTTATTAATAAAATACTCGCCGTTGAAGAGGTCTTGTTCAATTCGTTGTTTGCCGCGTTCATAAATTTTTCCGCACAGCTGGGCAAACTCGCTGTCTCCCATTTCTTCAGCCATCAATTGAGCGGCGCGCAACGCCGAGACATACATTCCGCTCAACCATGCAATCTCCCCATACCAGTCGGTGTCTAATGTGTTGTGTTGCGGACCGTCAATAATTCCATCTTGATTAACATCGCGTTGTATAAGGAAATGAACGGCTTTTTTGCACCTGTTCCAGACTCGTTTTAGAAACTGGTTGTCGGCGCTCATCTGATGTTCTCTGTAAGTCCGCAAGACCACGCCTGCTTGACCGTCCACAGCCCAGTGGTTGTTGTATTCGCCTCTGAATCGGATTCTTCCTGTTGATTCGTCAAATGCAACGCCATAGTCCACAAACTCCCGCAGATATCTTTCAAATTGCGGAAACAATCTTGCTACAGCTTGAGCGTAATGCCAGACGTGGGTGCAAGTGCCCTCGCAACAGCCGACCCCTTCATAAGCATAAAACCTGCCGTTGCCGAACCAGTAACAGGTATTGGTTGCAAGATGCGAAACTGTGGCAAATGTTCTATTTAAAAACCAGTATGGCAATGTTGAATCGTACCAAGTGTCGCGCCAGAGTCGGGTTTGTTTTGTTAATCTATCAAGATTCTCTGCCACATAATTTGCAACCTCGCGCGCGGTCTTGAATCGTTTGCCGTAGTGGCGACCCTGTATGTTGGAGAGCCCGCTCATCTGAATGTTCGGGAAATACCATACAACGATAAAAACAACTTCTTCTGATCCAGACGGTTTTATTTTAAACGATTCTGATAGCGAACCGACCAGTTTTTTCCCGAATGGCGATGAGGCTTCTTTTACTATTGAATCAAGTTTAAATACCGACGGGATGTTGGCTGGCGGCAATTGAGAGTTGCCTTCAAAGACAGCAGATTTTTTTCCGGACTTTATCAGAGCCAGTCCCATTGAACCGTAGTCGGGCAGTTTTTCAAACTCCGGCGCGCCTGTGGACGGGTTGTCTGTAAATACGATCCGGTCAACCCCGATATTTCCCCAACTTCCTTTTTCTATGTCAAGAATCTGGATTCGCGCTTTTTTCCCGAGATATTTTTTAACATTCCATACTGCAGGGCTCATTTTGTTGTCGTTTTTTCCGGTTGTAGAAAAGACCGTTGAGCCGTCCACCAAGAGGTTAACGCAGGTTCGCCCTTTATGCGCGCCGCCGCCGACAAAAAATGTTATGTAGTCCCGTTCAATCAAAAACTCCCGGCTAAGCAGCGAGCCTGTATGCGAGTCCTTTTCTTCCACATTATCGCCCGGCGCGCTGGCGTGGCTGTTGACCACATATTTTCCAGAACCTCCAACATCGCCCTGATAAGATGGAATCTTGTTTCGTTCAACAGGGGCGTTTCCAAAGGCAGTCCCGGTTACTTCCCATTTCTCATATTTTCCAGATTCAAAGTCCTCAAAAACAATATCCGCTTTTGTCTGTTTCTTTTCCCGATTTTGCTCCGCAACCGATTCAAGGAAGATATACCTGTTGTTTTCAAAAATCCGATTTTTTCTAACCCCGTCTATTTCTGCGGCGCTATTTATGCAAACCGCGTTCTCAAGCCAGCCGGCTAATTGAATATCAACTGTGGAGTTAGTTTTGTTTTTAATGGTAAACCGCATTATTGTTGCTGGGAGCGAAGAGTCTTCTGGATTTAGAGGAATAAATGGCGAAAAGGCTTCCAGAACAACATCCACAGGGGCTGAAGGGTCGCTATATTCAACGATGCCGATAGGGTATTCGCCGGTAAATTTGACTTTTTCCCATCCGCTATGATCAAGACTACGGGTTTGAACTCCGTTTGAAAATTTCATCAAGATTGCAAATCCCTGTTCAAGCGGAGATTGCGGTTTCATCGGGTTTGCGTAGTGAGGACCGCCTGTTCCTGAATTATACAATTTATTAAAAATGTCCCAGTGCCACAATTTTCCATCTCCGCCTAAATACAACTGACCGGCGCAAATTCCTCCGATCGGCATCCCTATTTTTTCCGATTCATCCCAGTAATACGACTCCTGCGTTCCCCGTTCAAACAATGATTTAACCCAGTCCGGGGCGAGTTTTTTATCCGCTGGAATCAACTTGTCAAAATCTGGTTGCATGTCAAGCTCGCCCAGCAATGGATATATACCAATTACTACTCCGCTAAAACCTAAAGCTTTTAAAAACTCTCTACGGCGAATGAAACAATTGTTCAAATGGGAACTTAATTTATTTCTGTTTTCGGGATTCATAATAAAAATCTACAAATTAAATGATTTAATTAAAGATAAATTTTTATCCCAAGTCCCGAATATTGAAATCATTTGTTTTCCTGCGGCGGGCGGGGTTTCAGGGGATAAAAAAACAGGCATAGTTGTGAAAACTATGCCTGTTGAATGGTGCGCTAATGATTATTTTACGCGGGAACTGCTTGTGGTTTTAATTCCACCTGTTCTGTTGATTTAATTTCGGTTTCAGCTGAATCAATCTTGAACTGGGCAACAATGGATTTTAATTCTCCTGAGAGTTTTGCAAGTTCTTCAACGGCTTTGAGACTTTCCGCGATAGATTCTGTTGTTGTCTGCGCCGCCTGCGAAACTCCCGCGATGTTGTTGGCTATCTCTTTGCTGCCTTTAGCGGCTTCGGATGTGTTTCTGACAATCTCGTTCATAGTCACGGATTGCTCCTCAACAGCGCTGGCGATAACTGTTTGAATCTGGTCAATCTTTCTAATGATATCGCTAATTTCTTCAATTGCTTCCACTGCTTTTTTGGCGTCGGTCTGAATAATTTCAACTTTGCCTGCTATTTCTTCGGTAGCTTTTGCTGTTTGTTTTGCAAGTTCTTTAACCTCGTTAGCAACAACCGCAAAACCTTTGCCCGCCTCGCCTGCGCGCGCCGCTTCAATGGTAGCATTGAGCGCAAGCAGATTAGTCTGCTCGGCAATTGTTGTAATTACTTTAACAACATCATTGATCTGAGCGCTGCTTGTGCCTAAACGGTTCATTGTCTTGCTGGCGTTGTCGGCGGCAACAGCGGCTTGATTCGCAACCTTTGCGGCATCCACCGCTTGTTTTGCGATCTCTTTTATGCTCGCGCCAATCTCTTCCGCCGCTGTGGCAACAGAAGAAACATTTTTACTAACCTGTTCGGCGGCGCTGGCAACAACATTCGCCTGCGCGCTGGTTTCTTCAGCATTGGATGAAACCTGAGTATTCGCGCTGGAAAGTGTTTGCGCTTGATTATCAAGCGTATGCGCCATCTTCTGAATCTTTTTCAAAATATTCTTCAAATTGCTCCCCATAGAATTCATTGACGATGCAAGTTCGCCAGCCTCGTCCTTTTGATCTATTTTCAATTGTTTTGTGAAGTCGCCTTTTGCCATTGAATTGGCAAATTCGACCCCCATTTCAAGCGGCTTAACAATTTTATACGAGGCTAAATAGCCTAATATTATTGCAATTACTACGACACATATTGCCACCACAATAGTGTATTTGAGCAGATTGGAAAACTTCTGTCCGATCGTTCCGCTTGTCTCCATAAGCATGGCGAGCGCCGCCTCAAGCGGTTTGCGCGCATCTAAATATTCCTCTTCATAACATCCGGCGTTAATTACCCAATCCCAGGGCTCGTAATAGACTAACGTTGCTACTTTAATCCTATTTGTCTGTTCGCCAACGTTTCTCCAGCTATAAGAGTCAAACACCGGCTTGCCGTTAGCCTCAACTGCCTTTGTTACCGTTTCCTGAACGAACGGACGCCCGTTAGCGTCACGAACTTCCCAGATATTCTCGCCGTCCCGTTTTCCGTCTTTTGAAATTATGTAAACGCCTCTTTGAGAACCTTTTCCGCCTACTACCACAACATTGCCGGTTTTGCCAACTTTCATTTTCTGAATGTTTTGAGCCAGTTCATAATTAACATCTTTTAAACCCACACCCACGTATAACATTCCGATTACTTTTTTCTTCTCTTTGTCCCAGATAGGTTCATAGACCGCCTCGTGCCATTGGTCTACTACGAACGCCCGGCCCTTATAAACCTCGCCTTTTAAAACTGTTGCAATGACGGGGTTGTCAGTTCCATCCGGATTCTTTACTGGAATATATGTGCCTATTGCCCTGTCGCCATTTGTTTTAACTACACTTGTGCATACCCGTATCATATCGCCGGCATCGTTCATCCTCTGGAAAACCGTGCAGAAATCACGGGTATGATTTTTTACAACGTCCACTAAAGGGACCGGAACGTTTGTAGTTGAAATTTGTCCAAGCCAGTTTGTCCCTAAATACATTTTAGGCAGTTTTATAGGTGTTTTTTCACCAGTAAGTTGATTTATAGCCTGCCAGTCCACAATATCGTCTGAAAATGAGAAACCGCCCATACTGTTGACTATCTCTTTTGCAACACTGAGAGAATGATTAAGCCTCCGTTTTGTGCGTTGGTCGGAAACTTCAATCATCTGATATACTGTCATAACGCTTTTTTCCAGGTCATTTATCATCAACCTCCTGAGTTCGTCTTCTAATTTACCTTTTAACTCCTCAGTCGTGGTTTTTGAATTTGCAATTCTTGTATTGATATCTCTGGACATTGAAATAATAACAAACACAAGAATAACCACAGTCAACGCAGACAGCGCCACATTCAACAAAATAATTTTGCCTTTCGTTTTCATAACGATTTTTTACATATTTGGTTAAATTACTGGTTTATTTATCGGAATTTAAAAAAACTGCTTTAGAAATTTTTTTGCGGAGCGGATTATCAGTGATTTGAAAACTGAAGAAATCGTATTTTCAGATGAAGTTAGAGGTGTAAAAGATTCTTGGGAAGCTATTGTTTTTTTAAATTTGGTTTCTAATTATCCCATATCACGGAAGAAATAGATTTTTTATAAAAATTCTTATACAATTTAAGGTCCGGCAGCCCACCAATCAACACCGGGCGCCGTATAGGAATATGTCATTTCTGATGGTGTCCAACGTTTATAAGTTCTGGCGTGAAAATCCGCAAACAAGATGTTCACGCTTTTGTTGTGAACCGGCGAGTCCTCAAAAAACAGAGTTTCCTGAGAATAGTTATCCGGGTCTGCGTCATAATGAGCAAAGTTGGGATAATTGGCGTCGCCGGAGAGTATATATTTGTCCGGCAATTTGATTTTATTGAAGTTAACGCTGTTATGGTTGGTGATTTCGGCATAGGCGGCGCGCGAACCCATAAAGTAACTCACGGCGATCTGGTTATAACACTGGCTCAGTTGTGGACATCTTAAAATATTTGTATTGCTATAATAATCCAGCATCGGCTTAGGCCAAGGCGGCGGATTGTCTGAACTCCAATCAACACTGCCGTGTGCCGCCGGCAACAATTGATTATTATCATCCCCATACATCATCATTGCGACGCCAAGTTGCTTGAGGTTGCTCAAACATCGCGTAGTCATCCCTTTCTCTTTTGCCCGGGCAAGCGCAGGCAACAACATAGAAACAAGTATAGAAATGCAGGCAATTACAACCAGCAATTCTATAAGTGTAAACCCGCTTTTATTCTTACCAGTTTTTACTCCGTATTTCATCGTTAGATAATTTCACAGAAAAGTTTTTTTAAACCGCATCAATTTGTTGTTTTATTAAATTGACGGCATAAGACGGGATTTAATTCACTATATCCTGAAATCATTTTCATTTAACAAGGTCCAAATCATTGGTGTTGCAGGAAAAGTTATATCTTACCCTATTTCACTCAAAGTTCAGGATAAAAATTAAAATTATTTTTGCTGGATTTTTGTCTTAAATCTGGTATATAAAAAATTGCTTATGACCCGTCATTGTTACAAATGCGGATGGGAATATAAATTGCACGGACAGCCAGGTCGCTCTGAAACCTGTCCTCAATGCGGCGCGGACTTAAAAGTCTGTCTGAATTGTGTTAGTTACGACCCCCGGGCGGCTTATCAATGCAGGGATAGACGAGCAGAGCCGGTTCAAGAAAAACATCTGGCAAATTTCTGCGAATACTTTGAGTTCGCGAAAAGGACTTTTATTCCAAACACCGAAGAGATGAAGCGGGAACAAGCCGCGCGCGAGCAGTTGAGAAAATTGCTTGGCGATTAATTTTATTGCCAGAGTTATAAAATTATAATGAAAAAGCCTTTAGCTTTGCATTGCTGGTTCGTGGCAATAGTCGGTTTATTATTACTAAATCAGACTGTTCTTTTTTCTGATGACTTTAAAATATCGGCAATAGACCGGAACGGTTTCATTTTCTGGCAGAACGGCTACACAGCCGGCGTTGTTACGGTTCAGTTTAAGGAAAAACTTTCGCATCAGTGGCAAAACGGAAAAAATTATTTTACCACCGGCAACTCTGGCTCTGTTAGTTTTAATTTTACTTCTTCAAATAGTTTTTACAGACTTGCGATTGTTGATATATCAACAAATTCTCCATCGCATTTCACCAACCTTATATACTCCTACGGCTTGCTTGAAACCATTGCCGGCAAGTATACGCCAACAGGTGGTCAAGACCAGGTCAATTACTGGCGTCCAGAATTTGAAGGCAACTTTGCCACAAACGCGGTCCTGTCGCGTCCGCACATCTGTTTTCCCGACCCTTACAACAACATTATACTCGTGGATGAAGGCAGCGATTCGGTGTTAAAAATTACCACAAACGGAACCATTCACACATTTGCCGGCACTCACATTCGCGGATTTAACGGCGACGGACCGGCGCCCGCCACAAATTTGAACCTCTATCTGCCCAACGGCGGCTGGATGATGAAAGACGGAACATTCTACATACTTGATAGATACAACAAAAAAGTCAGAAGAGTCGATACAAACGGAATAATGACAACCGTGTTTACAACCACAGCGGCGATAAATCGCGGTTTGTGGGTTAAAAAAGATGAGTCTGAAATCTATTTTTCGGCATCAACAGCCGTTTATAAATGGTCGCCTGCGGACGGTGTCGTGCTTGTTAGAAGCGGTTTTTCAGACCTTGCAAATATTCTTGGAAACGACACAACCGGCGACCTTTACATTACTGATAGAAATACCCATCGGGTTTATAAACTGACGCCTGAAGGCAATCTATTCGTAATTGCGGGAAATGGCACCACATCCGGCGGAGGAGACGGATTCCCCGCTCTCTCAACCGGTTTAAACAGACCGCGCGGAATATGGTTTTTGCCAAACAACGGCTTCTTAATTTGCGAACACGACCCGGGCAATAGAATCTGGTATGTTGACCCTGCCGGGATAATTCACCTCTGGCTAAATGGAGACCGTCAGAACTCGCCACCACGCGGCGATGGAGAATGGTTTTACAATCCCTTAATGCCAAAGGTTACCAAAATCAGATGGGTCACACTTGATAAAGAAGGAAATATCATAATCGTTGAAAGCGATATCGGCTATGTGCGAAAAATCCATTTCAAACGGCTCGCCTTTCCGGAGAATATTTAGAGCAAACAAAAATATATTCCATTAGTATGCCCCTTTTCCAGCCATTCCACAATGATAATAATTTACGGTAAAAAAGAGATTTGAAAAAAATCTAAATCCTTTAAACTGTTGCATTATGAAAAAAAGCCATTCCAACTTTTTAACACGTCGCGATTTTTTGAAAGGGAGTGTCAGCGCTATGGCTGGCACTGCTATTTTAAGTCAGGTCTCTTCAGCGGGAGAACCTGCTGGTCAAAGCCAGCCGCAACCAGTAGCGCAAGATGTCAAAGTGCCAACAGGAACACTCGGCAAGGCGAAAATCAGCCGTTTGATGCTTGGGGGCAATCTGGTCTCCGGCTATATGCATTGCCGCGATTTAAAATACGTCGGCGCTCTGTTCAGGGCTTATGTGACAGAAGAAAAATTAATGGAAACTTTCAAACTCGCTGAACAATACGGGATAAACACCGTATTTGAAACCGGCGCCGAATACGTTGCCAGATACAATAAAAAGTATAATGGCAAGATGCAAATCATCCCTCATATTGAAGTTAAAGAAGGTCAATCGGATTCCGAACTGCGCGAACACATCAAACGACAGGCAACTGACACAGGGGCAATTGCGCTCTACGTTTGGGGTGTTTCAAGTGATTTGCTTGTAAAAAATGGGAAAGTGGATTTGCTCAAAAAGGCTGTTGAAATGGCAAAACAGGAAACCGATTTGCCGATTGGCGTTGGCGGACATTCGCTGCTTGTCCCGATGTCGTGCGAGAAAAACAACATTCCCTGCGACTTTTACGTAAAAACATTCCACAGCGACAACTATCCATCGGCAACGCCAAAGCATTTAAGAAAAGAGTTTGTCTGGCTTGATGGCGGAGAAGGATGGTATGACAATATGTGGTGCATTAACCCGGAAGAAACAATTCAATTTATGAAACAGGTCAAAAAACCCTGGATTGCATTCAAGATTCTGGCAGCCGGCGCCTTATATCCGCTTCAAGCCTTTCCATACGCCTTTTCAAACGGCGCAGATTTTATAGCCGTCGGAATGTTTGACTTTCAAATTAAAGAAAATGCCACACTTGCCGCTAAAGTGTTGCGCCAGATTCAATCTCGCGAACGCCCTTGGTATGGGTGAATAAATGTTTAGTTGGTTACAAAAATACCTTCACAAATTCAATTTTAAGAAATTGCGCTTTTGGATGAAATGAAATTGGATAAAGCATTTTATAATCAAAATTTAATGTTTAGAAATTACACCGACAGGGGCAAATACTTTTGGACTGCGGGAAAAGATTGCATAGCAATCGCGACAGCTCTTTGTGATTTCAGACGGCGCAAAATTAATGGAATAAAAATAGAACATTAAATTTAATTTAATTACGAATATGGTATTTTACCCTGAATCAATTGGACTTGCAAAATTGACAAGTTAAGTCTTAGAAGCCCAAAAAATATTATTTACAATGGTCTCGCGTAGTAGGCAGATGCTCTGCCGCCAACACACCAAAGTATTTCTCCCCTTTTTAAAATAGCATTATATATCACTCGGTTCCAAAATAATACTTTGAATTTAGTGATAATGATTTGGGGATGACACGGAATTAGCTTTGCCTTGATTCCAATTTAGGATGGTGTAGAATAATACATATCGCCAGTCTATTTTAGGTGTGGCTTTGCCTTGATTCCAATTTAGGATGGTGTAGAATAAAAACTATACCGAGTATTGCGAATTACTCGCTTTGCCTTGATTCCAATTTAGGATGGTGTAGAATCTTTATTTATTCTTCTGATATGTTCGCAATGCTTTGCCTTGATTCCAATTTAGGATGGTGTAGAATAGAGCAGTCAAGACGAGGCTTGGGTGACTTGCTTTGCCTTGATTCCAATTTAGGATGGTGTAGAATATATTCTCTTACCCACACACCACACATATTGCTTTGCCTTGATTCCAATTTAGGATGGTGTAGAATTGATAACGTTCTCATATTGTTATTGTTATCGCTTTGCCTTGATTCCAATTTAGGATGGTGTAGAATCCATTGACCAGCAGAAATTTTGTCAATCTGGCTTTGCCTTGATTCCAATTTAGGATGGTGTAGAATATACCCACCATCATTCAGTTTTACGCGCATGCTTTGCCTTGATTCCAATTTAGGATGGTGTAGAATAAGCACAGGACGACCGTTTATGTTTAGTTTGCTTTGCCTTGATTCCAATTTAGGATGGTGTAGAATACTTTATACCTTACATAATATTTATACTTAGCTTTGCCTTGATTCCAATTTAGGATGGTGTAGAATAAACTCTTTAAAAGTAAGAACTCCCTCCTCGCTTTGCCTTGATTCCAATTTAGGATGGTGTAGAATCAGATGAATTTGCAAGAGAAGCCTATTATGGCTTTGCCTTGATTCCAATTTAGGATGGTGTAGAATCAGTGGACAAGATCACGGCACAGAAACCGAGCTTTGCCTTGATTCCAATTTAGGATGGTGTAGAATGCCAAATCAGGCGTCAAAGCCACAACCTTAGCTTTGCCTTGATTCCAATTTAGGATGGTGTAGAATGCCCCCCATGAATTCAAAAGTCGCTAGAATTGCTTTGCCTTGATTCCAATTTAGGATGGTGTAGAATATTCTCTTCGCCAATAAACAGACAATTGCAGCTTTGCCTTGATTCCAATTTAGGATGGTGTAGAATGGCAGTGACACTGTAGCGCTACCAGCGCCAGCTTTGCCTTGATTCCAATTTAGGAT
The DNA here is from genome assembly GCA_049968335.1 of Verrucomicrobiia bacterium. GTDB lineage: Bacteria > Verrucomicrobiota > Verrucomicrobiia > Limisphaerales > JAKPVM01 > JAKPVM01. The sequence goes on from JBMFQZ010000020.1 coordinate 39,843, forward strand.
GGTGTAGAATGTATTCTCTCACCCATACACCTCTACTATCAGCTTTGCCTTGATTCCAATTTAGGATGGTGTAGAATCGACCATAGCCACAATAGCGGCTATGGTCAGCTTTGCCTTGATTCCAATTTAGGATGGTGTAGAATGTCATTATATGGCTATATGAAGAACGGCTGGCTTTGCCTTGATTCCAATTTAGGATGGTGTAGAATGCGATTGGCGTTCCGTATTGGAAAAAATTAGCTTTGCCTTGATTCCAATTTAGGATGGTGTAGAATCCAACTCAGAAAACTACCATCATCCATTACGCTTTGCCTTGATTCCAATTTAGGATGGTGTAGAATAAAATCATTAAATACATTGCATAATTTTGGGCTTTGCCTTGATTCCAATTTAGGATGGTGTAGAATCCTGCTCCAGGCACACCAACAATGAGCTTTGCTTTGCCTTGATTCCAATTTAGGATGGTGTAGAATGCCCAACTAGAAAAAAATGGAATTGATAAGCTTTGCCTTGATTCCAATTTAGGATGGTGTAGAATTCATTGGTCTGTCTATACAGGCTTTGCTTATGCTTTGCCTTGATTCCAATTTAGGATGGTGTAGAATCGGCTTCAGCAGCGGCGACGCATACACGAAGCTTTGCCTTGATTCCAATTTAGGATGGTGTAGAATCTTGCGTGCCTTCGGAGTTAACCGCTTAGGGCTTTGCCTTGATTCCAATTTAGGATGGTGTAGAATCCAAAAAATTTCAAATAACTGAGATTTTTGCTTTGCCTTGATTCCAATTTAGGATGGTGTAGAATGCCCGCGATCTTAGCTGTGACATAAGCACCGCTTTGCCTTGATTCCAATTTAGGATGGTGTAGAATGTGCTACGCACGGACGCATATCACGCTAACGCTTTGCCTTGATTCCAATTTAGGATGGTGTAGAATACCAGCGATTGAGCAAGTTCAACTGAATTTGCTTTGCCTTGATTCCAATTTAGGATGGTGTAGAATTGCCAACAATTTAGGCACTTTCGAAATGCCGCTTTGCCTTGATTCCAATTTAGGATGGTGTAGAATCATCAAAGTAATGAGTATATTGATTGGCAGGCTTTGCCTTGATTCCAATTTAGGATGGTGTAGAATGGTAGGAATAGTCAGGCGCGTCATACGTGGGCTTTGCCTTGATTCCAATTTAGGATGGTGTAGAATACCAACAAAACAAATACTACCGGCAAAAACGCTTTGCCTTGATTCCAATTTAGGATGGTGTAGAATGCTTAATATTAGCAACACTACGCACACCAGGCTTTGCCTTGATTCCAATTTAGGATGGTGTAGAATATACCTTATAGATACACACGGAAAGGTATGGCTTTGCCTTGATTCCAATTTAGGATGGTGTAGAATCACAAAACCAATTGATTGATATATGATTACGCTTTGCCTTGATTCCAATTTAGGATGGTGTAGAATGTATCCAACAGCCCAAAGCACAACGGCACTGCTTTGCCTTGATTCCAATTTAGGATGGTGTAGAATCCAGCTCCAGGCACACCCACAATGAGCTTGGCTTTGCCTTGATTCCAATTTAGGATGGTGTAGAATCTCTCTGCCGAAGCGAGAAACAAGCCCTGCTTTGCCTTGATTCCAATTTAGGATGGTGTAGAATTCAGAAGCATCATCGAATCGGATGATGATGCTTTGCCTTGATTCCAATTTAGGATGGTGTAGAATACCCCAATAACAACCCTTGTATTTTACGCCGCTTTGCCTTGATTCCAATTTAGGATGGTGTAGAATTCATTGCGAATAAACCAATCCGATTCGTACGCTTTGCCTTGATTCCAATTTAGGATGGTGTAGAATAAGGGTTAATAGAAATTTCTTGATTGGATAGCTTTGCCTTGATTCCAATTTAGGATGGTGTAGAATCTTTCTCAACATCGCAAGCTTGGCGACGACGCTTTGCCTTGATTCCAATTTAGGATGGTGTAGAATAACCCGTCCACACTTATAATTCACGTCTATGCTTTGCCTTGATTCCAATTTAGGATGGTGTAGAATTCAACGAATCGTCAAGATTCGCGATTAACGGCTTTGCCTTGATTCCAATTTAGGATGGTGTAGAATACTTGCGATATCTGGTCAATTTCCTGTTCGGCTTTGCCTTGATTCCAATTTAGGATGGTGTAGAATCGAAATTGTTTCTCTATCAGACCTACATGCGCTTTGCCTTGATTCCAATTTAGGATGGTGTAGAATACAATTTGGATAATCCAGAGATCAATGTTGGCTTTGCCTTGATTCCAATTTAGGATGGTGTAGAATACGCGTATTACGTTGGTGAAAACGCTGCTTGCTTTGCCTTGATTCCAATTTAGGATGGTGTAGAATCTGGTTTTGCAATTAACGACTACCCACGACGCTTTGCCTTGATTCCAATTTAGGATGGTGTAGAATCTGTATTTGTCAACTAATCGCTGCAAATGCGCTTTGCCTTGATTCCAATTTAGGATGGTGTAGAATTAGCGTAATATCCATAACCATAGGCGCGGTGCTTTGCCTTGATTCCAATTTAGGATGGTGTAGAATAAGTGAAATAGGAATATATATTTGTCTATCGCTTTGCCTTGATTCCAATTTAGGATGGTGTAGAATTCAATTTATATCGCTGGTCCATTCAGAATGGCTTTGCCTTGATTCCAATTTAGGATGGTGTAGAATTGCCGCAATACCTGTATCCTCCAGGACTCTGCTTTGCCTTGATTCCAATTTAGGATGGTGTAGAATCATTTCCAGAATTTGCAAGTCGTCCAGGTCGCTTTGCCTTGATTCCAATTTAGGATGGTGTAGAATGACGCGCTGATTGCGAGCCAGGGCACGGGAGCTTTGCCTTGATTCCAATTTAGGATGGTGTAGAATCCTTGCTATTATTATCATTCTCCCCTTGAGGCTTTGCCTTGATTCCAATTTAGGATGGTGTAGAATCCTGCATTTCCTCGCCCCTCCATGTTCTAGCTTTGCCTTGATTCCAATTTAGGATGGTGTAGAATAGAACAACAAATAAACATGCCAGAGGTTCGGCTTTGCCTTGATTCCAATTTAGGATGGTGTAGAATAGAATAACTATAGTTATTCTCGGTTATACAGCTTTGCCTTGATTCCAATTTAGGATGGTGTAGAATGATTATTTAGGCTTAATAGATTAAATAATGCTTTGCCTTGATTCCAATTTAGGATGGTGTAGAATGGCAGTTGGTAACCTACTGATAAACAGGGGGTTACCAAAATTGTAATTGTTCGGGCAGTTTCTCCGGCTTAACAGGTTTAGCCGGTTTTCCGTAAACGATGAATGATCTTTCCCATTGGGCTTTTGTAATAAAAATTGCCCTTACAGTTCCTTCCGGAGGCAAATTTTTCTTCACCCTTTCGATGTGGGTATATTGTCTTGCGAATGAAACGCACGGTCGAATATAAACGCTCAGTTGGATCATTATGTAGCCATCGTCTATGAGGAATTTTCTAAAATTTGTTGCGGCTTTTCTTTGTTCGGGAGTCAATACCGGCAGATCAAATGCGACAAGCAACCATCCCATCTTATAGTTCTCCGATGCCATTTTAGTTTTAAAATTAAATCTCGTTGTCAGGGATCTTTTCTTTGTTGATATACCACGGGCGATAATATTTTGCTTGTTGCTCAATAATCGCCCTGCGGAATCCCCTTAAAACGCATTCAATACATCCTCTGATTTCCAGTTTTAGCGAAAAATATTCGACCCGTTCTATGACAAACCCGGTTACCCACTTTCTGAATTCTTTAGTCACTTCAATAGGGTTATTATTATTTATCCATTGGATAACTCGCCAGTCTACGCACGGTCTAAAAGGCTCCATTAAGTCATAAGCCAGCGGTACGCTTCGTTCGCGTGGCACGTGAGAAATACCGAATGTCGGGTCTAATCCGAGGGCAAACAATTTTTGCAAAATTGTGGATAACAAAACCGCATAACCGTAGTTCAATAGATTGTTCATCCCGCCACCTTCGCGCTCCCGTTTGAATTCGCTTGAATTTGTTGCCGTTCCGATTATTTGCCAGTATAACTTGGCGCAGGTGGCTTCTTTGCTTTGTATTCTGGATGTTGCTGTATCTTTCAATAAATGTAATTTCGGATGGTCTGGCGCAAACTTTTCGCATAACGCAAGCTGATTTTTGCATTTTGCGTCAATTGTCTTTCGCCACAACAGCGCTTTAAATTTTTCTGGTGTATTAATTAACGCGCGGGTAAGCAATGTATCGGTGGAGCGATTAGCTGGTAGTAGCAGGCTTACAGGCTTAAACGCTTCGCAAATTATAAGTGTTACGCCATATTTTGCCGCTTCCAATATCAGGTTGCTATGAAGAACAGCAGAAAAGCTAGTGACGATGATTGATGCAACATCTTCCAGCGGAAGGGAGCGCACCTCATCTTGCGTTTTGCACACAAGTTGACCGTCTTTACAGGATATTGAGCATTGTGGCGCGTCAATATTTACTATGTGATAAGACATGCATTGATGCCTGTATATGGAGTATTAAGAAGTTTTAAGCCATCCTTTATAAGTGTAGATAATAATACATTAATTTTATGCCCTTCCATTTTATTTTTTAATCGAACAGTATCAGAATAACCCATATCTAAAGAAAGTCCTGTTTCATTTTCTTTTAAAGAAAACACTTTCCAAACGCCTTTATATCTGCCCTTAGGGACAAAGATTAATTGTCCTTTTCTTAGAATTCTGGGAGGTTTTCCGTCGTTTGCTTTTCTTATTTCTTGAACTTGCTTGTAGATTTTTAATGCCCTTATTACCTGCGGTTTTGGGTCCAGCGCTAATCCCCAGTTTTCCCCTATTTTTTTAACTGCTTTTAATTTCTTTAATTTTCCGTCACCATTTTCAGGATATAACCCAATGACCTTTGATTTTTTGACTATTTCGTATTGCCACCAGAAAGTATTAGTTTCATGCAAAATCTTTGTTGGCGCTTGCGTTCCTTTGTCTTTACGAGTCCGAGATACTATCAAAACTGAATCGGAGTCTGGACCTGGGACTTCGATATTCTTTGCTTTGCACCAGCGCAGTAATTTTCTGCCATACGGATTGTCTGTATTTTGTTCAACAACTCTCCAGGCTGTTTCCTCGCATTTGAGCCCGCTCATATCTTTGGATATATGCTGGACAACACGACGCTCAAGCAGTCGGTTAGATATTTGTTCTTTTATAAATTCCGGTAAGTCTGAGATGTTGATTTTATTATCAACGCCGACTTGAACCAATGGGATTTTTTTTAGTTCATCTACCTCGCTGGAATTTAATTTATTTTTGACTAATAATTCCCATAGTCGTCCGTTGTTTGGGAAAAGATGCGATGCAAGCGCAAGCACACAAGCATCTACAGCGTGGTGGAGATGTGTAATATTTCTGATTTCATCTTTTGGACGCACTTCGCCGTTTTCATCGAGAATAGCCGGTACTGCCTTGCTCAAGCATCCAATAACTTTCCATGATTTTCTAAAAACGGCAGTAACTGAGCCCGGCATACTGACAATTTTGGGTTCTTTTGAATCAACATATTTTTTGCGGATTACCTGCGCCGCCAAGCGCACTAATTGAGAGGTCTGTGTTAGGTCGCGTGGTAGAAATTCTTCTTGAACGTATTCTGGTAATAATAGCAATTTTTTCCGTTTTGATTGTGGTGATTTATTTCTATCAAATCCGGATTCTTTCAGATTCTCCACCCAATTTTTATAATTTTCTAAAGTCCTAATTTGTAAATTTGGTAAACCCTTAACTGTTTTTGTTTGTTCCTCTTTTACAAACTGAAAAGCTAATCTCTGAGCCTTAAATCTATTTACCTCGGGGAACGTTATGACAAGTGACTCAAGCGAATTTGAAGGTCTAATAGATTGCGGAATGATGTGGTCAAGGTCAACGCGTTTCTCAAGAAGGTCATAAATATCGTACTTTTGTCCAGTATAAGGACAAGTCCAATCTAAATCCATTGCAATCCTCGTCTTGCGAATCAATGAAGCCGTAATTTTGTGTTTTGTCCCTTTAAGGTTTTCTTCTAAGTCCTGCACGGCTTTTCTATGGTCTGCAGTGATTTTTGTTAGTTCTGATGCTATTTCTTTGGCGGTTTTACCGGAAAATTCTCGTAAATCTCTATTAACTTCGATTGTTACCTGACCTATACGATTTTTGTCGTTATTTGCGTATTCCTTGACAATATCGTCAAATAAGCGTTCAAGTATTAATAGACGATGACGAATTAAATGATTGTTTGTTTGTTCGGTTATTTTTCTATTTAATTCTTTAAGCCTGATTTCTTCAGAGCGAAACAGACAACCGCCTTTTTCTCTTGGATCGCGTCCCTGTAAAACTTCTTCATAAGCCTTTTTTAAGATTGTCTTACTGAAAGGCGCTCTTCCTTGCAGCGCTTTAAGTGGATTGTCGGGTATTTTGCTTTCCAGATAATTTTTTTCTTTTTTATTCATCTTCAAAAATTCTGCGACTGCAGAATCAAAATCTTTAACCTTTTCGGGGAACAGTTTTTCAAGATAATCCCGTATTTCCTTCGGAGTTAATTGTTTCCCCCGACGAAACATACCGGCAAATTTTTTCTGTAATCGCTCTGGCAGAATATTCCAAAAGACCTGCACTTTCTCTGAGTTTATTATTTTTTTGACAGGATAAAGTGTTAGGGCTTTTTCCATATCTTCAGTCAAAAACATTGCGGAAATATTAGTGAGAATTACAGGAATTCCGTTGTAATTCTCGTTTTTGAGTGTTTGCATTACTGCGTCGTTTACTGCTGTTCTTAATTCATGTTTTGTAAAAAAGCCCTTCTTTTCCATGATTCCATTTATGTATTCCCTTTCATTAACATTAAGTGGACGCTCTTTAGAACCATTTACCTTTACGCGAATATTACAAAGAAGCATTGCCCATCTATATCGGTAAAATTCAACACATTCTTTCAATGTAAGCTTTTCGCCAGAAATCGGACATCTTGCAATATTTCGATTATTAAACCGAGGCAAAAGTTGTCCAAATAGCAAACTGCCATAATACCTCTTAGGTAGATTTATAGAGGGGCATGGAATAGTTTTCCATGAATTTTCTTTATCACCTGTAAGAGTCTCCACCAATTGTTCGGAAACCTGCGGCAATTTGCCAATATGTTTCTTCAGAATTTCTCTTACCTCTCTTACAACCACGTTGCGAGGAAAAGCGATATCTGTTCCTTTGTATCTTAAATGGGTCGACCTTTTATTGGTACTGTGAGGGTCAACTCCGAGCATCTTGCAGACTGTTTCTGCCATTGAACCGCATTTATATTCTTGCATTAATTTCCGGGCGTTTTCTACCCGTTCACTTTCATCTTCTTCCCCTTCAGCTGGTATTTCGCTCCATAACCTGTTTTCATCATAACCCCGATTATGGGCATACCATCTCAGGACATCCCATAATTCCTGCCAGCTCAAGAGACGTACGTTTTGCAAGACCTCTGCGGCGAGTTTCCATGGACTTGAATTTCCCGGTTTATCAAGTTCGGTTTCAGTTAAAACCCCCAAATGAAGTAAAAGGGCTTTCATCCGTTTAATTCTCTGGCGAGTGGTGCGAATATGGCGGCGTTGTCGTCTGTAATCACGTCTTTTTTTGGCGAGGCAAGTATCTGGTTCAAAAATCACCACACCACAACCAATTATTTCTGGATAAAAGTATTCAGCTACATTTTGGGATTCTTGGGAAGTTTTTCTGGATAATACTGCCCATCCGATAGAACTATGTCCCACGTCAAAGGCAACCTCCAGTTCCCTATTTTCCACCGTGTTTAGAAAATTTTCTACTTGCATGATTTAAAAATTTAATTAAGATTCTTTTTGGAATCAAGGCAAAGTTAGATAACGCAGACCGTGCCTCTATTCCGCAAGGCGGATACGCCGGTTTGAAAAAAGCGTTATTTTAAAAAACCATCGGCGCCCTACCGATGGTTTTTATTTTTCATCCTTAATTTCCTTTTCGCTGTAAATTCCAGTCAACAATAATTTACGGCTAAATTATGAATTTTGAGAATAGCATTCTAAATCCTTCGAATATTGAGGAATTATTACTTAATGACTAATCGTGTTATGAAAAAGGATAAGGATTAAATATAATCGCGCTGCGAGAGGGTGTTGCCTTATTAGACCCGCAGCGCGAGCGACATTGCCGTTTCATTATAATGATTAGCTTTTATTTAAATATCCTCTGCGCAAAATACCAGAGGCTGTTTTTCCAGTGTTTAGGGTCGTGGCCATTATCGTCAACGTGCCAGATATGTGGTACGTCGTTTTCTTTTAAATAGGAATGCAGGTTCTGGCTGATTCTAATTAAGCCATCTTTGTTCCCGCAGGATAAAAAGAGCAATTTAATCTGGCTTTTTGCCGCTGAGGGTTCTGGCAATAGTTGTTTTGGCTGTTTTGTGTTGGGCGCCGGCGAGAACGCGCCAATATAGGCAAATTTATCCAGATGTCCCAGACCGAAATTGAGCGATTGTCCGCCGCCCATTGATAAACCGGCTATGGCTCTGAATTCGCGGTTAGTGTTCACCGAATATCGCGATTCAATTGCCGGGATAACGTCGTTTAACAAATCCTGTTCAAACACGGCAAACGCTGGCGCGCTGGCGTAGACGTTGCCTTCGGCTCGGTCGTTTTTCTGCGCGCGTCCGTTCGGCATAACAATAATCATTGGGACCGCTTTCCCGTCGGCAATCAGGTTATCAAGCAAAATCTCGGGCGATGCAAACCGTCGCCACTCTGTTTCATCTCCGCCGATGCCGTGCAAAAGGTAGAGCACGGGATATTTTTTATCGGGCGAGTAATCAGGGGGCGTATAAACCAGCATTTTGCGTGTGGTACCGACGGTTTTGGATTCATACTCAACCATCTCTACTTTGCCGTGTTTGATGTCCTCGCGTTTTTTATCAAAGCCGGCTGGCGGTAGGTCAAACGCCGGTTTGTCATCCGCTTTCAACTCAATCTGTCCTCCAAATCCGCCGGCTCGCGGACGCGCGGCAGACTCTCTTCTTTCAACTGATGTCTCTTTAAAAATCAGCGGCGCAAACTCGCGAAGACTTCTTCGCCACGTTAGCCATTCGTGCGATGTGCCCGGGGATTCATAGTAAATTGTCTTTATCCCTGCTTCTTCAAGCGCGTCTCTGTATCTTTTTATGCTGTTGTAGAACCGTTCGCCTTCTGATGTGCCGACGCTTAAGAACAGAACCTTGACCTTTTTGTTGAATTCTTCCGCATTTGCCATAACGCCGCCGTAAGAATTTTTGATATCAAAACCGCCCGGGTTAGGTCCACCGCCTGCGCCGCTGAATCCGCCAATGTAAGCAAATTTATCAAGGTTGTTTAATCCGATTATAAACGATTGCATACCGCCCATTGAGAGACCGGCGATTGCGCGCTCTTCGCGGTTTGTCCTTGTTCTGTAAGTAGAGTCAATGAACGGGATTAGGTCGTTTGTATAGACTTCAACCAGCGCGTTGAACATACTGGTAAAATCTCGTTGGGCGCCGGGACGGAACGGTGTATCTGGCGTCCCCGGTTTTCGCGCGTAACCGTTCTCCATAACGACAATCATCGGCTTTGACTTTTTCTCTGCAATCAGGTTGTCCATAATATGTTGAACGCATCCCTGAACCACCCATCCTCGTTCGTCTTCGCCACCGCCGTGTAGGAGATAGAGAACCGGATATCGGGCGTCACGATTGGAATCATAATCTGGCGGTGTGTACACAAACACGCGCCTCCACTCCGCAGTGGTTTTTGAGAAATAATAACGTTGGCGAACCTCGCCGTGCGGAACGTCTTTTACTAAATAAAAATCTTCGCCCTTTGACGGCACTTCAATGCCGCTGGCTTGTCTGCCCATTCCGTAAAAAGTTTCGCTTGCCGGATCACAGACCGAAACGCCGTCAATGACAATGGAATAATAATGGAAGCCCGGAACCAGCGGATCTGTGGTAACAGTCCAGACGCCGTTTGTGCCGAGCGTCATCTGATATCGTTTGCTGCCGACGTCAACCTCCACTTTCTTTGCCTCTGGCGCCCTGAGCCTGAATGTGGCTCTGAGGTCGGAGTGAATTCTCGGATATTGTTGACCTTTGATGTTTGAACTTGCCGGCTTGCCTTCATCTTTTACATCGGCGTTCTGGGCGTGGGAGAACAGAATCGTTGAACATAACAAACAGATGATGCCCGCCCTCAATAGCAATATATTTTTCATAATATCCTCGCAGTATTGGTGCTGATTTATGTCCGAGTGTTATTTTCTTAATTATATTAATTATGTCAACAGAAATTTTTTAAGAATTTTTACAGACTAAATTCCTTGCTTGAAAAGAGACCTTTTGGATAATTGATAAAAATCCCGTTGGTTATGGCGTATATTTTAATTACATAATCTATGAAGAAAGATGTTAAAAATGTTTATTACGGAAGTAGAGCAACCACTAAATTCCGCGCTTGTATTCTCATCTTTGCCATATTTTTCATTCTGATAACTCTTGCAGGAATAAATAAATTGCAAGCAGGAGGTTCATACAATTTCGTGTTCATACTTGCTGACGATTTAGGCTGGACAGACCTTGGCTGTATGGGCTCGCCTGTTTATCAAACGCCCAACATAGACGCGCTTGCACGCGGCGGGATGCGGTTTACGCAGGCTTATTCTGCCTGCACAGTTTGCTCGCCGACGCGCGCGTCAATTCTCACTGGACAGTATTCGGCGCGGTTGCATTTAACCGACTGGATAAAGGGCCACGCGCGACCTTATGCGAAACTTAAAATCCCGGACTGGACAATGTATCTTTCCACAAATGTGGTCAATATTGCAAAGGTTCTTAAATCCGCCGGTTATACCTGCGCGAGTATTGGAAAATGGCATCTGGGCGGCGAAGAGTATTATCCAGAAAAAGAGGGATTTGACATAAACATTGGCGGATGCGACAAGGGACAGCCACCGAGTTATTTTTCGCCTTATAAAATCCCGACCTTAACGGACGGGCCAAAAGGTGAATACCTCACAGACCGCGAGGCTCAGGAAGCGGTTAATTTCATCAAGAACAACAAGGACAAACCATTTTTTCTCTATCTTGCGCATCACGCGGTGCACACGCCGCTTATGGCAAAGAGCAATCTCGTGGAAAAATACAAGGCAATCACAAAAACAAATTCAGTCCATAAAAACGCCACTTACGCCGCAATGATTGAGTCTATGGACGCAAGCGTTGGCGCGGTTATGAAATGCCTGCGCGAACTTAACCTTGAAGAAAAAACTATCGTTATATTTACATCCGATAATGGTGGGCTGTTGAATGTAACAACGAACATCGGGCTTCGCGCTGGCAAAGGCTCCTCTTATGAGGGCGGGGTTCGCGTCCCGCTTATTGTTTATTGGAAAAATGTTGTTAAGCCCGGCTCAATTTGCGACGAGCCGGTAATCAGCGTTGATTATTTTCCGACAATTCTTGAAATTGCCGGTTTGAAAGCGCCTCAAAATCATATCGTTGATGGCGAAAGCATAGTTCCTTTGTTAAAACAAACCGGAAAACTCCGTAGAGAAAACATATTCTGGCATTATCCGCACTATCATCCTGGCGGCGCCACGCCATACAGCGCGGTTCGCTCTGGCAATTTTAAACTCATAGAATTTTTTGAAGACTCGCGGTTAGAACTTTACGACCTTGCCGCTGACCCGTCAGAAAAAAATAACATTGCGAACAAGAATCCGGAATTAACCAGAAAACTCCACGAGTTGTTAAAAGAATGGAGGAAAAAAGTTGGGGCGCAACTCCCAACACCGAATCCAGACTACGCTCCGGAAAAGGATAAAAAACGATAGTTTTCAAAAAGTATTTTATTTGCATTATGAAAGCGCTCAACAACTGGGACAAAAATTTCATATTAAACAATGCCTGATGCCGCGAATTATAATAAGCAAACCAGACAGCGAATTTGTCCTGCATATTTTTTGGACTGCGGTGGCAAGACTTCCCGCATGCGGACGGTAGCGACATCGCTTTGTGAGGTTGGATAAAACAATAACAAAGAAATTATACCAGAATTAAGAAAATAAATTGATCCTGGATTTGGTATTTCATTTCAAGGTTAGTTGTCCAATAGCATCCACATAGCGGCGGCGTTGACGCAGATATTCCGCAATATCCCAACCCTCTCTAAAACAGCCTTTTATTTCACTCGGTTTTAAAATTAAGCATTGAGTTCAATCCAAAAATTTTTGTAAAATTATATATAATTAAAATATTTTTCAGGGTAAATCGGCTGGGATTTGAACAAAGATTAATCAATATCCGCGTCGCTTTTCACAAATTTTCTTAATTCAGGCGATGAAAGTATGGTGATTTGTTTGCCTTTAACGTTTATTATTCCGAGCGTTTTGAATTTTGCGAAGCTTCGCGAAAGCGTCTCGCTTACTGTTCCGAGTTCTGCGGCAAGGACTCGTTTTGGGACTTCAAGTTGAATAATCACCGGCTCGTTTGATACGTTAGACGGTAGTCGTTTTAACAACCAGTTTGCAAGCCTGCCTTCAACTGTCTTTAACGATACTTCTTCAAGCTGTTCAACAAGGCTTCGCAAATGCAAACTCATAGCGACAAACATTCTAATGGCAAGTTCGGGTTGCGAGCGCAATAAATTCATAAATCCGCTTTTCTGAACAAGCAAGAGTTGAGATGATTCTTCGGCTCGCGCATCTGCAGGGTAACCAGTTTCCATCGTAAGCGACGCCTCAGCAAATGATTCGCCGTCTCTAAAGATGTGAATTACCTGTTCCCTGCCGAATTTGTTCACTCTGTGGACATTTATTGCCCCTTTCTGGACTATATAAAAACCGTGCGACGGCTCATTCTGACGAAACACGTAATCCCCTTTTTCAAATGTTTTTATCACGGTTATCCCGGCAATTTTTTCAATATCATCCTTTCCCAATCCGGTAAACAAGCGACAATGTCGCAATGTGGCTACAATTGCAGCTGTTTTTAATTCGCCAAACAGGTCTTTCATTTATGCAGGTTGTTGATAACTTTGTTTGCCTTTTATTCTTTTAATGAGTAATTTTAATGCAGGTTTTTATAAGGTGCAAATTTATTCGGCATAACCAATCAGCCACAAAGCGATATGGCAGAAAGAATCAGACGTGTGGACGAAGACGGGGAACTCGTGCGCCGCGCAAAAGCCGGCGACCTTGAGGCATTTGAAAAACTAGCTGAAAAATACGAGTCAAAGATTTACTCAATCGCTATGCGAATTTTGCAAAACCCGCACGACGCCGAAGACATTACACAGCAGACTTTTTTGAGCGTAATTGAAAATTTAAAAGATTTTCGTGGAGACTCGTCTTTTGCCACCTGGATAACAAAGATAGCCACTTATGCCGCGTTAAAGATTATCCGTAAGCGAAACGGGCTTGACACTGTTTCTTTAGAACAGGCAACCGAACCAAATAAAGAAGACGGCGAGATTCCACATCCTGAATATATTGCGGATTGGAAGGAAAATCCTTCAGATATTTTAAATCGCAACGAGACTAACCGTCTGATAGAACAGGCGCTTTCGGAACTTGAAGAACCTTATCGTTTGATATTCATTCTCCGTGATGTTGAAGGGCTGTCAATAAAAGAGACGGCGGAGATTCTCGGGATAAGCGAAGCCAATGTAAAAGTCCGCCTGTTGCGGGCGCGTTTGCAATTGAGGGAAAAACTGACCCGCCTGTTCGGAAACCCGCAAAAAGTGATACCCGCGCACAAGCATAGTTAGCCTATGAGAAGTCTGCCTTCTAAAAATACCCGCTATTCAAACTGGGTCTGGTCTCAATATTTTCTGATGTTCTCTGTCGGCGTTCTCGGCTATTTAGGTGCTGGAAAATCAAAATCTGATGTCTCAATTGTAATTGGAATTATTCTAATTCTAATTGGCGCCATAACAGGCATCGCCGGAGTTGCAGCCCTTGGAAAAAATAGAAAATCTTCTCCAGAACCACATCCGTCGTCTAAACCTGTTACTACCGGTATTTACTCGCTCGTGAGGCATCCGCTTTATCTTAGCGTTATTTTGCTTTGCGTTGGATATTCGTTTCTTTGGGTGAGCGTGGCGGCTATGATGGCAACGGTAGTTCTTGCCCTTTTTCTTGACAGAAAGGCGCGCCTTGAAGAGAAACTCCTTTGCGAACGGTTTCCTGAATTCGCGCAATATATTAAACGGACAAAACGTTTCATACCGTTGATTTACTGATAACGGACATTGTTAACACCGTCGGGTGATTTATTGAGTAGTATGATTTATCTCAACTGCGGTTTAAAATAATCAGGTTTAACCTTCTCGTTTATATCGCGTCAGCACCGCGCGGACGCCGGGCAACAGGTCGATTTGTTCAAATTGCAAAAACAGCCGAATGTTAGAATTGCTGCTTGTCTCAGATGTGGCGTTTGAAGAACCGAACAATTGATTATAATCCGAGCGCAGCCCGGCAAATCCGACAAGTCCGAGCCGTTCCCGATTCTGAAACAAATAAGCGGCTTGTTCAACGCAGGCTGTCTCTAAATCGTGCGGCAACGGCGTCTGACCGCTCTGGCAGGGCTCACCCGGCAGAACATAACCGCCGGTATAAGTCAGTTTTAACTGCTCAAGATAACTCCCTGCCGGTCTGCTTAGCGAAACCACACATTGCTGGCGAACAATATAATCTATGTCGTTCAACGACTCCCATCCGCTTTCTTCAGACCGTTTGATCTGGATGCTATTGATTGACTCAATTGGATACCTTGAAACAAGCAACTCCGTTTCATCAGCCGGAAATTCTTCGCCAAAATTTTCAACCCTTTTGAAGAACCGCCGACACTCTCTTTCAAACCGCTCCGATGTCATAGTGATAAAGTAATTAAGCAACCTGTCATAACGGGTTTCATACGCCGCTATTCCAAGCCGCTCCTTTAATAAACTTAATCTGGCGAGCATAATTTTCTCCTATCAGTATATAGTTTGTATTGTTGACTGGTTTATGGTTAACGAGGCGTCAGAGCGACTGTGAATCGCAGTGACCGAAATTGTGTTGTCGCGTGTGGTGTCAATAAGGATTGTCTGATTTTGCGGATTTGTTGTCGTTGTGAATCCGTAAGTGAACGTCTGGCTGCCGAACTTTCCGCTTGCTATATAGGCGCCGTTTGTTCCGCTGCCGACGGATGTTAACTGATATTCAATGTAAACATATTTATTTGCCTGACTCGTGCTGTAACCGAAGGCGGGGGGCGAAAATACCGAATCACCGATTTTGAATCGCAACGTAACAGTGGCGCTAACGCCCGGGCTTGAATAAATGCCGCTCATCCTGATATTGATGCTCTTGCCCGGAGTCAGGAAATTAGCTGGCAATGTTCGCGAGCCAATGCCTGCGGGAATAATGTCAGTTTCAGAAATGCTGTTTGTATAGGTGATTGTATTAGTAGATATAAAAATCGCCGTTTCAACTGCTTGAATCAGCCCAGATTGATAAAGCATTCTGCAGCGCTGGCTTGAATCATACCAGGTTTGGCCATCAAGGAGTTGAGACGGTTTTTCTGACGCTATTAAACGATAAGCCGGAGAAAACGATGGATTTTGAAGAAACATATTTGTGGCAGAACCATTTAGGTCGCGCACTCGTCTGTCCAGCTGCGATTGCACCGGAGATTGAACACCGTCAAGAGAGTAGAATTCTTCTTCGCTTATAATTCCAGAGCCGATATCTTGCGGCAGGATTTGAGACCAGTAGCCGTTTGCGCGCAAAAAATAGTTTGTCTCGGCGCTTCCCCTGCCGAGCTGCCCTACTGGCACCCGCGCCGATTCATCAAGTTGAGCGTATCCATTTGTGGCGCCGCGCAATCGCTTTTCTTCATAAATAGGGGAATATGGAAAAGAGTAAGTTAAGCTGCCAGTGATAAGCGTCAGCCAGTCATTTGTTGAATCATCAGACGGAACCGATACAACAAAAGAATCCGCCGCATTTGTCCCGATAGAAGCGCGGTAATCCCCGGGCTCAAGCGATAGTGAAAACGAGCCGTTAGTATCCGTTTGAACAACTATTGTTGTTGAATAGATTATTTTTTGACCGCTGACCGATGGGGTTGATAGCGGGACAAACGCGATGTTCGTCATTGCGGGTTTGCCTGTGGAATCCGCAATTTTCCCGGTAATAGTTGCGGAGAATGCATTGCAACAAGCAACAGCCGCAGCAGCAGCGCAACCTGCTATTGCCGCCGTTCTCTTTCTACTAAACTTCAAAATATCATATCTCATAGCCAAACTATGAATTGAAACGCTCCATCTTTCATTCTCACGGTGAGAAGTTTGAACGATTTTGTTGGGAGGATGACGGTCGGGTATTTGCGGCTGTTTTGAATGGGGAAAAAGCGGAGGGTTTTTATGATATTGGTGAATTTTTTGGGCTGCGGTGGCAAGACTGCGGGAGTAGTCGCGATACCGAAGGGATCAAACATAGTCGCCCTTCTTTGTGTTTCTCTGCGCCTTCTGTGGTGTAAAGAAAAACCACAGAGATAAACAGGGCAATTTTAGTTTCCACATTACAACGTTCATCTCAAAAAGAGCATTCTATTTTTTCCGGTTTTAAAATCATTCGCCGATTTGAATGACTGTGGCTTGAAAAATAACATATCTACGTATCAAGATAACTTGATTTTTTGGCTAATTAAGTGCAACTTAATCATAAGTTAATTAAGTCAAATGAATAAGTATAGAGTAAGCGATGTAAATAACAGGCTAAAGGAAATATTGTCCCGCCGCATAATGATACTTGACGGCGCGATGGGGACGATGATTCAGGCGCTTGGGCTGGAAGAGAGCGATTACAGGGGGGAACGGTTCAAGAATTGGCATCGGGATTTAAAAGGAAACAATGATTTGCTGAATTTAACAAAACCGGAAGCGATTAAGCAGATTCATTTAAAATATTTAGATGCCGGGGCGGATATAATTGAGACGAACACTTTTAATTCAAATCCGATTTCGCTTGCCGATTATGATATGGCAGACCTTGCTTATGAATTGAGCAAGGCGGGGGCTCAAATTGCTAAAAGCGTGGCTCGGGAGTTTATGCTGAAAAACCCCGGGCGTCTCTGTTTTGTTGCCGGTTCTATCGGTCCGACGAATAAGATGTTGTCAATGTCGCCGGATGTTCAAAATCCGGCATATCGCGCGATTACATTTGACGCGCTTGCAGAGGCGTATTATCAGCAGGTATGCGGGCTGGTTGAAGGCGGGGCGGATATTCTGCTTGTTGAAACTATTTTTGACACATTAAACGCGAAGGCGGCGCTTTATGCGATAGAGCGATATGGGGAAGAAAAAGGGGAGAGACCGCCGGTAATGGTTTCATTTACGATTAGCGATCGGAGCGGGCGGTTGCTATCCGGGCAAACGGTTGAGGCGTTCTGGAATTCAATCTCGCACGTTGAATTGTTATCTGTCGGGATAAACTGCGGGTTAGGTCCGCGCCAGATGCGGCAGTATGTTGAAGAACTTTCAAAAATAGCCTCTGTTTATGTAAGTTGTCATCCAAACGCTGGATTGCCGAACGCGTTTGGCGGATTTGACGAGACGCCGGAGCAGATGTCAGGAGAGATGGAAGAATTTGCGGCATCCGGATGGTTAAACATTGCCGGCGGATGCTGCGGTACTACACCGGCGCATATAAACGCGATAGCGATCAAGGTTAAAAAATATCCTCCGAGAAAGCCGCCGGTGATTGAACCCTGCCTCAGGCTGAGCGGTCTTGAAGCGCTTAATATTAGAAAAGGGATGAATTTTATAAACATCGGCGAACGAACGAATGTGGCTGGTTCACCAAAATTCGCAAAGCATATCCTTGCTGGAGAATTTGAGGCGGCTTTGACTATTGCGCGTCAGCAGGTGGAAAACGGCGCTCAGGTAATTGATGTGAATATGGATGATGCGATGCTTGACGGCGTGAAGGCGATGACGCATTTTTTGAACCTTGTCGCTTCAGAACCGGATATTGCAAAAGTGCCGGTGATGATTGATTCATCCAGATGGGATGTTATAGAGACCGGGCTAAAATGTTTGCAGGGGAAAGGGATTGTAAATTCTATTTCATTAAAAGAAGGGGAAGAAAAATTCATCCAGCAAGCAAAAAAAATTCGCAGGCTTGGCGCCGCAATAATCGTGATGGCTTTTGATGAAGAGGGACAGGCAACAAGTTTTGAAAGAAAGATTCAGGTATGCAAGCGGGCTTATGATATTCTGGTTAATCGGGTTGGCATCCCGCCGCAGGAGATAATATTTGACCCTAATGTGTTGACAATCGCCACCGGATTTGAAGAGCACAATAACTATGCTGTGGATTTTATAAACGCCACAAGATGGATAAAAGAAAACCTGCCCGGTTGCTATGTTAGCGCGGGGGTCAGCAATATATCGTTTAGTTTCAGAGGAAACAATGTTGTTCGCGAGGCGATGCATAGCGTCTTTTTATATCATGCGATAAAAGCCGGACTTGATATGGGGATTGTGAACGCCGGTATGCTTGCGGTTTATGAAGAGATTCCTCTTGAACTGCGAGAATTGGTTGAGGATGTGATTTTGAACCGGCGACCAGACGCAACAGAAAGACTTTTAAAATACGCCGATAAGGTTAAACATAAAAAAGGGGAAGAAAATGAAGAACTTGAATGGCGAAAATTGCCGGTTGAGCAACGGCTTGAACACTCGCTGGTAAAAGGGATTGCCGATTTTGTTGAGCAAGATGTAATTGAAGCGCTTCAAAAATACAAACGCCCGCTTGATGTCATTGAAGGACCGCTGATGTCGGGGATGCGAGTTGTTGGAGACCTTTTTGGTTCTGGCAAGATGTTCCTTCCGCAAGTGGTCAAATCTGCCCGCGTAATGAAAAAGGCAGTTGCGGTATTGACTCCGTATCTTGAATCTGAAAAGAAATCAAACGGAGGTACACAGGGAAAAATATTGTTAGCGACCGTAAAAGGGGATGTCCACGACATCGGGAAAAATATTGTAGGCTCCGTGCTCTCCTGCAACAATTACGAGGTTGTTGACCTTGGAGTGATGGTCCCTTGCGAGAAAATTTTAGATTCCGCGCTTGAACACAAGGTTGACGCGATCGGGCTAAGCGGATTGATAACTCCTTCGCTGGACGAGATGGTGCACGTTGCCAGAGAAATGGAAAAACGGGGCTTAAAATTGCCTCTGCTTATCGGCGGCGCCACAACAAGCAAAGTCCATACCGCGGTAAAAATCGCCCCGTCATACAGCAGCCCGGTTGTTTACGTTCCAGACGCTTCCCGAGCAGCCCCGGTTATGGGTAACCTGTTGAACCCGCAAGCCTGCAAGGCTTTTGCTGAACAAATCCGCGCCGACTATGAGAAACTCAGACAGCAATATCAGGCGGCTTCAATAAAATTAATCAGTATTGAAGAATCAAGGCGACGCAAACCGGCTCTTGATTTCTCAGATATCCCTGAGCCTGAATTTATTGGCATACGAAAATTATCCACAGACCCCACCGATGGAGAAAATGGCGCAATTATTATTTCGCTGAAAGATCTAATCCCTTACATTGATTGGTCCCCGTTTTTCCATACATGGGAATTGCGCGGCAGATACCCGTCTATTTTTAAAAATGAAAAATATGGAGAACAGGCGAAAAAATTATACGACGACGCCATTAAATATTTAGAAAAGATAGTAAATGAAAACCTGTTTGTCGCAAAAGGGGTATATGGACTGTTCCCGGCAAACTCTGTAGGGGACGACGTTGAGGTTTACAGCGATAAATCGCGTTCGCGGCTGTTGTGCAAATTTTGCTTTTTGCGTCAACAATCAGATAAACCTGCTGGACAATTCAATCTCTGTCTTGCCGATTTTATAGCGCCAAAAGAGAGCGGATTGATTGACTACATTGGCGCGTTTGCGGTCACAAGCGGGCATAAGGTCAAAGAACTCGTCCAGCAGTTGCAAAAAGAGAATGAGGATTATCTTGCAATTATGACTGAGGCACTTGCCGATAGATTAGCCGAGGCGTTTGCCGAGTATTTGCATAAACGGGTTCGTGTTGAATGGGGGTATGGTAAGGATGAAAACCTGACATACGAGGAACTCATAGCCGAAAAATATCGCGGCATAAGACCTGCAGCCGGTTACCCGGCGTGTCCAGACCATTCAGAAAAACTAACCCTCTGGTCTTTGCTTGAAGCGGAGAAAAACGCCGGCATACGGCTTACATCCAGTTGCGCTATGATACCGGCGAGCAGCGTAAGCGGGCTTTATTTTGCGCATCCGCAGGCAAAATATTTTGCTGTTGGAAAGATAGGACGCGACCAGTTGCTTGATTACCAGAAACGAAAAGGTCTGCCGCTGGCTGAAATTGAAAAATGGCTCGCGCCAGTTATAGCTAATGAAGAATCTTAAAATAGCTAAACTGCTGTAGGGGTTTCAGTCTGTTTCTCTTTGATTTATTTAACCATAAAGGACACAGAAGAATACAGAGAAGGGTTACTATATTTGCCATTTTCAGGGCCTCTTCTAACCAGTGAATTTTTGGATATAAAATACTTTCACAAATTCAACTTCACCTAAAAGCGCTTTTTTCCTGCAATGCCACTGGTTTGAAATGTTTTATAAATTCTATAATTGTTTTTTAAATTCTTTCGTATAATATTA
This sequence comes from Verrucomicrobiia bacterium, assembly GCA_049968335.1. GTDB lineage: Bacteria > Verrucomicrobiota > Verrucomicrobiia > Limisphaerales > JAKPVM01 > JAKPVM01. The sequence continues at coordinate 60,624 of JBMFQZ010000020.1, forward strand.
TATTAATTGATAGTTTGATAAGTCGTTGAAAGAGCAAACCCGACTGCGTTGTGTTTGCGCGTTGGTTGATGGGAAATGACTGCTGTATTAACACCTGAAGAAGAGGCTCAGCTGCAAACGACCATAGAGATGTTTGAGGTCATTGTGCAGTCGCAGCCAAACGACTATCAATCCTGGGAAATTTTAAAAGAGGCGTATTCCAAACTCGGCAGAGAAAAAGAAGCGCTTAACGCGTCAAAAAGAATTGCCGAAGCCTATATTCAACTGGGTCAATTTTCTTCTGCGATTCTTGAATATGAAACAATATTGCAACGGTATCCGGACGACCCGGATGTGAGAAAAGCGCTTGAGCAAATTGAACGGCGCGCCTCTTCAACGCTTGAGCAACTGCCGCAGCCAGCGATAAGTTCGGGCTATGTTGAAAAGACTCCGCCAGGAGTTAGCGGATTAACAGAAAAGGAAGTTCAATTAGATGACGGCAGACCGGCAATGTATAAGTTGTTTGTTGAATCCAAATTAATTTCGCCGGGCGATTTTGAACTATGCTGGCCTGTTGTGGATTTGCGGCATCCGCCGCAATCGGTGAATGAGCCATTTATCCAGGCGCTTGCAGATAAAAATATTGCCCCTGTTGAAAAATCTCTCTCTGTGTTGTGCGAAAAAACTCGTTATGCATATATCCCGCTTGAGCGATATGATGTTGATGTGGAACTCGCCCGTTCGTTTCCTAAAGAGACCTGCCTCCGTTGGTGTGTATTGCCGTTTGATAAAATGAGCAAGTCAGTTATGGTCGGGACCACAAATCCTTTTAACGCGCAGGCGTTAAGAGAATTATCAAACGCAACTTCTTGCCGGATTGTGTGGTATATCGCCCCGCCACAGGATTTGATAAAATTGATTAAGAAAATCTTTCGTGTTTAACCAGATATGGCGCAAATAAAGTCATTCGGCGAACGCATAGCCGAAGCGATGGTTGAGGACGGCTTGCTGACACAGTCGCAAGTTGAAGAGTTGATTCTTCTTCAGAAAAAAGAGAACAAACGGTTTCTGAATTTAGTTATAGAAAAGGCGCTTGTGACTGATGTTGACCTTGCCGTATCTATGGGAAGGGTGCTCAACACGCCGCCGGTGAATCTGGCAAAAATTGCAATTCCGCAAGAAGTCTCGTCATTGCTCCCGAAAGAAATGGCTTTGAACCATAAAGTGCTGCCGGTTTCACGAATTGGAAATAAACTCTATTTAGCAATGGCTGACCCGCTGAATGTGCTTGCGCTCGACGATATAAAACGGGTCACAAAACTTGAAATCCAACCGATGATCGCCCCGGAAAAGGCGATTGTGGATAAGATAAACAATCTTGACGCCGGACCTGCAACTTCAATATCACAAATTATTGATGAAGCCGATAAAGCCGCGCGGGAGCAAAAGGCGGAAGAAGAAGAGATAGAGATCGCAAAGGAGACTCAAGAAGAGGTTAACCTTGATCAATTAATTGCCTCCGGAGAAGAAGCGCCTGTTATAAAACTCGCAAACGTTATTCTCGTTCAGGCTATCAAAGACAGAGCAAGCGATATTCATATTGAGCCGTTTGAAAAAACGATGCGTCTGCGCTACCGCATTGATGGCGTCCTTGTTGATATGCCGCCCCCGCCAAAGAGTATGCAGGTCGCCCTTACTTCAAGAATAAAAATAATGGCTAACCTTGATATTGCCGAGAGAAGATTGCCCCAGGATGGCAGGATGCGGGTCAGAGTTGCCGGCAAAGATATTGACCTGCGCGTCTCATTCCTGCCTACCGTTCACGGCGAAAAATGCGTAATGCGTATCCTTGATAAAAGCAATCTTTCGGCAAGTTTAGACAAACTCGGAATGGACCCCGACAGTTTTAAACGATTTAAAGCCGCGATTGACGCGCCGCACGGTCTCATCCTCGTCACCGGACCCACCGGTTCTGGAAAAACCACAACACTATACTCCGCGCTGAATGAATTAAACAACCCGGAATACAACATTATCACAGTTGAAGACCCGGTGGAATTTCAAATCCCAGGGATTAATCAAGTCCCGGTTAGAAAAGAGATCGGGCTAACATTCGCGTCGGCGCTGCGCGCTATTTTGCGGCAGGACCCCGATATTATAATGATCGGAGAAATCCGCGACGAAGAGACCGCAGAAATCGCGGTTGAAGCGGCGCTAACCGGGCATCAAGTTCTCAGCACTATGCATTGCAACGACGCCCCCGGCGCGATCGCGCGGCTTGATGATATGGGAATTGCGCCATTCTTGATCTCTTCATCTGTCATACTTTCTTGCGCGCAACGATTGATGCGAAAAATCTGTCCCTCTTGCAAAGAGCCGGTCTCTTACCCTGCAAAAATGTATGAAGACCTTGATATTGACCCGAAGATGTTTGATGGAGTGACCCTTTATCGGGGACGCGGTTGCGAACGTTGCAAAAACACCGGTTATTCCGGACGCGTCGCTATAATTGAAATTATGACGGTTACCGATGAGATTCGCAAATTAGTCATCAAACGCGCCGGGTCAATGGAGATTGGCAAAGTCGCAATAGAACAGGGAATGCGAACATTAAGAATGGTCGCCCTGGATAAAGCCCGCCAAGGCATCTCCACGCTTGAACAGGTCTTGATCGTTACACCATCGCATTAATCTGGACTGTCAGTTTATAAATTGATTCTGGCTTATTAAGAATGTTCTCGCTGTATGTTTGGGTTAATCCAAAAATGTTTTCACTTTGCCTTTTCCCATTCTTCAATTCCCCCTTTTACAAGTTTAAAAATCGGATTTGGCTCAATGGTTGATGACGGACAATTAGAAATCTCGCGGAATTTGTTTATGTCTCGGATTTTGAGTTTTCTTTTTAGATGTTCAAATTCATATCTGATCTGACCGCCCGTGACCGTTATTAGCCCGACATCTTTTAACATAACAATCTTTTTTTCATCAAAAGAATAGCCGCGGCTAACCGCTTCTAAATAGACATAGGAAAGAAAACTGTTTATTGCTCTCAAAGGGTCTATGCTCTTTTTAAATCTGATCAGTTGAGGATGGTTTCTATAACCGACGGTCTTCCCTTCAAGCGCCTTTTTTGCCAGAAGTCCTTCGCGCCACAGAGCGACAAGCCCTTTAGCGTCTAAATATTTCGGATTCAGCGACCAGAGTCTCATTGTTCAATTTTGCTCAGGCTTTATAACGTCGTTTCTATCTCACCCTGCATATTTAAAGTAGAGCGCGCTTAACGGGGGGAGCGTTATGAGGATTGAGTCTTTTTTAAAGTGCCACCCCATTGATTGAGTTGGAACGCCGCCAAAATTTCCGTGTCCACTGCCGCCATAGACCTGTCCATCGCTATTGAGGATTTCTCTCCACCACCCTGATGCAGGCGCGCCAATCCTGTAGTTGTAGCGCGGAACCGGAGTAAAATTAAACACCGCAAGTATGAGCTGAGAGCCATCGGCGCTTTTTCTTAAAAAACTGAGCGTGCTATTTTCCGAATCGTTGCAATCAATCCATTCAAAACCCTCTGGCGAGTTATCGGTTTCATAAAGCGCCGGTTCGGATTTGTAAAGTTTGTTCAGGTCAGCAACCCATTTCTGGAGACCGTCGTGAAAATTTCCGGGCTGGACTAAATGCCAGTCAAGTGATTTTTCGTGATTCCATTCGTCCCATTGACCAAACTCATTTCCCATAAACAACAATTTTTTCCCAGGCAACGCGAACTGGTAACCGTAGAGGGCGCGAAGGTTTGCGAATTTCTGCCAGTCATCTCCGGGCATTTTTCTAATCATTGAACCTTTTCCGTAAACCACTTCATCGTGCGAAAGAGAGAGGACAAAATTCTCGCTAAAAGCGTACATACCGCGAAAAGTCAAGTCGTTATGATGATATTTTCTAAAAATCGGGTCTTTTGAAAAATAGCGCAGAGTGTCGTGCATCCAGCCCATATCCCATTTAAAACCGAAGCCAAGTCCGCCGATATAAGTTGGTCTTGAAACCATAGGCCAGGCGGTAGATTCTTCGGCAATCGTCTGGGTGTCTGGAAAGTGTTGATAAACCGCCGTGTTGAACTGTCTTAAAAATTCAATCGCTTCAAGGTTCTCCCTTCCGCCATAGATATTTGGAATCCATTGTCCCGGGCGACGCGAGTAATCAAGATAAAGCATAGAGGCGACCGCGTCCACTCGCAGACCGTCGATGTGATATTTATCCAGCCAGAAAAAGGCGCTGCTAATTAAGAAGCTTTTAACCTCGTATCTGCCGTAATTGAAAATATAACTGTTCCAGTCCGGGTGAAATCCCTTGCGCATATCCGCGTGTTCATAAAGGTGGGTGCCGTCAAAATAGACAAGACCGTGTTCATCGCAGGGGAAGTGAGAGGGGACCCAGTCAATTATCACACCAATGCCGTTCTGGTGGAGGCAATCTATGAGATACATAAAATCTTGCGGGGTGCCATACCGGCTTGTCGGGGCAAAATATCCTGTGATTTGATATCCCCACGAACCGTAGAATGGATGCTCCATTACCGGCAAAAATTCCACGTGGGTAAAGCCCATCTTTTTAACATATTCAACCAATTTTTCGGCAAGCATTGCATAGCGCGGATATTTCGTTTCTCTTCCCTGTTCGCGCATCCACGAACCAAGATGAACCTCATAAATTGATATAGGTCTGTTGTGGCGGTTGTTCTCTTTTCTCTTCTCCATCCAGACCTTGTCGCCCCAGTTATAACTCAAATCCCAGACAATCGATGCTGTGGCTGGCGGGGTTTCCTGCAAAAAACCAAACGGGTCGGCTTTGTCAACAGAATAGTTATGGAACTTTGATTGAATGTGAAATTTATAACGATTCCCGATCGCAACCCCCGGGATAAACCCTTCCCATATTCCGGAATGACCGCGCGGTTTTAGAGGGTTTTTATTCTTGTCCCAGTTGTTAAAATCTCCAATGACACTTACCGATTTTGCGTTTGGCGCCCAGGTTGCAAAATAAACGCCGTGAACCCCCGATTTGTCAACGAGCGGATGCGCCCCGAGTTTATTATAAAGATAATAATGCGTTCCCTCGTTGAACCAGTGCAAATCATCTGAACTTAATAATGTAATCTCACGCATTATATAAATCGTGAACAAGATTGCGTAAGTTGCAAGAGTTTTATTTGATGAAAACCTGAATCCCTAACCATTAGGATTTTATGGAAATGCGCATTTTTAAATAAAACAATAACAAAGAAATAATACCAGAAGTAAGAAAATAACTTGGTTCTGGATTAAGAAAGAAGATTCGTTTTGATTTGGTATCTATTTTCAAGGTTAGTTATCTAATAACATCCACATAGCGGCGGCGCCGTTGCTACGCAACTTTGCCGCTCGCACTCCATAAGAAATTCGCCACCGCATATCAACAGCCATTTTTTATTGTGCAGTAATCCCGCGTCGCAGGACGGCGGCGTTGTTGCGCACTCCAAAAATGTTTACTCCTTTCAGGGGTTAATTTTTCCCGGAAGGATCAGCACTGAGGGTTTTAATATATGAAAATATGATTAAATTTGCATATATATGTCTTTATGTGCTATATTTTTCCGTTTTTAATTTTGGATATTTAGGTTAAATTATACGGAAATGCATAATATCTTGTTGATAGTTTTAGGATTGAGCATTTTTGCGGCTGGCTGCAAAAAGGAAGAGGTAAAGGTTTACCAGATTCCGAAGGAATCAGCGCCTGTTGCAATGCCGCATCAAAGCGCCCCCGAGTGGAAAGTTACTGGAACAACTCCGTCAAACTGGGAGCAAAGGGCATCGTCTGGTATGCGCGTGGCGCAATACTGGGTAAAAGGAAAGGATGGCTCGCAGGGGGAGGTTGTTGTAATGCCAATGGCGGGGATGAAGGCTTCAAAGGATGAAATTCTTGCGATCTGGCGACAGCAGTTCGGTCCGAATGTTAAGGAAAGTTCGCAAAAGATTAAGATCGGCGGCGATGAGGGCGAACTGCATGATTTTTCAAGCGACCAGCCAAAGGGAAGCGATATTCCCGAGCGCATCCTTGTGGCTATGCTTTTCAAAGACAACGTTAACTGGTTTTTCCGTATTTCCGGCAGCAAGGCGCTTGTTGAGGAGTCCAAAAACGATTTCATAGCCTACTTAAACTCGGTTAAAATGGAGCAATCCGCTTCTGATAAACCGTCTGAAACTCAGGTTAATCCGCATCAAACTCAAAGTAACCCACATCAACAAATGCAGACGGCTCAAAACGCGTCGCAACCACAGCCGATGCCTATTGAACTGCCTGTTCCTGGCGATTGGAAACAATTGCCGCCAACGCCAATGGCGCCTTTGAGATACGAGGTCGCAAGCGGCAACGCAACCGCTCTGGTTACAATCACGCGGCTTGATGGCGAGGGGGGCGGCGTTTTGCCGAACATTAACCGGTGGCGCGGACAGATTAAACTCCCGCCAGTTTCTCAGTCCGATCTTGATAAGCAAATCTCAAAAATAAAGACCACAATTGGCGAGGCGTTTGTGGTTGATTTCAGCGGTTCAAACGCGTCAAATGAACCAACACGGATGGTTGGCATAATCGTCCCTGCAGGAAGTTATACATGGTTTTTTAAAATGACCGGACAGGACGGCGCGGTGAATGCGCATAAAGATGGCTTAATCAAATTTGTTCAATCATTTAAATTCTAACGGGTAAGAAGATGTTGCTTGATAAATTAATTAATTTTCTAACGTCAATACGGCTCACGGTCGTATGCCTTGCGCTGGCAATGGTGCTTGTATTTATAGGCACGCTTGCGCAGGTGGAAAAAGGAATATTCATCGTTCAAAAGGAATTCTTTCAGAGTTTCATTATTGTTTCCGATTTAAGGGTGTTTAACTATAGGATTCCTATAATTTTCCCAGGCGGATATTTAATTGGATTTGTTCTGTTGTTAAATCTCTTTGCCTCGCATTTTAAACGATTCGGTTTCCAGCCTAAAAAGATCGGGTTGCTTATTACCCACTTCGGTTTGCTTGTTCTGCTTGTTGGACAACTTATGATTGACCGGTTTCATACAGAAAGCAATATGCGGCTTGTGGAGGGCCAGTCGTCAAATTATTCTGAAAGTTACAACAATTGCGAACTGGCTCTGGTAAAGGTTTCAGACCCGCAGGCAGACACGGTGGTTTCAATTCCTGAGTCGTATTTGGAAAAAGGAAATGTTATTAGAAATCCGCACGTTCCGTTTGAAGTTAGAATAAACGAGTATTTTCCGAACTCGCGGATTGAGAATCTGAGCGAAGGTGGAGGGAATCCGGCTTCTACTCTCGGCGCTGGCAGGCAACTGCGCGTGATACCGTTACCGCCGGAGACGAAATCTGACAGGCGAAACGCGCCATCGGCGATTATTGAATTTATTGGCGATAATGTTCCAAAAGGGACGTGGCTTGTTTCGTTTTTCATAGACCAGCCGCAGGAGGTCACCGTTGGCAATGAGAAATGGACAATCGCGTTGCGTCCAGAACGTTATTACAAGCCGTATTACATAACGCTCATTGATTTCAAACATGAAAAATACCCGGGGACTGATATACCGAAAAACTTTTCAAGCCGCGTTAAAATCACAAATCCGCAAAGCGGCGAAGAACGGGAGGTATTAATTTATATGAACAATCCGCTTCGCTACGGCGGCGAGACCTATTATCAAGGAAGTTTTGACCCGAACGACGACCGTGTTAGCATCTTGCAGGTGGTAAGAAATCCCGCGTGGACAACGCCGTATATTGCCTGCGTGCTTGTCGGTTTAGGAATGATAATTCACTTTGTCACCAATCTTGGAATCTTTGTTAGCGAACAGAGGAAGAAATGAAGAAGTATATACCATTTATATTGCTCGGAATTTTTGGATTGTGGGTGATTGCCTCAGTGCGACCGCCCGCGCCAAAAAACGGATTTGACTTTGCATCGTTCGGCAGCCTTCCCGCGCTTTTAAACGGACGCATCCAGCCGTTGGATTCAGTTGCGCGAAACACGCTTTTGCAGATTCGTTCAAAAGCAACGGTCAGGATTCCAGTTGACCAGAACGGAACGAACTCAAATGGAAAATACGAGACTCTAATGCCAGTTGAATGGCTCGCCGAGGTTATTTTTAATCCGTCAAAGGCGGATGAACGTCGCATATTCGTTGTTGACCATCCCGAACTTCTCAGTCTGTTAAAATTAGGCGAAGGGAAGCAGTATCTTTCATTCAATCAACTAAAACCGCATTTTGCCGAGATTGACAAACAGGCGGAGCGAGCCCAGCAGATTGAGCCGTCTCAGCGAACCACATTTGAAAAACAGGTATTAAAACTCTACACAGGACTCGTGGTTTTCCAGAGGTTAAAAAACAGCCTTTTCCCGGAAGAATATGGAACCCTTAGCGCGGCGGTTGCAGAACTTAAATCTGCGTTAAAGCCCGGGCTTGAAGCCTTCCGCGCAAGTCAGGAGAAAAAAGAGTTTAATCAGGACGACTTAAGCAAACTCATAACCATATTGCAAAAATGGGATGTCGTGGCGCGTTCAGCCTATCCGCGTTTTATTCCGCCGCAGGAGAACCAAAATAACAAGGACTCCTGGCAATCGCCGGGCGAATTTCTGCTTCATCTTGTCCACGACCAGAATTTTGCCCTTCCCGACGCAATTAATTTTTACTCGCGGATGTGCGACGCGCTCCTTCAAAATAGACCGGACGAATTTAACCGCGCGGTTAATGAATACAGGGGTTATCTTGCCTCGGTTTACCCGCAGGAACTTTCAAAGGTTAAAAGAGAGTCGTTTTTCAACAACTTTGCCCCGTTCGCAAAAGCAAGAGAGATTTACATCTTTGCGTTCATACTCGCCTGCATCTCGCTTGTGAACTTGACGAACTGGTTAAGACGGAGTTCGCTCTATCTTTTAGCGCTTGCGTTTGTTTTGCATACGACGGGAATCATCTTCCGTATGACAATTGAGGGGCGTCCGCCGGTGACAAACCTCTATTCTTCAGTAGTCTTTGTTGGATGGGTGGTTGTGTTGATCGGACTTTATGTTGAGAAGAAGTTTCCTTACGGACTCAGTGTTGTTGTTGCGTCAATTGGCGGTTTTGCGACTCAGATTGTGGCGCACTATCTCTCGCTTAGCGGCGATACAATGGAGGTGTTGCGCGCTGTTCTTGACACAAACTTTTGGCTCGCAACGCACGTGGTTACAATCGCAATGGGCTATGGGGCGGTGTATGTCGCTGGTTTGTTCGCTGTGATTTACATAATACTTGGCGTTTTTACAAAACGGCTGACGGCTGAATTAGCCCAGCTTTTAAACAGGATTGTCTACGGCGTAATGTGTTTTGCGATTCTATTTAGTTTTTTAGGAACGGTTCTTGGAGGAATCTGGGCAGACCAGTCCTGGGGCAGGTTCTGGGGTTGGGACCCGAAAGAAAACGGCGCGCTAATCATTGTTCTCTGGACGGCGATTTACCTGCATGCGCGCTGGGGGAAATTAGTATCCGAACGCGGTTTGATGAATATGGCGGTTTTTGGCAACGTTGTTACAAGCTGGTCGTGGTTTGGCGTCAATATGCTTGGCGTCGGGCTTCATTCTTATGGCTTTATGGACACTGCGGCGTTTTGGCTGCTTGTGTTTGTTGTTTCGCAATTGGCAATAATTGCGATTGGTTCGCTTCCGCCGAAATATTGGAAAAGCCTGGTAAATCAAGAGACCGCTACAGCGCCGGCCGCTGCCGCAAAGCCAGCGGTTTAAAAATCACACTAAATCCTGTCTAATCCTGAAATACGGTTTATTCTTTAATTTAAATACACAGCGGATACTTGACGTCTAAATCATCGGCGAATGCGAATTAATCTGGTGATGATAAGTGTTTATAGATGTTTTTTTACGCTGATTTTTTGCGCGGTTTTAATGGACGTCAAATCATCAGCCTCAGAGAGTTTGGAGCGTCAATTTTCCCCGACAAATTTTCCGATGAACCTGCCCGTTGTTTTTATAAACACAACGAGCAATAAACCGCTTTCAGGGACTCCGCTCTCCTGCATTTTCAGGCTTGTGACGACAAACAATAGCAATGGTTCAAACAAATATGGCGGGATGGTGCGTTTTCACGGCGCGGTATCTCAAGGTTATCCTAAAAAATCTTATAGAATCAGTTTGAATACCTCTATTAAACCGCTTGATATGCCAAAAAATCATCAGTGGGTTTTAAACGCCGCATTTATTGATCATTCTCTAATTCGCCACAAACTTTCATACGACCTTTTCTTGAGTTTATCGGCGACAAACGCGCCGCGCTACGCATCCGAAAGCCGATTTGTTGAACTATTTTTAAACGATGAATATCTTGGCGTCTATCTATTGATGGAGCGGATTAACCGCCAGATGTTGAACCTGCGAAAGTTTGAGACAAACGATTATTTACACGCTGTTATTTACAAAGCCGTCGACCATACCGCCAATTTTGCCCAGACTGGTTGCGCAGGTTATGAACAGCAGGAACCGGATTACAGTAAAAAACCAAACTACTGGCAACCACTAATTGATTTTAATAGATTTGTTGCAACATCTAAAGACCAGGAATTCTTTGACCAACAAAACGGCATATATTCAAAACTTGATATCCAAAACGCGATAGACTTTCATCTGCTTGTCTTGCTGACGAGCAATAGCGACGGCATTACAAAGAATTACTATTTCGCTCGCGACGGTCAGGAGAGCCCGCCGATTAAGACTAAATTTTTCTTTGTTCCGTGGGATTATGATGGAACTTTTGGAAGAAACTGGGATGGGAGTTTTTACCCGCACGATGTCTGGCTTTCTAATAATTTATTTGACCGCCTGATGCAAAACAAAGATTACAGGAAAATGTTCGCCGCTCGCTGGAATGAATTAAGAAAAAACCAGTTCTCGGAAAAATTTATATTTGATTTGATTGACCGCTATGCGTTAGAACTTGGCGATGCCGTAAGGCGAAACAGCGAGCGCTGGAAGCAGTTTCAGAATTCTTATCCAAACCGCGACACCTTTGAACGGGATATTCAGTATATCAAAGAATGGCTGCCAAAGCGGTTGCAGTGGCTTGACAATGAGATAAACAAAAAGGCTCAGAACTAATCCCGGCTCATTGCAATGATAGAAAAATTGAAAATTTAAGAGAAATCGGATTTATCAAAATATTAACCTGAATCGTTAGCGTTGAACTTGATATTTGGTTTTAAAAATCAACCGCCAGGTTCAATGCCGATGATTGAGGAAAAAGAGGGAATGGAAGATAGCGATTTTATTGTTAGACCTTCTATTGAATTATTTGCTACCGTTTCATAATTTCCGATTAGTATTATTTAATAATGGAATGAGGTTATTTTTAACTGATGGAAACGAATAGATTGTTGGACATAATTTATGAAGACGGCGAGATGCTTGTCGTCAACAAGCCAGCCGGGCTTGTGTGTCATCCGACGCGTCAGGGACCGGAATCAAGTCTGATCGGGCGGTTGCGACTGCATCTTGGCGAGGGCTCGCATCCGCAGATGGTTAACCGTCTTGATCGCGAGACAAGCGGAGTAATTGTTGTTGCAAAAACTGCGCAATGCGCCAGATTAGTTCGCAAGCTCTGGGAGAGACGCCGCGTTTTGAAAGAATACCTTGCCATTGTTCACGGCTTTGTAGAAAAGAATTCCGATACTATAAACGCGGCTCTTGGAAAAGATGTGAACAGCAAAGTGGCGGTCAAAGATTGCGTAAGAGAAGATGGCGCCCCGGCAACCACATATTACCGTGTTTTGTTTCGTTTTGAAAAAGAGGGCAAACCTTATAGCTTGTTAAAAATTATCCCTAAAACAGGCAAAAAACATCAAATCCGTATCCATCTTTCATACATCGGACACCCGGTTGTGGGCGATAAAATTTACGGCGGCGATGAGACTATTTATCTGAATTATTATTTAAAGGGCAGTCTAACCCCCGAACAACAAGCAAGTTTGATATTGCCTTATCAGGCTCTGCATTCAAGCCGGGTAAAATTCTCATTAAAGGCGAGGATTTACGACTTTTATGCCCCGCCTGAAAAATGGTTTATGGAGTTTATCGGCGTTTCAACAATGGATGAAATTCCAGGATACGTGGTTTAAATATTATGCGCGTTGCCAAACTCGTCAAACCAGACTTTCCAGGTTTTGTAAGACCCGGTAAGGTTTTTAACTTTAAACCCATTTTGTTCCAGTATTCTTGAGGCAAAATAAGAACGTTGTCCGCTCTGGCAAGTTACGATAACCTCTTTATTTTGCGGTAATTCGTTTATTCTGTTGCGCAATTCATCAAGGGGAATGTGAATTGACCCCGGGATAAAACCTTTTTCTCTTTCGGCGTAAGTTCTGACATCCAGAATAATTGCGCCTGATTGTTTTTCACTTTCTACTTCATAAAATTGCGCTATTGATACCAGACCGTTAAGTATATTTTGCGCAGCCATTCCAGCAAGATTAACCGGGTCTTTTGCAGAACCGAACGGTGGCGCGTAGCAGAGTTCAAGGTCTGCGAGTTGATCTACTCTCATTTTAGCCTTGATAGCAG
>JBMFQZ010000021.1:0-68308 GCA_049968335.1 Verrucomicrobiia bacterium
TAGTCGCAATGGTTTGAAAATGCGATTGCTCTGTGTTTCTCTGAGTTTTTTGTGGTTTATTTTTTCACCATAGAGGGAAGAGGGGAACATAAGAGAAAAGCGATAATGATTGGTCCCTTGGGGATCGTTCATATAAAAAAGATAGTTTATATTAAAAATAACAAGTCCGGAGCCAATTGCATTTCTTGGTTTTGGTTTTCTTCAATTGTTTTTTGTTATCCGAGCACCCAAAGCGGTGTCGCGACTGTTCCCGCGGTCTTGCCACGGCATTTCAAAAATGCAGTTTAAAAAATATTCGCTCTCTGCGATGTCTTTTTCGACAGCGCGTTATTGGTTGTAAAATGCTTTTAAAAATCTAATTTCACCTGGAAAGCAATATTTCTTGGGGTGCAGGGAATTTAGATAAAGGCGGTTATTGCGAGTTCAATTTTTCGGGATGAATATTTTGAGTGATTTAAATTATTTCTACTATCTCTTTGATTTCTTTACGGGTAGTTCGTGTAGAGGTGTCGTCCGGGTATCCGATAGGGGTGACTGCAACGGGTTCCCATTCGGTTGGGATATTCAGGGCTTTTGAAAGACGTTTTCGGTCGTAAGCGCAAATCCAGCAGCTGCCTAATCCTTCTGCGGTTGCGGCAAGGATTATATGTTCAACGGCGATTGCCACATCAATCTGATGCACGCTTTCGTTGTCTCTGCTCCAGGCGGTTTTTTTATTTCCTAACGCGACAATGACGATTGGGGCTTCAAGAGCCCATTCTTGAATTATGCCGCGGAGTTTTTCTTTATTTTCTTTTGAGCTAACGACGAGGAATTTCCAGGGTTGCAGGTTGCAAGCCGATGGGGCAAGGCGCGCGGCTTCAAGTATTCGTTTTAGTTTATCGGGAGAGACGGGGGTCTTCTGATACTTTCTAACGCTTCGTCTTGTTCTTATTGCTTCGTATAGTTCCATAATTCTGTATAGTTTTCATCGGTTTTGGTGTTCGTCTCTATTTTGCGCTATGTTAAATCGGGTTTTAATTTATGGAAGTCTGTGGCTTTTTCAAAGGCGTGAGCGGCGGCGAGGAGTTTTGCTTCATCCATTGGTTTGCCCAGCAGTTGAAGTCCGATAGGCAATTTTGGCTTTGAGTTTGTAAAACCGGCGGGCAGGCTGATTCCGCAAATCCCGGCAAGGTTGCAGGAAATGGTAAATATATCCGAGAGATACATTTGCAGAGGGTCTGCTGTTTTCTCTCCTAATTTAAATGCCGGTGTTGGCGATGTTGGCGTTGCAATTATATCCACTTTTTCAAATGCGGTGGCAAAATCTTTTCTGATGAGGGTTCGCACCTTCTGGGCATAGAGATAGTAGGCGTCGTAATATCCGCTGCTTAAAACATAGGTGCCGAGAAGGATTCTTCTTTTAACTTCTTGACCGAAGCCTGCGCCGCGGGTGTTGCAATACATTTCAATCGGGTCTTCTCCATCAATTCGCAAGCCGTATCTGACGCCGTCAAATCGCGCTAAATTCGCGCTTGCTTCTGCTGTGGCGATTATATAGTAGGTTGCGATGGCGTATTCTGTGTGTGGCAATGATATTTCTTCCAAGATTGCGCCGAGCGATTGCAGAGTTTTCAACGCCTCGTTGATTGTTCTCTTCACATCCGGGTCAAGCCCGCCGATCATATATTCTTTAGGAACGCCGATTTTGAGTCCTTTTATATTTTGGTTTAACAATGAAGAATAGTCCGGAACAGGTTCAGGCGCGCAGGTTGAATCGCGTTTATCGCTGCCTGCGATGACTTTTAACAGTAGAGCGGCGTCTTCAACGGATTTTGTCATTGGACCGATCTGGTCTAATGATGAGGCGTAAGCAACCAGTCCGTATCTTGAGACTCTACCGTAGGTTGGTTTTAATCCGACGCAGCCGCAGAAGGAAGCCGGTTGACGGATTGAACCGCCGGTATCTGAGCCCAAAGCGCCGGCGCATTCATCTGCGGCAACAGCGGCGGCTGAACCGCCGGAAGAGCCGCCCGGGGCGCGCTCGGTATCCCACGGATTTCGCGTTGGACCGAAGGCGGAATTCTCCGTTGAACTTCCCATAGCGAATTCATCCATATTTGTTCGCCCGAAGATAATCGCCCCTGCGGCGCGCAATTTTTCTATAACCGTTGCATCGTAAGGGGCAATGTATTTATCAAGAATTTTAGAGGCGCAGCGGAGCGGGTGTCCTTTTACAGAGATTAAATCCTTGATGGCGATCGGGATTCCGAGCAGCGGTTTTTCATTATAATTTGCGCCAGCGCGAATCTCTTTGTCGGCTGCTACCGCTTGAGCGATTGCGTCTTGGGCGTCAATCCACAGAAAGGCGTTTAATTTTTTGTCAACCGATTGTATTTGTTCAAGGCAGGCTTGAACAAGCTCCTGGGATGTGAAGTCGCCTTTTGAAAGACCGTTTGCCGATTCGGTAATTGTTAGCCTGTTTAGCGCAGTCATAAAATCCTTTACTCTACGATCTTTGGAACGATGAAAAGGTCATTTGTCTGCAATGGGGCGTTTTGCATTGCTTCGGTATGAGAAAGCCCCGATTCCGGTTTATCGTCGCGCATAACGTTTACCAGCGGGAGCGGATGCGAGGTGGGTTCAACGTTATCAACATTGACCTCGCGCAACTTTTCCATATAACCGAGCACGGTGCTCAATTGAGCCCCGAACATTGTCTTCTCCTGCTCTGTCAGTTTAACGCGAGCCAGATGCGCTATATATTCAATATTAAATTTTGTGTCAGCCATTGCGCATTTAGAATAGCAAACAAGATTTATATAATAAAAGAAAATTCAAACTGGATAAAAAATAGAATGAGTTATTGGCGTTTTAGGGAAAAGCGCCGTTTTTTAGTTTGGTCAGGATTCGGGATTTAAAAACTTTCAAAACATAATTCTTGAATATAACAGGCAATCGGATAGGATTTTAATAATTTAGAAGAGTTAATTAACCTTAATCAAAGTGAAATAGAATATGAGCAGAATTAATAATATATTGGCGCGGGAGATTCTTGATTCACGCGGAAATCCCACTATTGAAGTTGACGTAATACTTGATTGCGGAGCAGTTGGTCGCGCTGCGGTCCCATCCGGCGCAAGCACGGGCGAGAATGAAGCCATTGAACTGCGCGATGGGGATAAAAAACGATATAACGGAAAGGGAGTTAAAAAAGCCGTTGAAAATGTCGTAAAAAAGATCCTGCCAGCGTTGCAGGGTGTTGACTCGCTTGACCAGCTTACCGTTGACAAAACAATGCTTGAACTGGATGGGACGGAGACGAAGTCTAAACTTGGCGCAAACGCCATTCTTGCTGTTTCATTGGCGAACGCAAAAGCGGCAGCCGCTTATGTCGGAGAGCCATTATTTAAATACATCGGCGGAACAAACGCAAAGGTGCTTCCTGTGCCGATGGCGAACGTCATCAACGGCGGCGCTCATTCAGACGCTCCGATAGATTTTCAGGAGTTTATGATAATGCCTAAAGGGTTTGATACTTTCTCAGAAGCGTTGCGTTCAATTGTTGAGACATTCCATTCGTTAAAAGCGGTGTTGAAGAAGAAGGGGTTGAGCACGGCTGTTGGCGATGAAGGCGGATTTGCTCCTAATCTTGAAAGCACCGAAGCCGCTATTGAGGCGATCTTGCAGGCAATTAAGGATGCAGGTTATAAAGCTGGCAAGCAGATTTATGTGGCGCTTGATGTTGCTTCTTCTGAATTTTATAACGGCAATGGAACATACACTTACAAAAAGAGCACGGGTAAAACCGTAAAAGGTGAAGACCTGATCAGCTATTACGAGGAATTGTGCAATAAATATCCAATAATTTCCATTGAAGACGGCTGCGCTGAGAATGACTGGGACAACTGGAAGAAACTGACTGACAAACTCGGTTCAAAGATTCAACTTGTGGGCGACGATGTGTTCGTGACTAACGTGAAGTTCCTGCAAAAGGGAATTGAAATGGGGGTTGCGAATTCAATCCTTGTTAAGGTCAACCAGATCGGTTCGCTGACCGAGACGTTGGATTGCATCAAACTTGCAAAGGAAAATAAATACACAACCGTTATTAGCCATCGTTCGGGCGAGACCGAAGACGCAACCATTGCCGATATTGCGGTTGCCACTAATGCCGGACAGATAAAGACCGGCTCATTGAGCAGAAGCGATCGTTTAGCAAAATACAATCAGTTGTTAAGGATTGAAGAGATGCTCGGCAAGAATGCTATTTATGCCGGAGTTTTGATGAAGTAGCAATTATAATTCAGACTAAAATCCAGTCGTCTGATTTGGCGGCTGGATTTTTTTATTTTCCGATTTTGTTTGTGGTAATGTTTGGTTTCTCAGGCGGGTTCATTCCTTCGCCAAGATAGAATCCGGGTTGCGGCGGCTGGTTGTAGCCGACATTCTGACAGGCTACGCTTATGCGATATTGCGGGTCGTGCATAAGCGCGCGGAGACGGTGTTTAGTCGGGATTGTGGTTGTATAGATGCGGAGTTCTTTGTTATCGGTTGTTCGCCAGATGACTTCTTCGCGCCAGTCTCCAAGAATATCGGCGCTAAGAACAGGCGTAGCCTTTGTGCTATTGTTAGCCGAGCAGCCCACGGCAACAAGGAGCGTGGTTTCAGTTGAATTTGTCCAGTTCCATTTTGAAATATAATTTCCACTGAGCAATTCGCGAAGCAGGTCGCCATCCCACCAGACTGCGAAATTGCAAGAACGGGGACGGCGGTTTGATATAGTTTCGCCCTTTGTGTTCCAGACGCCGTATAAACCCTCTCCGAATGCCCACATTTCATAACCGCGATAACGGGGATCAATATCTGCGGCAAGTCCACGTCCGACATCTGAAGATCGTTTTCCCCAGATAATTTTTCCTGTGGCTGCTTCGTAAAATGAGACTCCGTTTGTGTGGCGCGGGCGTTCGTGAATAGAAAAGACTTCCAGACCGGGTCTATCGGGGTCAATGTCAGAAAGGTGCATAGCGTCGCCGTGTCCAAACCCGGTTGAGTAAAGTCCTT
Source organism: Verrucomicrobiia bacterium (assembly GCA_049968335.1). Classification (GTDB taxonomy): domain Bacteria; phylum Verrucomicrobiota; class Verrucomicrobiia; order Limisphaerales; family JAKPVM01; genus JAKPVM01. Next base: position 5,044 of record JBMFQZ010000021.1, read on the forward strand.
TGCCGTTGTCGTCTATGGCGCAAGCGCCGTAAAGGATTTCGTCCCTGCCGTCGCTATCAACGTCGCCAACGCTTAAGTTGTGATTTCCCTGTCCGCGATAAGCGCTGTATTGTGGCGAACTATCGGTATCAAAAACCCATCTGAGGTTAAGTTTTTTATCTGTAAAATCCCACGCGGCAACAACCGTGCGGGTGTAATATCCCCTGCACATAATCAAAGAGGGGTGCTTGCCGTCAAGATAAGCGACGGCTGCTAAAAACCTGTCCACACGATTTCCTGTTCTATCACCCCAGTCGGCAACGTTGCCGCGAGGCGGAATGTAATTTGTTGTAAAGATTGCCGCGCCGGTAAGCCCGTCAAAAACTGTTAGATATTCCGGACCGTTTAAGATCCTTCCGTTCTGGTCCCGCCAGTCCGCATTTTTGTCTCCAATTACATTTCCTTTGCCGTCAATCGCGCCGTCTGCGGTTTTGCAGGCAATTTCAGCCCTGCCGTCGCCATCAAGGTCGTAAACGATGAATTGTGTATAATGCGCCCCTTCGCGGATATTTTTTCCGAGATTTATTCTCCATAAAAATGTCCCATCCAACTTGTAGGCTTCAAGTATCGGTTCGGTTGTAAAACCATTTTGAGAATTGTCGCGTCCGCGGCCAACCTGATGAAGAACGATTTCATACTCGCCGTCTCCATCTAAATCGCCTGCTGAACCATCGTTTGGAGAGTATCCCTCGGGGGTTCGCAATCTAATGGAGATATATTGTTTCGGTTCTCTCTCCGGTTTAAGACAGAATGGGGCGCTTTTATCAAGTTCCCTGCCGTTTAATACAGGTGTTACAAAATAGATATTTGACTTTGATAGATCAGCAGTTGTATCAACATAGCAGGTTGACTCTGATATTGGTTGGGGATTCAATTTTATCGGCTGATGATTCTCTGTCGCTCGGTAGATATTGAATGCGATTGAATCCGGGTCGGTTCCTAAAAACCTCCAGCTCAAAAACACCTCGCCATTTCCTTTGTTGATTGCAACAAGTCCTCTGCCAAGCGCCTCCATCTCTCTCTGAGAAAACCCCAGCGGTTGATAAGTTAATAGAAAGAACGAACAGACCAGAAAAAGAATTGCTCTGGCTTCTGCGCTCTTTTTAAAACTATTTTTCATAAATCTTTATAAAGTAAAAGACGGCTTAAAGTGATGAAAAAGTTAAATTTTTTAAAAATATTTTATAAAACTGTTTTAACTCCGTTTAATCCGTTCGTTAGATTTTTCCGGATAAATAGGTTAAACGGGTCGCGATTTTCTGTGGCAAAACAGGGGCTAAAAATTTTGCTAATGCTGGGCGCCAATTAGTATGCCTGCCGCAAGGACGACAGCGCCGCCAAGCACAACCTGAATCATTGAACGCCAGAACGGCATTTCCATATATTTTCTGCGGATGTAAGAAATAGCCATCAATTCGCAGGCAGTTACCGCAACGGCGATCCAGAAGGCAAGTTTTATATTTGGAATAAGGAATGGCAGGGCGTGTCCGATGCCGCCTGCAAAAGTCATAAGCCCGGTAATTGTTCCGCGAAGCAGCGGACTGCCTCTGCCGGTTAATGCGCCGTCGTCGCTCATTGCCTCCGCAATTCCCATACTAATTGCCGCTCCGACAGATGCGGCTAAACCGACGAGGAATGCGTCAATAGATTGACCTGTTGCTCCAGCGGCTGCAAAGACCGGGGCAAGGGTTGAAACCGAGCCATCCATTAGCCCGACCAGTCCGGGTTGAACAACTTGAAGCAGGAACAATTCTTTCTTCGTCCGAACCTCGCCGAGTTCGTGTTCCTGAACGCCGCTGCTTCCCAGCGCCATACCTTCGTGCTGACGTTCCACTTCGGCAAGTTCGGTTAACAGCATACGGACATCTGGATCGTCGGAACGCGCCGCCGCCCGAAGATAAAACATCTCGGTTTCAAGTTCCATCCGCAAAGCCTCGCGCTCGTACCAGGTGATCGGTTTTTCTCCCGGCGCCGGCAATGGACGCCGTTCTACAAACCCCATAACATCGTCGCGCCGTATAAATGGTGGAGTTTTAACCCGCGAGAGCAGCATCTCTGTCAAACGCCGCTTATGGTCCTCCTCATCGCTTTGCATCTTGCGAAATCGTTCAGCCGCCTGTTTATCCCGGCTTTCAAGATGTCTGGCAAATTCACCAAAAATTCGAGCGTCTTCTTCTTCAAGCGATATCGCAAGCGCCAGTATCTCCGGCACCGTCAGACTGTTAAACGAGCGTTTTGACATAGTTGAAAAATTAGCATTAATTATAAATTATTCAACTCATAGAGAATGGAATTTTAATTGATGGTTTAGTGGTTTCGCAAAATCATCAAATAGATAAAAAAGAAAAAAATCGCGCTTTTCTGATTTTTAGGCTTTAAATATAATCAGTTGAAGTTAAAATAGTCGCAATGTTATGACGGTCTGGTTAATAGCAATAGCATTAATAATTTTACTTATAATATTCGGTTACACACACGGCGTGGTTAAGATGGCTATAACCGGCGTCGGGCTATTGTTAGGATGTATGTTCGCAATGCCGTTTTCACCCTTGTTATATCCGATCTTCGGTCTTGCAAAGATTTATAATCCGATAATTCTCTGGACTGTCTCGCCTTTGATAATAATTTTAGGATTTTCCATTGTCTCTGCCGCAGTAGCAACAGTTGTGAGCAACAAGGTTGAAGCTCATTTTAGATATCACGTCCCGGATTTTAAAAAGGTATTGTGGGATAGGTTAAGCCAGCGGCTGGGCATATTTGCTTCAATTATCAACGCCTTTATCTATTTAATAATAATCTGCGTAGCCGGTTATGTTCTTGGGTATCCTGCATATCAACTCTCTTCTGGGGACCAGGATAAGACGATGTTCAGAATGCTTGTCGGGTTTTACGAAGACCTTGCAAAAACAAAGATGAACGTCGTTGCCGCAACATTTGACCCTGCGCCGCCAAAATATTATGCCTGGAGCGATATGATCGGCATTTTATATCACAATCCGCATCTGTGGGAACGAGCAGGAAAATACCCGCCGATTATGGCATTGTGCGAGAAACCAGAGTTTCAGGATATTTTGAAGGATGAAGCGCTTGTTGCAAAGTTTAAAAAGAAAGAACCTGTGCAGTCATTGTTTTCAGACCCAAAAGTTGAGGCGATTATTACAAATTCAACAATCACCGCAGAGTTGTTAAAAATAGATCTGAAAGACTTTACCAATTATCTCCATACTGGACAGACGGATAAGTATCCAGAGTTAATACTTGGCAACTGGGTGTTTGACTTAAAGGCAACACTTGTAAAACTAAGGAAGTCAAAGCCAAAGATGTCGCGGCTGGAGGCGGTGCTTCTGGAACGTTCTTATTCTACAAATATTCAAAGCGCAAGGCTTACTGCCCTGGTTGATAAAAATATAATTCTTCGTATAACCGACACTAAAAACAACACCCAGACATTTAAAGGAACCTGGGAAAAATCTGGAGCAGGCACATACCGTGTTAGCTGGCAAGGCGGTAATATAAGTAAAGAAATTGAAATGGAGCCAGACCGTATTATTTTACGCAAGGATAATAAATTGATGGTTTTTGAAGCGGAATATTAATTTTTTGGAGTTCCGCATTTTTATAAAGCACGAAACACAATTAGCGCGCTGTAACAATCCGCTAGTTAAACAGGAATCATTATGAAAACAAACTGCGACAAAACGGTATGGATCAGGGGAGGGTGCCAGTGTGAGATTACGCCGCAACCAGTCGGAAGAATATGGAGATTTGTATTACTGGGCGCTCCGGGAGTTGGCAAAGGCTCACAGGCTGAACTATTATCTGAAAAACTCGGAATCTGCCAGCTCTGCACCGGAGATATCTTCCGCTCGATTAAACATCTACCTGAAAGCGATATTACCCCGGCGTTAAAATTGGCTTACGATTATATGGCGCGCGGGGAACTTGTGCCAGATGATATAGTAATTAAAATAGTCAGAGAGCGTATAAAATGTTTAAAGTGTCCAAACGGATATGCCCTTGATGGATTTCCGCGAACCATTCCGCAGGCTGAAGCTCTGGACCAGATGTTGCGGGAATCAAATGTAAAATTAGACGCCGTTATAAATCTTACAATGCCTGAAGAAGAGATAATTGAACGGCTTTCATCCCGTCGGATTTGTTCTAAGTGCGGGGCGATTTATAATTTAAAAAACAAACCGCCAAAAATTCCCGGCAAATGCGACCTGTGCGGCGCGGATTTATATCAACGGGAGGATGACAAGCCAGAAGCAATAAAAGTCAGAATGGAAATATATCAAAAAACCACCGCGCCATTAATTGATTATTATTCTAAAAAGGGGGAACTTGTAACAATAGATGGCAGCGGGACTGTTTTTGATACTTATAAAAGACTCAAGGCTGCGCTTGATGTAAACGGCGAAATGCCGGACTGATTTTATTTCAAAACCTGACCTGGATTTAATTTGTGTCCTGCAAGATACTCGCCTGTCTTCATAACTCTGCTATTTTCAGGTTGAACCGCGAGGACTTTGATTGATCCAGTTCCGCAGCAAACTGTGAATGAATCTTTTTTAACCTCTAAAATTGTCCCCGGCTGGTTTCCAGATTTATTCTCAATTGCCGCTTCCCAGATTTTTAACATCTGTTTTTTATCGCCTTCTTCTAAAAAGGTATAGGCTCCTGGCCAGGGGATAAAAGCGCGAATTCGGTTGAAAATCGCTGACGCCGGCAGGCTCCAGTCAATGTGCCCGTGTTCCTTTGTAATCTTTGGCGCGTAAGTTGCTTTTGAATTATCCTGAGGCGTCGGTTTGATTTTTCCATCTATGTAAGGGGGAATAGTTTCAATTAACAATTCGCTTCCGATTTGAGCAAGTCGGTTGTGAAGTGTTTCTGCGGTCTCTTCTTGGTCTATTGGCGTTGACCTTTGAGTAAGGATGTCTCCTGTATCCATTCCTTCGTCAATCTTCATAATAGTTACGCCAGTTTCTGTTTCGCCGTTAATTATTGCCCATTGAATTGGCGCCGCGCCTCTATATTTTGGCAAGAGTGATGCGTGAACGTTTAAGCAGCCAAACGGCGGCAGGTCAAGAATGGCTCGCGGAAGTATCTGACCGTAAGCGGCTACAACAATCAAGTTAGGTTGAATCTCTGCGAGTTGATTTAAAAAAGATTCATCTTTTGCCTTTGCCGGTTGAAGGATGGGAATATTATAGTTCAAAGCGGCTTGTTTAACAGCGGAGGGCTGGATTTTAAGACTCCGTCCGGCGGCTCTGTCCGGTTGAGTAACAACGGCAACCAGGTCAATAAAATGACAATTAATTAAAGCCTCAAGACTCGGAACGGCAAATGCCGCTGTCCCCATAAAAATTGTTTTAATTGCCATTGAATGGAACGTCTTTGTGTTTAATGTGAACCTCTTTTATTTCAACAAACGGGATCATTATCTCTTCTGAAGCGTTGCCTTTTTTCACGAGAAGGAAAATCTCATTTGGCGCAATCTTTGTAAAACGTTGTCCGATATAAGTTCCCCTTAAAGTTACAAGGACAAGTTCTCTGTCTTTTTCTGCGTCCCCGGGAACCGGTTTAAAAAATCCGGCAAACTTTGTTTCAAAAAATCTGCGGTTAAATGTGTATTGTCCCCGCAGGAAACTGATAGTTGGCGGCAAAGACGGTTCTTTTTGTTCTTGTTGTTGCTCTTGCTGCGCTGCCTGCTGGGCTGCCATATCAGCAGCGGCGGCGGCTTGTTCTGCAGATTCGCCTTCAACAGCGGTTTCTTCTTCAACAAGTTCCTCAGCCGGTTTCACCGGCGCTGGCGGCATAACGATAAAGATGATCAGTCCAAGGATAGGCAAAACTGCCGCCGCGGCGCATACAACAGGCGCTTTTCTGTTTTTGTATATAGCGACTTCATACCCGGCATAGATATTTGCCAGATAAATTAATAATAAAAATAGTGTTGATACCGGCGATTGAAAAAACGCTCCGAAAGTAGACGACGGTTTAGGTCTTTCAATTTTTGGCGGCTGTTTTATTTCAAGCAGCTTTGGTTTCGGTCGCTCTTTTGGTTTATCTTCTATTACCCATTCTATCAGCGGCTCAACATATTTTTGAGCCATAGGATTTTTTGCAAGTTTTTGCAGCGATTCTTGGGAAAGTTTGCTCCACTGAATTCGTTTGGCATACATACCGTTTTGCATCAACGCCACGCCATCATTGTTAAAAGAGGACTTGCCTATCTCGCCAGAGATAGTCGTGCCGTCAGTAAGTTCCAATGTTATCTGTTCAGCGGCTGTAAGAATAATCAGCGAACAGAGCAAACCACACAGGATTGCGAATAACTTGCCCATAAAACTATTTTTATCAAACTTTTTCGTCCGTTTAAAGTCTTTTTAATTTTTAAATCACAATTTCTTTTTCAATAACGGATGAATTTAAAACCGCTATCGCCTCTTCAACAGTCCAGTTGCGCGGGTTTTGTTTTTGAAGATAGTCCGCAGCCAGACCGTGTCGCCAGACGGCATATCTTATCGTTGTTAAAATATCTTTCTGCAAAGCGGGTTGCGCTATGAGCCCTCCGATAAACCCGGCTAAAGCATCCCCAGCCCCGCCCTGCGCAAGATAAGGATTTCCCGTAGAATTTATATATAAAACACCGTCGTTTTTCCCGATAATGGTTTGATGCCCTTTTAATACGACATAGCAATTGCCGTATAATTTAGAGATTTTTCTGACCGATTCAGTTCTATCGGATAAAACCTCTTCAGTGGTTGTTTTTAACATTCTTGCCGCCTCCCCCGGGTGAGGAGTTACGATTCTTGGAGCCTGTGAGTTTATCCTCCCCTTTGGCAACCAGTCCAGAGCGCTTGCGTCAACGCACATTGGAAGAGGCGATTCGTTCCACAGCTTAATGCAATAATCAACAAGACCTGGCGGTAATTCCGGTGAGGCAAGACCGCAACCGATAAGAATCGCCGTTATTTTTTCTGGAAATTCCATCGATGGTTTCCAGCAGTGAACCATTACCTGAGCCAACTGCGACGCCACAGGAATATATACGCCCTGCGCGGTTACAAGGGTAATTAACCCCGGCAAAGCCCTCTGCGCTGACTTTGCGGCAAGAACAGCGGCTCCGTGATACCCGGGACTGCCCGCGATTATTAACAAATGTCCGTAAGTTCCTTTATGCGTTGACACGTTTCGCGCCGGTGGAAATCCGTTAAAATCCGACGTCTCAGTCCAGTAGAGGTCGCTCTTAAAATCCAATGATTTCAATCCTATCTGCGGCGCCACATACAACCGTCCCGTGTATTGCGCTGCGGTTGACTTAATCAACCCGATTTTCACAGCCCCCAAAGTTACTGTAGCCGAAGCCCGAACTGCCGCCCCCATTACTTCTCCCGTCTGCGCGTTTAAACCCGATGGAACATCAACCGACAGAACAGGCGCTTTTGCCTGATTTATTAAATCAATAACGTTCCGGTATTTCTCGTCCAGTTCGCGGTTTAAACCGATGCCGAAAAGCCCGTCAATGACAAGCGATAAATCCTCGTTCAATGCAGATTTTAAACTGACAATATCAGTCGCCGGGTCGGTTATTCTAATAACCTTTATCTCTCTTTGAGCGATCTGTTCGCTGGCTTGGATTGCGTCGTCGCCGTTGTGTCCCTTGCCTGCGATTACAAGAATTTTGTCGCCAATATCTGTCATTTTTTCGGCATAAAAAGCGACGCGCCTGCCGGCGTTGCGAATGACCTCCTGTTGAGATATTCCAGCCGCCCAGCTTGACTCTTCCCACTCGCGAACCTGGTCCACTGTTAAAATCGGTATCGCCATAACTATTTAGATTAGTTTAAATAGGGTCTTATAACATTTTTCCAAATCTCATATCCTTTTTTATTCATATGTAATTTATCTTCAACAAAAATATCCGGTTTTGGCGTACCATCTTCGCGAATCATATAAGAAAATGTATCAATAAAAAATAGGCGCGGGTCGCGCAGGGTAAACTCGCGGATAAGTTTGTTTCCCTTCTTTACCTTTTCGACCTGATTCCAGCGCGCCGGATTCGTAGACATTGCAATAAACCCTATCCTTGTTGAAGGCAGGCGGGAATGCACTTTTTTAACAAATGTTTTGAAATCCTCAAACACCTCTTCAGGCGATTTCCCTGCCGCAATATCGTTTACCCCCGCATACATAATTATCAAACGCGGTCTATACGGAAAAACTATCCTCTCGGCATAATATACTGAATCCGCTATCTGTGAACCGCCAAAACCACGATTCACAACAGGCAAGTCAGGAAAATCTTCTTTTAACGTCTTCCACAGCCTGATGCTTGAACTGCCTATGAACAAGATGCAATTTTCTGGCGGTTTATTTGTTGAATCGGATATTTCAAACGCGCGAATCTCTTTCTCCCAGCGATTGGTTGATTCAGAAAAAACAAATCCCGCTGTTAATATCAATATTAAACCAGCAATCAATACCCTTCCTGTCTTATTTTCCATTTTCATACATTGTATTGAATAAGATTTTTTAAATATTAGAAACAAAAAATAAAGTAATCCAAAAAATTAGCATCGCAGAGAAAGAACGTCTTTTGGTTAAATTTCATACCGCCTCAAAACGCAATTCACGGTTTGTTACAAGTTCATCTTAAAATAAATTCCAAGAGTAAAAATCATTGTGTTTTAATTAATCTGAAAAACTGTTTTCCTGATGTTGATGGGATAGAGAACTGATACATTGATTAGGGATTGTCGGCAACATCGCTCCAGTTGATTAAATCTCCGCTTTGATAAAAAATATCAACCGCGTTTTTATTTACCCGACCATTGATAACTTGTTTGTTGCGCTTTTAAAATTAGATTTTCCGTCAGGAAAATTTTTTAGTTGTTAATAACTTTTAAAGACGCGCTTTTATTACTTAAATAAAATTCTTCTTTATTACTTAAATACTTATAGGCGTCTCACTGTGAGCATAGAACTGTTATCAGCCATAGCATAGTCTGTTATCTTGGTGAGACTACGTTGGCATCGCTGTGAGCATTGTGGGGCGCCGTCAGATACGCTTTGATGTATCTTTGTGATAACATCGGAGTCTTCAGGAATTCGTGATTTTAGATAACAAAAAATCTTAGGAATACTACCAAAGCAACGAATGCGGTTTAATCCCGGATTTCATATTTTTATTATAAATTATGTGGCGTATTCATAAGAAAAATCCCGTTGGGGTTGAAGTCGATTAGTATTAAGCAATAGGGCTCATACGGCTAAAAAGCGTTAATTCGGTTTTAAAATCAAATTCCAGATTCAATGATTCGGCAGATAAATTTATTAAACTTTTGTTGACATTAGTTTTTAATTTTATAAGGTTGTGAAAAATAAGCGTATGAGATTCGGTATAAATACATTCCTGTTTATTTCACCGTTCACGACGAAGAGCGTGAAGTTGTTCAAGACCTTCAAAGACTGGGGGTTTGACACGGTGGAAATAGCCATTGAAGACCCGTCGCACATTGACCCTGCAAAGGTCAAGGCTGCGCTGGACAAGGTCGGGCTCGCTTGCGGCTCGGTCTGCGCCTGTTTAGGTCCGGACAGAGACCTGCGCGGTAATGAAGAACAGCAGAAAAATTCAATGACCTATTTAAAGGCGTTGATTGACCAGATGGTCGTTCTGGATTGTCCGTCGCTCATCGGTCCGGTCTATTCTTCTGTGGGTAGAGCGGACGCTGTCCCGCCGAAGGAATATCGCCAGCAGTGGAAGACGGTTGTTAAAAACCTGAAAGAACTCTGCAAATACGCCGAAGACAAAGGCAGACAAATCTGTATGGAGCCGCTGAACAGGTTTGAGACGGACTTTATAAACACCGTTGACCAAGCTCTGGATATGATTAGCGATGTCGGCAGTCCGGCACTCAAACTGCACTACGACACCTTCCATATGAACATTGAGGAGAAGTTCCAGGCTCCAGCTATTGAAAAGGCTGGCAAATTGCTGGGACACGTCCACGCCTGCGGTTGCGATCGCGGAACCCCGGGCTACGACCACATTGATTGGAAAGGAATAGCAAAGGCATTGAAGAAGATTAAATACAATGGCGATGTGGTTATTGAATCGTTCACTCAGGACGTAAAGGTTATTGCGCGAGCGGCGGCAATCTGGAGAAAGATTGAACCGTCGCGCGAAGATATCGCCATCAATGGGCTTAAGTTCTTAAAGACGACCTTGAAGTAGTTATAATGCTAATATCACAGACGGGCGTCGTAATATTTATGACGCCCGTTTTTTTATATTAAAATGCAAGAAATGATAGTGGATTAGATGTGGATTATAATTTTTCTGATAATAGCGTTCGCATCATCATTAACCGCACACTGACGGATCAATGTTTAACGTCATTGATTTTTGGCGAGTGCAACATTGCAGTGGCATCAGGAACTAAACCCGGGGGAAGCGGCGGAGGTTCTATGTTTTTATTTGATTGAAATGAGCGAACTATGTTTCTCCACGCCTCTCTTTCTTGCGGCGACATCTCAGCCCACTTTGCCGCGTTGCGCAAAAATTGTTCTCTCTCAACTTCACTCATCGTCGTAAATTTTTTAAACGAGGCAATGCACCTTTCCTTTTCCTCTTTTGAAAGGTTTGAAAACGCCTTAATAGTATTCTCCATTCGCATCCGTTCGGCTGGCGGCAATACTTTTAGCGCGGCTTCCTGTTCCTGCAATGTGAGTTCAAATAATTTATTGAAATTATCAGCTAATTCTTTTCGCCTGCTTTCGGGCAGGTGATTCCAGTTGGCAAGGGTCTGCAACACTTTTAATTGTTGTTGCGGGTGAAGCGATTCAAGCGTAGTTTGAATTTGAGATTGCGAACGATTTGTCACTCGCAAGATAAATTGCAACGCGATTTCGTTATCAAGGAGTTCCTTCTGTATATCCTGTGGCAGTTTTTGCCAGTGTTGAAGCCTGTCCTGAATGAGCGAACGGTATTTTTCGGGTATTTGCTGGAGCAATGCGGCGCGGCTGGCGGCGTCCGAACGCAACAGAGTTGTCAGATACCATCTTAATTCGGTCATAAAAAGACGCAACTCTCGTTGCTCTGGCGGCAGGGCAAGGTATTCATTAAGTTTAGCCGACAATATTTTTCTCTGCTCTGGCGGTCTTTCAGAAAGTATCTGTTCGCGGGCTTGCTGGTTTGTTTCAAGCAAGGTTCTAAAATAAACAATCGGGGATTGAAGGGCTGGCACTGGCGGCAACGGCGCGTTATTGGTTGATTCGCTTTTCAGTAAACGGTCTGCGGCAAAAGATATATTAATAATAATTAGCATAGACAGGATTAATCCTGCCGTTCTTAAAATATTTATTTTAATTCTTGAAACCATTCGCGGACTTACTGGTTTTTCAATGCCGCAAGCAATTCTATGTCAACCATTGAATTGTAATTGTTGATCTTCTGAATGACGTCAAAGTCTTTAAAAATCTCAACAGGCAGTCCGCCCTGTTTTTCATTTAACATTGCCACGCGGTCAAGTTCAGCGATTGAACCAGCAATACTCATTTTTTTTGATTCGGTATAACTAAAATAGCAGAACCCAGTAAGGATTATTAAAATTGCTACCGGGGCAAGCCGCTGGAAGAGATTTTGCCGGAGAATTTGCATAATAGAAGAAATTGCCGTGACTGGTTCCGGTTCTTCTATTTCAATTGCGTTCATCACCCGAGCCGTAAAGTTTGAAGAAACAGGAACATCCGGGATTTGCTGAAGCAATTTTCCAAGATATATATCCTCTTCCAACTTAGAGAGTTCATCATCAGCCGCGCTGTCAACCTGAGTATAATATTGAAGCAACAGCGCCCTTGATTTTTCATCAAGTTTGCCTTTAAGGGCAAGTTCCTTCAATCTTTCTAACTCTCTATAGTTCATTTGCATTTAGTCCTAAAATTAATAAACCGCGCGCGATAAAAAGTTTCTATTTAACCTTTTAAATTGCTTTTCTGCTGCCACTCGCCGGATTTTAAATACGGTTTAAGAATCTGTTTCAAGGTTTCGCGTCCGCGATGTATAATAGATTTAGTAGCCGAAACCGAGCATCCCAGCACCTTTGCAATCTCCTCGTAAGACATATCATCCTGTTGAAAAAGCAGGATCGCGGTTCGCTGGTTTTCAGGCAATCGCATCAGGGCTTCTTCAACTTTTCTAACCAGTTCATCTTTTAAAATAGACTCGCGGGGAACCGGCGATTTCTTGTCCTCGTATTGAAAAGCAAAGGTTTTATCATCCGTCTCTACCACAGTCTGTTCAAGCGAATCGGCTGGATGACGGGAGCGGCGGCGAAGTTCATTTAGCGCAAGATTTCTTGCAATGGTAAAAAGCCAGGTGCCAAATTTAGAAGAAAAGTTGAATTTATCTATAGCCTTATAGGCGTGAATAAAAGCCGATTGCGCAAGGTCTTCTGCTTCAATCGGGTCCTGAACAATCCGGACAAGCATATTCATTAACGGTTGCTTATATTTATCAACCAGTATGGCAAAGGCGGCGTCCTCTCCTTTTTTAATCCGAACAATCAGGAGATAATCAGGGTCGTTTTGTCTATCGGCGTTCACCGTTCTTATTAATTAACAAATCTAACGCATAATTGTTAGACGCGCTATAACCAATTATGTTTGAATTATGAATTAAATCTTGTGGTGATTTTTAAAAGCCAACGTATTTCAGACTTATTGACTAAGTATAGATTTTAACAACTTTTATAATTGAAGGATAACCAAAATTTTATAAAATTTCATAAAACAAATGAAAAATTTAATCCCGATTGTTTTTGTTTTATCGGCAATTTCATTTGCCGGTTTCGGCGCCGATAGTAAGCCGAACATATTGTTTATAATGTCCGATGACCACGCCGCCCACGCAATCAGCGCCTACGGAAGCAAGGTCAATGTTACTCCAAATATAGACAGATTAGCCAGAGAAGGGATGCGGTTTGACAACTGTTTTTGCGTAAATTCTATCTGCACGCCCAGCCGCGCTTCAATACTAACAGGCAAGTATAGTCATAAAAATGGAGTGCCTGTGTTTAATACCTTTGATGGTTCTCAACCGACTGTTGCCAAGTACCTTCAAGCCGCCGGTTATTACACCGGAATGATCGGTAAATGGCATTTAGGCAGCGAGCCGACGGGATTTGACTACTGGTCTGTTTTACCGGGGCAGGGGGCTTATTATAACCCGACATTTTTAACTCAACAGGGACGCAAGGTTTACAACGGATATGTAACCGAGATCATCACCGACCTCGCCCTTGATTTCTTAAAAAACCGACCCAAAGATAAACCGTTCTTTCTTATGTGTCATCATAAGGCTCCGCACCGCAACTGGCAGCCTTCTGAAAAATATAAAGCGGAATTTTCCAAAAAAGTCATACCAGAGCCGACAACTTTATGGGATGATTATTCAACGCGAGCTGACCCGATTAAACAATGCAAACAAAAGGTGTTTGAAAATATGACCCGTCGCGATTTAAAACTTACTCCCCCAGATAATCTTACCCCGCAAGAAAAAAATAAATGGTTAAACGTAGAACCAACTTCGGTTGAAATAGTGGTTAACGGCGAGAAAAAAGTTTTGACCGGCGATGAATTGAAGAAATGGAAATATCAAAGGTATATGCAGGATTACTTAGCCTGCGTTCAATCTGTGGATGATAGCGTCGGCGCGCTACTTGATTATTTAGATAAAGAAGGTTTAGCAGACAATACTATAGTTATTTATACCAGCGATCAGGGATTCTTCCTTGGAGACCACGGACTTTACGACAAACGATTTATGTACGAAGAGTCTTTAAGAATGCCGTTTATATTAAGATGGAAAAACGGAGTTAAACCGGCATCGGTAGAAAAATCTATAATATTAAACATTGATTTTGCGCCAACATTTATGGATGTAGCAGGATTAAAAATCCCGTCTGATATTCAGGGACGCAGTTTTCTACCGTTGTTAAAGGGCGAGCATCCAAAAGATTGGCGGACAAGTTTTTATTACCGCTATTATCACGACCCCGGCGACCATAATACCGCCGCGCACTATGGAATTAGAACTTTAACTCATAAACTTATTTATTACTGGAAGTTAGACCAGTGGGAATGCTTTGACCTGCAAAATGATCCACTTGAACTGCGCAATATATATAACCAACCGGATAAACAGGCAATTGTTTCACAATTAAAATCCGAACTTTATAAGTTGAAAAAAGAGGTTCAGGATAATGACGAATATGCCTATGTTCAGCCATCGGGAGGAGTTGATGGGATGACTTTTTCAAAGCCAGCAAAGATTGATCCTTATTTAAAGGATGCAAATAAGAAATAATAACCACCAGATTGCCGCCCGCGCGCTTATACATACTCAACACGGAATATTTACCGCTGTTTTTTCAATTAATGGACTCTGCGGACTGGTATTTCCCGAAAAGAAAAAAGAGTCAAGCGCCGCTGATCAACCAATCATTAATGTGAATGAAAATATCAATAAAAATAAGGCTAAAATTATTGTTAAATGGGCGAATATAACCAATCAATATCTGATTGATTATTTTGATAAAAAAAGACCTGTTTATGCGGCGCCGCTTGATCTGTCAAACGGAACAAAATTTCAAAAATTAGTATGGGGGGAATTGATTAAAATTAAGTGGGGAGAAAGAACAACTTATGGCAAACTGGCAGAGAAAATAGGGAATCTGAAAGCCGCCCGCGCTGTCGGAACTGCCTGCGGCGCAAATCCAGTGCCGATAATTATACCCTGCCATAGAGTAGTTGCCGCTAACGGAAAATTAGGCGGCTATTCTGGCGGAATAGACTGGAAAATATTTCTTCTGCAACTTGAAAGTTAACATTGCCGTTTAATAGAAAATCATATCTATAATGAATATTAAAACGGAGCTTAGTTAATTAAATCAATATTATGTATATAAGATCGTAATTATTCTAAATGAATTATCAAAAAACAGCTCAAAGTAAAAGATTAAAGTCTACTATTGCAATCATATTGATATTCAACAACTTTTGTTGATTTATATTTTTTCTGAAGTATGTTCGGCTTTTATTTAAATAAAATTATTGTTGATTTAATAAATATTTGAATATAGAGTTTGAATATAAAGTCTAACCAAAGAAAATAAAACTATTATGAAACCAACATTAGAACAATTAAAACGGGCAATAGAAATCAAAGAACAAATTGAGAAGTTGGAAAAAGAATTGGACGAGATACTAAGCGGTATTGAACCTGCTCCACGAAGAGGCAGACCGCCAGGACAAACCGAGAAGAAAGTTAAAACAAGAAAGAGACAGATGAGTCCTGAAGCGCGCGCAAGAATCGCCGCAGCTCAAAAAGCGCGCTGGGAAAAATTAAAATCCCAATCTCAAGAACAAAGTCAGCCGCAAACAAATTAGTTTTTTCAGTTTATCAACCGCGAATGAACCAATAGAGTTGTATCAACTCTTTTGGTTCTATTTATTTATGGAACAAGAGACGAGAATAGATAAATGGCTCTGGGCAGTAAGATTATTTAAAACTCGCTCACAAGCAATTGACGCCTGCAAGGCAGGACATATAAAAATTAATGGGGTCAGCATAAAACCGTCTCATTGTGTAAAAGCAGGAGAGGTAATAACTATTCAGCGCGGTGAATTAACTAAAACAGTTAAAGTGCTCGGTATAATTGACAGACGAGTTGGAGCAAAGGTCGCCATTCAATATTTGGAAGATTTAACCCCGCCAGAAGAATACAAGAAACTGAAAGAAAAAAGAGAGTCAATGCCTTATTATTTTGAACCCGGATATGGCAGACCAACAAAGAAAGATAGACGAATGATGAAAAAATACGGTCTGCTTTAACCTTTATTAAAGCGCGATTTAAGTTTTGATTTAAGAAAAACTTTTGTTGAGAGCTTCTCTTTTTCCTCTTTTAAGATTAACCGCAGTATTCAAAATATTTTACAGGTCAATTTATATATCAAGTATTTAAAATTTAATTAAAAAACAGAAATTATCACCAAGTTATTTTATAAATAATAAAAAAGAACGGTCAAAATTAGATGAGAGATTAAATCTTCAAATTAAAATTATAACCTTTAATGACCAACCTAAGTTAGCTGCATTTTCATTCTTTATAAAGTTGAAATAATTTGCAAAATATGAATTAGAGAATAATTATTTAATGCTGGATCTTGTTATTAAAAGTAAAATATTTAGAGATATAGATGGATATTACGGTTTTAGGAGCAGGCGCGTGGGGAACAACGTTGGCAAGGCATCTTGTCAATAGCGGGCATAATGTAATTCTCTGGGCGCATGAACCGTCACGTGTGGAAGAAATACGACGCAATGGAGAAAATCGCAAGTATTTACCCGGTGTTTCGCTGCCGGAACAAATTAAAATTGAGAACAATATTCAAAAATCTATTGATGGAGCAAACTGTGTGCTTGTTGCCGTGCCATCGCGGGTTTTCAGGGAGATAACTTCGCATCTAAAAGATTTTACCGGTGTTGCGATTAGCGTTACAAAAGGGATTGAATATGAGAGTTGCCTGACTATGAGCGGCATATTGACCGAACAGTCGCCAAAGGCAACAATTGCAACTTTGTCCGGTCCATCAATTGCGCCTGAAGTCGCCCGCGGGATTCCAACGGCTGTTGTCGCGGCAAGCAAATGCAATCAAACAGCTATTCTTGTGCAGAGTCTGTTTCACGGCAATATACTGCGCGTATATACGAGCGACGATGTTATTGGAGTTGAATTAGGCGGGGCTCTTAAAAATGTAATGGCGATTGCAGCCGGCGTATGCGACGGACTGGGATTTGGCGATAATTCAAAATCGGCTCTATTGACACGATGTTTAGTAGAAATGCGGCGGCTCGGCGTCGCCTGCGGGGCAAGGTCTGAAACATTCAATGGTCTTAGCGGACTTGGCGACCTCGCAGTAACCTTTTTCTCAAAATTAAGCAGAAACAGGACATTCGGCGAACGGCTCGGCAGGGGAGAATCGGTTGAACAGGTCTTAAATTCTATGGTCAACGTCGTAGAAGGCTATTTTACGGCTAAAGCCGCTTACCGTCTTGCGAGAAAATTGAATGTTTATACACCTATAATTGATGAGGTCTATGCGATGTTGTATGAAGGCAAATCGCCACAAGAGGCTTTAACAACATTGATGAACCGCAATGGCAAACCAGAGAATTGTGAATAAGTTTTTTCTTTTATCAAAAATATTTAGTTATATTAAATAGCGTTGATAATATTCTGGGTTTAACAGATTAATTGTGAGCGTTGAATTAACAATACTTGGAAGCGGGTCAAGCGGCAATGCGGCTTTTCTTGAAAGCGGCGATACAAGGATTTTGATTGATGCCGGTTTATCAGGAAAACAGATTCGCGAACGTTTGCTGAAGCTACGGCGTTCTCCTGAAGATTTGACCGCTATTTTAATCTCGCACGAGCACACCGATCATATTCAAGGTCTGGCAATAATTGCCGCAAGGCTCGGAATCCCCGTCTACGCAACAAAAAACACCTGCCAGTATATACGAGACTATTTTCCAGATGAAAAATTTGACTTCAGGGTTTTCCAGTCAGGCGCAAGCATTGAAATTGAAGATTTTGGCATTGATGTTTTCAGTGTTCCGCACGATGGACTTGACCCTGTAGGTTTTGCAATACACACAAGCGATGGAAAAATCGGATATGTAACCGATATTGGATGTGTGACGCGACTGGTGGTTGAACGGGTTCGCTCATCACACATTCTCGTGATAGAGTCAAACCACGACGTTCAGATGTTGCAAAATGACCCGTATCGCCCTTGGAGTTTAAAACAACGAATTTTAAGCAGGCACGGTCATCTATCCAATGAATCTGCCGCCGAACTTGTAGAACAGACAGTCTCTGCCGAATTGCAGTATTTAACTCTTGCGCACTTGAGCCGCGATTGCAATAAACCGGATATCGCGTTAAACGTGATGAAAAAAAAGTTGAAAGAAATTGGCGCCTCCTCAATTTGCGTTGCCTGCGCATCTCAAACTCATATAGCGTCAACCGTAAAACTTAAAAATGGCGCAGTAATCACCGGGAACGGGATTTAACCACAGGGAATTGCTTATGGTTGCAGTAAAAACTATAGATTCTTTTGACCACCCGTCGCTTGTTCCATACCGAACGATGAAGATGCAACAAGACCATCACAGCCAGGGAATATTCGTTGCGGAAGGAGAAAAAATTGTTAGACGGCTGATTGAAACCGACTTCCAGATCATATCGGTTTTGCTCCCGGGAAAGTGGTTGCCAGAGTTTCAAAACTTATTAGAGCCAAGAGCGGAGACGGTTGAAGTATTCGTTGCTGAAAAAGATGTTCTGGAAAAGTTAACCGGTTTTTCAATGTATCAGGGAATACTTGCCGTTGCTCGGATTCCCAGACCAAGCAGCCTTGAATCTGTTATCGCGGCAAGCCGTCAGCCGCGTCTATTTGTCGCCACAGATGGGATCAATAATTCTGAAAATATGGGCATCCTCGTCCGCAATTCTGCCGCCTTTGGAACGCAGGCGCTCCTTATCGGAGAGACGAGCAGCAGCCCGTATATGCGTCGCGCCGTGCGAACCTCAATGGGGACAATTTTTAAACTGCCTTATGTTGAATGCAAATGCCTTGCCTATACTTTAAGGCTCTTGAATAAATGCGGGATAAAGACAGTTGCCGCGCATCCGCATTCAGAAAAGCGATTTATATCGCAGGTTGATTTAACCGGCGACGTCTGCATTGTTTTCGGAAGCGAGGGCGAAGGAATATCGCCAGAAGTCTTGGACGCCTGCGCTGAGTGGGCAGAAATTGAAATGGCTTACGGAGTTGATTCTCTAAACGTCGGCAGCTCATCGGCTGTGGTATTGTATGAAGTCTGGAGACAACGATTCTTTGCCAGAAAATAGTCTGTGAAAAGTTCAATCAGCAAACTAATTCTTCCACATAACATTTTGCCATTAATAAGATTTTTAAACAAAATCATATCCTAATACGTCAATTATAGAAGAGGCATTAATGATATGATTTTTAATAAAATTAAAAATAGCGGATTTACACTAATTGAACTGCTGGTAGTAATAGCAATAATTGCAATCCTTGCTGGGTTATTACTGCCAGCGCTGGCGAGCGCAAAAGAAGCCGGCAGGCGAATTAAATGCCTCAACAATATGCGACAACTCGGACTTGGGCTGATGATGTATGTTGCCGATAATGAAAATCAGTTTTTGCCCCGCGCCCATCCGACCGCCACAGACCCGTATCATCCCCGCTGGCCGCACAGACTCAGACCATACTATCAAGATTTAAAAATACTTGTTTGTCCATCCGAGCCGCCAAACCAGCCAACAAACGTTGCAAGCGCGTTGCTATGGAGTTTGTATCCTGAGGATTTTTATCCGCGCGGCTACATCTATAACTCGTTCAACGATTTTTATATAGACTATTTTTCGCGTCAGGGACTTACTGGAAATGCGCTGCGGCAGTGGCGCCAATATGCGAAAACAAATGAGGTCGGACTGCCTGAATCTCTAATCCGATATCCAAGTGAAACCGCAGTCTTTGGCGAAAAAGATTATGATTCTCTACACTGGTATTTTGATTACGAAACCTATGAAGATATAACGCAATTGAATCAGAGCAAACATATGAACGGACAACGTTACGGCAAAAGTGAAAGCGGCGGTTCAAACTACATTTTTGCCGACGGTTCAGCAAGGTTTTACAAGTTCGGAAAAATAGTTAATCCGATAAATATGTGGGCTGTGACCGACGCATGGAGAAATATCGGCGTTCCAACAACGCCCGGCGGAGGTGTTTCAGGGGAGTAAGATTGCTAAAAGAAATAGGTGAATCTTTAGCATTTTAGGATTATTTTGCAATAGTCTGAACAATCTACGGAGGTTGCAACCAGTATGGAGTGCGGTGGCAAGACCGCAGGAGCGGTCGCGACTCCGCTTTGTGAGATTGAATAACACAAAATCAAAGGAATAATCCCAGAATTGAGAACGTAAATCTATTCAAGGTTTTATATTTTTATTTTAAACTTAGGATGCAAGAGGAAAGAGAAGCGCCCGCAATTGGTCAAACAACAAAATACCCCTCCTCTGCGCCATCGTGGTGAAAAAATAAACCATAGAGAACACGGAGACACACAAATAGATCAAACTTTCTCAAAATTGAGTCTCTCTCGGAAAATACCGTTCTATTTAATCGGTTTTAAAATCAAATACCAGGTTCAATGCTAATTATTTAGGTTATAAAATACTTTTACCAAAAAATTCATTTTTTCCTTAAATACTAATGATTCAAAATAATCTTTTAATTTCATTCTTGCATACAGCGCGCGAATTTATTATTACTTATAGAGATTATGAAACCACTTTTTAAATTTCTGGCTTTATGCTGCGCTGCTTTATCGTGCTGCATCTGTTATGGCAAACCCGTATCCATAAGGTCTGGCGAGGTCTGGTATGATACTTCTGGAAATGTGATTCAGGCGCACGGCGGTTGCATTATCCAGGTTGGAAACAGATTTTACTGGTATGGTGAAGACCGCGAGACAGGGAAGCATTCGCAAGCGATTCGTTGTTATTCTTCTACAGACCTGAAGAACTGGGAGTTCCGAAACAAGGTTTTATCTGAAAAAACATTTTCTGGTATAACAAAGTCAAACCTGGAACGTCCTAAAGTCCTTTATTGCGAGGCTACCAAGAGGTATGTGATGTGGGTTCATAAGGAAAATAACCGCGATTACACAGAAGCCCGCGTTCTTGTTGCAAGTTGCGACAAGCCGGATGGGGATTTTGTTTATCATAAAGATTTTCGCCCAATGGGCAATATGTCTCGCGATTTAACATTGTTCAAAGACGATGATGGGAAGGCGTATTTGTTTTCTGCGAGTAATGATAATGCCGATCTGTTGTGTTATGAACTCTCTGCGGATTATCTTGATGTTGTTCGTGTTTGGACTGCGCTCAAAGGAGAATGGAGGGAAGCGCCAGCTGTTTTTAAGCGCAACGGGCGGTATTATCTCATTACTTCTGCCTGCACGGGATGGGGACCGAACGGAAACCTTGTCACATCGTCAACAAATATCTATGGACCTTATGGTAAACAGCAGGTTCTTTGCCCCGATGATACGTGGAATACATATTGCTCGCAATCTACCTTTGTCTTGCCAATAAGAGGAACAAAAGAGACTAACTATATCTTTATTGCTGATAGATGGAAAGGCTGGAATTTAAAGGACTCCCGTTATATTTTTCTGCCAATCCTGTTTGACCGCAACGGTTCAATTTTGCCTGTGCAGTGGGGTGACGAGTGGACTGTTGATGTTCAGACCGGCGAATGCGCATTTCCAGTAAAACCGCAGCCAGCGCAAAACAATATTGCTAAAGGTTGTCCTGCGACTGCAAGTGTTGCAAATCGTCCTGACGGCAATGAAGCCCGTTGCGCGGTGGATGGCGATAGTCGCTCAAAATGGTGCGCGAGCGACGGAGAGTATCCGCACTGGCTTTGTGTTGATCTGGGCGAGATTTCAAATATTTCCCGCTCTGAAATCCAGTGGGAACGACGCGACGGAACTATCTATTTTTATAAAATTGAATCATCTAATGACGGAAAAAACTTTTCAACCGTCGTTGATAAATCTTCAAACGCCGATTCAAATCAAATCCAGACAGACACATTTTCAACAAGCGCCCGTTACTTCCGTGTTACCGTGCTTGGTTCAAAATCCCCGCGCGGCGGCTACGCTTGGGCATCATTTTTTGAATGGTCTCTTTATGAAAATGGCGCGAATAAAGCCCTTAAAAAGTTTGCCTTTGCAGATTCAGAACAGCACGGTTCATACGCTCAAAAAGCAAATGATGGGTTATTTGTTTCCGCATGGCAAACCGGTTCTGGCAGACCAACAAACTGGTGGATGGTTGATTTAGGTAAACAGCATTCATTAACTGGTTGCCGTATAATGTGGCAAGACCCCGGCTTTCTATACCAATACAGGATTGAGGTTTCATCTGACAATCTTAACTGGCAGACAGTTGTAGATATGACTCAAAATAAAAAAGCAGAATGGCTGCCCGTCCATAGTTTTAACGCTACCGCGCGATATGTGCGAGTTTCACCAACAGGCATTGAAGATGGATGCTGGCTCGGAATTAGAGAATTTGAACTCTTTGACACTTTGCCGCTTCCGCCCGGCAGTATAGCAATTCGCGAAAGGAGGTAACCTGAATCCCGGGCAAAATATAGAAGGATATATTTTTTGTGAAATTGAGTTCGCGTAATGTTTTTCCAAACATCTCTGAAAAAGTATCTGGAAACATTTTTGAAGAGAGTATTAGTATTCTTATCTGTCTATTGCTTCAATTCATCTCTTTCACTCTTTTTGAGAGGATTGGAAAATAAGTTGGGTCTTTGTTTTTGAAATTAAATTGCGAATTTCAATCTCCTCAATCTGCCAGTTGCCGCTCTCGTCTTTTCTAAAACTATTGACCTCAAATGTTTTAACCTTTTTATTATTGTCATAAGCCTCAGCGATTAAAATTCCGCCGGTCTCTTTGTCAATCCACGATAGAACGCGGTTATACCCCAGCGGACTATCTCCTGCTTTCGGTCTGCTCTCAAGCACTCTGCAAAAGCGGCTTTTGCGCATCTCTGATCTGATTAAATACTGGATTTGCCAGTGGAAAAACTCCAGTCCGAGTTCTCCAATGGAAAAATCCGACCCTGCAAACGGTTTTGATAAATCCGGCGTTTCATCTTTTCCATTTCCTGTCGTGTAAATATAACGGTTTTTTTTCCCGGGAGAATGGATTATTGCAAGCTGTTCATAGGCAGAATTTTCCGGGTTAACTGTTTCATAGATGTTAACCCATTTATCGTTTTGCGGGATTATTTTGCTTATCAGAATGAGAGATTTTACCGAGCCGTCGCTTTCTTTTCGCTTCAAGGTTCCGCGCAAAGATGTCTCTGAAGCCGGCGCAAGATTTCGCAATTCAGCCGCGAGTTTTTCCCCTTCCTGCAGCATTGTGTCTGTGTAATTTATTTCGGAAGCGCCTGCCAACAGCGCCGCAACGAGCGCGCCAGCCAATATGAAAATCGTTACAGATATTTTTCTCATATAATTTCTAAACCGTCATTGTTTAACTCTAACAAAACTATCGCAAGCAAATTGATTCTACTGTTTTGACGCCGCAATCATTAACCATTCACCATATTTTTTGGATTTCCAGATAAAAATGCCTTTATGTTGTCCACAACGATTTCCATTAAGCGGATTCGCGCCGCCTTAGTAGCCCAGCCGATATGTGGCGTTATAATTATATTGTTTGCCGTCAACAATGGATTATCCGCAGAAGGGGGTTCTGTGGAAAGGACGTCAACAGCCGCGCCTGCGATTACCCCTGAATTCAATGCGTCGGCAAGCGCCTGTTCATCAACAAGTCCGCCGCGACCGGTGTTGATCAAAAATGCCGTCGGTTTCATCAAATTCAGAGTCTTTCTATTTACGATTTTTTCTGTCTGCGGCGTTAACGGACAATGGAGCGAGACCACATCGCTGCTGGCAAATATATCGTTAATTTCACTAAATGTGATGTCTGGTTGACGGGAGTTTTTCAAACTTGGCGAAAAGGCGGTAACTTTCATACCAAAACTTTGGGCTATTTTTGCAACCGTTCTGCCGATTTTTCCAAAACCGATTATGCCAAAGGTCAAGCCATCAAGTTCAATCAGCGGGGTCTTCCAGTAGCAGAAATCGGGAGATTTTGTCCATTCCCCAGATTTGACCGATTGATCGTGAAGAGCGACGTGATTGGTAAGTTCAAAAAGCAATGAAAAAGTCAACTGGGCAACAGACATTGTGCTATAATCGGGAACGTTTGTTACAATTATACCGCGTTGCTTTGCTGCCGTTATGTCAACAACATTATAACCCGTTGCTAAAACACCAATGTAACGTAGATTAGGAAGCGCTTCAATAACCCCGCGGTCTATGACTACTTTGTTCGTAAGTAGAATTTCAGCATCTCTTGCCCGTTCAATAACAAGATCGCAAGGCGTGCGGTCGTAAATAATGCAGTTGCCAAGCGCGCTCAAACTGTCCCAGCTCAAATCGCCGGGATTCATCGTATAACCGTCTAAGACAACAATCTTCATAAATTATTTAGCTAACCAGATTAATTCATATTGTACATTTAGTCTTTGTTTGATCTGATTGTTCGGTTTAAAATAACTAACAATATTAATCCCGCAATAGATATTATCAGACCGAAATTAAAATATATATCTTCATATTTTATAATTAAATAATGTCTGCCCTGGGGAATGCATATTGCCTGAAATGCATAGTTTGCTCTTAATATAGGGGTACTGGTTCCATCAATATATGCCTTCCATAACGGATAATATGATTGTGATATTGACAATATAGATGGCGCTGAAGATTCATATTCAAGAGTAATTATATGGTTCTCAATATTAGTGTTATATATTTTAACTGATGTATTTGTTAGGATATTAATATTTAGCATTTTATTTGTCTCTGACTCTGATATAAACAACACTGAATCAGGCTCGTAGTTGTCAGAAAATAACATTTGTTTTATTAATTCATCATTCATTATAACAACAGATTGACCTGCGGTAATAAGCGGCATTGAGTTATCATAGTTTGTCCATTCTATTACAGAGCCTTTTCTTGTTATATATTTAACAGAAAGGTATTTTAACATATTTGATATGTTATTAACATCAGAATTGTATAACTCTTTTTCAATTTCTTTTTGATACTTAATTTGAAGCGTAAATGCGCCGTTTACTTTTGGCATCTCTTCAAGAAGGTTTAAATTAGACCATAATGCGAGTCTTTTTCCGATAAAATTCGCCGACCAGTCCGATACGGTGCTTCTTAATAGTTTTTCTTCAGCCTCTCTTGATATAAACACTCTTCCGTACGCAATATCAAATCGTTTATATTTATTAGCGTCTTCCCAGAGTTTAGACGCAAAGTGGTCTGACGATATTATAGGATGAAAGTTTTTAATAAACTTTTCAGAGTCAAAGGCAATAATCATTAATAAAATATAGAATAGGTATTTGCGAGTATAGTTTTTATACACGAGTACCAATATTGCAGTTGAAATAATTAGTATAATAAATCTTATTGTGCTGTTCTTAAAAGTTAAGTCAAATTGATCATATTCAAACTGATAATTATAATTAAAATACAAGATTAAGCCTCCTGTTAATATAATAAAGAGCGCGGAGGATATTAATGGATATTTATTTCTTTCTAACCCGATCAAACCGTACGCGGATAATAAAGGAATGGTGAATATGGTTATTAATATAAATTTTATCGGATAGCGAATTTTGATTGATAGCGGCAAATAATTATGAAGAAATGAAAATAAGAAACTGTTTTCTCCAAGAGCAAGTATTAATGACAGCAATGTTAGAAACATTAACATTGCTATTCTCTTATTTCTCAAATTAAAGATGGCAATTATAGATAGCGAAATAAATATGAGCGGGAAATAATAAGATGTTAAAAAAGCCTGACCATTCTGGATAAATGTATGTTGATATGTTTCATAATAATGAAACAATGGAACGACGAAATTAGCCCAACCCCAGCCGGGCATTGCCCATTTATTAACATCAATTGCTAATTGACGATGTGAATTAAAATAGAGATATATAAATGGCAATAACTGCGCGGCGCACAATATAATCGGCGATATTAAAATAACTAAATACTTAACAATAATTTTTAAACTAACAGGGGAAACAGAAATAAAAACGGATAACAGTATAAACTGGGTAATTAAAACAATTTCAGGAACGCCTGCAAGATATTGCAGCAATGAAAATATTATAGAATAATAAATATATTTCTTGTTTTGTAAAAATGCTTTTTCGGCGGAATAAATAATCCACGGCAACCAGCAGAGCGATGCAATGTAGTTAGGCCACATAAGGCAGGATAAAGTAGCGCCGTTAAAAACATATCCCGCTCCAGCAATAAGCGCCGCATATTCTCTTTCTGTCCATTTTTTCGCAAGAAGATACATACCCGCTCCGCCGATAATGAGATGCAAGAAACTAAATAGATTTAAGCCAAGCGGCAGCGGAAGAATAAGGTAAATTAAGGACAATGGATAAAGCGACATAGTTCCCCATTGCGCAATAAACGGAACGCCACAGTGGCTCAGTGGATTCCACAACGGTAGTTCACCATTTAATATAGATGATTTCCAGAAATAAATAATCGGATAAGCTAAAGCCCCAAAATCCCGATAGAAAAAAGAATCAATTCCGAGAATAACTGTCGGGAAAAAAATTATAAGGAAGCCTCCGATTAAAAAGAATATTTTGAATCGCGAAGCCTCTGCTTCTTTTAACAATGTAAAATTGTTACTCACAAATTTTAAAATTAACAATGGTTTTTATATACCTGACCTGTTGGTATCAACAATTGACAACACTCGCGCTATGAGTGGAGAAAGTTAATATCTTTAAGCCTTTTTGTTCCACTGCGCAAAGCGATACAAGTTTAATTTTTTTCATAATCTTTTCTGCCAAATAATTAAATTGTCTTTGAGCGCCGGCGATTCAGTTTTAGTCAATTAAACCCTGTTAATTACTTGTAATAAAGTTAATAGAATACTATAGTAAATTAAAGTCAAAAGTCAGCGGATTATGAATTTTGCAAAGTGTTTATTGACGGGGTTTGTTTATGCAGCGGTGTATCTCGCTGTGAATGCTCAAGAAATATCGCCGCACATTGGATTTGTCTATCCTGCTGGCGGAAAACAGGGAACGACATTTGAAGTTATAGTGGTTGGACAATTCTTTCGCGGAGTAACGAACGTCTATGTTTCGGGCAAAGGTGTTGAGGCGTCAATTGTTGATTACATTGCCCCGATAACACAAAAAGAGGCGCAACTTTTGCGCGAAAAATTGCAAGAACTGCTGAAAAAGAAGGCTCAAGGCGGGAGGACAAAAAAAATGTTAACAGAAGCCGAACAGCGGGAGGTTGAAGAAATTCGGAAAAAACTCGCTAATTTTATCCCTCCAAAGGAGTTAAACCCTGCGTTGTCGGAGACTGTAAAATTGCTCGTAAAAATTTCTCCAGACGCTGAACCCGGCGAGCGCGAACTCCGTTTAAACACATTGCTCGGGCTTTCAAATCCGCGCGTTTTCTATGTCGGCGCTCTTAAAGAATATACCCGAAAACCGAGAAAAATCTGGCGTCAGGGCAAAGAAGGCAAAGACCCTGTGGTTACTCCATCAGAGGGCGAAATTCAGATCAGTCTGCCAGCAACCGTTAATGGACAGATGTTGCCCGGCGGCACAGATAAATATCGGTTTAGCGCAAGAAAGGGGCAAAAAATTGTCGTCTCGGCGCTTGCCCGTCAACTGATTCCTTATATCCCTGACGCAGTGCCCGGATGGTTTCAGGCAGTTTTAACATTGTATGATTCGCGGGGAAAGGAACTTGCCTATATTGACGATTTTATGTTTAACCCCGACCCGGTTCTTTATTATGAAATTCCAGCCGATGGCGAATATTGTTTAGAAATAAGAGACTCGATTTACCGCGGACGCGAAGATTTTGTTTATAGAATAACAATCGGCGAATTGCCTTTCATTACAAACATCTTTCCTCTGGGCGGTCAGACCGGGAAGTTAAATGAAATCCAGATAAGCGGCTGGAATTTGCCGACAAACCGTATCGTGTTTGACGCAATGTCTCTAAATAGCGGAATTTATCCAATCCTTGTCACGAATAACGGATTTGTTTCAAACCCGCAATTTATCTTGATAGATGACTTGCCGCAACTATATGAAAAAGAACCCAACGACGCTGTTTCTTCTGCGCAAAAGGTCAATCTTCCAGTGGTTATAAATGGAAAAATCGGCTCTAAACAGGACAAAGACATTTTTAGTTTTTACGCGCGAAAAGGGGATACAATAGTCGCAGAGGTCTATGCCCGACGGCTGAACAGCCCGCTGGATTCGGCAATCTTGCTCACTGATTCAACAGGGAAAAAAATCGCCTATAACGATGATCATTTAGACAAAGGGAGCGGTCTGACCACACATCATGCCGATTCATATATCTATACAACGATCCCATCGGACGGGTTTTATTTTATCCAGATTTACGATAACCAGTGGCGCGGCGGAGAAGGATTTTCTTACCGGTTAAGGATCAGCAATCCGCAACCGGATTTTAGTTTAAGAATAGTTCCATCTAGCTTGACAATCAGGGCAGGCTTAAGCGAGCCGTTCACTGTTTATGCTTTGAGAAAAGATGGATTTGACGGCGAGATTGAACTGTATTTAAAGAACGCGCCAACCGGTTTCTCATTAAGCGGCGCGCGCATTCCTGCTGGAAAAGAAAAAATAAATCTTACGCTATCGGCAACGCCACTGGCTAACCCGGTCAACTTTCAGATAGAAGGCAAGGCAGTTATAAATGGCAAAGCGGTAATACATTCGGCAACTCCGGCAGATGATATGATGCAGGCTTTTGCGTATCATCATCTTGTTACAGCAAAGGAATTGCTCGTCTGCGTAAAGAACAATTTAAAACGCCCGCCTATAAAACTGCTGAGTCAGTCAACAGTAAAAATAAAACCCGGTACCACAGTAAACATACCGTTTGAAGGACCATTTTTAATTAAAGAATTTGCTAACCTGTCGCCGGTTGACCCGCCAGAGGGAATTTCTATAAAGGAAGTTAAACCGTCGCGATACGGTTTTGACCTTGTGGTTCAATGCGACGCGCAAAAGGCAAAACCGGGGACAATGGACAACCTGATAGTTGAAGTATCGCCAAAAAATATCCAGAAAAGCAATAATACAAAACCATCGCCGCGGCGCGCCCGCGCCGGTTTAGGGTCGCTCCCGGCAATACCGGTTGAAATTGTTCAATAGTTTACAGTTTATTCACAAAGACAGTTCAAAAAGAGAAACTAAAATCAGTAAAATTAACAGGCGGTTATTAATATTAGACCAGTTCGGGGGTTTGTCTCCATATTACATATTTATTGACATAAAAACTTTGTCTGGCAAAGTAATGATTATGGAAGACAACTGGGCAGTAGAACATCTTCAAACTATCCGCACTCTGATGGAGCGCGTCGCGCTTTATCGACGGACATTGTCTCCAGTAATGTTTTTAACCGGCATTATTGGAATTATATTTGCCGGTTGCGGAGTTTTGTTGAAATTAACTACGCCGCCAATATTTGTTGTCTGGTGGTTGGCGGCAGGAGCGCTTGCCTTTGGGGGAGCCCTTCTGATTACGCGAAAACAGGCATTGAAAGATAAAGAGCCGTTTTGGTCTGGTCCAACGCGCAGAGTTGTAAGTTCATTAATCCCGCCGCTTTACTCTGGCGTGGCGATCGGCGCGGCTATTGCCATTAACCAGAGCATCATAAATCCGCTTGCGCTTGTCTCGCTCTGGGTGATTATTTATGGAATCGCTTTGTATTCGGCGAGCTTTTTTATGCAGAGAGGGATGAAATTGTTTGGGCTGCTATTCGTCATCGCTGGCGGAATTCTGCTCATTATAACTGCGGCATTTATCACCAGACCTGATTATTTAACCGCGCATTATATAATGGGATTATTCTTTGGTCTGGCTCATCTGTCTTATGGGGTCTATTTAAGGTTTACCGAAAAGTCATTGCCAGAGGCTCAATCTTCGCAAAAACAGTGAACGTGGACAAATTCAATCAATTAGACCGGGTAATTCATGAAAAAGGGCGGCTTGCCATAATGTCTCTGCTTGCCGCTACGCCTCAGATGTCTTTCACAGAATTGCGGAATATGTTGAATATGACCGATGGCAACCTGACTTCCCATTTAAAGACTTTGCAATACGAAGGATATGTTGCTGTTACAAAGAGTTTTGAAAATAGCCGTTCGCTTACCACCTATTCACTGACTGAAAAGGGGCGAAAGGCTTTTGAGAACTATCTTGATTTGCTGGAACAGATATTAAAGGAGACGCGGAAGAAATAAAAAAAGAAAAAATGAACATTGAAAACAGTGAAAGCATCAAATACTTTGTAATACAAAGTTATGAATATTTTAAAGGCAAAACATCTGGGAATGTGCTTCGGTGTTAAAAATGCGATCAACCTTGCCAGCAAGGTCTCAGACACCACGAAACTAACCATTTTAGGCGAGCTTGTTCATAATGATTATGTTCTTGATTCGCTTAAGAAGAAGGGGATTGATTTTGCCGATTGCCAATCTGGAATTAAAAATCAAACCGTGATGATCACCGCGCACGGCAGTTCAGATAGGACAATTTCGGCTTTGAAAGGATCCGGCTATGAAGTCATAGAGGCGACCTGTCCTCTTGTGAAGTATGTTCATACGAGCGTGCGGCGGCTTGTAAATGAGGGGTATCATCCGGTAATAATCGGACGCAAAGACCATACGGAGGTTCGCGGAATTGTTGGCGACCTTGAAGAATACGATGTCATTCTGTCGCCATCGGATGTGTCTGGGTTGAAAGCGAGAAAAAAATTTGGCGTCGTGTCGCAGACAACTCAACCGATTGCGCTTGTTAATGAACTCGTGGATTTGATAAAAAAACAATTTCCCGAATCGGAGGTCTGTTTTATTGACACTGTTTGCGCGCCGACAAAACTGCGTCAGATTTCCGCAATAGACATTGCAAAAGAATCTGATGTGGTTGTAGTGATTGGCGGGAGAAAGAGCAACAATACAAAGGAACTTGTCAATACCTGTTTTAAATACTGCTCGCGGGTCTATCATATTGAAAGCGCGGATGAACTGATAATGGAATGGTTTTACAATGCGCAAACTATCGGGATTACCGCCGGCACATCCACGCCCGATGAGTTGATAGATTCTGTTGAAGAAAAAATTTTGTCTTTTGCTAAAACAATTGAGGCTTCGCGGGCGGCAGTTGCAGCGGTTGCGTAATTGAACCTATGCCGCCTTTGAAAGGATTTTTATTAAGGTCTGCTGGATAAGCCGTTTTTTATCCTGTTGAGTTGTTACCAGTTCAAGATTGCATTTTAGAAGCAGTTGCATAGCGTTAACCAGTTCATCTCGGGTAAAATTTCTGGATTCTTCGCAGGCTTTATAAAGGACGAAGGGATGGATTTTTAGATTAGATATTGTCTTGATGCCAGAGGATTCAAAGGCGGATTTGAACGCCGGGTAATTTGAAGTTGATTTAATAATCCGTTCCTGAACCAGTTCTTTCGCTACGAGCAACGCCCTTACTTTAGAAATGATGCCGTATAAAATTCCGATCTCGCTTTTCTCTCTGTCAAACTGCATACTCCAGAACTCTTCATCAAGATGTTTAAGAGCCGCCGGGAGGTCTCTTCTGCCGAGCGCGTCGGC
The DNA here is from genome assembly GCA_049968335.1 of Verrucomicrobiia bacterium. Classification (GTDB taxonomy): domain Bacteria; phylum Verrucomicrobiota; class Verrucomicrobiia; order Limisphaerales; family JAKPVM01; genus JAKPVM01. The sequence goes on from JBMFQZ010000021.1 coordinate 36,562, forward strand.
AACGGCAAATGCGCGGGCAAGAACATTGTTTGAACAGACCGCGTTGACATCATCAATTGTCACTCTGTCGCGGTCTTTTGTATAAATTATCAATTTTTCCGCTTCAGAGTTAAGAATAGCCAGGTCGGGTCCGATCCTGTTTACGATTTCAGTTAAAACGCTCTGGCTAACCTTTTTGTTATTTTGTTCAAAAATCTGAAGAATATAATCAACCGCCTTTTGTTCCCAATCCGGGTCTTGAAGCGATAATGCCTCGTAATATTCAACTTTTCCCTTTTCAGAAATAACCTTGAAGATTGAGCGCCGTTTATCAACATCCTGAGCGCTGATCAGGAGGCGCGCGTCTTGCAATTTAATTTCTTTAATCGTCCGCGCAAGGTCATCAATTCTGTTGCGAAGTTTCTCTCCACTAACCTGCGAACTGTTCGCGAGAAAATTGCAATCTTTTAACCAAACGACGCGCATACCGCCAAAAAACGGGGGCGTATTGAGAGACTCAATAAGTTTTGAAATAGATTTTTGAGCCGCCTCCTGATTTTCAACGTTTCCTTCAATAACCTCGCAATCAATGCTGTTGGATTTTTCAACCCATTTATTATAAATTGCCCGCGCGCGATTTCTTACGAGAAAATCGTCTGAACCATAAATTAAAACCAGCGGCGGCAGATTATTATTATCACTCATAATCTTGCGTAGAGATGTCGTTGTCTTTTAAGAAATTGCTCATATCTTCAACCTGCTCAAATAGCGAAGTTGTGACGTAAATCGGGCGATTCAAACTAACGGCAAACGCGATGCAGTCGCTCGGTCTGGCGTCAACTTCAAGAATTTTCGTTCCTAATTCATTCTGTTGCTTTAAAACCAGTCGGGCGAAATAGGTTGAATTTTTCAATTCTGTAATAACTATATGCAATACCTGTATTCCAAATCCTTTAAAAATATTCAGCATCAGGTCGTGGGTTAATGGACGTTCTTTTGGTGTGTTATTTAAAAACATACCGATGACGATTCCCATTGATTGGTCAACATTTATCACAAACGTTTTCTTCTCATTGCCAACAAAAATCGCCGCCCCGTTAGCAGTCGGGACTATCGCTTTTACCTGTACTGGCAAAACATCTTTCTTCATATCGCAAACTCACCGCTGTCGCTAAACTCATTCCAATCTAAATATAAAACTAATCACCGCATTTAATAAACAAATTTTTATAGAGATATTTGAATCCTGAACAATTCAGGAAAAAACGCATTTTTAGGTGAAATAAGATTTGTCAAAATTATTTAGTAATGCGCTAAATAGCCCACGAAGTGGTCAAACATTTTGGATTGCGGTGACAAGACTGCAGGAGCGGTCGCGACACCGCTTTGTGAGTTTAGATAACACGAAAGCAGCGGAATAATAGCAGACCAACGAATGAGATTTAATCACGAATTCGGTATTTCGTCTAAAGGTCAGTATCTTTTTAATATCCACATAGCGGCGGCTTTGCCGCCGACACTCCACAAAACTTTCTAATGCACACTAAAAAGATATCTTTTATTGTACGGTAGTCCCGCGCGAGCGGGACGGCGACATTGCCGCCGCAGTTAAAAATAAGTGAGCGCGCCAGGTTATTTCATCTGGGCGAGTTGAAGCGCCACCTCTTTTTCTATCTGCGCGGCAAGATCAATATCGCTGGAACCGCCTTTTGTCCTCACTTGAACTGTGATTTTTGAGACCTTCGGATCAACCTCCTCCACTCTTACCCAGACAGTGCGGGTATCCACTTTTCCAATTAGCGTTTTTGAAATGGTGTCTTCAGAAACAATCTTGCCGAACCTGTTTAACACAATCTTTGAGGCTTCAAAGACTTGAGGCACCGGTCGCTCGTATCTGCCTTCAATTTTATCTTTTTTGAAAGGCACACCTGCCTTTACGTGACCATCCACAGTCTTGTAGCAGCCGCTGAACAGAATCGTCAGGGCGCACATCAACGAAATTGTAAAAATATTCAGTTTCATATCAATTCTAATAAAACCACAATATAGTTGGGTGTCAAGCGCTAAAACACGCTATATATTGTGTATTTTTTATTTATTTCTTATAACCAATTTATACAACCAGATTAATCCTGCCAGTTATTTCAATATTTTGCAATGGATTTTTAAAAGTTTTTGAGATTTCTTAAATTGTCCATAGCAAAAAATTAATCTGTGTCTGTTTTTACAACTACAAATTTTTTTACGTTCTCGCTAATTATATTTAGCAGTACGCCTTTTTTAAGGTCTGCCGATTTCATTGCCTCTTTAAATTCTTTTACAGAGCTAACCGGTTTTTGGTTTACATCGGTAATAATATCGCCGGGTCTTAATCCCTGTGTATCTGCCGGGCTTCCGGTTTCAACTTCTGTTATAATAACGCCTTGAGTAAGTTCAACGCCGAATTTATCTGCTAAATCTCTTGTAAGGGTTTGAATAGTAATGCCGAGCCTTTGTTGTTCGGACTTTTCTTTATCCTGTGAAGAAGGCTGGGATGGCGGCGCCGGTTCTGAATCATCGGGAAATGTTTCGGTTTTGACCTTTACTTTCATTGGTCTGCCATTTCTTACGATGTCCAAAGTGATTGACTGCCCTACTTTTTTACTGCGGATTTCGTCTTTTAGTTGTTGTGAGGTGGAAACCGGTTTGCCGTCAACTGCGGTGATAACATCGGCTGGTTTAAGTTCGGATTTTGAGGCTGGACCGTCGGGATGAATTGCGCTTACTATGACGCCGTCGTCAACTCCTTTAAAAATCGCTTTGTATTCTGGCGCCTCGTTTAAGGATACAATAGAGATGCCAAGCCAGGGTCTTACATATTTGCCTTCGGTAATTAGTTTTTCTGCGACTTCTCTTGCGAGGTTTATCGGTATGGCAAAACCGATGCCTGTTCGCAAGCCGCGGATCAGGGTATTGATGCCGATGACTTCGCCGTTGATATTCACAAGTGGACCGCCGCTGTTGCCCGGATTTATGCTTGCGTCTGTCTGGATAAAATCCTGGTCCATTGACGGGTCAGGTATTATCTGGGAGCGTCCTTTTGCGCTGACGTGTCCGATCGTTACAGTATATTCCAGGTCATAGGGCGCGCCAATCGCAATGGCAAATTCGCCAACGCGAACCTTTGAAGAATCACCGAACTTTGCGACTTTTAATCCTTTAACATTGCGGTCTTTGATCTTTAGAACCGCAATGTCGGATTTTGTGTCAATGCCGCGAACTTCAGCGTCAAATTCCCTACCGTCTTTGAGTCTAATACGGATTTTCTCCGCGTCTTCGACCACGTGGCTATTTGTTAAAATATATCCATCTTCGCGAATGATTATTCCGGAGCCTTGACTTGTGAACTGCGGCTCCCGTTTAGGTTTTGGTTCCTGGCGGGGTTCGTTAAAAAATCTACGTCTAAATTCTTTCGGAAGAAGGTCCCAGAATTTGAACTCATAGGTATTGAATTCAAATGTGAAACCGCTTTTTCGTGATACCTTGATAACGACAACGGAGGGACTGACTTTGTCTGCTACTTCTATAAACGCCTCGTTTAACTTGCGGGCAAGTTCAACCGGCGTCATCTCGCCAATGGCCGGGACCGCGCTGGCAATGATGAGAAATATTAAAACATATATTGCGTTTTTAAAAATCTTCATAGGCTTTGCGATTTACTTTTCTCTCACACATTATTTTGAACAAAGGTAATTCTCTATGTTCAAAATTTCAATTGAGCGGGCGGCGATTTTATTTTCTCATCAGGTATAACGAATTGATAAAGCAACATTTACAAAAAATCGGTGTCATAATTTAGAAGTATGAATGTTGACTATAATGAACAGTAAATGTAACCTATTTGATATTATTTGCGAACGAAGACAATTTTTGGATTAATTGGTTTTAATAAAATGCTTGAAATAATTGAGAGATTAATAGCGTTACAAGATTGCGACGAACAGATATTAAAGACTAAGGATGAATTGTCCCGGATACCGGTTGACCGTCAGGTAATAACCGAAAGGGAAAATTCTATTCATACGCAAGTTGAGTCCACACGAAAAAGGATCAAGGAATTAGAGTCGGCAAGGAAGACCTGCGAACTGGAAGTCAATGAAAAGAAGCAACAGATAGAAAAATATTCACTCCAGCAATACCAGACAAAGAAGAATGACGAATATCGCGCCCTTGAAAATCAAATCCGTATAACTAAAGACGAGATAAGGAAGATTGAAGATAAAGAACTTGAATTGATGGAGCAGGTTGAAAAACTTGAAAAGAATCTTAAAGACCTTATTAAAAAAGAGGAAGCAATTAAGAAAGAAGTTGGAGAGCAACTTGCGGAATTAAAGAGCAATGAAGAGCGGCTTTTAAAAGAACTTGATGGGCTGGAAACAAGACGGAAAACGCTCGCTGAAGCCGTAGAATCGGGGATGCTGTTAAGGTATGAGAGAATTTTAAAGAACAAAGGCGGGCGCGTTGTAGTAGGGATAGACCGCGGTGTATGCGGTGGGTGTCATATGCGATTGAGCAGACAACTGGTGGTTGATTGCAGGGCGCAAAATCAGGTCTGTTTCTGCCCGAATTGCGGAAGAATCATTTATTATTCGCCAGAAATGGATGTTGCAGCGGTAGATTAATCTTTTTGCTGAGGCTATATGAAAACTAAAATGATTATACTTGTGACGGTTTGCGCCGTCGTTATGTCGTCAACGTTTTTTTCTGGATGCAAAGAAAAGAAGGCTGAAGAGCCGCAGATTGTCCCTATTGATATAAAAACTGGAAGGCTAATCCAACACGAGGGGGTAAAATATTATGTCCCGATGGAACCGGGCAGCCATACCGACGCGCCGGGCGAATTTATGTTTGAATGCGAGGGGTTAAAATTGATTGTCCATAATAAACAGATTTATGTTAACGGCAAAAAATATGGCACGGTAAAAGAGGGAGATGCAGTTTCATTTTTGAACAAGGGTTATGTGTTCGTGAATGGACAACTGAGAAAGCCCGTAGAATAGGTCTAAATTTTAATCGCATAAATAGCTTATTCTTAGACTGGCTCGCGCTACCGGAGGCTCTATCAAATAGTTGCAATTTTATTATGTATGTAAACGTAATTTTAACCCCTTCCGAGATAGAAACCTTGCTCCGAAGTTCGCAAAAACCCGGAGAAGATGAATCAACAGCCTCGGTTGTCTTTGACGCGCTCAGAGCCACTTCGTCAATCATTGTCGCTTTAAACAACGGGGCTAAAATGGTTATTCCCGCCGAATCAATTGAAGAAGCCCTTGAATTAAAAAAGAATTATAAAAACGCCCTCCTTGCCGGCGAGAGAAACGGATTGAAAATACCACCATCAATGACGGGCGGAATTGAGTTTGATCTTGCCAACTCGCCGCGCGAGTTTACACGTGAAAAGGTTGCAGAAAAAATTATAATAACAACCACAACTAACGGGACAAGGGCGATAAAAGCCGCAATGCAAAAGAGCGCAAAAGTATTGATCTGCTCTTTTTTAAACCTCAGCGCCACCACTCAATATATCAAGAAATTAAACCCGTTAAAGCTTGTCATTTTTTGCAGTGGAACAAGAGATGAACCTGCGCTTGAAGATATTATGGCGGCGGGTTGTCTTATTGAAAAAATCAACGCTGGCGATATCTCTCTGTCCGATTCCGCTATTGTTGCAAAAGAATGTTATTGTTATCATCAAAACGACCTTTCATCTGTTATGAAGCGCTCGGCAAACGCGCGCAGATTGCTAAATATACCGGAACTTTCTGCCGATGTGGATTTCTGCTTTCAAACCGATTTATGCGACATAGTTGCTGTGGCGAAGAACGGGAAAATAGTTGTTGAAAATTAAGAAGTGTATTACGAACTCTGAGCATTGAACCCGGTTTTCGATTTTTAAAAACGGGCGAAATAGAATAGGATTTTTGAGAGGGATGAGATATTTGGGGAGCGCGATTTCTTTGTGTTTTATTGTTTTATTTTTTTACCACAGAGGGTACAGAGAAACAGAGAGAAAGCCATTGTTGTTTGACCAATTCAGACTCACATAGATTTTACATTAATTTACTTTTTTATTATTTAACCTCACAAAGCGGTGTCGCAGCCTCTCACATACGGGACACCGCAGTTCAAAAAAATGCATTATTCTTTTTATTAATTTAAAACCACAATTATAGAAACCTACAACGCGGCTTTAGAAGTTCAATTGCTGGCGGTTATTATTTTTCTAAAGTATTGCAACCGTCTTGAATCTGGTTGTGAGAAGCAATTTGATGCGAGTTTGAGATTATTGTTTCCGGTTTTGGCTCTTTTTGTTTTGGATTCTGATGTTCGCTGTAAGAGATAAGCGCCGCTCCAAAAACTATGAACGCCACGCCAGCCCAGCGCACAGGGCTTACATTTTCATTTAATAAAAATCTCGCCGCAAGCGTAGTCATAACAAAACTGAGTGAAGTCAAGGGCCAGATGAAACTGACGTCACGCTGTCCAAGCAGATAGAGCAAACCGATGAAAAACATCATCTCTAACAAAAGACCGAGTAAGAAATGTTTGTTAGTCAGCGCATTGCCGACCATCTTTGCTATGTTTGGCAGAATAGAAATTTCAGTTTGACGAATCTTGTATTTGACGACAATTTCATCAACGCCTTTCTTAATCTCAATCACTCCGAGCGCCTCTATGATGAAAGAGACAACCAGTATTACCAGTATCTTTACCATAAACAATTTTTAAATATCTTGATATGTTATCAGTTTTATTTTTTTTTCGCAAATAATCTTGCGAACCAGTGGATTTACGAGCGCGGCAAGTTCGTGTCTGAATCTATCTGTGGACGGATGCGCGTAAACCTCTGACACACCGTCGGGCAAACGGTTTAAAAGATTTATCAAGTAATCAGAATCAACCTTGCCATTTTGCAGCAGACCAAAGACTCTATCGGTATACTTTATCCCTGCGGATTTTAATTGTTTTTCGCACCATCTTGACAGGCAAGCAAATGTTAAGGCTTCAACTATGCGGCTGAGCAATCTGCCCTCTCCTATCTTGAGATTAATCAACAACGGTTCGCGCATAAGACGCATCGCGGTAACTCCCCAGTTGCACGCGTTTTCCAGAATTATTTTAAACACCACAGGATGCTGGGTAAAATGGAGATGTCCGTTTAAATGGTCTAACTTCAATCCGGTAGATTTAAATTTATGAACCTGCGCTTTTATCTCGGCTTCAATCTGGGATTTGACCCGTTTTTTAAAATAATAGTTAAAACCTGCTTTTACTGGGGTTTTTCTTAATCTACCGCTTTCAGGTTCTATGAGGTCTGGAATAATATTGGGCGCAAGGGCGGGTTTATCAAAGAGGAGTGTCAAATGCAGTCCAATGCCAAGTTGCGGGTTAGAACGGGCAATCTTTACCGCATCATCGGTCGTTTCTTCATTCACCATCAGACTTGCAGAAGTAAGAATCCCTTCCCGATGCGCTTTTTCTACCGCGGCATTAGTCTGAGCGTCTTTTCCAAAATCATCGGAATTTACAATCAATCTTTTTTGACGGATATCCGTCTTCATAATCAATATTATTAAACCTGCTCAACTGCAGCCAGACAACTAATTATTTAAATCCGTTTTCGCAAACGAGCAAATTTAAATAAGAAGGGGAGAATTTTGAGAAATAGGAAGATAGAGAAGAGACAGCAAGTTTTAAACTTAATGGTTCTGAGGAGTTGTTTGTTTTTGAGATTAGAAATCCATTTCAAAACAATCTCTCATAACGGCATAAGCAAGACGTCTTTCGCCGTCAAATTCAAGATGACAATCGGGTGATTTAATTCTTTCGGCAACTTTGTCTACTGCGGCTTCACCGGCGCTTACTGCGGCTAATGGGGCGCAGGCTGTTTTTCCTTCGCCGCAAAGTTCTTTTACCTTTTTTATCACACAGTTTAACGAGTAAATTATTGAATGGGCATTTACTCTGCGGAATTTGATAAACGCCCAGTGGTCCGGAAAGATTCCGGAAGCGAGGTATCTTAACGCGGTATTTTTTCTGACCCCTTCAGCAAGGTCAACCGAGCTAAAAACGCAAGTCGCATACGCATAAGTTATCACGCTCAATAGCATATTTTTTGGAATCCAGTTTGGCATATTGTAGACTGGCTTCACTAATCCTTTCTCTGCGGTTTCGGTTGCCGCTTCAATCACAAGCCGTATCAATTCGCGCTCATCAACTACTCCGAGCAAATTGACAGGTGGCGAATTTGACGAACCGCATCTCTCTCCTTCATTGCGATATTTGTTGTTGTTCATAACTGTTATCCTTTCTTCGTTTTCACTCTTTATTTCTAATTCATCTTTTTTATTCACATCCAAATAAACCACATCATTGTTACGATCTTGTTACGGTGGTGAAAAAGTTTGGTTTCAATTAATGATTGGTAGGTATTCAAAAAAATGTGATAAGCCGACCAGAATTTTGTTGTCTTTCACGAAAAAAATGCAAGTATATGAACACACTACCATTTGATAAAACATATGTATACCGTAATAGGAAGCGACCAACAGGAATATGGACCGGTTTCTGCCGAGGAGATTAAACGATGGATTTTAGAGGGAAGGGTAAACGGGCAAACCCTTGCGAAGTCCGAAGCCACAGGAGAATGGAAAACACTTGGAGAATATCCAGAATTTGCAGATACTTTTAAGCAGATGTATCAGCCTCCTTTTCCGCCGCAAGCAGAAGAAACATTTGATCTAAATAGATGGCAGCGGGAGATTTCAGGCAGAGATTATTACCTGAGTGTTACAAATTGTATCTCTATGGCTTTTAATCTTTATAAAAACAATTTTGGATTTTTGTTTGGCGCTTGTTTCATTTATTTTTTAATTATCATTGCGTTTGATCTTTTAGCAACAATTCCGGTCATCGGCATTCCGTTCATACTTGCGCTTATTATTCTACTGCCTGTAATGACCGGCGGTTTATATTACATCTTTATATCAAAAGTCAGGGGAAGATATGTTGATATCGGCGGTTTATTTTACAGTTTTAAACATAATTTAATACAGCTAATCCTTTTAACAGTTGTTCAAGGGCTTCTGATGTGCGTTATTGCGCTACCTGGCGGTATTATAGCCGGGCTATCTATGACCGGAGCAATAGTAGCAAAAGCAAGCGCGTTAGCAATAGTCGGAATTATTGTTGGAACTCTTGTTAGCAGTCTAATGCTTATCTACTACGGAATATGCTGGTTTTTCCCAATTCCGCTTGTTGTTGACAAAGGTATTGATTTCTGGACTGCGCTAAAGATCAGCAAGCAAAAAGTCAAGCAACACTGGTTCTCCGTTTTATGGCTTGCGATTATGATAGGACTAATAAATATTGCAGGTGCGCTCTTTTGTGGAATAGGTATATTTTTAACTTTTCCGCTTTCAATTGGCACATATATTTACGCCTATGAAACTATTTTCAGGCAGTGAAAATCAAATTGACAGAAAAACCGCTTATGGATTGCTTGCGGCTAATCTTGTTTTTCCTGGGCTTGGTTCAATTTTAGGAGGCAAAAAATCTGGATTTATACAGTTGCTTTTATCTTTCGTAAGTCTTGGCGCAACCTGTTATTACGGGGTAGAACTGTTTAAATGGATTTCTATTCACCGGGAACAACTTCCGGACTGGTTTTACGGTCTGCCGCCAGAAATTCAAAATCAACTCTGGAATCTGCTCCTGCCGATAATTTATTCACTGCTGATTTTTTTAGTGGCGCTCATCTGGTCGTTGATTACAAATATTTTCATAATCAAGCAGGCAAAAGAAAATTCTTCGCAAGGATGATGTTCGAATATTAAAGAATTCTATTTTGCAACTGAAGTTAACTCGGATTATTGGTGGAAAAAATGGTGCGCGGTACAAGACTTGAACTTGTGACCCCTACCGTGTCGAGGTAGTGCTCTAGCCAACTGAGCTAACCGCGCACTCAAATCAATCAGGTTAAATTTTATACAACTCGCTCTATAAATCAAGAGAAAATAAAAATAAATGAGGAAAAATATCTGTCAATAAAATATTGAAAACTTTGCAGACATTGCAATTCAGCTTTTATTAAAGCCATTACCCGTTTTCTAATACAGACTTTTTAATTATGTTATAGACTTCGGTTGATTCTATCCGTTTGCTATCAAACGAGCCGGCGGATTCGGTAATAATTATCGGAAGATTTTCTTCAGAGTTAGGAAGCGCGCCGTGAGAGCCTTTTACCAGAGTGGCGTCAAGGGGTATAACATCAAACAGGGTTCTGAATCCGAGTCTGCTTTGAAGCATTCTTAAAGCCAGTTTTGCCTTCACAAGAGGCGAATTTTTTAGGAATAATTCCACCGGGTCGTAACCGGGTTTTCTATGGATATCAACAGTTGGGGCAAAATCGGGGGCGCGTCTGTCGTCAAGCCAGTAATAATAAGCGAACCAGTGGTCGTGGTCCGCAATGGCGACCAGGTCGCCTGCGCGGGGATGGTCGATTTTAAAATCCTGTTTGTTATATTCATCAAGCGCTGCGGCAATTCCGTCGCATTTTTCAAGGCAATCTTTTACACTATTAAGCAGCGATTTATCGTTTACGTAAATGTGGGCGATCTGGTGGTCTGCGATGGCAAACGCCCTGCTTGCGCCGCAATCAAGCCGCTCGTATCCCATTTCTTCCTTTATCCTTAACCAGCCTTTCTCTCTAAAAACGCGATTTAAATAAATTGGCGCTTTTACCGCATTAATACCGTATTCGGAAAGGAGTATGATTTGAACCTGCCGTTGTTTATAAAACTGAATAAGGTCACCAACGATTGAATCAATTTTGCGCAGGTCGCCTTGTATGAACCGTTCATCAGGACCGTATCGTTGCAGGTTGTAGTCAAGGTGCGGCAAATAAACGAGCGCGAGGTCAGGATGATATTCTTTTTCAATCCACATTGCCGCGTTTGCTATCCATCTGGAAGCGGCGTCGGCGCCGCCTGCCTTTGAATCAACGCCCGCAAAAGGACCCCAAAATGTGGCAAACGGGAATTTTCCTATATCGGCTTCAATCTTTTCTTTGATAGAAAACGGCTCTGTATAAATATCTGGAATCTTGCGTCCATTTGCAAAGTATAACGGTCTTGGCGTGATTGAGTAATCGACGGTTGAATACATATTGAACCACCAGAAAAGATTGGCGCATTTAAATTGTGGATAGATTTGCCGTATCTCCTCCCATATTTTTCTTGCGTTTACAAGTTTGTTGGACTGTTTCCAGAACAGCGGTTCATTCAACTCTCTGTCATACCAGCCATTGCCGACGATCCCGTGCTGACGCGGAAATCTCCCGGTCAGATAATTTGATTGAGCCGAGCAGGTTACTGCTGGAAAAGCCGGGTTAATTAGAGCAATATCTCCTCTGGCTGCGAACTCAGAAATTGATGGGGCGCTGGCTTTGTTAATCAGCCCATTTACAAGAGCGACAACGTTTATTACTGCGGTTCTTTTCACTGACAATTTAGCTTTAGTGAATTAACAGGTTAATTCTATGCGCTGTTCCTCTTCTTTTTTAGTTCTAACATTAACTTATCAAGAGGAAGTGTGTTGATAACGTCCTCTTTTGTGAGCCAGCCTTTTTTGGCAATGCCTGCGCCTAATTTCAAAAATTGCGCTTGGTCAAGTTTATGGGCGTCGCAATTTATAACGCATTTTACCCCTTTATCTTTTGCGTAATGCCAGTATCGCCAATCCATATCAAAACGCATCGGATGAGAATTTAACTCAATCCAGGTTCCAGTTTCAGCGCAGGCGTCTATTATTGCGTAGACATTCACCTTATAAGGTTCTCTGTCAAGGAGCAATCGACCTGTAATATGTCCGAGTATGTGAACAAACGGATTTTCTGCGGCGCGGATAAGCCGTCGTGTATTTTCGGCTTCATTGCTTGAAAATCCCTGATGAAAACTCGCCACAACAACATCAAGTTTTGACAAAATTTTATCGTCAAAATCCAATCTTCCCTCAGCGAGGATATCCACTTCAATCCCTGTTAACAACCTGAAATCTGAGCCGCTGTCTGCGAGTTTTTTATTTATTTTTTCAATCTCTTTTGCCTGTTTTTCAATCCGCTCTTCGTCAAGTCCGCCAGCGATATAAGAGGCTTTTGAATGGTCTGTTATAGCCCAGTAGGCGAGGCCGAGTTCGTCCATATAGTTTGCAATTTCTTCAAGCGAACCCTGACCATCGCTCCAGTTTGAATGATTATGAAGCGAGCCTTTTAGATCAGTCCACTCAATTAGGCGCGGGATTTGATTTTTCTCAGCGGCTTCAAACTCGCCTGCATCCTCGCGAAGTTCTGGCGGTATATAGGCGAGCCCGAGCTGGGCAAAGATGTCGGCTTCGGTTTGGCAGGGGATTCGCAATGATGGGTCGCGCGTTTCTTCTTTTGACCTGAACAATCCGTATTCGTTTAATCTTAATCCGCGCTGGATTGCCCGCTGCCTCATAACGATGTTATGTTCCTTGCTGCCGGTAAAATATGCAAGGGCAAATGGAAATTCATCGTCAGAAACAACACGCAAATCAGCCTGAATTCCCCCTTTTAAAATCACGCTGGCTTTGGTCTCTCCTTTTGCCGACACATTCATAATCTCCGGCTGACCAGTAAAAAAATCTATGACTGACTGTGGATTTTTTGATGAGACGAGAAAATCCACATCGCCCACGACCTCTTTATGCCTGCGCAAACTGCCTGCAACGCTGCATTGGATAACATCCGGATGCGAGCGAAGCGCCTCAATTACTGGCTGGCTTATAATCAAAGCGTCGTAAAGCAGATGCTTTGAGGCGTACTGCCGCCTGAAGGCAATGCCTTCAAGGATTTTAGATTGAGTCTTTTCGCCAAAACCGTCAAGTTGCGCAACTTTCCCCTCTTTGCAAGCCTGTTCAAGTTGCTCGACAGTTTCTATTCCGAGTTTTTCATTCAAGGCTTTTACTTTCTTGGGTCCGAGCCCGGGTATATCAAGCATTTCAATAAGCCCTGGCGGTATGGAGGATTTTAACTCCTCGTAATATTGCAGTCTTCCCGTTGTTACCAGTTCTGTAATTTTTTTCTGTATGCCCTCGCCAACGCCTTTAAGTTGCGAAAGACGGTTTTCTTCAATCAATTTTTCCAGCGGGTCAGTAGTAGCGTCTAAAGCGCGAGCTGCGTTTGTGTAAGCGCGCGTTTTAAAAGGGTTTTCCCCTTTCAATTCAAGAAGCATTCCAATCTCGTTCAGAATGGCTGATACCTGTTCTTTATCCATATTATAAATCATTAACCTACAATATAATTAAATCAAACAAACAATATTTCAGATGGTTTAATTTATTGATTATCATTTTATAATCTGAATTATATTGGAGATAGGTTTTGACTATGTTTAGACCCTGTATAGACCTGCACGAAGGCAAGGTGAAACAAATTGTCGGTGGCAGCTTTAGAGACAACGGAGCTGGCATTGTAACCAATTTCATCTCTGAACGTCCGGCATCGTGGTATGCCGAACTTTATAAACGGGACGGTTTAAAGGGCGGCCACATCATTATGCTCGGTCAAAACGAGGCAAACGAAAATGCCGCAATTTCCGCATTAACGGCATATCCTGGCGGAATGCAAATTGGCGGAGGCATAAACTTGGACAATGCAGAAAAGTGGATTCAGGCAGGCGCCTCTCACGTCATCGTAACCTCGTTTGTATTCAGAGAAGGAAAAATTGACTGGGAACGGTTAAATGCGCTGGTAGAAAAAACCGGCAGAGAACGACTTGTCCTTGATTTAAGCTGTAGAAAACGTGAAGACAACTATTTTATCGTCACCGATAGGTGGCAAAAATTTACAAATGAAAATCTCCGACCAGACCTGCTTGAGCGATTGTCCCGCTATTGCGCCGAATTCCTTGTTCATTCAGTTGACGTTGAAGGACTTCGCAAGGGGGTTGATATTGAACTTGTGGAAAAACTTGCGCGATGGTCGCCAATCCCTGTCACTTATGCCGGCGGCGCCCGTTCAATTGCCGATCTTGAACTGGTCACCAAACTTAGCAAAAATAAAGTTGATCTCACAATTGGTTCGGCTTTAGATATCTTCGGCGGCTCAGAGGTAAAATACGCCGAGGTAGTTGAATTCAATAAGAAAATTGAAAACGGATTACTGAAATTTTAAAAGTGAAAAAACATCCAACCGTAAATTTTTTCTAAAAAGTTTAGACATTTTGCCGCTATTATTATAAATATTGCATTCAATTATAAAATTTTTTGAAAATTATGAATGATAAAGCATTAAAAGCAATTATTGTAGCGCTGTTAGTTACCTCTTATTCGGGCATCTGCGCTAATTCAGTTGCAACAAACGCTACAGCAAGCGGAGAACCAAGCGATGCGGAAGTTCTTCTTGATCTGCTTCGCAAGAAAGGGGTTCTAACTGAACAGGAGGTAAAAGAGGCGCAATCGGCTATAAAAGAGCGCAAACTTTCAAAGGAACAACTCCAGAACGACGCGTTTAAATTCAAAGTAAATAAGGCGGTAAAAACTCTTGAGCTTTTTGGCGATGCCCGACTGCGCTATGAATTAAGGGAGGGACAATCAATTTACAGCGATACACTCTCTCGCGAGCGTTACCGATACCGTCTCCGTATAGGTTTAAAGAGCGAATTTACCGACAATTTTTATGGCGGCATACGATTTGAGCCATCGTCAAGCCCGCGTTCTGCTCTTGGAACATTCGGAGACGACCCGGGTCCGTGGGGAAAAGAAAATGACCGCCTAAACATCGGTCAGCTCTATCTTGGATGGAAACCAAATGATTGGTTTAGAATGCAAGGCGGTAGAATGGAAAATCCAATTCAGAGTTCGCTCCTTGTCTGGGACAGCGACCTTAACCCTGAAGGTTTGATGGAAAAATTCACATATTCAACTGAAAGATACGACCTGTTTGCCACATTTGGTCAATTTATTTATGACGACGCAAATCCTGAGAATCCGTTTGGCAAAGGGGCAATTACTCACGATGCGTTTATGCTTGCCTGGCAGGTCGGAGCAAATTTGAAACTAAACAAAACCACATCATTCCAGATCGCCCCGGCAGTCTATAATTACACCGGCAAAGGGGATAGCTACAACGCAATCTACGACCCGGCAAAAGGGGCAATTTCGGGAATAAATGACCTGTTGGTTGTTGATATACCGGCAGAGTTTAATTTCAAGGCGCTCGGACTTCCGTGGAAGATATTCGGTCAGGTTGCAGTAAACGTAGAAGGCTCCGACAGGGCAGCAGCCGCAAGGGCAATTAATCCGGTCGCTTACGCAAACAGCGGCGATGAAAACCTCGCCTATCAGGCAGGAATAGCAATTGGAAAATCCGGCAAAAAAGGAACATGGGACGCTCGGGCATTCTGGATGCACAAAGAATTGTTCTCTCTTGACCCGAACCTTGTTGACTCTGATTTCTTTGATTCAATGTTAAATATGGAAGGCGTCGGGGTATCGCTTAATTATTCTATTACCGACAATATTTTCGCAACGTTAACCTACGGTTACGGCGATAGGATTAACAACAGTCTGCCAACAGGCAAAGGAGACCTTGGCGATTTTGGCGGGACTTATAAAACCACACGTCTCAATCTGCTACAAGTTGATTTAAACTGGCGATTCTAAACAATTCATTGAATCCGATTATAACTACTCGAAGCCCGGGGCATTAAACCCCGGGTTTTGATTTTGAATTATCATCCTTTTTAATTTGCCCGAGACGGTATCTTACGTAATCTCTGCTGACGCCGAGAAGTCGCGCCGCGGCAGATACATTTCCGCCAGTCTGTTTTAATGCGTGGTGGATGAGGCGGTTAATTGCTTCTTCAAGGGAAAAACCTTGATCGGGAAATACAAAATTAGGGTTAAACCAATCATCAGCCGTCAGATCGGTTTGTTGCAGAATGTTTCGCTCTACTGGCAGAAATTCAAGGTCAATCACCGGTTTATCTTCAAACACGATCGCCCGTTCTAATTCGTGCGCAAGTTCTCTGACATTTCCGGGCCAGTCATAGGCAAGCAATCGCTTTTTGCCTGTTTCAGTAAGTTCCTTTAGCGGGATGCGATGTTTTCTACAGAGTTGTTCAATTATTATTCTTGCAAGGTCAACTATTTCTTCGCCGCGTTCGCGCAACGGCGGTATTGTTATTCTGAATAGGTCAAGCCTGTGATAAAGGTCTTCTCTAAATTTTCCGGCTGCGATTAGTTGTTTTAAATCCTGGTTTGTCGCGGCAATTACGCGAACATCCACCTGTATAGGTTTATTGCCGCCGACCCTGCGGACTACGTGGTCTTCAATTGCTGTTAGCACCTTTGCCTGCAATAGCGGCGAGAGCGACGGCAATTCGTCAAGAAACAGAGTCCCACCATCCGCCGCTTCAAACAAACCCATTCGCGTAGAACGAGCGTCGGTAAACGCCCCTTTCTCGTGCCCGAACAATTCAGATTCCGCAATGGACTCCGGCAAGGCGGAACAGTTAACTTCAATCAACGGTTCTTTTGCGCGGGGTCCGTTTCTGTGAATCCAGCGGGCTATTGTAGTTTTCCCGGTGCCGGTTTCTCCTTGAATAAGGACTGGCGGCAGGTTTTCCTGAAGGCGGTTATCAACTTCAATGACCTTCTTTAAAACGGCTTCAAGACTGGCAAGCGATTTGCCAAAGAAAAACGGTTTTACCGTTTCTTCCGAACGGAGGTGTTCATCTACCCGTTCTCTCTTTTTAAAAGCCTTTGCCCGTGAAATAACAAGCGGCAGTTCAGATACTTCAAAAGGCTTGACCAGATAGTCTAAAGCGCCCAATTTCATTGCCTTCACGGCGCCGGGGATATCTCCATCTCCTGTCATTACAATAACGCCGGTGGTTTGAGGGAAAACTTTTTCAGTCAACAGGTCAAAACCTGTTCCATCAGGCAGATTCACATCAAGCAAAACAAAATCAAAACCAAGTTGTCTTGCTAATTCCCTTGCCGACTGAAGGTTAGCGGCAATCGTAACATCCGCCTGCATCCGCTCAAGGCTGGCGGCAATCTGCTTTCTTAACAGAACATCATCTTCAACAATCAAAACTGTTGCGCCGGCAAGATTGAATTCGTTCATAACCAAGTGGCTAATTTGGATTTTTTTTATCAGACATAACGCGGTGGATAAACCCTGCAGATTTTATGTTTTTCAAGAAATTCCATAAACCGGTTAATTCCACGTTTCTCATCGGCGCCTAAATGATAATGGATATTCCAGGTTAAATAGTCCTTTCTAAAATCGTAGTCATATTCAGTTCTGCTGCCGATAATGTAATCTAATGTATCCATACCAAAATCGCGCGCCTCGCGGAGGATTCTTTTCAGTCTTTCTGGATTTTCAACGCCGCGTCTGATAGCCCAGACAGCGTAAACGAATGGCAATTTTGTTAAATCATACCATGCGGCGCCAAGGTCCCAGATTGAATGAGTTTTTTTATAATACAAAAAATCAAGCGCCTGGTCGCCGATAAGCATAACATAATCCAGTTTATCGGCTGAAGAATAATCATCAAACGGTATAAATCGCGGTTTTAAACCTTGTTCAAGCAGCAATATACGAAGCAGAGTAACGCTTGTCAGCGATGCGCTGTCGTAATAAACAACATCAATTTCATCCAACGGACGGCGGTGCGCGAGCAAAACGCTTTTCACCTCGTTCAATGATGCAATGGCGATTCCGTCAAGAATGTCAAATTTGTCATAAGAAAGCGCTTCAATTACGCTAACAAGCGCGGCGTCTAATTGGTCTTTTTCAAGCAAATCTGCCAGTTGCGACGGCGCCGCGAATAAAATCTGCTCTTCAATACCGCGGGTTAATGGAGCCGCGTTTAAATATGGGACTGAACCAATCCGGTATGGCGCAACGCGGTTTTCAAGTTCGCTCTCCCGTTGCAGATTTTCAGCCCGCTGTTGATGTTCAATCCTTCTTGCCAGTTCATCGGCAGACTCATTATCCTGCTGGGCAAGCCGCATCTTTTTCTCTTCATTCATTTTGGTCAAAATCAATAAACAATA
Organism: Verrucomicrobiia bacterium; assembly: GCA_049968335.1. Classification (GTDB taxonomy): domain Bacteria; phylum Verrucomicrobiota; class Verrucomicrobiia; order Limisphaerales; family JAKPVM01; genus JAKPVM01. Next base: position 54,670 of record JBMFQZ010000021.1, read on the forward strand.
TTAACGTTCATTTTCACTGTTGATAGAAAAATATATTAATCCGTTTCAACTCGGCAGTTTAAAAATTAGACCTTTTAACCGGTTGCTAAATTTGAATCAAGTATTGCCTTCGCTTCCGCCCCCGATAGAGAAACCCCGGACGCCGGTTTATCCCAGACCTTTAAAGGCTCATAAAATGTGTTTCTCTGAACCGCAATTTTGCCGGTCTCCTGAATCGTTCTGACAAGTATTTGCTCCGTCAAAGATTGCGGCGTCTTTGCCCCAGCCATATGAAATATATATTCCTCCTGAATTGTGCCGTGCAAATCGTCCGCGCCAAAATTAAGCGCAATTTGAGCCAGTTTTAACCCGGTTCCAACCCAGTAAGCGGTAATGTGATTAATGTTATCAAGAAATATTCTGCTGAGAGCGATTGTTTTTAACGTGTCAATTCCTGTTGGCGGATGCTTAACCGGGATTTCATTGTTTTCCGGCTGATAAGGCAGCGGAATAAAACCGCAAAATCCGCCCGTCTCATCCTGCAACTCTCGCAGTCTGCGCAAATGGTCTACTCTGTCTTCATAAGTTTCAATATGCCCGTACAGCATTGTGCAGGTGCTTCTGCCTCCAAGTTTGTGCCAGGCTCTATGGACAGAGAGATATTCTTCTGCCGTCTCTTTTCCCCGCGCAATCTTATTGCGAACATCAGGATTGAATATCTCCGCCCCGCCGCCGGTTAGACAATCAAGTCCGGCTCTCTTTAATTCTACCAGAGTCTCCTCCACCGTTTTTTTGCCAATCCACGAGAGGTGCAAAACCTCAATGGCTGTAAATGCCTTAATCTGCAAAGCCGGATTTACGTTTTTAATCGCCTTTATAAAGCCGGTATAATAGTCAAACGGCAATGATGGGTGAAGCCCGCCTACGATGTGGAGTTCTGTTGCGCCGTAACTTTTAGCCTCGCGCGCCTTCTCTACAATCTGGTCTATAGTAAGTTCAAAACCGTCTCCATCCCGCTTCTTCCTTGCAAAGGCGCAAAATTGACACGACAAAATACAGTAATTTGAATAATTGATATAGCGGTTTAGAAGGTAACTTGCGCGGTTCCCGTTTTTCCTCTGGCAGGCAAGGTCTGCGATTGCGCCGACGGCGTTCAAATCCTCGCTCTTAAAAAGTCGCAACGCCTCGCTCTCATTAATGCGGACTCCTGCGGCAACCTTTTCATAAATATCGGATAAACCGCTCTTTTTAATCAAAAAATTCATCTAAAACCACACCTCAAACTAAAGTTTAATTTTACACAAAAACAACGAAAAATCTAATGAAATTGTTGAGAGATTAGCTGTATTTGCACGGATTGTTAGTTTCGCCGATACACCGCTCTTTTCCGAGGTTTAATTTCCCTTAATATTTTAATGATTTAAGGACTCTATCGGGTTTTATCTGGTAAAATTAAAACTCCCAAAGATTTCAAAATTCGGAATAGTTGTTCCCGGGTAATATCAAGCCCGGACTCGTTCCAGATAACGTAATCGGCAAGAGCCATTTTTTCTTCAACTGGCAATTGAGCTTTTATTCTGGCTTCAATCTGGCGCTGGCTCCAGCCCTTTGATAAAAGTCTATTTCGTTGCGTCTGACTTGAACAGGCAACGGAGATGATGGCATCAAAGTTATCTTGCGCCTTTGTTTCAAATAAAAGTGGGACGACGACGGCGCCGCATTTGATATTTTCAGACCGCCATTGTTTTACCATATCAAGCCATCTTGCGCGGATTTTAGGATGAAGAATTGCCTCTAATTTTTTTCGTTCAGTTTCATTATTAAAAACCAGTTCTGCGAGCGCTGAGCGGTTTAATGTTCCATCTGGATTAAAATATTCATTGCCGAACGTTTTTTGAATTTCTTCAAGAACAGGTGAACCTGGTTTTGTGAGTTCCCTTGCTATATCGTCGCTATCAACCACTTTATCAAGACCGGCTTCAACCATTAGCCGTCCAACGGTTGACTTTCCCATACCGATGCCGCCGGTTATGCCGAGAAGGATCATCTGGCGTTGTTATTTCTGCGGAACGAGTTTATAGAACTTAGCGGTTCCCGTCGGCTGGACTTCCAGATAATTTGTTCCAGAATAAGTATTAATCTGCATTTGCACCGGTCGCCAACCCGTCGGACTAAGGGCATCATTTTCCAGAACCGAGCCTTTGACCGCGCCAGGCCATTCAAGACGGACTTTGCCGTTTGTGAGTTTCTTTGCAACTATTTCCGGACGTAATATCTCAAACACTGCTCTTGCCGAGTTGTCGGCATAGTTTATATCTGCGTTAAGCGAGTTAACGTTGGCGCGAATATCGGCGCTTCCATAATTTGCCGGTGGCGCAGCGGTTATATTGATTGTTAAATCGGCGCCAGCAGGCATAGTCGGGAACAACGCGGTAATAACGTTACCGTTTGTGATTATAGTTCCATAAGGCGCAGAGACGCTCTGAATAATCGTTTCAGCAGGAAGCAGATTCACTAACGAAACATTTGTTGCAGTATCAACGCCGATGTTTCTGATAATTACTTGATATGTAAATTCTTGGCCTGCGAAAGCATTTGTCGGAACATTCTGAATAGAGACTGCAAGGTTTGGCGATGGCAGAACGCCTTCCGATGTTACAAATGAGATAGACCATCCTCCGGATATAACACCGTTATCCATCCTATCATCGTCAACTACATAAAGCGCCCAGTAGCCATTCGGGTTAATGCCCTTGAACACAGACATATCCGCAGTATATGGACCGGCTGGCGCTGATGGCGGGAAGTAGTCGGCAGCGACATAATTTGTGGGTCTGTAAGTCCCGCTGGTAATTTGTCCATCTTCTGGCACGGCAGCGGATGCGCCCCCATCAAATGTGAGATTTACATTATTGATAGCGTATCCGTTACCAGCGTCGGACATCAATATTGTTGCCTTGCCGTCAGGACTTACAAGCAGGATGTCAATGTCCGATGGATAATTGTGTGAAACACCGTTCAAAGTTACAGTCACTTTTTCGACAACCCCCGGCACGTTCGCCACATAAATAACCGATGGATACGGCGTAGCGTTAGTGTTATCGTTGATTGTAATTTTACTTGCGTTTGCAAACGAGCTTGCAACCTTGCCAAGCAAGAATGTGAAAGTAACTCTGCCAAGGTCTTTTGCGCCGTCGGTAAGCTGCAATGTTGCATAAATGAGAGTTCCGTTAGCCCCCGTGGCGGTGAATGTAAATGGTTTGAATACTGCGGCGCCTGCTGCTGTTAGAACGCCGTAAGTCTGCGTTCCTGCCTGTATATTTGCAACGCCGTTTCCGGGCAATAGGGTTGCAACAAGATTTGTTGTGTCAGATGTCCCGGAGTTCCGCAATCCAAGCACAACTGTTACTGTTTCGCCCGGATCAATAACGTTGTTTGTCGGTTTTATACTTTCTGCAATCAACATATTCCCGGCTGGATCAATGATGCCCGTCTTCTTATCGTAGATCGTCAATGTTGCAGATGATGGAGCGCCGAGCATTGCGCCATTTTGCGGGTCGCTAAGCGCGAAAACGACTGTTTCAGGGCTCTCGCTGATACCGTCGTCAAACACAGGAATGAAGATAGATTTTACAATCTCTCCGTCAGAGAATGCCACTGTGCCGGTTGCATTGGTATAATCGTATCCGGCGGATGCGGTGCCGCCAATCGCCGTATATTTAACCGCAACAGCGCCATTTGAACCGCCGCTTCTAATTAACGTCAACACAGCGTAACCTTCGTCTTCAACCACGCGATATGACGGAGACGAGAAGGAGATATAACCAGCATCGTCCACTATAGTCAGTGTGGCAAAATTGGTTTGCGAGGTAACTCCGCCAGTCGGATTTGAAAGGATAAGCGCTACCTGTTCAGATCCTTCAGGAATACCGTCGTCAATCAATGGAATAAGAACGGTCTTTGGCGAGAGGTCATTTGTCGCCCAGCGGACAACATTTGAGACGTATAGATAATCCTGTCCGGCAATGGCGGTAAGATTTGATGTTGAAAGCACGATACTTACCTCGCCCGTGGCAATGCCGCGTCTTATAAGCGTGATGACCGCGTTTGTGGATTTTTCAGCGGCAACAAAGTTTGTAGTGGCGAAATCAATGCTTGAATCATTATCTTGAATTATAACGGTTGCGTTCCTCTGATTGCCAAGCAGCGCGCCGCCAACCGGATTGACAAGGGCAAGGTTAATCGTCTCGTTATCTTCTACCAAATTGTCGTCCCAGATTGTAATCTGGAATGAGTTTGTGAGTTGTCCGGGCAGGAATGCCAACGTTCCGTTGGTACTGAAGTAATCGATATTGGCACCCGGGAATGTGCTCGCTGTGCCTGGAGTAACCTGATAATCCACAGAGACACTTCCATTAGTGTTTCCAGAGCGAACAACTGTTACTACTACATTTGTATACTGTTCAACAACCGTGTAAACAGGGGCGCTAAAGTTTAAAACAACATCATTTTCCTCTATTATCACAGTGGCGCTTGAAATTGGACCCGCTTGGATATTATTGGCGGTCGTCAACGAGATATTGAAGGTCTCGTCTGTTTCCGCAATAGTGTCGTCAATAATCCTGACGGTAATGAAGGCGTTTGTCTGTCCCGGCTGAAATTCAACGACTCCGTTTGTTGAAATATAATCAAGCCCGGCTGTCGCGGTGCCTGCGGATGTATTGTAGTAAGCGCTTGCGTAAGCATTTGTGTCTCCGTAACGAACGAGTTCAACCGCCGCAACACCGGAGGTTTCGCTGAATCTATAAATTTGAGATGTGAAACTGATACCAATTTCATTGTCTAATATTACAACAGTAGCTGAACTTTGCGCTCCAATGACTGCTCCGTCGGTCGGATTAGACAACATTAGACCGATTGTTTCAGGAATTTCCACAATTGTATCGTCAATAATGGCAATCGGCACAGATTTAGATTTTTCGCCATCGGCAAATGTCAAGACAACATTTGTAGCAATATAGTCCAGACCCGGCGTTGCGGTTCCGCCAGTGGTAGACAATGTTACAGAGGCTGAACCGATACTGCCGCCCGTTCGCATTACATTCACATACACTGCGCCGGCATTTTCATAAACCAAATATTCAGGGGCGCTGAATGAAAACGCGCCAACCTTATCGTCATCCTCAATGGCAAGCACTGCAAGATCGGTCCCGATAGCCGCGCCGCCAACAGTTGACGCTATCTTTAAGAAGAGAGTTTCGGTGCCTTCAATAATATCATCATTCAATATCCGAACTTTAAATGTCTTCACAGTATCGCCATCGTTGAATGTAACAACAAGGTTTGTCTGAATATAATCCTGCGCAGGCGTTGCCGTGCCGCCGACTCCCACCGAGATATTCGCTGAAACAGTGCCTTTGTAACCGTTTGTCCTTATGAGCGCGATAGTTGCCTCACCTGCGTTCTCTGCGACTGTGTAATAATTTGTTGCAAAACTGATCGTGCCAGCGCCTAAATCGTTATCTACTATCCTGATTACAGCGTTGCTTAGACCTAAACTTGCTGTGCCGACTAAATTACTCAAAGCAACAGGGATCGTCTCCACCGGTTCAAATTCGTTGTCATCAAAGATTGGGACGTTGAATGTCTGTCTCTGAACGCCCGGGGCAAACATAATGATTGACGAGGTCGGGAGATAATCAAAATACGGTGTTGCCGTGCCGTTGGTTGTTGTCATACAAACAACGCTGATAGTTGAATCTACCCCACCCTTTCTAACTACACTAACACGCGCGTTGGTAACGCCTTCAACAACATTAAATTCCGCAGATTCAAATTCTACGACCGAATCATTATCCGCAATATAGACAGATGTTGCGCTTATGATCCCCAGTGATGCGCCATTTGCTGGATTGTAAATTTCCAGCGCGAAATAACGATTTGCGCTGTCCACACGGTTATTATCAATCAACGGGACATTTATATATTTCACAACCTCCGCCTCGCCAAACTGGAGCGTGCCTGCTGTGTTTACATAATCAACTCCAGCAAATGCGCTCCCATTCACAGTCCGATAAGAGACGATCGCGTTTGATAACGCGCCATAATTCCTCACAACAGGGATTACAGCATATTGCGACGTTTCATTAAATTGATATGAAGACGATGCAAACTGGAATTCTCCATTCTCCAGATAACCTTTGCCATAAAGCCGCGCAAATCCGTAATAAACCTGTCCGTTGAACTGGCTGAAAGCGCCGCCAATCAGAATCTCTTTAGTTTCTTTATCAAATGCCACAGCGCTTATAACATCGTTGGCGCCAAGTCCAAAACTATATGTTGGGTCAATGCTGCCATTGGGCATCAATCTAACGATGCGGTTATTAAGTCTATTGTTGAACATCGTAAACGCACCGACAACGACTATCTTTCCAACATCATCAATTACTAAATCAGAGACATAATCATTTGCCCCTGTTCCCGGATTGAATGTATAGTCCAGAAGTCCATCTGAATCCAGACGGGCAAGTCCGTAGGCAGTATAATTTGCATTTGTAATATAGAATGCGCCGCCAATGAGAATCTTGCCGTCATCCGCAACAACAACCTTTCTGACTGAGCCCACAATCTGTTCTGGCGCAAAAGTATTATCAATTGACCCATCGGCGTTTAACCTAACAAGCGCAGGAACACTCCTATCATTAAATGTGGTAAACGCGCCCGCTACAAGCGCCTTACCGTCTTTTTGAATCGCCACGGAATAGACAGCGCCATTTGCGCCCGAGCCAATGTTGAATGAAAGGTCAATCGTCCCATCTGGGTTAATCCGCGCTACTCGGTTTCTCTTTGCGCCATTGGCAAGAGTGAATTCGCCTCCAACGATGATCTTGCCATCAGGTTGCAAAGCTATCGTGTTAACAATCCCGTTGTAACAATCGCAGTTGTTAAAGTATGGGTCTATCATTCCGTTCGGGAATATCCTTGCAAGGTATGTTCTAGGGATTCCATTGATGTTCGTGAAAGCGCCGCCGATTATGAAACTTGAATCGGTTTGAATCGCAATGGCGCGAACATCGCTGTCGGGTCCGAGACCGATATTAAAGTTTGTATCAATCAACCCGTCTCTGGTTAATCTTGCAAGGTTGGTCAGGTTAACGCCGACGATTGCCTTTGAACTGCCGCCAAGTAAAATCATTCCATTGGTGTAAATGGAGAGCGCGTAGATGTTGTAATCCGGTGTTGCGCGCGGATAGAACGTATCATCAACAGTTCCTGCCTCATTCAACACCGCAATTCTGCCTCGCGGCTCAGCGCCGAACCGCGTAAAGTCGCCTCCAATGGCAATTTTTGTTTTAATATTAGAACCCCCAGAAATCGTTGCTGTGTATGACCACGGTCCTGCCTGCGGCAAAGGAACTTCATTGATAGCAATTATCACGGACGTTTCAAGACCCGGACCATAATCCACAGAAATTGTTCCAGTGCCGTTTGTGGTCAAATTCAATATTACAACCCCTCCGTAATAAACTCTCATATTGTTATTAAAACCGCCAAAATCATAATCTATTGTAATTGTTCCACTCCTGCTTCCAGTTTCAATTTGCGCTGTATCTGTGTAATTGAAGAACCCGGAATTTCTTCTGAACACCACTGGCGTTTCAATAGTAGTAAAATCTGCGGCATATATTGGACCATTTGCGCCAGCGCCAATGTAGAATGTATCGTCCAGCGAACCATCAGGATTTAATCGCGCAATGCCGTTGTAACTATTTCCATTAAATTGTGTAAAGTCGCCAGCAATAATTATCCTGCCATCGTCAAGCAACGAGATAGACCTTACAGCGCCGTTCGCCCCATTGTCTGGATCAAACGTTAAATCCAGCGTGCCATCGCTGTTAAGCCGCGCAATGCTAGCGCGAGGCGCGCCACATACGGTAGTAAATTGGCCGGCAATTAATATCTTGCCATCCGGTTGAACCGCAACCGCGTATACGGTAGCATTCGGACCAAGCCCCGGGTCAAATGTCTCGTCCACCGAACCGTCAGGATTCAGCCTCGCGATTCTATTACGGGTATATCGGTTAAAGGAGGCAAAGTTTCCGGCAACAATTATCTGTTCGTTATCCAATACCCATAACGCGTAAATTGAATCGTTGGCGCCAAGTCCAGGATTAAAACTCAAGTCAACCGCGCCGGACGGCGTCAATCTGGCAATCTTATTCATCGCCGAACCGCCAACAAGGGTGAAATCGCCAGCAATATAGATGTTCCTATCCCTTGCGCTGCCTACTGTAACCGTTCCTGAGTAGGACCACGAACTTCCATTTGTCAAATCGCGGTTAATTATTATGGAGAAATAATTCGTGGAGCCCGGACCAAAGTTCAATACAAGATTCCCGACCACATCATTTGATTGCACCAGAATATTTGTTCTGTACAGAAGCGTGTTGTCGTAAACAATTTCAAACGTATTTGTGTAAATCGGGAGCGCGTTAGTGTTTGTTGGCGAGACAAACGGCACCGGGAACTGGTAGGTCATATTTATTGTGCCTGAATTTGCGCCCACAAACACATTATTGGTATGACCAACATCTGTAACTATTGACCTTGCGCTGAATAACAAGTTGCTCAATGTCCCGTAAGCGACTGCTCTAACAGTGGCATTAGGACCGTTAGACGGGTTGAATGTTGGAATAACATAGCCGTTTGTGTCTAACATCAACACGCGGTTTGCCGGCATATCGTTATATCTTGTAAAGTTACCGGCAACTACCATTTGCCCATTCGTGTTTAACGCGATAGAATAAACAGAATCGTTAAATCCGCTGCCTGTGTTAAACGCTGTGTCAACCACAGAATTCGTTGTTAGGCGGGCAATCCTTCCCTGAGCAATTGAATTTACAACCGTGAAATCGCCGCCAATGTAAACATTGCGCAACTCATCAAATACAACAGTCCTGACAACGTTATTTGCGCCGTAATTGTTAACATCGTCATCAATTATTGTTAGCGCGGCAGAATCGGTTGCAATCACATAACCGGCTGTGATACCGGAAAGTTTAATAGTCGCGGTTTTAACCGGCTCGCTGTATGCGTCGTTAATAATCGGGATTGTGATTGTCTTCGGGCTTGAATCGCCGGCAGCCCAGGTCAATGTTCCTGAAACTGCTAAATAATCCCTGCCGTTGCGAGCAGTCCCATCTTGCATCGCATAATTTACCGACACAGAATCGTTCGTTAAACCGAGACGGAAAACTGTGATAACCGCGGCTGGTTCTCCCTCGCTTGCAACATAGTTTGTAGCGGAGAACTTCACATATTTTGTCGCAAAATCATCATCGTAGATTGTAACGACCGCGTTTGTAACAAATCCCAATGCGGCGCCTCCTTGCGGGTTTGAAAGGTAAACATTGAACGTCTCATCGGTCTCCTTGTTTGTGTCGTTTATAATAGGAATGTAGACAATTCTGTTAGATTCGCAGTCGGAGAAATAGATAGTGTTTGTGCTTCCGATAAAGTCAAGTCCGTCAATCGCCGTTCCGCTTACTGTGATCAATCTTGCCGACACATTTCCTGATGTGCCGCCTTTTCTTACAAGAGAGACCTCCGCGAACTTCTGGTTTTCAAACACGGTGAAATTCGTTGCGGCAAATTCTATTACTCCCGGAATTGGTTCATTATCCTGTATGGTCAACACGGCGTTTGTGAAGCCCGGGTAAATTGTCCCTTCGCCCTGCCAGTCGGAGAGTTGGAGCAGAACCATTTCATTCGGCTCAATCACAGCGTCATCTACAAGCATCACATTGAAATATAGGCTCGTAACGCCAGGCTCAAATACAAGCAATTCGTTTGTCGGATAAAAATCTGTATACGGCGTCGCATACTGCAGACCGAATATGTTTGAAACAGTGTAGCAATTAACAGTCAATGCGCCGAGCGAAGAGCCAACACGGGTCACATTTATTGCCGCCACTCCGCCGGGGGCGTTTTCAGAAATCCTATATTCAGGCATTGAAAATCCTAATACGCAATCATCATTGATAATTGACACCATTGACACTGGTATGACACCTATTTGCGCGGTTGTTTCAAAGGACGGCAAATCAAGGTAAACAAAGAAGTCCTCAGTGTTTTCAACTATAGTGTCATTTATTATCGGGATGCCGATTGTAACCGCGACTTCGCCCGGCGGAAATTCGATCACATTAGTTACACTCTCGTAATCTTCGCCCGCAATCGCCGTATTATCAATCGTTGCATACGCAACATAGTTTGTTCCAGCAGTGCCGCCACGGCGAAGAATTGTAATCTTAACAGCGTTCTGATTCTCATTTACATAATAGTATGGTGTCGTGAACTGGAACGACGACGGCGTAACAAGCGAACCGCCATGCAAGCGGGTCAGATAATTCCTCGGTTTGCCATCAAATGCCGTAAATCCGCCGCCAATGATAATCTTTCTATCAGGCTGAATCGCAAGCGATCCAATGTACGCATTCGCGCCTTCTCCAAAGTTGATGTTCAAATCCGTAGAACCGTCTTTATTCAAACGGGTAATGCCGTTTCTGGTCACCCCGTTGAATCTTGTAAAGACGCCGGCAACCACAATCTTCTCATCAGGTTGCAACGCAAGCGCGTATACAGAGTCGTTTGCTCCAACCTCGCCAGCCATAAACGAATTATCAATTGTTCCATCTGGATTCAAACGGACAAGCCGGCTATAAGACCTGCCGTTGAAGTTGGAGAATGAACCGCCAACCACTATCTTATTGTCAAACTGCACAATAATTGCCCTCACGGCGCCATCAGCGCCAGAGCCGATATTGAACGTCGTGTCAACTGAACCATCTGGATTCAACCGCGCTATGTTTGTGTAAGGCAAATTATTCACACGGGTGAATTTGCCACCGATTAGAATCTTGCTGTCGTTTTGAATAGCGATTGTATAGACGGTGCCTTCAACCCCGACGCCAGTGTTGAACGATGCGTTTAATTTTCCTTCCGGCGTCAACCTTACAATGCCGGGCATATTAACACTGTTGAATGTAACAAATCCGCCGCCGACAAGAATCTTCCCGTCGTTCTGAATCGCAAGCGAGTAAACTGGACCATCGGCGCCATCGCCTGGGTTAAACGAGGTATCCACAGACCCATCCTTGTTCAACCTCACCACCCTGTTCATATGATAGCCGGCAACGTTCGTGAATAACCCGCCAGCAATAATTTTTTCATCCGGTTGCAAAGCCACCGCTTTTACCACATCGTTGAAACCCGTTCCAACATTGAAACTCGTATCAAGCCTGCCAATTGGGTCAAGCCGCGCCATTCCTTTCCTCACAATGCTGTTGAAACTTGTAAATTCGCCTCCCAGCAGAATGAACCCGTTTCGTTGAATCGCTAAGGTGTGGACAGGTTTATCAGGACCAAATCCAGTTGTGAACTCGGTGTCAACCGAGCCGGCGGGTATTGTCGTGCTTTCATTGTCAACAACCTTGATTTCAGACATCCCGCCTCTGATAACCGCGCCGCCAGTCGGGCTGGACAGTTCAACAAAAAACGAATAATCCCCTTCGCTAACATCATTGTCAATAACCCTTACAGTAAAGGATTTACTTACTTCGCCCTCGTTAAACTCAAGCGTGCCGCTCGCTGGGATATAATGAACGCCGGCAATGCCTGTTCCGTCTTTAGTGGCGTAGTTTACAGTAACTTTGCCCGAAATCCCGCTAATCCTCCTAACAACGACGTTTATAAACCCGCCGTTCTCATCTGCTATGTATGAACTCTGTCCAAACTCAATTTCGCCATACGAATCATCGTCAACTATTGTTACAACCGCGCTACCAATACTGCCAATGCCGCCCTGCACAGACGGATTCTTAAGCGTCAGACGGAATGTCTCTGCCCCTTCAACAAGCAGATCGTCCTTTATCGGGATAATGATTGTCTTTGGTTCAGTATCGTTATGGACCCACGAGACTTTATTTGAATAATATGTAAAATCGCTGCCGGCAGTCGCAGTGTCATTTTCCGAAACAACTGTTACTGAAATTGGTCCGACGCTTCCGCCGCGACGCAACAACCGCACAGCAATCTGACCCTCCGCTTCATTTACAGTATAACTTGCAGATTCAAACTGAATCCTGCCCGAAAGCAGGTCGTCGTCAATAATAAGGCAAGTGGCTGTTTCTGTAGATTTCGGGGTTCCGCCAGGCAATTTTGCGCCGCCGCCCGCATTTGTTAAAACAAGATAGAAATATTCATCCGGTTCAACGCTGTTGTCATTATAAAGCGGTATTGAAATTGTAAGGTTTGTAACCCCTGGCGCAAAGGTAAGCGTTCCTTTAACAGATGTGAAATCGCCCGGGTCAAGCCCGACGCCTGAGATCGCGCTTCCATTCCTTGTGAAATAATCAACCGTAACTGTGCCATCCGAGCCGTTTGTCCTGATTAATGTGGCAATTAAAGTCCCGGCATTTTCGTTAGTCGCGTATGTGAGCGAACTGAATGCAATCACACCCGGTCTCTTTTCATCATCCACAATTACAAGCGTGCTCACATTGTTGCCGATTGCAGTCCCAAGCGGTATATATTCGCCGCCAAGCGTTATGCTGCCTTCCGGATTTGATAATAATAAGTCCAGTGTTTCATTGCCTTCAAAAAGTTCATCATCAAGAATCCTAACCTGATAATAGACAGGTCCTGGATAACCATCCCTAATCATCCAGCCAAACCACTCTCCAAATGAAATAATATCTGAAACTGCGCTGTAATCCTCGCCAGAGACTGCAAGGCGATCTAATGGAGTGACAAGGGCAGAACCTGTTCCAATGTAATATGCAGCGCCGGGCACTCCGTTGCGCATCAAAGTGACATTCACAACTGGTTGGTTCTCATCAATGTAATAAGTATCTGTAATAAACTGGATATTGCCAGGTCCTTGCGGCGGATTAGGTGTAAACACGCCATTCGTGTCGGTTGTTCCGCCCCATGTTCCGATAACTCTCGCCACATTCATTCGGGTAATTTTGTCCTGCCGTGTCCAGACTGGATAATAATCTAAGTTAAGAGTTTGTAGCGGATTATTGAATCCATATAGGTTAATCCATGTGGCATGGTTGCCGCCGATATTCGTGAACGAACCGCCAATCATTAAATTCCCATCTCCTTGCAACGCAATGGAACGAACAAAGTGGTTTGGTTCAAAACTGAAAGTTTTAATAAGACCGGCAAACTGGTTATACGCAGTGTCCATAAAAGTGGTGTCAAGGGTGCCATCGGTCCTTAACAATGCCATCCCCATTCTCCTTGTATAGTTATAACTTGTAAATTTGCCTCCTATATAAGCGTGTTCATCGCTCGGTCTTAGCACGATTGAATAAACTGTGTCGTTTGCGCCTGCGCCAGGATTAAAAGTAAGGTCAAGACTCCCATCCGGATTTAACCTGGCAATATTATTTCTCGGTTTTGAATCAATCTCTGTGAATGAACCGCCGATCAACACCGCGCCGTTTGTCTGGACAGCGATCGCGTAAATAGGACCGTCGGCGCCTGTGCCGGGGTTAAATGTATAATCTAACGTGCCATCAGGATTTAATCGCGCAATGCCGTTGTAACTATTTCCATTAAATTGTGTAAAGTCGCCAGCAATAATTATCCT
>JBMFQZ010000022.1:0-52439 GCA_049968335.1 Verrucomicrobiia bacterium
CAGGAAAGCGTTTTATGTTCCCTACGCCGGCATTACCCGGATCAGGTTCATCGGGTCGGCGGCGCCCCCGCGTCGCCCTCTCAGCCTTTGCGCGCAAACTTCTACGCGCAGGGTAGCTCCCCGTGTATATTTAATAATAGACTAAACGCCGCAAAATTTCCAATCAATTGTCAAAGTTTTTCCTGAATCCCGTTCATTTCAGGAAAATGTGGATTTTGGGATGAAATTGAATTTGTCAAAGTATTCTATAATCAACGATGCACTGGTTAGAATTGACCTCGAAATGGTCATAACGACTCCCGCAGCCTTGCCACCGCAGTCCAAAATAATAATTCGCAGAAAATATTAATTACTTTTTCCCCTCAAGCAACTTAACCATCCCTTTCCCCAGCGCGTCGCCGACGAGGAAATAGGTCTCGGCGTTGCCGAATTCGTGATGACCGTGCCCGGGATTTGGCGACTCTTCCGGTTTGCGGACAAACTCGCGCGTGGGAACAAAAATTACGTTCCCCTTGAATTCAGGATATTCTGCCGCAGCAGCCTGAGCCTTCCGCAAAGTATTCCAGGTCCCGGGAGCCTCAACCCACGGTCCTGTCAATTCTCCAATTACCACCGGCAAGTTCGGCGCGTTTAGTTCCTTGCGAACATCTTTTATCAGGTTCACAAGGTTCTTTTCGTATTCTGGTATCGCGTTTTTCGGATCACAACCATCGTTCCAGCCCTGATACCAGACAAATCCGGCTAATTCGTATCCGCCACCATCGTAGTCTGGGAAGCCGTTTTTCAAATTCGCAAGCGTCTCGCGAATTTCTTCAATCATCTTTTTGTAATATTTGCCAGTTTCACCCCCTGAACTGGGTGGACGAAAGTCTTTATACAGACTTTTACCGCCCCAGGCGGTTTTGATTATTAAAACCTGATTCTCTAAATAATCGCCAACAACGTGACCGAACTGCAATTCGGGTCCAAAGTGATGCGTGTCGCCATAAACAGAATAACCAAGCCCGAGCGGTCCTTTCAGTACAGTCCCGTTCTCTTTTTTATACCTTACCCAGACGTCGTCGCGGACGCGCCAGTTTCCAGCATTGTCCTTGAGATGCTTGAACATCGCTGCCTTTGACGGGTCGCGCATCAACTGGACAAGCGTTCCCTTTCCGTCGTTGTAATTTTTCCCATCAAGGTCAACAACACCTTGACCTTCCATATTGGATTGTCCGGCAAGGATGAAAACCTTTACCGGACTTTTCCCCGCCTGTTTTGAAAACAAGGGAAGCGCGAGCAGAGTTGCCGCTACGATGGTGATAATTTTTAAACCAATTCGCGATGTTCTGTTAGTTTTCATAATGATTGTTTCTATTCTTGTTTATACTCGTTTAAATTGATTACTCAGCAGCCTCCTGACGGGTCACAATTGGGACATATCCGACTTCATAACCTTTTGGCGGCGTTACAATTAATCCGGGGTCAAGCGCCACCAAGTCGCCGCTGGTTATTGACGGCATATAGTCGCGGTCAATCGTCCAGTATTTATGAATTTTTTCGGCAAGCGCCTGCAATTTTGCCTTCTTTTCTTCGCTCCATACATTTGCGTATTGCTGGAACGATGGCTGGTCAATAAAACGATACCAGTAGTATGTAACCACAGAGCCATCCGACAATCTTGCCTTGAATGGACCGAGTTTTGGCCCCGGCTTCACCCACACGCCGCTATTTGGCGATGTATACGGAACACCGCGCGGGGCAATTTTAAATTCCTGTTTTAATAACCCTGTTTCCGGCGGGACATCTTTTGCCGCAACTGGGATTCGAACGTCGCCAACCTGCTTGAAGTATTGCGGGAATTTACCATCCGCGCTTATCTCATTTTTAAGCCATTCAACCCCCCAGCAACTATCGCCGAACACCTTTGTCCGAAATACCTGTTCAATACCGGTGATCTTTTTCCCTGATTGGTTAAATCCCGGCATTCGCGTTGTTAACTTAGATTTAAACGCCCCTTTTTCATTAAACCGACCGGAGCAAACCGGACCGCCATCGCGCCAGGCTTTAAATTCGTTCCAGAGCGCGGCTCTTGAATAGTAAACAACATCCTGAACAAGGACGGCATTCCCCTGTTTATCAACGGGAAAGAATAGTTGCGGGATTTTTGAATAGATGGTTCCGCTTGAATCCTGCGCTTCAAAACAGGGAACTGTATTAATCTCCATCGCGCCACCGCCCATCGTGCCCGGACGCGAATCAAGCCCGCGCCCGTAGATGAATGGGTAATTAAAAATCTTGCCAATCTTGCTCCAGGTTTCCGGGATATAAAATGCGATTGGTCCTTTGAAATTCTTTGAGCTTAAAAAACAGGTCCAGCTCTGGTCGCCAGTTGGCGGTTCTCCCGCTGTCGGGTCTGTAAACGGCAAAGCCATCCAGGTATATCCCAAAAATTTTCCTTCAACCTCGCCGGCAAATGGCAAGCCATCGGGGGGAATCAAAAGGCGATTGCTTAATTGCGCGATCCCGAGTCTGTCATCAGGCAACGCCTCGTTGCTGTAAAAAAACGACCAGCCCGGCGACCCGATTTCATAATCATAACATTGCGGTGTTCCGTTCATACTGAATTTTGGCGGACCGTATCTAAAATGGTTGCCAGCCCAGTAGCCAAGCCCGCCTTCAATTGTCTGAAACACGCTTGCCCACGTTGGACCACGCTCTTTCCATGTCCTTGCAAGAGTTCCTTCGGGAGCCAGCGGTTTATCTTTGTTATCCGAGTTGTCCGGCATAATCCATGAACTTGCAAGCCCGATCTGAAAGTTCGCGTAATGTTTATCAATCAGGCTCCACGCAGCGGAGTAAAACCCCATCCCGTAGCCATATTCTTGTTTATTCTCCGGATGCGTCGCGTTAAAACTGATATACCCATGCAAGCCGCGAAAATGCTGGGTAATCTTTGCATTATTTCCCGTCTGTTTCTCCTGCGCTATACAAACGCCGCATAAGAGAATCCCGTTTAAAACAATGGCAATATATTTACGCATAGTCATAAATCTCTCTGTTCAGCGTTAGATTTAATGAATTAAACAATCTCTTCTTTAATCGGGTTCCAACGCACCTTTCGCTGACGTCTTTGAGCCTCTAAAGACATTAGTGATGTCGCCGCTTCAATGAAAGCCTCGTCAACACTGCACTTTGGCGTCCCGCGCGCGCGGATGCAATTTATCCAATCCTCCATATGATTCGGCTGTTGCGGCGTCTTGCCGCGTTCATAACCTTTGGGAAGATTTGCGTTTCTCATATGTGGCGCTGGGATAATTTCAAATGTTGACACATCGTGCGCAATACCGTCAAACCGCAACGTTGCGTCTCTGCCGCAAAGTTCAACCGGCTGCAATGCCGTGGCGTTCATACTGCCGATGAATGTTACTGTTCTGCCCAATTTTTCAAACTCGTAAGAGGCTACCCAGGTATCCGGCACCTCGCGATCGTCTTTCAACAACGCTATCTGGCCCGTGGTTACGCAGGTATCCGGGATGCCGTGACCGAGCAAATACTGGACAAAATCCATTTCATGCGAAAGCAGGTCGCCACAGTAACCTGTGCCGTAGGCGTAATAACAACGCCAATGCCAGAAATGCCGTTCGTTCCAGGGAATCTTTGGAGCCGGTCCGAGCCATAAATCCCATTCCACCTGCTTTTTAACAACCTCCGGGTCTGGACGCTCCCACTGTCCATAATAACCATACCAACGCCAGTTTGGATAACGCGGGTCTGAGGGTTTGAATCTTCCCGTGCGAACAAGCGATATTGGTCCTAAGATCTCCCGAGCGATCAACTCTTTTGCCTGCAAAGCGCAGGTTGCCTGACGCGCCTGGTGACCGAGCTGGAATACAACTTTGGTCTTCTTCAAAACATCGCGCATCAACTTCGCCTCGTCCAACGTTCTTGAAAATCCTTTCTCGCAATAAATATCTTTGCCTGCCTTAGCGGCGTCTGTAACCATCTGACAATGCCAGTGGTCGGGTGTCGCAATAACCACAGCGTCCACATTTTTATCCGCTAACAACTCCCGATAATCAACGTATGCCTTCACATCCGGATTCTTGCTCCGTTCAATTCCTTTCTGACGGTGCGGCGCGTAAACATCGCAAACCGCAACCACTTTAACATCGGGAATATTTGCCACGATATTAATCAAATCGCCGCCGCGCGTTCCTAATCCGATGCATCCGACCCCGATGACCTTTGACGGAGAGGGCGCGGACAAAATATTCGGCGCCAGCGCTGTTGAGCCTGCAATTGTGATAGCGATTCCCGCAGAAGTCCGCAGAAAATCCCGACGACTTGTCTCATTCTTAATCTTCATAACTGTGGTAATTTGAGAACTATGTTAATACTCATTGAAAAATGGTCAAAAGATATTTTGAATGAACATTTGATAGAGCGGACAATTTATCAGACGGAAAAATTATACCAAAACGAAGAAAGCGCGTTGGTTCTGGGTTTGATGTTTTATTTTAAAACAAGTTGCATTGCAAAACCGATAAGAAGACCCCGAAGTGGGCTAACATTAGTCACCCCTCATAAAACAGGGGAATAGCAAAATACAACACATACTTTTTGATACTGAAGAAGTAAGCCAAAATATCCATTCTCTCTGTCCCTCTGCGCTCTCTGTGGTGAAAAAGAAGAAACCGCAGAGAAACCACGCTTCTATAGCATCGCGACTCTTTTAAAAATTCAGATTTTTAGAATCGCCTCTTTTACAACAAAGAAGATTTGTTCATACCAGTTTAACGAAGAAATCGCCCAGAATTTCAAAGAGGTTATTAAACTGAAGCTGCTCAAAACGGGCAGCGCAATTATCAATACCAGCAGGTTGCCCAGCGCTATTACAGTATAAGAAAAAATTCGTCCCTGCGATAAAATGTCAGATTGTTTTGTCTGAAGCACTTTGATTGTAAAAGTAATATGGAAGCAGTACGCCATTCCCAGAAGCAGATGAAAGAGCCCTCTATATTTTTGCAAATCGCAGAATATGCTGCCGATGGCATAGGCTCCAACGATGATAAATGCGTAGATGGGAAAAAAATAAGGCGCTAAAAAAACGACAAAGTTATCTTTCGTCACGACAACGTGTCCCCCTTTTGCAGAAGCTTTAAAACGCTTCACCCTGCCGCCGAAGACAACTGTCCAGAATGCGTGAGTTAATTCGTGACCGAAGACATAAACAAGCATCGGTTCAGGCAATAAAACATAAATCACCAGCCAGCAAGCAACCCCGGCAAGTATTGGAACCCAAACCGTGCTTGCGGTTCCGCAGGTTTTAATCAAAAACCACAAAGTCTCCAATCCGCCAGCGCAAAAGGGCAACAGCAATATCGCGATAAATAATTTTAACAACTTAACTTTCATACCATTGCTGTCCAAAAATAAAGCAACTGTTTTAAAAAAGATATTGGAAAATCCGCGACGCAGCGAAGACAATTTTAAATGATGAGCAACTACGGTAGCCCTGTATTGTTTGCGATAATGCGTTTTACCACTATCTTTTCGCAACGCAGGGCAAATTGCTTGAATGGTTATGCAGTTGCAGATACAATTCAGAAAATTCCGCTAAATTTATAATAGCTAACGATTTTTGTTTAAAACAATTCCTTTAACCAAGATTCAAGCAATTGAGGCCAGAGAGTTGAAACTCGTTTGCCCTGTCTGAGCCCGTAGCCGTGTCCGCCGGTTGGAAAAACGTGCAACTCGGCTTTCACACCGGCTTTTTTCAGAGCAAGATAATAATAAATGCTTGTCTGGACGCGAATCGGATCGTCGCCTGTCTGAACCAAAAATGTCGGCGGGGTATTTGATGTTACAGCAACCTCCGGCGCAATTTCATCGTCTTTTTCTTTCATCGTAAGATAGGCGGGATAGATGAGCACTTGAAAATTCGGTTTGCAATCAAGTTTATCAATGTCATCAACAGGCGTGTATGAATTTGTAGAATAATTTGCGCATAGTGTGGCTGCAAGGTGAGCGCCTGCGGAAAATCCGAGCGCTCCGATTCGTTCTGGATTTACGCCCCACTGTTTTGAGTTTGCGCGAACTATGCGAATTGCCCGCTGCGCGTCCTGCAACGGCGCTTTATACCGCTCCTGATTTTTCCTTGCAGGAACGCGATATTTAACTATGACAGCGTGAACGCCGATAGAATTTAACCATTCTGCAATCTCTGTTCCTTCAAGGTCCATCGCCAGAATATGATAACCGCCTCCTGGGAAAATTATCACCGTTAGACCATCTTTGTTTTTTTCGCTCGGGTAAAAAGTCAACGTCGGATTGGTTACATTGCCTAATCTGATAACTGGCTTGCCTCCAACAACGGCGTCGGTCGGCTTTGTTGTGTCCTTTTCTTCTCCTTCAATCGCCGGTTCACCCGGGGCGCCGTCTTTGAATAGCGGTATTTCATTATGAGTCGAAGCGCCATAGCATTGATTTATTCCCATAAAAATTAATGATATTAAAAATATTAAAATGCCAAAACCGGATTTTTTCATACCTCATCAATATCCGAATCGGGTTAAAAATCAATATTTTCCGCTGTTTTAATACAACGATCGTTAGAAAATACAGACCGTCACGGCTATTAGTTTTGTTTTAACTTCTGAATATAAGGTTTGACCAGAGCCCAGATTTCTTCAAACACCTCTTCAACCGATTTTGTCCCGTCCACCACTTTTACCCGCTGCGGTTCTCTTTGCGCTATTTGAACAAAGCCGTGATGAACCCGCTGGAAAAAATCAATATCAGCCTCCTCAAATCTGTCGCGTATTGCAGTTTTGTCTCCGTTAGCCAGCCCTGTCTCTGCCTCGCCGTTGTTGTTTCTCATCATTCTTCGTTTAAGGCTTAATTCAAGCGGTATAGAAAGCAGGAGTGTCAGGTCTGGTCGCGCCTCTCCAACGGCAAAATTAATTATATTTTCCACCTCTTGAAGATTTAAACCGCGTCCGTAGCCTTGATACGCCACAGTAGAATCGTAAAACCTATCGCACAAAACAACCTTTCCTGCTTCAAGCGACGGAAGGATAACTTCTCTTACCAGCTGCGCGCGACTCGCGTTCATCAAGAGAAGTTCGGTCTCTGCCTTCATAACAGGGTTGTTTGGACTGTGCTTTAAAATATAGCGGATTTCTTCTCCAATAGGCGTGCCGCCCGGTTCGCGCAGAAGGACTGCCGAAATGTTAAACTCGGATTCTATCCGGCTTGCAAGCAACTTAATCTGTGTCGTTTTTCCGCAACCTTCAGTCCCTTCAAATGTGATAAACAAGCCTTTATTCATCCTGAAAATGTTTTAACGGAATTAATCTTTTTATTTCAAAGCGGCGTTATTTTGCGGCAAAGATTTTTGAAACTTTCCAACCATATACTCAACCAGAGAAAATAGCTGCTCATCGTTTAATATCCCGCCATTGGCAATTGAAAATGCCGGCATTAAACTATCTTTTTTCCCGTACATAATGATTTCAGCCCAGTATTCGCGGGTTGCTGGACGTTTAGGATTTCGCAAATCCGGCACCATACTTGCCCTGTGTTCGGCATCGTGGCACACAGCGCAGGTTGCTTTGTATAACTCTGCTCCCATCTTTCCTGCGGCAGGAGCAGCGTGGCAGCGGGCGCAATCTCCGCGAAATACAGCCTGTCTGTTAGCCCGCGCGATAAGTTGATTTCTTTCCCGCTCCTCCGGAGTAGTGCTCACCATATCGGGAAATGGCACTTTTGCAGTAGCGGACAAAATTTTTAATCCGTGAGTAGTGCTCAAACTGATTGTTTTTGTAATCTGTCCGGTTTTGCCCCGCACATCCATCCGCACTTTAATCTCGCCGTTTTCGCCGGGCGACATCTTCCAGGGCATTGACGGCAATTGCGCGATTGTGCAACCGCAGGAAGTATGAACGCTCTGGATCACTACTTCCCCGCTTGAAACATTCGTTACGTAAAATGAAAACGGAATATCAACCTCGCCGGGCTTTGCGTTGTACTCTTTTGCCTCCGCGTCAAACGCAAGAACATTCGTCGGCACAAATGTCGGCAGCTGAGGTTGGCGCGGGGGAACAACAGGCGTCGGCACCGGCGATTGGCAGATTCCGTTTATATGCATCAGCGCAAACAGAACAATAACTTCAATGATTCTCTCCAAGCGCATAACTCAAAATTAATTCAATGCCTTTTCCATATCAAGCAAATCGCGCGGCAAATCTTTCAACAAGATAATAACCGCCTGTAACAGCTACTTTTTCTGGTCAACGATTTTCAATTTATATTCAGGAGACAATTTGCTGTCCGGATACGGAGCCGCTATTGCGTTAACCATATATTCAAATTTATAGCGGTAATAAATAGAATCCTGGTCCTGCGGAACAGGAATAACACCTTCCCAGCGATTTGTCATCAGCGGCGTCCGTTCCATCGGATAAAAATTTGTCCCGATCATCACATACGCCTTTATCGTGTTTTCGCGAATCGTTTGCTGCTGCGTCTTCCAAGCCGCCTCTACCTTGTACATACCGCTCGGGTCTCTGGGCAATTGAGATGGCGTAAGATTTGTAACAGTCGTGCAGCCAGTCCCGACAAGACCAGCTAAACAAGCCAAGAGAATAAAATTCAACCTTTGCATAATAAATTAAGCCTTACAAAGATTTAACAATATGTAAAGTTAAATAAAATTAAGCCCTCAACAACCTGAGCATTGAACTTGGTGTTTGATTTTAAAACTGATTAAAATACAACGCTATTTAACTGTATGTACTCAATAACCTAATACCAATCGCCCCTGTTCTAACCAGTGAATTGTTGGTTGTAAAATAATTTCACAAATTTAATTTCACCCAAAAATGCGCTTTTCCTTAAAATGCTAATCATTCAGGGAAAGTTCTTAACTAACTGGTTTTTATGGCTGCAAGTATTGCTTTTTATTTTGCTTCAAGCAAAATGCTTTCGCTGTGGCTGTTAAATTCGGGGGCGTACATACACTGGATTGAGGCTATGCCGCTCTGGTATTTGCCTTTGTGCTGGACGCGGACCGGATATTCAAACACGTATGTTCCTTTTGGAAGGTAGTGGATGAAAAAGTGGCTCGCTGTGTCGCGCGTGGATTCATAATAGGCAAGACCATCCTGAAAACGGCAACCCGAGAGAACATTCACCGGTTCAACACCGCTCGGGCGCTGGTCTTTTAGATGGACGTATTCCATATCGCGGTCTACGCGCAACTCAATCCTGACAACAAGTTCATCGCCGACATTTACGCTCCCTTTTACTGGAACGAGTTCTTTTCCCCGTTTTGTTGTTTGTCTGATGAATAGGGATTTTTTAATTGTCAGTGGCGTTCCTGTATAAGGTTTAACCTTGCTTACATCTTCAAGATATTGCCAGTGTATGCTTCCCCAACTTACACCGGTGTCGCTCTTTTTTACCGTGATTTCTCCAAGAGACGGTTTTATCTGGTCTGGTGAAAATCGTTTTTCGTAAAAGCCAGTGCCGGGTTCAACCTGCGGAGCGCTGTCTGTTTTTTGCGATGATTGTTGCGGCGTAATATTGATTCCGCCGATCACAACTTGGACCAGTTTGTCCGAAGCCAACCAGTTTGTCCCCCTCAGGAGCAGGGCGTATACGGCGTCTGCTGTTGCTTTTGTGGTTTTCCAGTCCTGAGTTTGTTTTTGTTTTAAAAGCCAAGTTCTGCAATCCTCCACGGCTTTTGAATCGTTTGCGACTTCGTCAAACGCCTCAATCATCATCGCCTCTGTTTCTATCGGCGCGCGGTACCACCACCAGCTTAATTCAGTATCTCGCCAAAACATCCCCAACTCTTCATCATTCACCGCCCGTTCTTTTAACGATTTTATGATGTCCAGTGGCGTCGTGTCGTCGCTAATTTTATAAAAGTTGTTAATTCGTTTTAGACCGATTGCGATGTGCGCCTGAGACTGACGCGGGAGGCGAAGCCAGTATTGACGCGCCTGTTTAACGAAATAATCAAATGCCTCGCGGTTTGCCTCGCCGACCGGTCTGTCTTTTAAAAAGAAACTTCGGCAATAAATATACATTGCGATTGTTTCCGAGAGATTATCTTTGTCTTTGATGTCGCGCTGGAGGATTTTTGTATAAATTTCTGAAATCCAGTTATCAAGCGCAGGCAACGCTTTTATAGCGCACTGCGGGTCTATATCAACATCTAAATGCCGCAGCCGTCCAAATCCGGTTGTAATATACAATGTTATATACTCGCTCTTTGTCCCGCCGAGGAACCAGGGCCAGAAACCATCGGGCAGCTGCATCTGTTTTAATTTTTCCAGCGCCCGTCGCATCTCGTTATTCATACGGTTGTCGTCAAATAAAACGCCGACATTTCGTCTTGCCTGACTTTCGTTTTGAGCGGCTCGGTACCAGGGGGTTTCTTCAAGCATAACAGATTTCAAATCCTGATTTTTTTCAAGCGGGCTATCCAGCGCCGGGCTGTTTTTCCATAATTCAAAGATTCGTTTGATTTTCGGGTCGGAATTAACAATATGCCGCGCGAGTGAATTTGCGTAATACCTGTTAAAGACCTGTTCTGAACATTCGTATGGATATTCCATTAAATAAGGCAATGCCATAACGGCGTACCATGCAGGTTGCGAGACCATTTGAACAACCAGTCCTTGATTTCTCAATGTAGATGACGATTTTGATTTTAACAGGCTTTCAAATCTAAATTTTTTAGTCCCTTCGCCTCTTATCGGAAGGGTCAGCGATTCAGTTACTAAAATCCTCTTTGACAACACAGGGATGTAACCTTCTTCTCCGTCTGAAATTTTTCCAGTCGAAGCGACAGCCTTGTATTGCAAGTAGGGCGCGCCATCGGGAACAACAATCTGCCAGAAATAACTCCGCGACTCGCCGGCAGGAATATCAAAATCTATTTCTACACTGCTGTTGCCGAGCAGATGGTCAATATTCTTTCCGCTCGTTGCATCCATAAAATTGAGACGCGCTTTGCCTTTTTGTCTCTGTTCGGTTCTGTTTGCAATTTTTACAGGAAACAGAATTGTATCGCCTTCTCTAAGGAAGCGGGGCGGGTTTGGCTGAACCATAATATCTTTTGAAGTTGTGGCGCTTGCGGACAGCGAGCCGGAGCGCATAAGTGTATCGTGGGCAAAGGCAATGAATTTCCATTTCGTCAGCGCTTCAGGCATTTCAAACTGGATTTTGACCACTCCATTTTCATCTGAGACAAGTTGCGGATAAAAGAAGGCTGTTTCATTGAGATTTTTTCTCGCGGTTATTGATGCAAGGTCAATAGATGGTGGCGTTTCCACCTTCTCAGCTAAAGCGGTGGACTGTTTTTCCTTTCTATCGCTTCCGGCAAATGAATCGGCTAAACCGCCTTCGCTTTTTGCCGCTAAAGCCATCATTGGCGCCGGCGCTGCGGCTTTTTCCATAACCATATTTGCATCTGCGATTGCCATTCTGCCGGCGCCAGGCGCCATCCCCCTCCTTATTCCTTGAAAGAACCATCCGCCCTGAACAATATCTGGTGGAAAATCGCGATACCGTATTTCCACAGGAAGATATACTGTTACAAAGGAAGCGAGGGCGTTATTAAAATTGTTTTTAAGGTTGCAGAAGCGCAATGACATTGTTGAGGAATCGCGTCTAAAAATGTTAAAACGATTTAACCATACATTCTGGCGGAACATATCAAGCGATTCATCGTAAAGTGTGGCAACCAGTTCAGCCGCCCGTTTCTCAGCAGTTGCTTTGCCCGCGACCCCCGATTTTGGTTTAATAACAATAGACCAGTATTCCTTCTGCGACGGCTGAAGTTTTGAAGTAAAATGTTCAAATGAAAGGTCAAGTTCTTTGTTGCTCCACGGAACTTCAACAAATCTGGATTGCAAGTAAGCCGCGTTTTCCCTGACAAACGTGATATGCAATGTAAAGCCGCCGCGAAAATCTTCGCCTACCGGCACCTTTATAAGGTGCTGGGTTTTGTCCTGCGGCGTCCAGTATTGTTTAATTATCTTGCCTCTGTGTTCAATTTGAACAAAGGCAACTCCGCTTTCATAGCCTGTTGCCCAGAGCGCTGTGAAATCTTCGCCCGGTTGAACGCTCCATTTTGGCGCGGCTAAAATATTCGGGACTTTTATTCCGCACTTTTCCGCTTCCGGGTCTAACACGGTTATCTGTTTCCGTGCGGTTACCTTTTTTCCATATCTATCAACGGTCTCAAAAACAGCCCGATAGCAGCCCGGTTTTAAATTGCAATCTATCTGCGCGGTTCCTTCTTTTGAAGTGGTGATTCCTTTTTCCAGTATCAATTCGCCTTCTTCCCAGTTAACAGGATCGGATAGGTCTGGCTCGGTCTCTTCTAATTTGGTTTCCTCTACCCACCAGTCTATGAATCTTGAAAGCGAACGATAAACGCGAACGGGTTCTTTTAATTTAAAAATTTTGAATGAGCCCTCGGCTATTTGCGGCTCCCCGTCAAGTGTCTTTGTAAAGACATAGCACAAGATAGGCGATTTTGATGTTAGCCAGTCATCGGCGGTAATTTGAGCCGACAGCGCTGTAAAACCGATGTTCACAAACCTGCTGGCAGAACGAGTTTCTCCATTTGAATCTGTGACGTCGGCATAAACAGCAAATGTAAACGACGCCTCGCTTTTAGGCGAGACCGTAGGGTCTGGTTTTGCAATGAATTCGATTAAAAACGAGCCATCGTTTTCGGTCTTTGTCGTTCCGAAGGCAATCTCTTGAGATGGTTGTCTGTGCGGATAATACCGGGCGCGCCAGCCCCACCACCAGACAGGATAACGCACCTCTCTAACCACGCGCCATTTCACAACCGCCCCGTCTACCGGCGCGCCGGTAAACGTCTCAGCAATTCCTTTTACCACGACTTTATCATTGAGCTTAACCCCTTCTTTCGGCGGGTGAACGGTGACATTAAATTTTGGACGTTTATATTCTTCAACGCTCACGCTCGCCGCTCCGGGCGGTCCACCCATAAGCCGCAATGTATAATTTCCCATCAGTCTATCCGATGGCGTTGTGAAAACCCCGCTGAAACTGCCGAAATCGTTTGCATCAACATCCTGTCTTGCCACCTCCTTGCCGTTTGGGTCTGAGAAAATAACTGTAACCTTTCTCTTTGGTATAACATTGTACTGGTCTTTTTCAGTATCCACACGAACAAGGATGCCTTTGTAATAAAGATTTTGACCGGGGCGATAGATCGCCCTGTCAGTAAAGAAAAAGACCTGTTCGCGCGGTGGCGGCGGGTTTAGCTTCCACGAGTTTAACATATCAAATGTGGCTACTTTTTGGTCTTTGTAAACGGCGCTGATGATGAAGCCTCGTTCATTGCCTTTAGTGATTGTGAACAAACCGTTGTCGTCGGTTTTTAACGGTTCTTTTGATGAGACAAAGCGTCCATTCTGGTCTGGTGTCCACACGGTTACCAGTGCCCCGGAAACGGGTTTGCCGCTATTTGCTTCAACGACAAGCCCGCTAATTGTTCCTGAATGCGCAGCGGCAACAATTTCAATCTCGCTCGCCCAGAATCCAAGATAGGCAATCTGATTGTTGAAATTTGAAAAATCCTCGCGATAACTTGCCACTACATAATAAAAGCCCGGCTTCAAATCTATGTTAGGCGCAATCTGCTGGAGATGTTCTTTATAATCTGTCTGCGGTTTTAATTTATCAGTCCATTGAACAAGCGGCTTTTCCTTTAATAACTTTGTTAATTCATCGTTGTTTAAATATCTGTTATAATACTCTCCCTTTTGTATCTGTTTTTCCCAGTCAACCGGATAAATTCTAAAATGGACGATATCAATGTTTCTATATCGGACATCAATTTTCGGGAACGGCTTGCTCCAGACAACTTCGCCCATCAAAGCCAGAGATTTGCTTTCAATCTCTGTTATCAGGTTTTTGCATAGTTTTGACCCCGGGCTTTCTGTGAAGACCTGCGCCCCCCGCAAGGCAACCTCTCTTGCCTTGACATAATCCCCGTCCTCTTTTATCACCTGCGCAAGGTGGTAAATCGCCATTGTTGAGATTTCGTGCTCGACCCATCTATCTATATAAGATTTTAGCGCTGTTTTATAACGCTCCTTTTTTGACTCGCCAACAGATACGCCCCAGCCCCAGGTTAGCCTTCCAAGATCGGCGTCTGCAAATGCCGATGCGTCCGTATCGTTTTTATGAAATTCAAGAAGCGCCTGATAAATCAAAATCGCCTGCAACTTTGGGCTTGTAACGTCTGTGGTTTGAGGACGCCATTTAAGAAACTGTTCTGTCGTGTCAAACAAAGGAGAATCAGCCGCCACTTCAAACGCATCGGCAGGCTTTGCGGCGGCTTGTTCTCCGGATGTGTAAAAACTAAGGGCTTGATAAGCTACAAAATCGTAGACCGTCGGTCTATAATTGTCAGGCACTGTGCCTTTAATTAAAAACTCGTCAAAGAGCGCGATCGGTGTTTTTTTCAAGACCTCCGCGCTTGCGAGCGCCTGAGAGTATAGTTTGTCAATCTCTGCAAAAAGCCTTGGCAAATCCCAAGTGGTAAAATCTGTTCCCGGCTGCTGGGCGGTTTGCGTTCTGTTTAAAAAACGCCAGCGATTGTTCTGGAAATACTGCCAGTACCAGTTCGCCTGCAACGTTAGAAGAAGCGGTTTTATCTGCTGCGGCGCAGTTTGAATTGCCTTTTCCATACGGACTATCCGTTCCTCCGGTTTGTTTCCCTGAATTGTGGATTCAAGAACAATCTTTTTCGCAATTGCCTTTGCCGCCTCGCCGTAAGCCTTCTCTTTTAATGCGCCTGCGATTATAGGATCAAGCAATTCAATCGCAGAACGAGGAAGCCCTTTGTTCACAGCCTCCTCAACTTTTTTCCATTCATTTTCTCTTGATGCTCCGAATACCGCTACCGGCACTATAACCCCTAAAATCGCCGCCGTCTTTAAGATAATGCTTTTTATACCGTTCATAATCTTTATTTCCAGTCTGTTTGTTTGACGGAATCTGATTTAAAAATACTCCATTAAAGAGCAAATTAAATGGAAATATTTATAACAATGTGTTCAAAGATTGGTCGTAAATATATCGGTTAAAATAAATTGAAAAAATCGCCATTTTGATTGTGTAATTAAACTATTGTGATGATATAAAGAAATTATGGATGATGAGGTAAAAAGGTTGCATCTGACGCCGCAAGAGTTTGAAAAATATGGCAATGATGTTCTGCGATGGCTAAGGAATTATTACGAGCGGATTGAAGAACTGCCGGTTATGCCGCAGGTAAACCCCGGCGACATCAGGGCAAAACTACCGGAATCGCCACCGCAAACAGGAGAAGAGTTTTCAAGTATATTAAATGACCTTGATAAAATTATCCTGCCGGGAATTCTGCACTGGCAATCGCCAAAATTTTTCGGATATTTCCCCGCAAACACCTCTCCGCCGTCAATACTTGCTGAACTGGTTTGCGCCGGGCTTGGCGTTCAAGGGATGATGTGGTCAACAAGTCCGGCTTGCACCGAACTTGAAACACACGTTCTTGACTGGGTTGCCGGTATGCTTGATCTGCCGGATAAGTTTAAATCTCAATCCGGGCTCGGTGGCGGGGTGATTCAGGATTCGGCATCAAGCGCGGCTCTGTGCGCGATTGTCGCGGCGCGCGAGCGGGCAACTAATTTTGAAATAAACTTGCGCGGTTCAAGCGGCAATCTCATTGCTTATGCCTCAACGCAAACTCATTCTTCAATTGAAAAAGGGATTAAAATCGCCGGCATCGGAAGCCGAAACCTGCGGTTAATCGGCGTTAACGATAATTTTGAGATGCGACCTGAACTTCTTGAAGAACAGATAAAACGCGACATTGATTCTGGGCTTAAACCGTTCTTCGTCTGCGCCACTGTTGGAACAACTTCATCCTGCGCAATTGACCCGCTTGAACAGATTGGAAAAATATGCCAGAAATACAATCTCTGGTTGCACGTTGACGGTGCAATGGGCGGCACTGCGGCAATCTGTCCGGAGTTCAGACAAATCTTGAATGGAATTCAATATGCCACCAGTTTCTGTTTCAATCCCCATAAGTGGATGTTCACAAATTTTGATTGCGACTGTTTTTATGTTGCGGATAAAAAGGCGCTTATACTTGCCCTTTCAATAATGCCAGAGTATTTGAAAAATCAAGCAACAGCCACAGGCGCGGTGATTGATTACCGCGACTGGCAAATCCCGCTCGGCAGGCGATTCCGTTCGCTCAAACTCTGGTTCGTCATCCGCCATTATGGAGTTGAAGGTCTGCAAAAAATCGTCCGTCATCATATCGCACTTGCCCGCGCATTTGCCGGCTGGATTAAAAATAGCGATAACTTTGAACTCGCCGCCCCTCAAAATTTGAATCTTGTCTGCTTCCGTTATAAAGGCGACGACAATTTTAACGAACAACTCTTAAACAACATTAACAACAGCGGCGAAATCTATCTCAGTCATACTAAACTCAACAACCGCTTTGTATTAAGACTGTGCGTTGGACAGACATTTACGGAAAAACGCCACGTTCAAAAGGCATGGGAAGTGATCCAGAAAAAGGCTAAAGAATTGACAAAAAATAAATAGGATAATCAGTATACCATCGGGTCTCAATATAACCACAGCGCTCGCAGGTAAAGTGATGGACATTATTGAAAGTTTAATTGTTACTACCACCTATTCAATAAGACTAATCTGCTTTAGAAAATTTATTTTCCTATGTTTGTCTGGCGTGTGGGGATAAGTTTTTTCGACTGATATCCTTCAATCTTTACCCCGCGGGCTCGCAGCGATTCGGCAAGCGCGTATTTGAACTCTTCATCGGCTTTCTTAAACGCTGTTTGCAGAGCGGAAATCGCCTTTTCAGAAGGAATCCTTTCAACACAACAGCGGGCGTCTTCTTTAAGGTCGTTATTATTAAAATATTTTGATATTTGCGACACCGCGTCATCGCCGCCTATCTCGGACAACATCCAGAGCAGTTCCCGTTTTGTCTGAACCGATAATTTTAACTCAAGCGCCTTGAATAACTGGTCGCAGATTTTTTCCCTGTTGCTATCGGCGCCGGGTTTGCCTGAATATCTTACCATTTTCCACAATGCACGTTTAGCGCTCCTTGCTATTTCAAAATTTTTATCTTCCATTGTATTAACCAGCGGTTGAACCGCGGCCGGTCCACGATTTATCAATTTTTCAGCCGCATCGGCGCGAACTTTGTCGTCGGCATCTTTAATCTTCTGCAACAGTTCGTTCAACTCCGCTACATCAGAGGAGGCAGTATTGAACGCCGAATCGGTTGAATGCGTATTCTCGTTCATAAACTCGGGTTTAATTCTCAATGGCAAGTTTATAAAATATTTTTTAATGCGCAAACCAAATTCTAAATGTGGATATTTAAAAATGGACATTGATGTGGTAATATAACCAAAATTATTATAAATTTAATCGGGGTATTTTTTAAAATAGTATGCCCAGTGTTTTTATAAAGACCTATGGTTGCCAGATGAATGAGCGGGATTCTGAAGCCGTTGCGGCTCAGTTGCGGGCTCGCGGATATACATTGGTTGAATCCGAAGAGAATGCAGATATAATCCTGCTCAACACCTGCAGCGTTCGCGACCTTGCAGAGCAAAAGGCTCTCGGCAAGATGCGCGCTATTGCAGCCGACGCGCGCGCAAACAAACGGAACGTCATCCTTGGTTTTATGGGTTGTATGGCTCAAAGCCGCGGTCAAAGTCTTATTGACAGGCTGCCGGATGTGGACCTTGTCGTCGGCACTCAGAAAATTCATAGAATTGCGGATTACGTAGATGAAATAGTCGCGGGGAAGAAAGATAAAGTTGTTGAAATTGACGAAGAGGCTGGCAGCCAGATGGCAATTCGCGAGCATCTGCTTGATGGTCGCGGGCAAAAGGCGGTAACGGCATTCGTCAGCATTATGCAGGGCTGTAACCAGCGCTGCACATTTTGCATCGTTCCGCATACCAGAGGGAAAGAACGTTTCCGCCCGATTGACGATATTGTTCAGGAATGTCGCGAACTTGCCAGACAGGGGGTTAAAGAAATTACTTTGCTCGGTCAGATCGTAACAAGTTATGGTCGCGGTGAAATTGAAAATAAAGATGGAAAAACGCCATTTGTTCAATTGCTTGAAGCGGTGCATCAGGTTGATGGGATTGAACGGATTCGCTTTACCGCACCTCACCCAAAAGGCTACGGAGACGACCTCGTTGAAGCCTACGGGCGGCTGCCAAAACTTGTGGAAAGCGCTCATATTCCGGTTCAAAGCGGAAGCAATAGAATATTAAAACTAATGGGGCGCGGCCATACGCGAGAACGGTATCTTGAAATTATTGAAAAGTTAAGAACTGTGCAGCCGCAAATCGGTATATGCACCGATATCATTGTTGGATTTCCAGGCGAGACGGATGAAGATTTTGAACAGACTGTTGACTTGGTTAAAAAAGCGCAATTTGATCAAGCCTTTATTTTCAAATATTCCCCAAGGGAGGGGACAAAAGCGGCAGCGATGCCAGACCAAATTCCACAGGATATAAAAGAATCCCGTCACCAGTATCTACTATCTCTAATGAACCAGATCGGCGCGCAACGTTATAGCCGCTTTGTTGGGAAACGGGTTCAAATCCTTGTGGAAGGTCCGAGCAAGAAAAACCCGGAGCGGTTGATGGGACGCACCCGCTGCAACAAGATCGTCGTGTTTGAAGGTTCTGCGCGTCATATAGGCGAGTTGCTTGAGGTCAATATAACCCGCGCAGGCACATTTACGCTCTACGGCGACCCCGTAATTCACAATGAATAAAAAAACAAACCCTGAGGATTAAACTCGGTGTTTGGTTTTATTCGTCTGATTTTTTATTTAAACTCACAAAGCGGTGTTGCGGCCGTTTTCACGATCTTGCCACCGCGCTCAAAAACCGCAGCCTGAAAGATGTTCATCCCCTTCGGGCTCTTTTCCAACCAGTGAATTGTTGGTCATAAAATAATTGCGCAAATTTAATTTCACCTAAAAGCGCGTTTTTCATTAAAATGCTAATGATTAAGGTAATTATCTGAAAATAGGCTTTTCTATGATAGAGGGGGGTGTTATAATGCCATTATGAGAAATTCGGGAAAAGCGCTGCAGGCTGGTTTGAAATTAATATTGCGGGCGCTGATAATTGTTGCAGGTGTTTATGTTGTCGGTATTCTGGCGCGCTATTTGAGCGCTACAATAGCCGCATTAGCCTATTTGCCGCTTCTGTTATGGATAGTTTTTTCGTGCGCGGTTTTGTTTTTCTTTCGCGATCCAGAACCCAAAATACCGGATGATAAAAATTGCGTTTTGTCCCCGGGCTACGGTCGGATAGATGTGATTGAAGAATATAATGAATCGGAGTTTATCGGGGGACCTTGCAGACGGGTTTCTATGTTTTTATCTCCGATTGATGTTCACGTTCAAAGCGCGCCGGTATCCGGGAAAGTTGTCTATCTGCAACATCATACTGGCAAATTCCTCGCTGCTTATAAAACCGATTGCGGTTTGCAAAACGAGAATGTATTAATCGGCATTGAGAACCCGGAGGTGTCTGGAGGGAAAATTGGCGTCCGGTTGATTGCCGGCTATTTAGCCCGTCGGTGCATCCCCTGGGTAAAAGTTGGCGACGAGGTAAATCGCGGCGAGCGAATCAGCATTATTCAATTCGGTTCAAGGTGCGATATTTATCTGCCGCTTCAGATGAAGGTTGTTGTGAATATTGGCGACAAAGTTAAAGGCGGCGAGACTATACTGGCAAAATATTAGTGATATTTTTAATTTTCGTAGTCTAATAAAAGAAATGGAGAATTCAGAAAAAAAAGGTCCGGTTAGCGGCGCGGATCAGGAAACGCCGAAGTTGAAGATTTATTTTCTGCCAAACCTGATGACCGCCGGCAATCTTATTTGCGGTTTTTTGTCGCTGACCAAGATCGTTGACGCCAGGGTGGGTTCGCCTACTTTTAATCAAGATATTAAAATGGCGTTGTTCTTTATTCTGCTCGCCTGCATATTTGATATTCTTGACGGACGCGTCGCCCGCTGGGGAGGAAAAGACAGCCCGTTCGGTCGCGAATTTGATTCTCTTGCTGATTTAATTTCTTTTGGAGTTGCTCCGGCATTTCTGGTTCACAGGATTGTCTTAAAAGATATGTTTACAGATTTTCCGGAAGTTGGCTGGTTTATCGCCTCTGTTTATCTGGTATGCGGGGCATTGAGGCTTGCGCGGTTTAATTGTTTGTCGGCTATGGGACAGAGCAGTTCGAAGGATTTTATCGGTTTCCCGATACCGGCGGCGGCAGGGCTTGTGGCTTCACTGACACTGTTTTTAATGTGGTGGGAAGACAAAGGTCTTGAACGAAGCGACTGGCGATACGCGCTTTTGCCGATCTTGATATTTTTATCCATTATGATGGTCAGCGAGGTCAGATATCCATCATTTAAGGCGTTTGACCTTCGCGCTACACGCGGATTCACCAAAATGGTTATTATCATCCTTTTTATTGGCGCTCTGCTTATTTTAAGAAACAAAATCTTGCCGATAGTTTTGCCGCTGATTTTGCTAACCTATCTGCTTTACGGATTTATCCGTAAGAGAATTTCAACAGAAATGATACGTCAGATTGAAGAAGAGGAGGAAGAGGTTGATGAAACGACAGAAAATGAAAACGATCAATCTTCCGACTTAAAGAAGCAACAGTAGTTTTTAAAATATGTTTGATAATCATCCTTTTGCCCTTGCCTGTCTTGTTGGATTTTTAAGCGGGCTTGTGCTCTCAATTCCCGTTGGACCTATTAATCTGACGATAATTAATGAAGGGGCAAAACGGGGATTGAAATGGGCAACGTTGATCGGCATCGGCGCGGTTGTTGCCGAGACGATTTATTGCGCGATCGCATTTACGGGATTTGCGTCGTTTTTCACCGGCGGCTACGTTAAGGCTGCAATGGAGTTGTTCAGTTTTGTTTTTATGCTTTATCTCGGGGTAAAATTTTTGTTTTCCCGTTCTGTTACAGACCCTGTCAGGTTTTATCCAAAAGATAAAGAATTTGAAAAAAAGATAGAGAGCCGCGTAGAAGAAAAATTGCATCCGCACACGGCTTTTGGAATTGGACTAACGCGCGTATTAGGCAATCCCGGCGTTTTACTATTCTGGATTATTCTTGCCGCGAATTTTATTTCCCGTGAATGGGTTCCTGCGAACGCTGGCGGAAAATTTTCCTGTATCGGCGGAGTTGTTCTGGGAACCGGGGTCTGGTATTTTTTTCTTGCGTGGGCAAGTTCTCGCGGACACGGAAAACTTGATGAGCGAGCGCTACTCCGTTTAGAAAGGGTTTCCGGCATAGTATTGCTTGTTCTTGCCCTGCTTCACGGAATTCATATAACTTACCAACTTTACAAAGCCCAGATGCTTTTCAAATTCCATTTCCGAAAATAGTCTTAATTATCTTGAACATCTGGGTTTGATTTCATATTTACCTTAATTTTTGCCAGTCGGAAAATCACCCTTTAACCAATGAGCCAGAGTTATATGGAATTTTATATTTATGAAACCGTTTTAACTTCGCAATTGACCGGAGCCGATGCAAATCCATTTATAACTTGTGAGTTCTTCCAGACCCATAGGACCGCGGGCGCCGATTTTGTCGGTGCTGATACCGATTTCTGCTCCCATTCCAAATTCGCCGCCATCGGTGAATCTTGTTGAAGCATTCCAGTAAACCGCGGCGGAATCTACTTCATTCAAAAAAGCGCGGGCAGCCTCTTCATCATCAGTCACAATTGCGTCAGAATGCGCCGAGCCATACTTTGCAATATGGTCAATGGCTTCTTGAACGCCGTCAACAACGCGCAGATTCATCACGTAGTCGTTGTATTCATTGTAAAAATCGGAATCCTGCGCCTTAACAAGTTTTCTCCCAAGCGAGATTGGGTTTAGCAAGTTGTATGATTGCTGGTCGGCGCGAATTTCAACATTTTTTTCCCATAAAAGTTTTGCGATTCCCGGCAGAAAATCGGCGGCAATATTCTTATCCACGAGCAATGTCTCCATTGCGTTGCACACAGCCGGGCGCTGGCACTTTGCGTTCATCACTATCTGTTGAGCCATATTAATATTGGCTTTTGAATGGACATAGACGTGGCAGACGCCTTTGTAATGTTTTATGACTGGAACTTTTGAACATTCAGCCACAGCCCGTATTAATCCTTCGCCTCCGCGCGGGATGCAGAGGTCTATATATTGGGTAAGCGATAGAAGTTCCTTAATTGCGGCGCGGTCTGTTGTTTGAACAACTTGAATTGCGTCTTCAGGAAATCCATTCAGATACCTTTTTGCGGCTTCAATCATAATTTCCGCAATTACTTTGTTAGAATTGATCGCCTCTTTTCCGCCGCGCAGGATTGTGGCGTTGCCGCTTTTAAAACAGAGCCCGGCGGCATCTGCGGTAACATTCGGACGCGATTCGTATATTATTACAATAACGCCGATTGGCACTGCAACCTTTTGCAGTTTCAACCCGTTCGGTCTTATCCGTTCATCAAGAATGCGTCCAACCGGGTCAGGCAAAGCCGCAACCTCGCGCAAACCCTTTGCCATTGATGAGATGCGCTTATCATCAAGTCTTAATCTATCCAGCATTGCCGCTGAAAGCCCGGCTGCTGCGCCTTGCTCCATATCTATGGCATTTGCCTCTTTTATGCGCGCGGCTTCTTTTTCAATCGCGTCAGCCATCGCTAAAAGAGACCCGTTTTTTTCTTCTGTTGTAAGTTTAGCAAGTTGTCGCGCAGCCGCTTTTGCTTTTGCGGCTAACTCTGCCATCTGCTGAGCAAGTGTCATATCAAATAAAATAATGTCCGAACTGGTTTGAATCAACCGATTAGTTAAAGAAAAGAACTAACCTGTATCCAGCGCAAAATAAAAAAACGTTTTCGGAAAGATTGAATTCATCAGAGATATTTAGAGGCAAATTACCTCGCGTTGCTATCCGATAGCAATTAGAGATATCGCGCTTAACCGGGAGTAGCGCGAGAGGGACAACTATTAATACCATAGACTATTTTAAAAACAGTTCGCCCGCCCAGTCGGCATATCTCAAACCGGTTGACGTCAGCCTGAACGATTTTTCATCCCGAGTTGCGTAACCGAGATTGACAAGTCTTTCCATCTCATTGCTCCATAATTCCCTCAAATCAAATCCGGTCATTTTTTTAAACTCGTCAAAATTCCATCCAATTGCCATTCTCAAGCCAAACGCGGCGATCTCGCCGGCGCGGCTAACTGGCGGGATGTCGTCAACTTCGCAAATCGGTTGCTTGCCATTTTCAAGAAGTTCGCAATAAAGGTTTGTGTTTGAAACATTTTTTCTTCTGATGCCGTTTAGAAAACTTGACGCAGAGGCTCCAGCGCCAAAATAGCAGCCGCCGCGCCAGTAGTTTATATTGTGTCTGCAACAGTATGATGGGATATCGTTCAATTCTGTCTGGATGTTGCGATTACCGCTATCCTTTGCAAAGTTTGAAACCTCGTATCTAAAAAATCCGGCAGAATATGTTATTTCAACAAGTTCATCATACATTGCCGAGTTTAGGTCTTCGTCAATAGAGTAAGCCCCAGCAGAAAAATTTTTGAAATATTCAGTATCTTCCTCCGGTGTTAATTCGTAAGAGGAGATATGCTCGGTTTGAAGCGAGACGGCTTCTAAAAGCGTCTGACGCCAGTCGTCCAACGTTTGTCCGGGTATGCCGAAAATCAGGTCAATATTAATATTTGTAAATCCGGCTTTACGTAGAATATCATAAGTGGATAGAGCGGTTTTTTTATCGTGGATTCTGCCAAGAAACTTTAAGATGCTGTCGTTAAACGATTGAATGCCTAAAGAAACGCGATTTACTCCGTAGTCAATCCAGAGCGCGGCTTTATCAGCTGATACAGTGGCTGGATTGCACTCAATTGTGAACTCTTCGGCGCCAAGCAGATTTAACCTTTCCATCCCGCCGAGCAATTGTTTCCACTGTTCAACACTCAATAGCGAAGGGGTGCCGCCGCCAAAAAAGATGGTTTTTGGTCTGACAATTTCCGCAGCAATCGCAATCTCTCTCAATAGCGCGCGGCAGTATCGCTCAATCTGGTTGTTGGTAGGCGGCGCGGAGTAAAAGGCGCAATAAACGCATTTTTTGGCGCAAAACGGGATATGAATATACAACGCCCTAACAATCTTTTCCCGCGCAAGCCCGTTTTCTGCGTCTGTTACTGTCGTCTCTCTGTTTGCGTCAAATTGCGGCATTTTAATAAATAATTTGCATTTAAAAACCGCTTTGTTCAAATTGTTTATTATTGTCTCGTCTTGGATTATATTGAATTAGAAACAACGGTTCCTATGACATTTCAGTCCGATGTTTATGACCATTTTGGATATAAGAAAGACGATTATTACAAAACCGTATTCTACAGGTCTCTTTATCCGCACACGCTCTTGCCCGCAAAGATATTGATGAAAATTCATCCAGCCTTGTTTCTTGACGATTTTGAATTGTTACGATTGGTAGCCACTGCCGCCAGCGCGGATGAAGTTAGTGAAATAGTAACCAGATTTATCTATGAGAATCCGCCTCGCGGGATTATTCGCGGTTTATTAAAAATACGGATTTCGCCTGAACGATTGATCTTCTTAGCCAGTGAAATAATGAAGCCAATGGGAAGACTTTAATCAAAGTCATTATCAAATAAGGGGGAATGTATGTAGCGGGATAAAATGAAATTCCTCAAAGATTTTTCACGATAGACCACCTCGCGCTGCGTAGCAATAATGGTGATAGATATGTCTTTTAACCCTTGAGACGCAAGGGGCGCTGTCTGTTAATGCCAGCGACACGGATTCTTCTATCTGCTAAAAATTCGCTTTTGATTTTTATCATCTCAATCAAAATATCGCAAACCAGTTTGAAAATTGTTTCAAAACAAGCGCCCAAATAACGGCGGTAAATATTGCGGCGACTACGTCATCGGCAACAATTCCTATGCCGCCGGGCAGCCGTTGCGTTACGCCAATCGGGAACGGTTTAATCGCGTCAAGCAGTCTGAATGTGAGAAAAACGCCGGCAAAAGCAAGGATTTTTTTTCCTGATAAAAAGTAGGCTGGTGACGGAACTTCTTTTCCAGCCATCAAGAATATCCATCCTGAATAACAGATTGGAACGGCAATGATTTCGTCAAGAACAACGCGCGAAGGGTCTTTTACCTGCAATATTTTTTCCGCCGCGTCGCAGATAAAAACCGCAATCGCTGTGGAGAAGACTATTGCGAATAGATAAAAATAGAGACTTTTAAAACTTAGTAATAGAAAGAACCAGAGTATGCCAACCAGCGAGCCGCAGCTGCCCGGGGCTACTGGCGATATGCCTGAGCCAAAACCTTCGCTAATAAATAGAATGGCTTTTTTAAAATCCACAGTTATTTTATAAATCTTGAAGATAAATCTGACGGTTTCTCCATAAATAATAGCCGCCGGAGATTACTGTTAATATCACCGCGATCCAGACCGACAATTTAGGAAACCAGGCTATCCAGGGCGCTCCGAGCAAAGGATATTCAAAGATTGTTCTGCCTGCCGCTCCCCATTGCCGATAACTGATTAAGGTAAGTATCGCGATAATCGCGACGATTTGAGATGTTGTCTTGTGTTTGCCCATTTTTTCAGCCGCAAGAACAATATTTTTTGAAGCGGCAAGCAATCTCAAACCGGTTATTGCAAGTTCTCGTGTTACGATTATCACAACCATCCAGGCTGGCAGGATTTGTAATTCAACAAAGGAGATGAAGGCTGTGCAGGTGAGGATTTTATCCGCCAGCGGGTCCATCAAAATCCCGAAGTTTGTAATCATATTGTTCTTGCGGGCAATCCTGCCGTCAAGGTGGTCGGTTATTCCGGCTATTAAAAACACCACAAGCGCCGCCGTCTCCTTATAACTGATATTTGAATGCAAGATTATAAGAAAGACAACCGTCAGCAATAATCGCGCTATTGTTAATTTATTTGGCAAATTCATTTTTATAGAATTTAATCAATGACATTATCATAAAGCAAATCAGGGCTTATGTTTCAACAACAGATTTAAAATTTATAAAAACAAACGAGCAATGAACGGGGCAATTATTAGCGAGGGCAGATAATTTGCAAGATTAACCTTTTTAATTTCTAAGATTGGAAGGACGAAGATAAAACAGAGCAGTGCGCAGACGCCGTCAATTGAATAATCGACGGTCGGGTTTGAGAAAAATCCGGATTTTACCGCGTACATTGACGCGAGCGAAATAAACCCTTGCCATGCAATTAAAGGGAGGGTTGATAACGCTATTGGCAGGATACCAAATACCTTAGCAAAACCGGGGGCGCTGAAACCATCCATAGCAGATTTAACGATCAGGATGTAAAAATTTGAAGTAACCCCCTCAAGCAGAGCGCCGGTTATTCCTATCGGGTTTAAACAATAAGAGACAACGCAGGCGGCAAGACGGTCGTTAAAACTAATTCGTTCTCCATTTCTGGCTCGCATCAGCGAGCGTAAGGCAAATTGTCCGAGTCTGTTTGAAAATTCCTGAACCTTTAGGATTTTGCCGATTATATTCCCGATTATTAAGGAAACAACCGCAATGAGTATAAAACCGAGCCCTTGTTGAAATCCAGGGTCAAAAAGTTTAATCATCAATTTTATCCCGGTGAAAAACGTAAAGGCTCCGATTAAATTTTTTAATATCCGTTCAAGCCGGGGCGACATCTGCAGTTTTGGAAATAAAGAAAATAATGCAAGCAACACTAAAATTGCTGCGGCGTTGATGAATGTTCCTGTCATTTTATTATACGGTTTTTCTTGCGACAATAAACGCGTTAAACATCAATCTTTTCCATGGTCCAAGGTTCAGCAGGACGTCAATAATTTTGGGAACATACCTGTCGGTGCAAACCGATGACTCAATCTTGCAACCGGCGCGGACGAGGAAAAACTCCATTTCAAACGGGTTAGTGGCAACAATTGCGTCGTCATCGGGCGTAAACGGTTCTTTGACTATCGGCGTCATTCTATCAAACCGCACATTCTCTGGGTCTTTGTTGATCTGGGATAATTTTTGACATATCCTGTTAAAATTTTGCCATTTATTTTTAATCCCGCGCATTTTTGGATGATAATCTCTGAAGCCGATGACTCTAAAAAAATTCGGGCTTGAAAGGACTATTTTGCCGCCGGGTTTAACTACTCTGACCAATTCGTAAATAAACTTTTCTGGTTCTTCAACGTGTTCAAGCACGTTTAACGCGCCTGCGCTGTCAAAGTAATCGCTGTCAAAAGGCAGGTTTCTTCCGTCGTAAAGTTTAGCGCGCGGGGAAATTTTTGAAGCCCGTTCAATATTTGGTTTTGAAACGTCTACGCCGTAGGCTTCATAGCCCTGTTGTTGAAGTCTGGCAAGAACCTGTCCAACGCCGCAGCCGACATCAAGCGCCTTGCCTCCGGGCGTCTCCGGCTTCAGAGCATCGGCATATTTGGCGTAAAATCCGCTCTCCCAGCCGGCAAGGAACTCGGCGTACTGTTCGTTATTTAAATAGGTTTGTTGGTGGCTCATCTGTTAATCTCTGATAAAAGCGGAAGGTTTTTATCGCGCTCGGATAAAAAGGGATTTTCAACAGGCCAGGGGATTCCGACCTGCGGGTCGTTCCATCTTATTCCGCGGGCAAGTTCTGGATGGTAAAATTCTGATATATGATAATAAAGTTCGCAGTTGTCCACAAGACACTGGAAGCCGTGCGCTACGCCTGTCGGAATATAGAGGGCGAGTCTATTTTCAGATGAAAGTTCAAATGCCTCCCATTTCCCGTAACAGGGGGAGTCTTTTCTAATGTCAAGAACAACATCGTAGATAGCGCCAGAAACGCAGCGGACAAGTTTGATCTCCGGTTTTGGTTCTGCCTGATAATGCAATCCGCGAATAGTGCCCTTCTTTTTTGTAAATGTAAGACTGCACTGCGCCCAATGTATGTTCAGACCGATAGATTTAAATTCGTTTTCGCAAAAAGTTCTTGCTAAAAAACCGCGTTCATCCTCGCGTTTCTCAAGTTCAATCAGATAAACACCGGGTATTTTTGCCTTAATGAATCGCATAGTTGTTAGACTATTTTCACCTCGGGGATCGGTATTATAAATTTTCCGCCTCGTTTTCTGTACTCGGATTGCTGGTTCATTATCTCATCGGCAAAATTCCAGGTTAGAAGCAATGTATAATCTGGTTGTTTTTTTATCAACCAGTCAGGCGGCACAATGGGTATATGCATACCCGGGCTAAATTTTCCCTGTTTATAAAGGCTTCTATCGGCAATAAAATCAATGAGCGAATTGTCAAGCCCGATATAATTCAAAAGCGTTGTCCCCTTTGCCGAAGCGCCGTATGCGGCGATAGTTTTTTTCCGAGATTTTAAATCATAGAGAAGCGAAGCAAGTTCGTCTTTTAGTTTTTTAACCCGTTCAGAAAAAGAGAGGTAAAAATTTAAATCCTTAATTCCCTTGTTCTGTTCCTCTTCAAGGAGTGTTTTTACTGAATCGCCGATTGAGTGTTCGCGCGGATGTCCCGCAAATAGCCTTAATGAGCCACCGTGAATAGGAATTCTTTCAACATTGTAAATCTGCAATCCGTGCGAAGCAAACAGCGGGACAAGCGCAGTCATAGTAAAGTAAAAGACATGCTCGTGGTAGATGGTGTCAAATTCGTTGTTTTCAACCATTTCAATTCCATAGGGAAATTCAAGGATAACAGAGCCGTCCGGCTTTAACGCTATCTTTAGACCTTCAACAAAACCGTTTATATCCGGCACGTGGGCAAAGACGTTGTTTGCAAGAATTAAATCCGCCTTTTTACCGTCTCTGGTTAATTTGCGCGCGTATTGTTCGCCGAAAAATTCAACCACTGTCGGTATTCCATTTTTAATAGCCACTTCGGCAACATTTTTCGCCGGCTCAATGCCGAGACAGGGAATTTTTGCCTCAACAAAATTTTTTAACAGATACCCGTCATTGCTTGCGATTTCTATAACAAAACTGTTGGATGTTAGATTGAATTCTTTTATATAGCGCCGCGCCGCCTTGCGGGCGTGTTCAACCATGGTGTCGGAAAATGAAGAAAAATAAAAATATTCAGAAAACAACTTTACTGGCGGCACAAGGTCAACAATCTGCATCAGATAACAATTGTCGCAAACTGCGAGCCTCAAGGGGAATTTTGGTTCACTGGAATCCAGATCGGATTTGTTTAACAAATTATTAGCGAGCGGCTGAATGCCGAGGTCAAGGATAATGTTTCCGCGCTCGCTGCTGCACGAACGGCATCTAAACTCGGTTTTGTCTTTCCCACTCATTCGTTGTCAATCTTTACTAAAGTTATATCGTCAAAGTGAATCGGTTTTGAGGAAAAGGGTATTCCCGCAATAAAAGCCTTTCCAACGCCTGCCTTAGCGGTTTCGCATTTTATCTGCCATTTTTGCATTCTATCATCTTCATACCACACCTCGCCAGAGATAACAGAAGGCGTCGCGTTAATTACCTTCAATTTTAGCCATATCCATTTTCCATCTCCTTTCCATTCAAATGGCGTTGTGGCGATTAATTCATTCCCTTTAAACAACTCAATTGCGCGCCTGCCGGGAGAAACGCGAAGGCTGAAACCTGCCGTTCCATATAGCCCAACAGAGAAAGAGGGAAGTCGTTTTCCGGTTGATTCGCCGCGAACACGCGCGGTAATTCCCGCAGAATTATCGGTCTCTTCGTCAAATAATATTGCATAATTATCAAGCGGAACCCCCTGCAACTCAAGATACCTGTTGCCTTTTTCTTCTTTTACCGAAAACTTTCCATCAAGAACAACCATACTATCAGGAACGGCGCCGGGCGTTGCAGTTTCAAAATTTTGTGAATAAACCACCCGCTCGGCTCCGTATGAACCGCAAACCACCACCAGCAGGATTAGCAAAACCCAGTGGTTCTTGTTAAATAAACACTTCACGCGTTTCAATTTTTACTTACCATACTTGCTTTAACAATAACAAATTAATCT
The DNA here is from genome assembly GCA_049968335.1 of Verrucomicrobiia bacterium. Taxonomy (GTDB): domain Bacteria; phylum Verrucomicrobiota; class Verrucomicrobiia; order Limisphaerales; family JAKPVM01; genus JAKPVM01. The sequence goes on from JBMFQZ010000022.1 coordinate 30,187, forward strand.
TAAAAAAGAACAAAAAATCAACTGGCATTTTTAATTAAACACAAATTTTGATAAGAAATACAAAATTCGAGAATAAATCTCATTCGTTAGTCTGGTATTGTTGTTTTGATTTTGTATTATCCAATCTCACAAAGCGGTGTCGCGACTTCCCGCATGCGGGACACCGCAGTCCAAAAAACGTTTGCCCCTTCGCGGAATGTTCAGTCTATTACTAAATAATTTTTACAAACTCAATTTCACCCGAAACGTGTTTTTCCTAATTAGCTTAGGGTTTAAGGGCAAAATAAAACAGTTGATTTTTTAATAAAACGGTCAATATTTCTATATAGCCCTAAAAATTAAGCAGGAGATGTATTTATGAAGAACTATGCAGTTTTAAAGTTAATTCTGGTTGCGGCGCTAATCATTGGTATTGGATTTGTTGTAGCCGGCAAAAATGACAACGACTCTGAAAAAGGCAGGGTTGAAGCAAAGAAAGTTGTGAAGAAAGACGCGGTAAAAACGAGAGACAGGGCAGTAAGAGAAGAAGGAGAGGGGGATAAGCCCTGGAGAGAAAAAAGAGATATTGAAGCCAAAGATAAAGAGGCTCAATTTGAGAAACCAAAGATGAAGGAAGAGTTCGGAGAAAGGGTGAGGATTGCAATAGATAACCTGCGCGCCGCTGGTTTTCCAGATATTGCAGAGAGGGTAGAAAGGGAGATTGACGCAAGGCTCGCCGGGGGCAAGCGGTTAGTAAGAGAGCCGTTAAAAAACATACCGCAGCCGCCAGCGCAGCCATTTAGACCTCATCAGCCGGGTGTAATGCAACCAATGCCAGCGCCTACTCCGATGGCAGGCGAGCAATTCAAACGGCTGGAAAATCAGGTTGCGGAATTAAAAGAGCAGATGCGGCGGCTGGATGAGCGGTTGGATAAACTCGCTCAGGAACGTAAATAACCGTCGTCATCTTAATGCCCGCCACCAGACGAATAAGAACAACCCGATTGCAACAATAAACGCGGTTGTGTTTAAAAAATAAAATCGGGATGGTTTTTTTAGAATCTTTGTAGTCAGGATTCCCAAAAATAACCCGGATATAAAGCCGCCAAGGTGCGCCTGTATATCTGATTTTGGATTAACGCCTATTAAGATGAATAACATAAAGGCAGCGACTAAGCGGCTAATGCTGAATTTGATTTTTGACGTCGAGTCAGATTCTACCGAGAACCATCCGCTTGCCGCAAGCAATCCCAACGCCCCTGTGACCATTCCTGAGGCGCCGAGCCCGTAATAGTCCTGCGTGTGGAGAAACAGCCCGGTAAGGTTTCCAACAACCCCAGATAAAAAGGTTAGTAATATTGAGAGCCCGGCTCCGTAATAGACAATCGCAATTCCGAGAAGGATGAAGCCAGTGGTTACATTGCTTGCAAGGTGAGATAAATCGTTGTGAAGGCTTACGGCTGTAAATAATCGCCACCATTCTCCATTTAACACCGCGCTTTTGTGCATCATACCGGCGTCGCGCAAATCTATTTTTGATTCTGTATCTATCAGGTAAATTAAGATTATTGCTGCTGCCCAGAAAATGCTCCGTCCGTCAAATAGATTCTTTGCAATCTCAATCCGGTATGCAGGACGGAAGTGGAGGTTTTCAACCTGATAAATTCGCAATTGTTCAATTGCTCGCAGATAATCTGGTTCGCGAACAAGGATTATATATTTTCCTGTCTCCGGCGACCTTTCTATTATCGCCTCAATATTCTGGCTCGCAAGGACAAGCCCCCAATCAAACGCTTCCCGCCGATTCCTAGTCTCAATTATTCTGTAATCCTCATAGGTCATTAATTTACTTTTTCATCGGTTTAATCTCAACATAATCTCCCGGCTTCAACTCCGGGTTGCCGGAAGATTTGTTTATCTTTTTCCAGTCGGTTTTTATAACTTTTTCGCCGCCGTTTCGGAATATTGTAAAGGCTTTTCCGTACATATCAATATCTGCCCCCTGTGTCGCCGCATACAATTTTAGTCCTTCTTTCCAGGGAACCTCTTTTATCACTCCTGTTGCCACATCTTTAAGGAACACAGTTTGATGTTTTGCGACTTCGGCTCCGGTCTTAACACCTTCCTTTGCAATAGCGAGAGTTGTTTTTGAGCCAGTTTTAACTACCTGCGAGGTTACACTTGCTGAAGTTTTAACCGTTTGAGCGGCAACATTTCCAGTAATTGAAACAGCCTTCACAGTGACCGAGCCAGCAGTGGAAACCGGTTTTGTAACCGCGCCGCAGCCGCATAAAAACGGTATAAACAACAAAGCCTGCAAAATTAACCAGCGCATTTATTATAAGTTTAAAAATAATATTTAAAAATGCGAATAAATTTCTAATTCTCTAATATTGAAAGGTGAAATTTATCAAGAGATGATATCAAAAGATTATCTTGGCAGGTAAAGACAAAAATTATTTGTCTCTTGACAAATTTAAAAAATAAGCATTGTGTAAAGTGGCATTATTGCTGCCAGTTAGGCAGCTATAAGGGATAATTGATTTCAAAGTTCAGAAAAGCCTCTGGACTTCCGACACCCAGAGAGTAAATCTCAGGTAAAAGTTTTTTTTAAAATGCAATTTACTATTAAAGATTTAGCTAGAATTTTTAAAACAACAGAGAGAACGGTTGCTGCTTGGGTTCGTAAGGGCGAACTCAAGGCGCACCGCGATGGGGACTTTTATTCGTTTAATCGCGAAGAGGTGCTTGAATGGGCGTTCTTGCGCAAGATGCAGGTTCCGGACGAACTTTTAAATGATTCGGATTCTACCGAGAACCACAATCATCTGCTTAGCGAGTCTATAAAGGCGGGCGGAATATTTTATGGAATAAAAGGTAAAACCAAATCAGAGGTTTTAAAGAATATAATTGAGAAAATGAGACTTCCTGAAGATGCAGACCGCAACTATTTATTAAAAATGGTGCTTGCCAGAGAGAAACTCAGTTCCACAGCCATAGGCGATGGTTTTGCAATTCCGCATCTTAGAAGTCCTATAGTAATAAATATTAACAAACCACAGACTACGCTCTGTTTTACTGAAAATCCGGTGGATTTCGGGGCAATAGACGGTGTTCCAGTTACCACGATTTTTATGATTCTTAGCCCTTCTGTGAGAAAGCACCTTAGAATTTTGTCCAAACTTTCTTATTTTTTAAAAAATGAGAATGTGAAAATTTTTCTCCATCAATCGCCTCCTGAAAAGGAAATTTTTAAAATGATAGAGGAGTTTGAAAATTTTCTGGATAATCAGAAAAAGAACTAATCTTTATTCACTATGAAACTGCTTTTGATTTCGGCGCTTATCTGGTTTTTTGCTATTCCGATTTTGTTTTTTATAAGGAAAAACGATAGGCTATGCGCGGCAACTGGCGCTCTGAGCGTGGTTGCTGGCTCAATATTTGCCATTCTCGCCTGCTTGAGAACGGTTGCATTAAATTCCTGTGAAAAGGTTTATATTAACTGGAATTTTATTTTAGAAAAAATGGCGCTATCAATAGACCCGCTTTCGGCGTGGTTTATAATTCCGATCTGCGGCCTTACTTCACTGGCAGCCATATACGCGATAGCATATGAATGGAAATCTGAAACAGGGTTCTCAAAGCCATTATCCTGGGGACTGGTTTTACTATTGCTCATCAGTATGGTCTTCGTCGTTATAGCGGGCAATGGAATCGTTTTCCTGATTGCATGGGAAGTAATGGCTGTTTCTTCATTTTTTCTTGTCATTAGAGACCAACTCAAATCCTCCCAGCAACAGGAATCAGGCTGGATTTATTTAATAGCGACACACTTGGGAACGATTTTTTTAATTGTATTATTTTTATTCGCTGCCGCGCAGACTGGGAGTTTTGATTTTTCCGTCTGGGCAAAAAAGGGGTTATCCGTTCCGAGCCCGAGTTTGCTCTTCGTTCTGGCGTTAATTGGTTTTGGCGCAAAGGCTGGTTTCGTTCCTTTGCATATCTGGTTGCCTGAGGCGCATCCTGCCGCGCCGAGTTATGTTTCGGCGGTGATGAGCGGGGTTATGATTAAAACCGGAATCTACGGTTTGTTAAGGGCTATTAGTTGGTTTAATTCTATCCCTCACTGGTGGGGCATTGCGGCGCTGTCCATTGGTATTATGTCTGGCGCAATTGGTGTCTTATATGCAATAGGACAACGTGATTTAAAACGATTGCTTGCATACAGTAGCGTTGAAAATATAGGGATAATCACAATGGGTATTGGCGTCGGGTTGCTGGGATTATCTTACAAAATTCCTGCTTTAACTTTTTTAGGTTTCACCGGGGCGTTGTTGCACGTTTTAAACCATTCAGTCTTTAAAGGGTTATTATTCTTGGGAGCCGGCAGTGTTTTACATTCTACCCATTTGCGTGAATTGGATAAAATGGGCGGGCTAATTAAGCGGATGCCTTACACCGGGGCGGCGTTTTTAATAGGGGCGATGGCGATCAGCGGCTTGCCCCCGTTTAATGGATTTCTCAGCGAGGTAACAATTTTTATTTCTGGCGGATACGCATTGATCTCAAAAGATATTGCGCTTGCGCTATGCGGCGCGGGGTTAATAGGCGGACTTGGTTTGATTGGCGGGCTTGCTGCAGCCTGTTTTGCTAAAGCCTTCGGCATAGTTTTTATCGGCGAACCGCGTTCAATAAACTGTTCAAATGCGCAAGAATCGCCTGCTTTAATGATAATTCCTATGCTTGCGCTTTCAGCGCTATGCCTGCTAATCGGTTTAAGCGGGGCTTTAATCATTCCGTATCTGACATCTGCGGTTCAAAGCATAGCGCCGGGCGTGGATATGGATTTTGCACCCTGTCAGGTTCAATTAAAAACAATGTTCAGTTTTATCGGGGTGATTGGAATTGCAATGATTGTGTTATCGGCTCTGTTTGTTCTTGTTAAGATCAAGTTATTGAATAAACGGACTGTTTCAACATCAGTAACCTGGGATTGCGGTTATGCCAGACCGACTGAAAGGATGCAATATACGGCTTCTTCGTTTGCTCAACCTTTTATAGAGCTGTTCAAACCGATTTTAAGAACAAGATACCATAGCCACATTTCTGGAAGAGTCTTCCCTGAAAAGGGGAGTTTTCATTCTGAAACGCCCGACCTCTGCCACACCGAGGTTTACCAGCCGTTGTTCTTAAAAGTCAGAGAAATTTTGGTCAAATTCAGATTTTTGCAACACGGATATATCCAGATTTATATCCTGTATATCGCTATCACTTTGTTGCTGCTTTTGATCTGGAAACTTGGATAACAACCTATGAATGCATCTATTTTAAAACCGCTATTTTCATTTCTAACGCCGCTGTTGCTGGCTCCGTTTCTAATCGGGATAATAAACCGGGTTAAGGCGAAGTTTGCCGGCAGAAAAGGCCAGCCGCTGTTGCAACCTTACTATGATATTATCAAGTTATTAAACAAGGGCGCTGTATATAGCGCAACAACGAGCTGGATTTTTCGCGCTGGTACAATGATTAATCTTGCAACTGTTCTGTGCGCGTTGCTCATAGTGCCGTGCGGACCGTTTCCATCGTTGATTTCATTTGAGGGCGATATTTTTCTTCTGGTTTATTTAATCGGACTTGCGCGGTTTATAACAGTAATATCTGCGCTGGACACAGGCTCAAGTTTTGAAGGTATGGGGGCAAGTCGCGAAGTCTTTTTCTCAGCTTTAGCAGAGCCGACGTTGCTGCTTGGATTGCTTGCCCTGTCAAAACTAACTAACACATTTTCTTTAACATCAATTATTGGAAACCTTTCACCTGAGATGTGGTATTACAATAGCGCTTATTTTGCGCTGATAACCGGCGCATTGTTCATCGTATTGTTGAGCGAAAACGCGCGCATTCCGGTTGATGATCCGAATACTCACCTTGAACTAACGATGATTCACGAGGTAATGGTGCTTGACCATAGCGGACCGGATTTTGCCTCAATAAATTATGTTTCAGCATTAAGGCTCTGGATAAACTCGGCGATAATCGCCCCCGTTTTGCTTCCGGTAAATAGCGGCAATATTGCAGCTGATTTTTTAGTCTGGTTAAGCGGGGTGTTCTTAATTTCCATAGTTGTCGGAGTAATTGAATCCTCAATGGCGCGTTTAAGATTAACCGTTGTGCCTCAATTTCTATTAGGCGCAACCGCGCTTGCCATTACCGCGCTGGTTTTAACCTGGATAAGATAATTTATGAAAATTCAACTCTTATTGATACTGGTATTGTTGACTAATCTGAAATTGCTTGGCTCAAGCCGGCTCGGCTCAAGCATACGGACTGTGGCTATTCAAGGTGGTTTGCTCGGGCTATTGCCGTTGATTTCTGAAATAGATTCTTTGAACTGGCGAGTTCTGGTTTTAAGTTGCGGGACAATATTTTTAAAAGGATTTGTCTTCACCTGGCTGTTATTCAAAGCAATCAACACGGCAAACGTTAGCCGCGAGGTTCAACCTTTCGCCGGTTATATTTCCTCTGTTTTATACGGTATTTTTGCCTTAATCGTATCGTTCTGGCTCGGTCAAACTTTGCATATCGGACAGCTGGCAGATTCATCGCTGATAGTTTCAGTCTCATTTTTCGGCATATTCTCGGGACTGTTTTTGATAGTCAGCAGACGCCGCGCGATAAGCCAGGTGCTTGGTTTTCTTGTTCTGGAGAATGGGGTTTTTACATTCGGCGCCGGGATAATCAAGACGACTTCGCTCCTTGTTGAAGTGGGGATTTTGCTTGATATCTTTGTAGCGTTGCTGGTGATGGGGATTACCGTATTTCGCATCTCTCAGGAGTGCGAGCATATTGACACCGATAAACTTTCAACCTTGAAGGATTGATACTATGGTTTGGTCACTAATTGTTTTACCATTTGCGCTCGGGATGTTCGCGTTGTTAATAAGACGCCAATCGGTTCAGAAATATCTGTTATTAGCCGGGGCGTTATCTCATCTGGTTCTGACAATAATCGTATGGAAAAAACCGGTCTCCCCGGCGCTCTGGGGATGGCTGGACCTTGATCCGGCAGGCTTGTTGTTCTTGACCATAACAAGCCTGTTGTTCTTTCTGGTCTCAATTTACCAATTAGGTTATTTTGAAGATTCAGATAGCGATGCGGAGGAAGATGTTGACATCATAATACTTCCAGGGATTCAAACGAAATCTCTCTTTATCGGATGCCAGTTGTTTTTCTTGAGCGCAATGACGCTGGTTACTTTAAGCCAGCATCTTACTCTTATGTGGGTTGCGATTGAAGCGACAACACTTACGAGCGCCCCGCTTATCTTCTTCCATTCAAACCCTCGCTCGCTTGAAGCAACCTGGAAGTATATAATAATCTGTTCGGTCGGCATTGCCCTTGCGTTACTGGGAAATTTCTTTTTGAGCATTGCCTCTATACAACCAGATGGCAAATATATTCATCTTGTGTTTAATAATCTAATAGCCAGCGCAGACCGCATTAACCCGCAATGGTTAAAAGCCGCGTTTATACTTATAGTTGTGGGCTATGGCACAAAAATGGGACTTGCCCCTATGCATACCTGGCTGCCTGACGCCCATAGCGAATCGCCTTCTCCAATTTCGGCGCTGTTGTCCGGCGCGTTGCTTAACTGCGCTTTTCTTGGAATCTTCAGATTATATCAGATTTGTCATAAAGCCGGATTAGAATCCTTTTCAAACGACATTATGCTTGCGCTTGGAATAACCTCGCTTGCGGTAGCGGCGGTCTTCATTCTCGGTCAAAGCGATTATAAAAGATTGCTTGCATACTCAAGTGTTGAACATATGGGGCTTCTGGCTCTCGGACTTGGTTTTGGCGGCGCCGGGGTTTTTGGTTCAATGTTTCACGCCCTCAATCACTCAGTCACAAAAGCCGCGCTCTTTTTACTCTCCGGCATATTGCTAATTAATTACCACTCAAAAAAGGTAAGCGACGTAAAAGGGATTTTCACACGCTCGCAACTATTAGGATTATTATGGTTGTTAGGCTTTCTCTCAATAAGCGGAAGTCCACCATTTGGACTTTTCATAAGCGAGATAGTAATATTAAAATCCGGATTTGATCAGGGGCGATTCATCGTTGCGTCAGTCTCTTTAGCGTTACTTGTCATCGTATTCATCGGAATGGCAACCGTGTTTTTGAATATGACGCAATCGCAAGGCGGCGAAAATTCAAACTCAACATCTGCGGTAAAATTAAAGCGGTCAATGATCTATCCACCGGTGGTTTTGTTGATAATCTCGCTTTCACTCGGGGTTTATGTTCCGGACTGGATGGGAGAGTTGTTGAACAATATCGCAAAATAAATCCTGATTTTTATGGGCAAAGTAGAATTATTAAAAATTAAAAATAGTGAATCGGCAGAACTGGATTCAGTCCCTGTATTGAGTATAGAGGATTTTAGAGATGTTGTGAATGAATCTGTATCAAAAGGGCGTAGATTATCCTCTTTTTTCGCGGCGCCGCTGGAGAATAAAATCAGGTTCTTTGCGATACTTTCAAACGATGCCGATGGCTTTGTCGAACTTGTTTCCGCATTTGCCGGCAATTCGTTTCCTTCATTAACGCCCGATGTTCCGTCGGCGCACCTGTTTGAACGGGAAATTTACGAGCAGTTTGGCGTCGTCCCCGAAGGGCATCCCCGTCTAAAACCTGTCCGGTTTCAGAACAAAGTTTACAACCGGATATCCGGTAAATATGTTGACGCAAGAAAGATTTGCGGTGTTACGGATTTCTTTCAAGTCAAAGGCGAAGAGATTCACGAGGTTGCTGTCGGTCCTGTGCATGCCGGGATAATTGAGCCAGGTCATTTCAGGTTTCAGTGTTTTGGCGAGTTGGTGTTAAACCTTGAAATTTCACTCGGTTATCAACACCGCGGAATTGAGAAAAATCTGATAGGTGGACCTAATGAACGCACTGTTTATTATATTGAAACGGTTGCTGGCGATACAACTATCGGACACACATTAGCCTACTGCAACGCGATTGAGGCGCTGGGAAACATTATAGCAACTTCAAGGTCTCAAACGTTTCGCGCTGTGGCGCTGGAACTTGAACGGCTGGCTAACCATACGGGCGACCTCGGGGCGCTGGCAAATGACGTCGGTTTTCTGCCAACAGCCTCCTACTGCGGAAGGCTTAGAGGCGATTTTTTGAATATAACGGCGTTGCTGTGTGGCAATAGATTCGGAAGAGGTTTTGTAAGACCAGGCGGCGTGGTTTATGACGTTTCAACACAAAAACTGGAAGAACTGCTCAAACGTCTTGATAATACCTATAACGATGTTGAAGGGGCTGTTCAACTGTTGTGGAACACCTCATCAGTGCGGGCGAGGTTTGAAAATGCCGGCTTTTTGTCGCGCGATGATTGCGTTAAATTCGGCATAGTTGGACCTGCCGCCCGAGCGTGCGGATTGGAAATTGACGCGCGTCGCGACCATCCGTTTGGTCAGTATTGTTTTTCTCAAATCCCAATTTCAACTCATCTTGCTGGAAACGTTTTTGCAAGGGCGTATGTTCGCTGGCTTGAAATAAAACGCTCGGTGGATTTTTTAAAAGAGATTTTAACTACAATCCCATCAGAAAACATCAGAGCACAGTCTCCAAAACAACTGGCAAAAAACGCTATTGCCGTATCGCTTGTAGAAGGATGGAGAGGCGAAATTTGTCATACTGTCATCACCGATAAAAACGGCCGGATTGCTTATTATAAAATTGTTGACCCGTCATTTCATAACTGGACAGGGCTTGAACTTGCAATGAGAAATCAGCAAATCTCTGATTTCCCGCTTTGCAACAAAAGTTTTAACCTATCATATTGCGGATTTGATTTATGATTAAAGTGTTGCTTGAACGATTTAAACAAGGATATCGCACGGTCGGCTTTCCAAAAACCGAGCCGTCATTGCCAGACCTTTTTCGCGGCTATCCGCAAATCAACAATTCTGCCTGCGACGATAAATGCAATTTATGCGAGCAGGTTTGTCCGACAAAGGCGATACTGCGCGAAAATAATAAAATAAAAATAGACCTCGGACGCTGTCTGTTTTGTCCAGAGTGCGAACAAGTCTGCCCGCAAAACGCAATAAAATTCACAAGAGACTACCGGCTTGCGGCTTCTAAACGTTCAGACCTTGTAATTGGAGAGAAGGAACGGGCGCTTGCAGAGGCTTTAGAGGAAAAAACCCGAAAACTTTTTGGACGCTCATTAAAATTAAGGCAGGTAAGCGCTGGCGGATGCAATGCCTGTGAAGCCGATATAAACGTTCTCAGCACTGTTGTATTTGACCTTGGAAGGTTCGGGATTCAAATTGTGGCTTCCCCAAGGCATTCTGACGGTCTCATAATTACCGGACCGGTAACTCAAAATATGAAACTCGCGCTTCAAAAAACCTACGAGGCAGTTCCTGAGCCCAAGATTGTTATTGCCGTAGGGGCTTGCGCAATATCAGGCGGACCGTTTATAAATCACGGTGAAGTCAATAACGGCGCCGATAGCCTGATACCTGTAGATTTATATATTCCGGGTTGTCCGCCCCACCCGATCACAATCCTTGATGGACTGTTGAGATTGCTGGGCAAGATTGAAAAAGAAAGACATTAAAAATAATTAAAGCCGTCAATTTATCCACACAGCCCCGCCGGAGCGGGCGTCATTGCAATATTGATTAATCTGGGCAATGGAAAAGCCCATCATTTTATCTGATTTTTCCAAATGTCTGAGTTTATACCATTCTACTGCGTGGCGAACACTTTGAGAGAATTCCCACGTTGGCTGCCATTTCAGAAGTTGAGCCGCCCTGTCGGTTGAAAGATGAAGGAATGCCGCTTCATAAGGCGGATTTATCTCGTTTAACTGTTTCCAGCTGCCCTGCCAGTGTTTCAACACCTCCTCAACGAGTTCGCGTACTGTGCGATTTGACTTTGATGAGGGTCCAAAATTGAATGACGTTGCATAAGGTGACTCTTTTTGAGACTTTACAAGCAACGCCCCGAGCCATAGGTATCCGCTCAAACAGTCAAGAACGTGTTGCCAAGGGCGTGTGGCGTTTGGATTTCTCACCTCTACCGGCTGGCTATTCTGCAGAGCGCGGATGCAATCTGGCAAAATGCGGTCGCGGGCATAATCGCCTCCGCCAATAACATTTCCCGCGCGCGCTGTAGCGATTTTGCCAAGACGCGGATTATTCTTGAAAAAACTGCGATACCAGGAGGCTGCCATAATTTCCGCTGCGGCTTTGCTTGCCGAGTAAACGTCCTGACCTCCGAGCGGATCGGTTTCTCGGTAACCATATTCCCACCCGCGATTTTCATAACATTTATCGCTTGTAATAACGATAATTTCGCAGGGCAGAGACAACTCGCGAGCCGCTTCAAGAAGATTTATTGTCCCAATAATGTTTGTATTTGCTGTCAGGAGCGGTTGTTCGTATGAGACCCGCACAAGCGGTTGAGCCGCAAGGTGGAAAATCACATCAGGCTTTGTCTTTAAAAGGTAATCGCGGATAGCTCTGTAATCTTGAATATCTGATGTAATTGTTTCATCATCAAAAACGCCCGTTAGGGTTTCATAAAAGGATGGTTCGGTGGGAACTCCGTTGCTAAAACCAAAAACAATCGCGCCTAATTGTTTTAGCCATAAGGAAAGCCACCCCCCTTTGAAACCGGTCTGCCCGGTTACAAGAACCTTTTTGCCTTTATATGCGTTGCCGAACATTTTTTCAACTATGCAAGAAAAGCCGTCGTTTTTCAATTTATTTGTGCGATGAATAAAGTCGGCGGCGATTATTAATATTATTCATCAGTTGATTTTAAATGAGAAGCGGTGAGATAGAAATTAGAGTTAGTTTTTTTAAATCTTTTTTCTACTTTGCAAGTCAAATATATAGTGATATTAATACTTGAGTTAAATTAATTAGCGGAAGAAAAGGTAAAATATGAAAAAGATAAATCATTTGATCTGCGGTCTTGTTGCGATTGCAACTGCGACTACGGTTGTTAGCGCCGTAGTGGAAATTCCTGATGAATACAAAACCGGCGGTTTCGCCATCGGTTGTCAGGCATATACATTTAACCGATTTACGGCATTTGAAGCGATTGAAAAAACCGCTGAAGCCGGCGGCAAGGTTATTGAATTCTTCCCCGGTCAACGTTTAAGCAAAGAAGAACCGAATCTGCGCGTCGACCACAATGCTTCTGACGAGGTTATCGCAAAGCTAAAAGAAAAACTCGCCAAGCACCATATTATGGCTGTCAATTACGGCGTTGTCGGTATTCCAAAAGATGAAGCCGGCGCCCGCAAGGTGTTTGAATTTGCAAAGAAACTCGGGCTTCGCGCAATTACAACGGAATCCACAGATGCCATAGACACGATTGAAAAACTTGTTAAAGAATATGATATTATGGTTGGATATCACAATCACCCGCGCCAACCGAATAATCCAAATTATAAAGTCTGGGACCCGAATTATATTGCTGAACTTGTTAAAGGTCACGACACGCGAATTGGCGCGGCTTGTGATACCGGACACTGGCTCAGGTCTAATCTCAAACCGTTAGATTGCCTCAAGATTCTCAAAGGCAGAATTATAAGCGTTCATCTTAAAGACCTTAACCAGATGGGAATGGGCGCTCACGACGTTCCATACGGTCAGGGTGTTGCGGATATAAAGGCGCTCCTTGATGAACTGAAGGCTCAAAATTTCAAAGGCAATATCTCTATTGAATATGAATACAACTGGGATAACAACGTGCCTGAGGTAAAGAAGTGCATTGATTTCGTCCGTGAATACGGAAGCAAGTAATTAACAAGTTTAATACAAACCAGAGGCTGCCGAAATGGCAGCCTTTTTTATTTCAACCAGTTTTTAATTTTGCAAATCTGTATAGATTGTTAAAATCAAACCTAAATATATTGTTTTTATAAAAACTTATGGGAGCGCTTGTTGAATTTTTAAAAAAGATATGGATGATTGGAGAATTTGTAAAATTTTCTCATACCATATTTGCGCTTCCGTTTGCTCTATCAGCGATGATGGTTGCGGCGCGGGCGAATCACGGATTTCCCGGCTGGCGGACATTTTTACTCATACTTGCGGCGATGGTCTGCGCCAGAACCTGCGCTATGAGTTTTAACCGCATAGCAGACAGGCATTTTGACGCCCTGAACCCCCGAACCGCAAATAGACATCTGCCAACAGGAAAGATTTCCCTAAAAGCCGCATGGACGTTGTGCATCGCAAGCGCCTTGGGGCTCGTTTGCGCCGCCTATCTGCTAAATGAAATTTGTTTTTATCTTTCGCCAGTGGCGCTGTTCATTATCTGTTTTTATTCATTAACCAAACGTTTTTCTTACTATACCCATTTTTACCTTGGCGCGGCTCTTGCCATTGCCCCGCTCGGAGCCTGGCTCGCTGTAAAGGGCGCTTCATTAAACCTTCAGGATATCCTTGGAATGATAACACTCGCCGGAGCCGTGGTTTTCTGGCTTGTTGGATTTGATATAATTTACGCGCTTCAAGATTTTGAATTTGACAGAGCGCATGGATTGCGGTCGCTGGTTGTAGCCTGGGGACCTAAAAACGCGCTGGTTGTCTCGTTTCTCGCCCACCTGCTGATGTGGATATTACTTTCGCTTTTCGGAATGATATTCAGGTTTAAATACGTTTATTTCGGAGGGATTTTGATAATCCTTGTCTGCCTTGTTATGGAACATCTGCTGGCGCGCAAGCGATCAATTTACTGGATTAACATCGCGTTCTTCCGCCTTAACGCGCTGGTCAGCGTTGTCTTTTTCATAATCGTTGCCGCAGAAGTTATCTTTCAAAGCGGTTTTAAATTCCAGCTTCAGAGGTAAATATGAAAAGAAGAATAACATCTCTGTTGAACCTGATTAAACAGGTCTACCCGTCGGTCTTTATTTTGCTTATTGCGATTCAACCGGCTCAATCTCAAAACCCGTATGGCAAATTCAAGAACAGTTTGCCATCTGATGAAAACTTTTTCCCGATCGGCGTCTGGCTTCAAAATCCCGCGCGCGCAGAAGAGTATAAAGCGATCGGAATTAACCTTTATATTGGTCTGTGGCGTGGTCCTACAGAGCAACAACTATCGGCGCTTAAAAAGGCTGGAATGCTGCTCATTTGCGAACAGAACGATGTAGGACTTCAACACATTGACGATAAAACAATTGTCGGCTGGATGCATAATGATGAACCGGACAACGCGCAATCGCTCGGCAAGGGAAAAGGTTACGGTCCGCCGGTGCCGCCGCAAAAAATCATAGAAGACTACAAGAAAATTCGCAAAAACGATCCCTCAAGACCGGTTTTGTTAAACCTCGGTCAAGGTGTTGCGTGGGACAACTGGATCGGACGCGGCGTCAGGCGAAATCATCCAGAGGATTATCCAGAATATATAAAAGGGTGCGACATCGTCTCGTTTGATATCTATCCGGCGACGCATTCTTCTCCTGAAATTGCGGGAAAACTCTGGTATGTGGCGCAGGGTGTTCAAAGACTTATAGACTGGTCAAACGGAGAAAAAATAGTCTGGAATTGCATTGAATGCACTCAAATCAGCAATCCCAATAGAAAACCAAAACCTGAAGAAGTCGCATGCGAGGTCTGGATGTCTCTGATTCACGGCTCTCGCGGGATAATCTATTTTGTTCATCAATGGCAGCCAAAATTTGTTGAAGCCGGGTTGCTCTCGGATAAAGAGATGATGACGGCGGTCAAGAAGATTAATCTCCAGATACACGAACTTGCGCCAGTTTTAAACAGCCCAACGCTATCAGACAATCCAGTCACAGTAGAATGGACTCCGCGTAATTCCCGGATCGCCACCCTCTCTAAACGTTATAAAGAAAATCTTTATCTGTTTGCCGTTGCTATGCGCGATGTTAAGACAAAGGCATATTTTAAAATAAAATCTCTCAAATCATCCGCCTCCTCTGCGGAAGTGTTATACGAAAATCGCTACATCAATATTAAAGATGGCGCTTTTGAAGACGATTTTGAACCGTGGTCAGTTCATCTATATAAGATAAAAGAATGAACGCGAACCTGTTGGGTTTTTTTATAAAAATATGAGAATCACAGCATCTATGGATAGCAATTTGACCCTTCTGTATTTTTTATACTAACATCGCGCCGTAGCACGCGGCGCTATTTTTATATTCAATTCACCGCGACGGAAACAGACCTACTGCGAGCGCTATAGTTTTTTAAACCGCCCAATTTTTCAGATTGCAGAGATTTCAGCATTAATTTTTTGGCGCGATGGTAATGCCGGAAATGTTTTTGCCGTCTGGCGCGCAAATCCGACAAGAGACCGCCCATTCGCCGCCGCCCTGAGTTAATTTTACCAGAAGCGTGTTTTCGCCCTGATTCAATCTTATTTTGATTTTGTCCTGACCCGGCGAGCACGGTCTCACGGCATTGTTTGAATGTACGACTTTCCCATTCAACCAGACTTTAATTCCATCGTCGC
This sequence comes from Verrucomicrobiia bacterium, assembly GCA_049968335.1. Lineage (GTDB taxonomy): Bacteria > Verrucomicrobiota > Verrucomicrobiia > Limisphaerales > JAKPVM01 > JAKPVM01. The sequence goes on from JBMFQZ010000022.1 coordinate 45,698, forward strand.
TGCCCATATCAAGCCGCGCGTCCTGCGCTGTGTCTGAAATTATTGTAGTCTTGAGATAAACAACGCGGTTTTCACCCCTGTATGAGTTCATTTTATCAAATTCAATCAGCCCGTTCTTTTTATTGGGAGGCAGCGTGTATGGACGCCATTCAACTTTTGAATCCGGTTGTTCAGGCGGCAACACCTCATTAAACAGAGCCGAGCCATCTTTTCCTTCTTTCATTAATGGCGGCGTTATAAGCCAGGCGTGGATGTAGCCTTCTGAGGAAAGCCCCGCATTTTTTACCGAAACAATTGCGGCTTCGGCTTGTTTTCGTATATTTTCGTCGCTTGTTTGCGATTTTATTTCTTCCAGCGCGGCAAGGGCTTGTTGCGGATAAGCGGAGCCGATCTGGCGCGCCAGTTTTATAATGGCTAAATGCGCGTCGCTCGCAAGGGTAGGAGTAGCCGCGGCTTTTTTAAGAACGTTTAGAGAATCTTGCGACGGTATTTCTCCCAGCAACGACACTGCCCGTTTTTTCTCTTCCACTCTCTTTGCTATTGCGATTGCGTTTTCAAGTATCTGAACCCTGCGGTTGGCGGGGATTTCTTCCATTTCACCAAGGCGAAGACAGCCGTCGCGCAAAGCCACGATAGCCTGTTTTTCATCCGTTGAGTTTTTGGCGATATCAAGCAAATATGGCGCCGCAGAATCATCGTTCCATGAGACAAGAGTATTAAAAGCGGCGGTTTTAATTTCCTGCTGTTGATCATTTAATGCAGCGACAACTGTTTTCAACGCCGTTTCGCCGCCTGTAAATACGAGCAGTCGCAATAGAGCGGCGCGAGCAGGAACTGATTTTGCCTTGTTATATCCGCTAATAATTGATGGGCTTAAAGCGGATTTGTCGCTTGCTTTTCGCGCGATTGCCTTTACTGCTGATGCCGCGGCGTCGCGCAGTTCCTCTGGTTCAGTTGTTGTTATAACCGAAACAAGGTTTTCCACCTGGGCAGATGTACCGAGAATTGCAAGACCCTTCGCCGCCTCAACGGCAAGCGCTGTGTCTTTACCTTGAAGTAGGCGAACGAGCGCCGGCAGCGCCGCTTCAACTCTGCGATTTGACAGCACATTCAACTCAACAGCGCGCAACCCTGAGTCTTTAGATTCTATCATTTTTACAAGCACATCATCCACGCCCGGTTTATTCATCCGTTGAAGCGTTTTCAGAGCGGCGTCTGAAACGGCAGATTTGCTTGCCGCAATTTGCGCAATAATTATAACATCTGCGGCTTCGCCGTGACGGGCAAGACACTCCAGCGCCGCGACGCGAACAGTGTCGTCATTTGATTTCTGGAGAATTCTCATCGCCGGCGTCCTTGCGTTCACCTTTTCAAGGTCTGTCATAATTGCAAGAAGAGCCAGTTGAGCCCCAGCATTCAGGGTGTCAAGTTTTTCCGCCACTCCATTTTGAATTGCCGTATCCTGGCATTGACGGAAGGTTGAAAGCGCGGATGAACGGAGTTTTTCGTCATTGTTTTGCAATTGAGCGATAAGGAAACCGACCGCATCATTCCGTGGCAGAGTATTCACCAATCCCTCAATGGCAGCCATTCTTGTTGCAGGCGATTGAGCGGAATCAAAGAGTTTTTTATAAATTGCCGCCGCGCGTGTTTTTGAGCCAGATTCGGCAAGGCGTCCGGCTGCGGTTATCAACGACCTTTCCCGCGCGCGTTCAAGATTTTGCGGCGGACGCAGTTGTTCAAGCGCGACTGCGGCATCGTCTGACCCAATCTGTCCCAGCGCAGCCATAGCAGTTTCAACAACGATGGGGTCTTGATGCGTAAGAAACCGCTTTAACGGCGCTACCGCCTGAGCATCCCTGCGGACACCGATAGACGAAATCACACCCGCGAGCAGTTTGCCATCTACCTTTGAAAGCGCGTTCCGCAGCGCCGCGCCAGCAGCCGCGTTATTCATCGGTTCAAGGGCAATTCGCGCCGGATGCGAAAGTTCCGGATCAGTTAATAATTCCGCCACTGTCGGAACACATTCTTCGCTGCCAACTATCACAAGCCATTTGCATATATAACGTTTAGCCTCTTTTGTGGTATCGGGCGCTTTTAATATGGTGATTAAGCGGCGTTCTATATCCTTATAGCCGTCGGGTTTTGTAGAGCGGATCAACTCTTCTATCCTGAACAATGTTTCGCGGCTTTTTCCATATTGCCACGATTTGAGTTCATCAAATGGATCAGTCGCTTGTTTCTGTTGCGCCGTTGCCGGATATACAAAATAACCGCCACCCAACGCCGCGCAGATAAGTCCGGATACAAGGATTATTGATTTTAACAGATGTAGTCGTTTCATATCTCTTAAAATTTTAGAAGTTAAATAATTATGTTCCAGGGTTCCCTCTTTGCGCGTCCCCGCAGGGCGTTTGCAGAGTCATCGTTTATAAATTCCTCCTTTTCAGGATTCCATCGCAATTTGCGTCCGAGCGTTATTGCGATAACGCATAAATGTCCAATGCTTGCCGAGCGATGCGCAACCTCCGCTGGCGTGATAGTTTGCCGCCGCGAGATCACACAATCAATAAAGTTTCCAATATGGTTGTTTGAACGGTAAAGATTGATTTCGTCCGGTCGTATTTTTTCATTCTTCAAAGAAGGCGGATTTGTTTCAAAACCGCCGCGATCAACCCAGACCCAGCCGTCTGTTCCGTACCATTTTGCCCCCATCCGGACGTTTCCCTCGGCATTTTGCACTATCATTTTAACTCCATTTGCATAGGTGCACTCAACCTTGTAGCGAATCGCGGCGTCCCAGATGCCGGTCTTTGGAAATTCCGCATAAATAGGATTTATCTCCACCGGTCCTGTATATTCAGTGCCGAGCCCCCACTGCGCTATATCGCCGTGATGCCCGATCCAGTCCATCAATTGCCCGCCGCCATAATCCATCTGCCAGCGCCAGTTCCAGTGCGTTCTGTCCTTTGAATAAGGCAAATAAGGCGACGGACCACACCAGAAGTCGTAGTCAAGTTCTGGCGGCGGATCAGTGAACGGCGCCGTTCCCCCAGCCCCGCCAGTAGGTAGCCCCACCTCAACTGTGTGAACCTTGCCAATCCTGCCATTACGGACGAGTTCGCATGCAAATCTAAAATTCCCGGTTGACCGTTGCCACGAGCCCGTCTGCCAGATTCTTCCGTATTGAGTAATCGCCGTAACCATTGCCCGACCCTCTTTAAGATCGTGGCTGAACGGTTTTTCCCCATAAATATCCTTGCCCGATTTTGCCGCAAGTATCGCCGGTATTGCGTGCCAGTGGTCTGGCGTTGCAAGCGAAATTACATCAATGTCATCGCGCGCAAGCAACTCCCTGAAATCCTTGTAAGCGGCGCAATCCTTGTTCCCGTAATGGTCGTTGACCCTTTTTTGAGCTGATTCAAGATGAGCGCGGTCAACATCGCACACCGCCAGAACGCGACAGCGCGGGTCTCCTAAAAATCCGCCCAAATTTCCGCTGCCCATTCCGCCAAGCCCGATTGCTCCAACAGTAATTTTATTGCTCGGACGGTCTGCGCCTAAAACACGCGACGGTATAATCGCCGGCAGCGCAAATGCAATGCCAGCGCCCGCCGTCCTTAATAAAAACGAACGCCTGCTTATTTTTTCCATAAGACCATTTTTTCAGATGTTCAGACTTCCTGCTTATCTTTACAAGTTAAGACGATTATGTGAATTAGAATATTCAGATATTTTCACTTCTGAATGTCTCGCCAGCATCATTAACAATATATGAAAACAGCAATTTAGAAAAAAGTCCTCTGCGCTGCTCACTCCGTTTAAAGAAGAATGTCAACGATAGCCTTCGCCGCGCGTTTAGTTCCGCCGGGAGTTCCTAACGCATTAATAACAGATTCAAGTTTGCGGACGATTTTTTCGCGATTTGAGTTATCAAGCAACATCAACGTTTTTTCCGCAATCTTTTCTCCTGTCGCGTTATCTTGAATTAATTCAGGAAATATCTCTTCACCGGCAATTATATTTGGCATTGCCAGGAATTTAACATTCACGAGTTGTTTTCCTATAAAATAGGTCAGATAAGACGTTTTATAAATGGCTACAGTAGGCAATTTGAAGTATGCGCATTCAAGTGTTACGGTGCCTGTGGAAGCGATTGCCACGTCCGAATTTACCAGCGCCTCTTTTAAATCGCCAGTAGTTATCGTTAGTCCGTCAAACAGTCCCGCATAATTCATTGCAAAGTTTTTCAACTCCTCATCTGAGAGAGTCATTGAAAACCGGACATCAGGGATTCGGGAGCGGATTATCTTCGCGGCATCAATCATTACCGGCAGATGTCGTTTTAATTCGGCAAACCGGCTTCCGGGCAAAAGGAGAATTTGCTTTTGATGGCTGGTTTGGATTGGATTGGTTTCAGTTCTGGAAAATCTGTCAATAATGGGATGACCGACGAATTCAACCCGTACGGCGGGGGCATATTTTTCATACCATTCTTTTTCAAATGGAAATATAGAGAGCAACAGGTCAAAATATTTTTCAATCTTTTTAGCCCGCCAGGGACGCGATGCCCAGACCTGCGGCGAGACAAATTGCACAATCTTCGGATTCCATTTAAAAAACGCCCTTCTATGTTTTTCTATCTCTTTTCTTAATGCCGCGGCAAATCTTAAATTGAATCCTGAAAAATCCACGCAGACAATTATGTCCGGCAACTCCCGCAGAGCCAGAGCAATCAATCCGTCAAATATCTTTTTATAAAATTTATAATTCTTTAATGCGTCAACCGGTCCGATTGCGGAATGTCTGGCGAGATTGAAATTAATTTCAATTCCGGCGGACTTCATCTTTTCCCCGCCTGCGCCGAAAAATTTAGGTTCTAAAGTTGTAAAAAGCGGTTGAGAGAACGGGGTGTCGGAATAAGTCTCATAGATTTTACGGACGAGTTCTCTTTTAAGTTCAGGGGCGAGTTCTGCGGCGAGGGTGTCGCCGCTTGTTTCTCCTGCAATAAACATTACCTTTATCCGTTTCATCTGCCCGATATTTATGAATTTAATCCCGTCTTACTTAATCTAATCTATAAACAAAGTTTGTTTATTTTGCAAAATTTAACTGGTATAAAAATTGCAAAGGTGACAGGAAGAGAAACTGGTGGATATTAATATTGATGCCTGAAAAGAGCCATAGCGAGTATAGCGGGGCGCGGATTTCGTTTGAAACCACGCACTGGAGTGTAATTGTTGCCGCAGGCGACACGCGCAACCCTGTCGCTCAAGAAGCCCTTGCACGGCTTTGCAAAACCTACTGGTATCCAGTCTATGCTTATGTTCGCAGGTGCGGATACAGTCCCCACGACGCTCAGGATTTAACCCAGGAGTTTTTCGCAAAACTTCTACGAAGCCACTATTTTTCCGTCGCAGACCGCAAAAAAGGAAAATTCCGTTCCTTCCTTATATCTTCTTTGAAGCATTTTCTTTCGCACGAGTGGGATAAAGCCAGGGCTCAAAAGCGCGGCGGGTCTGCAACTATTATTAGTATTGATGAAGAGGAAGGGGAAAACCGTTATAAACTTGAACCCCAAGACAATGTAACGGCAGACATATTATACGACCGCCGTTGGGCTCTGACACTGCTTGAACAGGTTCTTACAAGGCTTAAGAAAGAATATGAAGAATCGGGAAAGTCAAAATTGTTCAAAGAGATTGAACCTGCCCTCACTGGCTCTGAAAAACTTGCGGCGTATAACGAGATTGGAAAAAAACTTGGAATGAGCGAGGGGGCGGTAAAAGTCGCTGTTCACCGTTTAAGACAGAGATATGGAGAACTATTGCGTGAAGAAATTGCCAACACCGTTTCAACCCCTGAAGAGGTAGAAGAAGAGTTGCGAAACCTATTTGAGGCGTTAAAAGGGAGTTAATCACTATTTGTACTGCTGCTTCTGACTATGTTAAATGCATTATAATTGCTGGCGCAACCAGCGTGTTTTAAATGATAAAACAAAATGTGTTTCAAAATTATCGCCTCGCATAGCATACGAGCACAACCTGTATGACCCCGAATAAGCCAAATATTTTTTAACTGCGGCGGCAAAACCGCGGGAGAAGTCACGACACCGCTTTGTGAGATTGAATAACACAATATCAAAGGAATGATCCCAGTATTAAGAATGTAAATCTGTTCAAGGTTTTAGATTTTTGTCTTAAACTATATGCAAGACTAATGAGAGACACTCGCAATTGATCAAATAAAATTATCCTTCTGTGTGTTCTTTTGCGCTCTCTGTAGTGAAAAGAAAAACCACAGAGAACACTGAGCAACACAATGTCCTAATACTCCTGCGCTATCGCTAAACTCCAGAAATACAATAAATTCCACTAAATTTCCAAAATCCTCCACTAAATTCAATGCTCAGGGTTTATTAACTTGCTCGTTATTTAACGCTTGTTCTGGCTGGTTAGACTGTGGCTGTTGAGCCGTAAGATATCTGCGCGGAACAGGCAGTTTAAGCATACCTAACCCGGCAAGGTCATAGAGTTCATTCAGCCTCTCTATCATATCCGCCTTCTGATCGTTGAGTTCATAATATCTCATTTTATCTTTTTCCGATGGAAAGTCGGTCTCGGGTTTGCAGTTGTTCATTTTGGTTTTTATCTCTTCAAGCCGTTTAGTTAATAAGTTAACTTTTACCATAATTGTTCTCTGGTCGCGCGAATCATCAATCTTTGAAAAACCGCCAGTG
>JBMFQZ010000022.1:52448-65908 GCA_049968335.1 Verrucomicrobiia bacterium
CGTTTAGTTAATAAGTTAACTTTTACCATAATTGTTCTCTGGTCGCGCGAATCATCAATCTTTGAAAAACCGCCAGTGTGAATACTGTTTTATTGTTGTCGGTTAAAAATAACATCTAAATTCAACGCAGGTGGTTTTAGTTTTATTATAAAATTTTTGAATATCGCGCTGTTATAGACCGTCAACTAAATACATAATTATGAAAGACAAACCAATAGCAAGCATCATTTCGCGCAGGCAATTTGTGAAAGGCATTGCCGCTGCGGCGGCGGCAATTCAAGTTGTTCCGGGCAGTGTTTTAGGGTTAAACGGCGCCACATCGCCGAATGAAAAGTTGAATATTGCCGGGATTGGCATTGGCGGACAGGGGCGGAGCGATCTTAACAATATGAATAGTGAAAATATTGTAGCGCTCTGCGATGTTGACTGGTCGTATGCCGCCGGGACATTCAAGCAATATCCGAATGCGAAGAAATATAAAGACTACCGCAAAATGTTAGATGAACAGAAGGATATTGACGCGGTAGTTGTTGCTACTCCAGACCATCATCATTTTTTTGCCTCAATGTATGCAATAGCGCATGGTAAGCACGTTTACTGCGAGAAACCGCTTACGCATTCGGTCTGGGAAGCGCGTGAACTTGCCAGAGCTGCCCGTCAGAAAAAAGTAGCCACACAGATGGGAAATCAGGGGCAGGCGTCTGAAGAGACGCGACGGCTTTGCGAATTTGTCTGGGACGGCGCAATTGGAAATGTTTATGAAGCGCATATCTGGACAGACCGTCCGTCAAACGGGCTTTTTAAAGAATATTGGCCACAGGGGGTTGAAAAGCCAAAAGAGAGTCCGCCTGTGCCCGAGACGCTTGATTGGGATTTGTGGGTTGGACCGGCGCCGATGCGTCCGTATAATCCGATTTATCTTCCGTTCCGTTGGCGTGGCTGGTGGGATTTTGGAACGGGGGCGCTTGGCGATATTGGCTGCCATGCGTTTGACCCGGTATTCCGCGCTCTTAAACTCGGACAGCCCCTCACTGTTGAAGCCTCATCATCCAGAGTAAATGAAGAGACATATCCGCTTGCCTCTATGGTTACTTATCACTTCCCGGCGCGCGGAAATATGCCGCCCGTAAAACTCGTCTGGTATGACGGCGGGTTGAGACCGCCTCGTCCAGAAGGTTTGCCCGATGGCGTTCAGATGGGAACAAATGGAAGGTTGTTGGTTGGAGACAAAGGGTTTATTCTTGGAAACAAAATCTATCCAGATAAACGTCGCAGTGAATATCAAGAACCGCCAAAAACAATCCCTCGTTCACCAGGTCATTATCAAGAATGGATACTAGCCTGCAAAGGCGGCAAGCCAGCCGGCTCAAACTTTGACTGGGCAGGTCCGCTGACAGAGGTTGTGTTATTGGGCAATATTGCGCTTCGCGTTCAATTGCGCGAAGAATTGACCTATCATAAAATTGAGTGGGACCCTGAAAAACTGGAGATTAAAAATCTGCCAGAGGCTAATAAGTTTATAAAACGGGAATACCGCGGCGACTGGAAAAATATCCCGTCAGTTTAGATAGGTTTGTTATATATCTGACCTGTTAAAATCCGCTTTGCGTCTATGCAAATGCGGGAGATAGGGTTTATCAATTTAATCGCTCAATCTGATTATACGGAAATCGTCAAACCTGACCCATCTATCATCATCGTCTGAACCGTGATAGCACTGGATGCTGACTTCGTCATTTTCCGGCGGGGGCAGGTTGCCGCTGGTGGCTGTTAAAAAATCGCCACCGGCATTGTCGCGGTATTGAGCGATATAACTATTTTTATCCACGATTAATCTGAGTTGAGTGGTATCATTAGTTACAGGTTTTCTGCCGGGGATGATTAAGATTTTTCCATCAACAAGTTCTTTGACTAATTTAAACACAGGCTTTCCGTTGCAATACCAGGTAATACCTGCTTGTTCAAATTGATTTGTTGGCGGTTGCAGGTTTTTAATAGTGACTTCTATTGCGTATTTTCCGTTATTTCTATCCGGCGCCTGGCGAATGAGGGCGTTTTTAACGCTCTGGGCGTTGCCAGGTCTAACGCATATTTCAAGCCCGTCGTCCTTAATCCGCCAATCTGCTGGCTCTTCTTTAATCCATCGCCAGCCATCGCTCAGTTTTCCTGAAAATGTCTCTTCAAAAATAATTTGCTCTGAATTATTTTGCGCGTATATACCGATTGCAACTGCGCAAATTATCAAAGCCATTGACAAAACCTTTTTCATAATTCATCAGAAATATAATTGATAAACCGCAATCTACAACAGGTTTTAAGATTTATTTCGGCGAAATTACCCTGTAAAATCTGGTTGTTGCGGAGAGGTTGTTTATAAAGAAAAGGAGGTTTGTCTCTGTGGCTAATATTTCGTCCGACGCATTGTTCCAGTGAATTTGGCTGAATTTATCTTTATACTGAAGCAGGTAGTAACGACCCGGGATTGTATTTGCCAGAATTGAATTTGATTCTGGATCAAGTTTTATCCGCAGTTCATCAAGAATTATAATGGTAAAGGAATTTGTCACGCTTAATTGAGGAGAGCCATCATCGGTTACAACAACGACAAATGTATTTGTTGTGTTTTTTAATTCCGCGCCGGGCTGCCATTTGAATTTTCCATTTTGATCAACCGCGGCTCCGAGAGAAGCGCCTTCAACAAGCGCGTATGTGAGTTTATTCGGCGGAAAATCCGAGTCGCTCACAGGCAGGTCAAAATCAAATACCGAACCGGCGTGTGTGGTAATGTTTATGTTGTTTGTGAAGCAGGGGGGAGAATTTACTTCATTAACTGTGATGGTGATTCTGCGGGTGTCTGACATTGGCGGCTCGCCGTCGTCTGTGAGATAAATATAGAATGAATAAATTCCAGGTCCCTGTTTTTCATCTGGCGTCCATACGAACAGACCAGTTTGTGGGTCTATCGTAGCCCCTTGCGGCGCGTCGTTATCAAGGCTGAATGTCAATTTTTGCGGCGGCAAATCAAGGTCGGTGGCGGTGGCGACAAACGAGAGCGTTTCGCCTTCATTAACTACCCGATTTCCGGGTATTCCCAGTAGCGGCGGGCTGTTTGTTTTTTCTACAGAGATTGTGAATGTATCGGTTGCGCTCATCGGGGGTTCTCCATCATCAGTAATCCTAACGGTAATTTGATAACTTTCGCCGCCGAAGATTTCAGTTGGTGTCCAGACGAATATCCCGCTTACCGGGTCAATGGTTGCCCCTTCTGGCGCGCCCGGGTCTAAACTGAAATAGAGATTTTGTTTTGTTTTATTCGGGTCTGATACTTCAACCTGCGCAACAAGAGTGTCGCCTTCAACGATCGTTTTATTTCCAATCGGGACAATTGCCGGAGGCAGATTTGGCTCAATAGTTACATTGGGGCTTGACGGTGTTGGATTTGTGAACGCGGTTATCTGTAACGAGCCATCGGGGAATCTTCCCTGACTTACGTCTGGTGATTGAGGTACAAAAACAACTCCATCCACAACAGTTCCATCAGGCGCAAAAATTGCTATCGCTTCGCCGCTTGAAGAGAGTTTAAAATTCACGTGCAACGCCGGGTTAGTCTGGCTGTTCTGGTTTGGCTCGCCGTCAGCCCAGACCAGCAAGAAACCGTTTGGCGGAATCAGATATCCGTTTGGAATTTGAAACTGGTTTGATTGTGTTAAAGAATCGCTCAGGTAATATCCTGCGAGATTGATTGGCGATGTAGTGGGATTATAAATTTCAAACCAGTCCTCATAGTCATTATCAACCGGGTCGGCTAACGTTAATGTATTGTCAGCCATCCATTCATTGATAAAAACCGTTATTGGCGGCACGAGCGGGCTGTTGCTTGAACCGGGCGTCGGGGTATAAAACATTCTCCTCCCCGCCGCTGTTCCTTCTGGCAGCGAGCCATAAGTTCTATCCGGACCGGGCAGATTCCAGTCTAAATAATCAATCATGTTTGTAGAACCGCTATAAGCGCTGCTTAAAACCAAAATGCCGTTGGTTTCGTTTATTCTAAAGTTTGTATGCGGATTTGCCGCTGTTGACTGGTCAATCTCTCCGTCAAGGAACACAATCAAAAATCCTGCGGGCGGAATAGTTGTTCCGGCAGGGAAAGCCCATTTAGAGAGATTTGTTAGATTGTCGCTTAGGTAAAATCCGTTTAATGAAATTGTGTTTGTGCCAGAATTGTAAAGTTCAACCCACGGTTCGCGTTCATTGAAATTATCAACTATGCCGTTCAGGTTTAGCGGTTGGATTTCGTTTAGCCAGACGGGCGGAATTGGCGGGAGATTTGCCCGTATTGAATTTGCCGCGCCCGGGGTTGCGAGGGCAACGTTGCCGGGTTTTGTTTCAAGCGACATTCCAAAGACAATATCGCTGCTGCCGCTTGATGACTGGTGAACTTCTACCGCAACAACATTTGTGCCGCGAACAAGATAGGTCGATGGCAGGTCAACCGGTCCTTCTAATGAGGCGTCTCCAACCGTGCCAGAGGCAAGGGTTGAATAGGTTACTGTTCCGCTAGGCATCCGCGCGCTGTAAATTCTATTTCCGTTCAGATAAAAAACCGCGCCGTCGTCAATTACCGTATAAAGCCGTAATGAGACAGCGTTCGGGTTTCCATTGAAGACGAAAGATTTTCTAAAATAATAAGTCAATCTCCCGAGTGTTAGGGGCGTGTTTTTAGGCGCTGGCAGGCTTGCGGTTTCAACATATAACAATGCCGGACCTGAAGCCCACGATGAATCGTTATAATTCGGTTGTTCCCAACCTGAATCTGTTAAGTCGCTTGTCTGGTTATATTTCCAGACATCCGTCATAGAGATGAGCGTTTGAGCTGTGGCGTTAGTATCAACAAACGCCGCTCCCCAGTTTGCAACCCGACTGTTATCCTGCGTTGGGTCTATTAACTGGAGCGACGATCCTAATCCATTTGCCGCTTCATACCACGGCGGCGATGAACCATAAGTAACCGCCGCGATTACGACATCTGTTTGATTTGATCTGCCCGGCTGGATGAGGCGAATTGTTTCGCCTGAATTATTCAATGAATCCGCAAACTCTCCGGCAATGGGAATCGAACTCCCGTAGATGCTTGTAAATACGGCTGCATCCTTTACCACAACAATATAACTATTCGGTTCAATAATTGCGCCCGGGTCAAATGTGAAATCCACTCCGTCTAATCTCCATCCCGAGATATCAAACGCGTTGTTTGTTGAACGGTTGTAAATCTCTATGTAAGAGGAGCGCGGAACAATCGGATTATACATTATTTCATTTATAACAACATTGCCTTTTGGCGATTCATCAACGCCTGTGTATTCAATTGTGATTGAAGATGTGGCTGATTGGACTGGATTGCCCCGCATATCGTAGCCTTGCAAGATTAATTGATTGACGCCGGGGTTTAAATGAACCCTGATTGTCCAGTTGCTCAAAGTAGTCCAGATTGCGTCGTAAGGTATTCCATTCACCGAAATTGTTCTGACGTCAAGCGGCGCTGTGCCGCTCAATACGATCAGGTTTCTGTTTGTTGAAAAATCGATTCCGTCGTTAGAGGTTATAGCGAACGGAAATGTGTTGCTCTGGACAAGACCGAGAATATACTCCCTGCGGGCGGCGATGTAATTTTTTATGCTTTGCGGATTTGATGGCGCTATGCCGTCTGCAACAAAGGCGTTGTATCTGGCGTCAAGGACGGTATCTGCTTGAGAAGATAGAAGCGGTCCGTTTGCGGCTTGAATCAATGCCTGCCAGTATATCCGCGCAAAAGGCGGATGCGAATTGACCGGTCCTTTTTGTTTTCCGCCGATGCCAAAGAGGTCTGTTGTAGGTCCCTGAGCAAAGAACGCAAAGTCAATGTCCCATATTAAAAGATTCCATAAACCCTGTTGCGGTTTGTAGCCATACATATTCTGTCCGCCGCCGTAAGAATAACTATCGCTGTTGCCAACGATGTGCTCTACAACGTGCGTTTTATACCATTGTTCAACATCAATTGCAGACTGTATTTTCCTGGTGTATGCCTCGCCGGTTGCGGTGGTGTTGACGGTGTCAACAAGCGCGAATAGATTTGTGTAGTTATTGGCATCGTTGCCAAAGGCGCGTTTTGACCAGGTCCAGCGATAGCGCGCCAGTTTTTTCTGTCCGCCTGTGGTTAAATAATTTCCAAGATCGGCGCCGACTGCCGTGAAACTTGAAGCAAAGTCATCAAATTCAAACCATAATTGAACTTTATGCAGATCGCCTTTTGAATCATCAGGATACCACTCTTCAACAAAGTCGCGATTTGGTTGCTGGGCATCTTCAAACAACATTCCCCTTCTGACACCGTTGACGAATAGATGAACGCTGCGTCTATAACAGATTGGCAATCCCATCTTCCCCGCAATCCAATATGCTTGTTGTTCAGCCTGCAAAGTAGAATCGCCGCCGCCGTTGCCAGGTTGAAGCAGGTTGATTTCTGTCTCGCCAAGAAATTTGTCGTCTTCTGGAAAAGTGATTACATAGTCGCAGTTGTTGCCGATAGGCGAATTATACCCGGGACTGTGATACGGACTGCCGCTGTATTCTCCCCCGGCATTGTAAATAACCCGGCTGTTGCCATAAACAAAGGTTATATCCAGCGGGTCGTTGCTCATCTTTTCCCGCGATATCCAGCGATTCATCGTCTTTTGCGACATCCAGAATCTATAAACTCCGAGTTTTCCATTCACAACAGGGTCACCCCATCTGATTAAACATTCACGCTCCGGCGCGTCGTTTGGAAAATAGGACTGTTGAGGAGATTGCAGGTTTGCGTCAAGGGCGTTTATGTAAAATGCGACAATTGTTCCGCTTGCCTGAGCGGGTATAGTGGCGCTATACCACCCAGCCCCTCTGCTCACCATTGTTAGTGGATAAAAATTTGTTGATGGGTCAACACGGTATTGCAGTAAAACCGCCGCAAGCCCGTCAGGGTCTTGAATCCGAGCGTAAACTGTCACCGGTTGGTTTGCCGCAGGAATGACTGGATAATGCGAAACATCGCTTATAGCAGGAGCGGCATTTTGAACCAAACGACTATTCGGTCTTCCCGGCGTGCCTAAATCTGCCGTTGTTATAATATTGCCCGGGGCTTCAAGCCAGTTGCCTCTCAATCTTAAAAGAATTTGACCGTATCCTTTCAGCCATCTAACTTTTGCCCGCAACGTCGCCGTAGAACCCGCGCTGATTCCGGAGGAGAGCGGAGCCCGTATGCGGTTTGCCCCGGTATCTCCCCGTTCAGTGGCGCGAACGTGAAGACAGCCGCTTCCGTCTATTCCGCCGCTCGGTTCATAAGAAGAATAACAATGCGTTCCTTGAAAAAACCAGCCTTCAGCGCCGGTATCAAAACTCGGATTTGGAACAAGATTGTTTCCATTATATAAAACTTCAACATCGTCAACCAGACACTCTCCGGCTCCCATTAAAATAATGTGCAGGGCGCTTGCGTCCGTGTTTCCATTATCCAGAACCCCGCTATATTCAACTGTTACCCACTGGCTCTTCTGGCTCTCATCGCTGTCAGCCCAATTGTAAGCCCATCGCCCATCGGCGCGCGGGTCTATTCTCTCAAGACTGCTGCCGCCGCCTTTGCTCCATTTTCCCCAACGCCCGCCCGGTTTATAACTCACATCATCAACAACTACGCGCAATGTTGTTTGAACAGGCAATCCTCCGAATTCATTTGTGATTATGATCGTGACCGGTTTATCAAGCCGGATTGTGTCGCCGTCGTTTGAAAGCGAGCCATCAAAATCTCCAAACACTATAGCGCGTGAAAGACCGGGGTGGACGGAGAGCAATCTATCAACATTGCGCGCAACAACAAAATATCCATTCGGCGGAATGATCGTGTTTGCGGGAAAAGTATAACTAATTCCGCCCCGCAGCCGCCATTTTCCTATATTCACAGCATTTGTACTGTTGTTAAAAATTTCAACAAATTCCTCATCCTTATCACCCGAAGGCGAGTCATACATAATCTCATTTATCACAATGTCGGATATCAAAATCGGGGCGTTATTTGTATTTGCCGTATCATATTTTAATCGCGAAAACATCGGCGCGCCGTCAGGAAAACGACCAATCGGGACGCCGGGTTCTAAATCGCTATAACGAAGCGAATCAATGACGCGCGTGTTTGACGAATTTTTCAAAATCACTCTTCCGCCTTGCGGATTGAGAGAAAAACCGAGTTGCGCGGCATCAAATTTAATAAATGAATAAGCCCTGATAATCGTGTTGCTCGGGATGATGAACTTGTTCGTTGACGGATCGTCGGTCAATATGCAGCCAGCAAGGTTTACAGATTGCGTGTGGTAGTTAAACAATTCCACATAAGAATTTAAAAAACTGTCAATATAAAGTTCGTTAATCATTACCGGCGCGTATGGATTTGAGACCGACGGCTCGTTTGTCCCCGGAGAGCCGCCGATAAGCTGACTCTCTCCCCAAGCCCGCGCGTCCCGCTCTCCAAAACTCGGATTTGATAACACAAGCGAATGCCCGACGCCATCGGCTGAACAGGGATAAGGCGGCTTATCCGAGTAGTTCATCTCAAATAAAATCGCATTGCGATTGTTGCGAATCTGCAACAGACCCGAATCATCCGGCAGTGCGCCGTTCTCATTAAACGGACCAAATACATTTGTTATATTATAAACCGATTTGAAATCCGATGGGTTTGCGGCAATCACAATAAAACTGTTCGCCTGAATAATTGTCCCTTCGGGAAATGTAAATTCAACCGAGCCGGTGATTTTCCATCCGCCAATCTCTTCAAACCAGGGTTGTGAATTGTAGATTTCTATAAATTCAAGGTTTCGCCCGTCTCCCCTTTGCGGCGGATTATACATAACCTCTGAAATGACAATTGGCGAACGTCTTGAAGACGGACCAATCGGCTCAATCTGCGGTATAGCCCTGTAATATTCAAGCGGCGTGTAATCAATTCTAAAATAAGCGCGGCTATCTTTAGCAATTGTGTTCGGAACAGCAGCCCTATCGCGAACATTATTCACGGTCAATGTGTAAGTTAAACGGGGCGTCAGCGGCGTGGTTGTCAAAATTATACTGGACTCGTTCATTCCGAATCTTGCCGACAATACCTGCGCTTCGCGATTGAGCGCATAATTTGACGAATTTGTTGCCGATGCTGGTTCAACCGGCTCAGAAAAATAGATTGCAACGATTGTTAAATCGCCAGGACTGCCAGCAGATACAATTGCTGGCGGCGTAGTATCCGGAAGCACGGTAAGACGGGCAACCTGACTTGTTAAAACGCCATAGATATTTGAAACAACACAATAGTAGGTTGAGCCGCTCTCTGTTATCGCCACAGGCGAAAAGAAATAAGTATAAGAATTTGCCCCTGAAATTGGCTGACCGTTGCGATACCACTGATACGTCATCCCGATATACCTTGCCAGTTGTAGCGAAAATGTTGCAACACCGCCCTCAACCACAGTCGTGTCTCTTGGCTGTTGAGTTATAACTGGCGGACCAAGTCCATACGGCATCCCCCTTGTTGCCGGTATCGGACGCTCTAATGTTCCATCAGGCAACTGCCACCCAACGGCAAGATTGTCCCCGCCGCCTCCCTCTTTTTGCAGCGCCTCAATGTAATATCTAACCCCGTTGGTCAACCGGATTGGACTTGATTGCTGGTTCGCTTCTTTTGTCCATTGCCGCGAACTCGTCCACGCATTCACTGTTGCAATAAGCCGCTTGTTTGCGGGCGTATCATCAGTGCTTAAAAAAAGTTGACCGTTATCGTCGCTTGCAATCCAGAATATATAATTCCCAGTCACCGGCGGTATAATCAGACCTCTAACGCGAGTCCCGTAGTTGTCATTCCAGTCAGTTGGCGCCTCAAAATAGTTAGTCAGCAAATCTTCTAGCGCCGGACTTGATGGAAACGACGGCGCGTTAGTCAAATCCGAAATTGATGTCCCGTTTATCCCAGTATAAACCTCGCGCAAAAAACCGTTTGTCTGAGAAAATGCTGTCTTAATAATAATAAAGAAGGCTAATACTGAACAAATTTTAACTGCTTTAATCATTTCGAATTACAAATTTAATAACTTCATCATCTGCAGTCTTTAAACGACCGTCTTGAATCAATAAACAACCATTTTTTCTCTTCCCTAACAGGGGATATTATTTACATATAATAATTATTTTTCTCTGTCCAGAAAAATGTCAGAAGAGATGAAAACCACTGAACATTGAGCATTTCAGGAAAAAGCCGTTTTTGGTGAAACTAAATTTGTAAAAATATTTTTATGATTAATAATGCGCTGATTAAAAAAGACCCCGAAGAGGTCTAACATTTTGGAGTGCGTTTTTGGAGTGCGGTTTTGGAGTGCGGTTTTGGAGTGCGGTTTTGGAGTGCGGTGGCAAGACTGCGGGAGCAGTCGCGACACCGCTTTGTGATTTCGGATAACATAAAATCTGCAAATTAATACCAGAATTAAGAAAGAAAATTGATTCTGGATTAAAAAAATAGATTTGTTCTGGACTTGGTATTTCATCTCAAGATTAGTTATCCAATAACATCCACATAGCGGCGGCGTTGCCGCACGCACTCCATATATTTTTGGAGTGCGGTTTTGGAGTGCGGTGGCAAGACGTCCCGCATGCGGGAAGTCGCGACACCGCTTTGTGATTTCAAATACCACAAAATCAGGAAAACAATACCAGAATTAAGAAAGAAAATTTGTTCTGGATTAAAAAAGGATATTTTTTCTGGATTTTCTATTTCATCTTAAGGTTAGTTATCTAATAGCGTCCACATAGCGGCGGCGTTGCCGCGCGCACTCCATATTTTTTTTGGAGTGCGGTGGCAAGACGTCTCGGTTGATGGACATATATCTGATAGGTATTCACTTTCCACCTGTTTCACAGGCGGTTACTAATATTCAACACCGTTGGGGTTGAGAGCGGTTATTATGAGCGCCTTTGATTCATAATTTTAAATAGCGTTGTATTTTAATCCTTATTAAAATCAAACACCAAGTTCAATGCTAATAATTCAGGTGCTTCAGAAAAATTAATCCAAAAGGTTTTTGACAAATCTTTATTTTTGGTAAAAATTTTGAAAATTATGCAAATTAATAAATCAAATAGTGGTTTTTGCTTAAATTTTGGACTGGCAAAGTTCTCGTTACAGTTGTTAGTCGCTGCTGCGATCTATTTATCTTTTCAAGCAAGCGCGCAATCAGCCACAGACTGGGTGAGAGAGACAGCCTGGCGTTCTCTATTTAACGGAAGGAATCTTGATGGCTGGACAGTAAAGTGCAAACCAGAAGATAAAACCAAAAAAATCTGGAGCGTTTCAAATGGCGAGATTGTTGCTGATTCTATGGCTTATGACGACCACGATTACGTCTGGCTCGTCAGCAATAGACAATACACCAATTTCATCCTTCGTTTGCGGTTTAAAGTTGACCGCGACTGCAAAGGCAATAGCGGTGTGCAGATTTGGTCAAGATACGACGAAACCAACTACTATATGCACGGTCCGCAGGTTGATATTAACCCGCCCCAACCGTGGCGAACCGGTATGATATGGGATGAGACAAAAGGGAATCAGCGCTGGATTTCACCAAATTTACCAGCAGGAAAATGGGTTGATGAAACGATGGTCAAGCCCGGTTTTAAGTTCTATTTTAGCGATGAAGGCGAAGGATGGAACGACCTCGGTATCGTCGCCCGCAATAATAAAATCAGAGTCGTCCTTAACGGTGTCGTTGTAAATGAGTTTGACGGAAAAGGGATACTTGATGATGAAATCCACCGCGCGCAAAAGGTCGGCGCTTATGGATATATCGCCCTTCAGGTTCATACCAAAGACAAGGTCAAAATCCGCTTCAAAGATATCAAAATCGTAGAGGCTCAATAACCATACTGCGTTGTAGCTTATAAAAAGTTTTTAACATCCACATAGCGGCGGCGTTGCCGCGCACACTCCACAAAATTTTGGACTGCGGTGGCAAGACTACCGCAATAGTAGCCACACCGCTTTGTGAGATTGAATAACACAAGAGAGACTGAATAACACCAATGCTAAAAATGCAACTTGGTTAATGATTCAGGTATTTTTATCTTATTCTATTTAGACTTGAAATCCAATAAAAAAGACCCTGAAGGTGGCAAACATAATCGTCTTTCTCTCTGTTCCCTTGCGCCCTCTGTGGTGAAAAAATAAACCACAGAGAACACACAGATACCCAGAGAAAAAAGAGTAATCGTAATTCCACAATATCGCGTCGCTCAATAAATCCTTTTTATTTCTCTTGATTTTAAAATCAAATACCGAGTTCAAATATAATTATTCACTAAAAACATTTAACAAATTTCGTTTCTCGTCTTAAATTCTTTTGTTATGGAAGATAAAGGTTCAATAGAAAAGAAGTTGCTATTTTCTCACACGACACATCTGCGTGTCCGCTACAGCGAGACAGACCAGATGGGCACGTTTTACAATTCGCGCGCCCTTGAATGGTTTGAATGCGGCAGAACAGAATTGATGCGCGCCGCAGGCTTGCCTTATTCAAAACTGGAATCCGACGGTTTTTTTCTGCCAGTGATTGAAGCCTATGTCAAATATCTCGGCAGGGCAAGATATGACGACCTGTTGCGCCTTAACACCGCTATGTATATTGAAGGACGGGCGCGTATGAAAATGCAGGTTGATATCTTCCGTGAAGATGATAATAAACCCGTGGTTTCAGGCTATACAATCCACATCTTTACCAATCGCGACGGGCGTCCAGTAAAACCTCCGGCGATCATCTACGAAAAATTTGGAATTAACGATTAGAAAATTTCAAGTGTTATAACTATTTTTTTAAAAAATTTTTTTCTAATTTTCTGTTTACATACTTAAGCTTGGTGCTACGATTTTTTATGTTATCTAAAAATGAAAAAGATTGAAGCCATAATCAAGCCGTTCAAGCTTGAAGATGTAAAAGAAGCCCTTACCGCAATCGGGATTGAGGGAATGACGGTTACTGAAGTAAAAGGCTTCGGTCAGCAAAAAGGTCATACAGAAATTTACAGAGGCAGCGAATACACGATTGATTTCCTTCCCAAGATAAAAATTGAATTAGTAGTCCCTGATTCTCTTGCCGATAACGCGGTTCAAACTATTTTAAAATCAGCCAGAACGGGAAAAATCGGCGATGGAAAAGTTTTTGTCAGCCAAATAGAAAACGCATACAGAATTAGAACCGAAGAATCTGGAGAAAAAGCGGTTTAACATCAGTTCATAAAATTAAAGTTTTTATACCTATGAAAACACCAAAAGAAGTTATTGAACTTGCCAAGTCAAGGTCTGTGAAGTTAGTAGACGTTAAGTTTGTTGACACCTTTGGAATCTGGCAACATTTCACAAT
>JBMFQZ010000023.1:0-60229 GCA_049968335.1 Verrucomicrobiia bacterium
CTTCTATGCTGTGACATATCTTTTTCCTGTTCTTAAATATTCAATTGTTATCAATATAATCTTCTTTTTTACCACGAGTTTAAATTATTGCAAACGGTTTTATTTAAATTGGACCGAAAATCCAAGATTTGAAAATAACAGTTTCAACTGGGTTTTCGCTTGTCGTTCGGCATCGGTCAATATCCCGCCATATCTTGCAGCCCGCCGCAAATCATCTATTGCCTGCAGGCGCGCGTTTTGCTCAAGGTCTTTGTCAAACTTTCGCAAAAGCCCCGTTGAACGTTCAACTATCTGCGTATTTTTCTCATCTATGTAAGCATCCATTATCTGAGCCGGAGGCAAAATGACAACAAGGTTAGTCCCGCTGATCTGTATATCCTGCTGTGTCAGTTTTGAAAGATCAACTCCGGCTTTTACAACACCTGTTACCACAAGCACAACCCGATTTTCGCCATACCACTTTGCGTCTTCCAGAACCACTACACGTTGCAAAACATATTTTACTGTAACAAGTTCAACAAGCCCCTGAGCCTGCTTTAATATTGTTGCCGTATCATAAATTCGCGGCGGTCTTTCCTGCTGTTTTAACATCGGGATCAATACCCCCGCTATCACCACAGCGAGCAATACAATCGCCGCAATGAGCGCCGCAAGTTTGATCTTTTTAAAAATCATATCTGATAATGAAAACCTGTTCTAATCACTTTAAACACCGCAAACCAGCAAAGGATTCAACACATAATCGCGGTTAACGTGTTTTACTTTCCAGAATTTGATAGTATCTGGCTCTGACAAAACCGTGAAAAAAGCGGAAACACGCAAGATTATTATTTCAAAAAATTATAATTTTAC
Source organism: Verrucomicrobiia bacterium (assembly GCA_049968335.1). Taxonomy (GTDB): domain Bacteria; phylum Verrucomicrobiota; class Verrucomicrobiia; order Limisphaerales; family JAKPVM01; genus JAKPVM01. The sequence continues at coordinate 853 of JBMFQZ010000023.1, forward strand.
AGCGCAAGCAGTTTTTCTTGAAGGTCTTTCAGCATCAATGGCTCAATAATTGTGTCCAATTCTCCATCCATAAATGCGCCAAGATTATAAATAGTCAGGTCAATTCTATGGTCTGTGACTCTGTTTTGTGGAAAGTTATAAGTTCTTATCCGTTCGTTTCTCTCGCCCGTGCCAACTTGAGCGCGGCGTTGAGCGGCGTATTTTGCGTTTTCTTCTTCAATTTTTTTGTTCAAAAGTCGCGTCCGCAAGACCTTCAACGCTTTAGCCTTGTTTTTTTGTTGTGACCGCTCATCCGCGCAGCGGACTATCATTCCAGTCGGTTTATGTAAGATTTGCACCGCAGAATCCGTAGTGTTAACTCCCTGACCGCCGGGTCCGGAGGCGCGGCAAACCGTTATTTCAATCTCTTCGGGTTTAATCTCAATATCCACCTCTTCGGCTTCGGGCAAGACAGCGACAGTTGCCGTGCTTGTATGGATACGACCGGAGGCTTCTGTTACCGGCACACGTTGAACGCGATGGACGCCGCTTTCGTATTTCAACCTTTTAAACACATCGGTTCCAGTAACGCTAAATATTATTTCTTTGAACCCGCCTAAATCTGAAGGGCTTGAACTCAAAACCTCTGTTTTCCATCCCCGTTCTTCAGCATATCTTGTATACATTCTGAAAAGGTCTGCCGCAAAAAGCGCCGATTCCTGACCGCCGGCGCCAGCGCGAATTTCTATAATGGTGTTTCGCGCGTCGGAAGGCTCATCCGGGGTCAGTTTCATCAATATCTGGTTATACAGATTATTAGACTCGGTTTGCAGTTTCTTTATCTCCTCCTGCGCGAGTTGATGCAACTCGGAGTCCGGCGCCTCGCTTTTTAACAGCGCCTCATTTTCTTCAATATCCTTTAAAACCTTTTTATACTTGTTTCCAAGTTCAGCAACCTCTTTAAGGCGGGCATATTCCTTTGAAAGCTCCTGCATCTTTTGCGGATTATTAAAAACCGATGGGTCTGCAAGGGCGTTCTCCACTTCGGTAAAACGTTTTATAGCCTTCTCAATATGCGGTTCAATGTTTAATTCCATCGCAGTTCTGCTTTTATCTGATTTTAATATAAAGGGATTTTTCCTATTTTTAACAAAAACAGAAACCCGGATTTACCCGATAGGCGGGTAAATCCGAGCTGCTGGAAAAATCGCGCTGAAACTAACGTTTCTTCTTTTTGATAGATGCCAGGGCGGCTTGAGCGGCTTGTGTCTTTGCCAGCCGTTGCTGGAACTTGTCAACGCGTCCCGCTGTATCTACAAACTTCTGTTGCCCGGTATAAAACGGATGACAGACATTGCAAATACCAATAATAATAGTCGGCTTGGTGGAACGGGTTTTTATCACGTTCCCACAAGCGCACCTTATTTCCGCATCTACATACTTCGGATGTATGTTCTCTTTCATAAAAACACTAAAAGATAATCGTATTCTTGATTTTGACAAGAAAATTATTTTAATCAATCGCGATTTTTTAGTAAATCTTTTGCGTGTTCAATAGAAATTTCTGACCGTCCGCCAAGCATTCTCGCAATCTCATTAATTCTGTTCTGTCCCTCTATTGGTTCAATAAATGTGTAGGTTCTCTGGTTTTTAACCTCTTTTTTGACAAGATAATGAGCCCGCGCCCAGGCGGCTACTGTGGCAAGGTGAGTTATGCACAAAACCTGATGAGAGCCGCCAAGTTGCTTCATCTTTTTACCAACCGCCGTAGCGGTTTCGCCGCCAATGTTTGCGTCAACCTCGTCAAAGATTAACACCGGCACCATATCGTGCTCGGCAAGAGCGGTTTTAAGCGCAAGCATAACTCTGGCGAGTTCTCCAGACGAGGCGATGGCGCGCAGCGGTTTTAACGGCTCGCCGGGGTTTGGAGAAAACAAAAATTCAACCGTGTCAAAACCGCTCAAAGGAAGCGGAGAGGCAAAATCCGGCTGTTTAAAATCAATTTTTATTTCAAACCGCGGCTGTTTGAATCCAAGTTCCGGCAATTGCCCGTTGATCCTCTTCGCAAGTTCAGGCGCGGTCTTCTTTCGTTTTAATGAAAGGTTCTTTGCCACGACAATAATCTGGTTTTTTATTTTTTCCCGCTCCTGTCCGAGTCTTTCAAGTTCATCATTTCTGCAAAGCAACCTGTTGAGTTTCTCCTCCGCCTTATTGCCGTAGGCGATTACATCCTCAAGCCCCGGTCCGTATTTCTTTTTCAACGAATTTATTAAATCAAGCCGCGCCTCAATCACTGCTAATTGTTCTTCGTCAATCTCTATATTATCGGCATATTTTATAACCAATCTATTAAACTCTTGCAGACTTTCCGCAAGTTCCCGGTGAACGGCAATTATGTTTTCGGCAGACGCGTCAAGACGATAAATCTCCTGAAGGATTTTTCCACAGAAGTTTAATTTATTAAGAAGCGAGTCCTCAGATTCGGTTATAGCCTGCTGCAATTCCGAGCATAGTTGGGCAAGTTTAGCCGAGTTTGCCGCGCGGTTGTATTGTTCTTCAAGCGTCCCGTCTTCGTCTTTAGACAGGTTTGCCTTTTTAATCTCATCTACCTGAAACCGCAGCAAATCCAATTCTCGCGTAAAGGTCTGCTCATCCATAACAAGCGACTGAATCTGCTGCTGGATTTGCGACAACTTTTTGACAAGAGCGGCATATTCGCCCCGTTGTTCTTCTAACTCAGCAAAAGAATCAAGCAATTCAAGCTGACAATTCGGTTTTAAAAGCGATTGATGTTCATAAGCGCCGTGAATATCAACAAGCAAATTTCCGATCCCTTCAAGAGTTGAAAGAGTTACCGGCGAACCGTTTACATATTGACGGGTGGAGCCGGCGGCTGTTAGAGTCCGTTTTATTATTAACTGATTCTCCTGACACGGTTCTATCCCGGCAGATTCAAGATATTGATTGATCATTCCGGATAACTTGGCGACATCAAACACCGCTTCAATAGAACAATACTCAGCGCCGCCGCGCACCGCAGAGCGGTCTGCCCGTTCGCCGAGCAATAGTGAAAGCGCCCCGATTAAAATTGACTTTCCAGCCCCTGTCTCGCCGGTAATTGCGTTGAAACCGGGCGAAAATTCAATCGTCGCTTCTTCAACAAGCGCAAAATTCTTTATCCGCAACGCAATTAACATCTCAGTTATTTTGAACAGAGAGCGATTAAAGTAAATGAAAAATAATTAGGTTATCCTTTAATCTTACCGTGAAAAAATATACCCGAAATTCATTAAACAATTTTTAAACCATCAATACATTTAAAAGAGCATATCAACAATGACAGAAATAAAATGGCGTCGGTTTATCCGACGCCATATTAGAAGATTTATATCTATCTTATTAATTTCTCTACCATTGACGTGGAACATTAAGGACGCAACGCAATGTGTCGCGCGCAATTAATAACTCTTCATTTGTAGGAATTACAAATGTGCGGACGCGCGCATCTTTTTTACTTATATCCCCTTCCTTGCCGCCATAAAACTGTTTGTTAACTTCTTCATCTATTCCAATGCCTAACCATTCTAAACCGGAGCAGATTCTTGAGCGGATATCTGCGGCGTTCTCCCCGATGCCGCCAGTAAAGATTATTGCATCCGCGCCTCCCATTTCAGCAAGATATGCGCCGATATATTTTTTAACTCTTAGACAAAAGATATCAATGGCGAGTTTTGCGCGGCGGTCGTTGTGCTCTTTCTCTTCAGCAAGCAAGTCGCGCATATCGTTTGTAAGACCGGAAAGTCCCAGCAGACCGGATTGTTTGTTTAACAATGCGTCAATTTCTGTAATTGACATTGCTTCTTTGAGCGCAAGGTATTCAATGATTGCCGGGTCTATATCGCCGCACCTTGTCCCCATCACAAGACCTTCCAGCGGCGTCATCCCCATTGAAGTATCAACGGACACGCCATTTTTAATAGCAGTCGCCGAACAACCGTTTCCTAAATGAATGGTAATAACATTTGTCTCTTCCGGTTTCTTCCCGGTTAAAAGGCGATAGCGAAACGCGACATATCTGTGCGATGTCCCGTGAAAGCCGTATCGGCGGATTTTATGCCGCCTGTACAATTGATAAGGTATTGCGTATAGATAGGAAGTTTCGGGCATATAAGAATGAAAGGCAGTATCAAAAACCGCTACTTGCGGCACGCCAGGACCGAACAATTCTCTTGCCGCGTAAATACCTTTAAGATTCGCAGGATTATGAAGCGGGGCAAGGTCAATGCAGTCTTCAATCCCTTTAATGATTTCATCATCAATAAGAGCCGATTTTTTGAATCGTTCCGCTCCGTGAACAACTCTATGTCCAACGGCATTGATGTCAGCAAGCGATCTTATCCCCGGTATCCCGGTCTCCGGAGCAATCATCCACCGCAGCACATAGTCAAGGGCAACGCGATGATCGCGCAACGGCAGGGTTTGCTTCAGCTGTTTTTTACCTGAGGCGTTCAATGTAACAATTGATTGACCGCCAATCCGTTCCACAAGACCCCGCGCTTTCTGTTCATCACTGTTTGATTCAATCTTTTTTAAGTCCGTATCTATTATCTGAAATTTCAGAGACGAACTTCCGCAATTTAAAACCAGTATATTCATACCTTTTTTTCCCTGTTTAGATTTTGATTTCATTTGTCAAATTTCAATCCCAGTAAAAGCCGTTTGCTTTAAAAAGCAAAAAGCCCACAATCCCGCGATTTCAGCATATTATTAATCATTTTTTCAATTAAAAAAGAAAAGGTCAAGCCATATTGGAGTTGTATAAGAATCACTTATGACTTATTTCTATTTACTTCTAATTCAAACTCCTCCAATCAAATCTAAAATAGTTAATATACCCGCAAAATTGTCTGCATAATATCTAACGACGATCTTGTAAGAAATGATAGAAACTGCATAACAGGGGGAATTTGAATAATGATGAGGATAATGATAAAGCCGAATCGCGAGATGTTGTGGTATGTTTCTTCGCTCCAGCGAAGTATATAGCTTGCAACGTGGGAGCCGTCAAGAGGCGGTATCGGCAGTAAATTAAAGAAACAGAGGAAGAGACTTATAACCGCTATTCTAACGCAAAGTTCAATAATGAGATTTGAGTGAAGTAAATTGCCTATGTGAATAAAAGCGATTGCTGCAAAGGCGATAACGATGTTCATAAACGGACCGCTTATTCCAACAAGCATATTGTCAAGCTGTCGGTTTTTAAAATTTGCGGGATTTACCGGAACAGGTTTTCCCCAACCGATGACGAACCTTGCCGCCCCTGAACCAGCCGCGCTCAGCAGAATCCCAAGCAGCGGTAATAAAACCGTGCCAAAGAATTCTATGTGAACAATCGGGTTTAATGAAACCCTTCCCATAAGCCGCGCGGTGTCGTCTCCCCGTTTCCAAGCCATCCAGGCATGCCCGCACTCGTGAAACGCCAGAACAATGAGAAAACAGAGATACGAGATTGCGCCGTCTACTAAAATTTTAGGGTTTAAGTCCATTGATTATAAAACATTCGCTTATTGACGGGCATCCCCGTCAATATGTTTAGTTGACCTTTTATTTAAATCTATTTATGAATTCTGTTCCGTTGCCGATTTATTTTCCTCTGGTTGAGCCTGTTCAGTATCGCCATTCAATTCTTCACCAGCGTCTTCTTGAACAGGTTCAGTGACCTGTTCTCCCGCAAAAGAATCCTTCTTAAGCTGCTCAAAATCTACCGGCTCAGCAACATCGGTATCGGCGTCTTGAACCGGCGCAGGTTCTGTTTGAACCGCTGCAGCAACCTCAACAGATTGTTCAGATGGTTGTTGAGCGGCTTCGCCGGTTGTTTGGGCTGTTTCTTTTTGTTGCGCTTCCGCCGATTTCTGTTCTTTCACGAGTCTTGGTCTTGGCTTTTTAGCCACATACATTTTGCCGCTGTAAAACTCAATTATATGCCCCTGATGAATCAACCAGTGGATATCGGCGATTATAGCGGTCTGTTCCGGGGTAAAATCTTCCTCTGATTTTATAATCTGGAGTTGTTCTTCAGATTTCTGGGTCAAGCCTTCTGGTTGAACCTGAGCGGTTTCTGCTACTGCGCCATCGGTTTGTACTGGGGTAGATTCAGCCGTAGGAACAGATTCTCCGCTTTGAGACGCGCCCGGCAGACTCTCCTTTTTAGGAGACGGAGCCAGCGCCTCAACAACTTCATATCTATTGCAACCAGGATGCGTCTTAACGTAATCAATAATCCGTTTGACATTTTCGCTAACAGGCGTGGCTTCAAGGTCAAGATAATGCGGACGCGACACCGCAACATAAGTGATCCTGCGGTCCCATTTGAAAAATTGCAGGCCTTGCTCTGCAAATTTCTGGCTTAAAAACACCGCGAGTCGCATCGGAAACCGTTTTTCCTCTTCCCATTGTTTTCTCACCAGCCGCTGGAGCGGTCTGCAAGGTATGTTCCTGCTTGCTTCCCCTTCCATCACAAATGATTCAACTTGCTGGATAATATTCGGAAGGTGAACCTGACGGAAATGCGCCACCACATCCTCGCGGGAAATCAACCTGATAGGTTCCGGCACGTTTAAAGTGATATATTCAGTCCGCCAACTCTGGTCTTCAATCCATTTTTTAACAACCTCTTCATCCCTTACGATGCGGACCTTCATTTTATATTCTTCAAAAGGAATGTGAGAAAACCGTTCAGAATGGAGTTTTCTTAGTTTAACTTGATAATCGTGGTGATTTGGCGGTCCTAAAATAATTCCGCTTAAGCCGCACTGCGCAACAAATGTATATTTGCCTTTTGGCGGTTCAATCTGTGTTCGTTCAGCCTGGTAAAAGGTTGAAAAATGTTTATCAAGAACATAATCAATTGCCTCTGCTTCGGACAGCCACAGGGTGTTATCAAGCAAGCAGAGAAATAGCGGCTGAATTATAGAGCCGTCTTTATTCTTAATAACCTCAAATTTTACAAGTTGGTTTTTCGGATAATCTAACGCCTTTTGGGCAAGTTCAAACAACGGAAAGGCGCGTCCAATCATTTTTAACTGGCGAATCGTCTTATTAACCGTCTCCTCATTTAAAATAATAGACGCCCTTACCCTTGGCAAAGGAACAAACTCTTCGCGTCTGCGGCGGCGCATCTCGCGCCCGCGACGTTGCTGTCTTGCCTCTCCTCTCTCTTTAACCCCGGCTCGTCCTTCGTCGCGATTTCTACGGCGAAATCTGCCTTCTCTTTCTTTTGTTCGTGCGGGTTTTTCTTCCGCTTCTTCAGTATGATATTTGACCGGGGTGGTCGGTGGTTTAACCGCCCACTCTGGCAAAAACATCTTTTCAAGATCAAACTCTGTTCCTTGCGTTGTGCTCATAATCTCTAATCTGTTAACACCGATAGGCAATTATCTGCCTCGCTCAAACTATTATGATTAAAACCGCAGCATTATATCAATGCAAGCGGTTTATCCCTTTAAACTCCTCAAACTCTATGGAGTTTAAACCATTCTTACAATTTAATTCCCTTTTAAAAATTGACAATAAAATTCACATTTTAAAAATGCAATGTCCAGATTAATTTTACAATTAAAACAATGATAAGAATCTCTTTTTTTACCAATCTTCATATTAACCCTAATTGATTAAAAATTTTTTGTTAATTTTAAAAATAATACTTGCAATCAATTAAAAATAATTTAAATTTTTTTAAACCCATAAAAGTATTATGAAAAGGACAACATCATTATTCACTGGTTTCTCCATTGCTACCGTTTACGCGGCATTTTTTGCTGTGTCGGTTTATGGTCAGTTTACCACAAACTGGGTAGCGATTAACGACCATCACAAAGGTCCAAACACATCGCCTTATGCGAGTGTTTATAACGCATTCGGCTACGACGCTGGACTTAGCGGTCCGCTAACAAACACGGTGTCGTATGCCCTCTTGCCACAAGGGGCTCAGACTCCTGCAACATTGCAAATCGTTGTAACCGGCACGCCAGACCAATTCGGGGCAATGGGCGCTCCAAACGCAGGCACACCCGCAGGAGACTGGTTTTTGCCTTATGTGGATTTTGGCACTGGAAATAATGACGCAATTGGTATAAGAGATGGCGTCACAGTCACTTATACTTTCAGCGGACTTGACCCCTCTAAGCGGTATGTGTTTAAAGGTACTGCGGTGCGCGGAAATAATTATATGAACCGATGGACGGTAGCAACGATTGACGGGGTAAATTCATTCACCCACGCGCATAAACCATTATGGAACGAGGTTTATCCTCCTAATTATGGCGTTATAACCTCTTCTGATGTGGCAACATTAAATGAAAACCAGGCAGCCTGGAATGCAGGTGAAAACCGAGCCGCCGGCGCGATGATAGTATTTAGCGATATTGATCCTGGTCCGGATGGTTCATTTTCGGTATCAGTTCAGGTTTATCGCGGCTCTGTCCCAAATGGACAGGAAACAACGAGTCCATCTTATAGTTATGCGCTGTCGGCATTGAGTCTAGAAGAGCTTATAGTTAGCGTAAATGAGCCAATTCAGATAACATCGGCGCCAACAAACGAAACCGTATTAGAAGGGCAAACACTTTATTTATCTGTTGGCGTTACCGGTTCATTCCCGCAATATCAATGGTTCAAAGACGGTCAGCCAATTCCAAATGCTACAAACAGATTTTATCACGTCTATCCTGCCTTGCCATCGGATAGCGGCTCTTATTATGTCTCGGTATGGAATAACATCAATTCCACTAACACTCCTCCTGTGACTATATCAGTAGTATCTGAACCAATTGTAATAACAAATGGACTTAGCAACATAGACGTGTTTGAAAATTCAACTATAACTTTAACCATCGGGGCTTCTGGCACATTCCAGCATTATCAATGGTATAAGGACGGTGTTCCGATTGATGCGGCAACTAATGTCAGTTTAACAATCACAAACTTTGCTCCCGAAAATGATGGCTTGTATTTAGTTGTTGTTTCAAACACTACGAGCCAAGCCACAAGCAGCGGAAAACTAACTTACGTTCCAGATACTATACCGCCAAGGATAATTGCCGCAGTAGCGTCATCAAATTATATGACGATTGACGTTGTCTTTTCTGAACCGGTTTCAACAGAGGCATCAGACCCGTTCAGTTATCAACTATATCCTGATGTTGGCGACCCGGTTTTCCCATCCGCCGCCGCGCTTACAAGCCCAACTAACGCCACATTGACATTTCTTGCCGGCGACATTCAGTTTGGAAAACGTTACACCATTGTTCCTACAGGAATAATGGACATTTCAAGGCAATCTAATCCAATCGTTGAAGAACCAAAACAGGTGGCAATGTATTATGTGACCATACTCACAATTGACAATCTAACAACCTGGAGATTTGAAAGCCGCGGAGTTGATTGGAGCAATGCATGGTATAAGTTAGATTTTGACGATTCTGGATGGTCAAATGGGCTTGCATTATTTGAGGCAAAAGATGGCACAGTGCCTGCACTGCCTGAACAGGTCAGAACAATGATGAATCTCTCTAATATGCAGGCAACAGCGCGCGTTCCGACCTATTATTTTAGAACCTGGTTTAATTTCACAGGTGACGATACGACTAATTCAGCAATAGCCTTAAGACCAATAATTGACGACGGCGCCATCTTCTATTTAAACGGCAAAGAAATTTACAGACTCGGGATGCCCTCTGGCAATGTAACCTATTCCACACTCGCCAACCGTACTGTTGGCGACGCCGCTTATGAAGGACCGTTCATTATTTATTTACCAGGATTGGTTAAAGGCAGTAATTTAGTAGCAGTAGAAGTTCACCAGACAAGTTTAACCAGCTCGGATGTTACAATGGGTCTTCAAATAATTGGAATTCTGCCTGCTCTGACGCCGGTAGAAATTCTCACACCGCTGACCGACAAAACAATTAACGAGGGCGAATCGCTGACACTATCAGTTGAAGTAAGAGGGGCATCGCCTCAATACCAGTGGTACAAGGACGGCGTTCCAATAGAGGGAGCGACCAACTCGTTTTATCCAATAGTTAGCGCAAAGCCGAATATGTCTGGAGTATACAAAGTTGTCGTTCAAAATATGGTCAACACTGTTGAAACCAGCGCGCTCATTACTGTAACACCAGATACAACCCCGCCTGCGGTTTTGTCTGCTGTGGCAAGTACTAATATGACGACAATTACGCTTACCTTCTCAGAGCCACTTGATCCCTTCTCAGCGCAGGACGCAGCAAATTATGTAATAGCCCCGGTCGGCGGCGGAGCCGCGCTTGATATTATGAATGTAATACTGCAGAATTGGACAAATGTAGTAATCTCAACCACTCCGATGCAAAGCGGTGTTATTTACGAGATAACTATTAACGGCGTAGCAGACACATCGGAAGCGGCAAACACATTGATGAATTATAAGCAAAAAGTGCTCGCCACTACATTTATTATGCCAGTCTGGGTGAATTGGAAATATGATAATTCTGGCGCTGACCTTGACGCAGAATGGTACTCGCTGCAATATTCGGATGCCAATTGGCAAAGCGGCGGCGCTCTGTTTGGATTAGAGACCAGCACATTTGTTGACAATAATCCTATTAACACACCTATTCCTTTAACGAATTATACGGGCACAGTAGTTACCACATATTACTTCCGAACCTGGTTTGTCTTCCCGTATAAGACCGAAGGCGTGAAACTTGCGTTTATGCACGCCGTAGACGACGGCGCGATATTCTATGTAAACGGTCAGGAAGTTTATCGTGTCAATATGCCTTCCGGAGCAGTAAATGCGCACACATTTGCTTCAAGCTCAATAGACGTGAGCGATTACACTGTCTCGCCGTTTATTGAGATAACCAATCTGGTATCTGGACCAAACCTATTAGCAGTAGAAGTGCACCAGGGCGCGGCAACAAGCTCAGATGTATTGTTTGGAACGGCAGTGCTTGCTCAATTGTCGGACTTTGAAATCGTCTTTGTTGAATCGCCGCGACTTAATATAAAATCCGAAGCAAACGACATTATCCTGGAATGGACTGCACAAGGATTCAAAGTTCAACAGAATTCAGATCTTAACACGTCTAACTGGACTGATGTTCCGGGTGGCGATACAAGCCCGTTAAGGTTGCCGGTAGGACAGGGAAATATGTTCTTTAGATTAATCCGTTAATACTGACATCGCCTGCTTGTTTAACAAGACCGGGAATGGAAACTCTGTTCCCGGTCTTTTATTTCAATTCAACAGCGGCTACAGCAAACGCGGCAATCCCCTCTTTTCTTCCGGCAAAGCCAAGCCCTTCATTTGTTGTTGCTTTTACCCCCACCTGTTCAGGGGAAATGCGAAGGGCAGCGGCTATGTTTGACTTCATAGCTACGATATGCGGACTAATCTTTGGCGCCTCGGCAATTAGAGAGGCATCTATGTTCACTATCCTTCCTCCAAGTTTTTCAACTCTATTAGCGGCTTCGTTTAAAAAGATTTTGCTCGGCGCGTTTTTCCAACTTGGGTCAGAGTTGGGAAATAATGTTCCGATGTCGCCCGAACCAATCGCCCCGAGTATAGCGTCGCAAATCGCATGCATTAAAACATCTGCGTCAGAATGACCGTCAAGTCCCTTTTCAAAAGGAATTTCCACACCGCCGAGTATCAACTTTCTCCCGGTTACAAGGCGATGAACATCATAACCAATTCCAACTCTTATCATAACAACATTGTATTATTTCAGTTCTCTTCTGTCCAAACCAATGTTTAACAAGAACAATTATTAACCAGCGGATTCTTGCCTCTGTCTCAATTCACCCTAATTTTAAAAATAACAATAGAATCTCCAAACAATTCGGATTTTGATCATTAAAAAAATTAAAATATTTAAATGTAATTATTGACATACTAATAATGTTAAATAAATTAATCACAGTTTTGCGGAGCGGTGATAAAGTTTAAAAATATGTATAAGCGGTCGGGAAGCGGGAAAACTACGGTCGGTTCAAAATTCACTCCGCAAAGTTCTTAAACCCGCTTCTTAAACAATAAGTAACCTTAATTCGCAAACCAGGTCAGTATAAAATAGAAAGGCAAAACGATGGCAACGATACCAACTCAAAATAAAAAACTGATTGAATGGGTTCAGGAAATGGCAAAATTATGCCAGCCCGATAAGGTGCATTGGTGCGACGGTTCAGACGGAGAATACAACGAATTGTGCGAATTGATGGTTAAAACAGGCACATTCACAAAATTAAACGACAAACTCTATCCGAACTGTTTTCTTGCTCGTTCTCATCCTAGCGACGTTGCTAGAGTAGAAGACAGAACATTTATCTGTTCAAAAACAAAAGAAGAAGCAGGTCCGACAAATAACTGGGCTGACCCGGTTGAGATGAGGAATCGCCTGCTCGGCCTATTCAAAGGCTGTATGCGCGGCAGGACAATGTATGTGATTCCATTTGCTATGGGTCCGCTGGATTCGCCAATTGTAAAAATTGGCATTGAACTTACAGACTCTCCTTATGTTGTCGTCAATATGCGAATAATGACCCGAATGGGCAGGGCAGTTCTTGATAAATTAGGAGAAAATGGCGATTTTATTCCCTGTATGCACTCTGTTGGCGCGCCGCTTGCTCCGGGACAAAAAGATGTTCCCTGGCCCTGTGAGCCTGACCCGCAGAAAAAATATATTGTTCATTTCCCCGACGACCCATCAATATGGTCTTACGGTTCTGGATATGGCGGCAACGCGCTTCTCGGTAAAAAATGCCTTGCGTTAAGAATAGCCTCTGCAGTTGCCAGAAAAGAGGGGTGGCTTGCCGAGCATATGCTGATTCTGGCATTAACATCGCCAGAGGGCAAAAAATATTATGTTTGCGCGGCATTCCCAAGCGCTTGCGGTAAAACAAACTTAGCGATGATTAATCCGACAATCCCGGGCTGGACGGCGCGCTGCATCGGCGATGATATCGCTTGGTTGCGAATCGGAAAAGATGGCCGCTTATACGCAATCAACCCCGAGACAGGATTCTTTGGCGTTGCGCCGGGAACATCATATAAGAGCAATCCGAACGCAATGGAGACATTCAAACGGGACTCTATTTTTACAAATGTTTTACTCACCCCTGAAGGCGGCGTATGGTGGGAAGATATGGGGGTAAATCCACCGCCGCGCGGAATTGACTGGCAGGGACAGGAATGGACACCGGATTGCGGCAGAAAAGGCGCCCATCCAAATGCCAGATTTACCGCACCGGCAAAACAATGCCCTGTGATTGATCCTGAGTGGGAGAACCCTGAAGGTGTTCCTATCTCGGCATTTATATTTGGCGGTCGCCGTCCATCAATCATTCCGCTTGTAAATGAGGCATTTGACTGGACGCACGGCGTGTTTATGGGCGCTTCTGCGGCATCTGAAACAACAGCCGCGGCTTTGCATAAAGCAGGCGTGCTGCGTCGTGACCCATTTGCTATGCTTCCATTCTGCGGTTATAATATGGGCGATTACTTTGCGCACTGGCTCTCTTTCCAGAAACGAACAAGCCCAGACAAGTTGCCAAAGATATTCTTTGTAAACTGGTTTAGAAAAGGTCCGAATAATGAATGGCTCTGGCCCGGATATGGCGAAAACAGCCGCGTCCTTAAATGGATTTGCGAACGGGTTGATGGCAAAGGCAAGGCGGTTGAAACCCCAATCGGTTATCTGCCAACACCTGATGCAATAGACTTAAACGGACTCGACTTGCCTCCGAGCACAATAGAAGAATTGCTCAAAGTTGACATTGATGGCTGGAAGCAAGAAGTTCAAAGTATTGAAGAATATTTCAAAACGTTCGGAGACAAATTGCCTCCAGCGTTGAAAGAACAAGCAGAAAAATTAAAGAACAGGTTAAATAAATAATATGGAAAATCCGCAAGTTGCCGTTCTAATGGGGAGCGCCTCTGATTGGGGCGTGATAAAAGAAACCGTTGACACGTTGAAGCAATTTGGCGTTGCGGTTGAGACGAGAGTCATTTCCGCCCATAGAACGCCAGACATTGCGATTGAGTTTGCAAAAACCGCCCGTAGCCGAGGGATTAAAGCGATAATCGCCGCTGCGGGCGGAGCGGCTCACCTTGCAGGGGTGTTAGCCGCAAACACAACATTGCCGGTGATCGGCATACCGGTGCATACAAGTTCACTAAACGGACTTGACTCTCTGCTTTCAATTGTTCAAATGCCCGGCGGGATACCTGTCGGGACAATGGCGATTGGAAAAGCCGGCGCTGTCAACGCGGCTATCTTTGCGGTTCAAATCCTTGCCCTATCAGATAAATCTCTTGAAGAAAAACTCAACCGCCATAAAGAATCTCTTAAAAACGCCGCTATTGAAGCCGATAAAAAAATTCAAGAAGAGTCGCGTTCTTCTTAACTTTGCGTTTGTTTTTTAATAGAAAGATTTTACCTGCTGTGTTTTAAAAACCAGTCGTAAAGTTCGTTGTTATTGTAGGTTTCAGTCCAAGAATCGTGTTGAGCATCGGGATATACAGTTAGTTTAACCTCCTGACAGCCCGCCCGTTTAAATGCATTCACCATTCGTTCAGACTCAGCAAGCGGAACAATCGGGTCTTTAGCGCCGTGAAAAGCCCATATCCCGAGCGTCTTTATTGCCTCTCTTTTCTGCGGCGTATTAAGCAGAATATCAATTGTGTTGCCGCCGCCGCAAATAGGCGCCACAGCGGCAAATCTTTCAGGATATTTTGCCGCAAGCGTCCAACTTCCAAAACCGCCCATACTTAAACCGGTGAGGTAAACTCTCTTTGAGTCAACGCGATAATTTTTGATTACAGAATCTATCAGCGCCATTACAGCATCTTCGTTCCATCGCTCATTCTCCGGGCATTGCGGAGAAACGATGATGAACGGGAATTTTTTATTTTGCTTAACCAGTTTTGGCGGTCCGTGAACCTCTACGAGGTCAAGGTTGTTGCCGCGTTCTCCAGCGCCGTGAAGGAAGACCATCAGCGGGTATTGTTTGTCCCCGCTGCCGTAATCTTCCGGCAAATATAAGAGATAACCGAGACTGATATCTTTCTCTATTTTTGCCGTAAACTGTTTGCGCTGGTTTGCCTGTGATTGTTGAGCGAATGTTACGGTTGCCATTGTTAAAACCATTAATGCGGATATTGCTATTAATACTTTTCGCATAATAGCCCATTATTACATCAATTTAAGTTTAGGCAAGTCTTGAGAATCAATAATTCCAACCGGTTCGCGTTTTGAATTTACCACTATCAAATCGTCTATGTTTCTCTCATTGAATATCTTTACTGCCTCTGCGGCAAGGGCGTCGTCTCTGATGCAGATCGGGTTTGGAGTCATTACCTCTTTTAGTTTTTTGCCAAGCACAGTTTCATCGGTAGCGATATGTCGTCTAAAATCGCCATCTGTAAAGACACCGACAAGTTTGCCTTTTGAATTAACGAGGCTCAAGCAGCCCGCCTTTGCGCCTGTCATAATAAGGAGTCCTTCTTTTACCGTAATATCGCAACTTGCAACCGGGTTTCTTTCGCCCACGCGCATAATATCGGAGGCTTTGAGAAGTAGAGTTTTCCCAATCGCGCCTGCGGGGTGATAGCGGGCATAATCCTCTCTTTTGAGTCCGCGCGCTTTCAAAAGCGCTATAGCCAGCGCGTCTCCCAGAACCAGCATCACAGTTGTGCTTGAAGTCGGGACGAGATTAAACGGACAGGCTTCGCGCTGAACTCTGACGTTCATTACTATATCGCTATATTTTGCCAGTGTAGACCTTGTTGAACCAGTCATTGAAACGATTTTTACCTTGAACCTTTTTAATGCCGGGAGCAAAGACTTAATCTCTTCGGTCTCTCCTGAATAACTTAAAACAAGAACAACATCTCCATCGCTGACAATGCCAATATCCCCGTGCATAGCGTCAACGGCGTCAAGAACAACGCTTGTGGCGCCAGTGCTCGTCAATGTTGCCGCAATTTTCCGACCGATCAACCCGGACTTTCCAACACCTGTAACGATGATTTTTCCCCTGTTTTTTACACAGTCTAATAACAGGTCAACAACCTGCTCAAACGATTTATCCAGTCTGGCTCGTATTGATTGCAACGCCTGAATCTCGGTATCAAAAACGTCTTTTGCATTTGAAATATGGTTCATAATCAAGAGCATTAATCAGTGTTGGGATATGAGCCGAGGATTTTAACAAAGTTGCAATGTTTCTGCAGTTCAGCAATGGCTCTGGCAACGTTTTTGTCTCTGGTATGCCCGTCGCAATCTACAAAGAAATAGTATTCCCAGGCTTTTCGCTTGCTTGGACGCGACTCGATCTTTGTCATATTGATTTTGAATTTTCTAAACGCTGCGAGCGCTTGATACAGCGCCCCGACTTTATCCGGAATGCTGAACAAAAGGCTCGTTCTGTCGTTGCCAGTAGGCTCCGGACACTGCCGTCCTAAAACAAGGAACCGGGTTGCGTTTTCGGCGTTGTCCTGAATGTCAATGGCAAGTATGTTTAATTTGTAACGTTCGGCTGCAAGTATGCTGGCAATTGCCGCGGCGTAGGGCTCCAATGCCGCGAGTTCAGCCGCGCGGGTTGTAGAGGAAGAATCCACAATCTCAACCATCGGCAGATTATTTTGAATCCATAAACGACATTGACCGAGCGCCTGCGGGTGAGTGTAAAGCCGTTTAATCTGATTTTTTTTGCATTTAGCCACAAGGCAATGCTGAATTGGCAGAACAATCTGGGCAACGATTTTTAGTTCGCTATCAATGAACATATCAAGGGTGTGAGTCACAACGCCTTCTGTTGAGTTTTCAACAGGAACAACGCCGTAATCCGCTCTGCCGCGACTTACATCGTTAAACACATCGGCTATTGTCTTTCTTGAAACATATTTCAAACTGGAACCGAATTTTCTTATCGCCGCCTGATGAGTGAAAGTTGCCTCAGGACCGAGGTATGCGATTGTCAACGTCTTCTCCAGAGAAAGGGCGCTGGACATAATCTCCCGATAAATCGCCATAAGCGATTCATTGGTCAATGGGCCTTGATTAAGTTTGCAGATGCGATTCAGGATATGGCGTTCGCGATGAGGGGCGTAAATTTCTTCGCCAGATTTGAGTTTAATCGCGCCGATCTCCATCACGTGCCGCGTCCGTTCATTCAATAGACGAACAATTTGTTCGTCAATCTCGTCAATCGCCTTTCTATGTTCAATTATGCTCATTGGTTAAGTCCGTTCCGGTAGAACTGGTTTGAGGCTCGTTAACAACTTGTCGGTTTTCAGAACTCTCTTCCTTATGAACTGCTGGCTGTTGAGAATTATTAACAGCGGATTTATTCTCCGTATTTTGTCCTGTTTCTGGCGCTTGCGTGCCTTGAGGGCTATCTGCAGGTTTAGATTCGTTTCCGCCGCTATTTTGCGCTCCGTTTTCAACGGTAAGCAGAGTTTGCGGCTTCTGAATCTGCGGCTTTCTTAATTCATCCGCCGCTGGCAGATCATCAAGGCTTTTCAGCCCGAAATATTCAAGGAAAAGTTGCGTAGTTGAGTAAAGCGCCGGGCGACCGGGAATTTCCGCCCGTCCGCTCTGTTCAATTAGACCGCGTTCAAGCAAAGTTTGAATAACGCCGTCTACTGAAACGCCGCGAATCTGTTCCACCTCTGCGCGCGTTACAGGCTGGCGATAAGCGATTATAGCAAGCGTTTCAAGCGCTGGCTGGCTTAAACGCGGCGGTCTCTGCCGTTGCCCGTAAAGTGTCCTCAACCAGGGCGAAAACTCCGGGCGACTGGCAAATTGATACGCCCCGGCTATGCACAGCAAACGAAAGGCGCGTCCGGCTGAATTTATCTCGCGTTCAATTTGTTCAAGAGCCGTTCTTACATTCTCAACAGGAACGCGGCTAAAAGACTTTGCTTCAGAGTCCTCCGTATTTTTAGCAGTCTCAACTATGACATTGCGGATTTCCTCTGCTGTCAAAGCCTTTTGCGCGTTAAACAAAAGCGCTTCTATTATCTCTTTTAATTCCATATAGTTCGTCCGGCAGAATTAAAAACAAACGCCGAACAATTTATCAACAACAGTAATATAATAAAAGATTTAATAGATAATAAAATAAATAATTAGGAGCTGCAAACACCGAATCATTGCAGTGAATGGTAGCCAACCGCGCCTTGTGGCGATAAAAGACGATTTCTCCCGACGTTGCTGCCTTGTTACGCAGGGTGAGCCACCTTTTCAAATCTTTTACTAATCCAATCTAACCAAAAACAGTTCCCGATGTTTTAATAATTCAAGTTTATTCAATCTTCATCTCCAGTACTGCCATTTGATCAATGGGAAAACACAATCAGTTTTTTCAATCCGTTCAAGGTATTTCTCGTCAATATTGCTATTCTGGATTTGTTCAAATAACTTTGTAAACCTTACGATATGCTCTGTCACTCGTTTGCGGGCATAACCTGGGCTTGTTTTTGTATAAATTATAAATGGCCAATCGCTTGCCTGAGCAAGCAGAAGTTCGCGACCGGCTTGTTTCAAAGCCCTGTCAAGGAGCGGCGGCGGATTTGTGAATTTAGCAGCCAGATTTTTCATTCTCATCTGGGCGACGTTTAAGTGTGGCAAAATCCATGCGTTAGACTGGTTAATCCAGAGTTTGAAGTGCCCGTCTTCTCCCCAGGATGATTGGCAGGGCGCCGCCACCTGGTGTTCTCTGTGATCGGCAAGATATTCATCAGGGGTTATTAATCTGCAGTTCTGCCGTTCAAAGCAAATATACCTCATTAGATAATTCAAAAACTCCGGTCCTTCATACCACCAATGACCGAAGAGTTCCGCATCATACGGACAGACTATTACAGGCTGACGTTTAATGATTTGGGCAACCTTATTAATCTGTTCAATCCGCGATTCATAGAAGTGTCGGGCGTGTTCGGCGGCTGCGGCAATCGCAGCGTCCCTGTTATAAGGCAGTTTATTGTCTGTTTTGCCGGTTATTCTATAATATTTTATCCCTGTGAAACTTCTCAAACCGTCCCCGGGCAGGTAAGGTTTTATGTAATCGTATTCAAGGTCGTAGCCGATATCGCGGTAAAAATCGCGGTAGCGCGGGTCACCGGGATATCCACAATCTCTGCTCCAGACCTGATGCGCGGAGGTTGAATCCCGTCCAAAGACAATCAATCCTTCCGACGTGTATGCCGGGGCGAAAACGGCGTGTTTTGGCGGCGGATTTCCGTTCATCAATCCATGCGTGTCAACAATGAACCATTTAAAACCGGCTTCTTTTAATATCGGTTCAATCTCGGGTGAATAGGCGCATTCTGGCAGCCAGAATCCTGTGGGCGCTTTTCCAAAACACCTTATATAATCATCTCTTGCAACCATTATCTGGGCGCGCAGACTCTCCGGGTCCTTTGACAGAAGCGGCAGAAGGGCGTGGGTTGCCGCTGTGGTTATGATTTGCAGATTCCCATAATTTTGAAAAGCGGCAAACGCTTTAATCAGGTCAAAGTTGTATGTTTCATAAGTCTTGCGGATTGCGAGAAATCTATTGTAATAAAACCGGGCAAGTTTATTAAAATCAGGTTCAAGCATTGTGCGGTGAATTTCGCGTTGAGACAGGTCTATCAGATTATCCAGATATCTGCGATAACGTTGAATAAGAAGTTCATCTTGCAACATTGCGCATAGAGTTGGCGAAAAGGTCATCGTCATCCGCCAATCCATCTTTAAAGAACTCCATCCCTCCATCATCTGCAACAACGGAACATAACACTCGGTTATTGCTTCAAATAACCAGTTTTCTTCAAGAAATCGATCGTATTCCGGATGCCTTACAAACGGCAAATGACTGTGCAAAATTAGCATTAAATAGCCTTCCATCTCTCCATCACTCCAGATTGGTTATGAATATTGACGAATTATATTGTTAAAAAATTCTAAAGTTTTATCGCGGGGGTTTTAATGATTTGTCAGCTGGACACTCTCCAACCTCGCCTTCTAAACTCGTTGTTGTCCTTGCAAATTCAAGATTAACGCTTCTTCGCTCCTCGCCAGATTTTGAAATCGCGCTTGCTAAAATTTTGTAAAAACCGTCAGGAAGCGCAAACCGCAATGTGAAAGTGCCGTCAGGACGAAGTTTAATTTTTTCGCCCCCTACTATGACTTCCGCGTCCGGCTCGGTTGCTCCATAAACAATTAATTCAGCCTGTATGTTGAACCAGAATTTTCGCTTTTGTTCAAAACCGCCTTTAGGACTTGAAACCGAGATTTCCAGCGGCAATTGTTGAGAGACAGGCTGTCCTGTGGGGACTGAGATAAATGGAGCCGCTTCTTCAACTTTTTCCACTTTAACCAGCTCAATAGAACCGCGTTGAACAGCAGAGTATACAAGCCTGACCAACTCTCTCTGTTCTTCTTGCGAAATTCTCGGCATTGCTTCCGATTCTTTACCAGCCGTTGTCTTAGCAAATATAGCGGACATCTCTGATTTTTCCGCAAATTGTTCTTTAAATCTCTGCTGTGACAATGGTTGCGCCGCAACAGGTTCGGGTTTTGTATGAAAAAAGGTCTGCGTCTGCGGCGCGATAACATTCGGCGTCCAGACAGGTTCAGATGTTGTTACCTCGTTAAAAACTCCATTTCTGTCATAATAACCGAGCGCGATAATATATTTTTGCCCGGGAACATCAACACGGACGAACCAGTCCCGCGAATTTGTATAGAGATCAATTTCAGATTGCGGTTTGGTTGAAACATCATTCATATAAACCCGCAGAGTCATCCTCCCGCGCGAGGATAATTTATTGTATTGCTTTATTTTTGCTGTGGACAAATCCCAAGCGGCATAAATCCAGTGCGGGTCGCGCGCGGTTACGAACATCTTGCCTGTTCCGTATGACTCCGGAAGTTCATAAGATTCTTCCTGTTGAAAATGGTTTTGCACCGGTTCAGGACCGAGCGCATATTTTAACCCTTGCGCGGCAGAAACCTCTGGCATATCCCCTTCAAGCAAAATCGGCGGAATCTCGAGTTCTTCAATTTTTTGTTTTGTCAGAACCTTCTTTTCGGGAGCGCTTGAAACCGCAGCCTTTGATGGTCTCTTTTTTTTCGCCGCTTTTACCTTGCTCACCACCGATTTTGCCACGGTTTTTACAGCCTTTTTCTTTGCAGAAGATTTCTTTTTAGCCTTCATTTTTAAACCCGTTGGTTGTTTACAAAACAAATCCGAACAATAATAATCTAACACGAATTTTGTTCCAGTCCATAATTTAAACATTCCCCTGAATAATTAGAATTGAATCCCCTGTATTAATGTTCGTGATTTGGCTTTTAAATAAAAACCAACTGACAATAGAAAATAATCCTGCCAGATAGAATTTAGAAATATCTTACGAATGATTTGGCTTTTATTCTATCAACCCACTTCTTTTGCAACCTGTCTCTTTCTTGCGCTAACAGTTCTTTTTCAATTTCCTCTCTGACTTCTGGCAGCGGCTTGATATGAGCGGGTTGATAATCTTCAACAAGCAAAATCCAGCAACCTTCAGCTGTTTCTATCACATCGCTGAACTGACCGGGTTTGAGTTTTCGGACTGGACCGGCAAACTCGTCTCTTAAAACTGACAGTTCAACCCAGCCCCATTCGCCGTTCTTCTGCGAACCTTCGTGGTAAACCGTCATTTCAGAAAACGGGGTGCCAGATTTGATTTTTGCGTAAATCTCATTTGCAAGTCTCTTTGCCCTGCCCGGGTCAGAGGGGTCATTTTTTATTTGAATAATGCGAAGTTTTACCTGTTCGCCGACCTGAAATTTAGTCTTGTTCGTCGCGTAATAGGCTTCAATCTTGTACGGACTTATAATAATTTCTTGCGAAACGTGCAGGCTGCGCAACGCGCTTACAATTATTCGTTCGCGGGTTTTCTGACGATATTTTTCAAACGTGAGTCCCTGCGCCTGCAATGTTTTAATTAACGTTGCTCGATCGCCATACTGTTCGCGGATTTCCCGGTTTATTTCCTCGTCAATAATACTCTCCGGAAGAGAACGCCCGGATTTTTCAAAATCGCTCATTATAAGTTGTCTTTCAACAAGTTGATTTATGCCATCTTCAAGCACCTCCTGCCGTTTCTGCTGCAATGTTTGCGGTCTATCAAAATAGGTTCTTTCAAGCATATTAAGCGTGGGCGTTATGTACTCTTTCACCTCCTGCACCGTTATTACTGTGTCGTTGACAATTGCAGCGATGCCGTCCAGGTATTGCATCTGCGCGCTAACGCCAGCGCAGCCAAACGCAATAGCCGCAACTACTGCCAGTATTATTTTATTTAATCGGATTATCATCTGTTAAATCAATTATGCAGAGATTTTATGTCTTTCCGCTATCAAGGTCAAGAAAGCAAAAAACAATAAGAGAGGTTCTTAAATCATCTAAACATTGAATATTTATTATAGCACAATGCGCGCCGCGAGCGGCAAAGGATAATTTTTTTGAAAATAATAATGTAGTGGTATTCGCAGGATAATCAGTCTCCAATCATCCACCCACTGATATATAACGAAGTCTTACTTATAATCAGCTCATTATACAACGCAATCTGACCTAAAAGTTTAAAGTCGCCCTATTCTATCCTTTTAAAGACAATTTTGAACACTGCGCGGTCTAATTTTTGCGGCTGCGGAACAAGGATAAAGTTATCTGTAATGACTGGATTCAGTTCAGAACCTTCAAGTAACTGAACTTTTCTAAAACGGAATGGAAGGAATTGAAAGATCGGACGCGAGCCGCGCTGTGAGCCGTTTGGATCAAGGAGTCTAAAACTTTTTTCCCCTTTGAGCGGGCGGATTGTAAAAACACAGGTATTATTTGAAACAACGAGGTTTTGTTCCCAATCCAGCGGCGCCGGTTTAATTCTCGCTTCAAACGCCGGGTCGCCATAAAAAGCGACGACATCGCGGTCATAGAGGTGTCCTTTTGAATTTGGATTTTGCTGCAAACACCAGATAAGCGCCTGTTGATTTGCGAAAAACGCCTCTGAAAGTGTGAACCTGCCGGGTTGTTCAACAAAGTAATCAAGCACACCCCAGCCCATATAGCCAAACCACGTCGGAACAGTATAACCCACCATCTGCACAACCCCGGCAGATTTCATCCACGCAAGCGCCATCGCGTTTGAACCGTCAATATGTCCCATTAAACAATTACCAACAGGCAGATAAACGCGCGGACGCGAGGATTTAATCTCATACTTATTCCCTGCTGTATCAATGCCGTAAAGCAAACCCGCCGCAGATTTGAACATACCGTTTTTATAAGAATAACCGATTTGCCAGTCTCTTTCCGTTGCGTGACCGGAGGTTACAAACAGATCGGCGTTGCCGTTTAATTCATCTACAAGTAGTTTGGTTGTATCAACCGGCGTCTTTATCTCGCGCGGAGATTCTCCCCGTTTCTTTTCCATTCCAAACCCCGGCTTCCCTTCGCTATACCAGACGCCTTCTTCAAAATAATCAAGCGGAACAGAGGTGCCTGCGGCAACGCGGCGAATTATCAGGGGACTGTTACAGCTAACAATGGACTTTGCGTTCTGAGCGTCATAACCTGTAACTATTCCCCAGATAGTATCGCCATATGGATCGTCGTCCAGCATTCGGGTAATACGGTTAACCTTTACAACGAACTCAAAAGTTGCCTCTTCAGGTCTTGCCACAAATGCTGTATAAGTTGGATTATACTTTGAAAGCGCCTTAATCACCTCTTCAACCGAATTAGTATAAAGAAAAACAGCGGCTTTATATCTCTTTTTTAAAACAGCAATGACTTCTTTCCATTCCCTGTCATTGCCAGTCTTCTGGCTTGCAACAACCGCGTAAGAGAATTCCGCCCTCGATAAAAAACCAGATAATAAAATTATTAAACACAAGATAAATTTCATACAGCCATTTTGTATCGCGGGAAAAATTTGTCAAATAAAGACAGAAAATGATCGGACTGGAATAATAATGGATTTAGCGATCATTGTATTGTGATTTAATCCAACAGGTAAAAACTCAGCGCAGTCGTAGTTTTAAATGATAATATTTTTGTATTAAAAACAACAATCCAACTGACGCGCCTTTATAAAAGGAGGCCATCCTATTGCTTCATTTTTGGATTGATTTTTTTCTCAATTTGTGCATTAATAGGTTTCAATCCAGTAGGAAAATTAACAGTAATTATGCCAGTCTGTTCATTATTACGGCATTACAACTTATGCCAGCAACATTAAAAGATGAAAGCGTACAAATTAATCTCTGTTCTGGCTGTTTCGTTCTTATTTTGCGCGGAACTTTTTTCACAGGACCCTGCGCCTTCCACGTCTGGTGAAGCGGCTAAACTTGTTGCAATTGAGGGGAAGGTAGAAGTTATGCCGACAAGTTCAAGGGCGTGGGAACCGGCAAAATTAAATATGAAACTTAATCCCGGCGACAGGCTCAGAACCGGTGTGAGAAGCCGCGCTACGATTCAATTTTCCAACCAGAGCACGTTGCGAATAAATGAGTTAACT
The DNA here is from genome assembly GCA_049968335.1 of Verrucomicrobiia bacterium. GTDB lineage: Bacteria > Verrucomicrobiota > Verrucomicrobiia > Limisphaerales > JAKPVM01 > JAKPVM01. The sequence continues at coordinate 25,430 of JBMFQZ010000023.1, forward strand.
ACAATTACAATTCGTCCGCCGCAACCGCCATCATCTGTTCCCGGGCTCGGGCAACAATCCGGTTCAACCTATTTTTACAGCCGCGAGCGCCCCGGTGACATACAATTTCAAACGCCGCTTGCCTCCGGCGCCATCAGGGGAACGGAGTTTCATCTTGCAGTTGCTGAAGACGGCAGAACAGAACTTGCTATGTTTGATGGAGAGGTTGCAATGTCAAATCAACTCGGACAGGTTGAACTTAAAACCGGTGAACTCGGCATCGTTGACCCCGGCAACCCGCCGCGAAAAACAGCCGTCATAGAAGCAATCAACATTATTCAATGGGCGCTATACTATCCTGCAATTATAGACATAAATGAATTACAGATTCCCCAAGCCGACGCCGAGATTATTTCAAAATCTATAGCAGCCTATAAAAGCGGAGACCTGCTTGAAGCGTTAAACGCCTATCCCGAAGAGCGCAAACCAGCAACTGATTCAGAAAAAATATATCACGCCGCCATAGCGCTCTCTGTTGGCAGAGTTGATCAAGCGGAAAGCGATTTAAATTCTCTCTCCGCGCCTTCGCCGCTCTCCGACGCGCTGCGTAAAATGGTTGCCGCTGTTAAATTCAAAAAGTGGGTTTCGCCAACTCAACCGATTCTTGCAAGCGAATGGATGGCTGAGTCTTATTATCAACAATCACAGGGGAGATTAAAAGATGCCATCGATGCGGCTAAAAACGCGGTTGCGAAAGACCCGCACTTTGGTTTTGCCCGGGCACGAGTTGCCGAACTTGAATTCAGTTTTGGTAGAACCGCGCGGGCAGTTGAATCGCTTGACTATGCGTTAAGACTGACTCCGAGGAACGGTTATGCATTGGCTCTAAATGGATTTTTATTAGCAGCTAAAAACAAGATTAAAGAGGCGCAATCGCAATTTGAAGAGGCAATTGCTCTTGATAGCGCGCTTGGATATGCCTGGTTTGGACGCGGACTTTGCAGAATTCGTTTAGGCGATGCCGATGGCGGAAGGCAAGACCTTGCAGTAGCCGCCACTGTTGAACCGCAACGGGCAATTTATAGAAGTTACCTTGCAAAAGCGTGGAGCAACGCGGGTAAAAATAACCTTGCCGAAAAGGAACTTTCTATGGCAATGCGGCTTGACCAGCAAGACCCGACGGCGTGGCTCTATTCAGCACTTCTTGACCAGCAAAGAAATATGATAAATCGCGGCGTTAGAGACCTTGAAAAATCGGCGCAACTGAATGAAAACAGAAAGTTGTTCCGATCAAAAATGTTGCTTGATCAGGACAAAGCGGTTCGGAGCGCAAATTTAGCCGCAATTTATCAGGATGCCGGTATGACGGAAGTAAGCGTGCGCGAAGCAACCCGCGCAGTAAACAGCGACTACGCCAATTACTCCGCGCATCTGTTTCTTGCAAACAGTTATGAAGCAATGATAGACAGACGAACCATTAACCTGCGATTTGAAACCCCCTGGTTAAGCGAATTATTGCTGGCAAACCTGCTTGCGCCACCCGGGGCAGGCTCGCTTTCTCAATATGTTTCGCAACAGGAATATTCCCGAATGTTTGATAAATCGCGGCGTTTTGGGGTAAGTTCCAGCACAGAATATTACAGCGGCGGCGATTGGTTTGAACGGGCTTCGCAATTCGGCGCAATAGATAACACGGCTTACGCAATTGATTACTCATACAGGTTTATCAACGGCCAATTTCCGAATAACAAACTGGATGAGAATTTTTATTCCGCAAAGGTTAAACAACAAATCACTGATTCGGATAGTATTTACCTTCAGGCTTACGGGCTTGAGCGAAAGAGCGGAGACCTTTCTCAATATTATGATATATCAACGCCGCAAATATCCCGAAATCAAACCGAACGCCAGCAACCAGGATTATTCCTCGGTTACAATCGCCAGTGGTCGCCCGGAATTAATACGTTAATACTTGCAAGCCGAATAGAAGATGAATTTATTTTTCACGATCCATCAGTAGGAATTTTGAGTCCTCAAAAAGATGCCGCTGACGCATTTTTGCCAGTAAATCCGTTGAGAATATTTCCGTTTGACGTGAATTTTAATAATAAAATTGAAGCCTACTCTCTGGAGTTGCAGCAAATAATTCAAATACCGCGTCACATCTTGATCTTTGGCGGACGTTATCAGTATGCCGACGCTTATACCACGACCTCTTACAAACCCGGCGCGGCGCAACCGCCGTTTGGAGCGTTTCCACCATTTCTTGTCCCTCGTTATCCAGCAAGAACCGAGAGGCTTGATTATGATGTTACCAGAGGAACCGTCTACGCCTATTACTCTTACCAGATTTTTGAGCCGCTTCAACTGCACCTTGGTGTAGTTTACGACCGGGTAACTTTTCCGATTAACAGCGAGGTACCGCCGTTAGCTCAAGGTCAGACGCATAAAGACCAGGTCTCGCCAAAAATCGGTTTAACTTATATTCCATTTAAAAACACAACCCTCCGCGCCGTCTATACACGGTCGCTCGGTGGAATGTATTTTGATAACAGCATTCGGCTTGAGCCGGTTCAGGTCGCAGGTTTTGACCAAGCGTTCCGAGGGCTTATTTCTGATTCAATAGTCGGTTTAGTCCCGGGGACTGAGTTTGACACCTACGGAATAGCGCTTGATCAACGTCTCAACAGCGGCACTTACATAACATTGATTGCAGAATTGCTGAAATCAGATGGAACACGCGGTTTCGGCGTATACGAGTTAACAAACACAGTTCCACTTGCAGGACCTGAACTCTTCCACGAGAATCTAAAATACGAAGAAAAGGCATTAACACTTGCGGTAAATCAGTTGATTGCTGAATATTTCTCGCTCGGCGGTATATATAAATTGAGCGACGCGCGATTGCATCGCGGAATTCAAGAAGTCCCTGTATCCGTGCAGCCGCCTCAATTCAATGAAGCAACACTGCACAATCTGCGACTCTACGCGCTGTTCAACCACAGTTGCGGTTTCTTCACTATGTTTGAATCCTCTTTTTACAGCCAATCCAATCGCGGGTACTCTCCGGATGAACCCGGGGACGAATTCTGGCATTTCAATCTCCATCTTGGCTACCGTTTTGCGCGACGTCACGCGGAAGCCCGCCTTAGCATACTAAATTTAACAGACAGAGATTATAGATTAAATCCATTAAACCTCTATAGCGAACTGTTGCGAGACCGCACCCTTGCGTTAAGTTTCAGATTCTACTTCTGATCATCAGGCTTCACTTCCACAATAACCCGTCTGTCATCGTAAGGCTCAACCTTGATGTTAACAGGAAGGAATTGCTGGATTATCCATATATTCGTATTTGAATGCGATGAGAGCGTAGCGGTTACAAATCGCCCGCCTTTGCCTATCGCCATCGGAAGCAAAAGTTGGTCTGCTAAATGCCCTCCAACCGGCGCGGAAAGTTCAAGATAACGATCAACCTCTTTTGCGAGTTCTCCAGCCACAATTTCGGCTCTAACTCCTAATCTGCCAAAACCTGTAAATACTTCGGTTATATTCGCAAATTCAGCAAATACAAACAGAACATTTGCAGGCGAAATTGATTTTGCCTTAACGATTTGAAGATTGTCTGAATCTAAACCGAGTTGCCGCTTTAATACTTTAAGTTCCCTTTCCGCAATATGCTCTGGCAGTGAAGAAAGCAATGAAACCGCGCGCATCTTAATGAGATGACCGCGCTGGATCAGTTCAAATTCTTTTTCTAACTTGCAAGGATTTACAACTACGCGAATCTTTCCGCCCCCTGCAGGATAAAACCCGTATCTATCAAGTTTTACTTTAACATTCGCCCCCATTTTCGCCAGTTGCGGCAAATAGGTATTTGCGACAAATTCATACGGCGGCGCCATAGGATTATGCGTGCCGCCTTCAATTATTACATTTGACGCGGAGCCAGACATTATCAGCGGCGGAAGGATTGTCTGCAACACAAGCATTGACGAACCGGCTGTGCCAATTTCAAAGTGATAGTCTCCGGGGAAAAGTCCTTTTGGGAAAAATTCCAGCGTGGTTGAATCTTTTTGAGCGCCGTTAACTTCCGCGCGCGATATCTTTGCAGCGGCATTCACAGCGGCAAGATGTTGCGGTTGTAAACCGGGATTTTCCCTTTTAGTCCTGATGTTAAAAATCTTGAATGGTTTGCCTGAAATAACAGAAAGACTAAGAGCAGTTCTCAATAATTGTCCGCCGCCCTCTCCGTATGAACCGTCAATTTCAATCATTTTAAATAAATCAGACTAAAACCTTGTTGATTACATCCTGCAATTCCTCAACGGCATTTGAAAGGTGTTTCCATTTTATAACCAGAGGCGGTGTAAAACTGATCACATTGCCCGAATCGCCTTCTGGAATCATTATGTAACCACGTTTCAACATCTCTTTTACAATATTCAAAACCGCCTCGCCCGCAGGCAGGTTATTGCCTGCATACAAAATCTCCACTCCAGCCATAAGTCCTATGCCCCGCGAATGAAGTATGAATTTATTTATCGGAGTTTTGAGACTCTGCAATTTCTGCAGCAATTTTTTCCCGAGCAGTTCGCTATTCTTAACAAGTCCTTTTTCTTCTATCTCCTTAATATTGGCAAGCGCCATAGCGCAACCGACCGGATTGCCTAAAAATGTGCTTGTATGGATTGCCTCGCCCCTGCTTTCTTCCCACGCATTGTCCATCAATTCGCCTTTTCCAATACAGACCGAAAGCGGAAAACCTCCGGTAAGCGCCTTGCCTAAACAGATTATATCGGGAACAACATTGAAATGTTCGCAGGCAAACCACTTTCCTGTTCTTCCAAAGCCGGTATAAATCTCATCAAGTATTAGCAGCGCGCCATATTCATCGCATATCTTCCTTAAAAACGGAAGAAACTCTGGATGAGACAAACGGATGCCGCCGCGTCCCTGAACTGGTTCAACAAGAACAGCGCCGGGATTATATTTTTTAAACAAATTATGAATCTGTTTTTTTGCGCTGACAAATTCTTGTTCAGTTGCAGGAAACGGCGCAAAACGGGCGAAGAGCCCGAGTTGCGGGAGAAACGGTTTTTTGAAATAATCTCTAAAAGTGGCGTTTAATGCCCCGTAGCCAAGTCCGTGATAAGCCCCTTCAAAAGCGATTATATCGCGTCTACCTGTGGCAAGTATGGCTGTCTTCAAAGCGGCTTCAACAGATTCAAAACCAGAGTTGCAAAAAATTGTCTTGCCACATTCAGAACCGTCTGTCCACCGTTCAAAAGTTAACCTGCTTAATCGCTCGCACAAAACCGCCTTCAACCGATGCGGATGAACATCGCCCATCGCATGAGACAATTTTTGCATCTGAATTTTCGCCGCGCGAATCACATTTTTATTGCTATGCCCCGCCGCGGCTACGCCGAAGGCGGCAGTTAAATCAATATATTTTTTGCCCTCTATATCGGTAACATAAACACCGCGCGCCCTCTCCCAGATAATCGGAAACGTCCCATCAGATGAAATATAAGTTATGTTGCGAGATTCGTATTTCCGCAACAATGTCAAAATCTCTTTTGTCTTTTCCTTAAAGGTCATTTTTAAAGATTAAACACCTCTTAACACATCGCTCCAGATTATTTTATGAAGTTGAATCTGAAACCGAACCGGCAAGCCATCTTTTATAATCAATTCAGCAAGTTCACGTCGGCTTATCCGCCTCTGCCCGGCTGGAAATGGTTTTAAAGACAGATGCGACTGTTCAGCCGATAACGGTTCGCACCAGGAAAACAGTATCGGGCAAATATGCGCCAGATTCTTTTCGGATATTACCGCTCTTGACCACTGGTAATCCTCATAAGTGGCAATTACAAATTTAATCTCATCCTCCCTTGTAAGATATTTTAGATTTTCCCACCTGTTTTTATTAGATTCTCCGCTTGAGGGACATTTTAAATCCATAATTCGTCTCACACCGCGCGGAGTTACGGAAATATCGTGAGCGCCGCTTGTTTCAAGCAAAACCGTATAATCTGCGTTGCACAATCTATCAAGCAGCGTCGGAGTCGCGCGTTGCAGGAGCGGTTCACCTCCAGTAACTTCAACTATCGGAAGCCGCAATAAAGATTCCACACATCTGAACGGCTCTGATAACTCTTTGACACGCCCAAAAATTTCATCAATAGATAATTGTTCGCCTTCGCTAAAGGCATAAGCCGTATCGCAATAAGAACATCTTAAATCACAACCTGTTAACCGCACAAATACACACGGAAGCCCTGCATAAGTGCTCTCGCCTTGAAGGCTCAAAAAAATCTCATTTACAAATAACTTCTCCTGCGACATAAATCCTTCTTTAAAATAAAACCACAGCCATAAATTTGCGATAGAATTCTTTCTGGAATGATTATTTTTGGGGAGTAAAAATTATCTTGACTTGAAATTAAGAATAAAATCAAAATATATTATCAATAACAACAACCATCCAATCTTATGAAGATTATTCACAGCCTTTTAAATAGGAAAAATAATCTCGCGGTTGTTATTGCGACATTATTATTTGAACAGCCCTTATTCCCTATCTCCGTTGAATTAGTGGGTAAATGGCCTGGAGATAATAGCATTCAGGCAACATATATCGCGCTGTCAGGAAATTATTTGTATCTATCTACAATAAATAACGGTTTGAAAGTCATTGATATTTCAAATCCATCAAACCCGGTAAAAATTAGCGAATATTCATTATTCAGCGGCGGAAATAATGTCATTCTATCCAGTAATAATCTCTATGTTTCAGAGTGGAATAGAGGCTTTGAAATAATAGATGCAAGCAATCCAACAAATCTTGTTCAAATAGGACGTTATAACACAACTGGAAATTGTTGGTATATAGCCGTATCTGGCAATTACGCATACTTAGCCACAGATTTTTATGGTCTGGAGATAATTGATATTTCTAACCCGTCAAATTTGGTACAAGTCGGTGTATATGACACACCAAGTATTGCAACAAGTGTTGAGGTGCGTGGAAACTATGCGTATATAGGGGATAGTTGGGACGGATTCTATATCATTGATGTGTCCAATCCCGCTCATCCTGTCAAAAAAGGCAATTATGATACCCCCGATAGGGCATATAAAGTTAACGTATCAGGAAATTATGCGTATGTTGCAGATTGGTATGGCGGTCTGGAAATCTTCGATATCAGCAACCCTGCCGTCCCAGTTCCCGTGGGAACTTGTGATACTCCCGGGGCAGCAAGAGATGTTTATGTCGCAGGAAACTATGCTTATATTGCCGATACCGACGGAGGTTTAAGAGTCGTTAATATAAAAGAGCCTTCAAACCCTGTGCCAGTTAATTTGATAATTGATGGATATACCAATTGCAACGCCCATTCAGTTGTCGTTTTAGGCGACTACATTTATATGGCGGACTTGAACTGGGGTTTGCTTATTTTCCATATACTGCCACCAATTATTACAATCAGAGATATTAAAATGGAAAACGGTTTACTTAATTTTATGTTCTACGCTGACAGAATAGATACGAATACAATTACACTGGAAAGCATTTCTCTGCTTGGCTCACAACGTCCTTGGGAAACAGTTACAAATATCAATATAACAACTGTCGGCGATAAAACATTTAAAGCCAAATTGCAACCGGATAACAAACTCCGCTTTTACCGGGCTCGTGCTACGGTTGAATAAAGATTTATCAAAATTATTTAGTATCGTTCAAACAGCCCCTGAAGGAGCAAACATTTTTTGGAGTGCGGTGTCCAGCTTGCGGGAGGTTGCATACCTCTTTGTGATTTTAGATAACAAAAAATCAGCAAAATAATACCAGAACTAAGGAAGTAAATTTGTTCTGGATTTAGTATTTCTTCTTTAAATAATGTTGATATTTCAAATCGACAAGTTAAGTTTTATATACCGCAAATTAAAAATATTTTTAAAAATTTGCCATAATCCCGCATATCGCTGGGCTGTTCCATTTACCCTGGTTATTTTGGCATAGCGAGCAATTCAGTCCGAAGCCGTCCTATTATCTCTCCTTGAAGCCGCAGGTCAAGCGAGCCGGGTTCGGGAATTTCCGGGGCAACGTGACCGTCTAAAAAAACTACATTTGCCTTTCCCTTGTGGCGAAAATGGGCTGTTGCTTCAAATTTATTTGTGCTCAAATAATAAAATTCTTCAAGCATTGGATTTTTTGGCGAAGCCGGGGGCTGGAATGTGTTAACTTGAGCCGAGTCGCCGAGAAAACAGGTTTTACAAGGCGCCGTTGCTCTTGAGACTGGAATTCTTGGTTGGTTTAATGGAGCAGAAAGAGAGAGATTATAGCCGTATCCGTAGGAGGCGCCGCGCGCCTTTAGTTTAAATTTTTTCATCGCATAGTTCAGCGATGGACAGAGTTCAACGCCTCTACCGGTCAAATAGGGATAAAGCGCCCCCTGAGTGGCGTCAAACTCCCGCTCCCCTTCTACGCCATCGCTTAACCATCCGAACCAGTATATTTTTCCATTTCCGTTCGCCACCGGCCCGTATCTAAAAAATCGCGCTTCGTTTTCTTCCCAGTACATCTGGCCTGCGAGCCCGAGTTGACGCAAGTTGGAAATGCATTTTACATTTGCCGCAGCGGTTTTTGCTTTGCTAACTGCGGAAAATAGAAGCGTTGCCAGAATTCCAATTATTGCAAGGGAAACAAGCAGTTCAATCAAGGTGAATCCTGACTTTCTGTCCTGAACTAAAATATATATGAACCGCTTGTTTCCCATTGTGAGACCAAAATTATTGCAGTTTTTCAGCCTTAACTCTGTAAAACGCCCGTTCAAACGTTGGCGACTGGTCGGAAAGAGTCATAGTTGTGCCTGTTCCCGGCATTGGCGGCAACACAGGTATCCAGTTTTTTAAATCCTCTGACCGTTCAAGCGTATACCACCACATAGGTTGCGATTCAAAACTGACCTGATATTCTCCCTGTTGCCTGTTATTTTTACCCGCTAATTGCGGCGCCGCAGGGTGAGTCCAATAGAATGCGATATTGTCAACCGTCCCTTTTGCCGTGATTGACCCTGACCACATCGGGTCCTGCCCTTCGTCTGTGTAAACGCAAATCGCAAAGGTATCCACAAAAAATCCGGCAAAATTCGCCCCGATTAAGACATCGGTGATTGGCGAAAATGGAGCGCCGTTGCTTGTTATCAAAGTGGTAAGTTTGCCAAGCGCCGGGTCATAGTCCATATTGATTCTAAATAGCGCATTAGTTGTCAATTCCAGTGGGAAATTGAAACTTGTCGCGAATTCATTGCTAATCGAAATTATTGTTGGCGAGATAGTTGCGCCAAAACCGGAATCGGGAAAATAATCAAATTCAAACAGATTCGGCGAATCAGCGCCGGTTCCTCTGAAAAAGTTCGGGCTTGTGGCGTTTGTGAAATTGATAAGTCCAATCGCCAGTTGGAATGTAAACGGTTTGCCGGGCGTTGTGCCGACAAGCACATTAGTCAAATATAAATCAAAACCGAAACTGAACCGGTGTTGCGCTGTCAAAGTGGCGCCAATTGGTTTGAAAAAATAACTGTTTGGATTTGATGAATCCCACGTAACATTGAGGTTTTTTTCGGCGCTATTCCACTGGAACAGATTTGAGTTCCCGTAATAACCCCAACCGTTAAGAGACGGATTTGTATCAAAGGTTTCAACAAATCCGGCTCCGTAATTCAACCCTGCGCAGCCAAGCGCAATGCCAACAACTAATAACTTGGTTTTCAGCATAGTATTATATTTTTGTCAACGCAAACAGCGGCGTTGGTAGTTTTTTATTGTGAGACCAGCGCGGGAAGATGAAGGTGATGTGTAAAAACAAAAAAACCTTCATCCTCCGTCAATACGGTTGAATGAAGGCATTCAACTTTACCGCTGAAAACCAGTCAGCGGACAGGTCTCATCCTTCTCTATGACGGAGAAGTGGTTCCGTGATATAAACTGGAACCCGACGAGCATAACTGAACCGGTATCCTGACTCGGGCTTCAAACCTCACGCCTGCCTTCCCGCGCAATTACGCAGTGGCGATTTCTGGCGCTTGTAGCCGCTTACAGTGGCGCAACCGTCCCCGATTTTCACGGGGTTCCCTGCCATTCAGTTATGATGCATATTTTTATGCATTCACCGGGAGACTTCCCGGTCTCCTGTCAAAGAACAATACCAATCTACTTACTCCAACTTTTAAAGCCAAGAAAATTTTTATTTTTTCGGACGAAAACCCGGCGGCAGTTGCGGTTGTTGCGGCTGGCTTTTCTGCGGTTTTGATTCCTCTTGCTCCTGTTCAGCAGCTGCCTCTTCTTCATTCTTTTCCTCTTGCGGCAGTTCAGGTTCTGGCAAGCCAAGCCGCTGACGCGCCTTTTTCGCCGCCGCGGTAAGCGGGTAACGATTGTTTATCTCATTTAATAAATTGGTTCCTTTGTCAGTTTGCCCGAGTTTTCCGTAGAGATTAACTAAATGAATGGCATACCAGCCCCACCGTTCAGGCGGCAATTTATGGCTCAAAATCTGTTCATATTCAAGAGCTGCCGCCAGCGGATTGTGAAGGTCGTTTTCATATATCTCCGCTATGCGGGTTGCCACATAAATCTCGCGCGGATGCTTTTCATAATACTCCCGCAAAATACGGATTGCTTCAAGGTAATCGCCGCTCTTCCAGACCTCTTCTGCCCTCTCATATTCAGGGGTTTTTACTCCTTCGCCCTCATCGTTAAAAATAAATTTTACCGCCCGCTCGGCAATATAAGCAGAAATATCCCGACCAATCAAAATCCCGAGCAAAATAACACATAGAAGCGCGGCAAACCCGCTTGTTCCCATACTTAAATCTTCAGGAACCGGCAACTTTTGCGCCTTTAAAGCATAGATTTCCTTAAATGCCAGCGCAAAAAACAGCGCGGACGCCGCCAATCCAATATACAATATCAGTTTTACTATCGGACGCATTTCTCAAAAACATCTCTCTATTTATTAAAGCAATTTTCAAGCCGACTGTAAATAAGCGAAAGAAATTATTGAAATAATAACGGAAACCTGCGGTTTATTTAGAAACGATGGCGGATTGGTTCAAACTGCTAATATTTATCTAAATATCCTTTTACTATAACGTTATAGCAACAAATACCCTCCAAAAATCTCTATTTTCCATATAAAACCCCGATTATGCTTGCGCTTAAATAGGTGGCAAGAACGCCGCCTATCATTGCCCGAATCCCGAGACTGGCAAGGTCTTTTCGCCTCTCCGGGACAATTGAGCCTATTCCACCAATCTGGATTGCAATGCTTGTGAAATTCGCAAATCCGCAAATTGCGTAAGTCGCAATAGTAAAACTGCGCGGTTCAATGACTTCTTTAAGTTTTACCAAAGAGAGATAGCCGATAAATTCGTTCAAAACAATTCTTTCTCCAAGCACTCTTCCCACTGCCGCAGCGTCATTTAACGGCACGCCAAGTATGAGCGCAAACGGCGCGTTTACCCAGCCAAACAGAGTTTGAAGCGGCGTTGAATTGTTAACTCCAAACGGCGTGAGCAAAATCTGGAGGATATAATTTGCAAGCGCCACTATTGCAACAAAAGCAATCAACATCGCTATTACATTGATTGAAAGCGTCATACCATCCGACGCCCCGCGGCATATCGCGTCAAGCCCGTTTGAAGTCTGCCGCTCCACAAACGCCGGCGAACCGGCGGCGGTCTGACTTTGTTCTGTCTCGGGTATTAAAATTTTTGAAATCAACAACGCAGCTGGGGCGTTCATAACCGAGGCTGTAAGCAGGTCGCCCGCTGGAATTCCAAAAGAGACATAAGCCGCAAGAACGCCCCCGGCGATTGTCGCCATACCGCCAACCATCATACAGAGCAGTTCGCTTCTGGTCATTCCCGCTATATAAGGCCTAATTACCAGCGGCGCCTCTGTTTGACCCATAAAAATATTTGCGGCTGCTGAAAGCGTTTCGCTGCCGCTCGTTCGCATTGCCTTGCGCATAACCCAAGCCATTGCCCTTACAACCCGTTGCAAAATCCCGTAATGGTAAAAAAGCGAAGATAACGAAGAGACAATTATAATTGTGCCGGTAACAGTGATTGCAAAGATTAAACCGTTCTTTCCGCCAAAAAGATCGGACATTGCCTTGTTATCCGCAAGCGAGCCAAACACAAACTTGCAACCTTCATTTGCAAAACCGATAAGCCGATTTACAACATCGCCAGCAAACTGAAACACAAACTGTCCGACCGCTGTCTTATGAATGAATAGGGCAAAGGCAATCTGGAGCGCCAGTCCCCAGACGACAACTCGCGGTTGAACCTGTTTTCTGTTTGTTGAAAGCCCGTATGCGATTAGCAGAATTACAATTATTCCGCAAAAACTTATAAATCTTGGCAACATAAATCAGAAATAGTCTTTATTAATGAAGCCGAAGATGGCAACTGAAAAATTTCAAGAAATTGCGTTTTGTGGAAAAATAAGGAAATGAGCAAACATAGAGGTTTAAGGTAGGATTTGGTTTATATCGGAATCATTAGCCTTATGGAAAAAACGTTTTTCAATTGAAATTAAAACTGTCAACGTATTTTTATAACCAATAATGCGCTAGTTAGAGCAGACAACGAAGATGCAAAATATTTATAACAACTGCTAAATAGGTGGATAATGAGACGCAAAAATTCTTTATGGTTCTGAAGGGGGTAAAAATCCTCAATTATAGAGCAATCAATCGAAAGCGTTTTTTGCAGGCATTGCTTGTCGTCCAGAAGAGTTCCAAAAGTGTCACGTGTTTACCGGGAGCAAACTTTTTGGTATTGACGTTTGTCGGCACATTATTGACTAAATCCATATTTTGAAAGGGCTGATGTTTAAGCATATTTACTCATTCTATTTTTCTTTAACAATTTTCATCTCAATAAGTCGCTGTCGCTCGTTTTCTATCTCAGTCCTTAAAACCTCAGTGTCAGGCAATTGAAGTTTGTATTTTGAGGCAAATATTTTATTGCTCAAACCGCCCGGCGCATATTCAACAACTGTTTTCTTTGTGTCTGCGCAGAGGATCAACTCTATCGGGTCGTTTTCATTGGGGAATTTCTCTATATCTTTGAGATAATTTAAATAGAGATTCATCTGACCTGCATCGCTATGACTAAATTCTCCAATTTTCAAATCTATAGCAACAAGGCATCTCAAAATTCTATGGTAAAGGAGCAGGTCTAAACGGTAATGACTTCCATCAACCGTTATTCTTTTTTGTCTGGCAACAAAGGCAAAGCCAACGCCCAATTCCAGAAGAAAACGTTCAATGTGATGAATTAAAGCCTCTTCTAATTGTGATTCTGAATATTCATCTTTCAAGCCGAGAAATTCAAGAATATAAGGGTCTTTGATTTCGTCTTCGGGCTTTAGAATGACTGGTTTTTCGTGGGCTTTGGCAATGACGGAGAGTTTGCGTTTAGACAAAGCGGTTCTTTCATAAAGCATAGATTGAATTTGCCTGTCCAGATGCCTTACAGACCAGTTGCCCCTGATACATTCTGTTTCATAAAATTCTCGTTTAAATGGTTCGTCGAGGCGAAGAAGCAAGCAGTAATGAGACCAGGATAATGGGAATTTCCGCATCAGCTTCTCGGAAATTCCAGACACTGTCTGGAGAATTGATAATTCGGCAGACGGTGTCTGCTCTTTCTCGTCACTTAAAGATTCGGCAGACAGTGTCTGCCGAATTGGAAATAGCAGATAAAAAGAGCGCATATTTCTCAAGTTTCTAAGAGAGAATCCATTCCCAAATCGAGGGGAGAGGTCTTTTGAAATCCTTTCCAGCAAAGCCTCTCCATAATCCGCCCGTTCCTTGCCCTTCTGCTCATACTCGACAATCCTTCTGCCCAGCAACCAGTAAGTTGCCACCAATGCAGTATTAACATACCGCACCGCCACCTTTCGCCCCTGCTCAATTAAAGAGGCAAGGTCAATGATGAGAACAGAATAATTTGGGCGCGTCTGGAGTTTTGTCATTTATGATATTATTTGTTTTGAAATGTCTGCCGCTCCAGTATGTTTAAAACCCTGTTAGCATATTTGTTCCAAACGAGGGGATAAGGCACTGTCAACAATAAGAATATTGCCAAACGGTATTTCCTTCCACTCTTCTTCTGTCAGATTCTCAGAACAAACTAAAACAGCCTTTTCGTTATTTAACCGCTTAGAATCTATAAGAATCTTGGTTTCTTTTGATTTTAGACTACAAAGTCCCTTATTATTTGGAGCCCTTATCAGGTAATACAGGGAATAATAATCACTTTTGCCGTTAGAATATCTGAATGCGTACAATGTTTTACCATCCGACAAAAGAAAGTTTAGTCCTATGTGATAATATTTTCGAACTTCATTCACTGCCGAACGCACACCTTCAACCATATCCTTCTTATCTCTAATATTCTGCACAATCCAATAGAAAAAAACCTCTGAATCAGTTTTACCTTTAATTTCCTGTTTAAGTTCTTCACATTAGAGGTTATACAATTCTTCCCTATCAACAGAGCCATTGTGAGCAAATATAAAATTATCAAATGAAAATGGATGACTATTTTCCTTCGCCGAAGGTGCACCCGTACCATTTCTCACGTGAGATATGATTATACGAGATTTAATCCACTTCACCCGTTCTGGAAGTTGTTTATCTTCTTCAGCAGAAATGCCCTCCTTATAAATTTTTGGGTCATTGTCATACCAGCCAATTCCCCATCCATTAGGATTATTATAACCAAAATTTTAAACGGTTTGTCCGATTTTAAAAATGAAAATTCCAGATCAACAGGTTTGTTTGCAATTACGCCTAAAAGTCTGCACATATTATTACCTCCTATTCGTAGAATTTTAAAGTGCCTTTACCTTCCATTTCTCATTCCCAAAGATGTCATTTTAGATGACATCGTTTGTCCCTTGACCTTATTTCATCAAAACGCCCCTCATAGCCGAATATATTTCGGATATTCCGCCTTTAATGAGAAATTATAGAGTTCATTATTTTTGATACTTTTTCATCTATTTTCTTTTTGTCAAGATTGATTGCGAATAGGTTCTGTCCCGAAAATTTATTCTTCTTTTTTTCTTTGGATTCAGCGATTTCATCTCTCTCAATTATCAGATTGAACCTGCGGCTGAACTGGGCTATACTGAGGGTATGAAAAATCAGCAGAACAAAGACCGGGAGTCACGATTTTTTTCACTAAACCTGGAGGTCTCAGCGATTAACCGTAGGCGATTTTTGCAGGCATCGCTTGTCGCCGCAGGGGCAAGCGGGATTTCATTGTTCAATTTTAATATAAAGGGAGCCGAACAAGCAGGAAGGGAAAACCCGATTGGCGTTGGAAAAGGGATTTATCCCGGACGCGTTGTCTGGGTTTACGACCGCGAGGCAATTAAATGGTCAGGACCAGACGATGGCTACTGGTGGCAGGGAAATCGCCTGCGGGAGGAACGGGCAAGCGCGATGATGGACAGGGCGATTTGCGAATTGACCGGCGCGTCCAAAGTTACAGATGGATGGGACAAATTATTCAGGCACCTCAATAAAGCGCGCGGCAAAGGAGATGTTGGTTATAAGCCGGGCGAGAAGATTTTGATTAAACCAAACTGGGTCGGAATGATTTACAGGGAAGGACACGTAGACCTTCAAAAATGCATCTTCATCCGCAGACAAAACTATATGAACACAGCGCCGCAGTTAATCGTTGCCCTGATAGGACAACTTACCAGCGCTGGCGTCAAGCCATCGGATATAACAGTTTGCGACACCCTTGCCTGCGTGGTTAACGAGTTTTACGACATAATAACAAAGAACTACTCGGGTGTGGTTGTTGAAGACCAGTTTGGCAAGTTAGGACGCAAAAAAGCGGAGAGTTCTAAAACGCCGTTATACTGGAGCGTCCGTCCAAATGTAAAACAACAGGATTACGTGCCCGCAAGTTACGCGGAGGCTAATTATTTGATAAACTTTGCGAACTTAAAATCCCACGGCGGCAGCGGCGTAACGTTGTGCGCAAAGAACCATTACGGCTCGCTTGTCCGCTGGCCTGTCCAGCCGGGCTATTACGACTTGCATCCGAACGGCTTCTCGCGACAGAGCGGGATTTACCGTCCGCTTGTGGATTTGATGGGGCACAATCATCTTGGCGGCAAAACCGTGCTTTATCTGATTGATGGTATGTTCAGCGGATTGCATCCGCGCGACCCGTTGCCGCAAAAATTCACAATGGAACCGTTTAACAACGGCTGGAGCAGCAGCCTGCTTGCCTCGCAAGACCCGGTAGCGATTGACTCTGTTGCCCTTGATTTTATTAAGAGCGAACGGTCTGAATGGGCAGACCCGGCTCGCAATGGAGCCGTTGATGATTATCTGCATGAAGCGGCGCTTGCAAACGACCCGCCATCAAAAACATTTTACGACCCTAACAATGAATCGCCAACGCAGCGGCTCTCTAGCCTCGGCGTACATGAACACTGGAACAATCCTGTTGAAAAGAAATACTCCCGCAACCTTAACGAAGCCGCCGGAATTGAACTTATAAGCGCGCGGTTGGGATAGATAATCAGAGAGAATTCAAAATACTTGGAAGATTAAGAGAGAACGCCTTCCTGATAAAAATTTTGAACTGTTAACAAAATAAGAAAGATTGTGTTTTGAGTTGAAACCAAATTTATTAAAGAGGCAAGTTGCCGTGCGCTATAGACGATTATCATAAATAGCCGCGTTTTATCGCTTCCCGCTGCGGATTGAGTTGCCTATTAATTTAAAATGGATTTCTGTTTAACAGAGTTTCTATTCTGGATTTCAGTTTGCCAGCGCCATACCCCAGCAAGAAAACTTCCTATAACCGAGTGAAAGGTGGCAGAGATTGCGCAGGGCGTCGGAGCCGATGGCATTTGAGGAAAGTTTCGTATTGCCAGAACCGTGCCAAGCCCTGAGTTTTGCATACCGACTTCTATTGAGACTGTGCGGCGAATTATCCTATCGTATCCAAGCGCGGCGGCAAACAGATATCCGAGCGCGAACCCGCCAGTATGAAGCAGAAATACCGCAAGCAATAATTTGCCGCCCGAGTGAATTATCCTTTCGGATTGTTGCCCGATAATGCTTGCGCAGATAAGGGTTATTGTAATTACTGAAATTAGCGGAGCGACCGGCAATACAAATTTAACAGCCCTCGGCACGGTGTGATGAAGGATTAAGCCGATGGAAACCGGCGCAAGCACTACTTTAACAGTATCAATGAACAGAGCCATTGCGTCAACAGGGACATAGGCGCCAGCGAGCCACTTGGTCAAAAGCGGTGTCATAACTATCGCTCCGAACGTTGAGCAGGTCGTCATTAATACCGAGAGCGCCACGTTTGCCTTTGCAATATAAGTTACCACATTAGAAGCGGTGCCGCCGGGGCAACAAGCAACAAGTATTAGACCGACGGCAAAATCCGGTTCAAGTTTAAGCAGATGCGCTAAAGACCATCCAAGAAACGGCATTATTGAATACTGGGCAACAAACCCGGCAAGGATTGCCTTTGGCATTTTAAGAACTTTTTTAAAATCTGAGATGTCAAGCGTTACGCCCATACCGAGCATAATCACGGCGAGTCCCCAGACGATTAACTGTCCGTTAAACCATGTAAACAATGGAGGATGGAGCAGAGCAAGGACACCGCCCGTTAATACCCAGACAGGGAATAAATTGGCAGCCCATATAAAAAATGTGTTCATCGGGTCTAACGTATGCGTAAAACGCCTTTAAAGATGAAATAGATTTAATAAAATAATGTCAAACCAAAATTGTTAAAGCGCTGAATTATTCCATACTATTAACATTGAAATGGGTTTTAAATTTTAAAATCGGGGGAGGAAATAGAATGCTATTTAGACGTATGACTCCAAACTCCTTATACCAACCGATCTCAACCCCAACGGAGTTGAACATCAATAGCCAATCATTAATTTGGATACGATTGGACAACTAACCTTGAGAAGAAATACCAAATTTGTGATTAAATCTCATTCGTTGTTCTGGCATAATTTCTTTGATTTTGTGTTATTTAAAATCACAGAGCGGTGTCACGACCGCTGCCGCGTGCCACCGAAGTCCAAAAATATTTTCTCCCTTGCGGGGTATGTTCAGTCCATTATTAAATAATTTTGACAAACCAAATTTCAGCCTTAACTGTTTTTTTGCTTGGGTTCTTCAAATTCCATTACTCTATCATCAATCTTATTTTTTAATGGAAGAAAGAGGCTAAAATTAGTTAGAATTAAATATGATCAAATTGAAAACAATTTTAACCGCTGTCTGTATTTTTTCACTGGCGCATTTTTTAAATTCAGAGGAAACGCCGCAGGAACGCGACGCGCGAATGTCTTGGTGGCGGGAGGCGAGGTTCGGTATGTTTGTCCACTGGGGGCTTTATTCTGGACTTGCCGGAACGTGGGATGGCAAGCCGGTCGGCACAAGCGGCGGTATGGAATGGATTCAACAAAGGGTCAAAGCCGATACGGATACTTACGCAAAAAAGGCTATTCCGCTTTTTAAACCAAAGGCGGATTTTGCGGCAGAATGGGCGCGTCTGGCAAAAGAGGCGGGGTGCAAATATGTTGTTTTTACCACTAAACACCATGAAGGTTTTGCGTTGCACGATTCTAAATTTAGCGATTATGACGCGGGCACTATAATTGGACGCGACCTTGTCAAAGAGATTGTAGAAGCGTTGAGAAAGGAAGGGTTGCGTGTCGGGTTTTATCATTCTGTAATTGACTGGCATCACGACCAGTATGAGTATGCTCGTTCAAAGCAATTGCCGCATCCGCTAAAAGGACAGCCTTATCCAAACGGCTCCCGCAACCACAGCATCTACATCAAATATCTCCACGATCAGGTTCGCGAACTTCTAACTCAATACGGCAAGATTGATATTTTATGGTGGGATTACAGTTCGCAAGATTTTCAAGGCGATGAAGCGTGGCGGGCAAACGATCTTATGAAGATGGCGCGTTCGCTCCAGCCGCAAATAATTATGAACAACAGGCTTTTCAGGATTCCTGAAGCCGGCTGGGCAAGTATGGGCACGGATGGTTATATACCAAAACTTGATCCGCGATATGGCGATTTTATTACCCCCGAACAGCACATACCGCCAACCGGAATGCCCGGAATTGACTGGGAAACCTGTATGACAATGAATACCACGTGGGGATATAGCGAACACGATCATAAGTGGAAATCAAGCGCGACTCTTATAAGAAACCTAATTGATATTGCCAGCAAAGGCGGCAATTACTTGCTTAACATCGGACCAAAAGGCGACGGAACTGTGCCGGAGGAAAGCGTTCGCGCAATGCGCGATATCGGCGCGTGGATGAAAGTAAACGGAGAATCAATTTACGGCACAACCGCAAGCCCGTTTAAACAACTCTCGTGGGGTCGTTGCACAAAAAAATCGTCAGATACCGCAACCACTCTCTATCTGCACATATTTGACTATCCAGATAACGGACGGCTCATTGTGCCCGGGCTGTTAAACAAACAGGTTTCCGCATATCTCCTTGCAACCCGCGAGCGGCTCAAAACCTCGCGCGAAAACGATAACCTTATTATTTCAATTCCAAAATCCCCGCTTGATACAAACGCAACAGTCGTTGTTGTGCAAGTTCAGGGAAAGGCAGATATAAAACAATAATAAGCATAAGATTGCAATTATTGAACGGGTTGAGCGGTCTGCGCAGCAAAGGTTTATATTTTAATCCTCTAATTTTAGCTGATAAACATATACTTTCTCTTTTTGCGATAAATTGCTTCAAATCGGTCATTTTTGTCTTCAAAGAAATCGCCTTGTTGGATAGAGAATCCTAATTTTTCTTTAATAATCGGGAGCAACGATTTTTTGATTTCAATTCCAATGCTATTATTTCCTAAATCTCTTGCTGCGTTCCGAACTAAAAGTTTTGATGTTCGGTGCGGCTTATGATCTCATCCTGGAGGTCTTTTGCGAGGTCGCAGAAATAGTCGCTATAGCCTGCCACTCTTACTATCAGGTCTCTGTATTGTTCCGGGTTTTCTCTTGCTTTAAGCAAGGTTTCTTTTGTAACGACGTTGAATTGGACGTGGTGTCCATCCATTCTGAAATAGGTTCTAATCATTTGAGCCAGTTTGTCTATGCCATCTTCGGTCTTAAGCAATTCTGGAGAAAACTTCATATTAAGCAGAGCGCCGCCGGTTTTTACGTGATCAAGTTTTGCCGCAGATTTAAACACTGCTGTGGGTCCGTTTCTATCTGCCCCCTGGACAGGCGAGATTCCTTCAGACAGCGGCAGTGTGGCTTTGCGTCCATCTGGAAGCGCGCCTGTGACTTTTCCAAAATAAATGTGGCAGGTTGTAGGAAGCATTTCTACTCTGTAGCAGCCGCCCTTTGTATTCGGTTTGCCATCTAAATAATCAAAACAGGCGTTGAAGACGCTCTGCATAATTGAATCGGCGTAGTCATCGTCGTTGCCATATTTATGTGTGCGGTTTAGCAGCCATTGTCGTGTCTGTTCTGCGTCTTGAAAATCCCGGTCAAGGATATTCACTAATGAAGCAAGCGTTAATTTTTTATTATCAAACACGACCTCTTTTATTGCCGAGAGACTGTCGGTTATTGAACCGAGTCCGACCATCTGGATATAATTATTGTTGTAGCGGGCTCCGCCGGCGTTGTAGTCCATTCCTTTTTTTATGCAATCATCAATCAACACCGAAAGGAATGGCGCAGGCATTTCAGTAGCGTAAAGTCGTTCAATTAACTGATTGCCCCGCAATTTTATTTCAAGGAAATGGTTCAGCTGTTTTTTATAAGCCTCAAACAGACTGTCAAATGATTTAAAATCTTCTACGTTGCCGGTTTTTAAACCGATCTGTTTTTTCGTTCTCGGGTCGAAGCCGTTATGAAGCGTGATTTCTAAAATTTTTGGCAGGTTGAAATAGCCTGTAAGTATATATGCCTCTTTGCCAAAGGCGCCTGTCTCAACGCAGCCGCTGCAACCGCCTGCGCGCGCGTCTTCTATGCTTTTTCCCTGACGCAACTGCTCTTGAATAACAGCGTCAACATTGAATATTGAGGGGAATCCGTAACCTTTTCTGATAACGCGCAACGCGTGTTTGAGCAGGGCGTCGGGGGTCTTTTTTGAGAGTTGTATGTTTGAACTTGGCTGAAGCAGATGCATCTGGTCGATTATATCAAGCAGCAGGTGCGAGATTTCATTTGATCCATCTGAACCATCCCGTAACAAGCCGCCGATGTTGATGTTTGCAAAGTCTGTATATGTGCCGCTTTCTTCTGCCGTAACGCCGACTTTTGGCGGCGCGGGGTGATTGTTAAATTTGATAAAGAAACATTCAAGCAATTCGCGGGCGCTTTCGTAGGTTAAAGTTCCGTCGGACAACCCATTTTGGTAAAACGGGAGCAGGTGTTGGTCAAGATGTCCGGGATTGAATGAATCCCAGCCGTTCAATTCTGTAATTACTCCCAGATGACAGAACCAGTAGTATTGCAGAGCCTCGTAAAAGTCGCGCGGCGGATGAGCCGGAACGCGGGAGCACACTTCAGCGATTTTCAACAACTCTTTCTTTCGGATTTCAGATTCGCACCTATCGGCTAATTTCAGGGCAAGGTCGGCGTGTCGTTTTGCAAATAGAATCAACGCATCGCATGCGATATCCATTGCCTTGAGTTGCTCTAATTTGTCATAAGCCCGGGGGTCATTGATGAAGTCCAGCGCGGCGATGGCATCGGCGATCTCCTTTTTAAAGTCAAGCATTCCTTTATGATAAATTTTATCATCAAGCACCGTGTGTCCCGGCGCCCGCTGTTCCATAAATTCGGTGTAAATTCCGGCGTCATAACAATCTTTCCATTCCTGCGGGAGCATACTGAACATCTTGTCCCGTATAGACCTGCCGCGCCAGAACGGGATTATTTTTTCTTTGTAAAGTCTTATGCACTCTTCATCAACGGCGTAACTTGTTTTGGGTCGGCTGTTCAGTATGTAAAGGTCTTCAATACTGTGGCAGGTAAGTTCAGGATAAGTAGGCGTGGCTTTAGGCGCCGGTCCGCGCTCGCCTACTATCAACTCCGCATCGCCGATATAAATTGTTTTCCTCTCGCACAAATAGTAAAACGCCTTTGCCCGCATAACCGGCGGAGAATAAAGACCGAGATTTTTTTCGTAAAATTCGGTCATCAGCGCAGCCCGCTCGCAAGATAGCCGCGGCTTTGCGTTTAGACTTTGCTCGCGCAATTTAGCAGTTCGTTCAGTCATATTTAGCCTCCAATTTTAACAGGCAGATTCGTTGTTGATAAGATATCTTTCAATTTCTTAATTACAGTGTCAGATGGCGTTTCAAATTCAACAGGTTTAGCGTTCCTGTTAACCCTTTTCCCTTTTGCGACGCCGGTTTTATGGTAGGGAAGCAGGTTTATCTGGCGAACAGAACGCAAAGACCTTATAAAACCCGCAATCGCCGATATTTCCTGCTCATCAGTGTTAACATCCTGTATCACCGGTATCCTTATCCAGATATTATTATGAATTTTTCCCAGCAGCGTCAGGTTTTCTATTATTAACTCGTTTCTCTCTCCGGTATAAATTTTATGCAATTCTGGCGAGATAAACTTTATATCAAATAGAAATAGATCAGTCTCTTTTGCCGCTTCTTTTAGAAATTCCTGCGGCGCAAATCCGCAGGTGTCAACCGCCGTGTGAATTCCCTGTTCTTTTAGGAGTTTTAACGATTCAATCAAAAATTCCGGTTGCGCAAGCGGCTCGCCGCCAGAAAAAGTCACTCCTCCGTTTGACTCTTCAAAAAACATTCTGTCTTTTAAAATTTCCTTAATTAGTTGCCGCGGGCTGTATTCAACTCCGATAAACTGGCGCGCCCCGCCCGGACATTCATCAACGCATTTTCCACACAACTTGCATTCATCAGAGACCTGTTCAACTGTCGTCTTAATATCAGCGCCTTTTATATCAACACCGTTCCTACAAACGGTTTGTTTTTCTTCTTCAACAGGACACACCTCAACGCACCTGCCGCAGGAAATACATCGCGTTTCAATTACAACAATCTGGCGACGTGGCGAGATGCCTTCTGGGTTATGACACCACAAACAATTCAACGGGCATCCTTTTAAAAACAGAGTCGTCCGTATTCCGGGTCCGTCGTGGATGGAATAGCGCTGAATGTTAAACACAAGCCCGTTAGCCATATTAATCAATGACTATTTATTATAACTCAAAAATTGAAGTATTAAAGAATATTAAAGCGGCCTGAATTATTGCATTTAATGGTTTTGCCGTTTGCGGCGGTAAAAAACTTTCCAAAGTCGTCTTCTTGCGCCGCGATGCAACTTGACTTTGACTCGCTATTATAATTTTAATCCAGGAATTATGGCTCATTGTTTTCCCGTGATTCATTTTTATGGATTTTCGCTCTGATAATAAGAAAGGCTGGCAGTATTGTTGCCAGCCTTTATAAGAAGCGGGATTTTGTCTGTCAGGACGCAATAGCAAGTATTTCCTGAAGGTCTTTTTCCGGCGTGCTTATCGGCTTGAGGTTAAAGTTTTTAACAAGCACGTCCAACACATTCGGCGATATAAATGCCGGCAATGTTGGTCCGAGCCTTATGTTTTTTATACCTAAATAAAGCAGTGTCAGCAATATTGCCACGGCTTTTTGTTCATACCAGGAGAGTATGAGCGAGAGCGGCAGGTCGTTGACTCCGCATTTGAACGCGTCGGCAAGCGCGGTTGCGATCTTGATTGCCGAGTATGCGTCGTTGCATTGTCCGATATCAAGGAGTCTTGGAATTCCGCCATCAACCGTACCGAATTCAAGTTTATTAAATCTATATTTGCCGCAAGCGAGTGTTAGAATTACGCAGTCTTGCGGAAGCGATTGGGCAAGTTCTGTATAATAATTTCTGCCAGGTCGGGCGCCATCGCATCCGCCGATTAAGAAAAATCGTTTAATCTTTCCATTTTTAACCGCGTCAATCACCTTATCCGCAATAGAAAGAACGGCATTGTGACCGAACCCGGTCATAGTGTATTGTTCCTCACCATCCTCAGTAAACCCGGGCTCGGCAAGGGCGGCATTAATCACAGGGGTAAAATCGCGGTTGTGAATATGTTGAACACCGCTCCAGGCAACAAGTCCCGATGTGAATATTCTATGTTTATAAGACGGGCGCGGCTCTTGAATGCAATTTGTCGTCATAAGTATTGCGCCGGGGAAGGCGTCAAATTCATCTTTCTGGTCTTGCCAGGCGCCGCCGTAATTTCCGACCAAATGTTTATAGGCTTTAAGTTTTGGATAGCCGTGCGCCGGCAGCATCTCTCCGTGCGTATAAATATTGATCCCTTTTCCTTCGGTCTGTTTTAACAGTTCTTCAAGGTCCTTCATATCGTGACCGGAAACTACAATGGCTTTGCCTTTGACAGGTGTGATTCTGACTTTTGTGGGAATCGGATTTCCATAAGTGGATGTATGAGCCGAATCAAGCATCTCCATAACCTTCAAGTTAATCTCGCCGCAGCGCAGGCAGAGCTGGAACAACTTCTCAACGCTCGGGTTCTCTTCTGTCAAATAATCAAGCGCCTCGCAAAAGAAAGAGTAAACCTCATCAGATTCGCGTCCGAGTATGCGCGCATGTTCAGCATAAGCCGCTGTCCCTTTAACGCCATAAAGCAGCAATTCTTGAAGCCCAGTAATGTCGTCTCCAAAACGTTCTTTTCTCTTTGAAATTGAAACATCGTTGCCCTGTTTGACCAGTTCATCAATCGTCGCGGCCGGACGCCAGTTTGCAGCGCTGTTTAGGCGTTCTGAAGATATGCCAGATTTTTCGCAAGCCTCTTCGTATAATCTTTTTGCCCGTTCAATCATCTTGCCTGCGCGGATTAGCCAGTTTTGCATCCGCAACGGGTCAAAATTGACATTTGTAACTGTGGTAAATAACGCTTCGGTAACAAATACATCTATTGAATTGTCTTTTACTCCGAGCGTTTTCGCCCTATGCGTATATTTTGCGATTCCCTTAACCGCATAAACAAGCAAGTCTTGCAATGCAGCGGTTGTTTCATCTTTGCCGCAAACCGACAGAGTGGTGCAGGCGCATCCCTTTGATGTCTGTTCACATTGATAGCAGAACATAACTTTTTAATCTCTTTCTTATTTTAATTTTTCCAACTTCCCTGCCGCAATTTGAATGCAACTCCTGTTTGCGCATTCAAGAACGCGGCGCCAACGGAGTGAAATATTACATCCAGACAAAAAACAAAATTTGACACGCGTCAAATTTTTTTAATGATTTTAAAATCCTGATTTTTGTCTATGCGCCGTTTCACCATTACTTCTTGACGGCTGATGAAAATTCGCATAAACAAAGTGTATGATCCAGATCGGCTTGCACACAGACAATTGGCGTCCGCTCAGTCGGAGTTTTGAATTTGCAGTTGATAGAATAGTTTCCTTCGGCGTCAAACACGTAGAATTCGCTGTAATCCACGGACAAAACTTTATCCAGGCGCTCGGCTATGACCCGGGCGTTTCATTGCAATCAAATCCGCGCGCGCTCCGAAAATACCTTGAAAAAAAAGGTCTGACAGTCTCTCAAATTGACGGTTCATATCCGATGATGGGACCGAACGGTTCGGCTTTTGGAGTTCAATATGTTCAGCAATCAATTCGGTTTGCAGCCGAACTGGGCTGTCCAATGGTTGACACTGTTGACGGCGCCTTTGAAACTCCGGGGATGACAGTGGAAGAGGTCTTCCGCGTTACCTGCGACAATTACCGTCAATGCCTCCCCTGGGCAGAAGATTACGGCGTAATCATTAATGTTGAACCGCACGGTCCTTACACGAACAATATTGAATTTATGCAACGGCTCTTCAAATATTTTGACTCCGAATATTTGCGGTTAAACTTTGACACAGGAAACACATTCATAGCCGGGCACGACCCCCTTGAATATTTAAAAACGCTCCGTCCCTATTTAACCCACTGCCATATAAAAGATGTAAGCCCAGAACTTGCCGCGGCGTTGCGGGGACAGGAGACCGGCATCGGCAGTTCAATCGTCCCGGTCGGCGGCGGCGTTAACGCGGAAAATATCAAACGTTGCATTCAATATTTGAAAGATACAAACTGGGAGGGCGCGGTTTCAATTGAATGCCACGGCTCTGACGAAAACACCGCCGCAAGCGTAAAGTTTATGCGCGAAATTGTGGGTCAATAAAGGTTATTTAAAAAACACGGCTTTTATCGTAATTAAAAACATTTATGAAAAAAAATATATTAATCCCGTTGTTGTTAGCTGTCGTAACAACATTAAACGCCCAGGAACTCATACCGCGAAAAGACGCGGTCAGAATTGCCGCTTACCTAAATTTTGACCTGTCCCTTTTTAATAACACACCCATTCCCACAGACGCCGATGTTAAACGACCCGTCGGCTTGCGTGAAGGCGAATATGCCGGCTTAATTGTCCCTGAATGCAAATTAAGCGCCGCATCTTTTAAAAACATTGAGCCAGACAAAGTAATCCCAGTTGGACAATTATGGCTGCATAAAATCACATTAATGAAAAATGAGGAGCCGGTGGCTACCGAAAAAATGCAGAAAGTCCCGTTTGAATATCGCGACACCAGCACCGAAGTGCGCCTCTGCCTTCTCGGCGCAAGAAAAAATCCAGAGGGCAAATTTGAACTTCTCATATTTGGCACAGACAAAAATCCACTTTTAACCGTTCCAATGAAAGAATCCGAATCAAGTCAGGAAAATCCGATTGAAGTCTCAGGGGAAAGATTTGGCGATTCAGCCACCATCACATTAAAACTTGCGGGAAAATATCAGGCTAAATTCAACATTACAAACGCCGAATAACTGTTTCCCCGAAGGTTTGACGGATTAAAACCTGGAATTTGTTGAATTAACTCACTCACAACGTTGGCGGTTACTAACAAAGCGGGTCAATTTGTCTTAAATTTCAAATCAAGAACCAGTGATATTATCCATCATTGTTAAACAATATTTATTCAATGTATTCATAATAATTATATAAATTATTTCATAAATATACATAACATATTAGTAATCAATATATTATAAAATAGGGTCAAAATTTGACAGTTAAGGATTTAATGGTAGTTTAAAATAAACAGCGAATGAATACGATTGGAAATGAGTTGAATGGAAATGGCAGCGAACCTGCCGCGAGTGAAGTAAATGAGGCTGTAATTCGCATTGCGGGCAATTCTCAGGACGGCATACAATCTATCGGCGGTTTTCTTGCGCGGCTTGCCGGCAGAAGCGAGCAGGAAGTGATGACTTATATGACAATCCCTTCCACGATTTCCGGCGGTCCATCAATTTTTCAGGTCCGAATAGGCTCTGGAGAGGTTTTAAGCGCGGGGGATGAAGCCGATGTGTTGCTCGCTTTTTATCAGCACTCTTATGACAACCATATTGGCACAGTTAAAAAAGGCGGCATCGTGATTTATGACAAAGACCACGTTACGCCGAAACCTGAACTGGAAAAAGTGTATCATCACGTCGGTATCCCGATCAGCAGTTTGACGGTTGAAGCCATTGGCGGCAGCGGTCGGGATAAAGGCAAGAATATTTACGCGCTGGGTGTGATTGCGAGGCTGTTTAATCTCAACACTGTTAAACTTCAGGAATTAATCACTGGAAAATTTAAAGGCAAAGACCCGAGCATTGTTACTAATGCGTTAACTGCGTTTAACGCTGGCTACAATTACCCGGTAAACAACCTGTTACAACTATTTAAATTCACTGCGAGCCTAAAACGAACGCGTCCGCAGGTTGTAATGAGCGGCAACGAAGCGATAAGTTACGGAATGATCGCCGCCGGAGTAAGATTTGGCGCTGGATATCCAATAACTCCCTCTTCGGAGATAATGGAGATTTTGCGGGCTGAACTGCCGAAGTATGGAGGAATTTTTATTCAATGCGAGGATGAGATTGCCTCTATGGGCGCGGTTTTAGGGGCAGGTTATGCCGGAAAAATTGGCGTTACCTGCACAAGCGGACCGGGGCTTTCTCTAAAGATGGAATCAATCGGCTGGGGTATTATGGCAGAGGTGCCGGCTGTAATTGTTGACGTGCAGCGCGGCGGTCCTTCCACAGGATTGCCGACACAGGTTGAACAATCAGATATAAATATTGCTTGTTTCGGAAGCCACGGAGACGCCCCGCGAATAGTCATTGCTCCCGCCAGCGTTGAAGACTGCTTCTATACTGCGATTGAAGCCGTCAACATCGCCCGTAAATACTCGGTACCGGTTATAATTCTTTCTGACCAGTCAATCGCAACGAGAATTGAGGCGTTTGAAGAACCTGAATTTGAGAAAATTTGTCAGAATTTAAATCTCGATTTAACACCGGTTGAAGAACACACCCCTTATCCGATTTCAACAGACGAAGTAATTATCAACCACAAAGCCCCGGGAACGCGAATATTGAACGGAAAATATCCGATTCTGACAGGACTTGAACACGACGAAATGGGTCATCCAACCGGCAGTCCTAAGTATCATACTTTGATGACAGCCAGACGGAGAAAGAAAATCCAGCAATTCGCTCAAACACTGCCGTTGCCAGAGATTTATGGCGAAGGAGAGGGAGACCTGCTTGTAATCGGCTGGGGCTCTACAAAAGGACCTATCCGGGAAGCCGTTGACAGGGCAAAAAAATCAGGCGCAAAAGTCTCGTCAATGCATATCCGTTATATTTATCCTCAACCAGATGGACTTGATGTAATATTCTCAAAATTTAAGAAAATTCTCGTTGTTGAAATGAATGATAGCGGCGTTTACGGTTATGGACAACTTGCCGCAATACTCCGTTCTATTTACTGCGATAAAAGAATCAAAGGCTTTAACAAGACAGAAGGGCTGACATTTAAGGTTCGCGAGATTTTAAACGCCATCTATTCAGAAATCGGTATGCCTTTTATTGAACAGAGTCAAACGCCACACATTGTTGCATCAGACAATCATTCACTGGCAGGATAATTTAAATTCAAATTTAACAAGATTTATGAGCAATACTTCAAATCAACTTCAAAAAGAAATTGAACAGCGCCAATCAGCGTCTGATAAGCAGACTGGACAACCGGTCGAGCGAAAGCCGCTGACCAAAAAAGATTTGACCTCCGATCATCCGACGTGGTGTCCGGGGTGCGGCGATTTTTCTGTGCTCGCAACCTTTATGCGAGTATTAGAAAAACGCCAGTATCATCAGGAAAATATCGTCACTGTATCCGGAATTGGCTGTTCAAGCCGTTTCCCATACTTTATTCAGACTCACGGCGTTCACTTTATCCACGGCAGATCAATACCTTTTGCAACTGGCGTCTCTTTATCAAGACCAGACCTGCACGTGTTTGTATTTTCTGGCGATGGCGACGCCTTTTCTATCGGCGGCAACCACTTTATACATGCCGCGAGAAAAAACATCAGAATGACCGTTGTTGTGATGGATAACTGGGTTTACGGTCTAACTAAAAAACAGACCTCTCCAACTTCTCCTCAAGGTTACCGAAGTAAAACAGACACCTGGGGGGCGATTGACAAACCGCTTAACCCGATGAAATTAGCCATAGCGGCAGGCGCAACGTTTATTGCAAGAACTTCTCATGCAAATCCAAACCATATGATTCAAATGTTTGAAGCCGCTTTAGACCACGATGGGTTCGGATTTATTGAGTGTTTGAGCGAATGCGTTGAATTTTTCCCAGGCGCATTTGACGCTTCTAATCCAAGAAAAGGCGGCGTTTTCAATCTCGTCCCGCAAAACCACAATGTAGAAGACGAGTTAGCCGCATACAAACTTGCAGACCAGCCATTCCCCGGTTATTTCGGCATATTTTATAAAACAAAACGCCCGAGCAAAAACGAACTTGAATCTCAAGTCATTGCAAAGGCAAAAGAAAATTGTAAGGGATTAAAAGACTGGCAAATCCTCCAGCGCACTTTTGAGAAAATGAAGTAGTCAGTTTTGTATCTAAATCCGGTAATGCCGCGAAGAGCCATTATTGTTCCCATATTTTCCGAGAGAACGGAGACAACACTCACTATCGCACCAGTCCCTTTATTGTTTTAATAACCTCTTCAATATCGGACTGCGCAAACGGGGACGTTATCACCTTGCTGGCATAAGATTTTTGCGGTTCAATAAATATGTTATGCATCGGGCTGACGGTTTGTTTGAATTGACGGACGACCGATTCTTCCGACCTGCCGCGTTCTTTTACATCCCGTTCTATCCTCCGTTGTAGCCGCGTTTCTTCGGGACAATCTACATAAATTGAATAGCAAAACAAACTCCTCAAATCCGCCCTGTGAATTAGCCACAATCCTTCAATAATTGTTAATGGAGTCGGTATAAATAGCCGTTTATATGGCAAACGGGTATGAGTTTTGAAATCGTATTCAGGTATACCAACAGGCTCGCTGCTATTCATTATTCGGTTTACAACCGCAATAAATTCCTCCCAGTCTATTGCATCAGGTTCATCAAAGTTTACAAACCCCCGTTCCGCCTTCGGCATAGAGGAAAGGTCTTTGTAAAAGTCATCAAGCCGCAGGATTATTGATTCCGAATAACTTAATCTTTTGACTATTCTGTCAGCTAAATAGCTCTTTCCAGCGCCGCTGCCGCCAACAATTGCAACAAGTCTCCGCATCATTCTCCATCAAGTCTTACAGATAATACCGCTTTCCCCGCATAGCCAAAATCCCCTTCTATCTTTATCTTTGCCGTTTTTTCGCCCTGATTATATTTTGGCGACAACGTAAGCATAATCTCCTTTCGCTCCATCGGATTTAACTGAACATTTTCAGAAATAGCGCCAATCCAACCCTCTGGCGCTTCAAACTTTAACCTTCCTTTTGCCGGTTTCTCGCCAAAATTATATACAATTATCGGCAACTGGAATTGCGCGTTTTTAGGTGTTTTGTATGCGGAGTTTTTCCAATCGGTTTTTGCCGCATCCCAGATAGATTGCAGGACAATCGGCGATGGTTTTTCTCTCTTTTCAACAACGTTTTGAACCGACTTTTGAAGAGTAAACTTTTCACTATCGCTTTGGTCAAATAACAAGAATAAGGGCGCCTGCGAGACCTTCAGTTCGCCTGTCGGTCGAATGGCTTTAGAAAATGGAATGTCGCGTCCGAGATGGTCGTAAATCGCAACAGGCTTTGCCGGCAATTTTACATACTGGTCTGCCTTTGCGCTCCATAAAACAAGTATTGCGCGGCGTATGCCGTCCGGTTTCGAATCAAACAAAAAAGCGCGAAGGTCTTGCGACTGGTCTTGCCAGCGCCCTAACGGTTTTGCGTCCGCAAGCAATCTGCCGCAAGCGGCAAGCGCCACATAACCCGGACGCGGCGTTATGTCGGGTCTTAAAAGTCCGAACTGCACCTGCCCCTCTACATAGTGAGGCAGTAAAAAATAATAGGTTGCCGCTGAGCCTTCATTTAAAGAACAGGCAAAGGTTTTGACGACGCGTTCGGCCTGAAGCTTTAAATTCTCCTCGGATAACTCTTTCAGGTTTGCGTCGCCAGACCACTTAACCGGCAGAGCAGCCTCGCTGACCCACAACGGTTTTCCGCCGCATACAACCTTGTGGTCGGCGTAGAGCGCGGGGTAATTGTCAAATGGCTCATAATGATGAAAGTTATATGTATCAAAATAAGCGGTGGCTCTGTTTTCGGAAAAATCCTCAAGTTGCGCTCGATTATGCACCGCAAATACATTCAAACAGACGGTTAATTTAGGATTTCCTTTTTTCATACCCAGATATGCCGCCTTCTGGAAAGACGCCATTTCAGCGCCGGTATGGCCGCCAAAATTCGGTATGTCGGCTTCATTCCACGGTTCAAAGGCTTGCACCAGACCGCGCCAGCGCTTTGCCATTTCATAATAAAAACTATAGGCGTCTCTCAAATCGGGCGGAAAACGATGCGGAGTTTTTGTAGCCCATCGCGGCGTTATATGATTGACTTGAAGTGTCTGCAACCCCGCCTTTTTCTGGTATAAAGCCGAACTGTCGTATCTTGTGTTTTGAACAAACTTTCCTTTTTCAGGTTCAACCTCAGCCCAGTTAAGTCTGTCGCGTGTGCGGTTTACGCCAGCAAGCGCGCAAAGGCTCGATACGGCAGCCATTTTATCTTCCGGATAAAACCAAGCCATTGCCACATCAAGACAGATTGGCGAACTCAACGGTGTCGGCTCTTTAAGCGGTTTTAACACTGCAAGAGAAACCCAGTTGCTATCTGCGGACCTGAACAACCGGTAAAACCCGACTGGCAATTTTCCCAGATGCGCCTCGCCATTCATCGGTCGCGCTTGCAAAATTACCCTGTCATCATAATCTATCAGCCGCCAGCCCCCTTCACTCTGCGGCAACTTTACCACCACCTCTTCCCCTTCAAGAAACACATTCCCGGGATGCCCCGCCAGAGGTTGAGGGATTGAACGTTTTAAATCGGATGCAAACGCAACAAGGGCAACCGATGTCGTTAACGCAATTAAAACAGAACGGATTCTCATCTTAAACATTCCTTATTTTACAGCGCTTTTAACCAATGTCTTTATGCAATAAAGCGAAGCGCGCGCGGTGATGAAGAGTGTCTTGCCATCCTCGCCGCCGAAACAGAGATTTGCCGGCGTTTCAGGAACAAGAATTTTTCCAACAAGTTCGCCGTTCGTAGAAAAAATATGAACCCCATCCCCCGCGCTTGACCATATATTCCCGAGGCTATCACAACGGATGCCATCAGGTCCGCCAACATCAATCCTGCAAAACACCCTGCCATTTTTCAAAATATTATCCGCTTCCACATCAAACACACGGATATGCCGCGGCTTGCCAGAATCCGCAATGTAAAGCAACTTTTCATCCGGAGAAAAACAGAGCCCGTTTGGTCTGTCAAAATCCGCAGCCACAACCCTTAACTCTTTTTTCCGCGGGTCGTAACAAAAAACATAATTCCCGTCCTGCTCTTTTTCCTCAGGCTTTATTCCATACGGCGGGTCTGTGAACCAGATTGTGCCGTCGGACTTTACGACAACATCGTTCGGCGAGTTGAGTTTCTTTCCCCGATATAAATCAACAACCGTTTTAACAGTCCCATCCCTCTCCGTCATTGAAATTCTTCGCCCGCTATGTTCAGCCGTAACAAGCCTCCCCTCTCTGTCAACCGTATTTCCATTTGCATTATTGCTCGGCTCCCTAAATGTAACAAGCCCGCCAATCTTGCTCCATTTCTTTAACTGATTTGCAGGAATATCGCTGAAAATTAAATACCCATCTCCCCCTGCGCTCACCCAAACAGGTCCTTCGGTAAACCGCAAACCGCCGGCAAGCTTCTCTAATTTTGCGTCAGCAGAAATCAGCTTTTTAAACACCTCATCGTTTTTAATTAAAAATCTTGTTTCAACCTCAGCGGCAATAACTGTTCCAAGAATAGAAAAAACTAAAACAACAGGCAAGACCGCTACCAACACCTTAGTTAAATTGTTTGATTTCATACCAAATATTTTAATCAATTCAGACAAATTGTCATATACAAAAATTTTAAGAGAAGATTGCCTGAATAATTAGTATTTGAGGAAAAAGCGCATTTTTGAGTGAAATTGAATTTGTCAAAGTATAACTAACAAAACGCTGGTTAGAACAGACCAAGAACGGGTATAACATCTTTTAGACTGCGGTTTTGGAGTGCAGTGGCAAGACGTCCCGCATGCGGGAATCGCGACACCGCTTTGTGAGGTTGTATAATAAAAAATCAAACGAATAATCCCAGAATTTAGAATGTAAATCTGTTCAAGACCTCAGATTTTTATACTAAATTTAGTATGCAAGAGGAATGAGAAGTCCCCGCAATTGGTCAAAAAAACACTCATTCTTTGTGTCTCTCTGTGGTGAAAAATAAACCATAGAAAACACAGAGATACACAATCAAACAAAGAGTAATCGTAACTTTACACTCTTGCGACGCTCTTAAAAATAACGTTGCGACTCGCTTATTTTCAAACCCTGAACGGCTATCTAAAACTATTAAATTGGGTTTTCCTTTCGGCAAATAGTCCATTCCGGACCGAAGAAGCGGCGTTGAAGTGTCTGAAAAGACACTCGTCTTCATTGCCTTTCGGCAAATAGTCCATTCCGGACGGCGGTGCAATCATTAAACACCGCAATTGAAACCGAGTCTTCATTGCCTTTCGGCAAATAGTCCATTCCGGACTTTGTCCCCAGAGAAAAAGGGCAAGCCTTGTTTGAAGTCTTCATTGCCTTTCGGCAAATAGTCCATTCCGGACCCACGAGAAAATCGAATACGACAAAAACGGTGCCGTAGGTCTTCATTGCCTTTCGGCAAATAGTCCATTCCGGACCGTCACGTTTCCCATAAAGCACAACATCCTCTTTGGAGTCTTCATTGCCTTTCGGCAAATAGTCCATTCCGGACGCAGCCTCTGCGTGTCGCTCTTTGAAAAATTTCTCCACGTCTTCATTGCCTTTCGGCAAATAGTCCATTTCGGACGTTCTTTCGGCGGTAACGATTTCACCTCTTTCATGTCTTCATTGCCTTTCGGCAAATAGTCCATTTCGGACGTAGTTTACACGGAAAACCACACGTTAAAACCGCGTGTCTTCATTGCCTTTCGGCAAATAG
>JBMFQZ010000024.1:0-59988 GCA_049968335.1 Verrucomicrobiia bacterium
GTATTGATAGTGCGGCTTGCGATTTTATTTGGGTTGATAATTGCTGTGGCGATAGGGCGGTATGGACGCAGTGAGACGATAATAGCGCGGGCGACTGCGATATTCTTTGGTCTGTGCGCCTCTGCGTTTTTGCCATCGTTTTTATTAGGATTGTACTGGAAGAGAATGACAAAAGCAGGGGCAATATCTTCAATGATTGTCGGATTTGTTATTACTGCATTTTGGCTATTATTTGTTAAGGTGCCGGAGATAAATGCTTTTAAACTTGTGAGCAAGAGCATACTTGCCGACCATCCTAACTGGCCTGTTGTCGACCCGTTATTTATAGCGCTGCCAATTTCTGCATTGACAGCGGTTGTGGTAAGCCTGTTTACTACTCCGCCGGATGAAAAACATTTAGAAAAGTGTTTTGGAAGTAAAAAAAGTTAAAGCAAACATTAAAAAGTGCCGAACAATAAATAATAAAAAATATGAGAAAAAATATTATCATTGGGGTCATCGTTTTGCTGATGACTGTGGGCATAAACGTTTACGCGCAGAATGGATCAACCTCAAGCGCGCAGACTGTGAGTCGTCTGGAAAAATTCCTTCAGGATTCTAAGAAGCCGACTTCCTGGTTGAGCCTTGGAGGCGATTTGCGGTTAAGGAATGAGTATTTAAATAATGCAATTTCATTGGACGAAGATGCGCCAAGAAGCGAACAGGATTACTTGAGATTCAGGGGCAGAATATGGACGACGATTACGCCGGCTGACAACTTTGATTTTAATGTCAGGTTAACCGCAGAGCCGCGTAATTATCTGCGACCCTCCTACCATAAAACTCCAATTACCGGTCAGGATTGGACGGAAGGCATCATAGATATTCTTAATTTTAAATGGAAGCAGGCATTTGGATTGCCGCTCACAATGACAATTGGTCGTCAGGATTTGATGCTCGGCGATCCGCTGAACTGGTGGCTTGTTGGTGATGGCACGCCGCTGGATGGTTCGCGGACTTACTTCTTAGATGCCGCGCGGCTTACCTGGGACATTAAAGATTACAATACAACCATTGATACAATCGGTATATTTCAAGATGCTATGAATGACGCCTGGTTGCCGCCTATAAACCATCTGGAAAAAGCTTTGACTGATCAGGATGAAAAAGGCGCTATCCTCTATATTTCTAACAAGTCAATCAAGAATACTCAAATTGATGTGTATTATATGTATAAAAACGACGATGCCAGACCCGGATTGACAGCAGGACAAGATGCGAATATCCACACCGTGGGAAGCAAAATTACAGGCAATATCACATCTAATCTAAGTTACTCAGTCGAAGGCGCATATCAATTTGGCGAAAGGAGAAAGCCGGGCACTCAATGGCAGGATATCAACGCTTTTGGTGTTAACAATCGTTTAACTTATGCGTTCAAAGATGCTCTGGATACAAAAGTAAGATTCAGCCACGAATTTATTTCTGGCGATGATCCATCAACAGGGGATTACGAGCAATTCAATATGCTCTGGGGACGCTGGCCAAGATGGAGTGAGTTGTATATCTATTCATACGTTAAAGAAAGCAGCGTGGCTCAAAACAATAATGTTCATCGGTTCGGTCCGGGAATCATTGTAACACCAATCAAGGATGTTACTTTCTCCACTGATTATAACGCCTTGTTTGCAGATCAAAAAGCAAATGGTGTTTATCCTTTTGGAAATGGCGATTTCAGGGGACATTTTCTCCAGTCCGTGTTAAAGGTTAAGTTTAGCAAACATGTCAGCGGACATCTCTGGGGTGAGTTTCTCTGGGCTGGAGATTATTACGCAAAACGCGACCTCTTTACATTTGTGAGGACGGAAATTTATTTCACCTGGTAGAAATAAAAAAAATATTGAATAAACGTCACTGCGCTATTGCGCGGTGACGTTTTTGTTTATATACTGATGACTTTGAATTAGAATTTAAGGATTGTTAAAATGTACTGGGATAAAGATTTGGAAACAATTGAAAGGGAAAAACTCAAGCAGTTACAGTTAAAACGATTGAAAAAAACTGTAAAACTCGTCTTTGAGAATGTCCCGTTTTATCAAGAAAGATTTAAACAATTAGGAGTAACTCCGAGAGATTTAAAAAAACTGGAAGATATAAAGCATTTTCCGTTTACTACTGCTTCGGATTTACGGGCGGCGTATCCGGATGGCCTTCTGGCTGTAAAGAAAGATAATGTAATTCGCCTTCATACATCCAGCGGAACCACGGGAAAACCGAAAGCCGTTTTTTTCTCGGCAAAGGATATTGATAATGCTGCGGAGTTAATGGCGAGGTGTCTGGTTATGACCGGAGTTACAAAATCTGATGTGCTGCAAAATATGATGACCTACGGACTGTTTACAGGTGCGCTGGTAATGCATTACGGGGCGGAAAAAGTCGGTGTTCTTGTAATTCCCGCAGGTCCCGGCAATTCAGAAAGACAGTTGATGTTGATGCAGGATTTTAAAACTACAGTTTTTCATGCGACGCCAACATACGCGTTGTATTTCTCCGATTTTTTGCATAAGAAAGGGATTAATCCGAGAACAGACCTCAGCCTGAAGAAGGCATACGTTGGCGCTGAACCTTATACAGAAGAGACCAGGAAAAAGATTGAGTCTGCTC
The DNA here is from genome assembly GCA_049968335.1 of Verrucomicrobiia bacterium. GTDB lineage: Bacteria > Verrucomicrobiota > Verrucomicrobiia > Limisphaerales > JAKPVM01 > JAKPVM01. The sequence goes on from JBMFQZ010000024.1 coordinate 2,644, forward strand.
TCGGGATTGATGTTTACAACTCCTACGGATTGTCCGAGATGAACGGTCCGGGTGTGGCGTTTGAATGCGAGTATAAAAATGGTATGCACCTCTGGGAAGATAATTTTCTGATGGAAATAATCAACCCTGATACTGGCGAGCCATTGCTAGATGGAGAGAAGGGCGAACTTGTTTTAACTACATTATGCCGCGAGGCAATGCCTCTTATTCGTTATAGAACAAGAGATATTACATCTATAATTTCCGAACCCTGTCCCTGTGGAAGGACACATCGGAGGATTGCCCGCATTACTGGCAGATCAGACGATATGCTCATCGTTCGTGGAGTTAATATCTTTCCACAACAGATTGAGCGGGTGCTGATGGGAATACCCGGCGTTGGCAAGAATTATTTAATTATTCTGGACGGTCTTGATGAAATGACTGTGCAAACCGAATTTGATATGTCAGTTTTCGATGGACAATTAGAGCATCTTGTTCAATTACAGAACAGAATTGTTGATGAACTTAGTTCGGAGATTTTGATAAAACCAAAGGTTGAGATTCTTCCTCCGGGCACACTGCCTGTTAGCGAGGGTAAAGCAAAACGTGTAATAGACCGAAGAACATTATAATTATCAGGCATTATGAATAACAGTAATTGTAACGTGAGATTGCTTGCAATTTTTGCCGAAAATAGGATTGGCGAACTTGCAAGGGTTTCCGGAGTTTTAGCCGAAAATCAAATCAATATCCGCTGGGTCACCATTGCCAGTTCAAACGGCTACGGCGTTGTTAAATTGCTTGTGAACAAACCGCAGGAAGCTTTTGATTTGCTTAAAAAAGAATCTGTTCCGGTAACATTGTTGCAAGTTGTGGCTGTTGAAGTTGAAGATAAACCGGGCGGATTGTATAAAATTGCAAAGTGTTTGGCTGAAAATAAGATAAACGTCCATAACGCGTCAGGATATGTGGCAAAGAATCGCGCAATTTTATTGATAGAGGTCAATGATAATGAAGCCGCTCGGGATTATCTTACTAAAAGTGGATTTAAAGTTTTAAACGAGAATGAAGCGTTGAGCGTATAAGCGCTATTTAATAGGATTGATATTTAAATTATGGGCAACGAAGAGAGATTGTTACTAACAGGCGACGAGGCGGTCGCATTAGCCGCAAAACATTGCGGAGTTTTTCTCGGGACTGGATATCCCGGGACACCTTCGACGGAGATTCTTGAATATTTTTCAAAAATCGGTGGCAAAGCGCAATGGGCGCCAAACGAGAAAGTTGCGCTTGAAGTTGGTATCGGTGTTGCCTTTGCTGGGGCACGGGCGCTTGTTACGATGAAGCACGTTGGTTTAAATGTTGCTTCAGACCCGTTTTTTTCAGCTGCTTACACAGGAGTTGACGGCGGGCTTGTAGTTGTTTCTGCTGACGATCCCGGTATGGCTTCGAGCCAAAACGAACAGGATAACCGCAGATATGCTGTGGCGGCTGGGGTGCCTATGTTTGAACCGTCTGATTCTCAAGAGGCTTATGACTATGCAATCGCCGCATTTGAGTTATCTGAAAAATATCAGATTCCTGTATTATTGAGAATGACCACCAGGGTTTGTCATAGTAGAACAATTGTAAAGACTCGGAATATATCATTGCAGGTTAAGACTCCAAATTATAATAAAAACGCCGAAACAAAGGTTTTAATTCCGGCATACGCGCGGCCGGCGCATAAACGGCTTCGTAAGAAATTGAATGAATTGAAAGAATGGTCTGAAAACTGTCCTTATAATGTTGTTGAAATGAGAGACAGATTGCTTGGCATTATAACTTCAGGGATAAGTTATGTTCATTCCTCTGAGGCGGCGGCTGAAGCGTCTGTTTTAAAATTAGGTTTTACCTATCCATTGCCGATTAAAAAAATTGCGGATTTTGCAAAATCGGTTGAGCGATGTGTGGTTGTAGAGGAGGGTGATCCTTATTTGTATGAGGCAATACACGCCGCTGGAATTGCCGTAGAGGGCAAGAGCGAATCATTTAGGTTTGGCGAGTTGAATGTTGAGCGGGTGAAGAAGATAATCTTTGGCGGAGAAGAGGCTGATAGAAAAATACCGCCAGGCAAAGCGCCGCAATTGTGCGATGGCTGCCAGTATCGCGTTGTTTACGATATATTGCACAAATTGGGTTGCATTGTTGCGGGAGATATTGGTTGTTATACACTTGGCGTGTTGCCGCCATTTAATGCAATGGATACTTGCCTGTGTATGGGGGCAAGCATAGGAGTTGGTTTGGGATTAAGACATACCCTGCCGCCGGAACAGGCAAGAAATATTGTTAGCGTCATAGGAGATAGCACGTTCATTCATAGCGGTATAACTGGGTTGGTGGAGATGGTTTACAATCCTCCTCCGACAGGACACGTTGTAATAATTCTGGATAATCAAACAACCGCAATGACAGGTTTGCAGGAGCATCCAGGAACGGGCAGAAAATTAGACCATCAACCTACAAACCGTGTGGTTTTAGAAGAGGTAGTCAAAGGAATTGGAATAAAAAATTTGCATATCGTTGAGCCAAGAATTGGATCAGACGCGTTTGAAAAAGTTTTAACAGAGTCTTTAAAAAAAGAAGAATTAACTGTTATAATAGCGCGTCGTCCTTGCCTGCTGGCTTCTAAGAAGGTTAAAGAATTTGAACGATGCGAAGATAAACAAGGCGTTTCTTGCGCAAAGGAGAAGGAGCAATGTCAGACGAAGTAATAAACGTATTAATTGCCGGACTTGGCGGACAGGGTGTTTTGACCGCAAGCGATATTCTTGCATTCACGGCGTTTGAATGCGGATATGATGTCAAAAAGAGCGAACTCAAAGGTATGAGCCAGCGTGGCGGTTCAGTTACCAGTGATGTCCGTTTTGGGAAAAAAGTCTGGAGTCCGATGATCCCACCTGGTGAAACAGATTATTTAGTTGCGCTTGAACCGAATCAAATTGAGCCAAATCTCTATATGCTTAAAAAAGGCGGCGTTATTGTTACGCCGAGTGACATTGACCTATCACAAATCGCATCAAAACAGACCGCGAATATTGCGCTGTTGGGAGCATTAAGCACTCATCTGCCGATGTCTGAGGATGTCTGGCTGAAAGTGATTTTAAAGGCATTCTCTGAGAAGCATTTTGAAAAAAATAAGATTGCCTTTTTAGTTGGAAGAGATACATATAAAAACAAAAAATCCATTATACAGGATAAAATCAAGTAAGCGCTTATGAATAAATCGGATATATCTGCGCCTTTTCATCCAGCGAGCGCGATGGATTATCTGCCATTGCCAAGACTGCGAGAATTGCAACTAAATAGGCTAAAGGCAATAGTCCAGAGGGCTTATGATAGAGTTAGTGTATTCAAGAAAAGAATGGAAGGTGCAGGCTTGACCCCGCAGGATTTGCGCAGCATTGAAGACGTGGCAAAATTGCCATTTACAACAAAGGCAGATTTACGGGATAACTATCCTTTCGGGTTATTTGCAAGCCCGCTTCAGGAGATAGTTAGATTTCATGCCTCCAGCGGAACTACCGGAAAACCTATCGTAGTTGCCTATACAAAGGAAGATATTCAGGATTGGGCTACGGCAATGCTCCGCAGTTTTGCGGCGTGTGGGGTACACGTCGGCGATATTGTTCAGAATGCCTATGGTTATGGATTGTTTACCGGCGGTCTTGGAGCGCATTACGGCGCGGAGGCTCTTGGCGCAAGTGTCATTCCTATTTCAGGTGGCAATACCGATAGGCAGATTATGATAATGAAGGATTTCGGAGTAACGGTAATATGCTGCACTCCGAGTTATTTCTTGCACATCATAGACAGGGCAAATGAACTAGGAGTTAATTTGAAGGAATTGCCATTGCGGATCGGGGTGTTTGGCGCAGAGCCTTGGACGGAAAATATGCGCCAGAGGATTCAATCCGAAACCAATATAAAAGCCTACGATATTTACGGGCTTTCAGAAATTGTTGGTCCGGGTGTTGCGATGGAATGCGTATGCCAGGCAGGTCCTCATATTTTTGAGGATATGTTTTATCCTGAAATTATTGATCCTCAGACAGGTAAGGTTTTACCAGATGGAGAAGAAGGAGAACTTGTTCTGACGACGCTTTGCAAACGGGCTATGCCGATGATTCGTTATAGAACAAGAGATATCACCGCGCTTGAGCCGTCGCAATGTGAATGCGGCAGAACATTGAGACGATTAAAAAGAATCAGCAGAAGAAGCGATGATATGCTAATAATCCGCGGTGTAAATGTTTACCCCTCTCAAATCGAGACTGCTCTGTTAAAAGTGGAAGGGACGTTGCCGCATTATATGATTATAGTGGATAGACAGAAGGGGCTAGATTCGCTTGAAGTTCAGGTTGAGGTTACTCAAGAGGTCTTTAGCGACACGGTCGGCGCAATGGAACAACTTCAGGCTAAACTGGCTCATTCTATTGAATCGGTTACCGGAATTCGCGCCGAGGTTAAACTCGTTGCTCCGCGAACGTTGCAACGAAGCGAAGGCAAGGCAAAACGGGTTATTGACAAACGAAAATTATAATAATAAAGGGGCAGAAATATGAAAATAAAACAACTGTCAATATTTCTGGAAAATAGACCAGGGGCTTTGATCGCTCCCTGCAAGTTGCTGGCAAACGAAGGTATTAATATTCAGACTTTTGCCCTGGCAGATACGCGAGAGTTTGGAATTTTAAGGATTATTGTTAAAGAATGGGAGAAGGCGAGAGACCTGCTTCTAGAAAACGGATTTCCTGTAAGGGTTACCGACCTATGCGCGGTTGAAGTGGAAGACCGACCCGGCGGATTGATTGCAATTCTTGAAGCCGTTCAGAAGGCAAATGTTAATGTTGAATACACCTACGCTTTCACGGCAAAGTATGAGGGTAAAGGTCTTGTATTGTTCAGATTTGATAATATGGATTTAGCGATTGAGGCGCTCTCAAGAGAGGGAATTGGCATTATTCCAACTAATGAACTATTTCGCAGATTAAGCGAAAACGGGAACTAAATATTACCTTTCTCCAAGACTTTTAAGCCTGAGGAACAAGGCTATTAGTGGAATTGCTCTCTAACTGTTTTAAGCCGAATTTCTTAGCTGATTATTTTAACAAATCTTTGATAAGCATCTTCCCATTTTTGTTTATCCTTAGGCTCAACAACAGTTACTTCCATTGAATTTCTAACTATTGAACGAGCTGCATCAAGCGAGGCTATGTCGCCAAGGTTAATTGCCTGAACAAGTATATTTCCTGCCGCTGTTGCCTCCACAGGACCAGTATAAATTGGTATCTGAAGGGCATTTGCGGCAAATTGATTCAAGAGATAGTTTCTGCTGCCGCCCCCAACAATATGCAACCGTTCTATTTTAGCGCCAGTCAGGTCTTCAATCATTAATAGGGTTCGCTTATATAGCAAGGCAAGGCTTTCAAGACAGCAGCGAATATACGCCCCGGGTGAATTCGGAACAGGCTGATTTGTTTCTTTGCAGAATGAGGCGATCCTTTCGGGCATATTATCCGGGGCGATAAATCGCGGGTCTGATGGATTGATCAGAGAAACAAATTCCGGCGATTCTGATGCCATCTGTGTTAATGTTGGATAATCATACTCTTTGCCCTGCCGCGCCCATTCCCGTCTACATTCTTGAACAAGCCACAATCCAATAATATTCTTGAGCAGTCGCACAGTGTTGCCATAACCAATTTCGTTTGTGAAATTCAATTTTCTGCATTTTTCGTTTATTACCGGTGTTTGCGTTTCAACCCCCATCAAGGACCAGGTTCCTGAACTTAAATATGCCCAATTTTTGCCGCTTGCCGGCACCGCGGCAACGGCGGCCCCAGTATCGTGTGAACAAGATGCGATAACCTGTAATTCATTAACTCCGGTTTGGCTTGCTAATTTCTCTTTTAATGCTCCAAGACGGGTTCCCGACGGCACAATTTCAGGGAAAATTCTTTCAGGAAGTTCAAGGGCGGAGAGCAGTTTTTTTGACCAGGATTTTGTTACTGGATTGTATAATTGCGTTGTGCTTGCAAGCGATACCTCCGCCTTGCCAACCCCGCATAAAAATTCATTAAACGCGTCCCCAATAAGCAAGAGTTTATCCGCTGATAACAATCTTTCTTTTGGTTCTGAGGCTAATTGATAGATAGTGTTCAACGCCATAAATTGAATGCCGGTTTCAGCAAAAATTGTTTCCCATCCGGCTTTTGCATTCGCAATTTCAACCCCTCTTGCTGTTCTGTTGTCGCGATAATGGTAAACCGGTTTCATTATATTGCCGTTTTTGTCGTACAGTATATAATCAACCCCCCAGGAATCTGTGCTTATGCTGGAATATTTTAATCCGCGCGCCGAAGCCTTTTTCAGTCCATTTACAAGTTCTAAAAACAATTTCTCTATGTTCCAGTGCAGTGAGTTTCCAGAACGTTCAGGTTCATTTGGAAAACGGTGGATTTCTTCCAGAGAAAGTTTTCCATCGGTGAGAGTCCCAAGCATTAAACGCCCGCTCTCGGCTCCAAGATCGCATGCAAGATAATATTTTTTCATAACGGCATTATTATTTAATTTTTTAGAATTATGAAAATTAATTGGTAAAAATCAATGAATTTTAAAAAATTCCTATGTGCCTCCAGAATCGCAGCAAAGGTTGTTTTATGAATAAAAGGGGCGAGGTTAAATTAATAAATAAGAATTTTTTATCTAATGTTTGCACATATTTTATTAAGAATTTATATTGAATTAAAACCATTATGTATTTTGGCGCTGACTATCATCCAGAGTAGTGGGTCTATCCATTTGGCGGAACGCCAGAAAACCCCGAAGCCCGCTGGCAGGAAGATGCCCGTTTAATGGTAGATGCCGGGATAAATGCTGTTAGAATGGGCGAGTTTTGTTGGGGGCTTTGCGAGCGAGAAGAGGGCTATTATGATTTCTCGTGGCTAAAAAGGGCGATGGATGTGATGCATAGCAACGGAATAAAAGTTGTTCTATGCACGCCAACCGCAGCTCCACCAATCTGGCTTGCAAAGAAATATCCAGAAATATTGCCTGTTGACGAAAAGGGGATTCGCTTAAATGAAGGGACACGTCGGGCTTGTTGTTTAAACTGCGATTTGTATTGGGAATATAGCCGTAAAATTGTAACCGCGATGGCTGAGGCGTTAGGCAGTCACGAGGCACTATTAGCGTGGCAAATAGATAACGGAATTGGCGCGCATAATACCGAATCCTCATACAATTTAGAATCTAAACGGGATTGGTATGGATGGCTTAAAGCAAAGTATGAAACTATTGAGCGACTTAATAATTTGATGGGACTGCGTTTTTGGTCACAGGTGGTTTCTGATTGGTCTCAAGTTCCTGTCCCGATGTATTCTCCCGCTCCGCATAATCCATCGTTGTTATTGGATTGGTCACGGTTCTGCAGCGATACGATTGTTGCATATATCAAAATGCAGGCTGAGATATTAAGAAAAATTACACCGAATATTCCGCTTACAACAAATATGCGGATGTTTGCGCGAACCTATGATTATTTTGATGTTGCCGGGGCGATTGATTTTGTCGGACTTGATAGTTACGCGACGTTAAAACAACGGTCTTCAGAAAACGCCTGTGAAAACGATATGGCTCGTTCTTTAAAAAAAGATGATGCAAAATTGCCCGATGGCGATTGCGGTTTCTGGGTAATAGAGCAAAAAGCGGGAAGTGTGAATTGGCTGGATGTTAATTCGCTGATAAGGCCGGGAATATTGCGGCTTTTTACCTATCAATCTATATCGCGCGGCGCTTCCGGAGTTTTCTATTTCTACTGGCGTCAACCGAGGTTTGGTTCTGAGATTTTTTACGGCGGCGTGCTAAGTCATAACGGGAGTCCGGATAATCGGATTTACAGAGAAATTCAAAAAATAGGGGGTGAGATTAAAAAAATGCGCGAGGTTATTAAACAGACACGTGTGGTGCCCCAGACCGCAATTCTTGTAAGTTTTGATAGTATGGAGGCGCAGCGGCACACGCCAAAAAGAAACGCCTATTTTAACCAGCGAGAACATATTCATCTCTTTTACGCCGCATTGCATGATAGAAACATCCCTGTCGATTTTGCGCGACCGGGCGATGATCTATCCCGTTACAGATTGGTTTTTGCGCCGTCAATTCATCTTCTATCACAAATGGAAGCGGAAGCGCTGAAATATTATGTTCAAAATGGCGGAACACTTGTTGGAACATTTGATACCGGTGTAGTTGATGAGTACAACATCGCGACAGATTCAGGAGTTCCTCTTGGTCTAACGGATGTATTCGGGCTTGAAGTGGAAGAATCTGATATGATTTCAAACGTTGAAGAGAACCACCTTGCTTTCAAAGGCGCTTTTACAACCACTCAACTTCACACAGCGCGGGTATGGTGCGATATCATTCGTCCAAATGGCTGTCAGATTCTTGCCACTTATACCAAAGAATTTTACGCTGGAAAACCGGCTCTTACATTAAACCATTTCGGAAAGGGTATTGCTGTTTATGTTGCGACAATGTGCAACCAGGCGTTTTATTTTGATTTAGTGGCGTGGCTGAGACAACTTTGCAATTTATTTCCGATTTTGAAAGTTCCAGAGACGATTGAAGTGAGTTTAAGACAGAATGAAAATCTAAAATTGTATTTTCTTTTAAATCATCAAAATTCACCGGTCAGATTAACATTTTTTAAACCGGTTCACGATTTTCTCACAGGCAATACAATTTCGGGCAATTACGATTTACAGCCTTACGATGTGCTTGTTGTTGAGCAGCGGGCTGAAGTTTAATCTTATTTTTTCTTTTCAATCTCGCCTGTCATAGGCACAAACCTGACTGGGAGGACAGAATGTTTTTTAATTTCATTTCCTGATTTAATAAGCAGAAAGAGCGATTGGTCCCAGACGGGTCCTACGGGTATAATCATTTTTCCGCCATCTTTGAGTTGTTCAATAAGCGGTTCCGGAATTCTTTCCGGCGCGCAGGTTACGATTATTGAGTCAAAAGGGGCTTTTTCAGGCCAGCCTTTATAGCCATCGCCGGCTTTTATAAATACGTTTGTATAGCCGAGCCTTTTGCAGGTTTCTTCAGCCCTTTTAGCAAGCGGTTCAACAATCTCAATTGAATAGACTTCTTTAACTAGCAAACTAAGAACGGCAGCCTGATAGCCAGAACCAGTCCCGATTTCCAGAACCCGATGTTCTGGCTGCGGGTCTAATTGTTCGGTCATAAATGCTACAATATAAGGTTGGGAAATAGTTTGCCCGTATCCAATGGGTAGGGGATAGTCTTCGTAAGATTGACCTATGACGTCATCAGGAACAAATTTATGGCGCGGCACTTTTTCCATTGCCTCTAATACCCTTCTGTTTTTTATGCCGCGACTCCAAGATGCGAGTTGTTCTTCAACCATTTTTTTCCGTTCTACGGCAAACTTTTCCTCCATCGCCTCTTTTGAACGGGGCGCTCCCGAATTTGAATCGCATCCAAGCCAGCTAAACAGAGCCATCAAGAATAAGTAAATCAACTTATTCATCAATTATCAAAATAATAATTTTTATGACGGGATGCAAACAAATTGAGATATGAAATCGGTTTATTAAATACTTTTCTCATCTGAATTTTTGAATTAAAATTTCATATCATCATTATGAATTCTTCTGCTAAAAAGATGGACGGCGTATTAGCAAAGGTTTGCCAGATATGCCCGTTGTGTCGGCAGGCAAGAAAACAACAGAGCGGAATTGCATTTAAAATAGTTTCTATTGTAGAAATAAAATTATGCCCGTTCTGTCGCGCTTATGAGCGGGTGTATGGAAAAAAGGCGCACGAAGGGGCTCAATCTAATTTTTTAGGTAAAGGTTAAATTCAGAAATAGTTGGCCCATCGCTTGCATTTAGAATTTCCAATCTTACTATTTGCGCCTTGATTTTAGGAAATGTTTTTTCAAATCGTTCGCCAAGTCGGTTTCCTTTCAGTAATATTTTCCAATTGCCGTTTTCCAAATACTTTAGTTCAAATGCCGAAACGCGTCCTGCGTATGCTTCGTTAATGACGATAGTATTGAAAGTTTTTGGTTCTCCAAGGTTAACCTGTAGAAATGCGTTTTTTATCCCGCTATCGGTTGCCCATCGCGTTTCTGGGTCCCCATCAATTGCCTTTGACGGTGCAAATTCATCCATATTTCTGTATATGTTTGAAGCCGTAGCCTTTTTCCCAGTTGTAATTGAACTGGACATTAGCCTTATTGGCTGGATTTCCATAGCCGGTTTATCAATGGTTAATTCTATAATAGTGTCAATTTCGTCTCTGAATATTTCTGGGACGAAAAGTTCAACAAATTCTGGCGTTTGATTAAAACTCATTCGCCCTCCAGTGATGATCTTTGCCTTTTTAATTCTTGCTGGAAGCGGCGGCAGGCGAAGATACTCGTCTTCTCCCCATTTTAAGATATGGATATAAATTTTACTTCCAGCCCGGGTGCTTGCAAGGTCAGATGTCGTGATATACGGACCGCCGCGAGTTTTATAAATTGTATTCCCGTATTTTTTAATCCACTCACCAATTTGAAGCAAACGATCTATCTGACGGTCTTCAATTGAGCCGTCTGGCATAGGACCAATATTGAGCAATAGATTGCCGTCGCCGCCAGCGCATCTGACAAGTGTTTGAACGCATTCTTTTAGAGATTTTAACCTGTCATTTGGCTTCCACGCCCACTGCTGGCAGATTGTTATACAGGACTCCCAAGGGCGATTGAGTTGAAAATTTCCGATTCGCTGTTCAGGCGTGTCAAAATCCCCGCCGAATTTTCCAGCCGCTGTTGTTCCAGCCATTCCCTGACGTCCAACTCCGACTCTGTTGTTTACGATAATATCGGGCTGCAGTCGTCGCACAGTTTTGTATAACTCGATTCCGCGCTCTTGCGACCACGGTTTTTCCCAATCGCCATCAAACCAGAGAACGCCTATTTTTCCGTAATTTGTTAACAACTCGGCAAGTTGATTTGTGAGGTATCTATTGTAACTATCCATATTCGGATTTGGCTTTTGAGTTTTGCCACCCGGGCTGCCGAGCGGATAATCCGGATGATGCCAGTCGCATATAGAATGATAGAGACAAAACACAACCCCGTAACGTTTGCAGGCTGCTGCGAGTTCCTTTACAACATCTCTGCCAAATGGCGTGCGCATTATATCGTAATCGGTGTATTTGCTATCCCAGAGGCAAAAACCGTCGTGATGCTTTGATGTCAGAACCAGATATTTCATCCCTGTGTCTCGCGCGATTTTTGCCCAGAGATTTGCGTTAAAATTGGTTGGATTAAAGGAGAGATAGAGTTTGTCGTATTCTTCAACAGGCACTTGAGCGCCGCGAGACCAGCCAATTTCTGTTCCTTTGATTGAAACCGGACCCCAGTGAATGAACATACCGAACCGCGCCTCGCGCCACCATCTTAACCGTTCTTCATACTGGCTTGGCGTCTCGTTTTCAATATCTCGCTTTTGCGCAACCTGCGGAGTCTTGCACCCTGTTAAAGCGATTGCGCCAATTAAAAACAAAATCGAGGTTTTAGGATTCATAGTCAAAAGTGTTGTCTAAATCATTAAATCTGACAACTATATTTTTTGAATACTCTGGCGCAAGTTGCGTCAAATTATCTGTTTATGAAATCTGAAATTGAAGACCTTTCGCGGGAAATACAAAAGGCGCATCGCTATGTAGTTGAAATAAAGAATCAGATGGCGAAGGCGATAATCGGGCAAACAGAGATGATTGACCGTCTTTTGATTGGATTGCTTGCAAACGGGCATGTTTTACTTGAAGGAGTGCCCGGACTTGCAAAGACTGCAACTGTCAGCGCCCTTGCTCAATGCATCAAAACAAAATTCCAGCGCATCCAGTTCACACCCGACCTTCTGCCAAGCGACCTTGTTGGAAACCTGATCTATGTGCCTAAAGACAGCACATATATAGTAAAAAAAGGACCGATATTCGCAAACATTGTGCTTGCTGATGAGATCAACCGCGCCCCGGCAAAAGTCCAGAGCGCGCTGCTTGAAGCAATGCAAGAGAGGCAAGTAACAATTGGCGAGGAAACTTTCCCTTTGCCACAGCCGTTTCTCGTGCTTGCAACGCAGAATCCGATTGAACAAGAAGGCACTTATGCTTTGCCAGAGGCTCAGGTTGATCGGTTTATGCTAAAGGTTGTGGTCACATATCCCAACGAGGAAGAAGAAAAGAAAATAATGAGACTTGCTGCAAGGACAACTCCGTTGCCACCGCTTTCGCCGGTGATTGAGCCGGAAACAATCCTTGAAATGCGCAAGATGGTTGATCAAGTTTATCTTGATGAGCAGATTGCCGATTACATTGTGAGGTTAGTGTTTGCGACACGACAGCCGCAACGTTTTGTACCCGATCTTGAAGGCAAAATTCGTTTTGGCGGTTCTCCGAGGGCGACGATTTATCTAAATCTTGCGGCAAAAGCCTGCGCATTCTTGAATGGTCGCGCTTATGTAACGCCGCAGGATGTTAAAACAATTGCGCCAGATGTTCTTCGCCATCGCATTATCACTACTTTTGAAGCTGATGCAGACCAGATAACGAGCGAACAAATTGTCAGAACTGTGCTTCAAAAAGTGCCCGTGCCGTAAAATGGTTTCTGCAACTGTTGATTCCGTCACAATTAAATATGTGAAATTATGATACCCGTTGAGTGGTTAAAAAAGATTAGACTGATTGAGCTAAAAACATTGAAGCTCGTTGAGAATCTGATGGCAGGCAAATACCACTCTGTTTTTAAAGGGCGCGGCATTGATTTTGATGAGGTTAGGGAATATGTGGCGGGCGACGATGTCCGCCGCATAGACTGGAATGTTACTGCGCGCACCGGAATACCGCATATTAAGAAATATGTTGAGGAGAGAGAATTGACGGTAATGTTGCTTGTGGATGGCAGCGCTTCTTCGTCAATAGGTTCCATAAACCAGAGCAAACGGGAACTTGCGGCAGAAATTGCCGCTCTTATTGGATTTAGCGCAATAGCAAACAACGACCGCGTTGGATTGCTTCTCTTTACAGATAGAACAGAGCGATATATGCCACCGTCAAAGGGCAGGGCGCACGTTTTAGGCATTATAAGCCTTATTTTAACTCACAACTTTAGAAGTAAACTCACTGATATTTCTACCGCTTTGAACCATTTAAACCACGCTATAAATAGAAGGGTTGTGATTTTTATATTATCCGATTTTATGGACACAGATTACGAACGGGCGTTAAAAGTGGTTTCAAAAAAGCACGATGTAGTCGCTGTGCCTATAATTGATCCGATTGAAATTCAAATGCCAAAACTTGGATGGCTGACTTTTGAAGATGTTGAAACAGGCGAAATAATCCAGTTAAAATCTGACGACCGAAATGTTAGAGATATTTTTCAAAAATATGCCGCTGAACGGGTGGAAAAAATGCGACAGACACTTCGTCATTGCGGGGTTGACACCATTGAAGTCAGGGCAGATAAACCTTATTTTGAATCTTTTAATAAATTTTTTGAAACAAGATATCACAGGTTAAATCCATAACAATTAAATGGAACAGAATCACAACGAAACAATTATTGACGATTTAAGGTTTTTAACCGAGCCTAAACCGCTCTGGTTTTATCTTGTGATAATAGGGGTCTGTATTTTTATCTATCTGGTTTTCCGGGCTGTTAAGAAGCAAAGGTCGAAATCCATTCTATCGCAATCGTTGAAAGAATCTCAAATTGCCGAAGACGCGCTGCTTGAACTGGAAAAGTTGCGGGAAACAATGAGCCGAGAAACTTCTCGCCAGTATGCCATTCTTGCCTCCGGCATTATCCGTAGATACATTGAACGGCAATTTGCAATCCAAGCTCCGTTTTGTTCAACAGAAGAATTTTTGATTCAAGCGCATAATTCAAATTCACTCACACCTCAGGACAAACAGATGCTTGGAAATTTTTTGTCCTGTTGCGACTTTTTAAAATTTGCGCGAGCGTATGCAGAAAGAGAGGAACTTGAAAAATTGCACGATGCGGCGGTTGAATTTGTTAAACGGACTCAAAATCACAAACCGCAAATTCATAAAACCGATAAAAATGCCGAGCATAATGAACATAACATAAATCCGACACTGTACAAATCCGCGGATAAGGTATGAATGAATTATTATTACAACTTAAAACATTTAAATTTGAAGACTGGCAATTGCTCTGGCTGTTAATATTAATACCATTGTTCGCTTATCTTAAAGGGAAAGTTGGGTCAGTTGCGGCTATTGGATTTTCAAGTTCGGAGTTGCTTCGTTCAGCTGGTTCTATAACAAGAAATTCGCCCGGTAAATTAATGTTTTACACAAGGCTTATTGCCCTGACGCTTCTAATACTGGCTATTGCCAAACCGCAGGTTGAAAAAGGAATGTCCGATTACGAAGCAAAAGGCATAAATATTATGCTTGTGCTTGATTTCTCCAGCACGATGAAGAAACGCGATTTTACGATGAACAACAAGCGAGTAACACGCGCGGAGGCATTAATTGACGTAATCTGCGAGTTTATGCGGGCGCGTGAAAACGACAAGATTGGAATAGTAAGATATGACGCCGACGCTTATCTGGTAAGCCCGCTCACGCTTGACCACGATTATCTAATTCAGCGGTTAAGAGAAGAAAAGAATGGTCGCGGCACTGCCCCGGGCTCAGGTATGTTGATTGCCGCCGAACACCTTCTTCCTGCGACAAACCAGACAAAAGTGATTATTGTTGTTACCGACGCCGAACAGGTCAACAACGGACCTTCGCCCGAAGAAGTCGCGCGGGCAATCGCGCCGTTAGGCATAAGAGTGCACGTAATTCAGATCGTTGATTTTAAAGATATGGCTTCAATCAATATTTCCTGGAACGAAATGGCTCAAACCCCGCAATATACTGGCGGACAATTTTTTCAGGTCTCGGATTATCCCGGGTTAAGAAACGTCTATCATCAGATTGATCAACTTGAAAAGGCTACATTCACAGAAGGCAAACAACGAACTTATAAAGAATTAATGGCTTATTTTGCGTTGCCAGGTCTAATTCTTTTGCTTGGCGAGATGACATTGAGTCATACGATTTTTAGAAGATTGCCATAATGAGTTTTCAATATCCATATCTGTTAATTCTGGCGCCAGTGATAGTAACGGCGGCTGCAGCCATTTATTATTACTCAACAAAGGCGCGCGCAAATCAAATTTCTCGCCTTGTCGCGCCAAAACTCGTTGAATTATTGACCAACTCGGTCAATTATAAAAATCGCAAAATAAAATTTACTCTGTTCACAATTGGGCTTGTGTTTTTAATAATAGCGCTCGCCAGGCCGCTTGGCGCTCAACGGGAGGTTAAAGTAGAACGACCGGGCGCCGATGTTATAATTGCGCTTGATATATCCCGAAGTATGGATGCAGAAGACGCTGCGCCAACAAATAGAATTTCAGCGGCAAAACAAGCAATAAGAAAGCTTTTGGAAATACCGTCAAACCACAGGTATGGACTTGTTGCCTTTGCTGGAGAGGCATATTTGATAGCGCCGGTAACCCTTGACCACGGCTCGGTTCTTCGCTCGGCAGAGGCGCTCAAGACAGGTTCAATTTCAAAACCCGGAACCGATATCGCAGCCGCTATAAAAAAAGCGGTAGAAACATTTGACCCGAAGAAAAAGTCCGGCAAAGCAATAATCCTTATAACCGATGGCGAGCAGTTGCAGGGAGACGCAATCACATCGGCGCGCGAAGCCGTAACCGCAGGGGTTAGAATTTTTACCATTGGTGTTGGCACAACGACAGGCGCAAGAATACCAGACAGGCAGAAGGGAAGAACCGCCTTTGCAAAAAACGAGTTTGGCACTGACGTTCTTACGCGCCTGAATGAAAATGTCTTAAAACAGATAGCAAACGCAGGACAGGGATATTACATAAGACTCGGCGATGACGGCGAGGGTTTAATAGACGTGGCAAATCGCGGCCTTTCTATGATTCCAACAGATGTCCAGATTAGAAAATCAAAAGACAGAATTGAACTATTCCAGATACCACTGGCAATTTCGCTTTGCATTTTTTTACTTGAACCGTTAATAAGTGAACGGAAAAAGTTTACCAATAACCACACCAATGCTAAATTGTAATTCAATGAAATACGCCGCAATCTTGGTATGCGCATTTTGTATCTGCGCAAGCGCGATAGCCAGTTCTGGTTTAAGCGAGGCGCGAAGATTAATGGAGCAAAATCAGCCTGAAAAAGCCGCAGAATTGCTCCGTGCCGCGCTACAGCGAAATCCATCAGACCCATGGGTAGCCTACGACCTTGCAGTTGCCGAATACGCGGCGAAAAATTATGAAGAAGCAGATAAAATCTGGCAGGAACTTGCTTCAACCACCTTACCAAAAAAACTTCAGGGAAAAGTATGGACACAAATTGGAAACGTTTTTTTCAGAAAAGGCGAGCCGCTTGAACAGTCCACACCCGAGCAGGCGCTTCCGTTTTATGAACAAAGCCGCGAAGCTTATAAAGTCGCCCTCGTAACCCAACCAAAAGACCCCCTTACAAAACATAATCTAAAGGTTGTGGAACAAAAACTCGCAAAGTTGCACGCCCTTTTAGCTAAAAGATTGTTGAATGAAATTAATAACAGGTCGTTAAAAGAAACCATTGAAAAACTTGAAGCAGCGCTTGACCACCAGCGAACCGCAAAAGAACTTGATCCGCAAAATCAGCAATACGCAAACGATGTGAAACAAACAGAGAGCAGACTTTCATCAAAACTTACCGAACGCGCCCAGCAACAGGAACAACGCGCTGATTCCACAGTAAAAAATCCCTCTGCCGCAAAATGGGAACGGGAACAGGCAATCAAAAACCTTGAAAACGCGCTCACAGATTATCGCGAAGCATCTAACCTGAACCAGCAAAATCAGGAGGCTAAAAATGGCGAACAACGGGTGCTTGAAAAACTCTCCTCGCTTCTAACCCGCGAGGCTCAACAACTTCAAGCCGAGGCAAAACAGGAATCCTCCTGGAATCAACCGGACGCAATCTCAAAGTATGAGCAGGCGATTGATAAGTATGACGAAGCCTTGCAATTAAATGAACAAAACCAGACTGCCCAGACAGGCAGAGAACAGGCAAAACAAGAACTGGAAAATTTGCTAATGAAGTACGGCGATAAACTTGCCAAAGAGGGAAGAGAAGAAAAAGAACGCAACCCAGCAGACGCAGCCGAAAAAATGATGAATGCGCTCAACAATTATGAAAATGCCCTTGAATTGAACCCGAACAATACAGAAGCTCCGCCAAAAATTGAGGCGATAGAAAAGGAATTGCCGCCGCTTCTTATGGCGCTCGGTGAAAAGGAGCAACAACGAGCGGCTCAAGAAGAGCAGAAATCGCCGCAGAATGCTGTCGCTCATTTAGAAAAAGCCGCAACAAGTTATGATATGGTTCAGCAAATTGAGGATAATAATGAACTGGCAAAACAACGCGCAGAACAGGTTAGAAACGATATTGCGAGGTTGAGAGAAAAACTCGCGCAGATGGCTCAGCAGAAAGCCCAGCAGGAACAAAATAAAAATCAATACACGCGGGACTTTAATACTCTATTAGGTTGGGCGAAAAACGACGATAAACAGAAACAATATGAAGAAGCCCGCCGTAGCCCGACTACAAAGTACACCCCGCAAAACGAAAAAATTTACAAAAATTGGTGATAATTATAACCCTTTGTATGGAAATAATCCGAATGTAGGTTTTAGATTAAACAGCATCCTTCTTTAATTTAGCTCGGATTTTTAGCGTTTTTTAATTCTTGCTTGCCCGATTGACGCTATTCGGGTAATCACAAGGTATGGACAATCGTGAAGCCTATGTTGCGCTAAATATGATTGACGGAGTCGGACCAATCCGTCTCCGAAAATTGCTTGATGCGTTTGGCGACGCAGTCTCAATATTGCAGGCTCCTGAATCCTCATTATCAAAGATAAACGGAATTGGCGAAGAACTTGCTGCTTCAATATCAAACTGGCATAAGACAATTGATCTTGACGGGGAATTGAAGCGGATTGAAGAGTCTGGGGTAAAGATCGTCTGTCTTGAAGACGAAGATTATCCTCCGCTATTAAAACAGATATATGATCCGCCAATTGTTTTATATATCAAAGGCGATTTGCAAACCAGAGACAAAAATTGCATTGCAATCGTTGGCTCCCGTCTTACAACGCACTACGGTATAGAAACCGCGCGGCGACTTGCATACCAACTTGGTTACGCTGGTATAACAATAATTAGCGGTGGCGCGCGTGGAATCGATACCGCAGCCCATCAAGGCGCTTTAAACGGAAAAGGCAGAACAATCACTGTTTTAGGCACAGGTATAAATATCGTGTTTCCTCCCGAGAACAAAGAATTATTTGAAAAAATATCAGCCAATGGCGCTGTAATCTCTCAATTCCCGTTTAATAAACGCGGAGATAAAAACAGTTTTGCTATCAGGAATCGGGTGATCGCCGGTATGTCCATTGGAACAATTGTTGTTGAAGCAAACCTGACAAGCGGCGCGTTAATAACCGCAAATTTTGCAGCCGAGTATGGAAGGCAGGTCTTTGCGGTGCCCGGCAGAATAGATTCACCTCGAAGCAAAGGTTGCCACGATTTAATAAAAAAAGGAGCAAAACTGTGCGAGGGAGTTGAAGATATTCTCTCGGAATTTGAGTATCTCTTCCCGGCGACAAATTTAACCCCAAAACAACAAAACGTGCCAATGTTGCCGGCAGTTGAATTATCTGAAAACGAAAAATCAGTCTTTATGGCAATTGACGGTGAACAGGAATATACCGTTGACGAAATAATTATTAAAACAGGTCTTGCGCCATCGGCTGTTGCTGTAGCGCTATTCAGTCTGGAAATGAAACGACTGATTCAGCAATTGCCCGGCAAATTGTATGTGAAAAATTTATAACTTGCTTTGACTTTTTAACTATTTTTTAGAAAATAACCTCGTGAAAATGGACAATTCTAACTACGGGAAGGTCTGTTCAATACTTGAAAAAGAGCCTCGCAGATGGCTTGTTACAGGCGTTGCCGGTTTCATCGGTTCAAACCTGCTTGAAAAACTTCTTCTGCTCGGACAATCTGTCGTCGGGCTTGATAACTTCTCCACCGGTAAAAAGGAAAACCTTGATCAAGTTGAAAAAATTGTTGGAAAAGAAAGGTGGAAGAATTTCAAATTTGTGCAAGCCGATGTCCAGGACCTTAATATATGCAGAGATGTTTGTTCTGATGTTGATTTAATCCTTCATCAGGCTGCTATTGGTTCGGTTCCGCGTTCTATTGAATTTCCAGCAGACTCTCATGCGGCTAACGCAACAGGCACGTTGAATATATTTATTGCCGCAAAAGAAAAAAAAGTGAAACGGGTAGTCTATGCGTCAAGTAGCGCGGTTTATGGCGATGAACCATCGCTTCCAAAAGTCGAATCGCGAATTGGAAAACCGCTCTCTCCATATGCGGCTACAAAACTTTTCAACGAAATCTATGCCGAACTATTCTCAAAATTGTACAATATTGAAACGATCGGATTGCGATATTTTAACGTATTCGGACCGCGTCAAGACCCAGATGGACCTTACGCCGCAGTAATTCCAAAATGGATTGCCTCAATGCTCGTAAACGAACCTGTATTTATCTATGGCGATGGCGAAACAAGTCGCGATTTCTGTTATGTGGCAAATGTCATTCAGGCAAATATCCTTGCTGCTCTTACGACTAATCCCGATGCCGTCAACCGTGTCTATAACATTGCCGTTGGTCAAAGGACAACATTGAACCAATTATATTTTTGTTTAAAAGACAAACTTCAAGACACAACCGCAGGGCTTAAAATTGGCGAACCTGTATATAAAGATTTCAGACCCGGCGACATCAGACACTCGCTTGCGGATATATCGCTTGCAAAATACCTTCTCGGTTATCAACCTACTCATTCCCTTCAAGATGGGCTTGACGAGGCTTTAAACTGGTATAAAGAAAACCTAATAAAGCCTGCTGCAAACGAGAAAAATTAAATATCCGATCAACTCAAGCCTAAGCAAATATTTTTATGAAGGATCACTTTGCATTTTTAATCCATTAACTTAAATGGTAGAAATTATTATTCCGTAATGAAACGGGTTTCTCGGTCTTGATTAAGGTATTAAAGAACGATAGTTGACGAATGAAATATCATTTCTCAAAAGAAGATGTTCAAACCGGACGGTCTTGAGCAAATAATGTTAGATGCTTGTGAATGAGAAAATTTTTTTATAACTGAAAAATTTTATTTTATTTATATTAATTTATTTTAATAATTTAAACCAAAATTAAGCCTGACTATGAGGTTAATAATTTTAACTCAAATAATGGGATAAACCGATGGCAATAAAATCGCTGAACGAAGATCAAATCCGCGAATGGACGCTTGAGCAGAAAGATAGATGGTGGTTTGAAAATGTTTGGAAAGGGGATATGCCGCAATTAACCTTGCGGTCAGCGATAACCGGGATGATGCTCGGCGGGGTGTTGTCGTTAACTAATCTTTATGTAGGCGCAAAAACAGGGTGGACTCTTGGCGTCGGTATAACTTCAGTAATCCTCGCGTTTGCAATGTTTAAATTTCTTTCTTCAATAGGGCTCGGACGAGAATTCACATTGTTAGAAAACAACTGTATGCAGTCAATAGCCACTGCGGCAGGTTATATGACATCTCCAATGATTTCTTCGCTCGCCGCGTATATGCTCGTTACAAACAAGCCGCTGCCAATGTTGACAACGACGCTGTGGATTATTTCAATAGCTGTTCTGGGCGTATTGTTCGCCTTTCCACTAAAACGAAGGTTTATAAATGATGAGCAACATCCATTTCCAGAGGGCAGGGCGGCTGGCGTAGTGATGGATGCGTTGCATTCAGGCGATGCAGCAGACGGATTGTTAAAAGCTAAGATATTAATTACAACAGGCACTGTTTCCGCCATCGTAAAGTTAATGAGCAGCCAGCCGATTATGGAGAAAATTAAATTAGGATTTTTAGCAATACCAGAATATATTGATGAATGGGTTTATAAAATTGGGACGTTAAAGATAAGCGGCATTGATCTAAGGCAGTTAACCGTTCGGCTGGATTCGGATATTGTAATGATGGCAGCCGGTGGATTAATGGGAATAAGAACCGGGGTTTCATTAATTATTGGGGCTTTACTAAACTATTGCCTTATCGCCCCAATAATGATTCATAGAGGAGATATTGTTGGAAAAACTCTTTCAGACGGCGCGATGCAGTATGGGTTTAAGTCTATAACTATGTGGGCTTTATGGGGTGGAGTGGCAATGATGACTACTTCATCGCTCTTTGCCTTTTTTTCAAAACCGCAAATTTTTCTCAGCGCATTCAAAGGATTGTTCAAGAAATCCCCGCAAAATAATTCCGATGTTTTAAAAGATATTGAATTGCCATTGTCGGTTTTCGTAATAGGAATACCGCTTGTAGGAGGAATAGTCGTTGCGCTTGCGCATAAATTTTTTGGAGTCTCTATACTACTTGGAATAATCGCATTACCGCTAATTTTCATATTAACATTAATCGCAGTTAATTCAACCGCTTTAACATCAATTACGCCAATTGGGGCAATGGGAAAACTAACGCAACTCTTTTTCGGCATCCTTGCCCCGGGAAATATAACTACTAATTTAGCAACAGCCGGAATAACCGCAGAAGTCGCCGGGAATGCCGCAAACTTGTTAATGGATATAAAACCGGGCTATATGCTTGGGGGAAAACCGCGTCAACAGGCAATCGGACATGTTCTCGGTATTATTGCCGGCGCTGTTATTTCAGTCCCAATTTATTATCTTGTATTCCTGCATAAAGGAACCGAGAATTTAATCACCGAACAATATCCAATGCCTGCCGCTACAATCTGGAAAGCAGTAGCCGAAGTGCTTACTCAAGGAATAAGCAAACTCCCAGTCTCCGCTCAATGGGCTGTGTTAATCGGCGGGCTGCTCGGAATTGCGCTGGAAGCTCTCCGTGTACGCACAAAAGGCAGATTTTGGCTCTCCGGTGTAGGAATCGGTTTGGCGACTGTGATACCATTTAATACCTGTCTGGCAATGTTTCTTGGCTCGCTTTTCTTCTGGCTCGCGCAAAAGAAATGGGAAGATACAAAGTCATGGGCAGAAACCGTTTTTGTTAAAAATATGGAACCGATATGCGCCGGAATTATTGCCGGCGGCGCCCTTATGGGGATTGCTGTGATAATTATTGAAAATTTTGCTCTGTAATTCTTAGACAAGCCATTGTTGAACATTATTTAAATTCTCAACATTCTATAAATGATGTTTAAGTAGTGTACTTGCGCAGGGCGCTCTGCACTGCCGTCAATGTTGTTGACTTGAGTAAATTTTTTACTGTTAAATTTTTATTTTTTACAATAATGTAGTCGTATGAAAAAATCACTTGGAGCAAAGACATACGTATATCCGACCCCTGTGTTTGTGATTGGCACATACGACGATAAAGGGAAACCGAATGCGGCGGTGGTTTCATGGGGAGGTATATGCTGTTCAGACCCGCCTTGCGTGGCAGTCTCTTTACGAAAAGCAACATATACCTATCATAACATCCTATTAAAAAAGGCGTTTACAATAAATATACCTTCTCAACATCAAATAAAACAGACAGACTACCTTGGAATGGTTTCAGGACGAGATGTTGATAAATTCGCCGCAACAAAACTTACCCCGGTAAAAAGCGAATATGTTGATGCGCCATATATTGATGAGTTTCCTGTCACGCTTGAATGCACTCTTTACCATACGGTTGAGTTGGGCATCCACACGCAATTTGTCGGTAAGATTTTGAACGTAAAGGCGGATGAATCAGTGCTGGAAAATGGCGGCGCGATTGATATTAAAAAATTAAAGCCGCTGATTTTTACCCCAGACACTTATGCCTATTATGGAATTGGCGATTATCTCGGTCAGGCTTTCACTCTCGGGGAAAGTTTGAAACGTTAACTGGCAGCGAACAGATAATGCAATATTCACTGATTATAAAAAATGATGATCAGGCAATAGTGGAGCGGAGTGCCTGCGGCATTAGAAAACGGTTGCTTAGCAAAGAAGACCCTCCTGTCGCAGCTTGGGTGCATACGGTGGATATTGACGATGCAAAGCCGCATTTCCATAAAAAAATTGTGGAAATTTATTACGTCCTTGAGGGCGAGGGGGAAATAATTTTGCAGGGCAAAAATTATAAAATTACCCATGGCTCAATTGTTCATATCCCTCAGAATGTAGTTCACAGCGCGAAAGGAAAGATGAGGGTTCTCGTGATAGGGATTCCTAATATTGCTGAAGATGACATCTTCTATCCCTAATTTATGGTGTTTTAATCTAAAAAGAGCAGCTATTAAAAATGTTCACGAATAAGCAAATAAGGAAAAGAAATAGAAGCGATCAAGATTCTTGCATTAAGCTGAAATGGTTAATCCGCTCTGGTATCCAGAAATTCATTGGCTTGTTCACAATAATCTATTTTGTCCTTATCATTGCGGTTTCTTCGCTATTTGGGGCGGAATCAGGTTTCAACGTGAGGGGGACAATCCCGTGGCACAATTTCCTGAGCGGTCCTAGCGCCTGGAATGAAGGCGATTATTTGAAGTATCTGGACAGATTAAAAGAATTTGGACTGAATACGCTTGTGTTTCATTGCTACACGGGAGGCGGAGAACGTTACGTGACTTATGTTGAGCCAATCATTAAAATTGAATATAAAAATGTGATCCCGGACTGTTTTTTTGATACATCCTTAACTGCGCGCTGGGGGTATCGTCCGCTTCCTGTTAGCAAGTTCGCATTTGATTCAGGTAAAGTGTTTAATCTGCCGCAAGGTATTGATGCCTTCGGCGCAGATTGCGCCTTATTTGCAAGAGACAAAGAAGAGCGTTATGCGCGAGCGCAAGCATTGATGCGGAAGGTAATTTCTCTTGCGCACGAACGAGGGATTAAAGTTGGCATTGGTTTTGAATTCGGCATTCATCCGCCAGAGTTTGCGTCGGTTGTTCCTCCATCGTCCTGGATTCGCGGTGTTATGCTGCCAGACCCAACTCATCCTGCGTCAATAGAAATCTTGAGAAAAACTATTGATAATATATTAGAAAATTATCCCGACATTGATATGATTTGGCTCTGGCTTCATGAGTTTTCTATGGATGTTGTTCGCCCTTATGCTTCAACTGAGTTCAGAGATGTTTACCGCAGAGACTGGCAGTATTTTCAAGACGCTCAGACAGAAGAGACCGTCTTTACCGGCGTCTGGGCATTAAGTTATATACGGCTTGCCTATGAGTATATTGTTAAAAAGGCGCCGAAAGTCCGTGTCGTTATCAGCGGCTGGGGAAATAAAAGCCAGCTCCCATCCATACTTGCCGGACTTGACAGAGCGTTGCCGCTTGACATCGTTTTTACCTGTCTAAATCCAAATCAGGGATGGGAGCCTCAACCGCAAGTGCTGGAAGATATTGCTAAACATCGGATTGTCTGGGCAATACCGTGGTTAGAAGGCGATGCCCGCTTGTGGCATCTTCAGCCGCGCGTTAGGTTAATGCGCGAGCAGGTTACTCTTGCCAAAAAACAGAAATTGGACGGTGTGCTAGCGATTCACTGGCGAACCGAAGAAACACGCGCAAATTTAGAAGCCTTTGCATCTTATGCCGCTAACCCGGACGCATCTCAAACAGTTCAAGAGTTTTATAAAAAATATTGCGAGCGCGAATTTGGAAAAGAATTTGCCCAAAAAATTGCCGAAAAACTCGTCTGGTACGATATTAATCAAGAACCGGTTACTTATTCGCCTGAATATTATCCTTATGATGTAGTTTGGGGACTTATAAAGCCGGAATTGAAAGAACGGTTGCAGACAGACATTGCAGAATTAAAGCAATTCAGTCAGAAGACCAGTGATAAAAACCATAAAGCAAACATTGATTGGCTAATTGCAAACTTTGAGTTCACTCTATTGCTTGATGAAACAAGCAGGGCTATTGAACCGGCTCAAAGATTGCGTGACGATTTTTTGCGTGGCAGGATTGATAAACAGCAATGGAAGGCGAGATTTGATGAGGCAAAAGCCGCTTTTGAAAAAGCTCCGATTGAGTCGCTATTCAAAGTTTACTCTGGACGGGTTCGATCTCGCGGCGAGTTGGGGGTGTTAAGTTCGCTCAATCAAAAACTCTGGCTCCACTACCTTGATCTTAAAAATTTTCTTCAAAAAGAAAAAGTTGAGTAACCGACAATGCAAAAACCGAATAACGATCAATCTAAAAAATACAGAATATTTTTCAAACTGCTCGTATTTTTTGTAATTGTTTTAAACCTGTTTTTATTCCTCGTAGTCTCAAATAAAAAAGGCAACGGAAATACAACCGCAGGTGTACATCCATCTGACGGCAACTACCAAAAAATTTTAAAATCTTACGCCGGCTCGCAAAGCTGTCAGGAATGTCATCCGCAGGATTATGAAAAATGGCGTTACTCACACCACGCGCTTGCTGAACGAGAGTTAATTCCCGCAATTGACAGTGCCGCATTTGAGCCGCCAAAGAAATTTAAACACGGGAGTCAGTTTTCGGAAGCAAGAATAAATCAAGGTGTTTATGAAATCGTAACAAAAGGGAGAGACGGTTTTTTAAAACCATTTAAAGTGGAAAGGGTTTTCGGCGTTTCACCGCTCAGACAATTTATTATCAAAGATGATTCCGGCAGATTTCAAGTAACAGAACTTGCTGTTGATTCAAACACCGGAGAATGGTTTGACGTATATGGAGATGAAGACAGACAGCCCGGAGAATGGGGACACTGGACCGGACGGGGAATGACTTGGAATTCGATGTGCGCGGTCTGCCATAACACACGATTTATAAAAAATTACAATCAGAACACCGATTCCTATGATAGCAAAAGGGCAGAGATGGGAGTCGGTTGCGAGTCCTGTCACGGCGGATTGCTGGCTCATAACATCTGGCAAAAGAAAAATCCAAACCGCAAAGGCGATCCTGAAATTGTAAGATTTACAACAAACCAGTGGGTCTCTATTTGCGGCTCCTGTCATTCGCGCAGAAGCGATTTAAACGGAAATTTCCAGCCGGGAAACGATTACTTTGACCATTTTATCCTTAGCATTCCTGATGAAACCGATATTTATTATCCCGATGGACAGGTTCACGATGAAGATTTTGAACTGGCAGCATTTTTTTCCAGTAAAATGGGTAGCGCCGGCGTCAGTTGTCTTGATTGTCACGAACCGCATACATATAAGAATATCCTTTCTGGCAATGCGCTCTGTTTAAGATGTCACGGAACTCCTATACCACCGGCGCCAAAAATTGATCAACAAACTCATGCGTTTCACAAACAAGATTCGTCTGGATTTTACTGTAAGGATTGCCATATGCCACAAACTCCTTATATGCAAAGACACCTTCGCAGAGACCACGGATTCGGCATACCTGACCCGTTGATGACAATTAAATTTGGCATACCAAACGCTTGCAACCGATGTCATACCAACCAGACTGCTCAATGGTCTCTTGAATATGTAGAAAAATGGTACGGAGAAAAAATGAACCGCTGGTCGCGAGAAAGAACAACCATTATTGCTATGGCAAAAGAGGGTAGGGGAGAGGCAGTTTCAGGGTTAATAAAAATAATTAAAGACGATAAAATTCCGCTCTGGCGCGCTGCAGCAGTGAATTTGTTAAAACGATGGAGTTTTAAACCGGAGGTCCAAAAGGCAGTTTTATCGGCGAGCGAAGACACTTCGGCTCTTGTTCGCGGTATGTCAGCGCGAGCGCTTGAAACCTTTGCATTTTCCCCGAACAGTCTGGCTTACGCAGCATTGACAAGGATGTTGAATGACAGTTCGCGATCAGTCAGGGTTCAGGCTGCATGGGCGCTCAGAGCGACTTTAGATACCAATTCTACGGCTGGCAAGGAGTTGATGGAGTATATTAAATACAACGCCGATCAACCAGCAGGATTGCTGCAACTCGGCGTTTTTTATTTTGATAGGGGACAACCGCAAAAATCTATTGAAGTATTGAGAAAAGCGATTTTATGGGAAACAAATTCCGCCCCGCTTCATTACTCGCTTGCAATATGTTACAGCGCGTGCGGCGAAGCAGTTGAGGCGGTAAAAGAACTTGAACAAGCCTGTCGCCTTGCGCCACGCGAGGCAGAATATAAATTCAAACTTGCCCTTGCATACAACGAGGTTGGACAGTTTGAAAAAACCGTTCAAACACTTGAAGAAACCGTAAAATTAGACCCCGAACTAGACCGGGCGTGGTATAATCTTGGACTTGCATACGATGCCAAAGGCGACTCTGAGAAGGCGTTAAACGCGCTGAACCGCGCAGAGGTGATAAATGAATATTCAGCGCAAATCCCTTATGCCAGGGCAACAATCCTGTATAAACTCGGCAGATTTGAAGAGGCGAGAAAAGCCGCCTTGCGCGCCCTCCAGATTGAACCAGAATACCAAGAGGCCAGCGCTCTTCTTCAAAATATAAAATAAAAAAATTATTTCAGTAGTTGCAATTTAATAAAGGCAAAAGTCAAAGAATAACGGCTTTTCAGTCAACTCCGATTCGACAAATAAATCAGCAAACTATAAGATCAATCTCTTTCACTAATAAACAATCCGGATTGCCATTCGTTTTCAATTTTTGAGCGCAATAAAGACAAACTGCATTCCTGATAGGCTTGTTTAACAGACTCAAATTGCGTACGAAGAATCCCAGCAAGGACTAATCTACCTTCGCTGTTTAATCGCGAGACAATCTTCATCCTTGCTTCAATAAGAATGTCTGCCGTGATATTTGCGCATATCAAATCATATTTTTGCTCAGGATTTTCATCAAGTTTAAGAACATCTTGCTGAAAGAGATATATTTTTTCTGCAACACGATTTCTTTTGGCGTTTTTCTTTGCTATTTCAACGGCGGTTTCATCAAAATCAAAGGCGACTACCGGCGAATAGCCGAGTTTTGTCGCAGCAATAGCCAGAATTCCAGAACCGGTTCCTATATCCAGAAAAGAACTGTTTTGTTTTTTATTCTTCGGACGATATTTTACAATCTGTTGCAAACAAAATTTAGTAGTTGCGTGCTGCCCGGTTCCAAATGCAAGTCCCGGGTCTAATATGACAACCTTTGCCCCGCTTGGCGGTTTTACTTTGCTCCATTGCGGTTTTATCAAAAGAGAATTTCCGAAACGGAGCGGTTTGAAATGTCGTTTCCAACTTTCTGCCCAATCCTCGTATTTTACTGTTGAGATATTGATTTTAAATGCATTTGACTCAATGATAGGATTGAGTAATTTTAAACGTTCTTCAACCTCGCGAATCGCTTCATTAGGATTTATTTCACCTTCATTGAAATAAACCGATACGCAAATAACATCTGTTTCAATATTATGCAGAACAATAGGATATGTATTGAAGACTTCATTTAGAATATCACAGATCGCTTCTTCGGCTTGCGTTGTGGTTTGAACTTCAAACTTTAACAAGCGTAAATTTGAATTGGCGCGGCGCAACATAGTTTGTCAAAAAAGATCGCCTGTAGTCTTCCAAGGTTGATAATTTAAAAGCCTCAGCGAGACACCCTGTCCATTTACACATACTTTGCTAACGCTGCAATAATCAATCCCGATTTTTCCAAGTTTCACCAGCGGGATATCAAGCAAGACAGACATAATCACCCTGATTATTCCGCCGTGAGAAAAAATAGCGACATTGCCTTCCGTGTTTTCTATTAATATTCTGCTTAGAACAGGCTCAACCCGTCGTTTTAACATTTCTGCGGATTCTGCGCCCTTAATCGCGTTTGCTTCAATCTGTTCCAGCCAGCTATATGCGTTTATACCAAAACGCTCGTTAACCTGATCAAAATTTAAACCTGTCCACTCTCCAAAATCTATTTCCACAAGTTCATAAAAAAATATCGGCTCAATACCGCTTAATTCTACAAACGGTTTTAATGTTTCTCTTACCCTAATCATCGGACTTGCATAAACGCTCTTTATGGAGTGCGACATCAAATATTTGGCCGTCGCAATCGCCTGATTTTTTCCATTCTCGGAAAGTTCAATATCAGTTCTTCCTGCAAAGACCCGTTTGTATGATTCTATTACCTCACCGTGACGTATTAAAAAAATCTCATTCATTTATTCTATCGTACTAAATTAATTATATTTTTACCCAAGAGCCTGTTGTTGGATGGACAAAATCTGTTTTATCCCTGCCTTTCCCAAAGCGAGCATTGCCGAAAGTTGGTCCTCAGTAAATGTTGATTCCTCGCCGGTGCCCTGAATTTCAATAAATTCACCCGCTGCGTTCATAACAAGATTTAAATCAACTTCCGCCGCAACATCTTCCTCGTATTTAAGGTCAAGCAATGTCTTGCTATTAACGATACCGACGCTTACCGCCGCCACGGCTTTTATTAGAGGGTCTTCGGTTAGTTTGCCTTCTGCAAGCAACCTTTTTACCGCAAGCGCCAGAGCCACATAAGAACCGGTTATTGAAGCCGTTCGCGTCCCGCCATCAGCCTGCAACACGTCGCAGTCTATCCATAAAGTCCGGGCGCCAAGTTTTTCAAGATTTATAGCAGAACGCAATGCCCGTCCTATTAACCGCTGAATCTCCTGTGTCCTGCCTTCAATCTTGCCTTTAGTTATATCGCGCGGTTTTCTCTGGGGTGTGGAGTAAGGAAGCATTGAATACTCAGCGGTAATCCACCCTCCAGAAACATTCTGTTCTTTCATCCAGCGCGGAACATCTTCTTCTACCGTAACCGCGCAAATAACTCTTGTGTTTCCCCACTCAATCAGTGTGGAACCGAGCGCGTTCGGCGCTATGTTGTTGTTAAATTTAATAGGTCGTAGTTGGTCTGGAGCGCGACCATCAAGCCGCGTCTCAGTAGAACCTTGCTGTTGATTTAAGTTTTCTTCATTCATCTCTAAATTATTTTTAAAATAATTAATCTTATAATACTCCGAAAATTATCTAAATCAAATATGGTTAAACATTAAAATATTAATTCGCAATTAAAATATTTTAAAACTTTTGTGAATCTGACTGAAATGCAAAAGTTTGCGATATATTTATTTTCCTTTTTTGCCAATCAGCATTTTTGAAGGGTCGGATAATGTGATAACCCGCGATAGTTTTAAACCTGCGGCTTTTATCCACTGTTTTACATCATCAACGGTATAACAATTGCCATGCTCAGTATTCACTAACATATTAACCGCAAAAAGGCTTGCCTTCACCGGTTTTGTTCTACAAGGATTTAGAAGAAAATCTTTTATGCACATTCTACCGTTGCAGGTTAGAACTGCTGATGCGCGTTTTATCAATTCACTGTTTTGATCAGAAGAATATTGATGAATGACATTGGACATAAAAACAAGGTTATAAGTTCCACCTAAATCATCTACAAGCGCATCGCCGGGTCTTAATTCTATTCTTTCAATTAGACCTGCCTTTTTCACATTCTCCCGCGCGGTTTCAAGTGTTTTAGCATTATCAATAATTGTCACCTTTATATCAGGTTTTTGTTTCGCAAACTCAATAGCGTATATTCCCGGACCGCCTCCTATGTCCAATATTGTCTTTACATTGCGCAGATCAATGGCTTTCACGGTTTCCTCTGAGGCAAAAGCTGCGGCACTTGCCATTGCGCGAGCAAAGGATTGTTCATCGCCGCGCAATTCTGGAGATATAGATTGATAGGAGACAGGCTTGCCAGTTTTAACAACATCATATAATCTTCCCCATTTCTCATAAAGCGCTGCGTTATGCAGTAGTATAGCCTGTTGTGACCGAGGCGAGTCTTTTAGCAAATATTTCCTCGAAAGCGCTGAAAGCCTGCAAACATTGCCGCGCTTGTTAATTAAATCAAGCCCGGCAAGCGCGTTGCAAAGAATTGTCACACCGCGCAAATCGGCATTTAAAATTTTGGACAACTCTTCAACAGTTCTTTCTTTTTCAGATAGCGCGTCAAATAATCCAAGTCTGTTTGCTGTGAATAAAACCTGCGCTGCGCGATACCCTGACGCAATTGATTCCAGTTGCTGGAATAACGGATCGTTTGAACCTATGTTTTTACTCATAGCGTTAATTTATAAAGTTTGTTATCGCTTCTCCAAATTTTTTAGTTGCAACACTCCAATTTAATCTATTTCTATATTCATTGAAAGAAGAAAACGAAAGTTTCTTATATTCATCATAATTATTAATTATTGAGAGAATATACTTTGCGTACTCTTCTGGCGTTGCCGTTAGAGTAAATGTTTTTCCGTTAACTCCATCTTTGATAACGGTTGGTATTCCGCCAACATTTGTAGCTATGCTTGGAATGCCGAATGAACTTGCTTCGCAAAAGACTATTCCGTACGCTTCGGCGCGAGAAGGGACAATAAGAAAATGCGATTCTGAAAATAATCGTTCAATCTTGGTTTTTCCTTCATCTGTTGATTTGTCAATAAATCCAAGCGGTTTAATAAAAGAAGGTAATGTGCCCGGATTTTTTGGAAGAGAACCGACAAGCGTCAATTCAGTTTCAAGACCGAGCCGGTTTAAAGTCTTCGCAACCTCAACAGCCACATCTCCACCTTTTCGCTCCCATACTTTGCCGATGAACAGCAACTTGCAAGGGCGCGCTGGACGGGATTGAACAAGTTTTTCAATGTCTTCCAATCTCCTTGAACAGACAATATTGGCGCCGTAAGGGATAACTCTGATTTTCTCAGCAGACACGCCATAGTAACTAATTGCCGAGTTTGCTGCCCATTCAGAGGCAAAAACCGCAAGAGCGCATCTGCGCAGGGCTTTTGATTCTGCCCGATTACCATTCAGTATGCCTTTTGCGCAAAGGTTTGTATAATCAGGATAAAAATCAACCATTGATGCAAATGTGCAATCAGCCCATAAGACAGACGGTTTTTTAATATCCAGATAAGCGAGCGCCCACATATTCGGCGCAACCACAAGGTCGTAGTTTATCGCTGCTAATTTTTTTCTGGCTTGACGGGCAAAACTTTTCAACCTCAACGGCGTAGCAAACGGGAAGAAATTTTTCTTAGAAAAAAGTTTATAAAAATAATTCATCGCGCGGATGTAAAATTGGAATCGTTCTTTAAGCGGACCAATGTATTCAATTATAAACCCACATTCTTTCAAAGATTGACTCATAAAATAAGCCGTCCCAGACCAACGATTCACGTTTCTGGCGTCATACTCCGTAAGAAAAGCGATTCTCAACGGTCTCATTTTATTAATAATGCAATTATGGAATTAAAAAACCGGTTGCTTATCTTTTTCCTCAATTTAACAGGCAATCTTCCTATCGCAGATTCAAGCGATAGATTTAGCCAGTTTAAAAATCCACATCTCACCAATTTTCCGAACCTGTAAATCAGCATTTTATTAAATCCTGCGTTTTTTGCTGCTGTGAACAACTCGGAATAAGTCCACTCTTTAAGATGAAAACCTTGCGGGATATCTGAAAAATAAACCGATATATCGTGAGGTCCTGAGAATGCGTGTGGGGTTGACAATAAGTAGGCGCCATTTTTCTTTAAGATTTTAAATGCGAGTTTTAGATGCAAATCAACATCTTCAGGGTGAATATGTTCAAGGAACTGGTAACTAAACGCGATATCAACGGATTCTTGAGGAAGGTCAAGATTGTATCCATCGTAAACGATGAGTTTAAAATTTTGCGGTTTGTCTTGAAGGTTTCCGCTCTGGTCAGAGATATCCACAGCGTAAACCTGTTTGACATACTTTGCCACTTCAATGGCAAGGCGGCAGTCACCTGGGGCGAATTCAAGAAAAGTGTGTTTCTCGTTTAAAAGCGGTTTTAAGATTGAAAGTCTCGCTTCTACTGCCCAAGCCAGCGATTCTGGAGCTTCTCTTCTTGTTAGTCTGGGATGATCAGGAACTCTTTTAAATAATTCATCGTAAAGTGTTTTATAAAGTTCGGTTCTTTCTTTACGGGTTGAGTTGCGAAGTTTATTTGCCAGTTCGCGTTCAACTTCATAATGATGTCGCAATCTTTCAGGGGTGCGGTTGTCTTCGCGCATAGCAAAATTTGTTAAATAAAAAATTTTTAAGAATCAAATTCATTTTTTGTCATTTATTATGGACGACCGCTACCTTTTCTCTGGCCTCTTGGGATTGTGAGGCTTTTAATGCATCGCCGTTTTTTACTAAAAATGAGGCTCTTGGTTTCTTTATTCCGCCCCATAAAACTGTTCTAACGGTATCAAGCAAAATGAACAGATCAAGGAATATGCTCATATGTTTCATATAATAAAGGTCGTATTCAAGTTTTCGCCGAGCATCTTCAACAGATGAACCATAAGGATAATTTACCTGAGCCCACCCGGTTATGCCCGGTTGCACCATAAGCCGTTCCTGATAAAACGGTATTACTTTAGCAAGTTCATTTATAAACTCTGGTCGCTCAGGTCTTGGTCCAACAAAAGACATATCGCCGCGCAACACATTTATCAGCTGTGGAATCTCGTCAATCCGGTAACGTCTCAGAATCTTGCCAATTGGCGTAACTCTCGGGTCGTTGTCTTTAGACCATTTTGCCCCGTCTTTTTCAGCGTCAACATACATTGTGCGCAGTTTTATCATTTTAAACTGCCTGCCGAATCTGCCTGAACGAATCTGTGTGTAGAAAATGGGACCGCGCGATGACAATCTTATTAAAATTATGGACCCAAGAAGCAGCGGGAGCGATAATATTAACCCTGCTATTGAAACAGCAATATCAAAACCGCGTTTAATCTTCTTAATATACAGCATCTGCGGCGAGGCGCTGGCATTCATTAACCACTCATAGGTCATCAGTTCTAACGGAACATACTGATATATCTCTTCACATAATGAAATAAGCGGCATAACAACTATACCTGAATAGCGCAACCCGCAAAAATCCTTATATAATCTTTGATCTGAAAAACTTTTATTTGTGCAAACGACTCTGTCTATTTCATAATTTCTCACAATTTCCCTGATTTTACTCGCCGGTCCAAGGATTTTCTCCTTTGTCGCCGGAGTGTAGTTATCCGAGTGAACGATGCCGATCAATTCAAGATGCTGTCCCCAGAACTCATCAAAAAGTTTCAACTCTTCTTCATCAAATTCGCAAGTTACAACAAGGGCAATTCGCTCCCTGTAATTTTGAAGACTTCTAACAATTAATCCGTGATGAATGATTGCCGTTAAATAGGCAATCATCCCGCTGTAAAGCATTATACCGCGACCGATCCTTGTTGAATAGTTTACATAAAACAACCCGGTCATCATTATCAACGAGATAACCATCGCCAGTAGGATCATCAACGCCCGTTTGAATAGATTCTGGTGATGTATCTGCGGGGAATAAAACCCCATTATATAACAGCAGGAAGCAAACGTTAATGATCCAAGCAGTATTGAAGGCGCATATTGCATCGGCGTTGCAAGCAGCAGATTCCATTCGCCGGCAAAACGCAATCGGATGCCGACGAGAAATGCCAGACAGAATAGCACGATGTCTATGAAAAAGTGAGCCGACACGTGCCACCAGTGATGTTTCAATGTTCTGGCGTTTATCATTCGGGTTTACCTACAATGTTTTCACAAGATTTTAAATTAATCTGAAATATTTTTCCTTACAAGAATAATAATACTTTAAACTCAACTTGACCCGAATCATTAACTGTTTAAATGGAAATTTGTATTTAATGGTTTTTTAAAACATTAAAGAGTTAACAGGAAAAATGAATTTCATTAACTATCTGATAGTCTAATTTAGTTGAAATTAGTAACTTTTTAAAATCAGTTTGCGTCATATAGATACGATGAAAAGCAAAATTACGACGTTATTTGGCAGTAGAAATGGTTTTACCCTTATTGAATTGCTCGTTGTAATAGCGATAATTGCGATTCTTGCTGGTATGTTATTGCCTGCGCTTGCCAGAGCTAAGGAAGCTGGCAAAAAAATCAAGTGTCTTAATAATATCCGGACGCTCGGTTTATCGTTAAAGATGTATGTTGATGAATATAATGGTCAGTATCCGCCGCGAACAAGGCAAAATCGCTGGCCTACGTTGTTGCGTGATGGATATAAGGATTTAAAAGTGCTTGTTTGTCCAAGCGAGATTGGCACTCCAAACACGTTTGGTCAAAATATTGCCGATACAAATAACTATCCGGCCGATGCCGCGCCAAGGACATACATTATCAACGGATGGAATGATTATTTTATACTAAACGCAACCAATGAATGGGGCGATTATAGGGCAGGGCTCTCCTATAGGACTATGCCAGAATCCGCCATAAAAGAACCAACTGACACAATCGTCTTCGGCGAAAAAGACCGAAATTCAGGCCATTATTATATGGATTATGATATGTATGACGATGTTTTACAACTTGATCAGAGCAAACATTTATCCGGTGGACAAAACTCAAGAAGCGGCGGCTCCAACTATGCATTTGCCGATGGAAGCGCGCGATTTTTGAAATATGGGCGTTCGCTCGCGCCTAAAAACCTCTGGGCAGTTACTGACCTTTACCGTAATCAACCTGTGATTGTTCAGTAAAATTATATTCTTTTAAATCAAAAAATTTTTTGCATTCATCCAGTGGTTTAATTCCGTGAAAATGAAGTTCGGGTTTGCTTTTTCCATTTTTGTTTGTTTTAACAAATAAATATTTCGCGTCTGGATATATGCGCGTTAGTTTATGACAAATCTCTTCACCAGCAACAAGCAGTGCAGTTGATAATGCGTCCGAAAAGATTGCCGATTTGCTGACTACAACCGCCATAATTATTCGGTCTGACGGCATCCCCGTTCGAGGATCAATTATATGCCCTAAAATTTTATCTCCCAGTTTTTTAGCCCTTCCCCAGATTCCTGAGATTGACAGAGACGATTCTTTTAAAGTTGCAGTTGCAACCGCTCCTTTGAAGTCAGATAAAACGACCGGTGGTATTTCTATAGAGATATTCCACTCATTTAAATCTGGCGGTTTTCCTATTGCGGCTACAGTGCTCGTTCCTCCGTGTAAAAGCGCTGATTTAATCCCTTCTTCTTTCAATATTTCCATTGCCTGCTCAATAGCATAACCTTTTCCTATCGCGCCTAAATCAATTTTCACGGCATTTTTCAGAAACTTTACCGTATGGTTAGAATCATCTAATAGGAGAAAATTCATTCCGCAATCCTGGCGTGTCTTTTCTATAACATCCGGTTCGGGTTGAAAGTCTGAATTATCACGGAATCCCCATAGCCTCATTAATTGCCCGATGGTTATGTCAAAAGCGCCATTTGAATCCTGCCATATTTGTTTTGCTGTTTTAAGGAGTTGATAGACTTCAACGCTGGCGCGAATAGGATGCGAATACGCATTCTGGTTGATTATTGAGATTTCGCTATCCGGCTTAAACGGACTGATTCTTGCTTCAATCCTTTCAATTTCATTTAACGCCTCTTCGCCTGCAGCTTTTAGACTGCGTTCTTGCTCGCCATATAGCACGAGTTCAAATCTCGTAGCCATTGCATTTCTGGCTAACATTACTTTTGGCATAACTCAACAGTAGTTAAAAATAAAAAAGGCTTTGCGCAGTAACGCAAAGCCTTGCAACGTACTAAAATTTAATTAAGACAAATTAGGGATTGAACCGTAAGTGATCGGTTTAAGTTCCTTGCCGGTCGCATCCATAATCTTGCGTGTTTTTTCGTCAAAAATGCACATCACGCTGAAGCGGTCAGACATTTCACCAAGCGAGACAACTGTCTGCACTTTGATTGCAAGGTCAACATTGCAATTTGGCTCTTTACCTGTTCTTATGCAATCAAAGAAGTTCTTATGATGCGCTTCTATGGTTTCAGGCGGGAAGGCTTCGCTAACCTCCGGATCAATTTCTTCAGCATACGGTCTTTCCGGTTTTAATTCTACTTTATTACCCGCCATAGTAAGATTGGCTTTATGTCCGCGAATCATCTCTTGAGTGCCTTGTTCGTTAACTGAACTTGATGTTATATGCATCACCATTCCGCTCGGGAACTCGGCAATCAATTGGATGATCTCAGGAACGTCGCGGACCGGTGTGCCTGGCGTGTTTTTGTCAGTTCCAATTTTCTTTGTTCCAATTGCAGCCACGCGCACCGGGAACTCTGGATTACCTGTGGCGAGCATATACGGATGCAATTTGTGAGGGAACAGGTCGCTTAACAGACCTGCGCAGTAAGGATAATATTTTCTCCATCTAAAATAGGTGTCAGGATTAAAGTCTGAACGTTTTTTGATCTTTGGTCCTTGCCACATCTGCCAGTCAATATCATCAGGCACTGCCCAGTTCATAATGGCGTAATTCCATTCGCCTTTTGGAGTATTGCGCATATAAGAACCCTGCGCCATTACGACAGGACCAATCTTGCCTGCTTTTATCCATTCGGCGGCTTTATGCCATTTTAAATCCGAACAACCCTGTGAACCTACCTGGAAAGTTTTTTTGGTCTTCTTTACAGTATCGTAAACCTCAAAAGCCTCATCAAGATAACGGGTCATTGGCTTTTCAACATATACATTTTTTCCGGCATTGAGCGCGTCAATAGAAATCTGCGCATGCCAGTGGTCAACAGTTGCGCAGAAAATTGCATCAATATCTTTTCTTTCCAGCAACTTCCTATAATCCAGATAACCCTCAGCCTGTCCTCCATCGTCCGCAATGACCTTCTTTGCCTCTTCAACTCTGTGCTTTGAAACATCGCAAACAGCTACAATTTCAATATTATTTTGCTTTTTGAATTGAAGAGCCTTGCGAATATGATTGTTCAATCCTTGATTGCCAACACCAATAAATCCCAGAACAATTTTATTATTCGCGCCCGCAACGTTCACGGACGGAGCCGTCTCCTGTCCATATACCGGGGTCTTTAAAAATGTTGGCACTGTTGCTGCAACGGCAATCGCCGCGCTTTTTCTCAAAAATTCACGACGGGTTGTCGTCCCGCCGACCGACTTTGTATTATTTTGTTTTTGATTCATACCGCAATTATGCTTA
The DNA here is from genome assembly GCA_049968335.1 of Verrucomicrobiia bacterium. Taxonomy (GTDB): domain Bacteria; phylum Verrucomicrobiota; class Verrucomicrobiia; order Limisphaerales; family JAKPVM01; genus JAKPVM01. Next base: position 40,908 of record JBMFQZ010000024.1, read on the forward strand.
ATGTTTTTTTCTCTATTTAAATATAACGTTTTTTTTAAAAAAAGTTACTATTTTATAATATTACCTTAAAAGTTGATTATTTAGCAATTACGTTTTCTTAATCATATGAATTAATTTTCCCGTCAATTATTTCAACCTGTCTCTCCGCCTTTTCCGCTATCCTCCAATCGTGCGTTGCTATTATTAATGTTGTTCCATTTTCAGACCTTAACGATGAAAGCAGGTTAATAATCTCATCGCCTGTATGAGAATCAAGGTTGCCGGTTGGTTCATCGGCAAGGATTAACTCGGGATTATTCATCATTGCGCGGGCGATTGCAACCCGTTGTTGTTCTCCGCCAGACAACTCTCTTGGTCTGTGTTCCAGCCGTTCGCTTAGTCCGACTTTGTTTAACAGTGATTCAGCCCGCTTTTGCGCCGCTTTTGAATCCGCCCGTGAAAGTCTTGCCGGAAGCATAACATTTTCAATCGCAGTTAATTCTGGGAGAAGATAATATGCCTGAAAAATAAACCCCACAGTTTTGTTTCGCCATTTGCAAAGATTATTTCCATTTAGTGTTTTTAATGATTTACCATTAAATAAAACATCTCCTGCGTCTGGCAGGTCAAGACCTCCAATAAGATGAAGCAAAGTGCTTTTACCAGCGCCTGACGCCCCTTTAATCGCCAGAAATTCTCCTTTATTTATCGTAAGGTTAATTCCCCTCAAAACTTCTATCAATTTTTGTCCAAGCGTGTACGATTTGTGCAAATCTTTTATTTCTATAAAAGGATTCATTTTTCTAAATTATTCATATCTAAGCGCTTCAACTGGGTGGAGCATAGCAGCGCGTAGCGCGGGAATAATTCCCGCAAGAACGCACAGGAACAACGCGCTTCCGCAAATAACAGCTACATCGGAGACATTTATTAATGCCGGCAATTCATTGAATACGTAAATTGATGAGGGAAACAGGTCAATGCCAGTTACCCTGTTCATAAAGTGAAGAAATTCGTTTCTATAAATAAGCATTGTTTTACCAAAAATAAGCCCTCCAATAACTCCTACGACACCGACTAAAACGCTCTGGCTGAAAAATAACCATCCTATTTGCAGATTTGTAGCCCCGAGCGCTTTTAAAATTCCAATTTCGCGGGTTTTTTGAAAAACGTAGGCGATAAGAGTGCCAGTAATGCCAAATGCGGCCACTATCATTATAACAAACAATACTACAAACATCGCTTGTTTTTCTACCACAAGCGCGTTTAGAATTCCAGAATGTTCTTCCATCCAGGAGACAACTTTATATGATCCTCCCAAATCCCTTTGAAGTTCTGTCGCAATTCGTTCAGCATTAAACGGATTATCAACCATCACCATAAGCCCGTGGACCTCGTTATCAAGATTGTAAAGTTCCTGAGCGTTTTCTATTGATGTAATAATAATCATTGAATTGTATTCAAAGTGTCCAACATCAAAAATCCCTGCAACGACATAATCATCTGGCAGAACTGCAACCTCGTTTGTTTGATGCCGCATCATTCTTAATCTTTGAAGGTTTTTTGGTGAATAGATTCCGATATGGTTGCCGACGGTGATGCCAAGACTTTGAGCCATCTCCTTTCCAATAACAACATTTTTATCTTCAAGGTCAAAACTGCCGCTAATTATGTTTGACGGGACAATACTGACTGCGGATTCATAACGGGGGTCTGAACCACGAACATACGGGGCGATTACAAGAGGGTTGCCACTATCGGGTTGGGTTTCCACAAGCACCTGTCCTAAAATAAATGGAGCCGAGCTCTTTATTCCGGGGTAGTTTTTAATTTTTTCCATTAGTTGCTTATAATCTTTTAACGGAGCTCCTGCGGCATAGATTTTTAAATGCGAGTTGAATCCGAGAATTTTATCCCGCAATTCTTTATCAAAGCCGGTCATAACCGAGATGACAATTATTAACATCCCGACCGCGAGCGTTACGCCTATGATGGCAATTAGCGTTATTACCGAAACGTAAGTCCTTTTCGGTTTAAAATAACGAAACGCCAGAAATATTTCAAACGGCAACCTAAACATTTAATAAAGGTTATTTATTGAACCAGAATAGTTCAAGAGTTTAATAGAATATCTAAAAATATTATTAACAGGTTGAATTCTTTAATTATTTTTATGTAGAGTTAACGATGTGAGCGCAAAAAGACAAAAACCGATAGTAATAGCAATAGACGGAACGAGCGCCAGCGGGAAGAGCACAACGGCGAAGCTGGTTGCTCGTCAACTGGGATTTGTTTATGTGGATACAGGCGCTATGTACAGAACATTAGCCTGGTATTGTTTGAAGAATAAAATAGATGTTAATAACAAAAGGGCTGTTATAAATCTCTGCAAGAAATGGAATACAAGACTTGAATGCGTTGAAAAAGATGGGTTAAAGCAGGTTAGACTGCTTGTTGATGAATATTATCCAGAGAAAGAGATAAGAACGGCAGAAACAAGCGCTGTTGTGCCATCGGTAGCGGCTATTCAAAAGGTAAGAGATTGGATGAAAAAGGTTCAACGAAGTTGTATAGATTTTGGAAACCTTGTGATGGAAGGCAGGGATATTGGCACGAATATTTTCCCTGAAACGGATTTTAAATTCTGGCTGGATGCCTCGCTTGAAGAACGGATGAAAAGGCGAAAAGCAGAAGGTGTTCAGGAAAATCTTGCAGAACGTGATACCCGCGATAGCCAGCGCGCTGCGGCGCCGTTGATCGTTCCATTGGGAGCTGTGCGTATTAATAATTCAAATCTTACTCCACAGCAGACGGCTGAATTGATAATTAATTATGTAAAAGAAAAACTTGAGAAAAAGGCAAAGAATTGACAACCAGAGTAAAAGAAAAAGAACAGGAAAATAGTAGCGTCATTGTTACCAGTTCTGATGCGACAAAGATGTATATGAGTTACGCTATCTCAAGACATCTTGTCCGTTTAATGGTTGCGGTTTATTTTAGAGGCAAAGTTTACAATTCAGAATATGTCCCGAAGACCGGCGCCGTAATAATTGCTTCAAATCACGTAGGTTATTTAGACCCATTCTTTGTCGGCGCAGCGGTAAATCGGAGGATTTGCTATCTTTGTCGCGAATCAGCCTTTAAATGGCCTATTATTGGAACATTGTTAAAACACTGGAACGCTGTCCCTGTTGACCGCGATGGCAGGAGTCCCAGAGGGTTAAAAGCGGTTCTTGACAGATTAAAAACAGGCGAAGCCGTTATGCTCTTCCCGGAAGGCACCCGCACCTATGACGGAAATCTCCAGCGGGCAAAACCGGGAATTGGTTTGCTTGTTGCTCAAACAGACGCCCCGGTTGTTCCTGTTAGGGTGTTTGGTATGTGGGAAGCATTTAACCGTTTTATGCGTTTCCCACGCCCAATACCGGTTAACGTCGTTTTTGGAAAACCGATTTCGTTTGATGATAAACGCAAGGAAATACAGAGCGCGCCACCGGAAAGGGCTAAACAGATTTATCAAGAGATTGCCGATGAGATAATTGAAGCAATAAGTAAAATTCAGAACAAAAAAGACCAGGAAGAATTATGAAGAGAATAGGCATTTTAACGGCAGGCGGGGATACCCCGGCGCTAAACGCAACAATCCACGGCGCAGTGACGCGGGCGAACGAATTAAAGATAGAAGTGTACGGGCTTATAAAAGGCTACAACTCGCTGTTTAACCCCCGCGTTCCACACGTTCATTTAAATCCATTGTTTCAAACAATACCCGAACTTGACCCGACATTAGGCGGTACAATACTCGGGGCGTCGCGCGATTATTTAGACCCTGATGATAAAAAGGCGCTTGATGATATCTGTCTTAAACTTGATAGATTAAAGATTGACGGGCTTATCTGCATTGGTGGCGATGGAACGCTAAATGGGATGCAGCCATTGACTGAAAGAGTACCGTCGGTTCTTGCGCCAAAAACCATAGACAATGATCTTGGTTTGAATTATAGAAACGAACCGGATGAATGGATTAGAATACCGGATAATTCCGAAAAAGGTTATAAATATCAACGCAAACCCTCAAGAACAGTGTTTGATCTTGAACAAATGGTAAATTACGTTACCCCGGGTTTTGCATCTGCGGTATTTGAAGCCGCAAATGGAATCTTAAGAATCCGCACAACCGCTGAAAGTCATAGAAGGATCGCCATAGTTGAAGTTATGGGCAGAAATTCCGGCTACATTGCTTTGGGCGCAATGTATGGTCAGCCAGATATTGTGCTTGTCCCTGAATTTCCATTAGACATAGAACTTTTAACTGAACGAGTCAAAGAAATATACGAATTGCAAAAAAATGTTGTTATCGTCTGCGGAGAGGGAATTGCAGACCAGAACGGAAACGTTCTCGGGGCGGCAACAACATCAACCGACCCTGCAGGCAATATAATTCTTAGCGGCGCCGCCGAGGCATTAAGGAGAATGTTGGTAGAACGAATCGGAGACGACTTTTTCAAAGAGAAAAGGAGAGGAAACTCTGCGAAAGAAGCCATTTTCACAAGAAAAGTAGGCCATACCCAAAGAGGGGGAAGACCGCTCCTGTTTGACAGATTTTACGCAGCGCAATTAGGCGGCAAAGCCGTTGATATGCTTGTTGAGGGTGAAAACAATGCCGTCTCTATCTTGCAATGGAATAAAAAACTCGGCTTTTATTTATCAAGTTTTGATGGAAACGGTTTCAGAGACAGATGGGGATTGATACACGCCCGCCAGTTGCACCCGAGTTTTTATGATCCAAATTTGATGAAACCTTCCCGAATCGGAATTGAATATCTTTTGAACATTTTTAACAACGCGATCGGTCAGGACGATGTTGAGTATATAAGGCAGAAATTATTTGATTCAGGAAATCTAACCGAGCCTTATCATTCTCCTAATACTGACATAGCTAAGCGCATAAAATATCTTGATTGAAAATTTTTTAGGAATAAGATAAAAATCACTTACCAGACACCATTTCCCATCCGGCGGCTTTCATCGCCCGGTATCCGCCTACTATGGAATAAACATTTTTATAACCCATTTTTTGAAGAGACTCGCAAGCCAGTACGGAGCGAAATCCACCACCGCAATAAATAAGCATCTCCGTATTTTGATCAGGAAACATTTTTTCAATATCTCGTTCAATAATCCCTTTGCAGAGATGTATGGCGCCTTTAATATGCTCGGATATATACTCCTCCTCCTCCCTGCAATCAATCAAAATCGCTGAGGGATTCTTGTTCAACCATTCTCGCGCCTGTTCAATAGTCAGCTCTCTAACTCTTTGCCGAGCATCATTAACAAGTTTTAAAAATCCCGGTGAATGTTGCATATTATATTGTATTGAGTATCTGTTTAATGAATTAAATTATGCATATAAAATAAATTATGGAAATCAAAAACATAAATTCTATCACGGCTTTTATCACAAAAGATGGTTCCGAAATTCGCGAGTTATTAGCATATAGGAATTCTTCAATAAAAAATCAAAGCCTTGCGGAAGCCGGAGTTCCAGTGGGCAAATCAACACTTGAACATTATCATATTAAGAGCGAGGAAATTTATTTTATTCTTGAAGGCACCGGAAAAATTAAAATTGAGGAAGAAGTTTCAATCGTACATAAAGGTGATGCGATTGCAATTTTACCCGGAAAGCGGCATAAAATTTGGAATATCGGAAATAATGTGCTAAAAATATTATGTTGTTGCGCTCCTGCGTATGAGCATAACGATACGATAATAACTGAAAATATTTAATTATATGGCGGGAGAAAGGATTCGTTTGTTTATAAAGCCTTATTGCCCATGGTGTCATCAAGCAATGCATTGGCTTGATAAAAAAGGGATAAAATATGAGGTCCTTGATGTAATTGCAGAGCCAGCATTTTTTAAGGAAATGATTGACCTTTCAAACCAGACTTATGCGCCAGTCGTTCAAATTGATGGCAAGGTCTTAGCAGATTTTGATACAAAGCAATTAGAAAAATTTTGGCAGGAAAACGATTTTGACAGGATATTAAATCAGGAGTCTTGAATAGTATGGAAATAACTTCTCATTCATTGAAATCGCAAGCGCGATTGCCCGAGTGGTTTAAAAATAAACTTCCAGAGAAAACTGATTATTCTCAAACGCGGTCTTTGATAGAAAATTTAAAACTTCACACAGTTTGTGAAAGCGCGCATTGTCCGAACCAATGGGAATGCTGGAGCAGGAGAACAGCGACCTTTATGATAGCGGGGGATAGATGCACGCGGGCTTGCAGGTTTTGCGCTGTGAATACCGCGCGTCCGTTCCCGCTTGATCTGGATGAACCCCGCAGAGTCGCAGAGGCTGCTCAAAAAATGAAACTCAGACACATCGTTATCACAAGCGTTGCCAGAGATGACCTGCCGGATGGTGGCGCCGAACATTTTAAACAGACGATTCTCTGGGCGCGTAAATTAAACCCTGAAAGTTCAATTGAAGTGCTTGTTCCTGATTTTCAGGGCTCACGTGAGTCAATCCAGACGGTTTTATCTGCAAAACCAGAGGTTTTTAACCACAATATTGAAACTGTACGAAGGCTTACACCTGCGGTTCGTTCAAAGGCAACATACGAGCGTTCACTTTCAGTTTTATCAATTGCAAGAGAGATCGGGGGCGATAAAGTTTATACAAAATCAGGTTTGATGGTTGGATTTGGAGAAACAGTCGAGGAAGTCGTCCAGACTATGGAAGATTTGCGTAAGGTTGATTGCGATATTTTAACTATCGGTCAATACTTGAGACCGGGTGAGAAATACCATCCAGTTGTTGAATATGTCAAACCCGAGCAATTTGAAAAATATGCTCAAATCGGGCGTAAACTCGGTTTTAAGAAAGTATTTAGCGGACCAAAAGTCCGTAGCTCATACCACGCAGCAGAGATTGTTCCCTGATACTGAATATCGCGCTTTGATTTCTATTAATAATTACACAAATTTGTACCTTCCCGGCAATGCAACCGGCGGCACTGGCAATGGACCAAACTCGTATTTTTCCGGTCCAAGCCGTGTTTTTGAATTCAACGCTTGTTCCCATTCAATCGATTGTCCGCTGTAAGCCGATTCCCGTCCCATTATCCCCATCAGAGTGCTTTCGGCAACATTCTTCGCCTCATTTATCGGGTTTCCGTTTCTAATGCTATTAATCAGATCAAGATGCTCTTGATGATATGGATTGACATCGTTTTCAGTGAATCGCCAACGCGTGCCGTCCTTGCCAATTATCCATTTCGCGCAATTGCTATAGCCTTTTGTTCCAACAACTGCTTCTTCCACTTTTCCTTCGCACCCATTAATCTGGCGACATTGACTAAATACCCGAACGCCGTTTGGATATTCATATTCAACCGCAAAGTGATCGTAAATATGCCCATATTTTGCATCGGTTCTAACTTGACGACCGCCAAGCGCAGACGCCTTGATTGGATGTGAATTTAACACCCAGTTCATTACATCAAGATTATGGACGTGTTGTTCGACAATGTGGTCTCCGCCGAGCCAGGTAAAATAATTCCAGTTGCGCAATTGCCATTCCATATCGCTCATACCGGGTTGACGTTCAACAACCCATATTTCTCCTCCATTCCAGTAGCAACGTCCATAAATAATTTCTCCAATTGCGCCATCGTGGATTCGTTTTATTGTTTCGTTATAAGCCTTTGAATGCCTCCGTTGCGTGCCGGCTGCTATGCCGAGTTTCTTTTTCGCCGCAAGTTCGCCAGCCTCAAGCACCATTCTTACACCCGGTCCATCCACAGCAACAGGTTTTTCCATAAACACGTTCTTTCCGGCTTCAATTGCCGCTTTAAGATGTATCGGACGAAAATGGGGTGGGGTAGCCAGAATCACGTAGTTTATCTCCGGCACCGCAAGCAACTTTTTATATCCATCAAAACCGACAAAGCAGAATTCATCTGGGATTTTGATCTCCAGTTTTTCAAGGTTTTTTCTGCATCTTTCAAGTCTGTCGGGAAAGACATCGGCAAGCGCAACGATCTGAATATCTTTTCGTTGAACCCTTGCGCCCGGAGCCACATCTTCAGTATGGAACCCGGCGCTGGGATAAATAACAGTTGTTGCTGCGCCAAGGGCATCAAGCGCGGCGCCAGTGCCTCGTCCACCGCAACCGATTACTCCAATCTTTATTGGGTCATCCGGGGCGGCATGGGTTGTGATTATATTCGGGACGCTCAACGCGGCAATTGTAGTTGCCGCTGCTGCGCAACTCTGTTTTAAAAATTGACGACGGCAAACAACGTTGTTTGCGTTAGAATCTGCGATTGATTTTTTTTGTTTCATAGCAATTTCGGTAATTCTTTACCATTAAACAATAAACATTATCAAGAAGTTTTAAAAGTATAATAAATTAAAAATTCCAAATAAATTAATAATAGAATAGGTGAATTTGTTCTTATGCAATTCGCAATTTATTTGCAAAAATTTTTAAAATTTGATAATTAATTTATATATGCCGACCTATATTTATGTAGCGCGTGAAGCAAGCACTGGTAAGGAGATTCGCAGCACGTTAGACGCCTCCAGTGAGCAGGCGGCAATTGCCGCTTTGCTAAACAGGAATCTCCTTGTAGTGTCAATTCAAGAAAAAGTTGGCAAAAAAGGAAAAACCGCCGGCGGAAAAGTTGCGTTGCAAGACCTTGTTATTTTTACACGCCAACTTGCTACGATGATTGACGCTGGGCTTTCAATCGTTCAGTCTTTGCAAGCCCTTGCCGAGCAAACAACTAATCGGGCAATGCGTCAGGTTATCCGCGATGTAACAACCCGCGTTGAGGCTGGAGACAGTTTTTCTGAAGCGTTGTCAAAACATCCTAAGGTATTTAACCGCCTATATGTCTCAATGGTTGGCGCTGGAGAACGTGGCGGTTTGCTTGCTGAAATTCTGGCAAGACTTGCCACCTATCTTGAAAACACTGCCAGATTAAGGAAAAAAGTAAAATCTGCAATGATGTATCCAATAGCCGTCACTTTGATCGCTATTGGCATAACTATCTTTTTGCTTATTAAAGTAGTTCCAGTTTTCGGAGAAATTTACGCAGGATTCGGCGCAAAATTGCCAGGTCCAACACAATTTTTAATTGATTTAAGCCAGATAATTAGAAAATGGATTCTAGTTTTTCTTATAGTTGGTGGCGGCGCTGTATGGGGCTGGCTTTATTATATTAAAACAAAACCGGGCAGGGAATTCTGGGATAGAATAAGGATTAAAATGCCGATCTTCGGTCAAATAGGACACAAAATATGTTTAGCACGATTTACAAGAACACTTGCCTCTCTAATCAGAAGCGGCGTGCCGATTCTTGAAGTTTTAAACATCGTTTCATCTACTGTCGGACATGTTGGAATGGAAAAGGCTATTCTTGCCGCCGCAAGCGATATTGAAAAGGGCGAAAGTATGTCAAATGCGTTTGCTAAAAGCCCGTTATTCCCTTCAATGATAATAAGGATGATGAGCGCTGGAGAGCAAACTGGTAAAGTAGATTCAATGCTTGAACGTATAGCCGATTTCCTTGACGATGAAATTGAGACCACACTCTCAGGACTAACATCGCTAATTGAACCTTTGCTTATTGTATTTCTTGGAGTAACCGTTGGCGGAATTGCTATATGTATGTTTTTGCCAATTTTCAAGATGAGCGAGATAATCAACCCTTCGAGATAAATCGGTTGATTTTTCCTTATCTAGAATGGCGACGGTTTAAATTTCAAAAAATCAAATGGCAAAAATTGTTATAGTAGATGATGAACTTACAATGGTTCAAATGGTGACCGAACTGCTGCGTGGTGAAGGTCACGAAGTGTTCCCTTTTACAAACGGAATTGACGCCATTGATTGCATTGAAACTGAACAACCTGATTTGGTAATTACAGATTTGTACCTTGATAGGACATCCGCGTTTGGACTTGAAATCCTCAAAAAGGCTCGCTCATTATCGCCGCCTTCTGTTGTTATTGTTATTACTGCGTTCGGGTCAATTGAAACCGCTAAAGAGGCTATGAAATTGGGAGCATACGATTATCTTGAAAAGCCTTTCAACCTTGAAGAATTTAGAATTTGCGTCCAACGTTCATTAACATTTAGCGACACAATCTCTGAAAACCTCTATTTAAAAAAGGTTGTTAAGAAAAAATATCAGTTTAGCCAGATTGTTGGAGATTCGCCTCAAATTCAAACCGTTGTAAAAATGATTGAACGAGTTGCTGATACCGATAGCACAGTTCTTATATTAGGCGAGAGCGGGACCGGCAAAGAACTCGTTGCGCGCGCACTGCATTTTAATAGTAAACGAAGATACGCCCAGTTCGTCCCGATAAACTGCAGCGCATTGCCCGAATACCTGCTTGAATCTGAACTTTTCGGTCACAGAAAAGGCGCTTTCACAGGCGCAATAAGAGATAAAAAAGGATTGTTTGAAGAGGCTGATGGCGGTACAATTTTTCTTGATGAGATTGGCACTATGCCACCAGTATTGCAAAGCCGCTTGCTGCGAGTTTTGCAGGAGGGAGAAATGCGACGCGTTGGAGATAACGCCCCAATTTACGTAAATGTCCGCGTTGTTGCCGCTACAAATGAACCGCTTGAAAAACTGGTAAAAGAGGGAAAATTTAGAGAGGATTTATATTACAGATTGAACGTTATTCCAATAATTCTTCCGCCTCTCCGCGATAGAAAAGAAGATATACCCCTGCTAATCGCCCATTTTTTAAAAGACAAAATACATCCCGGCACGGGTAATCCTTTCAAATTAACAAAAACCGCGCTGGACTCCCTTAAAGCATACAATTATCCGGGCAATGTAAGAGAACTTGAAAATGCGGTTGAACGCGCATGCGTCTTGAGCGAGACAGAGATAATAAGACTTAGCGATTTGCCCCCGATAATTCAGCAATATGCCAGAAGCGTAGGCATCAATCCTGATAGTTCGGAAGATATAGCGCTGCTGCCTTCAAAATGTGAAAACTTAGATAATGCAATTCTAAAATCAAACTCACAGCCTCATTTTACCACAGATATTAAGGGTGGAAAAAGCACCGAAATCTCATTAAAACCGTTGAAAGATTTTTTGCGAGAAAAAGAACGGGAATATTTAAATAAAGCATTGTCGGTAACTGGCGGAGATAAAGAAAAGGCTGCCGCAATGCTTGGAGTTAGTATGGCAACTCTTTATAGAAAACTTTCTGAAAATGAATAATGCTCAAACAATTCTAATTCCATCCGAGTTAGTTAAAATTCTGAAAAGTGCAAAATCTGTCGTTGCGCTAACAGGCGCCGGGGTTTCAGCCGAAAGCGGTATTTCAACTTTCCGTGATCCCAATGGCGGGTTGTTTACTAAATACAACGTTGAAGAAGTTGCCACACCGGAAGGATTCAAAAAAAATCCTAAATTGGTCTGGGAATGGTATTCAACAAGACGGGAAAAAGTCAGGAAGGCGCAGCCAAACCCCGGACACGTTGCGCTCGCCAGATTAGAAAAAATATTTCCGAACTTTACGCTGATTACCCAGAATGTGGACGGACTTCATCAGAAAGCTGGCAGCAAAAATGTCATTGAATTACATGGCAATATTATGAGGAATAAATGTTTCGCGAATTCCCATCCTGTAGATATTGAAAAACTGCCCATAAGTTCTGAAATTCCACCGCAATGTCCAATATGCGGAAGTCCTGTTCGTCCCGATGTAGTCTGGTTTGGCGAATTCCTTGACCCGGACATTTTGTCTGAAGCAGAGAAAGCAACAAAAAACGCAGATCTCTTTCTGTCAATTGGCACATCATCGGTGGTATATCCTGCTGCAGGGTTCATATCGCTTGCAAAAGAGTTTTGCGCAACAGTGGTGGAGATAAATCCCAATGAAACAGAAAAATCGTATTGCGCCGACTTTGTCTTCAGACATCAATCTGGCAAAATTTTACCTGTATTACTGGATGAATTAATTCGTCATAAAAACCTATAACTCTTCAAGTTTGTAAGTAATAAAAATCAACTCTGTGAAATTATTAGCGTTGGTTATGCTTTATCAGGAAAGATGAAAGTCATTTAACCATAGAATCCTTTTCAGCAACAATGGCATTAGTTTTACCCATTACTGATTTTCTAATAAGGTCTGCAATATTAAGTGGGTTAGTATTATCAAGACGTTTTAGAATGCATTCCCAGCGATAGGCAAGGCTTCCGCCCTCATGACGTTTTCTATGTCTGAATAGCGCGTCAAATGCGCGTCTCCGTTTACGATATTCATTTTGGATTCTTGAAAATTCATGGGTAAACCCATCCAGGTACGATTCCATAAATTCTATTGGGTTCGCAAGATAATTCCACCGCTTAAGAATCGGCTGCGCATAGGCTTCTATAAATTGATCAAGCGGAGACAGATAATTTCCAAACGCCCCCGATGGGTCGCCGATAGTTATTTGTTGCGGCATACCGTTCTCATCTTCAATTACAACCTCATCCCCGTCGTCAAACAAGACATCAAGTGTGTTCGTTTTATCAGACTGTATTCTTCCAACAATCATATTCGCCGCTGCCGCTTTTCCTAATAAGAACGCCAGTTTTTTTGAATAAACAGTGTCTTTGTATTTAATTCGCGGTATTTTATCCGTGGCGACACCCTGTAGATAATCGCGTTCAAAGTATGTTGACCATATAATCTGATTTTTGTAAGACTCATTGGTGCCATTATAAATCTCGCTCAATTTATGCATTATTATTCTTGGCGGAAGGTTCATACCTATCTGTCTGCAGGCAAGCCGTCTATCAAGCACATATTCAGTATATTCAGCGGCTTCAAGCATTGCTTCAAGAAGCGACTTTCCGTTATCAAGATGTCCAGCGATATCCCATTTTTGCATTCGTATTATTCGCACTACAGGCTTCTGGCTTTCGAAAAGTTTTACTTCAGCCAGATAAACGCCGCGATGTCCTGCAAAGTATTGTCTGTGCGATAATGACATAGGCACGCGGGCAATATTAATGTACTCAATCTCTCCGAATTCCCTGATAAAATTAAAAATAAAACTCTTAATGCGAATATCGCAAATTGCGCGCAATTCATTGTTGTTAGGTTCTTTTTCGTACTCATCAAAAACAGAATCAAATATAAGTTCGCCTTCTTCAATTCTTCCTCCAGGCAACCATTCAAGCTGCATAAAATATTCCGGACTCAAACCGCGAAGTATTGAATCTGCCACGATGCCTTCTTCGTGGCTTATTAAGGCGGAATACATTACATTGCGCCATTTAAGATTATCAAAGGCTTCGTATCGCATTTCAGGCTTAACAGCGGATTCAAATCTCTGTCGCAATTCTTCATAAACTTTGCGAAGTTCCTCCGACGACATTTTTAAAAAGTCATAGTTCGCAAGCGCCTTTGGTGTAAAGGATTGGTCGGTCTGGAAAAACGCAATTTCCGGGTAATTTAATCTGTTAACTTTATTCGAATAAATTTTGATTTCTTCAAGATGTTTGGCGAGGTTTTCATCTGGCAAGGTCGCCAGAGCGGCAAAGTTCTCATAAGTCAGGAATCTTGTCCCTGTAATCATATTGTAGTAATAAATCTGGCCGCAGGAAATAGATGTTTTTGAGGATTTTATCCATTTGACAATCTCCGCGGCAGAACGGGGCAGGGGATTGATCCGCCAGCATTCTCCCCTACTTTTTATAGAAAGTAAAACATCGCGATTAGTAGCGTGTAGAAACTTAATGCGAAGTTTAGACTCAACTGTTTGCAGTAGTTCATCCGCCTGAAAAACCAGGTCCATTCTATCGGGTTGCGGCCTTATGAGTATTGCATTGTCGTCAAAAAATAAATCTACGCCGTCATCAATTATTTCATCCTGTTCCTGTTGCGATAGCGGTGGCTGGTTGTTTTTTAACCGTTCCAAATTTAAATGTTCAATTAAATCAAGCCGTTGAGTTGCATGAATACCGGGAAGTACAACGATAGTTGAATATTTTGGAAAAATTGTTCCGATTGCCTTTTTATAACGGACATCGCCGCTACCAAGCCGCGGCCAGTTCCCAATTATTTTCAATTTATCCATATCAGTTAAACCTTATTGAAATCATTATATTCTAAAGATCAAATGTTGTACCTGTCATTTAGAAATTATTGATTTGCTGAGCGCTCAAGTATCGTCCAGCAGCCTAAAATGGCGCCTATTATTATTGAAGCAATGGCAATCGACCATTCGTATGCTGATGGCGCCGTTGACTTTCCCAATATTAAGGTAAATGCCATAATTATCAAAAACAGGTCTGCTGCAAATAATATTATTAAAGAGTTTTTAGACCGCTTGACAGAGTGGGGAACGCTGTTCGTGTCAGGATACTTTTGATTATTTTGCAAAAGGTTGCCATTCTGCATTTTAGCAGATTCTGCCCCGGCAACCAACACCTTCAGTCCTTGACTTGATAATTTCTCTGGCTCCAACGTTTTAGCGGTTTGCAATAATGGTTTTGAAACCGATTTATCGGTTTCTAACAAATTGCCTATGCTTTTTCCAAGTACTTGTTTTGGCACAAAATCCAGAATTACTAAATTGTCAAAAAGTTCAATAAAAAATTATCAACATTTTAAAATGGAGTTATAGGTTTTAAAGATATATCAGATAATATACGTTATAAAACATCCAAGAAAATAAAAACCGCCTTTTCCTGTTTTGGAAAAGACGGTTTTGCAATCTTAAAAAGAATTGATATTACTTTGTGGCTTGAGCCAGTTTATCAGGCAATTGCAACACCTGCGATTGCAATCCAGCCTTTGCGCATAAGAAATAAACAACAGCGCCTACGATAAATGCGAGCACCGGGGCGGCAGGAATTGCAACGCCAATGTTTGGAAGAATGCCAACCACAAATCCAAATGCCCAGGAAATCCAGCCAGCAGGATTAAATCCAGCCCGCGGTCCTGTCCATTTTCCACCGGCAAGCAAATAATCAACCATCATCGCACCGCAGATTGGACCGAATGAAGCGCCGATTATAACGAATACCGGAACTACTTTTCCGGCAAGCCCGGTCAAAGCCAGAATAATACTGACCGCAGCGCCAATTCCGACAGAAACGAATGGGTTTACTTTTGGCAAGGTGGTTTTGAAACTGTTTGCGGCTATGAAAGAAGAGAAACACGCCGATGGAAATGCTGTAAGAGCCAGCAAGAACATAATCCATTTACCCTGATTTTCTCCTAATATGACAGGTATTAAATTAGTAGAACGCAAAACCCAGCCATCTTTGCCTTTGCAGGCTTCAGCAGCTTTAGTGGCTAAATCTGCGCTTCCCATAGCGCCAGCAACAACCATAGCGGAGATACCGGCTGTAACAATAATCGCAAGGGCTATTCCAATTAAACCGCCCCACTGAACATCTTTTTTATCTCTGCTGTTTAAACCGAAATCCACACCTGCTGCGCCGGCTGTTGCAAAGAATCCAACGATATATGTAAGAGCTAAGGCGAGAATTCCAAGAGAATCAAGCGCAGGTTTCGCATCAGGCATAGCAACTTTGTGCATTTCAATAAGTTTATTTTGATCAAATGAACCGATGCCACTCATCGTTTTAACAAACATAATTAAAAGTATTGCCAGCGGGATCAAAGGCAAATATGTCGCCACACGCGCGACATACTGAATCCCTTTTAATCCCACAAATGCGGCTAAAACACCCCAGATTATCATAATAATCTTTGCGGGAATTGGAATTACTGCTGCCAATGCGAGGGACGAGAAGTAAACATTTACGCCAAGCCATCCAAATTGCAGAACCCCCATCAAGAACCCGGGCATAATAAATCCTCCCTGCGCGCCAAAAGTTGAAGTTCCAACAATATAAAGCGGAAGCCCGGTTTTCATACCAAACATACCCGGAACAACATAAAACAAGAAGTGACAGATAAGCGCCGCTAAGACTATCCCGAAAAGCGCCATACCTAATCCTTGCGCGAGTCCACCGCCAAGACTGCCTCCATTGACCGCATCCTGCCAGAATACGAACCACAGGAATATTCCTGCATACGTTGGCGCTGTGTTTTTATACCACGGAGCGCGTTTATCCATCGGATTTGGAGTCGCGCTTGCTATATAACCCGGTAGTGATGAAGATTGTTGCTGATTCTGGTTGTTCATTGTATCTCTAATTAGTTGGTTTTTCATTCTTTACTGCCAGAACACACCCGTGCCGGCAGATTCTAAATCTTTTATCTCCACTCCATTTGACTGCAGAATTATATCTGTATAATAAAACAAATTTCGCAGCCAAAAGGATCAGAATATATTTACACAAATCAAATAATTTTTTTTAGAATATGTCAAACTGTTTTTAAGGCTTTTAAAGATAAAAATGGTTAGAGTTAAATCAACTAATAGTGGCTTTTGTTAATCTGGTTTTGATTTCATTGGCAAGCCGTTCAGGTTGATGGGAACCGATGAGAATCTTTTTCCCTTCTTTTAATTCAAGCCTTACGCCCCGTGTCCCAGAAACTGTATATGCAACCTCTCCAGCACGAAATCTTATTCCCCATCCGCCAAATTCTCTAATAGGCCTGTATTCAACCGCTTCACAGGATTGAATCTTGTTATATTCTATGATCTTTTTAACGAGTGGTCTGAAATGAATTAACAACGCATTTTCACCGACCACAACGATGAGCCGCATATAAAAGAACAGATAAAAAACACCCCAAATCAGCGCCAGTATTAATGGACCGACGACTTTTAACGTGGAATTTGACATTGGTCTATTTCCCCAGGGAATCCCTTCGACTAATTGTTTATACATTCCATTAATTATTATGTATGTGGCAAATAAAGTGATTAACAACATCGGAATTACGAATAACGTTACTGAAAATCGCTGTTCTTCTTTAAACAATGCCGGTCCAACTTTATTTAATGAATCCATACTGATATGATAATCATACCTAATTGAGAACTCAATGAGAAATATACGATGCGAATCAATTTAAGATTTGATAACCTTTATACGGGATTATTCAATATCTTCGCCCAATTCAACATTCCAGTATGCAAGGTCAATAAAGTGTTTCCAGCTATCGTGCTGCTGAATATTAAAATTAATTTGAACGAATGGTCTCCATTTCGGTTTTTTAGGTTTGCGAATTAATCGCATCCCCGCTTCCTGCGGCGTCCGATTAGCCTTTTTAGTGTTACACTCTATACAGGAGCAAACAATGTTTTCCCATGTTGTTGGTCCACCACGGTCTTTCGGTATTACATGGTCAAGGTTTAATTCTTTCCTATCAAAAACCCTACCGCAATACTGGCAGGTATTTTTGTCTCGTTCAAAAATATTGTGACGAGTGAATTTCACCTCTTTCTTTGGCAATTTATCAAAAAATAAAAGCATTATAACGCGAGGGATTCTGATTCTGAATGAGACAGTGGATATGCTTTCATCCGGAACTGGCTCGCGTTGCGAAAAATCGTGCCACTCAAGAAAATTGAATGTTTGAAAATTGCCCTCCGCAGTTTCAAATACTACTTCTGCGTGTCCCGTAAAGAGCAAAGTGAGAGCCCTTCGCACCGAGCAAACATTTACAGCCTGCCACAGCCGATTCAACACCAGAACCTGCTGGTCTAACGTCGAGCCCATACCTTTTCAACCATTAACATCAAAAATAGCACAATCAATTGAAATATGTCAATCAGTAGTGTTGCATAAAAATAATTTTGTTATTAAATTTAGCTGGTATGAATCTTAAGGTTTATTTAATTGTTGTTATATTGACATTATCCGTCATTGGCATTAGGTCCGAGGACGCCGATGATATCTATGTAAAAATTTATGAGAAGATTCAACAAGCCGACAGTTTGAATCAATCCGGAGACAACAGGCTTGCTGTTGAAAAATATCTGGAGGCGAAATCTGAACTTGAAAAATTTCAACGCAATTTTCCCGGTTGGAATCCTAATGTTGTTAGATACAGATTAAATTACCTTACCGAGAAGATTTCATCACTTGGTGGGACGCAGCAAATACAGCAAAAATCAGAACAACAACCTCAAAAATCCATTGAGAAACCACAACAGCCATCAGAACAATCTGCGGCAAAAGAAACACAACAAGATGCAAAGGAACAAATTCAAGCCCTGCAGCAGCAATTAATACAGTTAAAAAACGAACGCGATCAGTTGCAAGTAAAGTTAAAAGAGGCGTTGTCTGTACAACCAGTTGCTGTTGACCCGGGCGAAATCGCAAGGGCTAACGATAAAATAAGAAATCTTGAAAAACAGATAGAATTATTGCAGGTATCAATTATTCAGGAGCGGGAGAAAAATTCTAAATTGATTGAGCCAGCGGCATTTGCCGCCGTGCAAAAGGCGCTTGCGGAAACCACTGAAAAACTTGAACGCCAGAATAAAGAATTATCTCTGCTTGCAAAACAAAAAGAGGAATTAGAAATGGCTATCAAGGAGGAAAAGACAAGAAATTCTTCAAAATTAGAACAAAAAGAAATTAAGAAACTTCAGAGCAAAATAGATGATTTGAATAAAGAAATTGAAAAACAGAATAAAACAATTGCGTCTTTAAAAAAGGAAAAAGAAAACTTAAGCAAACGGCAAAAATCCGCTCCTGCCCTGAATTCTAATGTTGAAAGTTTATTATCCGAAAATCAAGCGCTTAAACAACAGATTGAAGATTTAAAAAAACAAAACATTTCGGAAGAAACAAAAAGTTTAAAACAACAACTTGATGCCGCAAAAGAAGAGTTAAGTCTGTTAAAGGGCAAATATGAGGCTTTGAAGATTGAAAAAGATTTGCTTGAAGCCAGACTTAAGAATTCTAATACAAATCCTTTCAGCGCCGAGATGGACGCAAAGATTAAAGACCTTGAAAACAGGTTAACAGCAACGGTAAGTGAAAATGCTGTTAAAGAAGAAAGAATTAAGAGTTTAACTGCGGAAAAAGAGTCTCTTGAAAAATCTCTGAAAGAGATTGAAAAACAGGTTAATGACTACAAACAAAGCGCGGAAAAGGTTAAAAACCTGGAAAAAGAACTTGCTCTT
>JBMFQZ010000025.1:0-54868 GCA_049968335.1 Verrucomicrobiia bacterium
AGCGAAGGTCATATTCTTCCTCAGAAATTGCCTTTGCTGCTCTCAACCCTTCGGCTCGGGTTAAATCGTTTTTTGCAAGCTCAAGCCTCGTTTCTGCCTGCAATTTGCTTGCGCGCGCCTGTTCAAGAGCCGCCTTTGCGCGCGCCAGTTCGGCGTTTGCGCGGGAGAGTTCGGCTTCAAACGGCTTCGGGTCAATTATAAACAACAGATCGCCGACTTTTACTTCGGCGCCATCTTCAAAATGGATTGATTCTATGTAGCCGGAGACCCGCGGTCTGACTTCTACATATTCTATGGACTCAAGATGTCCCGGATATTCATCCCAGTTCGTTACCGCGCTGATGACCGGTTTTGCCACAGTAACCATCGGCATCATCTGCGGCGCCTGACCCTGCCTTTGAGAACAGGCTGTTAAACCAGCGACCGCTACTATAACTATCCCAGCAACTTTTATTAGGTTTGTTTTCTTCATATCTATAAAATTGTTTGCTCGTTTTTTGATTTATTTTTGAAATCCTCTGCCGCGCTTGGAGCCCTTAGACCAGCGGAGAAAAACTTCAACATCTGGCTCAAAACTGTTTTCGTATCTAATGGATTGCAGACTCCTCCGCTCATAAATTCAACCTTTTGCGGGTTGCACAGTATAAAAAACATAGAACCCCAGATTAATTCAAACCGCCATTGCAGGTCTAATTCTGTCAAATAAGGAACTTTTAACCTGATCAGATTTATAAAACCTTCTCGCAAATCTTTATGCCGTCGTTTATTGACTTCGTGATTCAGCCGGTGCGGTTCGGTGACCATTCTGCCGATGAGCCGCCTGATAATCTGAATTCTTGAAGGTTCGGATTCCGCAATGCTCAACGGCGTTTTTAGCATTAACTCCAGAATATCTTCCAGACTGTATTTATCTGGATTTTCCTGGAGTTTTTTAAGGGTTTCTTTCTGTTCCTTATAGAATGGGTCAAACCTGCGATCAAGAACCGCCCACAAAAGACCTTCCTTTGAATCAAAATAATAATAAACAGTGGCGAGGTTCACCTTTGCCGCCTTTACGATCTCGCGCATCGAAGCGCCTTCAAAACCACGCTCGGCAAAGATTTTTTCCGCCACGTCAAGTATCCGATCTTTCGGATCGGATGTTTTGCCTTTCCCATCCATTTATTTAAACGATCGTTTAAAACGAACGTTTGAAATATAGCGAGAATTATAAAGTCGTCAAATAGGTTTTTAAAAATTTTTCCTAAAATTAATGAAAAACGTTAACCTCTTGCGTTTGATGTTTATGATTTCCAGAACTCTGATTCCCGAGTCCGTAGATTGATTTTTGAAGCGAATGAAATAGGATGATATATTTTTCACTCGTCGGACAGCAGATTGACAACGTTGCCAAATTGTTTAGATTGCATAGAATGCTCAAAGCAGTATTAAAGTAGTTTGCATAATATGATAAATAAGAAATATATTGTGAAATCCGGCTCTGTTATCATCAGCGCGGTAATTTTATTTACCGGGTGTGTAAAGTTTCAAAGGGTATCGTTAAATCCTTCGCAATTATATAATCAGTTTAACTCAAGAAGTCTTAACTGTTCTGAATTAAAAATATTTGTAGAGCAAAACACAGGAAGAACTAATATAGACTGGCCAATAAAGGAGTGGAACTTTGAAGACCTTGCCATTGCCGGGTTATATTTTAATCCGGCTCTTGAAACCGCGCGGTTGTCTGTGAAATCAGCCGAAAGCGCCATAATCACTGCTGGCGCGCGACCAAACCCATCCATCAGTCCGCTCGGAGCGATAAACAGAACCGCCTTGGGACAGGAAGGGGTAAATCCGTGGTTGCCAGCAGTGGACATTGCAGTTCCAATAGAAACAGCAAATAAACGAAAATTAAGAATCGCGGTCGCAACAAATCGGGTTGAAATAGCAAAGTTGAACCTTGTTTCCGCTGCTTGGCAAGTAAGAGCGAACATACGGAATATTTGGATTGAACTTTTATCCGCGCAAAGCAGGAGCAACATCTTGCAAAGCCAGATTAAACTTTTAGAGAAAATAAAAAGTTCAATGGAATCTCAACTTGACGCTGGCGAAATTAAAGCCACAGATGTAACACCTTCTATCATTGCAATAGCAAGCGCGCAGATTGAACTCAGTTCCGCTATAAGACAATTCAACGAATCGTTGCCGCAACTTGCTTCAGCCATCGGCGTGCCACTAGAGGCTGTTAAAAATATAAACATACTCCTTAAATTCAACTACGACACAAATCTATTGAATTACTTTTTATCTACAAACGCCATAGAGACCGCTTTAAAGACGCGACCTGACATTCTGGCGCAATTATATGAATACGAAGCGGCGCAATCCGCGCTCCAACTTGAAATTGCAAAACAATATCCGGACATTGTTATCGGTCCGGGATACGAATTTGACCAGGGCGAACACAAATGGAAATTAGGACTGACAGTTGACCTACCGATATTTAATCGAAATCAGGGACCGATCGCAGAAGCGCTGGCAAACCGCAACCTCGCAGCCGCTAAATTTAACGAAATTCAGATAAAAGCCATATCGGAGATGGAAGAAGCAATTGTTTCGGCAAACACAGCTATTGAAGAATTAAGGCGCTTCCAGACATTGCAACAAATCAAAGAGAAACACCTCCAAGATTTAGAAGCGCAGTTAAAATCCGGCGTAATTGACGCCCTTGTCCTGGAACACGCCAGAGTTGACCTCTTTTCAATAGAAAAACCATTAATAGAAGCGTATATAAACTGGGAAAAGGCAATTGCAAAGTTAGAATCAGCCTTTTACCGTCCATTGAATTTACTTAATATAAAATAAAGAAATCATTATGAAAAAAATAGTTTTATTATTAATTTCTCTCGGATTAATCGGTGCTTGCGGCTTCGGATTGTTCCAGTTGTATAAACTGTCGCGAGCGGAGAAAGCGGCTGAAGGTTCGGAAGAAAAACCGGTTGAATCCAGACAATTCGTCACAACAAACTCTGCCGGTCAAATAGTCGTAAAACTCAATGACGAGGAACAGAAAAAATTCGGCATCCAGACAACGAATTTGTCAGAGATTGTCAAAGAAAACCAATTTTACGCATTCGGTTCTGTTTTAGATGTTTCGCCGCTCGTCGGGTATTTAACCGATTTAAAAACCGCGCACATAAACCTTGGCCTGGCAAAACGAACCTTCGCACGAATGAAAACTTTATACGAAACGGGAAAGAACGCCCCGCTTAAAGATGTAGAAAACGCAGAAGCGGAAGTTATAAAACAGGACGAGACAATCCGCGGCATTCTAAATAAAATCGCTATCCAATGGGGCGAAGAAATTGCCGCGAACAAGGATATCGAATCTTTTTTAAGACAGTTCATTGAGCATAAGCAATGTTTGATTCGCGTAGATTTGCTCCCCGGGCAATCTCTGGAAAACCCGCCAAAATCTGTGAAAATTTCTCTGGTTAACGAAGAAAAAAATTCTTACGAGGGCCAATACTTTGCCACGCCAAAAGTCGTAGAAGCAGGAAACATAAGCCGCTCGTTCATTTATTTAGTAAAAGACAGCTCTCTTCCTGTAGGAATGAAGGTAAAGGCGATGTTTGATCTGGGCTTAAAAATAAAGGGACTTTTTTTGCCGGAGTCTGCAACTGTGCGGGCTTCTGGCTCATTATGGGTTTATAAAAAATCAAATCCTGATGAGTTCTTGCGGGTTCATATAAAACCTGAGTCTCCTGTAGATGGCGGCTGGATTATCACAGACTCTGTAAAACCTTCCGACCTGATTGTTGTAAAAGGCGCTCAGATGCTGTTGTCTGAGGAATTAAAATCCCAGATACGGCTCGTTGAATAAAGGGGGATATAATTTATGTTGAGATTTATTGTCCAGCTTTCTCTAAAATACAAAAACCTCATCGTCGCGCTTGCGTTGCTGGTAATTGTTTACGGTGTTTATAAATCATTCAAAGTAAAACTTGACGTTTTCCCTGAATTCGCGCCACCGCAGGTTGTAATTCAAACAGAAGCGCCCGGACTTTCTCCGCTTGAAGTAGAACAGCTGGTCACAATACCGATTGAAACCGCCCTCGGCGGATTGCCAGGTATGGATGCGCTCCGTTCGCAATCTATTCAAGGACTATCGGTTGTTACAATTATTTTCAAAGAAAACACTGACCTGTTTCAGGCTCGGCAAACCGTTGCTGAACGACTTGTTGAAGCAAGCGCGCGATTGCCGCAGGGTGTCAAAGCGCCAAGAATGGGACCTATCCTCGGTTCAACCTGTTCAATACTTTCCATCGGTCTTGTATCATCAAATCTCTCGCTTATGGACATCCGGACTTATGCCGAGTGGCGACTCCGCCCCTACTTGATGGCAATACCCGGCGTTGCCAAAGTTGACATCTTCGGCGGCGAAGTCCAGCAACTACAGGTAAAAATCAAACCCGACGAGATTCTTAAATACAACCTTGCGGTAAACGATATCATTAACGCTGCGCGTCAGGGTGTTGGAATCAAAGGCGCGGGTTTTATTGAAAACGACAACCAGCGAGTCATCATAAGGGCTGAAGCGCAATCTACAACACCGCAAGACCTTGCAAAAGTCCCGATAATCCTGCCGAACGGTCAAAGGTTGTTGCTCGGACAGGTAGCGGAAGTTTGCTGGGGCGCTGAACCCAAATTCGGCGATGCGCTCGTTGACGGGAAAAAAGGCGTGATATTGTTAATCGCGAGCCAGCTGGGGGTCAACACATTAGACGTTACAAGAAGTGTTGAAACGGCTATTAACTCGCTTGCGGGCGAAATCGCGGGAAAGGGAATAACGCTTTATAAAAATTTGTTTAGACCAGCAAAATTTATTGAAGTCGCCCTCGACGGAATCAGAGACTCGCTGCTGTTAGGCGCAATCCTTGTCGCTGTAGTGCTTTTCCTGTTTTTGCTCAAGTTTAGAACCGCGCTTATTTCGTTTGTCGCTATCCCGCTCTCGTTGCTTACAGCGGTTATTGTTCTTGATTTTTTCGGCGTCACAATTAACACATTCACGCTTGGCGGATTCGCGATTGCCATCGGCGTCGTGGTTGACGACGCAATAATTGACCTTGAAAACATAATCAGACGGCTCCGCGAAAACCAGAATCTCCCTTCTCCAAAACCGTGGTTTGACGTAATTGTTGACGCCTCGCTTGAGGTCAGACACGCAATTGTGTTTGCCACGTTCATCGTTGCGATTGTGTTCTTGCCTGTATTATCAATGGGCGGGATTCAGGGCAAATTGTTTGCGCCTCTGGCAGTTGCGTTCATACTTGCGACATTAGCCTCGCTCATCGTTGCTTTGACCGTAACGCCCGCGCTCTGTTATCTTTTAATTCACGGGTCAAAAGTTCTCTCCGAACCATTCTATATTCGCTGGGTAAAGTCGGTTCACAGCGGTATTCTCCGCTTTTTAATGCCATATAAATGGATACTTGCCTTTCTCATCATTCTTATAACCGCAGCGGCATTAATAACAACCCGCTACTTTGAAGGCGAATTCTTGCCTGAATTCCGCGAAGGACACTACTTCATCCATATGTCTGCTGTGCCGGGGAGTTCTCTGGAAGAGTCATTGAGACTCGGAAAACTTGTAACCGAGGATTTGAAAAAAATACCCGGTATCCGCGCCGTTTCCCAACAAGCAGGCAGGGCGGAAATGGGCGAAGACCCGTTCGGTCCGCACTACAGCGAGATCCACGTTGACCTTGATCGTTGCGAAGGCGAAGTGGAAGAACAAATTGTAATGAAAATGCGAGAGGTTCTATCAAAATACCCCGGAGTAAGTTTCAAAATTATGCCTTTTTTAGTAGAACGAATGGAAGAGACGCTTTCAGGCGCCACTGCCGAGTTTGTGGTAAAGGTTTTCGGAGACGACCTGGACGCGATTGACCGCAAAGGCGAAGAAATTGAAGAGGTTTTATCAAAACTTCACGGCGCCGTTGATGTTCAAAGAGATATTAGCGGCTCAATCCCTGAAATTTTAATCAAGTTAATTCCCGAAAAACTTGTTTACTGGAATTTAACCCCGGCAGAAGTTCTGGATACAATCAGCGCTTGTTATGAAGGGGCAGAAGTCGGTCAGGTTTACCATCAGACAAGGATTATCGACGTTAATGTAATTCTGACTGAATCCGAACGGCAGCATCCGGAGAACATAAAAAATCTCAGGGTCAGAAACAGCGAAGGAATCACAGTTCCATTGTCTGAACTTGCGGAAATCAAACTGGTCTCAGACCGTCATACAATCAGCCACGAAGGCGCCCGACGGCTCATTCAGGTTACCTGCAATGTTCAGGGCAGAGACATTGTTTCTTTCTCAAAAGAGGCAAAGGAAAAAATACTGGATTTAACCAAGTCATCGGAAAATCTGCACATTCTCTTTGCAGGCGCCGCGGAGGCTCGCGCTGAAACCAAACGAGACCTCTTAGTCCACTCCAGTTTAGCGGGCGCGTTCATTTTATTACTGCTTTATGTTGTGTTTAAAAATTGGCGGAATTTGGGGCTCGTGGTAATAAACCTGCCATTCGCGCTGATTGGAGGGGTGCTTGCGGTCTTTGCCACTGGTGGAACCCTCTCAATAGGCACGCTTGTTGGATTTGTCACGCTTTTCGGACTATCCACGCGCAACACTATTATGCTCATCTCTCATTTTGAACATATTGTGAAAAAAGAGAATTTTAAATGGGGCGACGAAGCCGTCATAAAAGGCGCAACCGAACGACTGGTGCCTGTGACAATGACGGCGCTTGTCACCGCGCTTGGTTTGTTGCCGCTTGCGCTCGGCGCGGGAGAAGCAGGAAGAGAAATTGAAGGTCCAATGGCAATTGTAATTCTTGGCGGGCTCTTGACATCCACAATTTTAACCCTGATCGTCCTGCCAGTTTTTGCCCGTCATTTTGGAAAATTCATTGAATAGAAACAAAGTTTTTGCAATTGTTAATACCGGTGATGAAAAATAGCGCATACAAAATTGCAGGTGTAGATATTGATCTGGCAAACAAGGCAAAGTCCAAATTGCCTGAACTGCTGGCTTCAACTAATCGCAAGGGCGTTCTTGGCAAGGTCGGCGGTTTTGGCGGACTTTTCCAACTGGACACTAAAAAATACAAAGAGCCCGTGCTGGTCTCCAGCGTTGATGGCGTCGGCACAAAACTCAAAATTGCATTTGCGATAAACCGCCACAACACGGTTGGACAGGATTTGGTTAACCACTGCGTCAACGACATAGCCGTGCTCGGGTCTGAACCGCTATTCTTCCTTGATTATATTGGCACAGGGAAACTGGAAGAATCGGTGTTTGTTGAACTCATAAGCGGCTTTGCGAAAGCCTGCGCAGAGAATAATTGCGCCCTAATAGGCGGCGAAACCGCGCAGATGCCCGGCTTTTATAAAGAAGGCGAATACGACGTCTCTGGCACAATTGTCGGTGTCGTAGAAAAATCAAAAATCCTAACAGGCAAGACAATAAAACCCGGCGACGTAATAATTGGCATTGAATCCAGCGGACTCCACACAAACGGTTATTCTCTGGCAAGGAAGATTTTCTTTGATGAAATGAAACTCAAACCGGAGTCTAAAATCCCTGAATTCTCCGGGACGGTTGCCGATGAGTTGATGAAAATCCACATCAGTTACCTATCTGTCATCCGCAAACTAATAGAAAAATTCAATAAAGAGACGGTAAAGGTGAAAGCCTTTGCCCACATTACCGGCGGAGGTTTCATTGATAATATCCCGCGCGTTTTGCCCAAAAACTGCAATGCGCTAATCAAAAAAGGAACGTGGGATGTCCTGCCTGTGTTTCAAGTCCTGCAAAAATACGGAAAAATTGAAGACGCCGAGATGTATCAGGTCTTCAATATGGGCATCGGGATGACATCCGTAATCTCAAAAGACATTGCCGACGCTGCCCTAAAACTCATCAAAACAAAATTCAAAGCCTGGATTATCGGCGAAGTCACCAAAGGCGAACAAAAGACAGTGATTGTGTAAAGGGATGGGAATTGGGGAGAGATTTGATGTTTTGGATTTAAAATTTTGTCAGTACCCTTATTAAATTCATTGAAATACAGAACAAAATCTATAGGAGATAGAAATTTTAAATAATATTTCTGTATTTCTCCAATCGATTGATTTTCGCAATATATTCTCGTACATTCTCAACATTAGATTTGTTTTTATTAGCAAAATGCGCGTGATACCTCCATGTCTTATCATTAATACAAACATTAATATTCATTTGAGGACAACCGACGACCATTTTTGTAGAAGAGATTTTAGGTAATCGTAAACAGGACCACGCTTTAACTGTTGATGGGCAAATTGGTTTCGGTAATGACGTAAGCAACCGTAGCAGCTTGTGTTTGGCGCACAGCCGCAACTTCCATCTACTCTATTGCATGCAGCCTGTAAACATTCTTTCAGCACATCCTCACTTTCTAGTCTAGCAACTAACCCAGCTCCACCAGGAACATCGTCGTAAAGGACAATAGACGGCATACCGGTAAGGCTGTGTACGATAGTGGCGTTGAGGTCTGTTGACGGTACCTCCAGTATTTCAGCTGCTCCTTCAACAATAGCATAAGCTAGCGAAAGGGTAAATGGTCCAGGCTCCTCTCCAACAGGTAGTGCAAGTTTAAACTGTAATTGAAGAACGTCCGTTACGAATTCATGCCCGAGCGACACGTTTTCAAGCGTGCCAGAGCATTTTTGGCCTTGCGGGGTTTTGTGTGGTGGACGCTGATTCACACTGAAACCCGCTCCACAATCCAAACAGACGTAGAATCCAGCTCCTAGACGTCCTTCGCATAGTACAACCATTATCCCTGGCGATGCCTTGGTGAGTGATATCATCGGCGAACTCGCAGGTAGTTCAATGTTTTGTGCCTTCTCAAGCGAGCGTACAAAATAGGGGCGCGTGGAGAAAACCTTTGGAGGACGATTTTTTGGCTCTTTCGGTTTGTCTCTTTCTGTAACGAATCCAAAAAGAGGGATAATATATTTACGGGTTTGGAGTTTACAGCCACATAGCATCGCGTCCTGAAAGGATTCACTTTCATTCCATTGCTTGAAAGCACTATGGATTGAGCAGCGAGCATACCGTCTTCGATCCCATTCTCTTCCTGCTACTTTTTTTAAGCCATATGATGTCCACTCTTTCTTGTTTGCTACTAATTTACTAGTTGGTGCGAACTCAGAAATGGCAATGCTGAGGTCCCTTTGAAGCGAAACATCAGATCCCTCCTGATTTTGTTGTATTTGCTGCGTATCTAACTCAACCACATCCACAGGAAAACCATACTTAGGTATCACAGCTTTCCTTGAAAGGAAAGAAAGAACATCCTCACTCGCAATAGTTTCGGCTCGTTTTTTTGCCCACTCAGCGGTTTTGTAGTCCCTCGCATTTCCCGCAATCTGCTCAAGATTTCTGACCGCTTTGTAGTCGCTTGAGACTTCCGCTTCAGCCAAAGCAAAGCGACTATCTTCGCCAGTAATTTTCTCGATCCAGCTCCCATCATCTAATCCTAATTTGGTTGTAATTTCTGATGGAACGATTTGTCGGAGAGTTTCCTCGATTAGAGACTGCCTATTCTTGAGGAATTCCTTAAAATCGCTTACAGCAGTTGGTGTTTCCAAATCCTTTAATAATCCCCTTACTTGGAGAAATCTTTCCTTGAACGCCCTAAAAAAGAAAGATAGAGCTACTGCTACCATATGGCGCGTTACGATCTTTTCATTTCGTATGGATATGACAGGCGGTCGATTTTTTCCAGTTAACATTCGTTGGGGCTCGGCAAAGTGGTAGAGATCATGGGAACCGCGTTTACAATAAGTGATTGCAAATCCTGGATATCCACTTCTGCGACCAGAGCGACCAACACGTTGGGCATAATTAAAGGCTTCTGGCGGCACATTTCGGAGAAAAATCGTATCTAAATCACCAAGGTCCACGCCAAGTTCAAATGTGGTAGAGCAACTCAAGATATGGATCTTGCCTTCGCGGAACTCACCCTGAAATTCGCGTGCCTTTTCGCTATTAAGCTGTGCTGTATGTTCTTCAACACGCAGTGAACCTGGTAAATCCATTTCATACAGAAGTCTGTAGTGATTAGATTCAAGTGCTCCCCGCAACACTTTCTTTAACGCGCCTGGACAACGATGCCTTGGGCACATACTATGGACGGAGACCGGTTGGACCCTGCCGCAGGTATCACATTGATATATCTCTTCACTATCTCTAATGTAACGGAGTCGCCACCAGTCCGGATTTAACCTACGTGAGTCATTAATGCGAATTAGCAAACGATCGTCTGCTGTTGGTGCTTTATTGTCATAATCCCAAAGGGTATCCCACAAGACTCTCAGCGCTCTTAATGCTTCATTGACTGCTTCTTGTTCGGACGCCTCTGCATGGATGCGTTTATAAAGTTTTTCTAAGAGTTTAACTCGTCTTCCTGTTTTACCTGCCCATTTGCGCTCATTTTTATTCAATTTCCCTGCATCAACTGGAGATACACACATCTGTGGCGTCTGAAGTGATAGGTCGGTCCATTTCAACGAAATGCCATCTTCGGTGTGAATTTCAACGGCATGGTCGGTACGTACTGTATCTAGTAGAATGAAGACAAGATTGCGCGCTTCTTCGTCAGATAGGGACCATGGCGCCTTAGTAAAAACATCAGGGATGCTGAACCATGGCGGCCATTGGATTTTCCAACACGCCAAGCCAACACCTTCGAGTGAGATTCGAGGTTCGTCTGTCAGAAATTCCCTGTAAAGCGCCAACCATGCTTCGCGTTTCAATTGTAATTCGCTGGTGGCTGGTGGAAACACATTATTCTGACGGAACAGATCGCGCAAGCCCGTCGCGAGATCCTGTATAGACGAACCTTCAGAGGAATGTAATGCCTGAGTCTGAATCACCCTCAGAATTAGATTGCGAGATAGAATGTCTTTGTAACTTTTCTCAAGATACCAAGCGAAAAATGCAGCTTCCTGACGACCATCAGCGAAGGCCAATATTTTACGGCGGTTTTTGGGGAGTTCTTTGTAAAGAGTTGTTGCAATGACGGCATGTGGACCATCTGTTCCATGGACCACTTCACGCACGGGATCGCGGGCTTGGTAGCCGCAAACCACACACCGAGGGATCTGGTCTTCTTTCTCTTTTGCCTGTTCCTGTTTCAGTAGATGAATTTCTACTCCATGCCCACAGCGTAATTTCTCGGTAGCTCGGCGAATTTCCCTACACTTAGAACATAATTTATAACTTGTGGCTATGTTCTGTATGTTTACTCCATCATCATTGTCATCTTCTTCAAATGTACTGTCCTCTAAAGGCAAAAAGAATGTTGCACCAAAATCTTCACGACCGGGATCGCGCACCGCCTCTACCAGTTTGCCGTTTACGATGTTACCTACAATGTAATGCTGACCGCATTCTCGACATAGTGCGATTTCAAAGAACTCAGAATCACCATCCCTCCGCCTATCAAGAACAACCTTTTTCTCAGGATTAATAGACAGAAAAGCTCCTTCTAACGATCTGAGAAAGAGATGGTAACGTGCTGAAAGAAGACGGGCGCCTGTAGTCGGATCTTCGGCTCGCAGTAGCAGCACGATTAATTCAGATAGTGCGGCAACTCTTTCCTGCTGCGGGAGATCGTTAAAGATTTGCTCAGCGATAGTGTGAACCTCCTGTGGGTTGCCAGTGATTAGTCGGCGCAGTTCTGTAGATCGCTTGTCATTTTTTAATAGTTTTCCCACCACCCTCTCAGGTTTTTCGTTTGTTGGAATCGCAATGCCATATTTATTTCCAATGGATGAGATTTGTAATATTACCTGTTCATCGCCTTCAAAGATTCGAGACAAGATACAGTAATCATCACGATTGAAACGAACAGTCCCTGATTCAGGAATGGGCTCGGTCTCACCCAGAATAATATCTTGGGGTTCAAAAGGCTCACCAAAGAGATTGGTAGCGAACTCTGCAACTGCAGGTTTATCTCTGTCGCCACCAGCCAGTGTTGCACTAGTCGCGATACATCGAAATGGACTCTCCCGTCCACCTTCCCGCAGCCTTTGTTTAAGCCGTCTCAGGAGCATTGCCATCTCAATTCCCTTCGCTCCCCGATATTGGTGTGCCTCATCCAAGATCAGGAATGTCCACCAACGCGCCTGTCCGTTGTCGAACAAGGGGCTGTCATCTGGGCGGAGGAGCAAATATTCGAGCATAGAATAATTAGTTAATAAAATATGTGGGGGTGTGATTCGCATCTCAGAACGAAGAACGAGCTCCCCATGTATAACTCGATTATTTCTTATGATGGAATGTCCTTTTTGGTCACGTCGCGATATATGATCGCGGGCATGACGTTTTGAATCATTCTCGTTTTCGGGGGTTTCGCCAATGTATTGACCAAACGTGACGTGGAATGGCGAGTTCTCCGTCTTCAGTCGTGCGCAGATGTTACCAAGTCTTTCGCATTGGTCGTTGGCAACGGCATTCATTGGGTAGAGGACTAGTGCACGTACTCCCGGACCGAGCGTGCCAGATTTGAACTCTTGGTACAAGTGCAGTAGTATCGGATAAAGAAAAGCTTCGGTCTTACCACTACCCGTACCTGTCGCCACTACAACATTGTGGCCGCTGAACACCGACCGAATAGATTGTTCTTGATGGTGATAAAGCGGTCGGTCGCCTTCTATAGCTTTGAGGAACCCCGGATCAATCTTGGACTGCAACAATTCTTCAAATAAGTTTGACGCTTTTGTCCCCCGCTTAAACACTGGCGTTGCTTCTAAATACGGTCCTTTACTGAGATGTCCAACATTTAGGGCTTCTTCGAAAGATCTTCGCAAGACAGGGTCTTTAAAGTAAAACGTTGTCTGCAGATAACAACGATATGTTTTTTCGATCTCAGAAGCTAAATGCGTGGTATTCATAGTATTTTTTTAAACTTTAAAATAATTCGTATATATAACTTTTGTGTTTCTCAGATAAATGTTTGAACTTCATGGAAGTACTTTCGCCTACATGTTCACCACATAGTTTACACTTATAGACCCACGGTAGGTTTTTTAACACATATTTCCGAATTTCCTCAACATCTGTAATTACTGAAAAACTGATTATCACATTGCCATCTTCGCGTTTCACTTTTTTGCATTCGTTTTGTTGGTGATTGCAGATTGCGCTCGTCGGATTTTGAACATTATCTGAATCCACATAATTGCCACAGTAAGGACATAAATATATTTTGTACGGAAGCTCAGGATATAGTTGCTGGAGCTCATCATATGGCAAATGTTTAAAATAATCTTCATAATCTTCAATATGCTCTTTTTCGAAATGCTGTAATACCTCATTTTCTTTAGCGAATACAGTTTTGCATTTTGTGCACCGGACCTCAGTGACGATCCTACAGGCTTGAACCTGTCGTCCTTGTCCCATATCTACAAAAAGAGTACTGGTACCGGGACTTTCTAATATTCGATGCCCACAAAAGTCTCGTATAGGAATTGAAACAACTTTCTTACTTGCCAAAACGTTATATTTCCTCATCGCATTTTCTTCAAAGCCTACAAAAATGCTATCAAGCCAACGTTGCTTTGGGAATCGGAGCCATAAAGCAATGTTTGATGTAGATCTGATGTCCGAGTTCCGAAGTGTAATTACACGATCAGACCAATTATCAGGCTCGGTTTCATAATTTCCCAAAGCCCACCAGATTCTTTCAATCAAGATGGTAAATTCCACTTCCGCTTCATCGCTGTTTTGCGGTTTTATAAGCCAATGGGTGCAGTCACACTGGGGCATTGGTGGTATACTTAAAATCGTTTTCCCGACACTCCTTTCTACCTTAATCTCCGAGCATTCATTATCTAATTTTGTCACATTATACCCATCATCGTGTACAATTTCTACGGTTTGTGGTAAATGTCCATCTGAAGAAGGGGAGAGGTCCACCGGAGGAATTATAATGTTCTTCAATCCGACAACAAAACGGAAGTCAAGGCTGTCAATCAACCTGTTATTCATATCATAAAATCGGATAAAATACCAACCAGCCTTCATCTTTAGTATTTCCTGAGGTAGATTCTGTTTCGACTGTGTCACATCTGGTTCAAAATCCCGCCTCCATCGTTGCTGTCCACCACCTTCCTGTCCTACCACGATTGATTTAACATCTGACCACTGTCCGTTTTTAATACATATCTGAGGAGGCTCAACGCCGAAGAGCGGTCCCATTCGTTCATTTGCATCGGGAATTCTCTGACCTTCAAGGTAAAATTGCGGATTATGTCTGATGACAATCGGTTTATATTCATTGCGAAATGCAATATATGCAGGACTTTTGTCATCTATCTCAAAGAAATGTGCTGTGTAACCATGGAGAAAAACAGGTTCTGGTATTATCGGCGGAGTACCCGACTTCTCCTCATCTCTATTCCATACATCTGGAACAATCACCATGTACAAACCTGAAGAAATCTGCGTGACTTTTCGCCCATGCTCTAGGTCACTGCCACTTAATTTAAATAATATCCATTTTTCATTTAGAGGAATATGAATGTGCCGTTTGTCATTTTGATTTACTACTACTTTAACAGGAGTATTGAGTGTAGAAAGACGGTAGCATCTAGGTCGTGACTTGTCTTCGGATGGCCCAGTGGATAGCTCAGTGTTACCTTGGTAAACGGAAATACTGCT
This sequence comes from Verrucomicrobiia bacterium, assembly GCA_049968335.1. GTDB lineage: Bacteria > Verrucomicrobiota > Verrucomicrobiia > Limisphaerales > JAKPVM01 > JAKPVM01. The sequence goes on from JBMFQZ010000025.1 coordinate 14,753, forward strand.
TGTGCTCAAAATGTCGTCTGGAATCACTACTCCAACAATCCACTCGCGCTCCCTTTTCCAACACACAATTTCGGGGTGTAAATATGCAGATATAGGTCTTTTTGTTCTACCTCCAACATCTTTTTTATGAGGATGTCCTCCTCTTTTGATTGGTTCAACGGTTATTACATTCGTGGTCTTTTTATCATTTGAATGCTTCCCGAGAAGGTAAAAAAAAGTAATTGTTAGTGCGGTCAGGAACTTTTCAATATTTGGATCAATGGTAGTCTGAGTAGAAGGTTGAGCAGAATTTCCATTTTCTACAGACGAGGTGCTTTGTGAACCATTACTTTTATTATGTTGAATTCCTTCTCGATTCCGCTCTGATGTTCCATTCTTTTCTTCCAAGTTATCTTGCCCCTGAAAATCTTTAATTTCACTCTTGTAAAACGGTTGCATCGCAAATCTCTTTCTCCTAAAGAGATTTGTGAACCAATGCCACAATCGCTGGACGAATCTTCTGATTCCACCTATTTGACCATCTTTTAAATCATTGCTCATTTTACAAATTCAGCAGGGTGATAACTCATCCCGACCTTCTTCTACTCATCCAGATGATTCTCAACCATCTCCTTAATGATAGACATAATAAAAGCATTTTAATTCTGCTTCTGAAGTCACTATTTTTGTTAAAATAATGCTCCTTTTTAAAATCAGTGACAGTTTTTTCATGCTTCTACCCGTTTATTAAACACAATAGCCCCGAGAGATATAAATTAATCTGACGGAACTTCTTATCTTAGGAATAATTAATATTATATTATAAAAACAAAGCCACGCAAAGTCAAGGTTGAATTTTGTTTGTATCTGGTTTGGTGAATAGGTGTTAACCTCGCCTATTTAACAAGCCCGGTGAGATGGTTTTTTAATATATCAATGGTATCCGGAAAATCGGACTTTGCCTTGACGGGACCTTATCAATCTACACTAAAAAGTTGTGAGAAAAGGATGGCAAAAAGTAACCGTGCTTCTGATTGGGAAACACTCCAGCGCCGCTCTCAAACTTATCAAAACAAAATTCAAAGCCTGGATTATCGGCGAAATCACCAAAGGCGAACAAAGGACGGTGATTGTTTAAACGCTGCTAAAGAACGAAGTTTTGTATTTGTTGATTGGATAAAATATATTCAAGGCAATTTGTTATCAAATATCATTTTTTTTGTAAGATAGAAAATTCCTTTTTTAAGTTCTTTAAATTGAATAGAATAAATATCCATTATGTGAGGGAGTGTCTCATACAACACGTGAGTATCGGTAGGTTGGATTTGGTCTGCCCGGTTTAAGACACCGTAATGTTCGTATCTCAGCAAGCACACCGTCTTTTTCAAGTTGCGCGACCGCTTGTTTGACGATGGTCTCCAACTCGTCTGGTGGCAATTGAACGCGCGCGTTTAAGATCAAAGTTGCTCGTTCACCTGTTATAGAATCAAAGTCCCTATATGTAATTTCACCACCCAGTTTTGTGAGATTTGCCATTGCTTGTTTCCCTTCGGATGCAAGCACAAGTTTTACGTGTCCGATTTCGGAATTCCGCTCTTTGAAAGATGAATGCATATAATTGAGCAAGGTTTCTGCAATTTTGCGCCAGCAAGGTTTATTATCGCGCGCATAAAGATTTACAACCGTATTGAGCCATCCCAGAACTGCCTCACCCTCTGCATAGCGGTCGTAATTAACATCCACAATGCGCTGACCTGCGGTTTTGTCGGTTAGCACAGTGTCAATCCAGGCGTCAACTCCCTCGCCAGTTTTGGCAGAGATAGAACTAATCTTTGCCGTCAAGAATGTGGTCATCAACAAGGCGCTCATTGCCTTGCGTTCATCTGGTTTAAGAGTGTCTATTTTGTTGAGAATTAGGTAGTCCGCCTCTTCTATTTGAAGACGTAGGATGTAAAGGGCGCTTGAATGCAAGATAGAAGTATCCTTTTGCAAAACTTCTGGAACTCGAGCCGGGTCAACAAGAACCGTGAGAGGCGCCAGTTCAATCTCTGGATATTTATCTTTTAGTGGCTGCATAATTGTGGCTGAAAGGTCAGTGCAACTGCCAACGGGCTCAGCGAGGATAATGTCTGCTTTCTGCTCAATTAAGGATTTTACTGCGTTAATGAAGCCATTGAAATTGCAGCAAAAACAACTTCCTGAAACCTCTCGGACTCCTGCGCCTGAACGCGACAAAAATACTGTATCAACTAAATCCGGAGCCTGATCGTTGGTCACAAGCCCGACGGAATACCCACGCTTCATTAATCGTCGGGCAGACTCCCACAAGAGAGTCGTTTTGCCAGAACCAAGGAAACCGCCTACGAGAATTAGTTTCGTTTTCATAAGTTTTCTGTTGTTATTGGTTAGTTTTTTTATCGTTGCATTCGCAAGAACCGTTTTGGAATTTCATTGCCGGCTCAAGCCACCCGACAAAAAAACGGGATGCAATGGCACCACCAATCATCGGCGACAGAATATAGACAAAGAAGAACCCTCCAACATCATCGGGAAAAGCAGCGTTTCCCCAGCCCATAATCCATGCCACTACGCGAGGTCCAAAGTCACGCGCAGGATTCAACCCAGCCTGTGTAAGTGGCGCAATTAGACAGATGATTGATGTTACAGTCAAACCGATAAAAACTGGCGCCAATGCGTCATCCGGACGACCAACGTTGCAGCCTTCGGTAAGGGCAAATATCATAAGCACCAATAGAAAAGTGCCGAACCCTTCAGCGAACATCGCCAGTGGAAGCGACACGACCGCAGTGCTGCTCGGATTTGGATAAAATTCTCCGAATATCATAGCGGTTCGTATGGATTCTGGCGTCCCGCGCACAATCTGGTGGGCATTCCCATAAGCAGCAATGGATGGACTAAACAAAACATAAATGACAAGCCCCGCCAGAAAGGCTCCGACAAATTGTGAACAAATATATCTCGGCAATCTTTGAAATGCCATCCGACCGCTAATAGCCATAGCAAGACTCACGGCGGGATTGAGATGCGCGCAAGAAAGATGGCGCGTGAGGTAAATCGCAAGCGTCACACCTATCCCCCATTCTAGCGCAACTTGCATTAAACCATGATGGGCGCCAAATAATACGGAAACCGCGACAGAACCACAGCCAAATAACACAAGGACAAAGGTTCCCAGTGCCTCACCGATGAGATCACGTTTGAACATAATTAGTCCTCTTTTCTGGTGTTTGTTTAGGCGCAGGGTCGTCAAGGATTTCCAAAAGGATGTCAATCTGCGCTCGGTAGTCACGGAGAGTTTTCGTCCAGCGTTTCAAACAAATTCTTCCGTTCTTTGTCAGGGTATAGCGCCGTTTTGCTGGTCCACTTTTCCCAATGTCCCACTCAGAGGAAATTAGCCCCTCTTTTTCCATTGCTTTCAACACCTTGTATATTCCGCTTGTGTCTGGCGGAGAATCGGCGAACAACTTCAATTCGGCGAGTTGTTGAACAAGGCTATAGCCATGCGTTGCGCCGCGCGCAAGCATTGCCAATACAACCGGACGCAATAATCGGTCAAGCGTCTTGCCGGAACATGCGCATTGGTTAATTTCCATAATTGGAATAACTCCAATAGTTGAACTATTCATATAATTCGTCAACAAAAATGTCAAAGTTATTTTTTTAAAACCTTTCAGATTTTTTACTGCTTTTAAATACCCCTGTTGCGAGGCGATTATTGGAATTTTTAGCTAAGTCTTTTATAGAGCAATCAGACATTAAATCTTCAGGATATGGGTAAAGCTCATTGCTCGCGTTCATTACCGCGTTTTTTCAATTTCTCCTTAAAGGTTCTTATTGACATTTTCGTCGGTCAGTGAATTCTTGGATATATGAAATTATCCCGAAGAAAATGGCTCGAAGAGGTTGCAATTGGCGCTTCGATTCTTACGTTCTCAAAAGTGGCAGCGCCCCTATTTGCCGATGGTAATTCTCGGAAATTCAAAATCGGCGCGTGCGAGTGGTCGTTGAGAAAAAGCGATCCATCGTGCTTTGATGTGGCAAAGGAGATTGGTCTGGACGGGGTTCAGGTTGATTTTGGCCATCTCGGCAACGGTCTTCATTTAAGAAAACCAGATGTTCAAAAGGCATACATAGAGGCGTCAAAGAGAACTGGCGTTGAAATTGCATCGCTTGCGATGGCTGTTTTGAACAGTGTCCCACTAAAAAGCGAACCTTGTTCGGCTCTTTGGGTGCTGGACGCAATGGAGGCGGCAAAGGCGTTAAACGTGAAAGTAATTTTAATTGCTCAATTCGGAAACGGCGACCTGTTTAATGATAAAAAGGGTATAGATCGCACTGTTGCTGTTTTAAAAGAACTGGCGCCGCGCGCTGAAAAGGCGGGTGTGATACTCGGCATTGAGAATTATTTAAGCGCGGAGGAAAATCTGGATATCATCCAGCGCATCGGTTCAAGGGCTGTTCAGGTTTATTACGACGTGGGCAATTCAACGGATAAGGGCTACGATATTTACAAGGAAATCCGAATGTTGAAGGGACAAATTTGCGAAATCCATTTCAAAGACGGCGGTTTTATGCTTGGAAAAGGTAGGATAGATTTTAAAAAGGTAAGAGAAGCGCTGGATGAGATTGGATATTCAGGATGGGCGCAGATTGAAGCGGCAGCCCCGCATTCTTTAATTCCAGACTACAAAGAACATCTCTCTTATTTAAGACCGATTTTCTCTTAGTCTGTGGAAATTAAAACAGACCATTGCCAGTTTAATAACAAACTCAGGTTTCTCCATTGATAAATGGATTTAACCATCTAGGCTAATAATTATGGCAGGTAAGTTTTGCCCATTAAATATCTATCCACCTCGCGCGCAACGGCTCTACCCTCATTGAACGCCCAGACAACAAGGCTTTGACCTCGACGGCAATCGCCCGCCGCATAAACGCCTTTTATATTTGTTTTAAATTTTCCGTATTCTGCTCTGATGTTTGAACGCGGGTCGCGTTCAATGCCGAGCTGGTCAAGGAGTGTGGATTCCGGACCAAGGAATCCCATTGCGAGCAATACCAGTTGCGCCGGTCTTTGAGCCTCACTGCCCGGCACCGGTTTAGGAACCCATCTGCCTTCAGAATCCTTTTCCCATTTGACCTGCACGGTTTCAACCGCTTCCACACAGCCGCTTGAATTGCCGATAAATCGTTTGACAGTCGTAAGATAGATTCGCGGGTCATCGCCATACAGCGCCGCAGCCTCTTCCTGACCGTAATCAACGCGCAGAACTTTAGGCCATTCGGGCCAGGGATTATTCGGCTGTCGTTGTAGTGGCGGTTTAGGCAAGATTTCAAGTTGAACAACGCTGCGGCAGCCCTGTCTGATTGCTGTCCCAACGCAGTCCGTGCCTGTATCGCCGCCGCCAATTACAATTACATCTTTCCCTTTTGCGCTTATGTAACCGCCATCGCCTTTGCCATCAAGAATGGCCTGTGTGTTTAATGACAGATAATCAACCGCAAAATAAATCCCGTTCAAATTGCGTCCTTCTACCGAAATATCTCTTGGCTGGGTTGCGCCGGTGCAAAGCACAGCAGCGTCAAAATCGGTTAGTAATTTCTGCGCCGGATAATTTTTTCCGACCTCCGTGTTTGTTATGAATTCAACACCCTCTTTTACCAGTAGATTTATTCTGCGAAGCAGGACCTCCTTTTTGTCCAGTTTCATATTTGGTATGCCATACATCAACAGACCGCCTGGTCTATCAGCCCTTTCAAATACTGTGACGTAATGACCGGCATAGTTCAGTTGAGCCGCAGCGCAAAGTCCGGAAGGCCCGCTACCGACTACTGCGACCCGTTTTCCGGTCCTAAATTTCGGAGGTTGCGGAACAACCCACCCTTCCCGCCAGCCACGGTCTATTATGGCGCATTCAATCTGTTTTATTGTCACCGGTGGTATATGCAAGCCAACGGTGCATGAGCCTTCACAAGGCGCCGGGCAAACCCGTCCTGTTATCTCCGGGAAGTTGTTTGTCCTGTGCAATCGCTTAAGCGCTTCCTTCCAAAGCCCGCGATAAACAAGGTCGTTGAATTCCGGGATTAAATTGTTAATAGGGCATCCAGAAGCCGCGCCTGCTAAAATTCTCCCGGTATGGCAAAACGGTATTCCGCAATCCATACACCGCGCCGCCTGTGTGCGCAGTTCTTCCTCACTCAAAGAAAGATGAAATTCCGACCAACTCTTGATTCTTTCCTTTGGCGATATATCCGGCGCTGTTTTCCGTTGGTATTCTAAAAATCCGGTTGGCTTTCCCATATCAACCTCAATGTTTAAATTAGTTTCCGCCTACTCTCGCAAGATCGCGCGCATTCTGTTCAAACGCGACCATTAGCGCTTCTTCACCGACAATTCCGCTCTTTGTTACATTCTCAATTGCCTGCAACATCCGTTTATAATCTTTAGGTATTACCTTGATAAATTTCGGTATATATTGTTCAGAAAGGGCGAGTATCTTCCAGGCGCGTTTGCTGCGGGTGTATTCCGCGTGGCGTCTGATGAGATTCATAACTTCTTCAATCTCTTTTTCGTCTTCCAGTTTTTCAAGTTCAACCGTCTGGGTGTTGACTCTCAGGTCAAAGTCTCCCTCTTCATTAAGAACATAGGCGATGCCGCCGGTCATTCCGGCAGCAAAATTGCGTCCAGTCTTGCCCAGCACAATTACCCGTCCGCCTGTCATATATTCGCAGCCGTGGTCTCCCACCGCCTCTACAACCGCGTTTATTCCCGAGTTGCGCACGCAAAACCGCTCGCCAGCCATCCCGTAGATGTAGGCTTCGCCACTCGTTGCTCCATAAAAGGCAACATTGCCGATTATAATGTTTTCTTCGGGTTCAAATGTTGACCCCGGCGGTGGAACAACAATTATCTTTCCACCTGAAAGTCCTTTGCCAATGTAATCGTTGGCATCGCCTTCAAGGAGAAAAGTCATCCCTTTTGGTATAAACGCGCCAAAACTTTGCCCGGCGCTGCCTTTGAATTTTATCCAGATAGTATCTTCTGGCAATCCTTCGGCGCCGTAGCGTTTGGTAATTTCGCTGCCAACCATTGTCCCCACGACGCGATTTGTATTTTTAATTGGAAGGGTTGCGCGCACTTTTTCTCCCCGTTCAATCGCAGGGGCGCAAAGTTTTAACAGAACGCGTCTGTCTAAAGCCTTCTCAAGCCCGTGGTCTTGTTGAATGCTGCAATATGTGCCGACATCAGGTGGAACCTCCGGTCTATAAAGTATGCTTGAGTAATCCAGTCCCTTTGCTTTCCAGAAATCAATCGCCTTTTTCATTTCAAGACGGTCAACTCTGCCGACCATTTCATCAAATCGTCTAAAGCCAAGCTGCGCCATTAATTCTCTCACCTCTTGCGCAATAAAACGCATAAAATTAACCACATACTCGGGTTTGCCGGCAAATCTCTTTCTTAATTCTGGGTCCTGGGTTGCAACACCTACTGGGCAGGTGTTTTTGTGGCAAACGCGCATCATTATACACCCCAAAGCAATAAGCGGCGCCGTTGCAAAACCAAATTCCTCCGCTCCAAGCAACGCCCCGATAACCACGTCCCGTCCGGTTCTTAACTGTCCGTCAACTTCAACCACAATCCGCGAGCGCAATTTATTCAACAACAATGTCTGATGCGTTTCTGAAAGTCCTAATTCCCAGGGCGCGCCGGCGTGTTTTATGCTCGTCAACGGCGAGGCGCCAGTTCCACCGTCATGCCCGCTAATCAAGACAACATCGGCGTGAGCCTTTGCCACACCAGCGGCGATAGTGCCTACACCGACTTCTGAAACCAACTTTACGCTTATTCGCGCATCCGGATTTGCGTTTTTCAAATCGTGGATCAACTCTGCAAGGTCTTCTATTGAATAAATATCGTGATGAGGCGGCGGCGATATCAGCCCGACGCCCGGCGTAGAATGACGCACCTTCGCTATCCACGGATAAACCTTGTGCCCGGGCAACTGCCCGCCTTCGCCGGGTTTTGCCCCTTGCGCAATCTTAATCTGCAATTCTTTTGCGTTAACAAGGTAAAGGCTCGTAACACCGAATCTGCCAGACGCCACCTGCTTGATAGCGCTATTAAGAGAATCGCCATTAGGAAGCGGTTTATACCTTTCAGGGTCTTCACCCCCTTCACCGGTATTGCTCTTGCCGCCGATCCGGTTCATCGCTATTGCAAGTGTTTCGTGCGCTTCTTTTGAAATTGAACCATAAGACATTGCGCCGGTCTTGAACCGTTTCATTATGGATTCAACCGGTTCAACCTCATCAATCGGTATAACCTGAGGGGCAAATTTGAAACTGAAAAGACTGCGCAAAGTGCAAAGGTTCCTTGATTGTTGATTTATCAATGAAGAATATTCCTTAAACAGCTCGTAATTCCCGCTTCTTACAGCCATTTGAAGCCTGTAAATCGCATCCGGATTCTGCAAGTGATATTCTCCATCGCTCCGCCACTGGTATTGACCGCCGCTATTGAGCACCTGAACTCTGTACGGCGAGTTCGGATAGGCTTTTTCAAAACGCATCTTAACCTCTTGAGCGATACCGTCCAGGTCTACTCCTTCAATCCGCGACGGTGTTCCTGTAAAATACCTGTCAATTACCGATTTTTTAATTCCAATTGCCTCAAAAATCTGAGCGCCCTGATAACTCTGTATCGTTGAGATGCCCATCTTGGAAATGACTTTAACAATACCTTTTACGGCTGCCTTAACATAGTTCTTGCACGCCGTCTTATAGTCTATTCCGTTGAGCATCCCCTTTTTGACCATATCGTCAATGGTCTCAAATGCTAAATACGGGTTAATAGCCCCGCATCCGTAACCGATAAGCAGACAGAAATGGTGAACCTCGCGCGGTTCTCCAGATTCAAGCACAAGCCCGACCTGCGTGCGAGTGCCTTCTCTGATCAAATGATGATGCAACCCGGCAACGGCAAGCAGCGCGGGAATTGGCGCTCTGTCTTTATTTATTCCGCGGTCTGATAGAATGATTATGTTTACGCCTTCCTTTATGGCTTTGCTTGCGGCGCCACACAATTCATCCATTGCCTTTTCAAGTCCCTTTCCGCCCTCATTAACATTAAACAACATCGGCAATGTGATAGATTTAAATTCTCCCTCAGCAACATATTTGAGTTTTGCTAACTCTTCATTGGTGAGTATCGGTCTTTCCAGTTCAATCTGATGGCAGCTTTCCGGAACCGGTTTTAACAGATTCCTTTCTGAACCGAGCGTAACGGCTGCCGATGTAATAATCTCTTCCCGTATGCTGTCTATTGGCGGGTTTGTAACCTGCGCAAAAAGCTGTTTAAAATAGTTATAAAGCAGTTGCGGTTTGTCTGATAGCACTGCCAGCGGCGTATCGTTGCCCATAGAACCGACTGCCTCAACGCCGTCCTGCGCCATTGCCGCCATTATGATTCGCTGGTCTTCAAACGTGTATCCAAATGCAAGTTGTCGTTCCAGCAATGTCTCGGGATCGGGCTCGCCAACCTTCGGCGGGTCTGGCAGTTCAAGCAACTCAATTAAATACTTCTCTAACCATTCGCCATAGGGACGCTTCTGCGCAATGGTCTCTTTTATCTCTTCATCAGAAACAATTCTTCCTTCCTCTGTATCTATGAGAAGCATTTTCCCGGGCTGGAGCCTGCCCTTTTGTAAAACCATTTCAGGCGCTATATCAAGAACGCCTACTTCAGAAGCCATTATTACAAGGTCGTCTTTGGTAACATAATAACGAGACGGACGGAGCCCGTTGCGGTCAAGCACGGCGCCAATTCTAACACCATCGGTAAATGCTATTGAAGCCGGACCGTCCCACGGTTCCATCAAACAGCTAAAATATTTGTAGAACGCCTTTTTAGTAGGACTCATTGTTTTGTGGTTTTCCCACGGCTCGGGTATCATCATCATTATAGCTTCCGGCAGTGAATAACCGGCAAGCACAAGCAGTTCAAGGCAGTTGTCAAATATCGCCGAGTCGCTCCCATCCTGACAGATAACGGGAGATATCTTCTTTATATCATCTCCAAACAACTCACTTTCAAACAACGATTCTCTGGCGTTCATCCAGTTTACATTGCCGCGCAAGGTATTGATCTCTCCATTATGCGCAAGATACCTGTATGGATGGGCGCGTGACCAAGTAGGAAATGTGTTGGTGCTAAAACGAGAATGTACAAGCGCAAGCGCGCTTTCCATTGCGGGGTCTGTCAAATCAGGATAATATTCCTCTATCTGCTCAGCCATCAACATCCCTTTGTAAACAATTGTCTTATGGGAAAGACTGCAAATATAAAAATCCTGAGTCGCGCGACTCCCGGAATATCTGATCTCTTTTTCAGCCCGGCGACGGATTACATAAAGTTTGCGTTCAAAATCCATCGGGTCTTTTAAACCGTTGCCGCGAGCAATAAACGCCTGACGCACAAACGGCTCGCCGCTCTTTGCAGTATCGCCAAGCGTGCTGTTATTCGTCGGCACCGTTCGCCAGCCAAGAAAGATTTGACCCTCTTCAGCAACTATCTCTTCAAACCGCCGCTCGCACTTCTTCCTGAACGATTCTTCCATCGGAAAGAATATGTTTCCGACCCCATACTCGCCAGCCGGCGGCAGTTGAATATCAACGTCCAGACATGCCTGCAACATAAATTTGTGCGGCATCTGGATCAATATCCCCGCCCCATCGCCTGTGTTAGCCTCGCAACCGCAAGCGCCGCGATGACGAAGGTTAACAAGCACTGTCAGGGCTTTTTTAATAATATCGTGAGAACGCTTGCCTTTAATGTTTACAACAAATCCAACACCGCAAGCATCGTGTTCAAAACGAGGATCATAGAGCCCCTGCGCCGCGGGCAATCCCCCAGGCTCAGAGCCAGTTCCCATATCTCTATTCTTAGTTTTTAATTCTCTCATTAAACCCGAATATATTTAACTCTCATTATATCATTTTCAATGTATTTTTACAAAAATATTTAATCTCCCTTTCCATACCCCCTCAAAACATCAGCGCTGCTTACCTAAACTTGATGGACGCCGTATCATTAAATTCTAATAATTCAGTATTCATTACGTCGTAAAATTTTTCTATTGACTTTTCGCCTTTATTTTTAGGAAATATCGCGCTAATTTGAACGGTCGTTTGTAACTTCGGCAAAGATTAAAACGTCTAACAAAGTAATGAGGATTATGTAATTTTGTTAATAAGGGCATAAAAATTGCTCTATTTTTTTTCGAATGAGGGTGTTGAGACAGAACGGGAAGAATGAAAACGGTTAATAAAAAACGGGCGAAGAATAATAATATTGAGGTTAGTGGCAAGCTGGACTGGCGCTATTTATTGTTTTTCATTGCAGGCGTACTGGTTACATTTTTGTTCTATTCTCTTTTCGGTAGCAACGGCGGGGCAAATTTAAAGGCTAATTCAACTGAACAAAAACTTAACGTTGATTCCGGGAGCGACTGGCAAAAATGGGAATATACAACCATCAAACTTGAACGCCCCGAGGACACATTCCCGCCGATGGAAATCAAACCAATGGATATTCTCTGGCTTTTTCCTAATAAGACAGAAAACGATGTAGAACAACTGTTTAAAAGTTGCAATCTTGACCCGGTGCTTGAAAAGTCGCTATTAGACAAAAGCCGCTGGAAAAACGAACCAGCCGGAATTGTTGTAAGTCCAACGGCAGAATCAGTCAAAGACCTTCCGCTTGAGGCGCGACGCAAAATCTATTCAATTCTTAGAAAAGACCAATCCAACTTTTTCCATTTCAACCCGTTCCGCATTCTTCCGGGGGAACTTGACGAGTGGCTCGCAAACAGCGGGCTCAGTCCAGAAAATCAGGAACTGTTCCGCAAGGTCTGCTGGCGCGAAGGGGAATATATACTATTCTTTGATTACCAGTTGCTTGAACATATTATAACCAACCCAGCAGAAAAAAGGCGCGTTGCAAGGGCTCTCTCCCAGATACCCGCCCTTATGATGAATCTTAAAGTAACCCCGCAAACTGATGTGGACGCCGTTGTCAAATATTTTGAAAAAGGTCGCGGACGCGATATGAAATCGTTCCTTGAATCGCTCAAGAGGCTTCCAGAAGGACGGTCTGTTAATGTGGCTTTCTTTTTACCGCCATTTGCCAGGCTCAGACTATACACCTATCCGATGCTTAAACCAGGGCAAAAGCCTTACGACTGTTTTTATTCCGGAATGAACTTTTTCAATGAAACTCCAGATGATAGATTTCTTAATTCAGATTACATACAGCAAGTCCTGCACAAGCAATATTACAATGTTGGAACAAATTACACATTCGGCGACCTGCTATTGCTCCTTGAAGATGGCAACAAGGCAATACATATGTGCGTCTACATCGCTGACAATGTGGTATTCACAAAAAACGGCGCCCAAGACCTGCAACCCTGGATTTTAATGAAAATACCTGATATGTTAAAAATCTATCAAACAGATAAACCTCTCCAGATTCTTGCTTATAGACGAAAAGATTAAAATCGTTTGCATTCTCAACCTCTTGACTAACCAGGAACTGCCGCTATAAAATTATTCTGATTATAAAATTTGCGGAGGCAGTAATTGCCATTAAACATTAAAATATTTTAAGCCTATGCCGATTTACGAGTTTGCCTGTCCAAAATGTAGAGTCATATTTAACTTTTTCTCAAAGCGGATAAACCCACACCGCGCGCCAACCTGTCCAAAGTGCGGCAATAAAGATATGGTTAAATTAATGAGCCGGTTTTCAACTCCAAAAGGGCTAAAAGAACCTACCGCAAAAGACGAATCTGGCTCAAATGAACCGCCGATGCCCGATCTTGATGACCCGCGTGTTGAACGGGCAATGCGCGAGATAGAACGGGATATTGAACACCTTGATGAAAATAATCCGCGTCACCTCGCCTATATGATGAAAAAACTCAAAGATGTTATGCCCCAAGGCGCAATGCCTAAAGAACTGGACGTTGCAATTAAACGGCTTGAAGCCGGCGAAGACCCGGAAAAAATTGAAGAAGATATGGGGGAAGAACTCGGGCAGTTATTCGGAGAAGAAACCGCAGGCGACAATGATTATAGCGGCTACGCCCACGACAGCGGTCTTTACGATTACTAACTAAACATCAGTAAACACTCATAAATAGGTCGATTGATGATTGCATACCAAGCCACCTGACCCTAAAGTGGTCAAATAAAATTGCCTTTCTCTTTGTTCAGAATTTTCCAATAGATTTGAGGTTAGGGCTTGAATATAAACAGGTCTTTGCAATAATTTTGCTATGAAATCAACTATGTCAATCAGCCGTCGAGCCTTTTTAAAAGGAGCAGTAGCTGCAGTAACAGCGCCGCTTTTTGTAAAGAATTTGTACTCTGCCCCCGCTTCAAAAACTATCTATCATGCAAGCGTTGGCGGAGCGGGAATGGCGGCTTCAGACCTTGATACAATCACCCGCCACGATTTTGTAAAACTTATCGCTATTGCGGACGTTGATACTAATAATGTCCAGCGCTGGAAACAACAATACCCCGATATAAAGGTCTATCAGGATTGGCGGAAGATGCTTGAAGAGGTCAAAGAAATAGACACTCTAAACGTCTCCACACCAGACCATATCCACGGACCGGCTGCAATGGCTGCAATGCAACTTGGCAAACACGTTTATGTTCAAAAACCGCTAACCCACGATATTTATGAAACCCGTCGGTTAACCGAAGTTGCCCGCCAGAAAAAACTGGTTACACAGATGGGCATACAGATTCATTCAACCCTTGAATACAGACTTGCTGTAAGATTAATCCAGGATGGCGTTATCGGAAAAATTAAAGAGGTGCATTCATGGAGCAACAAAAAATGGGGGGACACCGAGCCTCTGCCGGATAGAAACGATCCCGTGCCAGCGAACTTCAACTGGGATTTATGGCTCGGCGTCTGCGAATGGCGTCCTTTTATCGGCAATGGATATTATCACCCGGCAAACTGGCGAAAACGACTCGATTTTGGCACAGGAACATTTGGCGATATGGGATGCCATATATTTGACCCTGTATTTAAATCTCTTGAGCTGACAGCGCCGATCTCTGTCCGTTCAGAAGGTCCGTCGCCAAACAAATGGAACTGGGCTATTAACGCCGTAATCCACTATGTTTTCCCGGGAACTCAGTTAACAGAAGGTAAAACCATTCCAATCACCTGGTACGACGGCGATGAAAAACCGCCAAAAGATATTCAGGCTCTGATTGCCCCCGATCAACTCCCCGGACAGGGCTCTATCTTTATCGGAACAAAAGGCGTTATGCTCTTGCCGCACATCGCTAAACCAAAACTCTTCCCGCAAGACCAGTTCAAAGATTTCACATTCCCGAAGGTTGAAACCGCAAATCATTACACCCAGTTTTTAGAAGCTGTACGGGGCAATGGCAAAACTTGGGCAGGATTTGACTATTCAGGACCGCTCACCGAATCAGTGCTGCTTGGAAGCGTTGCAACACGCTTCCCGAAAACCACTCTGGAATGGAACGCAAAGGGATTGAAATTTACCAATCTTAAAGAGGCAAACCAATATGTTCGCCGCAAATACAGAAAAGGCTGGGAGATTAAAGGACTCTAATTACATCTATCTAAATTTCATTTATGCACAGCTCAGCGCGGCGCGAACAACATCATTATTTTTAATGATACGAAGCATTTTGTTTTCCTCAATCTTATCCAATTCGCATTGATAAATTTGTTGATTGAACGAATTGTGATAATAAACTGTCTGGAGATATTAACCATAATTTCCCAATGGATAGACAAAGAAAAAGTCTGATAATCGCCGCCTTAATATTCGGGCTAAATCTTTTTTACTCATACTCCGCCACAATAACCATTGGTGTTATTGGAGATTATGGTTCAGGCGACACAAATGAAGCGGCGGTGGCAAAACTTGTTAAATCGTGGAAACCGGATTTCATAATAACAACCGGAGACAACAATTATCCGCTCGGCAGCGCAGCGACAATAGATGATAATGTAGGACGATTTTACCACGAGTTTATCTTTCCTTATTACGGAAAATATGGAGCCGGCGCGTTAAGCAACCGTTTTTTTCCCTGTTTGGGAAATCACGACTGGATGACAGAAGACGCTAAGCCATATCTTGATTATTTCACGCTTCCTGGAAATGAACGTTATTATAACTATAAATATCAATTTGTTGAAATATTTCTCCTTGATAGCGAAAAAAGCGAGCCGGACGGCGCTTTGCCAGGCTCAATTCAATGGCGGTGGCTGAAAAATCAAATGGCTAAATCCACAGCGCTCTGGAAGATTGTTGCCCTTCATCATTCGCCTTATTCAAGCGGCTACTGGCACGGCTACCATACAGGAGAATGCAATTATATTAGATGGCAGTTTAAACAAATGGGGGCTCATTTAGTTTTAAGCGGACACGACCATCTTTATGAACGGGTTCATCGCGATGGATTGGTCTATATTGTAAACGGGTTTGGCGGTGGAAGATTAGACCCGTTTTATGAACCAAAGGTGGCAGGCGGACAATTTGGATTCAACGATGACTGGGGCGCCGTGCGCCTTGACATTACAGAATCAAACCTCACAGCAAGCGCATACACAGTCAGAAACATACTCATAGACAGAGTTGTTTTAGAAAAAAAAGGACGACAGATCGGGATTACTGTTCCGCCAATTCCTGCTGCTAGATAAAACTAATTTTTCTTTTGAGGTTGCGATGGAGTTTTTTGCGATTTAAAAGCCGAACGCAATAGCCAGTGCCGTTTCAACCCCTGAATAAAATTGTCTGTGTTTGTAATAACGGTTGAAATTTCAGATAAAATATTCGTATTTGCCTGAACTTGCATATTCAAATTGCTTGTTATATCGGCAAGGTTATTGAGTGTCATTTGCAGGTTCTCCGCCAGTTCAGTCAGATTAGTATCGGTATTTCTGACTGTATTAGTTAAAACAGTCAAAGTATTCAGCAGTTGATAGTTCAGATTGGTCGGTATAAGCCAATCGCCAAGCGAGCCTGACGGGTTTGTAAGATTCATAGTAATAACAGTGATGTTGGAAATTGTCGGGCGCAGGTCTGCAAGCAAGGTCTGGGCGTTGCTCAAAACCAGTTGCGCCCTATCAACCGCAGGATAACTGCGCGAAACAAGCGAATTCATATTGCTGGCAAGGTTTGCAACATTCGTAAGGGCAAGTCTGATATCGTTTGTTAAATGCAAAATATTTGGCAAACTGTTAGTAACTTCGCGCATAATCCAATCCAGTTGTTCCGTTAGCGCGGGCGATTCTTCCGGATCAAGATAAATTGGGACTGTGTTTGTATACGGGATGTGATAAAAGAGCGATTTATTGGTCTTGCAAATCTCTTGCAATTCATACGGGCTTGACATTACTTTCGGCAAATACTTTTCATACTCGCTGGTTTTCTTCAATGTGCCGATAATCTTGCCATTTTCTTCATAAAGCGTCGGAACGCCAAATTGTCCTTTTAAAATTTCTATGCTTCTATTACCGAGGAAATCAATGGCTGTAACCTTTACTTTTGAATCGCTCCAGATGTAGCCACAGTAGCCATTTGTATCGTAGCGCACTGTGAATAATATTGTAACGCTGTAATTCGGATCAGACCAGGGGTCATTTGGAATTACCTTAGCAACCTCGCCAATGGTAAACCCCATTAATCTAACCGGGTCGCCAGGTTTTATACCGGCAGCATTTCTCAAACAGGTCTGATATAAAACTTTATGGACAAACCATCCCCGTCTTTGAGCCGTGTGATAGGTGTAATATAAAAAACCGGCAATCATCAACGCTACGGAGAACAGAACAAACAACCCTACCCCCCGTTCAACCTTGCTCACACGGGTTCGCAACTGCGGTGTTAAATCCTGCAACGCCATTTATTCTTCTGTCTTTTCTATCGCGCCGGATAAAAATTCCGACAGCGCCGGGTCCGGTCTCTCCGGATCAACTTCGCCTCTATTGAAACATTTATAACTATTTGCCGTTAAAATAGCAATTTTATCAAGGTTATTAATCCAGGGTCTAAGGTCTGAGACGGCAACGATTAAAGTTTGCGGACGCGCAACCGGCAAATCAGTTCCTTTATACAATCCTGTCAAGGTTTCAACCCACCAGCGCTCTTGGTTTACGTCAAGGCTTTTCATCGGGTCGTCAATAAACAGTATTTCAGGCTCCATAATCAGAGCCCGCGCAAAACCGACTCGCGGGATTATATGCCTTGCCAGCGATAATGGAAACGCGTTTCTGTAATTTTCAATTCCGGCAAATTCCATAACAGCCGTTGCCTTTTTTAATGCCGTCTCGTAATCGCATTCAATATGGTAGCGAAGCGGCAGAGTGATGTTTTCCTCAACCGTCAAATCATGAAAAAGACTGGCGCCTGCTTCAAAGACAAATCCGATTTTTAACCGTAGTTCAACCAGTTCATCTTCTGTAACCGTGTTGATGTTTTTTGAAAATAATAAGGCACTGCCTGACGCTGGTCTTTGAATCCCAGCAGCTGTTAAAAGCAACGATGTCTTTCCTACACCGCCAAAACCGCAAACAATCCAGAAATCTCCTTTATAAACAGTCCAGTCAATCCCGCGAATAACAATGTTATCCGGAGAATTATATGAAAGCACCGAAACATTTTTCAGTTCAATCACGGGAACGGATTCTCTTTCACTATTTCCCATAAAATTTTAACTCAAAACCACAAAGTTAATAAAAATCAACATTGCGTCCAGCGCCACGCAACCGACAACTGCTTGAATGATGGCAGCGGTAGCGTTTTTTGAAATCATTTTTAAATTGAGCGGTTTTGCAAGACCGTAATAACAACAGACAATGGATATTATTAAGCCGAAACCTATTGCTTTTATCGATATAAGGATGAAGTCAGACCAGACGAGTGTATCGGCTATCTGTCTTAAATATTCTGATGGCTGGAGCGGCACTTCCTGCAAAAAGGCAAAAAGATAGCCGCTTAAAAGAGAAAAAATAATGATATAGACGGTTAGCGAGATTGCGCCCAAAACGACTCCAATAATCCTCGGCGCCACAAAATAATGAACCGGATCAATGCCGAGCGCCTCCAGCGCCTCAACCTCGCCCATAGCGCGGGCTGTGCTTAATTCGATGACAATTGTCGTCCCGACCTTTGCCATAATGATCAAAGCCGCCGCGATTGGACCGAGTTCACGAACAACAATCGCAACCATTAACACACCAGCAAAGTCTTTTACCCCAAACCGCGAAAGCAAAGCAATGGTTTGACCAACAACAAGAAATCCTATCGCAAGGGATATAAAAGTCATTATAGGAATCAATAAGACACCGCATAACCTGACCTGCCGCGCAATCAACGGCTGAATTACACATTTAGACTTATTGAATTTCCTAATTAGCACGGTGAGCGAAATAAGCGTAAAGGAAACAAGCCCCTGAACAGTCTCAAAGGTATAAAAAATCTTCCTTCCTAATACATCGGCAATCTTGAGCGGCTTGCCTTCGTTTTTCTGATCAAGCCCGACTCCGGATGTTTCAACTATTCCTTTCATCCAAAAACAACCCTAAAACGAATAGAATTAAAAGCAAGAATAAGATGTCCGGCAAAAACTGTTAAATCCCAAACATTCCAAAAAATTATAATTTTTTAATGAAATTAGATTTGTCAAATTTTATTGAAAATTACTTAATAAAAAACCGACTACGATTGCTCTTGAGAATTTTTTGCGATTTTCTCCGGTCTAAACAGAGCAAATAATCCAATGGTTGCTACAAGGGCGATTGCCGTAGGAACGAGAAACAGTTTACTGAACGCCGCCAGATTTCCATCTTTAACCCCTAATTCCTGACCGAGCCATCCCCAGACAGGATTTGCAGTGAGCGGACCGAGACCGAGTATCAAGAAATTGAACAAACTCTGCGCGCTTGTTCTTGCGTCTTTCGGAAAATGTTCATCAACAAAAATATAAACCGAGGCAAAGAAGAAAGCATAACAGACGCCGTGGATTATGTTGCTTAAAATTACAAGCCATGCAAGGTCCTGATTGCTTATTGCGTAGATTGCGAACCTTGCCGCCTGCGCCGCGATTCCAACAGTCATTACAACTCTCCATCCAAACCTTTTCAACGCATAACCAAGCACCGCCATTGTGCCAATCTCGGCAATTTGACCGATGCTCATTATCGGCATCATCCAGTTCTCTTTAATCCCGAGAGTCTTCAAAAACGGCGCAGTCCAGAAGAAATAACACCATATAACAAGCGTGTCTAAATAAGTAACGATGAATAAAATAAGAATGCTCGGAACAACGAGCAGTTTTAACACTTCAAACGGGGCGAATTTTTGTTTTGCCTCTTTGACAGGCGGCGTATGCGGCAGGGTTAAACAAAATCCCGCAAGCAAGAGCGATGCTATGCCAGGCACAATAAATATCCAGGTCAATGCAGAAGCCATCTGTTCGCCGCTCTTATCTTTTAAAAGGAAAACAAATGGCCAGCTGGCGGCAATCCAGCCAATCGTCCCCCAGAGCCGCACCAGACCAAACTCGCCCTTCGGGTCTTTTAAATTTGCAAAGCACATTGAATTCGCCAGCGACAACGTCGGCACGTAAAACAGACAATGAATCAGCATTATTATAAAGAACGGCAAAAAACTTGTTTGCAACGGCAACAACAGCATAGTAACGCCGCCGACAAGATGGCTGAACGCTAAATAACGTTCTGTGGAAAATATCCTGTCGGCAAGCTGTCCACCGACAAACATCGCAACAATTGAAGATATTGCAAATGTGTTCATTATCCACGCGGCTTGAACAGGTGAAAAATTCTCGCCGCCTCTGAAATGGAGATACTGTGTGAGGTAAATCGTTAAAAGGGGAAGCCACGCGCCCCAGATAACATACTCTAAAAACATCATCACAGACAACTTAATACGAATTGCAATCTTCATAAGGTTAATGGAAATACGCTATTAAAATTAGATTCGCTTTTCAATAACGAAAATCATTTATATTTTGACTTTTAAAAAACACACAGTCATTAACAGATCGTGAAAAATTATATTTTTGCCGCATCTCAACTCTCTCTTTGCCAGCAATTCCGATTATCCAGATGGCAAGAATTCTGCTTGCTAAACTTTAAAACAGATTTGATAAATATTGAGTGTAAATAATGATTATTTCTGATGAACAACTGGCAAAAGTCTTGCCGCTGATTGAAAAAGCGACCTTCGTATCACTTGATACCGAAGCCGACAGTTTTTATTCTTACCCGGAAAAATTATGTTTAATTCAGTTAAGCATCCCAGGAAAAGACCTGATCATTGACCCGTTTGAAAATTTGAATCTCGCCCCGCTGTTTCATATTTTAAAGTCTAAAAAATTGATACTTCACGGCGGAGATTATGACCTGCGGCTGCTTTATAAAAACTACCAGTTTTTACCCGAAAAAATCTTTGACACTATGTTCGCGGCGCGAATTCTCGGCTATAAAGAGGTCGGTCTGGGCAGCCTTGTGAAACAGCACATCGGAATAACCTTGGATAAAAGTCATCAGCGGTCAAACTGGACGGCGCGACCGATCAATCCAAAAATGATTGATTACGCAATGAAAGACACCCGATTTTTAAAGCCGCTTGAAACCGTGATGTCGGAGAAATTAAAGAAAATAAATCGCTATGAATGGCTTCAAGAGATGTGCGATCGGTTAATTGAAAAGATAAAAAACAACCATTCTATCAACGAAACTGAACCGTGGAGAATTCCCGGCTCAGCGCAACTTTCGCCACTTGCTTTAACCGTGTTGCGCGAACTGTGGCACTGGCGCGAAAAAACCGCTGTTGAAGAAAATCGCCCGCCGTTCTTCATACTCAAACACAAAATCTTGATAGATATTGCCATCGCGGCAACAAATGGGTTGAAGATTAAACCATTGATTCCAAAAAACCTTGAGACAAAAATAGGTGAAATAGAGTCTGCGGTAAAATGCGGATTGAACACCCCTGCCAATAAGCGACCGCCGCAACGGCTCACTCAAAAACCGCGACTTTCCCAAGAACAACTCGTAAAATTAAACAAGATTCTTAAAGCGCGAAACCGCATCGCCGACCAGTTAAAGGTTGAGCGGTCTCTAATAGCAACACAGGCTGAAATGCTTGAAATAGCCCATAATCCGTCAAATGCCAGATCAATTTTAATGAAATGGCAATATGAATTGTTGAAAACAGCCATTGAATCTTGATCAATAAATTTTCATTACAGGTTGAATTTAATATTATAATTCAATTATACTTATTCTGTCAGTCATTTTTGTATGCTGGAATATTTGATAAAAAACAAACGCGATGGCAGCGTTTTAATCTTAATACCCGGAGGGAAATTTTATGCCGGGGGCGTGAGCAAGAGCGAAGGGGGCGAGTTGTTTGAAGTTGAATTGCCGCCGTTTTATCTCGGAATCCATCCAGTCACAAATGAACAATATCTCAAATTTATTGAAGATACAGGATATAATCCCCCAACCGAAACATCATTCGGACTTTCACCGTGGGAGGGGAAAAATTTTAGCGCTGAACTTTCCGAGCATCCTGTGGTGTGCGTAAGTTGGTTTGACGCAGTTGAATATTGCAAATGGGCGGGGCTACGGTTGCCGACTGAATTTGAATGGGAAAAAGCGGCGCGTGGATTTGATGGACGTGATTATCCCTGGGGAAATGACTGGGATGAAACGCGATGTCGAAATCGCAAGACAAGAACCCACGAGGCGACTTCCTGGGTCTGGGAATATCCTGAAGGCTGCAGCCCGTTCGGTTTGTACCAGATGTCAGGAAACGTCTGGGAATGGTGCGCCGACAATTACGACCCAGAGGCTTATTTTAAATACAGAAAAGGCGAGTATGAACCGCTTGAAGAGAGCGAGTTCAGACCGTTGCGCGGCGGCTGCTGGTATAGCGAAAACCCAGTAAGTTTCAGATGCGCCTTCAGGTTTTTTGATAAACCGGACATTCACGACGCCCGTTATGGCTTCAGGGTCGCTATCTCCGCCAACGTCCAGACCGAAGAAACGAAATTCTTCACTCGTTGAACAGCAAAATGAAAAAAAACTTAAAAGACAAACAATTAGAAAAATATAAAAACTGCCTGAATTTCCGTTTCCCTGTTATCGGCTGGTTAATCTGCTGGCGTGTATTGAAAATCCTTGATAACCATAGAGAAGATACTCGCGTAGTCTCATTGCTAATTAATTTTCTAAACTCCGATTCCCTATTCGTTTCTAAACGGGCTGAAGATATCCTCTCAAAATTAACTTCTAAAAGCGCCATAGATACCATCTGCGAATATGCAATCTTAAACCCAAAATCAAATGCGGCGAAAATTTGTTTAAATAAAGGATATAAACCGTCCGACGACGAACGACTCTGTCTATTCTTATTTGTTACCGGTCAACTTGACGAGTATTTCAAAGAAGACCCGGATTTCACAATGCTTAGAATAATTTATGAACATTCCGAACAAAATATCCGCGACCGCATTATGGATATAGTAAAAGAAGGGGATATCCGTTGCCAGCCATTTGCCTTAATGCCGCGCAAATCGCTAACAGAATGCACCGAACAGGAGATCAAACTTGCCCTTGAATCCTGTGTAAGACATAAAGATTGGGACAGACTCTTTATAGCCGCGCTGGAATTGCCGTTAAAATATAGCATCCCAACGTTCATTCTATTGCGCGATACAGATTGGAAACCCAAAAACCCGGAACACGAATCTCTATTCAACAAGATAAAACCGCATCTGGCTGAGTTAAAATTTGACGAACCAGAACAGCAAAAATATAAAAGCAAGACAATGGAAATCTGGTTGAGCCAGGGCAAACGACTTGAATACCAGTTATTAAGCGAGGAAGTGCTTGTGCGAAGACTTGATTCAGCAAAACCTCCAGAGGCAGTCGCTATAATCGCCGCGCTCGCAAGAAAACAAATCCGCGATGAAAAAGTCATTGATAAAATACGAAACCATCCGCACTGGCTGGTCAGACTTGCTGGAATTTTAACAGGAATAACAAAGGATATCGTAATTGATAAATTCTACGAGGCAAACTGGTGGATTAAAGAACTCTCGGGTCTACCGGGGGTTCTGGAATTCTGGCCTCAACAGGCAACGCCAGAAGACCTGGCAAAACTAAATAATGCCCCGCCATCGGCTTATGAAGGTGTTAACGGAAAAATCCGTTATATATTGCGCGAAGTATTGCAGTGGCGCGTTACAACCGGAACATTTGCCGAAATGGTTATTGAAGCAACCCCAACAAGCGCAGAGTTCGTCAAGGTCGGCGAAGACTAATTACATATAAACCCTTCTTATTCTCCTACCCCAATTCCCAGGTTTTGGGTCAAAATGACCCGCAAGTTTATGTCCACATTTTTTACAACGTCCCTGTTCATCCAAGCCCCAGTAACCTAAATCATACCAATTTCGCTCAATTAATAGAGAGTTACAGTCAGGACAATAGGTAGATTGACCTTCTGTATCGTTAACGTTCCCTGTGTAAACGTGATGAAGCCCGATAGATTTGGCTTGCAGCCTTGCCCGTCTTAATGTTGTTGAGGGTGTTGGTGGCAGGTTTATTAGTTTAAAATTCGGGTGAAAAGCCGTAAAATGCAAAGGCGTATCCTTGCCTAAATTGTCTAAAAACCATTTACTCAACTCAGCAATCTCTTTCTCAGAGTCATTTTGTCCCGGTATAAGCAAGGTTGTTACTTCAAGCCAGACATTTGACCTTGTCTTAATCCAGACAAGAGTGTCTAAAACAGGTTTTAATTCTGCAAAACAGAGTTTTTTATAAAAATCGTCTGTGAATGCTTTCAAGTCCACGTTTGCAGCGTCTATAAATTCAAAGAATTCTTCTCTTGCTTCCGGATTAATATAGCCTGCTGTGACGGCGACGGTTTTTATCCCTTTTTTACGGGCAAGTTTAGCGCAATCAATGGCATATTCTGCGAAAACGACGGGGTCATTATAGGTAAAAGCGATACTTCTTGAACCGCTTGAAATAGCAGCATCAACAACCTCTTCTGGCGTGGCGTAACTTGTCAACCGGTCTGCCTCACGCGCCTTTGAAATATCCCAGTTCTGACAAAACCGACAACCTAAATTGCAACCGGCTGTTCCAAATGATAAGACCGAGGTTCCTGGGTAAAAATGATTCAGCGGTTTTTTCTCAATCGGGTCAATACAGAACCCCGATGCTCGCCCATAACTGGTTAAAACAATTCCATCTTCCTGCGCCTCTCTTACAAAGCAGAAACCGCGCTGTCTAGGTCTTATCTTGCATTCGCGCGGGCAGAGGTCGCACTGAAATCTGCCATCGGGTAGTTTATGCCACCACTTTGCCCGCGCAACACCGGGTTCTAAAATGTCAGTCGGGGCAACCATACATCAGTGATTTTATAACTTAATTTTCAATTATCCAATCATTCACAATAAAAATAAATTTCTGATTGCGCGTTTTGTTACGTATGATTGAATCTACTTCTTATTAACCTTTTATGCAAATAAGCGGTTTTAAACGGGCAACTTTTCTTGAAAGACCGGCGGAAACAGCCGATTCAACAACCGCGCTGACATCTTTGTATGCGCCCGGAGCTTCTTCCGCGACGCCGCGCATTGAGGGGCTTCTGATTAAAATCCCTTTTTTCGCAAGTTCATTTACCACTTGCCGTCCTTCCCAATTCCTTGTTGCCTGAGCACGGCTTATTGAACGTCCGGCGCCGTGAACAGAAGAACCGAACGATTTTTCTTCGCTCTGTTTTGTCCCAACAAGGATGTAAGAACAGGTTCCCATACTTCCGCCGATTAAGACCGGTTGCCCAACATCTCTAAATGCGGCAGGCAGTTCCGGATTGTCTGGTCCATAAGCCCGTGTTGCCCCTTTTCTATGGACAAACAGCCGTTTTTTAACCCCGTTGACAATATGAACTTCTTCCTTGCAAGTATTGTGCGAAACATCGTAAAGCAGGGTAAGTTTGACGCCGTCGCCAAAAACCTCTCTGAAAGCCTGTCGCGTAAGATGAGTTAATACTTCGCGGTTTGCGAGGGCGCAGTTAATTGCGGCACGCATAGCGCCGATGTAGCGGCGTCCTGTGGGCGAATTAATAGGAGCGCAGGCAAGTTCACGGTCTGGCAATTTTATGCCGCATCTCTGGGCTTCAACAACCATCTGTTTTAAAAATTCGGTATTAATCTGATGTCCGAGCCCGCGCGAACCGCAATGAATGCTTACTACGACATCGCCCCGTTTTAACCCGAAGACTTTTGCGACCTCATCATCGTAGATATCAATCACCTCTTGAACCTCAAGGTAATGGTTGCCAGAACCAAGAGTGCCGACTTCATCTTCCTGCCTTTTTTTTGCCTGATAAGAAACCGCCTCCGGCATAGCCCCATTTACACAGCCGCCCTCCTCAATCCGTTCAAGGTCCTGCTTATCCCCATAACCGCGTTCAACCGCCCACAAAGCGCCACGTTCAAGCATTTCATCCATTTCAGATGTTGATAAACGCAATTTTCCGGTGCTTCCCACGCCAGCGGGTATTCTGCGAAAAAGCGTATCAGCGAGTTTTTCTTTTACCTTTAAAACCTCATCAACAGGGATACCGGTTAAAATAGTCCTAACACCGCAAGAAATATCAAAACCAACTCCGCCTGCCGAAACTACGCCGCCTTCATCCGGATCAAATGCCGCCACACCGCCGATTGGAAATCCGTAGCCCCAATGCGCGTCAGGCATTGCAAATGCCGCCGACTGAATTCCCGGAAGCGACGCCACATTTGCCGCCTGCTCAAGCACCTTATCATCCATCTCCTCTAACAATTTTTCGCTTGCGAAAAGAATCGCAGGCGCCCGCATCGCCCCTTGCGGTTCAAGCACCCATTCAAAATCGGATTTCTTTTCAAGCCTTTTGAGTTCCATATA
The DNA here is from genome assembly GCA_049968335.1 of Verrucomicrobiia bacterium. GTDB lineage: Bacteria > Verrucomicrobiota > Verrucomicrobiia > Limisphaerales > JAKPVM01 > JAKPVM01. The sequence goes on from JBMFQZ010000025.1 coordinate 40,803, forward strand.
GGTAATATAACATTAATTTTTTAACAAGAAATGGCAAATCCGCGATATAGGTTGTAGAGGTGTAAATCAATCTATCTGATCCTGAAGGGGGCAATCAAAATATATTTTCTCTCTGTGTTCCTCTGTGTCCTCTGTGGTAAAAAATCAAACCAAATAAAACACAAAGGATTCGTACTTCCACAATATCGCAAGTCTCTTAAAAACGCCGTTATATTTCATCCGGCTTCAAAATCAAAAACTGAGTTCAATTCTCGGAGTTTAGACCTCAGTTTTTAGTTCACCAGCATTATTGACATTTAATTTGTTCTAATTATAATATTATGAATTTTGATTATTCTATGAGCATTAAACAGAAAAGCGTAGCAGTTGTCGGCGCCACCGGAGCGGTCGGCGTGGAAATGATTAAAACCCTTGAGCGTCGCAATTTTCCTGTTGGAAAATTAACATTGCTCGCCTCTGCTCGGTCTGTTGGTAAAACATTAAAGTTCCGTGGAGAAGATATACCTGTTCAGGAGCTTAAAAAAGAGAGTTTTAAAGGCATTGATATTGCCCTTTTCAGCGCTGGAAGCAGCATTTCTAAAGAATACGCGCCGATTGCCGCAAAAGATGGATGCGTGGTGGTTGATAATTCAAGCGCGTTTAGAATGGATGACAATGTGCCGCTTGTTATCCCGGAGATAAATGGCGAAGATGTCAAACTCCATAAAGGTATAATTGCCAATCCAAACTGCACAACGGCGATTACGCTGATGGCGTTATATCCGTTGCACAAAGCGTTTTACTGCAAACGGATTTTTGCTTCAAGTTACCAGGCGGTTTCGGGTACAGGCGCGAAGGCAATTGAAGAATTAAAACGGCAGGTTTGCCAGATTGTGAACGGGGAGCCAGTTACAATTGAAGTCTATCCGTATCAAATCGCTTTCAATGTATTGCCGCATATAGACGTCTTTCTTTCCAATGGTTATACAAAGGAAGAGATGAAGATGGAAAACGAGGGACGCAAGATTATGCATCACCCCTCATTCAGAGCGAGCGTAACCTGCGTTCGCGTTCCAGTTTACCGTTCTCACTCTGTTGCCGTTAGCGCCGAGTTTGAAAAACCTGTAACAGTTGAAGCGGCTCGCGAAGTCCTCAGCAAGGCTCCCGGTATTGACCTTGTTGACGATCCAGCAAACAAGAAATATCCAATGCCGCTATTCACCTCAGAAAAATACAACTGCGAGGTTGGAAGAATAAGAAAAGACTGCGCGCTGGATAACGGTCTTTGTTTCTGGGTATCAGGCGACCAGTTATTAAAAGGCGCCGCCTTAAACGCAGTTCAGATTGCAGAGGAACTGCTAAAATTATAAAACGATTTAGCCAGAAATCCTAAAATCAATAGATCTCTGAAGGCTAAGCATTCATCGTATTGTGTTCCGTTGTCGGCGAGAGAACTTAAATTTGGCTTTTCAAAATGAGTCGCTCTACCGTTTCACTGCACGCCGCATTCCGGTAAATCCCGATTTATTATCCAGTTAAACTTTTTCTGCGAGAGGCTTTATCGTGATTATAAACATCTAAATAATGCCGCCAATATCAACCAGATTATTCCTGACGTTTAATCCTGTAGAATCCCGTTCCTTGCGGTGGATTTGTATCTACAAAATCAATGATGGTATGTACAGGCGACTGTCCCGTGAAAATACTTGTCCACGGACCGTTGATATCTGTTGCCCGTTCAATCGAGTAAGCAGCGCCCGGCTCGCCAGAGTAAATCAATCTGAAGCCGCCGCTTGACGGTTTTAGAATCCGCACAGTATTGCGTTCTGGCACAGCGGTATCAAGAACGTTGACAACAATAGAGCCTGTTGCGGTTCCCCCCTGTTCATCGCTGATTGTATAGGTAAATCCATCAATGCCGACATAATCAGGCCAGGGGGTAAATACAATGGCGTCATCATAAATTTCAACCGCTGCGCCGTTTGTGCTCATTGAATCAACATTCAATAACGATAACGTGTCGCCATCTGCATCAAAACATTTCGCCAGCAATTCCGCTATCGGTATTGAAAATTCCGCTCCCATCGCCATTGCGCCGCCGTAATTTGCCGCCACTGGATTTGCATTCGTAACAACTACGCTAACGGCATTCGGCGACAACAGGATTCCGCCCGGACCGCTGATATTAAAAGCCGCTGCGCCAGGTTTATATACTTGAACGTCAATGTACTGTTCGTTAGTTGTCTGGCTGTTAAATTGAAGTTGTACTGACCCGTTAACTGCGCCGACTGGTTCCGCAACAGACGGATCGGTAGATGTAACCGTGACCGATACATTATTTGAAGCCAGCACCGACGCTGGAACAGTAATTTTAAGCGCGTTCGGATTCATCCCTTTGTGGGCAATGACTGTTGAAGGCATCGTCCTGATATGCTGACGCATTTTTACCGAAAAATTATCAAAAATATGAACCCAGTTTGTATTTCCGTAACCAGCCAGCGTAATCCAGTTATCGCGCAATCCGCTCTGTTTGATATAAGGTCCGTTTGTTGATAGTTTTATAAAGTTATCGTTGACCCATAGAGCGATAAGCGCTGGACTCCCTTCATAAGCAGCAGCGCTCACCGATATTTTTACATGAAACTGGTCGTAAGGAATGTGTCCGCCGGTGATTCCGCTTCCGTCATAAACCAACGTTGCCCCATCAAATACCTGCATAAATCCGTTGTTTCTAAATAAAATCCCTATTCCATTTCCGCTTGCGTTTACACTTACATTGGAAGAACTTGACCCGAATATGATCGCAGCCCAGTCCGTTGATGCGTTGGCAACGTCGTTTGTCCCGGCATCAAGGTCAAATTCAATTGTAAATTCGCTACCCTCTTTAAAATTGTGGTTCGGCGACACTGTTGCAAGACGGTATTCGGCCGGCGGATTTGTCGGCATAAATACAAGATGCGATTCATCTAATTGAGTTTGAAAGTCCATTGGACCACCATTTGTTGTTCTATCAGATTCAGTGTAATCAAGCGGCGCCAGTAAACCGTATTGACGATACTCATATTGATACTCTGCATTCACATCGTAAGTGGAATACCAGATGTCAAATGTGTCTAAAAACATCAGGTCTTCTGGGGCGGCGCTAAAGACCGTTACATAGAATTTATAAACCGAGGTGTTGGTGGTGGAATCTGTGGCAGTGCAGGTTACCAGCGTGTTGCCAATTGGAAAGAGCGCGCCCGGCGGTGGATTGCAAACAACCGCAATTTCTCCATCGCGGTCATCAATTGCTGTTGGCGGCGTATAATTAACATACGCTCCCTCAGCGGATGTCGCCACTGCTGTAATATATACCGGTCCATTTGTTATAACCGGCGGCACAACATCAACATTGCCGGGATTAAACAACATATTTGTCGGACTGCGCGCAATGTTGCTGATTCTCACTTCATCAATCATTCCCCATAAGTTTTCGCCCGAAACGTTACGGTTTTCGTTTCCAAAAGTCAGCGGACCTGTGATTGACGCTGCAGAAGAGGGGATTGTTAACGCCTGATCGCCACCAATCTGATTTGCAACCAGCGATGATGGGTCAACCGCAGTCCAGTAAAACTTTGCGTAGGTTCCATCGTAAACAAATGCAACGTGAAACCATTTATTCAAAGTAAAAGCATGCGAACCAGTAATCGGGATATCTGCGAAACGTTGAGCGCCGGATACGCCGATTAAATTGAATTCCAATCGCTGTCCAGTGGTGCCGCCTGTTGTTAACCGGAATTGAAATCCCCGCGTTCCGGCGGAAGAATCGGTTGTAATAATCTCGCGGTTGCCCGCAGATGAAGTTGGATAAATCATCGCTTCAAGAGTGAATGGTCCGACTCCTATCCCGAGTGTGCTCAACGCAATTCTATCAGCGCTCAGAACAGTGCCGCTGACATCGCCTTCATACGCACCGGAAAAGTTGCCGTCAAATCCAAGGAGATATCCGCTCCCAAGTCCAACATTTGCGCAGTTGCCAAATCCCGTGTACGACGCCGCGCCAAGAACGCCGGTAACTGTAGGCGGAGTTGCCGACGCCGGATTGCAATTTACTGCGAACGCGTTGCCGCCAATCGACCCTGAGTTTGTTGTTGCGACCAAGCCATCCGATTCATCAAAATGAAACAGGAAAAGCGTATTTGAGTCCGGTGTGTACGGACCGCTCACTTCCCCTTTGCAATTATTAGAGAAATTGAGAAGAACAACTACAATTGCAATCGCGCTGAATAGTTTTAGGAAGCAAGAATTTATGCCGCGCTGGTTAATGGATAATAGAGTTTTCATAATAATCCTTATTTGTTAATTATCTTACTTTATTATTTTTGCTATCCTTGTCAATAGAAAATCAAGTCGTTGACTTCAATCTGATGATTCGGGATTCTGTGCAAATTATTAGAAATTATTCAAGAGACCATAGCCGCTTGTAAATTCACGTTTTTACTAATAATAATTTTATATGAACAAAGATTACTTTTTAAGGTTTGAAAGTTTTACGCGGCTGGTTGGCAGAGGGGCTATTGAAAAACTTTTTAACGCGCATTTTTGCGTCTTCGGTTTAGGCGGCGTAGGTTCCTGGGCAGCTGAGGCGCTTGCAAGGTGCGGCGTCGGGAATATTACCATTGTGGATTTTGATAACATATCAATCAGAAATAGCAACCGGCAAATACATGCGGTAGAGGGAGAATTCAACAAGCCAAAAGTCCTGGCTATGAAAGAGAGGTTAATTAAGATAAACCCGCAGTGCAACATAACTCCGGTTCATAAATTTTTTACATACTCAAATGCCGATTCAATATTATCAGCCAGGTTTGATTATGTTATTGACGCAATTGATAGCCCTTCAAAGAAATGTCTGCTCGCCGCGAGGTGCAAAATACTCGGTCTTCCATTAATTATCACTGGCGCCTCAGGCGGCAAGTTTGATCCAACTATGGTTAAAGTTTCAGACCTTTCAGAGGCTTATAACGACCGCCTTTTGCAAGAAACGAGAAAAAAATTGCGCGCAAAATATGACTTTCCTAACGCGCCGCAACCGATGGGAATCGAAGCGGTATTTTCTATTGAACCGCGGAGAAAACCAATTTTAGAACCTGACGCCGATACGGAGCACGATGAACAAACCGGTGAATGTAATTTAATTTGCGACGATAAACCAGGAACTGCGGTTTTCGTTACAGCAACGTTCGGTTTTGTTGCCGTTTCAAGAGCAATCGGCAGATTTTTAGGATTATTATAAGCAGAGGAGAAAAATGATGAGATGGATTTTACGTGTGAATGAATCGGAATTAGATTAAATTTAAAATAGTAAAGATGATTAAAATCCTAAATCCCGGGCAAAATAAAGAAGAATGTATTCTGGTGCGAAATTATTTTTTTCTTTAATCATCAGGGTTCAGGGTTATTTTCTAACGCTTGAATCTGCTCGGGTTTTACTGGTAATCTATTTTTATGCGCGCTGTTATTCAAAGGGTACTGGAGTCTTCGGTTACTATTAATGGCGAAAAAAAGGCGTCAATAGGAAAAGGGCTGTTAGTCCTTTTAGGAATTGAAGATGCCGACACTGAGGAAGATATTGAATGGCTTGCGGGAAAGATCGCGCGGTTGCGAATTTTTAGCGACTCGCAAGGATTGATGAATCTTTCGATTCAGGATGTCGGCGGCGATATTATTGTCGTTAGCCAGTTCACCCTTTTCGCAAGCACTAAAAAAGGAAATCGCCCATCGTTTATCAGGGCGTCAAAACCTGAGTTCGCGATTCCAATGTATGAGAAATTTCTTAAAAAATTATCTCAGGAGTCTGGCAAACCGGTGAAATGCGGTGAGTTTGGAGCGGACATGAAGGTCTCCTTAATAAACGATGGTCCTGTAACCATTTTTATTGATTCAAAAATACGGGAGTAAAAATAGTACAATCACCTGATGAGAACCTGAATTTTTATATCTTATGACAATCAATTTATAAAATATTTTCAAATGTTATCTGCGGAGATGTAATTCCAATCTAAGAAATGTTTCCAAATAAATAACGTTTCTTACTGCTCAGGCGCTGGCTTTTCTTTGAACAATATTCAAGATTTGAGGATTATAATTCAATTTTATAACAATTACGAGACTGTTATTAAAACTAAAGGGGGAAAATGGTTGTATAAAATTTTCTTAGTTAGCGAATTTCTACCTTCTTCACGGAGACCACCTGATTAGGAGCTAAGTCTTTAATCTGAGTGTCGATTTGAGCCCCACAGCAATCTTCGGTGTTATTTGCTGGTATTTTGTAAAAATAAAATTCGTTCGGATTTGATTTAATCTCAGTTGTTTTGGAATTACCGGCAGTTACTCCTTCTTTTTTATTTGATTCGTTTGCAATTGCGGCAGATTTGGGGTTGCCGGAGAAATCAATCAACGCCTTTTCAAACGGTGTCTTTTTCTCCTTGATTGCAGCGCAATCCTGGAATTTTGGCAATTCAAACATCGGTCTTTCAAACACAGGCTTTACATAAGGGTCTTGAACAATAATTTTTTTCTCAATCGGCGGAGGCAGCTCCATTTTTGGCTTATCAAATTGTGGCTTTGCAAATTCCGATTTTGCGAATTTTGGATTTAAAAATTGAGGGCGTTCAATACAAGGATTATACGCAGAATATACACTTGCGCATATGAAAAGAAGAACTACGCAGATTGAGACTGTGTAAAATTTATATTTCCCTTGCGAATTCATTAAACAAAAAATACCAATTTTTAAAAATATTGCAACAATTTTTTTAAAAAAAGAGCCGGGCATTTCTGCCCGGCCCGTTGACTAATTAGATAGATTATTGTTTGACAGCGCGCAGTCTGTAGAACTTGCGTCCGCCAACGACGTTATCTTCAAGCGTCTTCACAGTGCCATCGCCTTGAACGCTTGTTACAGCGCCCCAGCTCAGGTTCTGGGTTTCAAGACCCGGAGTGGATTCAAGGTAGTATGTCCAGCCACTCTCGGTCGCAAACGAGATGCGAATCTTGTTGTTAACAATGATTGGCGGAGTAACTCTTACAGACGGCGGAGTAACTCCTCCAAACGGAGGCACAACCGCTGTCAGTATCATTCCGAATGTTGTATCAGAACTGCCTGTGCCGGCGTCTTGGTGTACTTCAACTGCCATCAAGTTATCCCCTACCTTCAGAACTGCGTTTGTAATCAGGTATGCTGGTTGCACAACTGCATTCTGGTCTGTTGGCGGGGCATAAGTCGCATTGCCAACTGCGGCAAGCGCTGAATCATTGTAAGTAATCGGTCTATTTGTCGGCATATTAACCGCAAATATCTCTTTTCCGTTCAAATAGAATACCGCGCCGTCATCAACAATATGTCTCAGATAAACCTGCGCTGCGTTCACATTCACTCCATTAGGAACGGTGAAGTGTGTTCTATAGTAGTAAACACGGACGAACAGGTTAGAGTCGTTGATTGGCTCCGGCAATAATGTCATAATCGGTTCTGGCAACGCAGGTATAGTTCCGCGTTTGGCTTCAAATAGGGCAAGACCGTTTGTCCAGCCGCTGTCATCGAAGTCAATCGCCATCCAGTTTGTGCCCCAATCTGTCCTTGAATAATCATACTTCCAGTAGTGATTTGTATCGGCTATGTAAATTAAAGGCAGCTCGTGATAGATTGTGAAGTCTGTCGGGGCAATCGGATTTGCCTGAACCGAAGCGTCCTTTACATTCGCCACTCTCACAATATAGTTCGCCAATGCCTCGCGCGGCGTTGCCGTCTGAATCAATACATTCGTCATATTTATTAGCACGGCGTTAACGACCTGCAACTGACCGCCGCCCTGTTTGGTGACGGTGTAGTTAGCCGCATTTTGAGCGGAAACCGGGTCCATTGGCTCGGAGAATGTTAACAGAATGTCTGTGTATGACGGCATCTGGGTTGGCGGATAGTTTGTAGCCCTCAAAAGACCAACCGCCATCAGCAATGTTGGTGGAACGGTGTCCTGCGGCAATGTCAAGGTCGCAACTTGGCTTGTTACCGCTCCGCCAAGGTTGGTTACTACGACGAAGTAACTACCGCCGTGATACGACTGCACATTTGTAATGGTTAAGACCGCTGAGTTAGCGCCAGAAACCGGCAGATTATTGTGGTACCATTGATAATGTAATGGTATTACGCCGGAGGCTTCAACGGTGAACTCAACCGTAGCGCCAAAGTTGGTTGTAACCGATTGCGGCTGTGTTGCAATCTGCGGAGGTCTAACAGGAACGCCAATCGGCGGCACCACTGCGGTCAGTATCATACCAAATGTAACATCAGAGCTCGATGTGCCGTTCTGGTGGACTTCAACCGCAATCACGTTGTCGCCGTTTGTTAGGTAGGCATTAGTTACAACGTAATATGGCTGAATAACTGCATTGGCATCAGTCGCTGGAGCATAAGTAGCGTCGCCCACCGATGAGGAAGCCTGTGTATTCCACGTCATCGGTCTTGGTGTAGCCGGCATTCTGATGGAATAGAATTCATTACCATTCATATAGAAGATTCCGCCGTCGTCAATTACATAACGCAGCCGTAATTCCGCAAGCCGCGGATCAATTCCATTCGGGAAGGAGAAGTGCTTGCGGAAATAATAAGTGTATATGTAATTTGCCGTATCAACGCCCGGCAACAATGTTCCGATGTTTTCTGGTAACGCAGGCACTGTACCGCGCTTGCCTTCAACTAACATCCAGCAGTTCGTCCAGGCGCTGTCGTCAAAGCCGATCTGGTAGAACTGTCCGCTGTAGTCCGTGCCGGAATAGTCAAACTTCCATGCATAAGAGACATCGTTGGTCGGTCCGTAGTAAATCAATGGCAGTTCAAGATAGATATCAAACTTAGTATTCGCTACAATCGGATTGCGATTCGGACTGTAGTCGGTGACGTTATTGATCGTTAGCGTGTAGTTATTATACAATGTTCTCGGAACTGAGGTTGTAAGGAGAACATTAGTTGCGCTAACCATAATCGCGCGAGCAATTGGCAAGTTCTGCCCACCGTCATAACGATCAACACGGTAATTCGCAATATTAGTTGCTGTTACAGGATCAACCGGTTCTGAATAGGTAATCAAGATGTCAGTGTAGGACGGTGGTTGAGTTGGCGGATAGTTAGTCGCCCTTAACAGACCTAACGCCATTAGAACAGTCGGTCTTGTAGTGTCAGGCGGCAGAATTAATTGCGCAACCTGACTTGTTGTATAGCCGCCTACATCGCTCACGACCACGTAGTATGGACCAGCCTGATACGCAAGGACATTTTGAAGAGTTAATACCGATGCATTTGCGCCGGAAATTGGCAGGTTATTCCAGTACCATTGATAACTAAGCGGTGGAGTACCTGTTGCCGCGACAGAGAATGTAACTGTTGCCCCAACGTTTGTTGTAACTGATTGAGGCTGACTTGTTATTACCGGTGGAGGTACTACTGTTAAAAATGCAGGTGTGCTTGTTACCGCGCCCATAGAATTTGCGGCAACCGCGTAATATGCGCCATTGTTATTTGTGGTTACGTTGTTAATTGTTAAGGTTGACGTTGTCTGACCTGGAATTAATGTCCAAGTAGATGTGTTTGTCTTTACAAAATACCAGCTATAGTAAATTGGCTCGGTACCGATAGACTCAACCGTGAGCGTAAAGTTTGTTCCTGTTCTGGTAACTGTGTTTGTCGGACTTGGTCCCAGCACAAACCTTGGCTTGACAGCCTGACCGATTGGCGGAACCACTGCCGTCAGCACAGCACCAAAATACACATCTGAACTTGTATCACTGGACTGATGCACTTCTACCGCCAGTTCGTTTTGTCCTCGCTGGAGATAATCGTTCGGCAAGACAATGTATGGTTGAATAATCGCTGCGCTGTTTGTTGTGGGTTCATAAACCGGAGCATCATCCTGTCCTGATGGAGCAGTAGCGCTTGCTAAGTTAGTAAAGTAAATCGGGCGATTAGTAGGCATTCTGATTGAATATATCTCGTGTTTATTCAGATAAAACACAGCGCCGTCGTCAACGATGTGTCTCAATCTCAATTCAGCGACCTTCGGGTCGGCGCCAGCCGGAAAGTCAAATGTCCGCCAGAAATAATAGGTGCGAACGCGATTCACATCCGGAGGGGTTAACTGCGACCTGACATTTTCAGGGATGTAAGTTGGCATACCGCCGGTCTTTGCGGCAAACAACTCCCATCCGTCCATCCAGCCGGCAAAGAAATCCACTGAATTTGTGTACCAGTAAGGGCCGTGGTCTGTGCCAGATTCATCGTATTTCCAGTTATTTGTCGGGGCAAAAATGTCATCATCGGTAAATGTCATTAAATTTAATTCGTGCCAGATATCAAACGTGCTATTAGGCAGAATTGTGTTTGGATGCGATGGTGAACGGTCAACAATATTATTTACACGCAGTGTGTAGTTCTGCAAATAAACGCGCGGCGATGTGGTTAATAGTACATTGCTTGAACTCACCAATTGCGCGGAGTAAATTGTCAACTTATTTGCGGGATTACCCATTGTGTAAACTTCATAGTTACCGGTAGCCGTTGCGCTCTCTGGAGTTACTCCTTCGGAGAATGTAACCAGAATATGCGTCAATGTGTATGGTTGTTGAGGAGGAGTGTTTGTGGCGAGCAATAGCCCGAGAGCGCCGGTAATTGTCGGACGCACAGTATCCTGAATAACAGTGACATTCACAATACTGCTGTTTGTCTGTCCATATTGGTTTGCAATATATAGATAGTAATTGCCGGCATCATTGACAGAAACGTTTGTTATAACAAGCGTTGCGTTAGTAGCGGTTTGATTAACCGCCGGGCTTATCGGAGTTGACCCGTGGAACCACTGAAATTGAACACCACCAGATACTCCAACAGAAATCGTTAACGTCGCGGTTTCATTAATTGTAATAGTGGCAGGTGGTTGCACGGTAATTTGAGGCGGACCAATTACAACATTAATCTCCTCAAGGCTGAACGCTGAAAAAGCGTATCCATAACTACCTGCGGTTGATTGACCGTTCGGAACAGTGCCTTTATAAGTAGCAACTGTAATTGAAATTGAACCGTCCGGACCCGGGTCAATCTCATCAAACTCAACCATAGCGCCTGTTGCGCGGTTTTCGCCCGAGTTCCACGCCGCCTGATTGTTCTGCAGCGATGTGGTGTCGGCTGATGTTAACACACCGTAATTTGGCGCCGGACCTGGCGCTTCTGTCCAGGTCGGTTTGTGGGCGTGTTTAAATGAGTTTGCGCCATCAAGCGTCGCCACCGTCCATCTATCATAGTAACTACCACCGCGCGCGGCAGTTCCTTTGAAAATGTATTTCTTAGTAGGGTCAAGTCCAGTGAATGTATAGGTAATTGTTGATGTTCCTGAAAGCTGGACCGCATCGCGATTGCCGCTACCGAAATCTACATACGGCAGAAACCATCTACCAGCAGGCGTCCCGGCAGCAGGCGCCCCCATCGTGCCGGCTTGCGAGGACGCGCCATTCGTTGTTATATTAATTGAGGCAGGCGTTCTTGCCCCTTGCGGCAATGCAGCATACGCCACAGTGTTCGTGAGCGGACCTGAAAGTCCAGCATCATTCAACAGCGGATTGTAAAAGTTCGCATAAGGCGAGGATGTTGCCCCCCTATGGTGGTCGTTGATCGCCACCCAGTTTGTTGTTTGAGAAAATGCTGTGGTTACACAACTTATACCAACTGCAGCCATTATGGCATAAACCGCACGGTAAATATTCGTAGTTTTCATATTATTAACTCATTCTATTTCTCCGGTTTTATAAATCAATACTAATTTAGAAAAAAATGTTATGCAAGAAAAAAATGCAAAATTAATGGCGCACCTCAAAACCCAGACCAATCCAAGAAAAAATGCATTTTTGGGTGAAAAAAGATTTGTCAAAATAAATTTAGTAATATGATGAATAAGACCTCTTCGGAGTCTTTTCTAGCCAGAGTATTTTGGTAATACTTTCACAAATTTAACTTCACCTAAAAACGCGTTTTTACCTTAAATGCTAATGATTCAGGATGTGTCTCAATTGAAACGGGAGCAGTTTAAATTGCCCTCCGTTTAATAATTTGTGGCGAATTGATTTGTTGCAACGCGCGGTAACCAGTTTTCGCGGTAGTATTTATAACGTTCAATAGTGCTTGTAGCGTATTGTTTTGTGGATGGAAATTCTATCTGGTCAATAAATTGAAGGCTATTTGTGGCGGCTCCGTTTTTTGCCCATTTCAAAACATTCCCCCTGCCTGCGTTGTAATCGGCAAGCGCGTAAGGGAGCGGATTGTCTGCAGATTGGTAGCGTCGCAACAATTTTTTTATATACCAGGAGCCGCACATAATATTTTTCTGCGGGTTAAAAAGATCAGCAAAAACAAAGAGATTTATTTTTTCCGCCGAAGCCCAGTCCTTTGCCGTTGCAGGCATAATTTGCATTAACCCGATTTCGCCTTTTCTACCGATTGCGTTTGGATTGAATTTGCTTTCGCGCCAGATAACGGCTTTTATCAATGCAGGGTCAACATTGTAATATGCGGCGGCTGAAAGTATCTCTTTATCAAAACTGTTTTCCTTCCATTGCTGATAAAACCGCCAGACCCATACCACTCCAACAACTACAATAACGAGTATGGCTAATCTTGTTAGAAATTTCTTACCGCGCCTGCTCATTATTAAATCGCGGGTTGTTCTCTCTTATTTTGCCAGAAATTTAAATATTGTTAACTGCTCAAATTTTTCTCCCGGACGCAAGATAGTTGAAGGGAAGCCGGGTTTGTTCGGGGAATCGGGATAGTGCTGGGTTTCAAAGCAGATGGCGCCGTGCCGCGGAAGGGCAATTCCGCCTGCGCCGACAATTTTTCCATTGAAATGGTTTGCCGTGTAAATCTGCAGCCCGGGCTGTGTAGTGTAAACTTCCATTATCCTGCCGCTATTGGGTTCCACGAGTCTTGCCGCAAAATAGGGCGGTTTTCCTTCGCGGCGCAACACAAAATTATGGTCGTATCCGCCCGGACGAGGTATAAACTGCTGGATTCGTTCGCCGATCTTGTGCGGCGTTGTAAAGTCAAGCGCGGTTCCTTTGACCGGGAGGATTTCGCCGGTAGGTATTAATTGCGAGTCTGAAGGGGTATATTTATCCGCGTTTATTAAAAGTTCCTGATTAAGAACATCGCCATAGCCTGTAAGGTTAAAATAACTATGGTTTGTCAGGTTTACAACGGTCGGTTTATCGGTTCGCGCCTCGTAGAGAAGGCAAAGTTCATTATCATCTGTGAGTGTGATCGTCACATTGACCGTCAAATTTCCTGGATATCCTTCTTCGCCATCTTTTGAAAGGTAAGTAAAACGAACGGCAGCCCGATCTTTTTCCAATGGCAACGGGCTGGCATCCCACAAGACTCTGTCAAACCCGCGGCGTCCACCGTGAATGTGATTTGTCCCGGAATTAGCGGCTAATTTATATTCTGTTCCGTCAATGCTAAAACGGGCTCCGGATATCCGGTTGGCAAACCTGCCAATGACAGCGCCTAATGTAGGTCCATTGACCACTTTTTCGCAATCATCAAAGCCAGCGACAATGTTTGTTAATCTCCCGTTTCTATCGGGTGTGTAAATTTCGGTAATTGTAACCCCCCAGTTTACAACCTTTACCACAACCCCGTTTTTATTTTTCAGGGTAAACCGTTTTACAACGCGTCCGTCAGCCAGTCTGGCGCAATCTTCCTGAACCAGTCGCTGCAGCGGCGGCGACGTTTGAGCCGGTAGTTTGACAGTCAAAGCCAGAAGTGCCAATCCGGCTAATAAGAATGTTGTTTTTGAGATTCGCATATAATTAAAAATTGGTGTTGAAAGCCGCCTGCGGGCAAAGCCGCAAGGCAAATTTATTATTTCTTTTCATAATGCGGCGAGTTGTGCTATTATAATAAATTAATCTTGAATGTTTTTATTCTAACATTCGGTAATTAGATAACAACAATATTTTTAAACGGCTTGACGAATCTTTAATTATAGTGAAAGTTAATCTCCTTT
>JBMFQZ010000026.1:0-54507 GCA_049968335.1 Verrucomicrobiia bacterium
GTGCCGGCAAGCCTCGGCGAGGCGCTTGACTATTTAGAAAAAGACCATGAATTCTTGCTAAAAGGCGACGTCTTTACACGCGACTTTTTAGAAACCTGGATAAGTCATAAACGAAAAGAATTTGACGCCTTGCGCCTTAGACCGCATCCGTACGAATTTTTCCTTTACTACGACGTGTAATGTGCAAAAATTGTTATAAATATTAACAACCCAAACTTACATTAATTTACTGAGCAGGTATTAGTAAAAATACTGAAAATTCAAGATTTTTTAGCCTGTTAATAAGTTGTGAACAATTTTAATATGTTGTTCTTTTAAAAAATGGTTTTACAGAATAAAAGTTAACGCTGTTAACTCAAACATACTGAGTATTAGAATAAAAAAAGATATGGCGGCAGAAGGTATGGATTTTTATTTAAATGGTTGATTCTCAATGGGTTATGTAAGCATTCTATCTCCTGCTGCCTGAAGTTAGTATAAAAATAAAGGGATTTTTTGTTTAAAAATCGGGAAACCCTAAGGTTTTAACGATATAGAAGGCGATGCCCTGATTGAGCCGTGTTAATAATTCAACAATTTTATGAATTTAGAGATTAGTATGGAAACTTCTTTAAAAGAGATTTGGGCGAAAGCCCTTGAGGTTTTGCAGAGTAATACAAATCCGACGATATTTGAGTTGTGGTTTCGTCGGATTGTTCCGAATCGTTTGGAAAAAGAAACCACAATTGTGTTTGATGTAGCGGACGATTTCACCAGCCTCTGGATAAAGGAGAACTACGAGTCAGTTATCCGTCAGGCTTTGCAAGCGGTAACCGGCAGAGAATATAAAATAGTATATCACTCAAACGGCGACTCGCAGTTAGAAAAAATAGAAGAACCTGCGACCAAACCTAAAAACCATAGCCATAAGACAAAAAACAACGATGAATTTCCGATCAATAACGGGTTAAGTTCTCAATACACATTTGAAACATTTGTTGTTGGAGAGAATAACCGTATGGCGCATTCCACCGCCATAGCGGTGGCGCACTCGCCGGGGAACTGTTATAATCCGTTTTTCATCTACGGCGGCTCCGGTCTTGGAAAAACTCACCTGTTGCAGGCGATTGGAAACTACGTAATTAAACACAAAGAGAAGGCAAAGGTGATCTATCTTTCAAGCGAGAGTTTTACAAATGAATTTATTGAAGCCCTGCAAACAAATAGCCTCGCCGCGTTTCGCAAGAAATACCGTCACGTTGATGTTTTATTAATAGACGACGTTCAGTTTCTTGCGAACAAAGAGCGGATTCAGGAAGAATTTTTCCATACGTTCAACGCGCTTTATGAGGGACGCAAACAGATTGTGATGAGTTGCGATCGTCCTGCTACCGAAATACAAAATCTGCAGGAACGGCTTGTTACCCGATTTGCGTGGGGACTTGTGGCGGATTTGCAGCCGCCTGATGTTGAGACTCGCCTTGCAATTCTTAAGATCAAGGCAAAGGCATTCAACGCAAATGTCTCCGATGATGTGCTTAATTTTATGGCTATGCGCATTCGTTCAGACGTAAGAAGACTTGAAGGGGCTCTGCTGCGGGTTAAATCGTATCAGGACCTTTCAAATAAGCAGATTACCGCAAAAGAGGCTGAAAATCTGCTTCAAGACCTGTTGAGCGAAGAGGCAAAAAGGAACATCACAATCGAGATAATTCAAAAAACCGTAGCCGAATTTTACGACATCCGCCTTGCCGATATGACGAGCCGTCGGCGTCCAGAATGCATCGCCTTTCCGCGTCAGGTCGCAATGTATCTCTCACGCGAACTAACCGGACACTCCCTTTGCGAAATTGGCAGCGCTTTTGGGGGACGAGACCACGGCACCGTGCTTCACGCCTGGAAACTTGTAAAAGACAGAATGGACGTTGACCAGCGAGTGCGCGAAGAAATAAGACAAATTGAGAGAAAACTGCGCCAGTAGAAAATAATTCAAACCTCTGCGATTTTGGACTGTGGTTTTGGAGTGCGCGTGGCAAAGTTGCGTAGCAACTGCGACGCCGCTATGTGGATGTTAAAGGAATACTAACCTTGAAATTAAATACCGAACCCAGAACAAATCTATTTTTTTAATCAAGGGCTAATATACTTTCTTAATTCTGGTATTATCCTGCTGATTTTGTGTTATCTAATCTTACAGAGCGGTGTCGCGACTACTGCCGTAGTCTTGCCACCGCAGTCCAAAAACTATGGAGATTGAATTTTATCGGGTTTAAAAGCGTCTAATTATTAGATTTGATTGGTGCAGCGAATGTATTGTATATTGCATTATAGATTATGAAGAGTTTTGAAATCCGTTTGTCGCGCGCTTTTACGCTGATTGAATTGCTCGTCGTGATTGCGATTATCAGTATTCTGGCAAGTATGCTTTTACCCAGTCTCGCCAAAGCAAAGGAAAAAGGAAAGCGAATCAATTGTGTCAGCAACCTGCGTCAGATTGGAATGGCTCTGAATATGTGGGCTGATGACAATGAGGGAAAGTATCCGTGGCGGATTCCGCCTAAAGACGGCGGCACGCAATCCAGCCCGTATTGCTGGGAGCATTTTACAGCCGCTTCAAACGAAATAGTTACTCCTAAAATTTTAAAATGCCCTTCTGACACTGGGAAAAATATCGCTTACGACTGGACGATTGTGAACGGCGTCGGGCTTGGCGGTCAGGGCAATGATGGGGTAAGTTTTGCAATTGGGACAGAGGCGAAACCAACCTCAGCCCTTATGCATCTTGCCACTGATAGAAATCTTAAAGGCAATGGCGATAATAATTATTGCGGACCGGCAAATATCGCAAACGCAGTTACTCAACTTGGGACAAATGGCACCTGGACAAGCGATGTCCATAACAATGTCGGCAATATGTTGCTTTGCGACGGCAGCGTCCAGCAATACAATCAAAACAGCCTTAGAAGACAGTTATCTCAACCCGGTTTGCAATATGATGACAGCAATTTTAGCAATTGTATTTTGAAACCAAGATAAAATTTTATTCAATCTCCGGCGCGGATATCCCTGTAAGGCTTAAGTCATCAATCAGAAATTCTGTTTTTCCTTTTCCGGAAAATTCAAATATCAGCAAATCCACGTTCAGCAGGTTGATTTTGGGAAAGGAATTAAAATTAACCTCTATCCGTTTCCATTCATTTGAAACCGGGAAGGTTTCTGGAAGTTGAACGGTCTGCTGTTTTTCTGTAAATGCGTAAGAAGCAAGCGAAAATTGAACGGCGCCGCTCCCTTCTTTTGTCCTGAGCCAGACAGAAAATCCTTTTGCCTTAAAATTTTCAATCTGCCAGCCGCGCAACCGGCTTGTTCCAACGCTGATGGAGCGTCTTGCTTCTGGCAAAATAACCGATAAGGCAGCTTTTCCATTTTTTACTACGGCATTTGTTTTGAGCGGCTGAATATCGGGATAATTGTTCAAAATTTTCCAGTTCAATATATTTTCTTCAAATCCTTCAAGAAACTGCCAGAACGGGCGCGACGGCGTTTCTAAACCGGATTTTCTCGGATAACATATCCGCATTGGGGAGAGGTTTGTCCGGTTATCTAAGACCTCCATTATGAAGTAAACCAGCGGGATATCCAAATCATCTACCGGTATTGAGCAGTTATACAAAGAGCCGCGAAAAACCATCGGAACATATCGCCAGTCTCTTGAAACATAATGTTCAGGATAATCGGCGCTGTAAAAGAGTGTGGCTGAAGCATTGCTTCTGCCTGTCTCCCACACCACCTGTATTTTGCCTGCAACCGCTTCGGAAAAAAAATTGGTAAACAGATTTGTGTTTAAACAGTTATGGTCGCAGAGTTCCGGGTAATGAATTTTAGGATCAGCAAATTTATCCGCGTCGTTTTTATCTTTTGCAAACAAACCGCTTGCCGCCAGCGATATAAGCGGCGCTAAACAGCATAAATGTTTAAAAAAAATAAGATAAAACCGCATTAAGAACTCTGGCTTTTTGAAGATTTGCCCCCGCCTCCTTTTTTACCCCCCGCAACAAGGATGGCCCCGGTAATTAGACCAATCGCAAAAAAGGCAAAATACATAATCGCGGCAGGCAAAACGATCTTCTTCGGAAGCACTGGGGGCAGATAAAAATTCACATTGCCCGGATTGTTCAAGCCCATCAGCACAAGAAATCCGAGCACAATAACTAAAAAAATCATTTTAAGAACCAATTTCGTATTCATAAATCCTCCTGCTATCGTCGTTTTATATTAAATCTGGTTTTCATTGATTGTCTGTTTTATTACCGCTTGTCGCCACTCTTGCAACATTGGTGTCAAACTATACTAAAATTCTTATTTTAACAATACCAAACTAATCCGTAGAATTAACCAATTGCTTTTACTGTTTTTTCCGTAGTCTATAGCCTTGTATCCACGATTTTGCCCAGTCTTTTACAGATTGCGGGGTGGGATGCGATTTTACCCAGTTCCTAAGATTAGTCTCATCAATTTGAACATTAACAAACTGCGGTTTTGACGGAAGCGAATCCAGCAACTCAATTATTTGAACAAGGGAATCAAACACTACCTCATCAAATTTTGATTCATCGGATTGTGAAAAGAAATAATTGATGTCAATCCATTTTCCATCCGGTCTTAACACAAACATTTTTTCCCGGAGTTCAGAGTCGTCAGGCGCGTATCCGATTTGAGTGACTATAAACGGACTTTGAATGCCTGGCGTCGGGTCAAGGTCTATTACAACGCAGTCTGAAAAATTGTTCGTAATAACTCGCATTTTAAGTTAATTGGAATAATATTTACATAGAAAAGGTTAATTGGAAACATTTAACTGGCTTAAATGTTTGATGACAAAATCTATAAAAGTCGGATGTTGCGGTTTTGGCGGCTCGCAAGAACAATATTATAAAAGATTCAATGTAGTTGAGGTTCAGCAGACTTTTTACGACCCGCCGGAGGTTAAAACTCTGGAAAGATGGAGGCAAAAGGCGCCCGCAGATTTTGAATTTACAATAAAAGCCTGGCAGATAATCACCCATAGGTCTTCAAGCCCCACTTATAAGCGAATGAGAAAACGGTTTTCAGAATCTGAGTTGCAACAGGCGGGGTTTTTTAGAAATTCAGAAATAGTCTGGCGCGGATTTGAAAAGACCATTGAATGCGCCTTAACGCTCAATGCCAGCGCTATTGTTTTTCAATGCCCGGCTTCATTCAAACCATCTAAAGAAAACATTGATAAGCTCTGCTGTTTCTTTTCAAAGGCTTTTGAAATGATTCCGCACAATCTGGAAAAAACTCGATTTGTCTGGGAACCGAGAGGCGACTGGGGTCCGGAGATTATTAAGCATATATGCGATAAATTTAGACTGATTGATTGTGTTGACATCTTTGCGCGAAGACCTGTAACCGCCGAAGAATTTTATATCAGGCTTCACGGCGGCAAGGATTATTCTCACGCTTACACCGACGCTGAACTTGACTGGCTTAAAAAACAATTAGATGAGTTTGATAGCGGCTACTGTATGTTCAACAATGTAAGTATGCTTGAAGACGCGCAAAGATTTTTGATGGTTTTAAAAAGATGATTTTTTTAATATTTCGCGGACGGGTTTGCCGTATCACGATTTTTGAATATTTGAGACTTTTGAAAGAAGTTCACTATATAGTTTATAAATTGATTCAACCATTTTTTCTTCTGAAAAATTTTCAAGAACGAATTTCTGACCGCTTTCGCCCATTGACTCGCGCAACGACGGATTTTCAACCAGCCGCGCGATAGCGTTGAGCAGGCGGTTTGCATCACCGGGTTTAATTAGAAAACCGGTTTTGCCATTAATACAGACCTCGCGCGCCCCGTCGCAATCATAAGCGACGATTGGCTTTTTTCCCGCAAGGGCTTGAACAAGCGAACGGGCGAGTCCCTCTCTTCTTGATAAGTGAACAAGTATATCCGCAATACCGATCAGTTTAGGTATTTGTTCTGGCGGAACAAGTCCAGTGAAAATAACGCGATCGGTTAAATTCAATTGTTTCGTCAAACCAACATATTTCCCCATCCATTCTCCATCTCCAACGATTAGCAACTTTACGTTTTTATATTTATTCATCAACGTCGGGGCAATTTGGAACAGGTCGTCGTGCCCTTTGAGTTTAAAAAGTCTTGCGATCTTTGTGATTACAATATCATCTGGATTAATGCCTAATGATTTTCTCAGGTTTAAATCATTTTTTGCCGCGATGTATGGTTCAAGGTTAAAACCGCTGTATATTAAACTGTATTTGTTTTTTTCGCCAATTCCCGCAGCAAGATACTGATCAATCATTGCTTGAGATACGGCGATGAAATGAGTTGTGAATTTGCCGGCAATTCGTTCTGCCATAGTAAAAATAAGGTTCGGCAATACAGATTGAAACTCTCCGAATGACGGTCCGTGAATTGTATGAATGATGAGCGGCGTGTTTGCGAGTTTTGCCGCCAACCTGCCTAAAAACCCGGCTTTGCCGCTATGCGTGTGGACGATGTCCGGTTTAAGTTCTTTTAGAACCGCGGCAAGTTGTTTTAACGCAGATATATCTTTAACAGGATGAATCGGGCGGATTAATGTCGGTATTTCTGTATAAAGTCCAGGTTTAGATGAAACCCTATTAACAAGCGAACCTTCTGGACCGTAAGTTGGACCGGAAATTAAAAACACCTCTACATCCGCTTTTCTATGCAAGCCAAGGACGGTGGCGATGGTATTTTCTTGCGCGCCGCCAACTATCAATCTTGTTATTATGTGAACAACGCGCATTGAGATTATACGGCTTAGCGGATTTGCCGCTGGGTTGATATTATGCGGCTTTTAATTTCTTGAGTTTTTCAACCACCTGTTTTCTCTCGCTTGTCCCTTCTGGGGCGTATTTTAGATATTCTTCAAAGTGTCTTCTTGCCATTGCGGTATCATTTTTGCGAAGTCCAATCTCGCCCAGGCCATAATGGACGGTGTGAAGTTTTGGATATATCTGGAGTATTCTTTCGTAATCGCGTTGAGACTCGTTTAACTGCCCGAGTTGCAGATAAGCGATTGCTCGGTTGAGGAGCGCGGCGTAGTTTGATGGCTGTTTATTAATGACCTTTGTCAACGCGTCAACGGCTTGTTTAAACTGGTTTAACTGAATGCAGACGGCGCCTTTGTTGAGAAGAGAAGTGGTGTCATCGGAGTTTATTTCAAGTATTCTTTCAAGAACCGCCAGCGCGTTAGAATACATATTGTTAGCCATATAAATCTGCACGGCGGTTTGCAGAGTGGCTAAATCTTTTGGTTTTTTCTGCATCAGGTCTTGCAAGATTTTTTCGCCGCCTGCGATATCTTTGTTTGCGAAGTGAGCGGAGACTTCAAGATGCACAAGGGCGAGATAGTTTGTCGGGTCTTGCCAGCGGACGCTGTTTGCGGTTTTTAGTTTATTGACCTGTTCAAACGCCTTGTCTGGGCGTCCGGCGCGGATGTAGAGATATCCCATCTGCAGACCCGCTTCAATATTATCGCGGTGCAATGATTCAACTCTGTCAAAACAGGTTGCAGCCTGGCGGAGTTGGCCGTTCTGAAAGAAGATGTTGCCGGCGATAAATGTGAATGTCGGATGGTCAAATGAGCCGAAGGTCTTGATGATAGTGTCAAGCGAACGGATAGGGGCGAACCTTCGCCACATCTCTTTGTCAATTGAAATTGGCGCTACATTCTTTGAACGAAGTTGCGCGTTGAATTCAAGATTAACCTTTGCGACTTCATTTTGAGGATATATTTTCGCAGCAAGGTTGAAGTATTTGTTGGCATCGTCAAGCAGATTGTTCCTTTGCAGTTTAACGCCCCATTCATTGAGCGCTCTGGAGTAAATCTGCTGCAACGCAAAGCCTTCAGCCACTTTTTGAGCCACGGCTTGTTGAACGAGCGGAAATGTCTCCTGAGATGCGTTGTTCCAAAACGTCTCGTTGTATTTGATCTCTTCCGGCGTCGGCGGCGGCGGGAAAAGGACGTTGTTCGGATAGAGACTCAACTTCCAGACAAGCCCGTATGCGCTCGGGTAAAAGAACTCAAAATAGTAGCCAAAACTCGGATTAAGATAGTAGACCGGATGACTTAATGAAAGTTGACGGAGTTGCGATATAAGGGCAATGGAGGCGATGGGTTCGGGAAATTGCTCGTAATTTGTTATTGCAGGCCAGATCCCCGCATATTTTTTAGCAAGATATTTTTGATAATCGTGTCTCACAAGCGGCGCTGTGTGTATCAAAATGTGGTTTGTGTTGCCCTGTTCAAGAAAATAAAAACCGGCGAGCGTCAATAGCGAAAGTTCATCGCTTAATATCACGGCTTTTTTGGTATTATCAATCGGCGCAACAAGTTGTTTGGTAAATTTTTTCAGCGCGCCATTATTCATTGCCTGAATTTTTGGCAGGTTTTTCCCTAATAAAGCAACCGGCGCCGCGATTAACGATATCCATACAGCGCCCCAGACGACATAGCCGATTAATTTTCCGAGCGCGCTCTGGCGGGCGGCTTGTTTCTCAGGCGCAGGTCCAAACACGAGCAATAAATAGCCTGTAAAATAACCTACGCAGATTGCGGTTATATAGAAAAATGGCAAAAACTGCAGCGGCACATTGTCCAGCGACTTTTGATAATACGGCTCATACATCACCCATAGGCAAAGCGCCCAGAATGCAAGATGCGCGAGTTTGAAAAGGACGTTGTTAAGAAAGTTGGAAACCGGGCTCACATCTCCTTCAAACGAGGGCCAGCGAATGCTGATGAATATGAATGGAACTATTGATGTAAGCGATAATAAAAAGACAGGCCAGCGAAAACCGCGGAACAATAGCAGCGATTTTTGCTGACCCAGTTCGCCTTTAAGCAATTCCCAGAAGGTATACTGTCCGCCGCTTTGAATCGATACTACCAGCGGCAGCAGCAGATAAAACAGAAGTCCGACTATGAATAGCCCAAAAAATCGCGTCAAAAATCCGATATTAAAAAATTCAATCCCTTTTACCCAGATTGCGGCTATGAAGAACAATGGCAGAAACCCTATCATTGCCCAGTTGTTTGTCATTGAAAGTCCGTAAACAAAGGCGAATTTATATAACCACTTATCCTCTTCGCCAATTCTATACTCAAGCAGGCAACGGATAAGATACGCAAAGAGGAAAAGGTCTAAAATCTCTCCGGTCCCGTTTACCGCGTTGCGCCAGTAGGCAATTTGAAGTCCGCAAACCAACGCTGCGGCAATGGGCGGTAAAAACGCCCACCAGGAGGATATTAAACCGAATTCATTTTTTTCGCGGCTTCGTTGTTCCCGTGTTCTATCCTGCGGGAATATTGCGATTGTTCGCGCCAGCATACCGAGCGTTGCCGCCGCGAGAATTGCCGAAAGAAGATTGAGCGCGTATGGCTGGAATTTTATCGGCAACAGACTTATCGGCAAGGTTATGAGATAGTTCAACGGCGCCATCACAGTAGGCGACCAGTCCAGTCCGGAAATTCGGTTAACATTTGCAATGTTTCCGACAGAAATCCACGGGTTGAGGGTTATTATATATCCGACCAGCGCCACAAGCGCCACCAACCAAGGCAATTGATTTCTGGCAAATCGTGGCATTTTATTATTATCTATATTCGTTTCCATCTTCGCTTTAATTAATCAATACTATTTAGATTAAAAAGGCAAAACAAATTGATACCGTATAATATTTGACACCCAATACCTTGCAATGTTGACATTATTATAAAAATATTGCCTAAACCGCGAGCATTTCCGGAAAAAACGCATTTTGGGCTGAAATTGTATCTATCAAAGTTATATGTTAACGAGCAGAAAAGACCCAGAAGGGGTCTAACATTAGTAGCCGCCTACGAAGTGGGTTGACTGAAAAACGCAAAACAACCATCCCATCAACCACAACGGGGTTGAGAGATAGTTGTTTTATATTTAACCTATGATTTCTTCGCTAATATCGTTTTCTTTAATAGCCTCTGCGGTTTGAATAATTGTCTCTTTGAGCGAAAATTTCGGCTTGAACCCGGTAAAGGCTTCAATTTTTGAAATGACAGGCTTTCTTCTCTGCATATCTTCAAAGCCTTTAGGATAAGCCCGCTCATAGGGTATAAATGTAATTTCAGATTTTGAATTTAAAACATTTATCACAAGTTTCGCGAGGTCAAGGATTGTTATTTCATAATCTGAACCAACATTAAAGACCTCATTCTTTGCCCGTTCACAGCGCATCAGCCGCATTAGAGCTTCAACTGTGTCGTGGACATTGCAGAAGCAGCGGCTTTGCGAGCCGTCTCCGAAAACAGCGATCGGCTTCCCCGCAAGGGCGCTTGCAACAAATCTTGGCAAAACCATTCCATATCTGCCGGTCTGTCTCGGTCCAACGGTATTAAAAATCCGCGCGATAGTTACCGAAAGACCGGATTCTACTGCGTGTGAAAGGGCAAGAAACTCGTCCATCAGTTTTGAACAGGCATAACTCCAGCGGATAAGATGAGGCGGGCCGATCAACAGGTCGTCGGTCTCCGCAAACGCCTGCGCCTTGCTTTTACCGTAGACTTCTGATGTTGACGCAATAAGTATCGGCACTTTCCGCCTGCTTGCCGCATTTAGAATCGCCTGCGTCTCGGTCAGATTTGTTTCTATTGCTTTAACGGGATTTTTCAAAATAAGTTCAACCCCGACAGCCGCGGCCATGTGAAAAATATAGTCCGAGCCAGCAATAAGTTCATCTAAATCCTGACACTCCGAAACGGCTCCAATCTTTACTGTCAGGTCTGGATTATCTTTTACCGACGCCAGGTTGCGGAGTTTCCCGGTAGAAAGATTGTCAATGACCGTCACTTTTGCCCCTTCATTAATCAACCTCTCCACAAGGTGAGAGCCGATAAAACCCGCGCCGCCTGTAACGACAATTTTAGGTTTTTTTCCCATAATCAGTTGCTGCCGCAAAATTTAACAATGCCTTTATAAATTGACTCCGCAATCATCTGGCGATGTTGTTCGGAATCAAGCAACGTCGCCTCTCTAACATTAGACAAAAACCCGGCTTCAATCAAAACCGCGGCGCACTTTTGATTTTGCAAAACCTCCAAAAACCGCGCCCGTTTTACCCCTCTATCAATTGAATTTAATCCCCTGACAAGCGCCGATTGTATTTGCGCCGCAAGCAGAATGTTTTGCCTGTCGTAGCCATTGTTAGAATAAACGTTTTCCACATTGTCCACAAAACCTCGATTAAACCCAGAGGGCAATCCGGTCGGAGTCAAACAATAAGTCTCAATGCCAGAAACCGATTTTGATTTTTCAAAATAATTTAAATGGATGCTTATGAAAATGTTTGCCCCTGCCTTTTCAGAGATAGCCACCCGCGAGGCGCGTTCAACGCGAACATCGTTTGTCCGTGTAAGGAGAACGTTCCAGCCGCCAGCGGTCAATAATGAATAGAGCCGCCGAGCAATATCAAGCGTGTAATCTTTCTCCGGCTTGCGATTATATATGCTGGTTGAACCCGGGTCTGAACCGCCATGCCCCGGGTCAATTACCACAGTTGTGGTCTTGGGAAAATATTTTATTGAAGGCTTTAACAACGGCATAATTGTTGAGCGAATCTCAGCCTCGTTTAAATAACAACGCCCGTTCTCCCAACGCGGTATGTAGCCGAGGTCAATTTTTATCCCATCGTAATTTACATATTGTTTATCACTATAAACCACCAAAAACCTTCCCTCGTTTTTTGCAACGCATTGCGAAAAACCGTTGTTTTTCTCGTAGGATATCGTTATTGACTCGTTTGTAATGCTGTCCAGTTGTGTCAATACCGGCTTTGGTTTTGATAAGATATTGGTTGTAATTGGAGATATTGGTTTAACAACAGTCTGCGGTTTTTCAATAACAGCCGCTTTATTTGTTTCTGAATTCTGGACTACAACCGGTTTAACAGCAGGCTCGCTATAGGTTTCCTGCGGCAGTGGTGTTACTACCTGTTTCTTTGACGCGCTGGAGCATCCGCCCGCAAAAAATAACAGGATTGAAAATAAAAAGAGTATAAAAATATCGCGAAACGACTGAACAAGCCGCAACCAATTGATTAATCTCTTTGCAATGTTCTTATTTAGCCGAATCATTAGCATTGAATTCGGTATTTGAATTTAAAATTGATCAAAATGCAACGCAATTTAACCGTATTAATCCAATAGTGTAAAATCAATCTTTATCATTAGCATTGAACTTGGTATTTGATTTTAAAACCGATTAAAATACAACGCTATTTAATCGTATGAATTCAATAACCTCAACCGATATCAACTCCAACGGGTTTGAATATTAGTAACCACCTGTGAAACAGGTGAAAAATGCTAAAGATCCAGAGCGCTATTTTCCCTCTTTTTCTGCGAGCGATCTTAAGAATTTTAATTCTTCCTCGTCCAGCTGCGTAAATAGGCTTCCTACCCGAAGGTCAAAGGAGCGGCGCGGCTTGCCATCGTTGGCGGCGCGGTTATCACCGTTGTGAAAACACCAGCCAGCGGCGCCCGATGAGCGAGCAAGTTCAAGGTCGGTTAAAAAATCTTCTGCCTTCGGCTGCCATTTGCCAAAATCCCGCCTGAACGGTTCTTGATAATGGACTGGTTTTACAATGCCAATCTCCTTCATTAGTTGAAAATAATTGATGGTTTTGTTCCCGGTTTCTTTTACTGAATCCGGGTCTCTAGGACGATGCGGAGCGATGAAATCAACTTTTACTTCTTTTAAATACCGTTTTAAATCCTCTGCAGAGAGATCGCCAGCGTGAGAGGCGGTTATTAATAATTCAGAATTCAACTGCCGCGCCACCTGACGGAGTTTTGCTAAATCTTCAAAACTTGTATACCGGCTGTCCCTGATATTCCGTTCGTTAGATAGATCAAGATACCAATTTTTGAAATCTTTAAGAGCCACGATTAATGTTTTTACGGCATTTAAATGAGCCTCATAATTTGCGAGTCTTGGTTTGCCGGCGACGTCGTTTCCTCTGGAAAGCGTTATATCAACAACCATCCCGCGTTTATCGCACTGTTCAACCAGCCATTTAAGTCTGGTCAAATATGGTTCCCTTGGAGCGCCTTCAACAGCGTCAACTGCCGACACATCCGCGCCAAATGCGCCCCAAGTTGCCCATACCCGAATCCAGTTGAATCCGTATTTTTGCATAATCTCCAGATCGGTCAGAATTGTTTTCTCATTTGCTCCCAGCGCGCCATAATAACTAATTCCAAAAAGAAACGTCGGTTTTCTATTAATAGTGAATTTAGTATCTGAAATACCAAGTTCAGTTCTTGTTAATGTTCTGGTTTTGTTTGTTGACGCAGACGCCGCAACAAGACCGATTGCTCTATTCATCAAAGTTTGCGGATTTTCCGGAGAAGAATCCTGGTCTTCTATCCGCGTATCGTTCCAGCAGAATATTAAATCAAGCGATGGAATTAACCCGAGCGCCCGCATTCCTCCGTGACCGCTGGCAAGGATCGTATCAGGCGGGGCGCTGGCAAACAGCCGTTCTCCCCGCAAATTTGTCCTGTTAAGCCACCAGTTAAAACTGTAATATCCCGGTCCAATAGCCGTGATGTTTCTCGCGCCGCCGATTGAACGTTGTCCCGGCAACATAGCGGAAAACTCCCCGCTCGTTTTTGGAAAATCAGGCGGCAACGGATTATTAAGCATCAATCGGACGTATTCCGGTCGTATCAATTGTTTCCCATCCCAGTTTCCATTCCGCAAAATTAATAAACCAAATCTGGCAAAATCGCGGACTGACAGCGCAAGCCTCCCGGGTCTATCTTTTTTTCCGAACGCATTAAAACTGTAACTATCCTCAAACCTCAACGGCTGCGCAAGATATTGTTTTAAAACAAGATCGCTATCTTTTTTAAATACCTTATCCATAAGTGTGTCGTAATAAAGCGCAAGGGCATAGTCATTATAACTGTAAGCGGCTCCGGGAGGCTCTTTAAGACCGTATCCGGAGATTTGCATTGCAAAATGTCGCCAGGTTATTTTCGCGTCTTTGCCGTCGTTTATCTCATTAAGCCGCGGTTCGTATTTTGATACCGGCTCATCAATACTCTCAATTAGCCCCTCCTGCAAAGCGATGAAAAGGAGCGTCGTAAGCACCGGTTTAAAAGCAGAGGCAACATCGCCGCTTTTTGAAACATCTCCCCAGCTGTAGATCATAAAACCATTTTTAACAACACACCCGTTGCCACCTATTAATTTGGCAAGGTCGTTTAATTTATTGACGTCAATGCCAAGCGCCTCCGGTTTTTGAGTCCTCCATTTTTCAGTAGGAAAAACCTGACAGAATCCGCAACTAATACTTGTAAATATAAACGATAGAATAACGAGCCGCGCGGCAATTTTTAAACGCCACTTTCTTCTGTTTATAAATCTAAACATAAAAAATCCTGTCGCGACAAACCAATCCGTTGCTGTTTTATTCTATTTGACGTTAAAAACTAAGTATTCTGTCAACTTAATTCTCCCCGGACAATTATGCCGGCGGCGTTAAGCCGTTCAAAGGCTTCTTCAACAGTCGCCGCATCTTGAATCTTTAACAACGATGAGTAGAATCCCTCTTTTTCTACAAGTTCCTCGTGAGTCCCGCGCTCAATGATTTTTCCCCTGTGAAGGACGATGATCTGGTTGGCGTAACGGATCGTGCCGAGCCTGTGCGCTATTACAAAACAGGTTCGGTTTTTCATTAGTCGTTGCAGCGCCTCTTGAATTAATTTCTCCGTTGCTGTATCAACGCTCGCCGTGGCTTCATCAAGGATCAAAATCGGCGCGTTTTTCAAAAGCGCCCGCGCAATACTCACACGTTGTTTTTCACCAACGCTGAGACGGATACCCCGCTCGCCAACATAAGAGTTGTAACCGTCGGGTAGATTCATAATAAATTGATGGCAATTTGCCGCAACGGATGCGCGGATTAACTCTTCCTCATCTGCGTCAGGTTTTCCATACAATATGTTCTCCTTTATCGTGCCGTTGAATAAAAACGGTTCCTGGCTGACTATGCTGATCTGGTTTCGCAACTCATCAAGCCGCGCCTGCGAAATATCAATTCCGTCAATGGTTATCTTCCCGCGCGTAGGCTCATAAAACGCCGGCAACAGATGAACAAGCGTGGATTTGCCGGAGCCAGTAGGACCTACAAGCGCTACAATTTCGCCTGCTCTTGCGTAAATATTGATATTCCGCAATGCGGCGCGGTCGTTATTATAATAAAAACTCACATCATCATACACAATCTCACCTCGCACAGGCTTCTTGAACAGAATAACCCGGCGCGGATTTTCGGACTCAAGCGGCGCGTCCATTATATCAAATATCCGCTCCCCCGCAGACCGCGCCGATTGCAACATCTGGTTTAATCCGTGAAGCCTTCCTACAGGCTCGTAAAACAGATTTAGATAAAGCAGAAATGCCATCAATTCCCCTAATGTCATCGCCCCGTTCAAAACCTCCTTTCCTCCAAAATAAAGAACAAGCACAATGCCGATTGCCCCAAAAAAGTTCATCGCCGGAGAATAAGCAGCCCACGCAAACATCATTTTTAACGCGCTGTTTTTCAAATCATTCGCTTTGCGCGCAAACCGCCGGTCTTCATAATCTTCCCTGGCAAACGCCTTAATCTGACGAATCCCCTGAATATCGTCCATAATGAGAGAGTTCAACGCGCTTGAGGATTCTCTAAAGGCGCGATACCGATTGTGCGCAGTCAGTGTGTACCACAACGCCCCCGTTGCAAGAAACGGAATGGGAATCATCGCTATCAAAGCCAGTTTTACATTTGATATCAGAAGAATTACAAGCACGCCAACAATGCTCACCAGCGCCACAGCCCCCTGTTCAACGCCGTCTATTAACATCCGTTCTACCGCGGTAACATCTTCAATAAGCCGAGTCATCAAATCTCCGCTTGCCCGCTGGTCAAAATAAGAGACCGGCAATCTTTGTAGCCGCGAAAAGAGATGACGACGGATATCGTAGATAACATTCTGTTCAAGGGTATTATTTATTTTAATCCGCAGGTGATTAAACAAATCTCTCAATAAAAACGCGAAAAGAAGCCCCAGCATTGAGAAAAAAAGAAGTTCCGGACGCCGCTTTCCGATAACTTCGTCAATGAGGATATGGGTTAACCGCGGATATGCAAAAGCAAAGCCGAGCGAGACCAACGCGCAGGCAACGGTGCCAACTGCCATCAATTTATACGGCAGCAGATATTTGCCAATCCGCTTTACTATCTCGCGCGTCGTTCTTGGTTTTGCTTTAAAAGATTCTTCAGCGCTCAAATATCTTGTGTGAATTCCGTGATGCATCGGTTAAAAAACTCATAACATATATTTATCATAACGCCAGCGCGCCAATCGCAGGGCGTTTCCAATTACAACAACGTCAGATATCCCCATTGCAGCAGCGCATAAGATCGGACTCAAAAATCCAAGAGCCGCAAGCGGCACCGCAACCGCATTATAGAAAAACGCCCAGAAAAGGTTTTGCTTTATTGTCTTCAAAGTGGCTTGCGCAAGCGAAATTGCCTCCGGGATGGCATGGATATCGGATTTTAGCAACACAATCTCAGCCGCCTCTCTGGCAATATCGGTTGCCTTGCCTACTGCGATCCCGAGGTCTGCGGTTTCAAGCGCCGGCGCGTCGTTGATACCATCGCCGGCAAACGCAACTCGCTCACCCTGCTGTTGCAATGATTGAATTATCGCTGCTTTTTTATCCGGCGTTATTTCGGCAAAAACATCTTTCTCGTTTAAACCGCATCTTTCAGCCACCCGAACCGCAGTTTCATAACGATCACCGGTTATTATAAAAACTTTTAATCCTTTTTTTTGCAATTCCTCCACCACATCTCTTGCCCCATCTTTTATCCTGTCTTCAAGTTCAAACAATGCGAGCAGTTTTGAATCCTTTGACAATCCAACAGTCATTTGACCCCGTTCAATATTTTCAATCAAGCCTGCTGCTACATCCACCCCACACGACGAAAGCCACTTGATTGAACCTAACCTGTATATTTCTGTTTTTTTATCAGCCAATTCTATCCTCATCTCCACGCCAGAGCCGCGCAGTTCTCGCCAGCCATTTTCATAATTAAATGAGACCGGTTTTTCATTAACATTTCCATCTCCCATTGCCTTTGCGGCAATACAAACAGCTTTGCTTACCGGATGATTTGAAACACAACTTATATTTTGAGCGATTTTCCAGACCTCTTTTTCAATCTCACTCCCGGTATGCGGGTCAATTGCCTTAGAAACCTCAATCCTGCCTTCAGTCAAAGTGCCTGTTTTATCAAAAACAATGCAGGTTATTTTTCCGGATTTTTCCAAAGCCCTGCCGTCGCGGATAAGAATGCCGCGTCTTGCCGCAACGCTCGTTCCAGCCATTATCGCAACCGGGGTAGCAAGTCCCATAGCGCAAGGACAGGCGATAATCAGCACCGCGGCAAGATGAATAAACGCCGCGGCAACTGCGGAAGGCGGCGTTTCGGTATGCCATAAAAGCCAAGAGAGCGATTGATGCATCTTTAACATACCGTCATAGTTAAAACCCCAGGACAGAGCCGTGATAATCGCAATAACAATCACCACAGGAACAAATACATTGCTAACTTTATCGGCAAGCCGCTGAATGTCTGCCTTGCTCTCCTGCGCTCGCCGCACCGTTTCAATTATGCGGGCAAGCGCGGTCTCTTCCCCCACCGCTTCCACACGAACCACAACCAACCCATCTTGATTTACAGTGCCGGCATAAACAACGGCGCCGGGATATTTTTCCACAGGCATTGACTCTCCAGTAAGCATCGATTCGTTAAACGAAGCATACCCTTTTATCACAACACCGTCGGTCGGACAATGGTCGCCGGGTTTAATTAAAACTGTATCCCCCGGATTGAGTTCGCTCACCGGAACTTCAATCTCGCGCTGGTTTTCATCAATCCTGCGCGCCATCGGCGGCGCAAGATTCATCAAAGCCTTTAACGCCGCCCCGGCTCGCTGGCTCATCCGCGCTTCAAGAAAATGCCCGAAACTGATGAGAGTTATTATGCCAATCGCTTCAGTGAAATATAGATGACTCTGACCGGCAAACAACGCCCAAACGCTATATCCAAACGCCGCGCTGGAGCCAAGCGCTACAAGTGTGTCCATATTTGAACTGCCGCGCTTTAATTGCCTCCATGCCCCAATATAAAACTGTTTCCCGCAGATTATCTGAACCGGAACCGCAAGCGCAAATGAAACATAGTGAAACCATTTCTCTCCGCCAAGATGAAAAATCCATTCACAGATAAAAAGGGGAATAAACGCGCCAAGCCCGATAATGATATTTAGTTGCCACCAGCCAATATGGTGATGCTCTTTGTCCTTACTATCCTTTTCACCCCTGATTTCTCTGGCATCATAACCTGCTTTCTTAATAGCATTCACTAAAGCCTTAATATCAGGCGGCGATTTAGGCGAAACCTTTACAACTGCCTGTCCAGTTGTCAATTCAACCTCCGCCGAAACCACACCCGGGACAGAATTAATCGTCTCTTTCACCCTGCGAAGACAGTTCTGACAACTCATCCCGCTAATTTTTAGCAAAATGACGTTTTCTCTATTACCCGCAGTTGCGGTTTGCTTGCTGTTTAATCCGTTGCCTCCGGGCTCGTTTTTGTCCATATCGCTCATCGTTTTAATTCGCTTTACTTATCCTAAAATTTTACCATAAAATCTTAAAACTGCAAAATATGAGTTTAAAAAATCAGAGTCGGCTTTGGGCTATCACGGTTGCAATCTCATTGACAGTTGTTTGCGGCTGTAACGGACAAAATGGCGGAAGCGTCGGTGAATTGCCGCTTCAAATCCAGAAAAATATAACGCAAATCGGTTACATTTCTCACCCTGAAATAAGCGAATGCTCTGGCATCATCCCTTGCAAGACAGAAACAAATTTATTCTGGACTCATACCGACGGTCATCATCCCGTACTCTTTGCAATTAATCGGTCTGGAAAATGCGTGGCGCGGTTTGTTGTCTCGGGCGCTCCGGTCATAGACTTTGAAGATATTGCCCGCGATGATAAAGGACATATCTTCATCGGCGATATTGGCAACAACAATGCCCGCCGCTCACTCCTCGCCGTCTATGTGGTTAATGAGCCAAATCCGAAAAACAGCCCCGCCGTAATTCCATCCCTCTATTCCTATCGCCTGACATTTCCAGACAAACCCTTTGATTGCGAATCATTGTTCATATACAAAGAATACGGCTATGTAATCTCAAAAGTATTCAACGACGCCCAAGCCGAAATCTACCGCTTCCCGCTTTCAGAAACCAATAAAACAATAAAACTTCAACCTGTCGCAAAACTCCAGGTAACCTCTCCGGTCACCTCCGCGGATATTACAGACGACGGCAGCCTGCTCGCATTAACGGCAAAAAATGGCGTCTATTGCTTTGAAATAAACGGAGATATTAATTCACTCGCAAATATAAAACCGCGTCACATCAAATTTAAAAATGAACATATAGAAGGCTGCTGCTTTGTCACTGATGGTCTAATCGTAACATCCGAAGACAGGTCAGTCTATCTATTCACCCATAAATTCTTAATACCAAAACCCACTTCCATCCGTTAACCGGAAATAGAAGTCGCCACGCTATCACGGCGCTTTTAAACAAATCTAAAACCCACATCTTTGTCCTCGTTCACAATTTGATTTTTCTACCACTCTGACAGATATTTATTGAGATGAAACAGTTTTTAAAAAAATTTTCGAATTTGTCGCTGCTGATCCTGATTGCATTTTGCTTTTTGTTTCAATACGGCTGCGCGACAAAATCAAAAATTGATTGGAACGCCCGTGTTGGAAATTATACTTTTGACGACGCCGTTAAAGAGTTCGGTCCGCCAGATAAATCCGCAAAACTCTCCGATGGAACAACGGTTTGCGAATGGCTCCAGGTTCGCGGCTATACACGCGGACATTATGTCTATTTTCCAGGCTCATTGCCCTACTACTGGACTGAACCCCCGTCACCAGATAGATTCCTGCGACTCACATTCTCGCCCGATGGCAAATTGATTGAATGGAAAAGGATATTGAAATAATCTGAAAGAACATCCAACACGCCCTTGAAGAGGTCAAACATTTTTGAATTGCGCCGGCAAGACCGCGTAGCAGTCGCGACACCGCTTTGTGAGCTTAGATAAACAAAAAACAGAAGAATATAAAATAAACTTCTATCAACCACAACGGGGTTGAACATTAATAGCCCTGGGAATAGAAAAGATTAAAACGATAAAGTCCAAACCCCGTTGACCTTCAAAACCAGTCTTAAAACCCTTGAAAATCAGATGGTTAAGTTAATCCCCTTTATCTTATTCCCCTCTTGCTCCTACTTTATAAAACTTTGTTGGGCTTCTTATTTCCAAAGGAACAATGATAAAAGAGTCTTGTCCTTCAAAAGAAAGTACTTCTTTCCAGTCTTTAGAATGAACTTTGTCAACTTCAAGAATTGTATAAATTCTTCCAGCGCTTGTTTTAGGAATTATCAAGTTTATTCCAGAAGTACTTTTTTCTATTGAAAAATAAGGATAACTATTTGCATCAGCAGGATTTGTTCCCCAAACATATTCATCTTTTCCAACAACTCCGTCGCCATCAGTGTCATTTAAATCATAATGTTCAAAATTATTTGTAATTCCATATTTTGCATACCATTCATAAGGAGTGTTATTTTGCGTTTTTAATGGTTTAAAATTTGCAACTAAATTTGTGTAAGGTTTGTCAAGGTAAATGCTTAAATGATTTTGTGTTGTATTTGTTTGCCCTGTCCATCCATCAAAATAATAATATTCATCAGGAACTGCCTCTAAATTTATGTTTGTTCCTTCGTTATAAAATTCATTAAAAAGATTTTGAGAAAAAACTTTCCCTTTTCCAGAAACATAAGGTTCTTTAAAAAAGTTCTGGGGCTGCCATTCCACTTTAACAACTTTGTTTGTTTCCAATGAAGGAGTCTTCCAAACATCTGTCCTGTCGGTCCCTATATCAGCTCCATACACAGCCCCAGCTGCAAAAACACTTGCTAAAATAGATGTTAGGGTTTTCTTCATTTTATTTATCTGACACGTTTGCTCCAGCTGCTCTTAATCTCATATACTGATTTGTCGGATTTAAAACATATTTGTCAACGCTCACTGTTACATTTGTTCCAGCAGGATAACTTCCAGCTCCTGATGGGTTTCCTATTGTATTTGTCCCAAACCAAGGCTCGTATTTTGAAACAACATCAACTGTGTAATTTGTTGTTTTCAGAGAAGGCGTTAAATTAAAATTTAAAAAAGGAGTGTTCCCCGGCACATTAGTTATATTAAAACGAGGAGTTTCAAATGTGCTTCCTTGCGTCAAATCAAAAACTCCGCTCTTGTTCGTAGTCCCATCAGTGAAAGCTCCGTATGTCGGATTTATAGTTAAAGTCCAATTGTAAAGCGGGCGGTTGGTGTCCATATGGCCAATATCTCCGTAGTAAGGGCTTGCTTGAAATCTAAAAAAACAATTGGTCGCTGTTATTGTCTGACCCTCACTTAATCCCTGAACATCTGCCCTTAATGGAAACGGCTTATTCATATCAGGCCCAGAGTATGGTCGGGCGTCTATAAATAAGAAGTATTGATTAGTTCTATTATAATATTGATTCCATTGATCAGAATAAACACGAAGCCATATAGGAGGACTTCCAGGAGGTCTTTCAACACCATCCCACTTACTATCATTACTATCAACACCTAACTTCCCTCCTTCCATGTTTCGCAACCACATTTGTGAACCTCCAACACTTTCTTCCAAATGACCATCTAAATAAATCTCTATTAAATCTGCATTGGTTTCTTGATGAATTAAAGAAGCAACTCCAATTAATCCAGCAGTTAATAAGGATTTTGATTTTTTATTTAATCTGTCTATAAGTGTTCTTCTCATATTTATTACATCAATTTTTAAGTTTTTAAATCTTTTGTTTGTTACTATTAAAGAGTTAAAATATATTAAGATTTATAAGATTTAATTAAATGTTTTAATATTATTTGTTCCTTTAAAATAAGTTATACACTTTTTAATAATATTTCCTATATTCTTTTCCTTTTTCCAATTTTCTTTTATAAAATCTCTCAATTCTTTATGTTCTAAGTAACCTCCATCTTCAATTAAAAATAAATCGCCAAACTCTATATTAAGTAAAATAGTGAGAGCTTCTTTTAATTTAAAAGAGTTTTCTTTTCCAATTTGTTTTTCACAAGAAGAAAAATAAAATTTATGAAAATAAAAATGCATTAATTCATGAGCGACTGAAAGAAGTGCTTTAGGTAATGAGTAAAACAAAGAAACAAAAAAATAATTCTTTTCAATGTTATAAGAGCATGTAGTTATCGTTGTTAAATAACCTTTAAATTCTTCGTTTAAATTTTCTTTAAAAAGAAGATTCATTCTTAAAAAAAATTCTTCTTCGATTTCACTCCATGATTTATTTAAACTTTCTAAAAAGATAAATGGGATTTTAGAAGAATAAAGTTTTTTATTTATTTTAAATATATCTTTTTTACATTTTAAAAAAGGTTCGTTTTTACAAAAAGAAAACTCTAAATTTCCTCTCTTTAAAATACTTTCATTAGAATTTATAATTATCCAAATGTTAAAGGCATCCTTTTCCTTATCAAAAAGAAATTTAACTTTCATTATCTAATCTCTTCAATCCTCAACAAATACTATTGATATATTTGGATAATTAATCTTAGCAAAGACCCCTTGAGTTGAATTAAAAACACTAGTATAATAATTATAAGCTTGTGAATTAAAATCCCCCCTCCCATTTCTTAAACTAGCATCCCACCAATAAATCAAAGATTTTTGTACACAATCAAAATAAGGTTCAGGATCGTCCTCGTAGTATGTGCATTCTCCGAACCAACCTTTATATTTATTATTATTTGCGCTCCAATCATAACCAGCAGGAGGTTCAACTGCGTTTGTTATATTTCTGATTTCGCCGCTGGAATCGTTTCTGAAGTAAATTCTTCCGATTGGATAAGAATAAGAAGCGTTTGCGTCTTGAGGAAGCGCTTCTTTAAATGTTAAATTTAAATTATCCTCATTAGAATAAATCCAATATCCTCTTCCTGGCTTTAGCGCAGGCTCTCCAGACCCTGCGATTCCGACAATCTTATAACCAGGAACATCCTCCCCCGCTTTCTTTCCATAATAAGCCAGATTGGGTCCATCACGAGTTTGGCACGGATCGCGCGCGCTCCTTGGAGTAATAAAAGTAATGGTATCCATATTTTTCCTTTATGTTGGTATTCGATTCCTTTCTCGCAAATTTTCAAAAACCTGTCAACAAAAAATTTCTGGTTAACCTCGGTTTTTGAACCATCAACATAAAGATGCTGAGGCTGATTTTGAAACCGAACGGAATAAAAGGCGATTTTGTGGAGCTTGCAACAGAGAGGATTGGTTGATGAAGCGCGAATTGTTCTTGTTTTTCCGATTCCCTCTGTGAGACTTTGCGCGCTCTGTGTTTTCTTATTTTCACCACAGAGAACACAGCTGCGCACGGAGAAAGGCAATTTTATCACTTCGCGGTCAGGTTAGTTTTGTGGCATTTTGAGTTCCCCTGTTTCATAGGGGTCTATTGATAGTCAATCCCATTGCAGTTGAGGGATGGCTGGCTTGTTTTTTTGTTCCACCCACCTCGTAGATGGCTACTAATGTTAGTCCCATTCGGGGGCTGTTCAGAGCATTATTAATAATTTTGACAAATTCAATTTCATTTAAAAACGTTTTTTCCCGGAATGCTCAGGGTTCAAGGTTTTCCGTTCTTGACATTTTTAAAATATACCGTATATTTGTTCGGTATATAATAGAGCGTAGGTGATATTATGAAAGAGTTAACTCCACGCCAACAACAAATTCTTGATTATATTTATAACACGCAGCGCGAAGAGGGGGTCTCCCCGACATTTCGCGAAATAGCGCGGCATTTCGGTTTTTCAAGCATCTCTACTGTGGCAGAACATATACGGCTTTTGCGGAAAAAAGGGGCGATTAGCGCCGATTACGGAAAGAAAAGGGCGCTGCGCGTAACGATTCCGCAGATTTCAGAAGTTGCTGACGGGCAAAAACCTGTTGTTGATATCCCGATCTACGGCTCTGTGCCGGCGGGTTTTCCGCGCGAGCGATTTCAGGATGCGCATGGATGCGTCTCTATTGATATTGAAACGCTCGGGTTCAAGCCAACCTCGCGCGTTTTTGCGCTTCAGGTTCGCGGCGATTCAATGATTGGCAGGCATATAGTTGAAGGCGACATCGTTATACTTGAGCACGGTTTAACTCCGCGTCCGGGCGATGTTGTTGCGGCTCTTATTGATAATGAATCCACTTTGAAAACCTTTGTTATAGAAAATGGCAAGCCCTGTTTAAAATCTGAAAACCCGAAGTATCCAAAGTTAATACCCGCAAATGAACTTGTGATTCAAGGCGTAATGGTGGCGCTTATAAGGCGGACTCGCAGGTAAGAGCGCAGGCGAGGCTCTGCTACGGCGGCGATGTTTTAAAGGCGATGAGAGAGAAGAGAAAATGGAGATATGCGGCGGGTAATTGTTCATCTTGACGCCGATGCGTTTTTTGCCAGCGTTGAACAGGCATCCGACCCGCG
This sequence comes from Verrucomicrobiia bacterium, assembly GCA_049968335.1. GTDB lineage: Bacteria > Verrucomicrobiota > Verrucomicrobiia > Limisphaerales > JAKPVM01 > JAKPVM01. Next base: position 24,789 of record JBMFQZ010000026.1, read on the forward strand.
TTTGCGCGGGAAGCCGGTGGCTGTTGGGGGCGAACGACGCGGCGTGATAGCCTCCGCTTCGTATGAGGCGCGCCGTATGGGCATTTACACGCCAATGCCGACGAGCCTTGCGCGAAAACTTTGTCCGGGGTTAATTGTTCTGCCCGGAGATTTTGATAAATATGAACAATTCTCCCGCTGGATGTTTTCATACGCGCAGGATTTTACTCCGGATGTGGAGATTGTCTCTATTGACGAGGGCTATTTTGACCTTACCTCTGTGCGCAAGCTGCCGCCGCTACACGTTGCGGCAACCATACGGAACGCGATCCGTCAGGCGTTAAAAATTTCCGTCAGCGAAGGCATTGCCTCAAACAAACTCGTCAGTCAGGTGGCGTCAAAGGTAAAGAAACCTGGGGCGTTTGTTCACATACCTGCGGGTATGGAGAAACGGTTTCTTGAACCGTTGCCGGGCAAGTGGTTGCCTGGGGTTGGAGAAAAGACCGAACAACGGCTTCGCAGCGCCGGGCTTGTCTTGATCGGTCAGATCGCAGCCGCGCCGCTGGAGATGTTGCAAATCATCTTTGGCAAACAAGCCCCCAACATAAAAGAGTTCGCAAACGGAATTGACGAGCGTCCGGTTGTCTCGGTCTGCGCCCCGGCAAAATCTTACAGTAAACAACATACCTTTGATGAAGATATAACCGATGAACAATACATAGAAGCAACGGTTTGCAGGATGGCAGACCAGTTGATGGAAACAGTCAGGGCAGAAGGAAAAGCCATACGAACAATTGCGTTGCGCGTCAGATACAACGATATGGATGAAGATTCTTGCGCCGAAAGCCTGAGTGAACCGACCAATTTGGAAATGGATATATATCCGCGATTAAGGACGATGTTAAAAAAAGTCTGGCGACGACGGGTCTCCCTTAGAATGGTCTCGGTAAAATTTTCAAATGTGTATGAGGCTATATTTTCGCCCGGGCTTCCGATGGAAAATGGAGTTGACAAAGAAGAGGCGCTCCGCAGGCTCGCCAGCGCCATTGATAGATTGCGAAAGGTTTACGGGACAAATGCGGTAATGCGCGGTCACGACCTGCGGCTTTTAACCCCGCCGCGCCAGATCACTTCTGCCGCAGCGCTTGAAAAACCGATGGAAAAAACTCTCCCCAGTCCGCAGGCAAGCCCCAAATCTCAATGTCAGGTGCGAATCTTTATTCCGCAAAATCTAAACCGCGCAAATTATGCCCCGCTCAACATCTATAGCCACTACTCTTTTCTTCAATCCACCCTTTCCATAGATGAGATTATCGCCCTTGCGCAAAAATATGAGATAGAGAGCCTCGCAATTGCAGATGACGCCAATCTCCATGGCGCGGTTGAATTTTTTCAAAAGGCAAAAAAAGCAGGAATAAAACCGATAATCGGCGCTCGGGTTCGCGTTGATAAAAAGCCGGTGTGGCTTTATGTTGAAAACGCTCGCGGCTATTCTAACCTGTGCGAACTTCTCTCTTTGCCTCCGGGCAAAAACGAATATGAAACATTGTTTTCTTTATCCAGTTCCTACCCGAGCGACGACGAGGGCGATGGCGAGTCAAACGGTTATCAACCGCAATTTCAAAAGGCTTATCAAAAACGGGATTTTAAAATATCCGACATAGAGAGATTTTCCGATGGTCTTGTGATTGTGGGCAATCATCCTGAATTATCAAGGTTTTCAAACCAGTTCTATCCCGCAGTTTCTAAGGATGACCTCCGGGATGCGACGGTTGCGAAAAAAAATGCCGTTGCGGTTTTTCAGGTTTGCTACGGGACTGCGGCAGAGAGGTGGAAGTTCAACGTGGTTCAATCAATTCGCGCAAGAACAATGGTCGGGCAAACTCACCCCGATAAACTCCCCGCCGGCGATTACCATTTCCCATCGCCAGCGGAGGTTGACGGGTGGTTCAAAACCGCGCCGCAATTGCTTGCAAACGGAATTGAGATTGCCCGCCGTTGCAACTTTGAACTTCCGTTAGGAAAGTTGCGTCTTCCGGGATTCACCCCGCCGGACGGTTCAAGTTCTCTGGAGTTTTTGCGGAGGCTTGCGATGGAAGGAATAAAGAGACGTTACGGCGGACGCCCGGTTGAAACAATTGCTCGGGCTCAAATAGAAGAAGAATTAAAAATAATCGCTCAGGTCGGTTATGAAGACTATTTTTTGATTGTCTGGGATTTGCTTCAGGAGTGCAGACGGCGCGGGATTGAATGGCTCACCCGCGGCAGCGCCGCCGACTCTCTCGTCTGCTACTGTCTCGGAATAAGCAACGTCTGCCCGATAAGATTTAATCTTTATTTTCGCAGGTTTCTCAACCGTGAACGAATGGCGTTTAATAAACTCCCCGACATTGATATAGACTTCCCTCACGACCGCAAAGACGATGTAATAAAACTGATATTTGAAAAATACGGCGGCGATTATGTTGCCATTGTCGGCGGTTTTTCCACATTTCAAGCGCGCAGCGCCGTTGGAGAGGTTGGAAAGGCGCTCGGATTGTCCGAACGACAAATCAGGCAGATAACTGCAAATTTCCCCTGGGGCGGAGCGCGGGGGCTAAAAAGCGCTATTGAAAAAATCAGCGAATGCAAAGACCTTCCGCTTAATGAAGAGCCATACAAATCTGCTATTGAAATGGCTGAATTTCTGGACGGCGTACCGCGATATCCAAAGATGCATCCCTGCGGCGTGACGGTTGCGCCGCAGCCGGTTCGCTCGCTTACCCCAACGTTTCTCTCTGCAAAAGGCTATCCGACCTCTCACTACGATATGGATTCGCTTGAGGCTTTAGGACTGGTAAAGATAGATATTCTTGCTCAGGGGGGACTTGCCGTTATACGGGACGTCTTGAACGGACTTGAAAAAACCGGAGAACGAATTGAGCTTCAAAATCTTGAACCGTGGGAGGAGCCGCAGGTCTGGACGATGATTGCAAACGGAGAAACCCGCGCCCTGCATCATATTGAATCCCCGGCAATGGTCGGATTATGCCGTATGACAAACGTCCGCGACATTGACGGGCTGGTGGCAATCGTCAGCGTAATTCGTCCCGGCGCGGCAAATGAACAGAAAAAACTCAAATTCACCCGCTGTTATCAGGGACTTGAAAAACCTTCCTATCCACATCCATCGCTTGAACCAATTTTAAAAGAAACCTTTGGCATTGTCGTTTACGAAGAGCATGTTCTGCAGATATGCGAAGCATTTGCCGGACTTCCCCCCGGACGCGCCGACACGCTCCGCCGCGCGCTGGGAAAAGGAAAGTTGAAGATCGTTGAAGAAATCCGCGAAGAATTTTTTGATTCTGCCCGAGCCCGCGGTCGCGCGGAAAAAGAGATCAAAGATGTGTGGGAAATGATTGAAGGCTTTTGCGGCTACGCATTTTGCAAAGCCCACAGCGCCGCATACGCAGTTGAAGCATATCAAGCCGCCTGGCTAAAAAAACATTATCCAGCCCATTTTATGGCTGCGGTGCTTTCTAATGGAAAAGGATTCTATGACCCGCTTGTCTATGCGCTTGAATGTTACAGGCTCGGGATAAAATTTATTCCGCCGGATATCAACCACCCCGGAGTGGATTTTGAAGCGCGCAAAATTGACGACTCCGCAGAAAACCGTTGCGCCACCCAGCAGGAGAAAACCCCGTCTCAATCCGCAACATCTTCCGGAGGCTGGGCAATCTGCGTTCCGGCAATTCGGGCAAAAGGACTTTCAGAACTAACAATACGGAGAATCTTTGCTGAACGAAAAGCCGGAGAGTTCAAATCAATTCAAGATTTCGTTCTGCGGGTAAATCCAGAGCCGTCGGAAATGGAAATCTTGATTCAGGTTGGCGCGTTTGATCCGTTTGGAAAAAAGCGCGTGGAACAGTTCTGGGAATATCAAAGGCTGTATGCGGCTGCAAACCCTGCCAGAGAATCAGGACAACTCTGGTTATTTGAGCCGCTGCAATTGACCGTCGGAAACAACAATCCAGATGATAATGGCGACAAATCCCGAACCAACATTGCATCCGTCCATCTTGAAGAGCCTTCTTTCAAACAAAAACTTCAGTGGGAGTTTGAACTGCTCGGTTTCACCGCCTCGGCGCATCCGCTCGCGCTCTGGGACGATATTGACTGGAAAACCTATTGCCCAATAAACGAATTAGGCAAATACCCCGGCGAAGTTGTGGTAACCTGCGGGCTGGTTATTGAACAGCGCCTTCACCAGCAAACAGGCGGCGAACCGATGAAATTTCTCTCTCTGGCTGATTGGACGGGAATAGTGGAAACCGAACTATTTGCCCCGGAATACAAAAGTTACGGGCTTGCCACAGCGCGTTATCCTGTGCTTGAAATAACGGCGCGCGTTGAGCCGTTTGAAAACCGACGCGGCTTTTCTCTGCGCATCCTTCGCGCAGGCGAACCGAGAAAAAAACAGCCGAATTAAACCCGTTTTTATAAACATCACCCGACGGTAAATCAGCATAACTAATAGTTTTGCAATTGCTCCTCTTATTTTTTGTTTGCCTCGCATAGCGGTGCTGGTTGGTCGGATAAATATCAGGTGTGAAAGGCGCAAATCATACAACGCTTATAACCGGGGCGGTGTTGTTTTTCTTTGCGTGGACCGCGAGTGCCAGAGCCCAGAATCTATCGGAGTGACCGTTATCGCCGCGTTCGGAATCAAATCTCATATTTCCAGCAGATGTGACGATTTTTTTTATAGACCTCAAATCCGACAGGATTGACGGATCGCCGGGGATTCTGATTTTTCTGGTTTCAAAAAGCATTTTTACTGGATAGACAAGCGATTCTTTGACGGCGGACGTAAAATGAACCCCTTCAACTTTGTAGCCGAACCGTTTTTTCGCCCGTTCAACAAATTGCAATCCGAGCCCGGTTTGGTCTATGCAACAGCGACGGGTTTGATTTAACTGCAACCAGCGCCAGAGCGCCGCTTCCTGAGATTCAAAAGCAGTTTTGAAAAATGTTTCTACCGCGCGCGTAAAAAGTGTGTCGCCAAGCAGTTCAAGCGCCCATATCACCGTCAGGTCGTGTTCTCTGCCAAGATCAACGCCGATGTATATTTGGGCGTTTTTGCTTAAATTCTCCGGGTCGCCAATCTGCCACTGTTCGCCTGCGGCATAAATGCAGCCGTCAATCAATTCATAAGGGAAAAACGCGCTTGAATCATCGGCTGGAACACAACAATATTCCTGCAAAAATGATTCTTCATCCGGACATCCTGATCTTATAAAGTTAAAATAATCTGTTTCATCCATTTCCTGACGCGAGTCGTCTGGCGGCAGTTTTTGCTGCAATTTATATAAAAATCCTTGCTCAAGCGCCTTCTGGAGAGTGACAGTATGAAGCGAAAATCCTTTAGGATTGCCTTTTTCTTTTACCTCGCGGATGAGTTGATTAAAGAAATTTGCGCTGCCGCGATGCGTTGAAAATATTTCAAGTTGACCGCCCCACGTTATTCCCGGGTATGCGATTGCGTAAAGTTTTCGCGGGTCAGGATTTAAGGCAAATTCGTCAAGCACTCTGTCGCCCCGTTTCCCGGCTTGCGCGTCCGGGTTTGACGATAATGAATAGATTCGCCTGCCGTTTGAGAATTCAATAAACTGCGCGCTCTTGTTCTTTTCACCTGTAATATTGGAGTTAAAGCAGGTGGCTGCCGTGTGAAGCAGAGCGGCAAATTTTTTGCAATCTTCAAGGAACAGGCGCGCCTGCAATTCGTCCCTGCTGCTGACCCATGCGTCAAGCAGTTCGTTTTTTCTGCACTTGCGGCGAACCAGCGAATAGGCGGTCGCCCACGTCCAGCCTATTTGTCTTGATTTCTCGGCTATTTTTAAACGCGAGTTGTCAACTATCCAATCCCGCTGATACGGAAGCAGGAGCGACTCTGTGGCAGGCTTTATCTTTGCCTTGCCGTAAAAATGCCTTTCCCGATTCATCAAAGAATATTGATAATCTGTTCTATCTCTTTTAGTTTTTCTGCGGATATTTCATTTGTTCTCTCTGCTCCATTTTGATCTGTGGAACCGGCGACTCCCTGCCTGTTAGAAATCATCTTTAACGCCTTCGTAAGGATTTCTATAGTTCTGGCGTCGCGCTCTGGAGAGATCAGCACTTCAAACAGTGTTTGTTTTAAAAGGTATGCCGTTGCCGCGTCTAAAGCCGATTCCCCTTGATATTTGTTCTCAACAATAGCCGACGCTATCTGAGCGAAATAATTTCTGCGGGCAAGGTGAAGTTGTCTTGAATTTGCAGACCACAATTTCACGACTTCATTCTTATCCAACTCGCGATTAAACTCTTTTTGAAACAGCGCCGCGGCAGCGTCAATATCAATGCCGTCAGACAACCAGTTCAACAATTTTTCTTCTTCCGCTTTAGAGAGATTAGACCCGGTTGCAGAGGGCGCAATGTTTATGGTTTTCTTTTTTGCACTCATTGTTAATTGCAGAGAAGTTCGGCGCGTCCGTTATCGGTCAATCTCCATTTTACGACGCCGTCGGTGGCGCGTATTCCCGCTACGAATCTGGAGGCTTCAAGGCAGAAAAGTTCTTCACGGATTTGCGTCAACGTTGCCGGTTTTTCAAGCAGGCAATTTACGTCTATAAATAGCGCCTGCTCTGGCAACAGCAGTGGATAGACATTGTTCAAAGCAACGAGTATGGATTTTCTCAGAGTCATAATTGGAAATTTGGTTATTTACGACATTCGTTTTAATTCGCCGCGAAGTTCAGAAACTGCGGCGGTCAATTTTTCGCCGAGCGCGTTTATCCGTTCGTGCAAGCGGTTTGCGCGGTCTTCGCCGGCGCGCATAATCGCCTCGCGGTCTGACTTCATTTCGGAACGGATCGTTTCAACCTGAATTTCAAGCCTGCCAACCCGCTGGCTCAAAGATTGGAACTCGGCGCCGAGCGCTGCGTTTGGCGGGTGCGGCGGTTTTCCGCGCGCGCGGTCTGCAAGCCTCAACAGACCGTTCAAAAACATAACAAGAAACGCCAGACAGCCGAGCCATCCGGCAAAATCAACTGATGGAGGAAGATTAGACTGAATCATTTTATTCCTTCTGGTTCTGCTGAATCTTCAGCAGTTCAATCATTTTTATATATTCCAGCTCGCGTTCATCCCGTTCACTGATGTACTGAACAGTTGAGATGTTTAGAGGAACAAGAGTTTTTAATACAACAACTCCGTTTGATTCATTTGTTACAACCTCTGTTTCATTTAAGAATGCGCGGATGATAAGGTCGCTATTCCTGTAGAGTTTTATCTGTGTCCCTGCCGGGAGCGTTGCGATGATCGCGTTGCCCTGCTGGGTCTGAATTACCGACGGCAAATACTCTCTGTTGCTGGCGCAGCCTCCGTAAAAGAGCGTCAGCAAGAGCGTGATCGCCGCTGGCGCGAGCCTTTTCAATTGCGCGAGTGATTTCATAAATTTCATTGGAGACCGTCTCTTCCTTTTGAGAGTTTGACGGGAAATATTTTTTCTTTAAAACCAGCGCGACAAACTCTGCTATAATAGCGAGCAGGTTCAGAATTGATTTTAACATTGGACATAAGATTGTTCTGGACGCATTGTCAATTTTGTTTGTAAAAAATCCAATGTTACTGATTGGTCTGTTGTTGAGGCGTCGGCTCTTTTTCTTTAACGCCCGCTCGCAAGAACGCAAACGCGCCCGAGCCAAGCAAGCCCCAGATGAAATCGTAACTTGGCACAACGCCAAGTCCGATTAATGCCGCGTAGATACCCCCGACTATCGCCACGAGGTAGGTCTTCTTTCCTTTCAGATATTCAAATATCTTTTTCATAATCACTGGGATTAATCTGGCATTGTCAGGCGGATAGTTCATTCTCACGGTGAGAAGTTTGAACGATTTTTATGAAGATTAAAATCGCGCTGAATTTATCGCGAAATATTGCCCGCAGAACATTCCTGAGTTTTATATCAGTGATTCAGGATGCCAATGCACGGGTAATATTTTATTCGCAACTGGCGCGCTGGTTGTGTTAATATTTAAATTAATTTGAACCTGTTTTTATGATGTTATTTTAACATTTTACTGTTTTGTCAGGTAAATAAATGAGAAGAAAGAATAAAGAGAATGAAGAATATATCAAGCGGGCAAAGCAGGAGGCGCTTGCTCAATGGCGCGGCATTGATCTGACTGAGGAAGAGCGCGCTCGGGAAAAAACCGAAAAACAAGTGGCAGATGTAGTCAAAAACGTCTTTGAAAAAATTAAATTTGAAGAGAGACGTTCGCAGGCTGAGGTAATAAATGTATGGAAAAACGCGTTAGACCCGCTAATCGTCGCTCACACCCAACCTGTTGCTCTAAAAAATGGCGTCCTGATTGTTTATGTGGACAACAGCGTCTGGTTGAATGAAATCAATTCATTCTGGAAACAGGATATTTTGTTAAAACTCCAATCCGCTTTTGGCAAGACAATGATTAAAAACATTTACTTCACCATCGGATAATATCTCTCGCGTTAATTGAAAAAGTTTTCTGAATCATTAGCATTTAACTTGGTATATGATTTTAAAATCGATTAGAATACAACTTATTTAACCGTATGAATCCAATAGTCTAAAATCAATCTTTATCAACCCCTACATGGTCTTATCCAGCAGGTATGTTAGGGAACAAAACCTTCCATCGCAGACTATGCGGCGGAGTGGTTTTACAAATATTTATTTCCTGCTGGTTTATTGACCTAGTTCTTGTTTGGTGGCGATTGGGACATAGCCATACTCAAGACCTTTGGGCGGGGTAACAATCTGCGCAGGGTCAATCTCCGCCAGTTTACCCCGTGATGGCAAGGGAAGGTAAACACGGTCTTTAGTCCATTCGCGATGAAGTTTTTCAACCTTCGCCTGCATCCGTTCGCGCTCGGCGTCGGTTAAACCGGCTTTGAGCATTGCAGGCTGGTCGGCAAAGCGATACCAGTAATAAGTGACGATGCTGCCGTCTCCGAGACGGACTTTGAACGGACCGGCTTTTGGTCCCGGTTTTTTCCAGCAACTTTGCGGGTCTTCGGGAGTTGTGTATGGAGATTCTTTTTTCTCAATCGGACGTTCAAACTTCAATTTATGCAAACCAGTTTCAGCAGGCACTTTGTCCGGCGGCACCGGTATCCATTTCGGTTTTTTCCCTTCGCCCGGGTTAACAAGTTTGTAATACTCTGGCAGAACAACATTTTTTCCGTCCTTTTTCGCGATTTCAAAGTTCCATTTATAGGCATATATGTTCTGGTCTAACGGCGTCGGCGTGGCAAATGAGTTCCAATCAATATCTATGCGTGTCTCTCCTTTGCCATCTTCATTTGGAACGTGTATCTGCCAGGTAGCATAACCGCGACGGACAAATTGTCGCTCGCAGGCGCCTTCTGGATTTATAGCGCCGTTGCAAGCAGGACCGCCTTCAAACCACGCCTTCACCGCATCGTAGAGCGCCTTGTTATTATAAACTGTGTCCTTGTGAACAAGAATGGACATTTCGTCTTCGTTCAGCGGAAACAAGGTGGGAGCGATTCGCGCATAGGATTCTCCTTTGGAATCTTTAGCAATCCGACAGGGAATCCATTGTGTCTCCATCTGGACAGCGCGATTTGGCTCGGCTGGACGGCTATCAAGGAGATGTCCGAGAAGTTGCGGGTCTTTTTGCGCGCCGGAATGCGCCCAGAAGTGAGGCGTGAAAAAGGCAACAGGACCTTTGAAATTTGCGGCGCTGATGAAAAGCGTCCAGCAATTGCCGCCAGTGGGGATTTCCTTTTCATCTATGAGTGTCCGGGCATCGCAAAGCGGCAGGTTTAGATAGCCGTAACCGAAAAGTTCACCGTCTGCCCCTTGTTTTATATTCAATCCGTCTATGGGAAAGAGCAACCACGGGCTGAGTTGCGCAACGCCGTAAAGACCGCGCGGTTTTTCCCACGTGCCCCAACCGTGAGCCGGACCGTTGGCAATAGCGCTAAAATCAGGACCAACGCCGCCCATAATAAATTTTGGAGTTTCAGTGGGAAAGCGTGTGTCTCTCCACCAGCCAAGACCGCCTTCAACATCCGAGTAAAACTTCAGCGGCGGCGGCAAATCGTGCTGGGCGAACATCCAGGTTCCGGGCAATCCTGATTGGAAACTATGCCCCGGATAATTGCGCTGCAATGGCCAAGCCGCCACATACATTGAAAACCCGGCGTTATAACTCTTATCCACTTTTTCAATCGGGATAATCAGATAACCGGCAAGGTATTCCCGCTGCGCCGCGAATGCCTCGGAAACCAGACAAACTCCAAGCAGCCCGACAGTTAGCCAAATAAAAATATAACGTTTCATTTTTATAATATCTCTCAACTTAAATATTTCTGGCTTTTTAAGTATCCTTACATAAATGCTTTTACAGTCAAGTTTTTGGGTGAATTTTAACGACTATTTTATATTCCGAGAACAAAGCGCGTTCTTGGGTGAAATTGAATTTATCAAAATATTTTTATAACCAACACCGCGCTGGTTAGGGAAGAATCCGAAGTGGTCATACATTTTTTTTTTGGAGCGCGGTGGCAAGACGTCCCGGTTTTTGGGTATATATCGGATAGGTATTCACTTTCCACCTGTTTCACAGATGGCTACTAATATTCAATCCCGTTGGGTTTGAGAGCGGTTGTTATTAGACTATGGGATACAAACTTTTAATAATGTTGTATTTTAATCGGTTTTTAAATCAAATACCAGGTTCAATGCTAATGATTTAGGATGACAATGAAATAAATGTGGTGTAAATGTATTTAAGTTAAAACGGAGTAAATTATGAGATCTGATATAGTTAAAAAAGGTTTTGAACGAGCGCCGCACCGCAGTCTTTTATGGGCGACTGGCGCGATTGAGTCTGAAGCGGATTTTGACAAACCATTCATAGCAATCTGCAACAGTTACACGGAAACCATCCCCGGTCACATACATCTGGACGAAGTCGGAGCGATTATTAAAAGATTTGTTCGCGAGGCTGGCGGCGTGCCGTTTATCTTTAATACAATCGGCATAGACGACGGCATCGCAATGGGACACACAGGAATGAAGTTTTCGCTCGCCTCGCGCGAATTGATCGCCGATTGCGTGGAATCAATGATTCAGGCGCACTGTTTTGACGGGATGATCTGCATACCAAATTGCGACAAAATTGTTCCTGGTATGTTAATGGCGGCTATGAGGGTGAATATTCCGACTATCTTTGTAAGCGGCGGTCCGATGGCTGCGGGAATAGCGGCGACAAAATCCGAAGACAACACCCAGGCGCCCGCGCCGGCGGAAAAGTTTTCAGACCTTATCTCGGTGTTTAAAGGGGTGGCTGAATTGCAATCTGGAAAGATTACCGAAGCAGACCTGAAACTGTTGGAACAGACGGCTTGCCCGACCTGCGGCTCCTGCTCGGGTATGTTTACGGCAAATTCAATGAACTGTCTTTGCGAGGCGCTCGGTATGGCGTTGCCGGGAAACGGCACTGTCCTTGCCGTTTCAAAAGAACGGGAGATGCTTTACCGCAAAGCCGCCTATCAGATTATTAAACTGGTTCAAATGGATTTGAAGCCGCGCGATATCGCCACGATTGAAGCCTTTGACAACGCAATAGCGCTTGATGTGGCTATGGGCGGTTCAACAAACACTATTCTTCACACCTTAGCAATCGCCCGCGAAGCAGGAATAAACTACGACATTGCAAGGATTGACAAAATATCGCGAAAAGTCCCTTGCCTCTGCAAGGTTTCGCCCTCATCAGACTACCATATTCAGGATGTGCATCGCGCCGGCGGAATCTACACAATTTTAGGCGAGTTAAAACGGATTGACGAATCAAACGGCTATATCAACGGTGTTTACAAGGGCAATGCCAATCCAAAGCCAGAAAAAATCCTTACACTTTCCTGCAAAACAGTAACCGGGAAAACGCTTGGCGAAAATATAAAGGAATGGGATGTTCGGTCTCAAACCTGCAGCGACGAAGCAAAAATAGCGCGCGTCTCTGGTTGCTCAATGCTCTTCGGTAATCCGTCAGACCCGAATAATCAGGTTGTTAAAACCGCTCGCGGCACGCTGGCGCCTAAACCGCTCTTTTTCTTTGCCGGAGATGTAGCCGCAATCGCGCTCTGGCGCCTTGCAGCCCTCTGGAACACAAATTCAACAGAGGCTTTAGAAGGCGTGTTTGATAAAAAGGCTTCGTTAAAACTGCCAGATAAAACTGTTATTAAAGGGATTGAAGAAATTTCAAAATACATTACTGCCGCCATTCAAGAGGCGCGCGGTCTTGTAAAAACCGAACTCGCCTCTATAAATAACAAGCCGGGTGTATTGTTCTGGAAATATGAAAAAGGAGGAGGAAAAACGCCGTTCCAATTTCTTGCCATCGCAAAATTGAAAGGCAACAAAATCGCGCGGGCAAAAATTGAGAACGGAGAAAGATTGCTAAAACGGACACAACCTGCCGGGCTTATGCCGTATGATCCTGTATTTCAGTTTAATCCTTACGACTGCATCAGAACACGAGAGAACGCATACAGTCAAGACGGCGGTCTTGCAATATTGTATGGAACGCTCGCGCCAGAGGGGTCTGTTGTAAAAACCGCAGGTATCAGTCAGGGATTCAAAAACAACTGCGGCGAAAATTTTGTATTTGAAGGACCGTGCATAATTTTTGAAAGTCAGGAGGAAGCCTGCGAAGGAATTCTTGCTGGCAAAGTTAAGCCGGGCGACGTTGTGATTATAAGAAACGAAGGTCCGCGCGGCGGTCCGGGTATGCAGGAAATGCTCTCGCCGACAAGTTATATCTCGGGGATGGGGCTTGGCGATAAAGTCGCCCTAATTACCGACGGCAGATTCAGCGGCGGCACAGCGGGCGCCTGCATTGGGCACGTCTCGCCAGAAGCCGCAGAAGGCGGTCCTATCGGATTGTTAAAGAATGGAGACAGGATTCGGATTGACTTTCCAAACCGTAAAATTGACATCCTTGTTCCCGATTCTGAATTAGAAGAACGGAAGAAAAACTTCAAGCCGCTTGAACGTCAAATCGGCGGCTGGCTGGCGCGTTATCGTCGCCTTGTAACAAACGCAAGTCAGGGCGCGGTTTTAAAATAAGTTAACGGGCAAAGCGCCGGCATTGCGCTTGAAAAACCGTTAGCAGTCAAATAGCCCAGCGTTTCAAAAATTATTAGATAGTTTTCGCCGCTCGCAATTGCGAGCGGCGTTTTTTTGCTGATTAAAAGAAAAAACGGTCGTAGTAAAGAATTACGCCGATAAGAAATCCCACATTCAAACTGAAGTTCATAAAAAAATAGCGTGGCAGTAAATTGCCACGCTACCGGTTTTTAGTAGAATTTTGTCATCACGCCATAACTTTATTAGGTGTCATTTTTGTCTGGGCGGATTTTACAACTATCTGGTCGGACAGAATGCCCTCAATTTCGCCAAATATTTCTTCGTCTTCAAACAGGTTTTGAACAATAGACCCGCTCGGGCAAGATGCAACGCAGGTGCCGCAACCTTTGCAAAGGGCTTCGTTGATGTGCGCCTTCTTCTTCTGCTCGTCAAAGGAGATTGCAGAATATGGACAGAGCGAGATGCAGGACTTGCAGCCCGAGCATTCTTCTTCGCGAACAAAGGCGGTATTGGGTTCCTGTTCGATAAAACCTTTATCAATAAGAACTAGCGCCTCGGATGCCGCCGCGCCTGCTTGAGCCACAGTGTCGGGAATGTCTTTAGGTCCTTGACAACAGCCGGCTAAAAATATGCCGTCGGTGAACGTATTTACAGGCGCAAGTTTTGGATGCCGTTCAAGGAAGAATCCTTCAGAGCCGCAACTCATATTGAAGAGTTTGCGAACATCATCGGCGTCGGTCTGCGGTTCTAATCCAGTGGATAGAACAACCATATCAACCGGTATTCGCCGTACAAACCCGGCAAGGGTGTCTTCAACGCGCAGCACCAGTTTGCCATCCTCGCCCGGCGCGTATGCCCAGTCGGTTACTTCTCCTACGCGACCGCGAATGAAATGAACGCCTTCGTTTAAAAGTTTATCGTAAAATTCTTCATAAGCCTTGCCCGGCGTTCGCATATCTATGTAGAAATTGTAAACCTCCGCGTTTGTGTGTTCTTTTAAAAGGTGCGCCAGTTTTAAAGAATACATACAGCAGACGCGCGAGCAGTAACGATTTGTCTTTTTATCGCGTGAACCGACGCAATGGATAATGCCGATAGCCTTTGGTTCGCGACCGTCTCGCAGAACAACATGGCCGCCGGTCGGTCCGGAGGCGTTAACCATTCGTTCTACTTCAAGCGCGGTGAAGACATTTGGATACTTCCCGTATCCGTATTGCGGGATGCGGGTTGCGTCAAATGTTTTGAATCCTGTTGCGATAATTATCGCGCCAATCTGCACTTCTGAAAACCGTTCTTTCTGGTTAAAATCTATCGCTTTGCGGTCCTGACAGGCTTCAAGACAGGTCTGTTTGCACTTGCCGGTTTTTAATTTAATGCAGGTCTCGGGGTCAATCACGACAACCTGCGGAGTCGCTTGCGGGAATGGAAGGTAAATCGGTTTTCGTTTGCCTAAACCTTCATTGAATTCATCTGGAAATTTAGGGTCTTTATAAACGCATTTGTTAATGCACTCGCCGCAGCCAACGCACAATTCCTCAATTATATAACGCGGTTTATGTTTTACTGTTACGGTGTAATTGCCAACATAGCCGTCAACCTTTACAACTTCAGAATAAGTCCAGAGTGTTATATTCGGATGAGCGGCGACCTCTGACATTTTTGGCGTCAAAATACAGGCGGCGCAGTCAAGGGTCGGAAATGTTTTATCAAATTTTGCCATATGCCCGCCGATAGTCGGCTCCCGTTCAACAAGATAGACCTTTTTTCCGGCGTTTGCCAGAGTAAGCGCGGCGTGAATTCCGGCAATGCCGCCGCCAACTACCATTACAGCGGGCGTGATAGGGACTTTCTTCGTTTCAAGTTCGCGATGATGAGCAACCCTGCGGACAGCAGCTCTGGCGAGTTCCTTTGCCTTCTGCGTTGCTGCCGCGCGCTCGGTATGCACCCACGAATTGTGTTCGCGGATGTTCACCATCGTGCAGAGATATGGATTTAGCCCGCCTTTTTCGGTTGCCGTTCTAAATGTGTGTTCGTGCAATAACGGCGAGCAGGATGCAACTACAATGCGGTTGAGTTTGTGCTCTTTTATATCGCTTACAATAAGTTCCTGCCCCGGGTCAGAGCACATATATTTATAGTCGCGCGACACAACAACCCCCGGCAACGTTGAAACATATTCCGCTACCGCCTTGCAATCAACAACCGATGCAATGTTATGCCCGCAATGACAAACGTAAAACCCTATCCTAACGCCTTTATCTTTCATTTTACTAAACTCCATAAAATTCATTTATTTAGCGACTGCTTCTTTGTTAGAAATGTTTTCAAGCGAGAACGGGGTAATGCAACGTTGCAGCCCCATCTGTTCCTCGCTAAATCCGAACGCAAGTCCAATTAATTGAGTGAAATAAACCACCGGCATCTGCACAGGAGCCCATTTTTGCGCAATTTTGTCCTGATACCCGTCAAGATTAAATTGACAGAGCGAACAAGCGGTAGATATGACGTCTGCGCCCCGTTTGTCAGCCTCTTTAAGGATAATATAGGCGCAAAGCAAGCCCGGCTCTGGCAACGTTCCGGTCAAACTCCCGCCGCAACAGCGGGTTTTTAATGGATAATTAACCACAGTAGCGCCGAGCGCCTTTATTAACTTGTCCATTGAGGTCGGATTGTACTGGTCGTCAAAAGTTGAAAACGGACGGACAATCTGGCAGCCGTAATAAGTCGCAACTTTTAAACCTGTCAACGGACGTTTAACCAGTTGTTTGATCTTATCAATCCCGACGTCGTTTACCAGAACATCCAGCGGATGCCGTACCTTTATCTTCTTGGTAAGTTTAAGACCAATTGCTCCAAGCGCTTTTTGTACAGTTTCAGCCACCGGTTTTGAAGATTCAATATACTTTTGAGCCTTGTTCAAAACCAGATAGCAGGCGCTGCACGGGGCAATCATTTCAGAATAGCCATTCTTCTCAGCCAGCGCCAGGTTGCGCGAGGCAAGAACGCAACTCTTTATCTCATCCACAGCCATATACGCCGTAGCCCCGCAGCAATTCCAGTCTTCAATCTCTTCAAATTCAACATTAAGCGCTTTTAAAACAGGAATCAAAGATTCCTCGTAAGCGCGACCGGTTCCTTTTATTGAACACCCCGGATAATATGCGTATTTCATAATCTTTAATGTTTGTTTCCGTTTCCTGTGTGTGAAATTCCGCCAAGCGTGTCAATTGACACCTTGTCAACCGTATCCAGCATCTTTCTGACCTCTTCTTTCCTCTGGACATTTTCCGTTTTAAGCGGGAATCGTCCTCTGGCTAAAAGTTTAAGACCGAGTTTCCACGACTTAAATGCCTCCTTCCAGTTGCTCTTCAACATCATCATTGCGGCTAGAAAGTTCTCGGTAACCCGACCGTGTTTATAAACCATCTTTGAAAATTCATCCGCAAGCACTGAAATCTGAAACCGTTTTGGATGATAACCTTCATAAATAGCCCGTTGCTTGAGCTCATACATAATGTCTGTTATATGCACCTCGCGCGGGCATTCCACCGTGCAAACATAACAGGAGGCGCAAAGCCAGATTGTGTAACTCTTCAACGCCTCGTTTTTAAAATCAGACCGCACAAGTTCAATTATCTGGCGCGGCGTGTAATCCATATAAATGCTCAATGGACACATTCCAGAACAAGTCCCGCACTGGATACAACTCTGCAGGTTCTCGCAACCTGGAACCTGCATTATCTCTTTTCCGAACCCGGGCACCCTGTCGGCTTCGTATTTAATCGTTCGTACTAATTCCTGCATAAAATCCCTTCTTCTCGTTTGCGCTTTTAAAGCTTCATCAATCTGTCATTTCATAATTTATTCTTATTGACATATTGACATTACATTCGTATATCTGATATAGCCAATTAAAAGTCATCTTTTTATACAAAATTCCATTATTAGCAATATTTTTTTTCAATTAAATTTACATTTTGTTTTCTAATAGTCCAAAACATAACTTGCCCGATGTTTAACATTTATTGCTATTTTTCTCTCAATTCTGGTATATCTTTTAAGCAATGACGCGTAGAAAAAACGATATAGAAACCATTTATGGGTAGCGAACAGGGCAAGAGAGAGTTTTATAATATATCGCTGATAGGCTTTATGGGAACCGGCAAGACCACTGTCGGACGAATTATCTCTGCCCGGCTTCATTATGGTTTTATTGACACCGATCATCTGATTGAACTGCGCGCCGGCAAATCTATAACGAAGATTTTTGAAGAAGATGGCGAGCCGCGTTTCAGAGAATATGAAAAATCTGTTGTTAAAGAGTTGGAAAATTTTCGCAAGATGATAATTGCAACCGGCGGAGGGCTGGGCGCAAATTTGGAAAATCTCGAAAGTCTAAAAAAACATTCTCTTGTTGTATGCCTATGGGCATCGCCGGAGGCAATTTATACTCGCGTAAAAGAGCAGACGCACCGACCGCTATTGCGCTCCCCTGATCCGCTGGCAAGGATTCGCGAACTTCTTGTCGCGCGCGAACCGGTCTATCGCGAGGCAGATGTCTTGATAACCACCGATATGCGGACAGCAAAAGAGGTAGCGCAACAGGTAATTTTCCATTTCAGGCTCGTCCGTTCGCGGTCGGAAAAGACTATTTGAAAATTTTAACTTTTCGTTCAATGAATCATAGCGCCATTTTTACCCGAACATAGTTTGGTGAAGGAATTAATTAGAAAAAAAGCGGTTGAGTTAGGTTTTGACCTGTGCGGATTCGCCCCCGCGAAGCCTGCCACCGCTGAATACTTTGAAATCTGGCTTCAAAAAGGCTTTTACGGCGGAATGGAGTGGATGAAAAAGGGGCGACAAAAGCGGCTCAACCCAGCTTTAATCCTTCCAGAGGCAAAATCTGTCATAGTTGTCGGCTCATCATATTTTGCCAGAGAGAATGAGCGGAAAACCGCTGATGAACCCTTCGCGCTTCTGGCAAGGTATGCCACGTTTTCAGATTATCACACAGTTATTGGCGAAAGGCTCAAATTGCTTTCTGAATTTGTAGTAAATACCCTCGCTTGCAATGCAGTTTATTATGTGGACACGGGCGCGGTGCTTGAACGAGACTTGGCTCAAACGGCGGGGCTCGGATTTATCGGTAAACATACAAACTTAATCTCAAAGTCATTCGGCAACTGGTTGTTCATAGGCGAGATTATCACAACTGCGGAAATTCCGCCAGACCTGACGGAGAAAAACCGCTGCGGAAGATGTTCTCTCTGCATAAAGTCCTGTCCAACAGGGGCGATTGTTTCGCCATTTCAACTGGACGCCCGCCTCTGCATCTCTTATTTAACCATTGAACACAAAGGTCCTATACCTGTGGAATTAAGACTGCTCATCGGCAATCATCTCTTTGGTTGCGACGATTGTCTTGAGGTATGTCCCTGGAACCGATTTGCCAAACAAGGGCGTTTGATGAACAGCAACCTGCTGCGACTGAAGAGAAAAATCGGTTTGACGGAGATGTTGAACTTATTAAGCGATATAGACGAGAAGATGTTTAAAAAGATGTTTGACGGCACGCCGGTTAAAAGGCTTGGTCTGCAACGGTTTTTAAGAAACAGCGCAATTGTTCTTGGAAACATTGGGGATGAACGCGCGTTGAAAATATTAAAAGGATTGTCAATGAGCCCAGACCCGGTTATTTCCGAACACGCCGCTTGGGCGATTGATAGAATAACCGCTCGCAAAAATATTACACTGTAAAAACCGGTCTATTACCACGGTTTTTTTAATCTCTCCAGTAATTTGCCGTGGAGTCCGCCGAAACTGCCATTGCTAAAGATTACAATCACATCTTCGCCCTGAACATTTGTTGCAACTTGTTTGGCTATCTTATCCACATCCGGTATATACATCGCGGTTTTGCCGAGCGCGGTCAAATCCTGCGTTAATTTTACAGGGTCAAGCCGCTCGGTCTGGGAGAGAAGTTCGGCGCGCGCCACTTCTCCGATTATTACATAATCTGCTTCCGCAAAGGCGAACGGTAACTCGTTCTGGAATACATTCCGTCGCGTTGTATTAGACCTTGGCTCAAAAAGAGCCCAGAGTTTGTGAGTTTTATAGCGCAAACGGAGCGCTTTAAGGGTTTCGCGAATAGCGGTTGGATGATGCCCAAAATCGTCAATAACGGTAACCCCGTTAATCACGCCCCGCACCTCCATTCGCCGTTTTACCCCTTGAAATGTATCAAACGCGGACTGTATCTGTTTGTTTGAAAGCCCGCAATGTTTTGCGCAGGCAATAACCGCAAGGGCGTTTCTGACATTGAATTCGCCCGGCAGGTTGATGTGAAATTTGAAACTCGGTATTTCAAACTCGCTTGCCGTCGGACCAAGTTTTATATTAAACGCCTGAACGGCATTCTGTTGTCCAAAACCGAATCGTTTTACCGGACAGGGGGCGTTGCTTAACAGCGGCTCAACGTTCGGATCGTCTCCATTGGCTATTAACAAACCGTTTCGCGGAATTATATTGATAAAGTGCTTAAAAGATTTTTGAATCGCCGCAAGGTTTTCAAAAATATCCGCGTGGTCAAACTCAATGTTGTTAATGATCGCGATCTCCGGCAGATAATGGAGGAACTTGCTCCGCTTGTCAAAAAACGCCGTGTCGTATTCATCTCCCTCAATTATGAACCACTCGCTATCGGTGAATCTGGCGCCCTGACCGAGATTAATCGGTATTCCGCCTACTAAATAGGCTGGATTTAAGCCGTTGTGTTCAAAGACCCAGACAAGCAGAGAAGTTGTTGTGGTTTTGCCGTGCGTTCCAGTAATAACGATAGACCGTTTGCCGCGGATAAAATACTCCTTTATCAACTCGGGCATTGAGCAAAAACGGATTTTCCGTTCCAACACAGCCTCAACCTCTGGATTGCCGCGCGATATTGCGTTGCCTACAACAACAAGGTCGGGATTATAAGCTAAATTCCTGTCAGAATACCCTTCCATAACCTCTATCCCTTTATTTGCAAGGAAAGTGGACATCGGCGGATAGACGTTCTGGTCTGACCCGGTAATCTGGCAACCCATATCCTTTAACGCAGCCGCCAGCGAAGCCATCGCCGTGCCGCAAATGCCAACAAAATGAATTGTTCTTATCGGTTGAAACATATCCCTATTGTGCAAAAAAATCCTAAATAGAAAAGCCTATACTTTCAGACCGTTTGTTCTACACATTAATATGAACAACTGTTGCCGGGGGAAATCCGTTGAAATAGGTTGAAGAAGCGCTGCTGTATGCCCCAATGTTTTCCGAATAAACATAGTCGTCAATTTCAAGATCAGGCAATTCTTCGGCAAGCGATATCGTGTCAAGTCCGTCGCAGGTTTGACCGAACACTGCGCAAATCTCGGTATTCCCCTTTTTAAACGACTTTATCCTGTAGCGGCAATGGTCAAATATTATTCCCGAATAAGTATGATAAACGCTGTCATCTATGTAATAACATATTTTGCCATCGCGGACTGTTTTTCCAATGATGCGGCTAACCGCCGTTGCGGCCGTTGCAACGAGAAATCTGCCCGGCTCGGCGATTATTTGCATATCGGATGGGAATAGACGGTTGATTTCCGAGTTTATTATTTCAGCCAGTTCGCTGAACGGTCTTATATGGCGGTCGTAAGGAGCGGGAAACCCGCCGCCGATGTCAAGAATCCTTATCTTATAGCCCCGTTCTTCAGCCTCCTTTATAACTGCATGCGCCATATTAATAGCCTGAACAAAGTTCTCAAAATTTGTGCACTGGCTTCCAACGTGAAAACTCACCCCTTCTACAACGATCCCGATGCTAAACGCCTCAAGAATCAAATCCACCGCCTGCGACGGATCGCAACCAAACTTTGACGAGAGCTCAACCATTGAACCTGTGTTGGGAACTCGCAATCGCAGGACAACCCCGGCATTTGGCGCATACTTCTTTATCTTATACAGTTCGGCGCGGTTATCAAATGTAACAAGCGGCTTGTAGCGGTCAAGCGCCTGAAGCGTCTCTTTGGGCTTGATCGGATTTGCGTAAATTATTTTGTCCCAGATAAAATCCTGACGCTCCTTATCCGGAAAATCCTTTATATTTTCATAAACGATGTTGAACTCCGGCATTGAAGCAACATCAAAACTGGCTCCAACCTTGAATAGCGTTCGGACAATCTCCGGCTCCGGATTCGCCTTGACCGCGTAATACGCCTGAACGGTCGGCAAATATTTCTTAAATTCAAAATAATTCTGTCTGATAACCTCGTGGTCAATCACCACGAGCGGTGTCTTGCGCTCTTTTGCCAAAAACAACAATAAATCGTGATTCATTTTAAATTTAGATAATTTTAGACTCTTCGTTTACTGTTAATAGCCCAAACGGGTTATTTTTTAAAAAACTTTTTATTTCCTCTAAATCAAGTATCAAAGTTTTATTAGCCTCAATCGCAAGGGCGCAGACGCCGTTTTCAATACAATTTTTTACTGTTTGCAATCCAATACACGGAATGTCAAATCGCATATCGTGATTTTCTTTAGCCACCTTGACGACAATCGCCCCGCCGTCTTTTCCGGCAAGCCTGCCGCCTCGCGCAATAGCCGCGTCTGTCCCTTCAAACGCTTCAACCGCAAGCACCACACCGGATTTGACAACCACAGTCTGCCCAATATCAAGCCTTGATACAGCCTTAGCAATCTTGAAACCATAAATCACATCCTCCATTTGCCCTTTGTTTAACTTCATTCCGATGCGAAAACCTGCCTCCGGCATAATGGATTTAAGCCATGGAGTCGCCTCTATCAATTCAATCCCATCCTTCTGAAGTTCATCGGCAATGGCGCCAAAAATAGTGTGCGCGTTTTTTTCCTTCAACCTCAAAAGCAACATCGCGGCGCGCAAATCAGGCCGTAGATCAAACAAATTCTTCGGCGCAATCTGACCGACCATAACGCACTTTTTTATACCCCTTGATTTAAACGCATCTATGAGCCGACCTAATTGCCCGACTTTAATCCACACAATATCATCAACATACCTTGCAAGTTCTGGCTCAGTCTCTCCTTCAAAGGCAACAGCCACAAGCCTCGCCGCCCCTAATGAACGCGCCGCTCTGGCAAAAGTTACCGGCAACGACCTGTTTCCAGCAATTATTCCGATCTCTTTTATCTCTTCAACCATCAATCCTACTCAACACCTGTATGATAATATCTATTAAGACAATTTAATAGATAAAAATTTTATTCCACCTAAACTCTGATCATTTTAGGGAAAAGTAAATTTTTGAGTGAAATTGAATTTGTAAAAGTATTTTACAACCAATAATGCGCTGATTAAAACGACCCCGAAGAGGTTAAACATCTTTTGGACTGCGGGGCAAGACTACGGCAGTCTTTGTGAAGTTGGATAACAAAAAAACAACGAAATAATAGCAGAACTGAGAAAGTAAATCGTTTATTGATTAAAAAGTAGATTTGTTCTGGATTTGGTATTTAATTTCAAGGTTAGTTGTACAATAGTATTCGTTTTATAAATCGTTGTTAACATTCAACCCCGTTTGGGTTGATGAAGATTGATTTAAACTATTGGATTCATACAGTTAGTAGCGTTGTATTTTAATCGGTTTTAAAATCAAATACCAGGGGCAATGCAGAATTCAGGTATTCCCTTGAAGCATCATTATTGAACTCAAGGTTTAGGATAATTCATCAATTCTTCTTTCCCGAAACAGGTACTAAATGGCAGACCGGTTTTTGCGCAGATTATGGCTTTTAGCGCCAGAATGGTTTTTACCGCCTTTGAGACTTTAATCTGTTCTTCAAAGACATTGAATTTTTTCTCATACATCTTTTTTAACAGTCTGAAATAAATTTCTCCCATTAATTCAGCTGCTATCATTGATTTTTTGTCTTCCTTGGGCAATGACCTGTCCGCCTTTTTGTAGTTTTCTAAAGCGCGCGCGGCGATATTTGAAGCCGCGTTGAAGTAGCGTTCGGAATAGAGACCGTTTAAAATCTCCTCTTCTTTTATGTTGAATTGTTGAAGCAATTGTTGAGGGATGTAGATTCTTCCGCGTTGGGCGTCGTTTTTAACATCTCGCAAGATATTGGTATATTGAAACGCCCGTCCGAGATGTATTGCAAAGTCGCGGCAAAGTTTGTTTTTATAACCAAAAATTTCAATGCTCAGCAAACCGACAACTGAAGCCACTCTGTAACAATAGAGGTCAAGCTGGTCAAAAGCGGTGTAACGTTTAATTTCAAGGTCCATTTCAACGCCTTTAATCAGTTCATCAAATAGGTCAAAGGAGAGATTATATTTTTGAATCACTGGTTTAAGTTCTTTATTTACATCAAGGGAAGGGTTTTTGCCGTTGTAGATGGCGAGCAAATCTTCGCGATGACGCTGGAGCTCTGTTTTTCTCTCAGAAACTGGGGCGGTCTCTTCGTCGGCTATATCATCTACAACGCGGCAAAAGGCGTACAGCGCGCACATATCAAGCCGTTTTTCCTTCGGCAAGGCGCAAAAGGCAAGCGCAAGGTTAGAAGCGCTTTTTTTGGTTATTGTCAGGCTGTAACTCATTAATGCCTGCGATTATATTAGAACGGGGTTCAAATTCAAATTTAATTGGTTAACTATGCTCGCGAAGATCAGGTTCTGATAATTCACTGTTTTGCCGCTCTGTTCGTTTTGGCGGGAGACCGCGATTTTCCGCAAGGGATGGAAATCGCCGTTTATACTTTCTATGTCGTTTTTTAAATCCGAGCCAGTTTTTTATATCCGATGAATTATTTGGTTCAGACGCAGAGGTTGCGGCGAATTGTTGAGCGGTTTTCCTTCCTTTTATAGCCCAGATTATTGCAAGGGCGAGGCAGAATATAACAAGAATAGCGGCTGCAATGACTAAAACGCCGTTTGTCCAAGGTCTCCAGTTTTGAGACGGCGCGTCTGGCGCCGTCAGGTCGGGCGCTCCCGCAAGGGCAAAAATTAGCATTAGATTCATTTTATTCAAACTTGATTATTATTTGAGTCTGGATTGTTTTCAATATCTTCGTCCTCGGTGTTGATGCCTAGTCTATTAAGTCTGTAGCGAAGCGCGTGTCTTGAAATCTTGAGTTGTTCGGCTGCGCGGGAATAATTGTAATCGTTCTGTTCAAGCGCGGTAAGGATGAGGTCTTTTTCAAACTCTGACACCAGGTCGTCGATTGATTTATCATCGGAAAGCACAGGAAACGGTTTCTTTCTGAGTCTGGCTTCCATATTGAAATTTGGAAGGCTTGTTCTCTGTATCATGTCTGTCTCTTCAAGTATTACGGCGCGTTCCACGACATTGCGCAATTCCCTGACGTTTCCAGGCCAGTGGTGCGACATTAGTTTTTCTTTCGCGTTGTCTGTAAATCCTTTTATGTTTTTATTCATTACTTTTGAAAAATGTTCCAAAAAATATTGGGCTAACAGGATGATGTCTTCGCCCCGTTCGCGAAGCGGAGGCGGTCTGAACTGGATAACATTCAATCTATGATAGAGGTCCTCTCTGAATTGTCCCTGCCGTATTGCTTCAATAATATCTCTATTAGTGGCAGCGATTAGGCGGACATCTACTTTTAACTCCTCATTGCCGCCAACGTGGGTGAAACTGCCGTTTTCAAGAAAACGCAAAAGTTTTGCCTGAAGCGAGCGGCTCATATCGCCGATCTCATCAAGAAATATTGTGCCCCCGTCGGCTTCTTCAACCCGTCCCGGTTTTTGTTTTACCGCGCCTGTAAAAGCCCCTTTTTCATGACCAAACAGTTCGCTTTCAAGCAGGTTTTCTGGAATTGCCGCGCAGTTTATTCTTACGTAATTATTCTCTTTTCGCTGGCTAAGGTAATGAATTGCGCCTGCTATTAATTCTTTGCCTGTTCCGCTTTCGCCAAGGATTAGAACGGTTGTGTCGGTTGGAGCAACCATTTCAATCAGCCGCTTAAGTTCCTTCATCTGCGGACATTCGCCGATTATATGGTCAAGGGTTATAATCTCGCGCGGTTTTATCTGGCTTATAAGAGAATATCTCTCGGCGCAATTATAAACCGCGTGGATCAACTCTTCGGGTTCAAACGGTTTTGCAAGGTAATCGTAAGCCCCCATTTTTATAGCGTCCACTGCCTGTCTTGGCGTCGCAAAGGCAGTAATAACAAGCACCGGTATGTTTTGCCACCGCTGTCTGACGTATTTAAGAAACTCCATCCCCGTCATACCGCCTAAACGGACATCGGTCAAAATCATAAAGAACTCGCTCCGCTCAAGCTGTTTGAGGGCGTCTTCGGCGGATTCAACGGCAACGACGTTATATCCCTCCGATTCAAGAATATTTGAGAGGGAAATCCGCATATTCCGCTCATCATCCACCACAAGAAGCGGCGGTAGCGCTTTTTTATTCACCAACTTCATATTTTACAGGCGGTAACACTATTATAAATTTTGCCCCGCGATCAGGTTCAGATTCAACTCTAACCGAGCCGCCATAAATATCAAGATTTTGCCTCACAATAGCAAGCCCAAGTCCTGTTCCGGTCAATTTTGTCGTAAAAAATGGTTCAAAAATCCTGTTGACCTTGTCCGGCGGTATCCCGGGACCGCTGTCTGCAATGGATACCTCAATATCGCCTTCCTCGTTTCCTTTTATAACAATATCTATCTTTCCTTTGCCCTCCATTGCCTCGCGGGCGTTTTGAAGAATATTTATGAAAATCGCTTTCAGATGGTTTTCCTGCATCATTACAAACGGTTCTTCAAGAGAATAATTTTTATTAATCTGGATATCGTATCCGGAACCACGCGGGAATACGGTTTCAATTGATGAGTCCATTATCTCAAGCACGTTGAGCTTTTCAACCCTGCCTTCTGAAAGTTTTGCATACCCTAACAATTCGGTAACTATTTTATCGGCTTTGCTTACTTCGTCCCGAATAATCTGGATTTGTCTTTGAACCGGTTCGCTGGCGTCTTTAAGGATTCTTTGAAGCATAAAGGCAGAGTTGTTTATTATGGCAAGCGGATTTTTTATTTGATGCGCTATCTCTCCGGCGATTCTGCTTGCAGAGCTGAGTTGTTGTGATCGTATGTCAAATTGACGGCGCTCCTGTTCCGCAGTCTGATTCCGCAACAGCATAAGTTGCAATCCATAGAAACAGACAGTAAAAAGAAACAACAAAATTGTTCTCAACGCCACCGGTTCTGCGACATTTTCCGGCGGAACAAGGTCAAGAGAACGCAATGTGTTTTCATCCAGACCTGCTCCGAGCCGCTCCTCTGCCGTTGTTGAGGATTTATCCTGAACCCCAGAGATGACATTTGTCTTATACTCGTTTTTTCCCTTATGGGGAAGAATCAGTGAACGTTCAGCCTCGCGCAGTTGAATATAGGCATTGGCTTCAATATCTCTTATTTTTATATCAAGGGTACCGGCAAATATGTAGAGCAGACAGATAAGGATATTAAGAGTAATCTGTTCGCGCACGGCCGGCAGAACAAGGGCGTTTCGCAAAATAAGCCCGACAAACAACCAGTACAATGTGCTGCTATAGCCGCCGGTTACAAGAGTTAAAATCGCTAACAATATAGCGTCAAATAACCCGTTCAAAAACAACACACCGCGAAATTCAATCAACCTGCGCCGCCACTCCTGAACCAACAACACAGCCGCAAAGGCGGCATTAAACATCACATAAAAAATAAAATATCTTTGAATTGTGTGAAGCGCCACCTCCCTCATCGGGGTTACCGTTGTCAGCAACTGGGAGAAGAATAAGTAATAAGTTAGAATGACAATTAGAATCCATTTTATAGGCAACATTATATCGCGCTCTATATCTACCAGCCTTTTAAGCAGGATTCTAAACGACGGCTTGACAGGTTTTAAAATATTTCTGTATTCCTGGATAAAGTTTTTAAACCTTCTGGTCATTCAAATTAGAGCGCGCCATTTTTAAAATTCAGAACTTCAAAAACCCTTTTTACAATTGTCTCCACAGGCATAAGCCTGCCGATTCCTTCATAACCGCAAGAAAGCATCCCTTCGTCTGGACCGATGAAGCCGACGCCCCGTGATTTTAAAATTTCAACATTCTTTTGCGTTGCCGGGTGAAGCCACATTTTCCCGTTCATCGCTGGCGCTATTAAGACTTTTGCCTCTGGATTAAGCGCCAACGCAATACAGGTCAACGCGTTGTCGGCAATGCCGCAGGCGAGTTTTGCTATAGTGTTTGCCGTAGCCGGGGCAATTAATAGCAGCTCGGCGCTGTCGGCAATTGAGATATGGCTCGGCACCCAGCCCTCTTCATCATCAAACAAGGATACAACGACACGATTTCTTGAAAGAGTCCTAAACGGCACAGGCGTCACAAATTTAGCAGCGTCAGCAGTCAGAATAACGTGAACGGTTAACCCGGCTTTTACGAGCTGGCTTGCAATGTCTATTGCCTTGTGAGCCGCAATTGAACCCGTCACTCCAAGCGCTATTACTGGAGATTTTTTATCCATAACTTTTCAAACAAATATAGTATATATTAAGCCGCAGAACTGATAAATGATTAAATCAATCTGCCAACGCGCATTCTTTCAGCCTGAACAATTGCCTGCAACCGTTTCAAATCCTCTTCCATAGTTGAACTGATTATCAGGTAATCATACTCCCGCCACCTCTTGACTTCCTCTGCGGCAAAAGCAAGCCGTTTATTTAAAGTTGCCTCGTCGTCAAGCCCGCGATTTTTCAATCGCTGCGCAAGGATATCTAAAGATTCAACCCCTAAAAACACCGTTACAAGAGAGCGGCTCAACCGTTCATCATTCTTGGCTTGCTTGCGAATATTGTCGGCTCCCTGAACATCTACATTAAGCAACACATCTTTGCCAAATCTAAATCTGGAAAAAACCTCCTCTTTTAACGTCCCATAATAATTGCCATAAACATTGGCGTATTCTATGAACTCGTCATTGTTTATCTTCTGTTCAAACTGTTCGCGAGTTAAAAAAAAGTAGTCAATTCCATCTTGTTCGTTTGCCCTCGGATTGCGTGTGGTGCAGGTGATTGCGCGCGTTATCCGGGAATCGGATTTAAGCAAATTGTTGCACAACGTCGTCTTGCCCGCTCCGGATGGGGCTGAAACCACTATTAACAAAGAGGGCTTGCTTAACCCATTAAAAAATTTTTCTCGTCCGTCCATCTCTTCAATAACAATATCAGCTATTCCACATTCTGAACCTGCTCGCGGAATTTTTCCAGTTCGGTCTTTAGAACGACAACCTGGTGCGAGATAAAACTATCATTCGCCTTTGACCCAATAGTGTTGATTTCGCGATTCATCTCCTGCGCAAGAAAATCTAATGTTCGCCCAACCGCTTCATCGTTTTTAATCCGACAATATTCATAAAATTTTTTGAAATGACTGCGAAGCCTTACGATTTCTTCTGAAATATCGGACCTATCAGCAAAAATAACAATCTCCTTCAAAAGCCGTTCTTCATCTTCTTTAGAAACCGCAATGCCGGCATTTTTGATCCGCTCTTTTAACTGCTGCCTATAATTTTCCACCACAAGCGGCGCCCGTTTTTCTACTGCGTCAAGGATTCGCTCCATATTCTTGATCCTCTTTCGCAAATCCTCTTCAAGATGTTTCCCCTCGCAAACCCGCATACGGATGAATGCTTTAAGGGCTTTATCTAAAATAGTTTTAATCTTCCCCCAGACGCCTTCGGTGTCTTCAACAATTTGCTCTGTTTGCAAAATCCCAGGGGCGCGAAGAATAAGCTCAAGACTTAACGGCTCTTGAATTCCGAGTTTTTTTGCAAGTAATTTAAACTCGCGATAATAAGCCGTTGCAAGGGCGTGATTGATTGTAATCGGTCTTGCCCTATCCTTTAACTGCGTTGCCGAAACCCTGACAGTAACCTGTCCGCGCGAGACAAACTCAGAAACATATTCCCGTATTTTTGATTCAAGCGGCGAAAACTCCGTCGGCAACAACACCTGAACATCGCTTTGCCGCCGGTTCACGGAAAAAATCTCAACCGTTACCCTGCGATAATCAAACATCGCCTCCGCGCGACCATATCCTGTCATTGATTTCATAAACTCTTGCCCCCAGTATGCACAACCGCAACAAATATGAGAATCTAAAACTTTATGAATTAAAAAATCCTCAATCCTGAACATTTCAAAAAAGGCATTTTTGGAAAATTGAATCTATAAAACCATTTTTATAACCAAAGACAGATTGGTTAGAAAAGCCCCCGAAAGGGGACTCACATTAGCAACCATCTACAAAGTTGGTGGAACGAATAACACAAACCAACCATCCATCAACCCCAACGGAGTTGAATATTAGTAACCCATAAAATGGATAGACAAAAGGCGCAATACAACCTATCTGACCCTTAAAAAGTCAAACAAAATCGCCTCTCCCTGTTCCTCTGCGCCCTCTATGGTGAAAAAATAAACCACAAAAAACTCAGAGAAACACAGAGCAATCGCATTTTCAAACCATTGCGACTA
>JBMFQZ010000027.1:0-53729 GCA_049968335.1 Verrucomicrobiia bacterium
ACAGCAACCGCAACAGGAGACTCGCCTACATCATAAGCTACCGCAACTGCATTGGAGAACCCTCCCTTGCCATCGCCAGGTATCAACCATACCTTGTTGCCCACACTGTCGGCAACCACTAACCCCTGCTTCAACGTCTTAAATAGATCACCAGCGCCTACCGCAGATACCACCCCGCCAACATTAATCACCTGTCCGTCTGTCCATCGAGTAACATTATTGACTAAAATCCTTACTGTGCCGTCGCTAAAACCAACCGCAAGGTCGAGATATCCATCTTTGTTGAAATCCGCCGATGTAATTGAAGTAGCCGGGGCTCCAAAATTGCTGGCGGGGATAACGTTCAGAAATTGCCCCGCATTATTTCCATACATAACATAAACATCGCCATTGTCGCTAACCAAGGCGACATCAAGGTTTGCGTCTCTATTAAAATCGCCTCCAATAGCAGCTACATAATTATAATCCCAAATACCATTCATAACGATATTTGAATCAAAACTGCCTTTGCCGTCGCCTACTAAAACATTGACAGCGTTTTGTCCACCTCTCTTATTGACCACGACTACATCAGGTTTGTTATCCTTAACATAATCACCCACTATAACAGCAATAGGATTATCCATTCCTGCCAGATAGTTTGTCGCTTGATTAAATGTGTAAGGCCTAACATCGTTAATATATTGAACATTCACAAGTATTTGTCCGGTAATAGTGGTTACGCCATCGGAAACAGTGTATTGAATAACATCCATTCCATTAAAGTTTGGCGGTGGCAGATATTGGAGCTGGTTATTTACAATGCTGATTTGTCCACCGCGGAGCGATTTTTCATTTGGCAAAGAGAATGAAAGCGGTAGACCATCGGGATTCACAACGGCGGATGTAAGGTCAAAGTTAAGCGCAGTCTGTGAATCTTCAACGGTTGATTGGGCTAACTGAACGGTTGATATCGGGTCGTATACATTAGTTATAACGATTGAAACTACTGCAACTTCAGAGGTAAATTCCGAGTCTGCCGCAGCGAATGTGAATGCGTCAACACCAACAAAATTCGTATCTGGTTGATACAGTACGACGTTGTTTGAAAGCAAAGTCGCCACACCATTTGTTGGCATAGAAACTATAAAGAAGGTCAACGGGTCATCATTCGGATCGCTTGCTGGCAATTCAACTATTAATTGCATATCTTCACCGTTAGTGACAGTCAGATTTTGAGCAACCGGCGGTTTATTCTGGGCAATCTCATTAACGTTTATACTGATAGTAGCCGGAAGCGATGTAAGGCGACCGTCATTGACAGTGAACGTGAAAGAATCAGCGCCGGTGTAATCGGCTTGCGGGGTATATGTAAGATTCGGCGGATCGCCTGCCAGTGAACCGTGCTGTGGAGGAGTGGCAATTACAAACGTCAATGAATCGCCGTCGGCATCCTCAGCGGTTAAAACAATCGGTTTTGATGAATTCTGATAGAGCGAAACAGAAGCCGGGTGGGCAACCGGTCGTTGATTAACAGTGAGAGTTGCTGAACTCTGGGCAATGCCAGCGGCGTTTGAAACCACAACTTTATAAATTCCTTGAGCAGGTTCCTGGACTGCTTGGAGTTGAAGGGATGGAGAAGTGGCACCTTCTATCAAAACGTTGTCTTTGAACCAGAAATAATCCAACGGTTGCGCGCCTGTGGCAATTACATCAAACTGAACATCCGCGCCTTCATCAACAATTATATTTGCAAGTCCCTGTTCAATTGACGGCGGCACAAGCAGTGAGAGCGTTGCAACTTGGCTTGTTACTGAACCAAACGGATTTGAAACCACCACATCATAAGCGCCTGCATTCTCTGTTTGGAACGATGGTATCAATAACGTGGCAGAATTAGCGCCCTGAAGTTCAACTCCGTTTTTCCGCCATTGATATGCTGGCTCAGGCGCTCCTGTTGCTGCGACAGAGAGAACAACTTGAGAACCCGGCGCAACAACCTGACTTTGAGGTTGAACCGATATCGCAGGCGCTGTTCCGATGATGAAACTCTGGATGTTGGTTAGGTATGGCGGAAATATTGGCGGTTCGCCTGTCCCCGGATCGCCGCCCAAACCATTGATTGTTATCAAAGCAGATTTTCCCGTTTTTACACGGGCAACAAGAGCAGCCTCATAAGATTGAATCGTGGTGTTTTGATTGTCCCAGACTCTCAGTTGAAGCGTGGCATTTTCTCCGGGCATTACGCCAGGAATATATACGTCTGTTTGAAGAACATAGCCTGCGCCGGTGCCGATGCGAAACACAGTCATTGGACAGGCGGGTTGAAGTTGGTCTTCCGGCGTTCCAGCAGGTCCGCCGTAAAGTTGAGCAGAATAACCAACTCCTGCCAGCGGAGTTGTCCCGTCGGAATCATAAACTTTTGCATTGATACCGCCAGCAATATATCTTGTGGTTAAAACCACAGTGCCAAATCCGTAACTCTGCGGTTGACAATTCGGGATTGGCGTTACAGAAAGCGTCGCAACCTGGCTTGTGGCGCGTCCATATCCATTTGCGACAACAACAAAATAATCCCCTGCATTCGCTGGTCTGCAAACAGCAATTGAGTAACTTGAATTTGTGGCGTAATCAATTTCAACTCCGTTAAAAAACCACTGGTAAGTCAGCGGTTCAGCGCCGGTGGCAACCACAGAAAAAACAGCCGGCTGTGTTTCATATACCTGAACGCTTGCCGGTTGAGTTGTTATGACAGGGGCTTGCTGCGCTATTATATTAAGCGCAAAACAGAAGCAACACATCACTGCTGCGAACGGTTTTATAATGCTGAGTGTTTTCATATTTTTGTCGTTATATTGTTCAACTGCGCAATAAAGTCTCATAACGAGACCTCTACGAATGGGACAAAGGCTGATCTACATTCAATTTTTGAACATTTTTTAGGAAAAAAGCAAGGAAATATTAATAAGAAATTGTTGTATATTATTAAGACAGGTTTTTAACTCCGTCTTAATGACGTTCCAGCATTTTCAAAAAGAATTCAATGGAGTCAAGCACACCGTAGCCTGATGGCAGTTCGCTCACGTAACCGCCGTTATTAAGGACCCGATTTTTAACAGTATCCAGCGCGTTCGCCGGTGCAGCCAGATACCTTGCAACGTTTTTATCCAGCATATCAAGGTCATTTAAATGATCGCCGGCGGCAAAAACGTGGTCAGGAGTTAAATTTAACATTCGCGCAATTTCTTTTGTCGCGGTTCCCTTATTAAAATCCTTATGGCAAAATCGCGCGTAGACATCGTTCCGCATCACTGCAAGGTCGGGTATATTATTTTTGCGGAATCCGTTTAAGTAATCGCAAATTTTGTCCATCACGCCATTATTTTCCGCTATGATGCAGAGCGGCGAATAGGGGTCAGAATAAAGACTTGCTGAGAAATTCTTATTAATAAAACCGGTCAATTCACCAAGAAATGGTCTTACTTTTTTGAACAGTTTCTCATGTTTGGATTTGCAAAGAGCGTTCCATTCCTGCGCCGGTTCATAATTTTCCTTTGCGCGAACGTAAATCTCCCTTTCAACGGCGACGATGTAATCTGGATAAACCTTCGCGCGCGAGCGAGCCAATAATTCAAGAACGCTCGTTAAATCGCGTCCGGTATTTATGACCCACCTGACATTGCTTTTCTGAAGTTCAATAATCTTTTCTTGAAATTGCAGTGGGATAGGCGGATTTTCAAATTCTTGAAAAATCGTTCCATCAAAATCGGTAACAATTAATTTAAATGAAGTCGCCATCTGGCGGAAAAACTGATTAATAAAACTTTTTACCGGGCAAAAATTTTCTAAAAATTAGTTTAACCTCTTGCAAACCCACAATATTGAACGGGAGATAAGATTTCTGTAATTCTTATTTTCGTATGCCAGATGGTCGTGTCCGAGTTGTATATAAACAACCCTCGCGTTTTTATAATTATGCGTCCAGCCGATGTATTTATTACTTGTTGGCTCATCTGTTGTTAAAAGTATGTGACTATCCGGGCTAACATCGTAAAGGTTATATGTTTCATCAATGATTGTAAAATCCTTAAGCCCCTGCGTTATCGGATGCTTGTCATCCGCAATTTTTACCTGAAATTTAACCCCGTGTTTATAAATTGAGCGCGGCTTCTCCACTCCGTTGACCATAGTCTTTTGCAAATAATACCTGCCGCCAATTATTTTTTCGTATTCAGGCCAGTTCTGA
The DNA here is from genome assembly GCA_049968335.1 of Verrucomicrobiia bacterium. Classification (GTDB taxonomy): domain Bacteria; phylum Verrucomicrobiota; class Verrucomicrobiia; order Limisphaerales; family JAKPVM01; genus JAKPVM01. The sequence continues at coordinate 4,226 of JBMFQZ010000027.1, forward strand.
TAATTCGCGATCGCGTGATGCAAAACAACCAATCCCTTTCCAGAATCAAGAAATTTCAAAAAATTAACCTTCTCTTCATCACTAATTTTCTGATTTAAATCATAAAGCGCAATCACATCAAATCTGGCGGCAGATTCCGGTTTTAACAGAGGCAGCGCGTTAGGATGCTCTGCGACTTGAAACTCAATATCCGGGTTATCGGAAAATATCTTATAAAACTGATTTGTCTCAAAAGAATGTCCGCCAACGATTAGCAACACTCTTGTCTTCTCTGCAGAAAATGCCGAAGCGACAACAAATGCGAAAATTAGCAACACTGCAATTATCTTTTTCATACAGAATAATGAATCGCACAACATTGAATCCTTAGCAAGAAAGAAATAACCTGCTGTGATAGTAGAGAAAGGCTTTATTGACTGAATGCAGTGAATTGCCGCTGTGATGTTTATTACATAAATTCACAAGTCCAACTATCTTACAAAATAAAAGCGGGTTGAACCGTCAACCCGCTGTATCTATGAAAAAAATTTCGGCTACCGTATTTTCCCATTTTGGCGTCTATTCTTATCGCCACACACAACACAACCAAAGGTGAGAGTAATATAACCAGAATTGAGAAAATGAATAGTCCCCATTTATGGGGACAATATTGTTGCGCTATAAAAATGGATTTTTGCGATTTTATTACTATTGAACTCCGACTCTGAAGAACCTTTGCTTTTGCGGCGTAGTGGAGTTCGTAATGCTTAGTTTTGCGCCGTTGCCATTCAAAATTGAGTTTGTCATCCAGCTAATGCCTAAATTATCTGTGTATTCAATCTGGTATTTTTTATTTGGCAGAGAATCAAAACTAATTTTTATTAACTCGCCGTTTGAACCTACGCGGTTTATTTCAAGTTTGGTTTTTCCGGCAACTATGACATCAAAACTCTTTACATCGCTCAAAGGCGGCGTTCCGTCGTCAGTTACGCGAACCGAAACTCTGTTTGTCCCGATATTTGTAGTCGCGGGCGTCCATCTTAATATTCCGCTTACCGCGTCAACGCTCATTCCATCAGGCGCTCCAGCATCAAGACTGAATCTTAAATTCTGTACCGGGACATCTGAGTCTGAAGCAACCAGTTGAATACTCATTTGTTGTCCAACAATTACATACTGGGTTGAAACCGGCAGCAACAGCGGCTGACTGTTTACTTCATTTACAGTAATCTTGAACGTGGCTGTTGTAGATAACGGCGGCGCTCCGTTATCCGTAACACGGACGGTAACATCATAGACGCCCGGTCCTTGCAACTCGGTCGGCGCCCACTGGAAGACACCTGTTTGCGAGTTTATAAAAGCGCCCTGCGGCGCGGTATCAAGCGAATAGGTTAATTGTTGTGTATCCGGGTCGTTTGCTTGAATAATTACATAAAGCGTTGCCCCTTCATTTACAACCTGATCGTCAATATGTTGAATCACTGGCGGATTGTTACCGGCTGAAACGATGACCTTTATCGTTGCATAGGAACTCTGCGGCGGTATCCCGTCGTCAGTAACTATTATAGTTATCATATTTGTGGAGAATGGATAATTTGTTGGAACCTGCCATATAAATTCGCCTGTATTTTGATTAATAATTGCGCCAGCAGGGGCGTTTGATATGCTAAAGGTTAAAAATTGCTGCGGAACATCTATATCTACTGCCTGGACGGTGAATCTCAATGTTTGACCCGGCGCAACGTAGTATTTTTCCTGAACAGTGATAACTGGCGGATAGTTTGTCTGGAGCATCGGTATTGCATTTGTCGCCCCCGGAGTTGGTTGAACTAATTTATTAATTGAACCGGTGCCGTCAGGGTATCTGCCAATTACCTCGTTTTCTCCAGCAGAGGTGTAAGTCAACGAATTAATGACAGTTCCATCCGGCGCAATTAACGCAACGGTTTCACCGCCATTATTTAAAGCAAAGTTCAGATGCAGGGTAGGGTCGCGGGCAGGATTGTTCTTTGATGACGAGTTATCTGCCCAGGCGACCAAAAATCCGTTTGGCGGAATTACATATCCATCAGGTATTTCAAATTTATAAACATCGTTTAGATCATCGGTGAGGAAGAATCCGCTCAAATCCACAACAGTACTTCCCATATTATAAAGCTCAATCCAATCAGGCGCGCCGCCGTTGATTAAATCGCTAACCAGTCCGTCGTTATCTGGCATAATTTCATTTATAACTATTTGCGGGACATCCTGTCCGAATCCATTTGGCGCGCCCGGTGTTGGGGTTCTAAATTTATTGCGGAAGAACGGTTCTTCTCCCTGCCTGTTTCCATAACTATAATCCGGCAACAAAAGTTTATAATTTAAATAATCCAGCGGTTTTAGTTTTCCATTAATGGGCATTGACAAAATAACCAAGCCATTAGAAGCTGTTAATTTAAAATTCGCGTGGAGATTTGCGCCTTGAGTTTGTTGCGGCTCGCCGTCTGCCCAGATAATTAAGAATCCGCCAGCAGGTATTGTTGTTTGCGATGGGAATACCCATTTTGATAAATCGTTGTAATCGTCGGTTAATCCCCATCCTGAAATATCAACTTCATTCGTGCCGCTGTTATAGATTTCAATCCACGGGTCGCGCTGTCCATAATTGTCAACAATGCCTGTAACATTTTCAGCCTGCAATTCATTCAACCACACAGGCGGAATATCTGGCATAAATGCGGCGATTGAATTGTTTGTCCCCGGCGTTGAATAAACCGGACGGACGTTGACCTCCGGACGGAACGTGCTGTTAAAACGAGCGGTAAGTTTGTTTATGTTTGTTGAAGCCAGATACCAGAAACTTAATGTATAAACATTGGAGACAGAGAGAAGAGTGTCCTGGAATAGGTATTGAGAACCGCCGCCGGGCGAGGTGAATTTTAGATGAAGCGAACCATTTCCGTTGTGGCTTATGTTGGTTGAAATCTCACTTGAAGCCCCTGCAGTTCCGGTAATTCCCCAGAATCCCCCCTGGTTGGTCCACAACGCTCCTTCAAAATCGCCGCCACGAACCAGATTTTCGCCAACTTCAGGAACAGTTCCTGCGACTAATTGAATGTCGTCAATGTATAGATCGCCTGCCGCATCAGGATAGAGGATCAATCGTTTTGGTGTGGGCGTTAACACACCTGTAATATAGAAGAACCGCCAGTTATCTCCATCGTCCCAGTTTAACACGCGCGAATTATCTCTTGACGGATCAATCAGTTGGAGTGAATAACCGCCACCGTTAGCCTTTTGAGACCAAGGTAGAGATGGTTCGTATTTGACGCGGTCAACAATGCTCTCCCCCTGCGGCGTCGGTTTTAAAATAGTTATTACCTCGCCGCTGTTGTTTAACGAGCCGTCAAATTGGTCAAAAACGATTATATCAGAACCATAGGCGAGCGAAAATGCGTATCTATCTTTTGCGAGGACAAGATAACTTTTCGGCAGCAGCAGGGCGTCTTTGTGGAATTTGTATGAAAGACCCAATATCCGCCAATCTGAAAGATCAACAGTTGTTGTAGAAGAAGGATTATATAGTTCAATAAACGAAGCGCTAGGGAGAGTTGGATTATACATAATCTCGGTTATGACAACGCGCGGTTCTTCTGGCTGGATAGTCAAAAAGACTGTAAAGGCGTTGCTTGAACCATCTACATATTCCCCTTTGTGATTGTATGCTGAAATGTTAAGGGTATTTGTCTGGCTATTTAGTGGATAGTAAGCATACCAATTTGAAACGGTTGTCCAGTTCAAGTTCAGAGAAAATCCATTCACAACAATTTTTGCCACTGTTATCGGCGCCGCACCTTCAATCCTCAAGAGATTGTTGTTTGTGCTGAAATTATTTGTCGGATAAGTTACCGCAAACGAACAACTATTAGAGGCAAGAGTGGCGAGGAGGAAATTTCTGCGGTCATTGAACCAGGTTTTGACCGCAGACGGGTCTGTCAGCGGTGAACCATCACACATAGTTATTCCATTTGCGACAAGCGCGCTATATTTAGCGTCCATCACCGGGTCTGCAACGGAATTTTGCAACGGTCCGTTAGCAGCATCGTAAACGGCGCGCAAATATGCCCGTCGGAACGGCGGATGATTATACATTTTAACAACAAGCGGGTCATCCGCTACAAAAAGCGGTCCGGTAGTTGCGGTATAACCTCCCGGTCCGCGTGGAGACACAAGCATCAACCAGTCAAGGTCAAATGGATATAAAACCCACAAACCTCTGTCGGGTTTAAATCCGTACATATTTTTTCCAATCGTATGTCCCCAGCTATCAAAGTTATTTATAATATGTTCAAACGCGAAAACGCGCATCCACTGTTCCATATCGGCAAGTTGATTCATTCGCGTCGTGAAAGGCTCAGGAGTGAGGGAGTTGGCTGCGTCAACGAGATGGAAGATATTGTTGAAATTGCTCACTGAGTTATAATTCCGTTTGAGCCAGTTCCAGCGGTAACGCGCAGTCTTTTTTGTGCCGTCAACACTTACATAATTTTCCAATCTCGGCATTGGGTCGGCTATACGATTGCCGGCGTCATCAAATTCAAAGGCGCGCTCGATCTTGTAAAATTCCCCGTTTGAATTGTCAGGCGACCATTGTTTGACATATTCTCCGCCGGGTTGGAACACCGCTTCAAAGATTCCGCCGCGCTGCATATCTGTAACGCCATTGACGTTTAATCTTATGAAATAACGGTAGCTATTTGGAAGGTTCATCTTGTCCGCTATCCAGTATGCCATCTGTTCTTGAATTGCGGTTGTTTCACCGCCATGACCGCCCGGCCAGTCTATTTGAAGGTCTGTGTCGCCAAGAAATTCATCATCCGGCGGAAAACTAATTGCATAACCGCAGCGATTGCCCGTAGGCGTGTTGAACCCGGGCGCAATATATGGACTTCCTGAAAACAGACCGCTGGCGCCGTAAATGGCGCGATAATTTCCCGATACAAATGTTACCGGCAACGGTGTGTTGTTAAGTTTGTGGCGATTTGACCATTTGTTGAATATCTGCTGGGTCATCCAGATTCTGTAAACCGGAAAGTTGCCGGTCGGTGTAGAATCTCCAAACAATACAAGGCATTCCCGATCAGGAGCGGCTTTTGGATATTTACATTTATTTGACGGATTAGATAAATCCGAAGCAGAGATGTAAAACGCTACGAGCGCGCCCGCTGGCTGACCGGGAATTGTGGCAGAATAAATTCCATCGCCTGCAACTTCATCTCCACCCGCGCCATCATCAACCATACGAACAACATAATAGTTTGTTGACGGGTCAATACGATAGTTCAGATTAATTGAATAGATTCCGTCCGGGTCGTAAGCCCTTGCAGTGACAACAACATCCTGTTTTGCCGCTGGAACAACCGGCGAATGACTCACTTCGTATATTGCCGGAGGGGCGTTTGTAACAAGACGGCTGTTAGGCAGACCGGGCGTTCCGGGGTTTACAGGGGTCTTCAAACTCACAAGCGTTTCGAGCCAACAACCGCGAATCCTTAATAACAACTCCGGAAATCCTTTTAACCAGCGAGCCTTTCCGCGGATTGTTGCGGTTGTATTTGCCGTTAATGGAGTGGATAGATTTACCCTTATCCTGTTAACCTGATTATCTCCTCTGTCTGCGGCTCGGATATGGAATGAGCTGGCGCTTTGATAACCTTCTGAAGTCTCAAGCGAAGACATCTCGTGTGTTCCCTCGGCAAACCATCCGCCAGAGCCAGTTTCGAAAGTTGAATTTGTAATTACATTTTGACCAGAATTATTAACAACTTCAATATTATCAATTAAGCACTCACCTGTCCCCTGCAAAAGAACTTGCAACTGGTCGGCTGCGCTTGTTATGCCGTTGTCAACATAGCCTGTGAATGAAAAATCTGTCCATTCGGCTTTTTTAGTTTCATCGCTATCAGCCCAATTAGAAGGGAGTCGTTTATTGCTGTTTGGATCAATCAGTTCAAGGCTACTTCCGCCAGAATGGCTCCACTCGCCCCATTCACCCCCTGTATTGTAAGTAACTTCATCTACTATGATATAGATGCGATTGGTACCGATCAAATAACTCGCATTTGTCGGAATAATGAAATCTCTTTGCTGCGGCGGGACAAGGCTGTTTTCAACAGATTTTGACGAAACAAGCGGCGAGACAAGCAGGTTTGAAGAAACAACATCCCTCCATTTCGCCAGCGCTAACCGCTCGCCGCCGTTGGCAAGGCTGCCGCCAAAATTGCCAAAGGTGTTTGAACTGTTTAACTGGGGGTATTTAGATAAAAGGTTATTAACATTCTTCGCCACTACAATGTATTGGCCGGGTCTTATAAATGTGTTTGACGGAAATGTGTATTCAATACCCTCAACAAACCGCCAGCCGCTGATGTTAACAATATTGGTGCCGCGATTGTAAAGTTCAACATATTCATCGTCGCTGTCACGCGAAACCGGCGCATACATAATTTCATTTATTACAACGTCGCTAATTAAAATGTCGCCATTAGGGGCGCCGGGCGTGGGGGTTTTTAATGGATAAAATTCATCGGCTCCATCCGGATATCTCCCGGTTGAAACATTAACATCCTGAGCCTCAAATTTAACCGCGTCAATAACGATGTCAGCCTGTGGATTCCAGAGAACAATGGATTCACCGGCGCTGTTTAGCGCAAGCCCCATCTGGTTCTGATTAAAAACAACAAATCCCCGCGGCGGTATTATTGCGCCGTTTGGTATTCTGAATTTTTTAGAATCTGGCGAAAGCGGATTTTTATTATCCGCAAGATAACAACCTGAAATATCTACCGGCTCATTGCTATGGTTATAAAGTTCAACAAAATCCAGATTCGTGCCTTGAGAAGCGGCAAGAAATTCGTTGATAACAACATTTCTCAAAGGAGTTGGGGTAAATGAATCGGCGCGTCCGGGAGAGCCGCCTACTTTATCGCTCCACGACCAGGCGCGCGGATTATTCAACCCGAGCGAAGGTCTTGCAAGAGTTAACGAATGTCCCGTGCCATCAGCAGCCACAGGCCAGGGGGGACGCGTTTTATAATCAACATCAAGCATTAGAGCATCGGCTTGATTTAACAATTTTATACTCCCGCCATCATTGGGGAGAGAACCATCATAAGGACCGACGACATTTGTCACGCCATATTTTGTTGTGATATCAGACGGACTCTTTGCAATTACTAAAAATCCGCCTGCGGGAATCACTGTGCCGTTCGGGAAGGTATATTTAATATCGCCGCGCAGTTTATATCCGCTAATATCTTCTGGTGTTGGAGAAGAGTTGTACAACTCAACAAACTCATAACTCGCCGCCCCGGGTGAATACGGATTATACATAATCTCTGAAAAAACGAGCGGCGTTCTGCGTGTTGCTTGACCTAATGGTTCAAACAAGGTCGGTTGCGGAACAAGTCTTGACTTTATTACTGTTGAAAAATCTTTCACAATCGCGCTCGCATTTACCCCCTGAGCGGCGCTTGAAATAGCAAATCCTAAATAAATCTGAGAATTCATTGCTATATTTGTCTCCCCCAGTAGAGTCCATTGATATCCGTCAATCCCGGCAAATGCCGAAAAATTATTGCCGTATCGTTTTAATCGTAAATAAGTATATGGAAAATTTAACGGATATGAGCCGGTTGAGACCGCCGTTCCATTGGTTAATGAACGAAAACTCATAAAGACGCCGTTTTGAACTGGCGTTGCGAGAACAGATGCATACTTGCTCGTGGCGTCAAGCGTCTCGCGCGCTATAAGCCCGACTTTTGCCCAATTATCCGTGGCTCGAAACGATTCAACCCTCACCATCACATCAAAATCGTTTTCAACTCTCTGATAGAAGAATCCAAATTGGTCTGCTGTCCCGCCAATCGCCGCCCCGCCGCCGTTTAATATAAAGCCGTTTTGCGTTGTAGAAATTGTTGCCGGCGGCAATGCCCCGTTAATATTTGTAGATTGATACGATGCCGCGGTGAACACCGTCTGTTGCCAGTCGCTCATTGTGTTATTTTCACTCCCCCTGTCGCTAATTCCAGTCACAGACAATGTATATGTTGAACCTGCAATTAACGATGGCGCTGTCAATAAAACCCGTTTGTAGTCATCAAGCAATGTCGCAGAGGTTATCGGATGCTGGATGTTATCTGAATTGATTAATGAATAATTTGCAAGATTAGTGGCAGATTCTTCAGTTATCCATTCTGAAAATAAAACCTCAATTTGATTTACCGATAGACTTCTTGCTCCGACAAGTTGCGGCGGGTCTTCATCTAAACTGACATACAACGTTGCAACGCGGCTCGTTACTGAATATGTGATATTGCTTACCATATTGACGGCAACAACATAAAACTGAGACTGATTCTCTGTGAGCGAAACCGATGCAATTGAATAAATCGCGTTCGTCGCTCCTTGAATCGGTTGTCCATTTTTATACCATTGCAATGCGGGCGATGGAACGCCATAAACCCCGACACTAAATGTTGCCGGCATCAGTTCAACCACGTTAACATCCTGCGGTTGATTGGTGATTGTAACTGGAACTTGCACAAAAGATTGCGGTGTTACAGTTATCTGCGGCAGTCCTGATGCTTTTATCAAGATGTAATCCACTTCAAATTCTGAAACACCGCCAGAACTTCCCGCGGCAATGCCTGCGTAACCTGTTCGCGCCGTCCGTGTTGGTATGTAGTCCCACATCAATTGCCAGTTTGACGGCTCAGGCGTGGAACCATCCGCTTGCCATATTTTGCCAAAAACATCGTAAGCGCCGCCTTGTGATGCCGCGTTCGGTTCGTGCCTTAATCTAACCCAGTACCAGACATTGTTCTGCCATAGAAAACTCTGGCTCGGTCCCCAGGCGCGTCTATCATCTAAAAATGCCAACGCCCGCCCGCCATTATCTCTAAAATGATAATCAATGCCACCTGCTGGGTTTGCCGAAGGGTCGATGCAAACTGAAGCGCCGCCACGAGGTGGGTCTCCAGTGCCGAAATTTAATATTCTGATTCGCATTAAAACCTCCTGCACCGAGTTATTATAAACCGCCCCTGCATAATATAACAGATTGGGATCGCCAGAAGCCGTTGTAACACGTAAAACCCCATTACCAACTGAATACACATTGGCACCATAAATTTGCCACCCCGGCTTGAGCGACGCGCCGTCAAAGTCATCCTGATACCCGTTTACAGCAGTATAAACATCGTTAGGTAGGTATAACTGGCTGAAGACGTTGTTAATAAAAACCCCACTCAAAACCGCAATAAACAAAATCGCCATTAATTTCTTTTTCATATCGCTACACATTGTTTGAAAAATTAATGTTTCAATACTTATAAAGCATATCTTTTGCCATAATCTGGGACAAAAGTCTAAATATTAAGAAGATTTAAGGTTCTTTTTTTCAAATTCCTTGCACCATCCGCAAATCTGGACTTCATTGAAGATTTTTCCAACTATCCTCCTTAAAAGCCCTTTTAAGTTTGGATTGTCAATCTCCTTGAGCTGTTTCACAGCCTCGTCTTTGAACGTCTCCAACAATATTCGCGCCCGCTCATCGGCTTTTAATTCAAGATAGATATTGTGGACGGTTTGCAGGTTTGCCCCGTTCGGCAATTCTCGTCGCCAGACTGTTTCAAGCATACTTTTTGTCTGCAGCGAAACTGCACGCTCATAAGCAGTTGCAAGCAAGAGATTTGGTCGCATTGCCGCTAAGTCGCATATTCCGTCAGAACTGTCAAAATCGCTTAAATCATCCCGAATCTGGTATGCGATCCCTATTGCCTCGCTATATTTAGAAATAACATCTGCTACAAGAGAATATTTTTCTAACCCTGCAAGGATTGCGCCAATCTGCATAGCAACTTCAAAAGCAGGGGCGGTTTTTTGTCTGAAAATATCCAGAACCTGACGCGAGGAAAGGGGACGCGGATTTCGCATCCACTCCAGCTCAGCCCCCTGTCCGCCGCAGAGAATACGGTGTCCGCGACTTGCAACCTCAAACATCGCCCCTTTTTGCCCTGCTGAAACATTGCACCCCGCCAGTAGCCGGTAACCCTCTCCAATGAGCAAATCGCCAACGTTTAATGCAACTGGAATCCCATATTCCTCGTGCAATGTTTTCTCGCCATAACGAATTGAATCGTTGTCTTCTATATCATCGTGAACAAGCGACGCTTTATGGAAACATTCAACCGCAACAGCGGCTTTTTTAACAAATTCTGGCATCTCTTGCTGTTGATCATCGGACAATGCCTTATAAACTGCTGCAGTCAAAAACGGTCGCCATCGTTTTCCGCTTTTTGCAAGCCATCGCCGCGCAACTACATCTGCCTCTGTTTCGCAAGGACCCATTAGTAAATCAAGCGAACCCGGACTAAACCACGAATCAACCTCTCTATGAAGCGCGCTTAAATCAAGACGACGGGTCTTGTCCTGACTTGTCAGATGTATGTATTCCCAAACCAAGTCAAGGTCAACCGTTGTGTCCTGACAATCATCCTGCAATAGCGGAATTGCCACCCCCGGGATAGCCGACATCTCCATATACGGAAACGCCTTCTCCAGAACATTCAAACAACTAACCCCGATTATTGCGTCAACTTTCCCGGCTTGTATCATTGCAGTCACAACTGCCGAGCCCTCGGCAATTAACACCGCATAGCCAAGCTGTTCAGCCTCTTCCTGCAAATCCTGAAGCGAACAAAGTCCACACTGTTTGCACAACAGCCCAAACTCATCAAAAGTGGCTTTGCATTTTGCGGAATTGCGCAAACATTTTGGAAGTAACAACAGTCGCCGGTGGTAAGGGATAGAGGCAATCGTCTCGCGCCACATCTCGTTATTTATCAAAACCGCTATGTAATCGCGCCACCGCGGGTCGCAACCCAACTGACCTATTATCCTGTTTGAATGCGTTAAAATCTGGTCAATCGGCATCGGCGGCACCGGATTAAACTCGGCAACATAATGCCGTATAAATTGCATTATCCGACTGCGCTCCGCAACCGTTGGCGGAATCCGGTCTATCGGCGGACGAAACCGCTGAATTGGCGGCGGTTTTGGTATCACTAACGGCTCTCTCATACCCGATTTGTTTGACGGCGCGTTCATTTGAATACTTCAATATGTTTACTCTTATTAACCTGCGTCATTTCATCCACACCGTCTGCGTTAACCGCCGCAGACGCCAATTCGGGGTTGTCCGACAATGCTGCTCTCAACGCGCTCTTTTTTGCTTCAATATTATGCCGCGCATCCCTGTAGGCGCCAAAATCGTTGAACCACAACTTCTTCATCCAGTAATACATCCAGTGCTTTTCAGGAATCTCATACCCGGGCAACCACTGGCTAAATTTCGATTCCATCGCATCCACTTCATTTAACACCGTTTTCCTCGCGGTTGTATCGCGGGCGTTGTGTCTTAAAACCAACTCTTTAAGAAGGTCTGGACGTTCAAGCACAATGCAACCGCGCAACGCCCCAGAAGCTGTTTTGCGATAGTCTTTTAAAAACTCTGACTTGCTGATCAATTCGTAAATGCTTTCTCCATCGCGAATGTTCTGACAGGCAAATTGAATTACCGGACAGGGCTCAATCTCTCCACGCCAGTTTATATGATGACTTATTCCGGTTGCGCTCGGACAAAGAGATTTGCCCAGATGGTCATAGTAGGCGTCAATGATAATTATCGGCATTTTGCAGCGCATCTCTACGATAAACTTGCGCGAACGAAGCAGTTGCTCCGCCGTAAGCGCAAGGTCAGCCTGCATAAAAGCCCCAACCGGTCTGTATGCATAATACCATACATAATGAACACCCGCCTCTATTAACCTCTTGAGCCATTCTTCTGAAAGCAATTTGTCAATATTGTTCTTGCAAAGGCTCGTGGCTACCCCGGTCAACAGCCCGGCTTCAATACAGTTCTTAAGACCAGCAAATGTCCTGTTAAATACTGATTTTCCGCCGCGCCGTTCATCGCTCACGATTTCATCGCCTTCTATGCTTATAATTGGCGAAACATTCCCCGCGGCGCGCATTCGCCCGGCAACCTCTTTTGTTATTAAATGTCCGTTTGTAAATATCTGAAAATAACAATCTGGATGGCTTTCAATAATCCTGAACAAATCCGGGTGAAAAAACGGCTCGCCTCCAAGTATGCCAAAAAAATGATTCCCGTGTTTTTTACAATCTTTGATTATTCTATCCAATTCCTCATAACTTATCATTTCAACAGGGGCATCAACATCAACCCAGCACCCCTGACATCTCAAATTGCATTGATTTGTAATGGAAATATGAAGGTAAGCCGGAAAATATTCTCCCCGTTTAATCCGCCGTTTAAATTTCTCGGATGCAATCAATCCTTTGAACCCAAAATTCCATAAGAACTTCCAGAGCAATCGTGGACTCACTGTCGTGATTAATCTCTTTGCCAGACTAAAAACCATCTTTCATCCTCAAAAATTTAAACATTTATACTATAATGCTTAACATTGATTATGCCTAATAGATTGATAAATATCAAATTAAATAAGAAAAAACTGCTGAATCCTAAGCACTTTAAGAAAATTCATTTTTCTGAAATGCTAATAATCCAGACAATTAATCCCATTTCACAATTTCATTGAATTTTTTCTATTATTCATCAGGATTTTTCTAATGTATTTTAACGCAGCGGATTGGGCAGTGATTTTTCTTTATCTGGTCGGGATTGTTGCGCTCGGGGTCTGGTTCGGAAAAGATCAGCGCACAACCCGCGATTATTTTCTCGGCAGCAGAAATGTAGCGTGGTGGGGGATCGGTCTTTCCATTGTAGCGGCTGAGACAAGCGCCCTTACAATAATTGGCGTCCCTGCCCTTGCCTATGGCGGGGATATTTCCTTGATTCAAATCATCATCGGCTACGTCATCGCGCGCATCATTCTGGCAATAGTAATGGTGCCGCATTATTTCAAAGGGGAAATCTATTCGCCGTACCAGCTTTTTGCTAACAACCTCGGGCAATCTGCTCGAAAAACCGCCGGAGCGTTTTTTCTTGTGAGCGAAACGCTTGCCGCCGGCGTTCGCGTTTATGTGGTCAGCATACCGATTCAACTGATGCTCGGGATTGGCGCGCTTGATGCAATCCTGATTTTTATAATTCTTTCTTTAATCTACACTTACATCGGCGGGGTAAAGGCGGTTATCTGGACGGATGCGGTTCAATTCGCGCTATTTTTATTAGGCGGCATTTTTACACTGGTTTATATTCCCTCTATAATGGAGGGTGGGCTGAACGGCGTAATCGCAAAGGCGGCGGCAGGCGGCAAACTTCACTGGCTGAACACGCATTTAGATATCCTCGCCAACGACGGAATCATTGCCTTTTTAAAGGCGATTTTAGGTGGAAAATTCAATATCTGGATGGGGCTCATTGGCGGAACAGTTATGGTTATGTCCTCGCACGGGGCTGAACAGTTAATTGTTCAGCGCGTGCTTGTGTGCAAAAATGTGAGCGATGGCAGAAAGGCTCTGATTTTAAGCGCCGTGTTTGTATTCCCATTGTTTTTGATTTTCCTGCTTGCGGGCGCAATGTTGTGGGTTTATTACCAGTCGCATCCGTTTAAGATTCCGTTGCCAGACCAAACCGGTATGGCAGGGATGAAAAAGACCGATTTTGTTTTTCCAATTTTTATGATAACCGAGACGCCGCACATTCTCCGTGGATTTCTGATTGTTGCAATTTTATCTGCTGCGATGTCATCTGTAAGTTCCGCGTTAACATCGCTGGCATCCGTTTCAACAATGGATTTCATCAAGCATTATGTTCGCGAACGGACCGAAGATTTTTACTTTAAGTTCAGCAAATATTCCACTCTGTTCTGGGCAGGGATGTTGATACTGATCGCCTGGCTTAGCAGGGAGGTTAAATTTGTCTTCAACACTGCGTTTTCTCTGCGCGGACTCACAAGCGGGGCATTGCTGGGAGGATTATTGCTCGCGGTTTTTAAACCAAAAACCGGAGCAAAGCCGGTTATCATCGGAATGTTAATTTCTCTTGTCTTTATGATTTTAATACAAACCCTGCCATCGTTTAATTTGACAAAAGAGTGGTGGCAAACGGTTTTTGGACAAGAAATTCTCTGGCCCTGGTATACCCTGATTGGTATGGCAATCACAATCGGCTCGTCAATTCTTGTCTCAAAAATTTTAAGCAAGGATAAATCAAAAGATAGAAAATAGCCGGGCGTTATTCATCAATACGAACGCGGTAAAATCTCATCTCGCCTGTTGTATTAGTATCGGTAAACTCGCCCAACCCGCCGTTTGCGGTAAGATTAGAAGCGATGACAGTCCAGTTTGTTGAGAAAAGCGACGACGCCGATTCTACGATGTATTTTTTGCCCGGCGCCGTAAGCCATTTAAGTTTGAGCGCGCGATTAACCGAGCCTGATTTTTCAGATAACAACTGGAGGCGCGACTGCGGGTCAACCGGGTCTGTTCCTGCCTTGTATTCAAGCAGATTTGGCATTCCATCTCCATCGGCGTCGGCGTCTGCCTGAGAAAGGAGATTGCTGATTGAACCAAAATAGCGCAGGCGCCAGAGGTCTGGTATAACATCATTAAATGAAGAGCCGGAACGGTCGCGCATCGCAATTATCCCGGTCTGTTTGCCACGAATTGTAAAACCGCCGGCGGATAGTTTCATAAAGTTGACCGCATACGCGGAATTTTGATTTGCCGTTGGAGGAATGGTTACGCGAATTGTCCCTAAAACGCCGTTGCTTTTAACCCCTGCAACAGCGGGATTCAGCCACGCGGCGGAGTAGTTTCCAGCCCACTTTGACATAGTTAACGATGGCGCGCCGAGCGCCGTGGCGGGTATAAACTGGATCGGGGTTTCAATGGCGGGAGAACCGTCAAGCGGCTCAATACTGATATTAAGGAGCAAAATCTTCAGCGGCTGGTCTCCATTAATTTGAACATTAATCGGGACATCAACAGTTTGACCGGCAGAGCCAGTCAAATCGCCAGCAGAAAAATAGATGTCCGGGAGCGGAGCGGCAACAGATGACTTTGTTTTTGTCTGCGCGGGAAGGCTGTTGCGGAAAACATTTGTGACGCCTGCGGTAGTCCACATTCTGCCTGATGGGGTATAATATCTCTTAAACCAGGTCAGCGACGGATCAATTGAACGACGATAGGTTACGAATATATCATAGATATCAAGAACGCCATCGCCCATTGCGATTGTATTGATGGTTGTATCGTTGCCGTTGAAAAGGTTTGTTGACGGGATATTAACTCCATTTGTTGAAACACAGCAGGAGTCCATAGCGTCATACAGATCGCTTGGTATCGGCGGCGTGTTCAAGCCGTATGCGGCAGATTGGAAAACCTGCATAACATCGTTGTTTAACAGATAACCGTCGCCAAAATCTCCGCCATTGAACCATCTAAACGGCGCAACGTCGCCGACAAGATAACTTACATCGCCAATTGTGATCTCTTTTACTGCATTTATCTCGCCTGCAGCTAAAGAACCGTTCGTAGGAGTATCAATAAATACATCTCTGCCTACGCCGTCAGAAGTTGCTGATGGACGAATTATCTCAATTCTATATTTTGAGCCCGCAGGCACACCAGTTGGAATGTGTAGAATTAAGCTTCCAGTAACAACTTTTCTATCAGAGCTTAAAAATAGATTATCATGAGGGAGTGAATACTTAATCAAGTCTTGAGATTTTGCATTATACAGATTGGTCTCTCCACTCCGTTCCATCCATAAAACTCCGAGGAATCCAGATGTCCATTGATTGCTAATTATTACCGTGTTTGTAATATTGGCGGCGTAATAAAACGCAGGCGGTATTTTTACAAACACGTTCTCTTCTCCTTCTTTGGGCTTTACAAGCATAGTTTCAAATTCAAGCGATGGCAGACCGATTGACGGCGTAATGTTTGTAACTAAGACGCCATATTGCAGGGAATACATTGTCGGCGTTGGCGCAGGCGCAGGCAAAAGGCTCAATGTTACCGGGACATTAAACGCCTGTCCCGGCGCGGCTATGAACAGACAGGAAGCCTCCTCGCCGCGCGTGGCGTCAAATCCAAAACTGATTTTGTTTGCAATGTTGTTTGTAGCCGAGAATATTTTTGTTACTACATCGCTGGGTTGGAAGCCAGTGCGATAAGCCCGCGCTTTGAAAACAGTATCGGTTGATATTCTTAAAGAGACATAGGAGTTGTTTGGAAGGATTGTTGAATTTGTTGCGCCATATTCAGGGTCACTTCCATCAATTGTATAAACGATTACGGCGTTGGTGGTTGATGAATAGACTAAAAACCCAGAGGCATTATCGCCGTCAATGACAGGTCTTGCCGTTTTAAAAATAATGCGGGCGCGCACCACAGGGCTTGCTCTCCGGCCTGTGGCAACGCTTATGGCTTTAATTGTAACATCTGAATATCCGCCAGTTACCAGCGGCGTTGGCGGCGTTGCAAGACCGTCCTCATAAAATGGGGCGAGCAACACATTGGTTGCTTTGGGGTCGGGGTCTGGAATAGAATTAGTCTCAAACTGGTTTGCAGGCGTCTGTCCGTAAATGTAATAGTTTTCCACGCCGGTTTCCGATTTAATAGCAAGGATTACATCATTGTTAAAAGTTTTTCCATCGGCTTCTTCTAACATCGTTACCCAGCCAGCGTCAGTTTTAACCATATAAACAAAGCCGATTTTTGGCGCGGAGATGGGTGGCATTGGAGGGAAGAGTTGAATCCGTCTCAAGGCGCCGGGAGAGGTCTCCGAGCCTTTGGAATCCACAACGTAAAAACCGCCGCTTTCGGGGTCAAACGCAAGCCCTATGGGCGTGTTAAATGTTGCGATTGAATCGGCGCCGTCAACCCTGCCGGCGGTTCCCGCGATTCCGGCAAGTGTTTCAACCGAATAGGTCATCAGGTTAGAGTCGTAATAGAGCCGACGGATCAGGTGGTTTTCAGAATCGGCGACGATTAAACCGGTTGTTCCTCCAAGCCAGAGCAAACCTTGCGGGCTGTTAAACCGTGCATAAGTTGCGTCAATGCTATTGAGAAAACCTGCCTGCCCTTTTATGCCTGCAATATCGTTCACAACGCCATTTGTAATATTGACCGTTCGTATTTGATGATTCAATTTATCAGCAACCCAGACCAGGTTTGCGCCATCATAGGTAATTCCGGCGGGATAATTAAATCCGGTGGCAAGAGTTGTCACATTGTTGTTTGTGTCCAGAACGCGAATCGCGTTGTTTTTTGAATCGGCAATATAGATGTTTCCGGCGCTATCGGCTGCTAGTCCGATGGGGAAGCGAAATTTTGCTGTAGTTCCGCGGCCGTCTTGAAAACCCGCAACGCCGGGGCTTCCGGCAATTGTTGTAACGGTTCCGTTGTAGGTAATAAAACGAATCGTATGGTTGTAAGTATCGGAAACAAACAATCCGCCGCGCGCAACAACAATGCCGGAAACGCCATTAAACCGCGCCTGAACTCCGCTACCGTCGTTTGTGCCGTTTATTCCGGTAAAACCGGCAAAGGTTGTCATCTGCGCGGTTGACAATGAATATTTTACAACCCTATGGTTGCCTGAATCTGTGATAAAAATAGAGCCATCATCGCCAATCGCAACTGCGCGCGGTTCAAATAAACCGTTGGTTATGACCGTCTCTACGACAACTGCCGACGCATCAATCACCCACCACAGCGTCAGCGCAAAAATCGCAAATAAGAGTTTTTTCGCTCTCATAATAAAACCTTTTCTGATTATATTTTTTATCCTTCGCATTGCCGCCGGATATTATTTTGTTTTAACCCTGAAAAATTTAAATGTGTTCAGAGCGTCCGATAGATCAATCTGAATCAAATCGTCGTTGCCGGTGAGAGAATTTAATTCGCTCCAACTGTTTAGATTATCCGACCATTCAACAGCGTAGCGCTGACCGGATTTTCCGAACCATTTAATCCGCATCCCCTGACCTTGCTGGATTGTTGATCTTTGGATTAGAAGATGCAGTTTTACAGGATTTGAACCTCTGGCAAACTCAAGCCAGTTAGGGACGCCGTCGCCGTCCGGGTCTGCGTCAGGTTCAGACCAGCGGTTTGTCACACTGCCGAAGAAGTTTGTTCGCCATTCATCAGAAACCTGTCCCGGTGGCAAAACAACGTCAGAAAGCACCGCAACAGTCGCGGGAAAACTTTCAAGATTAAATTGCCTATTACCATCGCCTGAATCCGGACGGAAGAATCTCACTGTAAACCGATCGCCGACGCCTGCCGTTGCAGGTATTTTAAATCTGATATAACCGAGCAGATTGCTGCCAGAGATTCCCGAAGCAAATTTCTCGCCAAAACCGTATCCGCCCCACACGCAAGCTAATTCTCCTTTGCCGGTTTGGGTTGCGAACGGTTGCGCTGATACAGCGGGGATAAACTGCGGCGACTCTTCAAGCGGAGACGGTCCATTAATTGAAGCCCTGAATTGTAGTCCGTATAAAGTAATTCCCGCGCCAGTCTGGAGATAAACCGGGACATTTACAACCGAGCCGGGTTGAACGTTGCCCAGAGAGATTGCGCCTACCCGCGCGTCCCGTTTCCAGAAGTTATTGTTGATTTCGCTATGGAGGACGATAGGCGAATTAGCGGTTTGAATATTTGAAGCGACATCATTAGTCCGCGCGCCGCCAGCAGTCCAGTAACGAATCCAGTTTGTTCCAGCAACACTGTTTGTCAACAATCCTAAAGAACGGAACAGAATTCTCTGCCAATCCATAAACCGTATATCGCCATCGCCGCCGGGTATGCCGGGTTCATCGTCAGGAAATGCATCCATTGCGTCAAACAGGTCAGTAAACGGAGGCGGAGTTTTTATTCCAAGCGAGGCGTAAAAAACATTAAGCACATCGTTGTTTAACAACTTGCCGTCGCCAAATGAGCCTGCTTCATACCAGCCAGCGGCGGCTGTGTCGCCGACGGTGTACGCTATGTTGGTGATATAGATTGTTTTTGCGGAGAGCGGTGTTAAGACAACATTGTTTGTTGAAGAAGCAGCCAGACCATCTGAGGTGCCTGAAGCGGTTGTAACCTGAATAGTGTAAGAATCTCCAATATTTGCCGAGGCTGGAATTGGAACGATAAGCATTGCCACAACGGCGTGAGATTTCACCTCAAAATTGGAATTTGTGCCGATCGCTGTGATTATAAGGCTGCGAGAATTGTTAATCAACAGACCTGTGGATTCAAAAAGCGCCGGTTTGGCGGGGTCTAATAACGGCGCGGCAACCTGTATAAAGTCGTTTGTGGTAACATTCATCAATCTGAACTGGTCGGAAATCACAGGGGCTGAACCGTTCGGTGTTATCTGGGCGATAAATTGAATGGAACGGAGTTGCTCGCCCGGTTTCATAGTTGCGACAACCGGGACTATCAAGGTTGACCCCGGTCCGGCTTTCTTGTCCTTCGGTATGCCAATATAACTTTTATCAACAGTCCTGCCGCTTACTGTGGCGCTTGAATTTGTGCCTGAAAACGCCTTTACCTTTAAATAAGAAAGGTCCTTCATACTTTCAATCCAGGTTATAGTCCCAACGTTTCCGGAAATCTGCACTCGCGCGCTGTTTGTAGTCGGCTCGCTTCCATCGGTTGTATAAAAGACATCAGGAACAGCGCTTGAAACTGTGATTGTAATTCCATCCGGGTAATAACCTGAATCCGGGGATATTGTTGGCGACGGAACATAGACGCCATTTGTTCCACCGCCCCCCTGGGCGGCGAGATTAATTCCGCTGACCTGCCTGATGATGTGATAATAAACTTCGGTTGTGAAAATCTTTGTTCCATCCGAAGAGACAAAGACGCCGACAGGTTCGCGCGCCGCCGGGTCTAACGGTGTTCCTTCAACCTTCCCGTCTGACCAGCCTGCAAGCGCTGGCGGATTGCAATTCGGGCAATCCTCCCATAAGGCTGGATCAATCCCGTAAATCGTCGTTGTGTAACCGTTGGTTTGAACAAGCCGAACGCGATGATTCAACCTGTCGGCAACAACAAGAGAGCCGTTTGGAGCCTTTGCCAATCCAGCAGGAGAATTGAACATCACCACAGAGGCAACGCCATTGCTGAATCCAGCAACACTGCCAACCAGGTTTGTAACATTCGCCGTGTTCGGATTAACAATTTTTATTGAGTTGTTTCCGGTATCGCTAACGGCAATTAGTCCATTGTCAAGCATAGCAACGCCCTGAGGATTGTTAAATCCGCTGGCAATTGTTACAGGAATTCCATTTGACGCATTAACCCGTTTTAAAAAGCCGCCTGACTCTGTAACATAAAAGTTTAGCGAACCGTCAACGGTGAATGCGGTTGGGGAGTTAAATGCCCCGCTGTAATTCACGCTGCCAAGGTAATTATAGTTTGTATCAAACCGTTGAATATAACCATCGCCTGAGGTTAACACATACATTGTCCCGCTTGAATCAAACAGGATTCCGACTGGCGAATTGAGGTTTCTGATTATAGTTAAAGTTTTGTTTGCAGACAGATCAAGCCGGCGAATTGCGTTGTTATTTTTGTCCGCAACATAAAGGCGTCCGTCAAAACCTATGGCAAGCGCGGCTGGAAAATTAAACTGCGCCTGCTGTTTGCTGTCTCCGTCAACAAAACCGTAATCTGGTCCATCTGGCGCGATTCTTCCGCCTGCCAGAGTTGTAACCGTTTGGCCAGGCAAAGCCGCAGCCGATAGAATAATCAAGAGCGCCGTTATTGCTGGTTTCATAAGTTTTACCCCCGGCGGCTTGAATGTTTTTAAAATTGGTTTCATAACCCGAATAAGCGATTGAGTTAACGGTTAAAACAACGAGCGCGATTTATCTTTTGGCGCGCCTGAATCCCAGGCAGGCTCCTCAATGTCGGGACGTTCAATTGGCTTTGTTTTAAGAAAGTTCGTGGAAGAGGGCATCGGTTTCTGATAATCCTCTTCAGACACAATAGTCGGTGTTACAAATATTAAGAGGTTTCGTTTGTTTTTCTCTTTTGAATCCCGTCTAAAGGCATAGCCGAGAATCGGGATATCTCCAAGCAACGGAACCTTTGAATAACTTTTTGTTGTCTGATGATTTAAAAGCCCGCCTAAAACAAGTGTATGCTGATTTGGAACCGTGGCAAGGGTAGTGATTTTTCTCTGGGTGAAAATAGGCGATTCATTAATCTTGCCTCCGAGGGTTAGCCTTTCAGGGATCGGCTCTTTTACCGAGATAGTGGGGTCAAGTTTTAACTGGACTGCATTTGTTCCGACGACCCGCGGCGTTACGATAAGCGTTACACCAACTTTATTCAACGGAGTCCTGTCGGTGCCAACGGTTAAATCGTAGTTTGGTTTCACCGTTGGAGGTTGCGCCCCGCCAGCGACCAGCGCCCCTTGTTGTTCCTCAAATATAGGCACATATTGAACAACCGATAATTCAACTTGATTTCCTTCAAGTGTTACGGCGCGCGGCGTTGCGATAGATTCTATGTCATTTTCTGTATTTAGAAAACTTAACACAGCTTTTACGCCATCTGCGTTTAGAAACGCTGTATGCGGGAACCAGCCGCGAGTTGTATCGGCGCTAATACCGCCTGCGCCGACTAATGTGGATAGCGCGGTTTGAGAGGTGTATTCAGGGGTAAATGTTGAGGTCATTGTCCTGCCGCTTGGCAATGTGGTTGTAGTTGTAACCGGTGTTCCGGGAGTTCGCGTGTCAGTTTGCCCGGTTGTAACGCCGTTTCCAAACGAGAAATTCTGTTCGTTCAAAGTGCCGCTCCAGTCAATTCCTTTAATGCTTTTTGGATTTTTGCTTGTTTCAATAAACCTTGCCTCAATCAATATTTGATGAAGCGGTGAATCAAGTTCGGCAATCAGATTTGTTAGCTGGGCAATTTCGCTCTGCGGCGCCATAACCACCAGTTGACTTGTCCGCGTGTCCGGTATAACGCGGCTGCGCTGGCTCAACGTGGTTTTAACAATATCCACTATACCGGTTGGGTTTGCGTATTTTAGGTTTACAACGACCGTCTGTAGCGGTTCAAGGGCCGTTGGGTCTTTTACTGTAATGCTTGTTACGCCAGTTTGCTCGTCATGATTTGCCACGAGCCCGTAGTTTTTAATTAAAGCAAGAAAGGCGTTTGTCGGCGTGATGTTATTCCATCTTAAACTGACAAGGTTAGTATGCGCGCGACCATCCGCTCCGATAACTGGCATCTTTACCTTCTGGTCAATGTAAACATTTATTCCAGCCATCTCGGCAAGCGTCTGGATGGCTACATCCAACGGCGTGTCTTCCAACTTGATATCAGTCGGTTCATTTGCCGCTGTGGCGCCAGTTGCATTATTTGAACAGAGGTTAGCCAGCAGGCTAACACCTACAATCGCAACCAATAGAGTGGTTATTGTTTTCATCGTCAATTTTAACGGTTGTTTTTTAAATATTTTTACAAACCTTTCCCGCTAACAATAGAAAGGTTCCTTTCTTCGGTTGTGCCGTCGTCGTAAAAAATTGTAATAGAAACCGCATCGCCCTGAATCCTGTTGCATTTGACTCTTATTTTGCCTTGCGAATACGGTATAAGTTCCTCCGAGCCTGCATCAATTGATTTGCCATTCAAGATGCATTTTATTCCACCAACAATCCCCTGTAATTTTATATCAACAGCGGGCTTTGGAGGAGGCGTCGGTTTAGTTTGAATTGCCGCATTTGTTGTCCCGGTTGTCTCGGGTTGAACCTGTTCAATCGGTTTTTTAACAGAAGGCTTTACCGGGAAAAACGGGTCTCTTCCATAACCTGGTTCTTTGGGATTCCATACAAAAACGGATTTAGGTATCTCCACCACTACGGGTTGCGTCGGCGCGGCATTTGTTTTTACCGACTGGTTAACAGGCTGCTTTGCGGCTTGCTTTACCTGTTCTGTGGCTGCCTTTGACAAACTTATCCAGCAGACCAGCCAGCCGATCAATAATAGGCAAATCTTTAATCTGTTTTTGTTAACAAATCTCATAGTATCTACTTCTTTTTACGGCGAATTAGTCCTCAACAACGTTACAATATCGGTTTCAAATTCTAATTTTTGCAGTTGTTCTGGCGACTCCGACAGCGCAGGCGATAGGATTATTTTTTGAACCCGGAAAAACTGGAATTTGTTCTCAAGCTCGGCAAGGAATCTCCCAAATTGATGATAAGTGCCGGTTCCCCTTATAGAGAAGGTGGCAGCCTTGTATGGAAACACAGGGAACATACCAACTTCGCCTATTGTCCCCCTGCTGCGGTACGGGACGTCAATCTGATTTTGATATGGAATCAAAAATTTTCTCAAAGTATCTACGAACCAGGAATACTCGTTGCCCTGTGTCGGTATATTATTTGTTTCTATGTCTGCAAGCGTTGCTTTTAACCGGTCAAGTTCTTCCTGAATTTCATTTGCCTTATTGATTGATTTGCGCGCCTTGTCAACGTTCGCCGCGGCTTCGGCGATCTGTTTGTCCAGCGCGGCTATTTTCTCAAATTGATTTGCCATCACGGCAAAATAAAGCGCAACAACAACCACAATCGTCCCCAGCGCTATAAGCAAAAGATATTGCTGTTTTTCCTTACTCAGTTTCATTTTTCAACGTACCCTGTTTTGAAATTGACACTCAATAGTAAATACAACATACGGACGCGCGGGGTCTGAGGGATCGCTGACTCGCGGGGATAAACTCTCCAGCCGCACGCCGCGCGTTTTATCAAGGTTATCTCTAAAAAATGGAAATGTCGCGATCGCCTCGCGCAATCGGGTGATATTGTCTTCGTCGTCTTTGCCGTAATCTTTTACGTCAATTACAAATTTAATCGTCTCAACGCTTGTCCCCGGAACAACTATTTTCTTGCCATCTTTAACCGCAACAGAAGGGGGAGTTACCTGAAAATTATGGTCTGTCCTAAAGCGGGTTAACTGGGCATTTGTAGAAACATTTGTCACGCACTGTTGAAGCGCGTTCAAAACGTTTGCCCATAAAAACCGATTAGTAACATAATTTGTTAGCAGGTTTAACTGCTGATTGATTTCGTTCACAATTGCAAGGTTTGACTGAACAAGATTATACTGCGGCTTCATCCGGTTCCAACTATCCTGCAGCCCGGCAATCTCTTTGGTTTTGCCGGAAATGAGCATCTGGTTCATTCCAATCCAGCCAAGAGCAATCAAAATAATTATACCCGAACAATAAAAGGCATAGCGGACGGGGTCTTTCCGCCGCATCTCTTCAGCAGCCTGGGCTTCTGCAAGAAGATTTAATTTTATTGGCATAAAATCACCTCAAAAATCGTTTAAAATGAACAGGCGGCAGCGCCAATAGCAACCACAAGTTGCGGCGCCACTTGCTCAACCTCTCCAATCTGTTGGGGCGGCAATGCTAATTCCATAAACGTCGCCGGATTCCATACACGACACGGCGCAATAAGTTCGCTCTGCAAACACTTAATTATAAATTCTGAACGGGAAGAACCGCCGCTGATAAATATCTGGCTAACAGTTTTGTCAAATTGATGCTCGCAATAATCAATAGACGCCCGCAATTCTCTGCCTAGCGAGAAGATTAACGGCTCTAAATTCGCCTGAACCTCATCAGGAATACCGATTTTTATCCCTTCCGCCTCAGCATAAGATATCCCCATTGCCTCCGCTAATCCGCTCGTAAACCTGTCTCCGCCAATATTCACAATCCGGTTAAGCACAAGTTCGCCCTGAATTAATATTGAAATTGAGGTTACTTTAAAACCAATATCAATAATCGCTATAGATTCATCTTTAAAAACATCCGGAACAGCAAATTCAAGGGCATTTATCGGACATATTGGCTCGGGAACCAGATTATCTATTGTCAAACCGGCAAGTTTCGCCCCGCGTTGAATCTCATCAACAAGTTGTTGTTTAGCCGCGCCCACCACCACACGAAATTTCTGAATTGATGCCTTCTTTTCTCCATCTGTCTGTTGCCTCTGAGTTGTCTTTCCCGGCGGCAAAATATAGCAGTCAAATACATAATCTGGCATATCTTGCTGCAAGTACACCTTGCTGCTGTGTTTTAACATCAATCGCATATCCCCGACAGACATCATCGGAAGGTCTACCAGCTTGATAATTGAATCGTTGCCATTGATAGTAAGATTTATCCTTCTTGATTTGGTCTCAAGTTTTTGAACCACAGACTTAAGATGCTCAGCCAGAATATCCGCAGTAAGATTCTTCTCGTATATCGGCGCGTCTAATATCGTGTAATTTTTAAATATATACCTTTCACCCTTGCAATAAATGTTAACCGCTTTTGTTGTCCTAAACCCAAGATCAATAGCAATAACTTGATCCTGCTTTCTGGACGCCCGGTTGCCAAAGGCAAATAACATATATTCCCTTTTATCAATATTTTAAAAAAATGCAAGAAAGAATAATTATGATTTTTTTATTAACAACATATTATTAGACATACTTATACATACTTGAAACATTTATTACTGACAAAAAGCGTATTTTGAGCAAAATTTATATCTTGATAAATCCAATTCACAAGAAAAATACAATTCTCCAGAACTCTCAAAGTTCAGATAACTTAAAAAAAACTTGCCAGTTTTTGCAGTAATTTCAAAATCATTAAAGCGGCTAATTGATTGACTATTTTATAATAGTGAAATTTCGCAGACGCATATTTTTAATAAAAGGGGCATCGGTATGTCTGGCAACGGTATTATGTCAATCGCGGCTCTTTTCCGATGAGGCATCAAATCCGATGAAACCGTTTGACGATGAGATTCTGGATTTTATCCAGAAACGTCGGATACCCGGCGCGAGCCTTGCTGTATTTAATAACGGCAGAGTAGTTTATGCAAACGGTTACGGTTTTGCCGACGTTGATAAAAAGATAAAACCGACGCCATTAACCCTCTTTAGAATCGCAAGCCTCTCAAAACCCGTCACAAGCGCCGGGATTCTTAAATTATATGAACAATCAAAAATTGATTTAGATGAGCCGGCTGTTGAATTTTTAAAAGAGATGATACCGGACATTGATAAAAAAATAGCCGATAACCGATGGCGCAAAATAACCGTTCTACACCTGCTGCAACATAGCGGCGGATGGGATTCAAAATTAAGCGGCGACCCGATGTTTTTGCCTGAAAAAATGATTTCTACCGCTCTGAATCGCCGCGCGCTTTCGCCTCTTGATATTGTTGAATACATTCTCCAAAAGCCGCTTGATTTTGAGCCCGGAACTCGCTATGCCTATTCAAATTTTGGCTACTCCGTTTTAGGAAGAATAATTGAAGCGGCAAGCGGGAAAAAATACGAAGACTATATAAAGGAAAATGTTTTAAACCCGTTAGGAATAAAGAAAATGCGGCTCGGTTATAGCGCTTTAGAACGTAAAGAGGCTGATGAAGCGGTTTGCTATACGGCATTTAATTACCCCTTGATGAAAGGTTTTGCAGAAGAGGCAAATCCATACAGCTCGTTTAATTTAGAATGGATGGACTCCCACGGAGGCTGGATTTCATCTTCTGTTGAGTATGCCCGATTTTGCCTTGCATTTTCAACTGGCGCAAAAGCGCAAAAAATTTTATTCAAGCCTTCAATAATCGAAAAGGTTATCCAAAGACCGCCCTATGTTTCAAAAGACGAAGAAGTCTATTACGGGCTTGGCTGGCTTGTGAGACCGCAGGGGGCGGCGGGCAGGGCTAATTTGTGGCACAATGGAAGCCTGCCGGGAACTTATGCCTTTGCGGCAATACTCGGCGATGGCAGAGGCTGGGTTGCATTGTTTAACGGACGCTCAGCGGATGAAAAAAACCTTCCCAACAGCGCTATTGACGCCGCATTGCATCGGGCTGCCGCCAGAGTTGGAAAACTTCCAGATAAAGATTTTCAGGAGAAATTTAAATTGTAGAACTCTGAAGCCCGAGAAAAAACCACCATTTCTAAACCAAAACGGGGTTGAAAACAATGGGTATTATGCTATTGATTCATAAGCTTAAACAGCTTTATATTTTGATCAGTTTTAAAATCAATCACCAAGTTCAATGCTAATTATTCAAGGTTATTATTGAAATATTTGCCTCTTCTTAAACAAAAAGGTAGATTATTCAAAATGCGCACCTGTTGTAAAATCTATTACCAATTATCGCGCTATCTAAATTTGGCGTCTTGGTTTTCTGGAATTTTTATTTTTTGCAATCAATTGAGCGCCCTCACGACCGCAGATTATGCCGTTCTTGCTTCGGCGCAAGTTGCAACAAATCCCCCAACAATTACCTTGAAATGGAATTTAGATAACCGCGCAACAAATTATTCTATTTACAGAAAAGCAATTGATGAAACGCAATGGAATCTAATCTCCACAGAGTCAGGCAGTTCAACATCATTTACCGATATAAATGTCGTCAAAGGCTCTTATTACGAATACTGGATTAGCAAATCCGGACTTGAAGGGACAACGGCATTCAAAGGCGACTCCTGGATATTGAGCGCTATTGAAGCCCCTGCGGTTGATGAACGGGGCGGTCTGATTCTTATTGTAGAAAATGTAGCCGCGTCTAATTTATCTAATGAACTTGAACGGCTCACTCTTGACCTTGTTGGAGATGGCTGGTTTGTGATCCGTCATAATGTTTCAGCCTCTGCTACGCCGCAGGAGATAAAGGCGATTATAACAAATGACTATTACTCATCTGCTATTCCGCTGAAAGCCGTATTTTTACTCGGAAAAGTTCCGGTTCCTTATTCGGGTCAGATTGCTCCGGACGGTCATACAGACCACATTGGCGCCTGGCCTGCCGATATTTATTACGCCGATGTTGATGGTGTGTGGACAGATTCAACTGTAAACTATACAAACAGTTCAAACCAGCGTTTAACCAATATTGCTGGCGACGGCAAGTTTGACCAGAGCCAAATTCCATCCGATAGCGAACTCTGGATCGGTCGGGTTGACCTATCAAATATGCCAGCCTTCTCTTTGAGTGAAATTGAACTGTTGCGAAAATATTTATGGAAAGAGCACAATTTTAGATTCAACTTTTTTAAATTCCAGAAAAGGGGATTGATAGACGACAATTTCGGGACATTCTACGGGGAGGCGTTTGCGGCAAGCGCGTGGCGTGATTTCTCCGCCTTTTTTGGTTCATCATCTATAATATCAGGCGACTATTTTACAAACCTCTCCAGTTCAACCTATCTATGGAGCTACGGCTGCGGCGCCGGTAGTTACACAGGCGCAAGCGGTGTTGGTTCAACAGACCAGTTTGCATCAACCCCAGTTTACACGATTTTTACAATGCTTTTCGGTTCGTATTTCGGGGATTGGGATTCGCAAAATAATTTCATCCGCGCCGCGCTCTGTTATCCGTCGTTCGGGCTAACTTGCGGATGGTCTGGCAGACCGCACTGGCACTGCCACTCTATGGCAGTGGGATTTCCGATTGGCTATAGCGCGTTTATGTCGCAAAACAACGATTATCAACGTTATAGTGAAAACTCCATCAGCAAGCGCGAGATTCACATTGCATTAATGGGCGACCCGACGCTCCGAATGCACGTTGTCCCTGCGCCGCAAAATCTCCGCTGTTCCATAAATGAATCAAACAATACGGTTTTAACCTGGCAACCGCCAAAAGAACAGGTTAAAGGTTACATTGTTTATGGCGCAACAAACATTTACGGACGCTATATCCGTTTACACAACGACCTTTTAACAACCACAAACTACATAGACACCTCAGCCGCTCATTACAACTACTACATTGTAAAATCTGTCAGGTTAGAAACCAGCGCCAGCGGAAGTTATTTCAACACCAGTCAGGGAATTTTCCAATCGGCGCCGCCGTTGCAACCGCTTGCGCCAGCAGTTTCAATATCAGAACCGGTTCAAGGCGCAATCTTTTCTGCGCCGGCGAAAATAAAGATTTCCGCCGACATCTTTGACTACTCTGCGGCTGTGGCTAAACTCCAATTTTATAATGGAGATTTAAAACTTGGCGAAGTTTCAAATCCCCCTTATGAATTTATCTGGCAGAATGTTCCAGCAGGGATTTATGAGATTTATGTTAAGGTTCAAACCCATTCAGGCGAGTTAATTTCATCAAAGCCATCCATTGTTCAAGTCAACCAGACAATCATAGAAAAAGGTTCCGTCTGGTCTTATCTTGACGATGGTTCAGACGCCGGAATAGTCTGGAGACTTCCCAAATACGATGATTCCGGCTGGAAAAGCGGCGCGGCAGAACTGGGCTACAGCAACGCTCCAGTAACAGTTGTAAGTTTTGGCGATGACCCCGCTAATAAATTTATAACAACTTATTTTCGCCGTCGGTTTTATGTCGAAAACCCGAATATATTTACAAACCTCATTGCGGGATTAAAACGCGACGACGGCGCAATAGTTTACATTAACGGCGAAGAGGCAATCCGCAGCAATATGCCGCAGGGAAATGTTAATTATCGGACGCTGGCGTCAACCGCAGTAGGCGGAACAGATGAAAGCGCGTTTTTTATCTACAATATCTCACCGCGATTTTTAGTTAAAGGAACGAACCTCATCGCTGTTGAAGTTCACCAGAATTCTCCTTCAAGTTCAGACTTGAGTTTTGACCTCTATCTGTATGGAACATCAAAGTCGCCAGAATTTAAAATTAATATCGCAATAGAAAACGACTCGCGAATCCGTGTGGAGTATCCGGCTCTGTCGCCTTTAATTAAAATTCAAACAACAACAAACTTTTTAGGTCTCGGTTCGTGGCAGTCGTTTTCTCCATCGCTAACTCAATCCAATGGATATAATATTTTCTTTAATTCGCCTGCCGATGAGAAACGTTATTACAGATTGATTCTGGAATAAGACTCTTTCTTTGATTAATTAATGCGAGACCCTGCCGTCAAATATTTCTTCCTTAAAACCGCACTGACGCAAAGCCTCATAGAGCACAATTGCGACGCAGTTTGAAAGGTTGATAGACCGCGCAGAATTGTTGAACATCGGAATCCTTATCCATCGCTCGCGATTTTGCTTTAACAACTCTAATGGCAGACCAGCGCTTTCTCTGCCAAAGACCAGATAATCGTCCGCCATATATTTGACCTCGGTATAAATCTGTTCTCCGCCCGATTCAACGAACCAGAGTCTGCTTTTATCAGGTAGGTTATTATAAAAAGCCTTCCAGTTCTCCCATCGTTTCCAGACTAAATGCTGCCAGTAATCCATAGCGGCGCGCTTTAATTCGCGCTCGCCAAGATTAAAACCTAACGGATCAACAAGATGCAAAACAGAATTCGTAGCTGCGCAAAGCCGCGCTATATTTCCCGTATTCGGCGGAATTTCAGGTTCTACAAGGACGATATTCATTTTTAAGATTCTACTTCTCCATTTTCTATCAAAATATTTTCCGGTTTTTTCTTTTTATCATAAAAAACCTTCCATAATACAAGACCGTGAGCGGGGGCGCTCATACCGGCAACGCGGCGGTCCCGTTTTTCAAGCATTGCCTTTATTGATGACTGCTCATATTTGCCCAGCCCCACTTGAACAACGGTGCCGACGATTCCTCTGCACATCTTATATAAAAATCCGTTGCCTTCTATGATAAAGGTTATAAGGCTACCCTTCTTTTTTATCTGGCATTTCCATAATGTTCTAACCGTGTTTTCAACCTCGTAATTACGGTTTGCCGCAAACGACCTAAAATCGTGAGTTCCTAAAAAATAACCTGCCGCCATCTTCATTTTTTCAAAATCAAGTTTTCTCGGTATATGCCAGCAAAAACGGCGAAACAACGGGTCGCAAACGGGATGATTCCAGATAAAATAACGATATTGTTTGCCTGTAGCGCTGAATCGGGCGTGGAAATCGGAAGGGCAGCGCGAAGCCTTAACAACTCTGATATCTTCGGGCAGATACGCGTTGATGGCGAGCGGGATTTTTCTAACCGGCATTCTGAATTGACTTTTTGGAATTTCAACGTGCGCAACCATACCGCGCGCGTGGACGCCGGCGTCAGTACGGCTTGAACTGTGAAGTCTTGTAGAATCGGGAAATATTTTTCTCAACGCCGCTTCCACCTTTTCTTGAACCCCGACGCCAATCTTCTGAACCTGCCATCCAGCGTAATTAGTCCCTTCGTACGCAATAATTAATTTTATCTTAACCGATTCCATCCTTCACACTATTGTGGACTGTCAAATCTGACGCTATCAAGATAGCATTGCAAAAGCACCGCGGCGGCAGTCTGGTCAATCTTCTGTTTTCGCGCCTTTTTCTTTGCGCCGCCGCTAATTAGACTTTTCTGCGCCTGCACTGTGGTTAACCTCTCATCAAGCGTTCTTACAGGAATCGTTATCGCGTCTTTTAAAGCATTTACAAACTCCTGAACCTTTAACGCAGAGGCGCCATAACTGCCGTCCATATTTCGCGGCATACCAACGATTATAAGTGAAACCTCTTTTTCTTTTGTTATCTGTTTTAATCTTTGCAAAAAATCCGCAAATGGCGCTGCCGGTATTGTTTCTAACGGTTGCGCGATGGAACAGGTCTCATCGCTCACCGCAACGCCGATTCTGTGCGTTCCATAATCTAATGCGAGCACTCTCATTTTGTCTTAAATAGTTTTTAAAACTTTTTCCGCAGCCGCTATTGTTTTTTCTATATCCTCATCCGTGTGAGCGGCAGAAATAAAACCTGCTTCAAATTGAGACGGCGCGATAAATACCCCTTGTTCAAGCAGTCCGTGGAAGAACTTTGCAAACCTGCTCCGGTCGCTCGTCATAGCGTCGGCCAAATTTTTCACCGGCTTTGAAGTAAAGTAGCAACAGAACATCGAACCGCATCGGTTTAACTGCGCGTCAATGTTAAGTTTTTTAACAACCTTTTTTAATCCCTCTTCAAGCGCGGCTCCCGATTCTTCGAGTTTTTTATAAACTTTGCCATCTTTTAACTGTTCAAGCGCCGCGATTCCGGCAGCCATAGCGAGCGGATTTCCGCTCAATGTGCCAGCTTGGTAAACCGGACCTAATGGCGCCAGCAGGTCCATAATCTCTTTTCTGCCGCCAAAAGCGCCAACAGGAAGCCCTCCGCCGATAATTTTTCCAAAACAGGTTAAGTCCGGTTTTATTCCAAAACGTTCCTGAGCGCCGCCAAAACTGAGACGGAACCCCGTCATTACTTCATCAAAAATTAACAGTGCGCCGTTCTCCTGAGTAATTTGTCTTAAAAATTCAAGGTATCCCGGTTCAGGCAGATAAACCCCGGCGTTGCCCGGAACAGGCTCAATAATTATGCCGGCAATCCTGCCCGGATTTGCATCAAACGCCGCTTTTACAGCCTCTATGTTGTTAAACGGCAAAACAATTGTATGTTCGGTAAAAGAATTCGGAACACCGGCGCTGTCCGGGTTGCCAAACGTTAGCGCGCCGGAACCAGCCTTTACAAGCAACGAATCGCTATGCCCGTGATAGCAGCCGTCAAATTTAATTATTTTCTCCCGCCTGGTAAATCCGCGCGCAAGCCGTATCGCAGACATACAGGCTTCGGTTCCGCTATTGCACATCCTTACCTTTTCCACGCTCGGCGCCGCCTCGCAGATCAACTTCGCCATCCGCACTTCATACGGATTCGGCATACCAAAACTTGTCCCGTTTTCAGCAGCCTCAGATATCGCCTTTTTAATTACAGGATTTGCGTGACCGAGTATCGCCGGTCCCCATGTGCCGACGTAATCTATAAATTCATTGCCATCAACATCAACCAGTTTAGCGCCGCTGGCTTTTGAAACAAAAAACGGATTTCCACCGACAGCCCGAAATGCCCTCACCGGCGAGTTGACCCCGCCAGGTATATATTTCAGCGCCTCGGAAAAGAGTTGCTCTGACCTGTTCCTGTTCATATTCATTCAATAATCAACTATACCATCAATCTATTCAAAAGCGGTTCAGATGACAAAATAAAACTCTAACCCCAGAGCTGGCGATCAAGCGAACGATAGTTAACCGCTTCCGAAATATGTTCCCGCGTTATTCTCTCTTTTCCATCAAGGTCGGCAATAGTCCTTGCAACCTTCAAAATCCTGTCGTATGCCCGCGCGCTCAACCTTAACTCCGTCATTGCCATTTTTAATAACTCCATCGTTTCAGAATCAAGGGCGCAATAGGCTTTTATATCGCGCGTGGACATCCTTGCGTTGCAGTTTACTCTTGGATTTGCGGCAAACCGTTGATTCTGAATCCGCCTTGCGGCTAAAACGCGCGACCGTATGGCGGCTGATTTTTCCCCTGTTCTATCGCTCGCTATCTCGCGAAACTTAACCTCCGGAACTTCAATATGAATATCTATCCTGTCCAGCAACGGACCTGAAATCCTGCCGAGATAGTTCTGAATCTCTCGCGGCGTGCAGCGCGATTCGTGCGGCATCTTGCCATCAGGCGTCGGATTCATTGCCGCAACAAGCATAAACCGCGACGGAAATGTGACAGACCCAGAAGCCCTTGAAATCGTAACATAGCCATCTTCTATCGGTTGACGCATCGTTTCAAGAACGCTCCGCTTAAATTCCGGCAACTCGTCTAAAAACAAAACGCCGTTATGGGCAATTGAGATTTCTCCCGGCATCGGCGTTGCGCCGCCGCCGAGCAACCCGATATCGCTCGCGGTGTGATGAGGAGAACGAAACGGACGTTGCGTTATCAATGCCTGACCGGGACCAAGCAGACCAACAATGCTGTGAATTTTTGTTGTTTCAAGCGCCTCCTGCAAGGTAAGCGGCGGCAGAATCGACGGCAACCGTTTCGCAAGCATAGATTTGCCGGTTCCAGGCGGTCCAATCATAAGGATGTTGTGTCCGCCTGCCGCGGCAATTTCGAGCGCCCTTTTTGCCGCCTCCTGACCTTTAACATCCGCAAAGTCAAGTTCATCCTCAACCCGCATCTCAAATAGACTTTCAATATTAACCCTTGTCGGTTCGATCTGAATGTTTCCTTCAAGAAACGCAGTCGCCTCGCGAAGGTTTTTAACCGGTATAACCTGAATTCCATCCACAACTGCCGCTTCGTGAGCGTTCTCAGCCGGCACAATTATCCCGCGCTTTTTTTGATTCTTCGCCATAACAGTCATTGGCAAAACCCCCTTGACCATTCTGACAGCGCCGGTTAGGGCAAGTTCTCCAATTATTACAAACTCCTCTATCCGTTTTGGATTTATCTGTTCTGAAGCCGCAAGAATCCCGATCGCAATGGGCAGATCAAATATCGGACCCTCCTTTTTGACATCCGCCGGCGCAAGGTTAATTGTCAATCTGCCAAGCGGCATCTTAAAACCTGAATTCATAACCGCAGTGCCAACCCTGTCGCGCGATTCCTTTACTGCTGCGTCGGGAAGCCCAACTATTACCGTAACCGTATCGCCAAATCCTGAATTTACCTCAACCTCAACAGGATAAGCATCAATGCCATGCACCGCCGCCGCGTGTACCCGTGAAAGCATAATGCGATATTTTTAACCACAATTTAATAACGGTCAAGTTAGGAGTAATTCAGAATTGAATTGCCTGACCCCTTACCATTCCGGGAAATTGACACAAATTCTATTTGTTATTTAAACATTTAGGGTATTAAAGTATAATAATCTTATGTTAGGATTTACAAATACAACGGCTTATGCAGTGCAAGCGCTTGTATGTCTTGCATCGTGCAATTGTCCAAAGAGTTCAACAACCGAAATAGCAAAGTGTTCAAGAGTGCCTCAACCGTATCTGTGTAAAATAATTAATCTGCTCACACGCAAAGGATTAATTACTACAAAAAGAGGCATCGGAGGCGGGATAAAACTGGCGCGGCCAGCAGAACAAATAACTCTTTTTGAAATCGTTCAAGCCGTTGAAGGCGAACAGTGGATTTCAGATTGCTTGCTCGGTTACAACTGGTGCAACAAAGAGCATTGCTGTCCGACACATCCGTTCTGGAACAAAACCAAAGAGCAAATAGAGGCAGAACTGCGACGTTGGACGCTTGCCGACGTTATTAAATATTCTCAAAACGCTGAACAACCCCACTGATACATTTTGGCGCGGTTTCACATTCCCGAACTTTGAGCAAAATAAATAGGCTCGCTATTGCGGTTGAACATCCGCAAATGCAAGCCTTCCAGATTCGTCCGGGATATAAGTTTAATCAGATTTGATTGGCAAGGTAGATTTGCAACCCCATCTGGTCTATCTGGTCTTTTTGAGTCTCTTCCCAGTCCAGATGGTCTTCTTCCATTTTCAAAATTTTAGTCAACAGCTCGGCGGTGCCATTATCTTTTAATTCTCTTGCTACCATAATGGCATCGTTGTAAGCGGCAATAGCAGAAACCTCGGCATTTGTGTCATTTGAAATCATATCAACAACTGTTTTGCCAATCCTTATCGGATTAAGTTTCTGAACAATCGGCGTTCCTTCCAAAAAGATGATCCGTTGGATAAGCCACTCGGCGTGTTCCATTTCTTCTTTTGCCTGTTTCTCAATCGCGGTGTGCAATTTGTTGTAGCCCCAGTTAGCGCACAACTCCGAGTGCACCATATACTGGCTTATTGCGGTCAATTCCTCAGCGAGCAGTTCGTTCAGAATACGGATAATTTTTTCATTTCCTTTCATAATTAATCTCCTGTTTTAATTAATTTTTCTCAATACAGATATCAAACCAGTTAAATCAATTAATGTCAATTAAACACGGAGTGTAACGCAAATTATTTAGAATAAATCACATTCCCTTCAATATCCATCCACACGGTTTTGGTCTGTTTTTTGACTTTGCTGGCAAGATTGTTTAAGTAAAACAGGGTCGGCTCTGTGATATGCTGGTTGTTTAAAAAAGGTTCGGTGTAATTAATCGCGCCGTATTTTGCCTTGTTAATATGATGTTGTTCTCCAACGTGGTTGTTCCAATCTACGCCTTCGGTTAAAAAACCGTATTTGCCATAGTGATGTTTTGATATGGCGCGGAGTATTGTTAAACCATCCAGTTCATATTCTCTGCTTTTTTCTGGATTTGTCTTTCGCGTATCCGCTGCCGCTTCAAAATAAGCTAAGGCAGCCTCTGCGTTTTCCCACAGATAGGCTGTGTCCCACGATTTTTCCATATAAAGGAGCCCTTTTGTCGCTACGCCATTTCTGTCTTCGTTCATTTTAAATTTGTCAAGCCCGGCAAGGCATTTTTCAAAGGCAAATCTTTTAATATTCTCATCTTTTAATAGCCGCGATGATTGAAGCAAGGTTCTAAAAGCCACTGAATAGGCGACATTTTCCTCCGGGTCGTAGGTGTCGTGGTTTATGCTTCCAAAAATTCCGCCCAAATTAGTGAACACGGCGATCTTTATTTTCATAGCTGGTCTATAATCGGCAAGCCTCTGTTCTGTTAATTCCGCTTGAAGCTGGATAATAAATAGTCCGTCCGCCGATGTCTGCCAAAATGGGTCGTTGCCGCCATCTGGAGATTTTTTATACACCTTGCCATCGGAAAGTGTCCTTCGCGGGAACCAGCCGTTCGGGACATTTTCAACGTTTTTATCAATCCACTCCGCGCAACGCAACGCAGTCTGCCTTAACTTTTTCGCCCTGGCAGCATCGCCAATATCGTTGGCAAAACGCAACATCTGATACGCAATCTTTGCCATTGACCCGGGGCAAAACCAGTCTGAATTATGTTTGTAATTCAAACAAAATTTTCCGCTCGTAGTCTCCCGATACGGACAGATAAAACCACTGGCTTCATCAATAAACCCGCATTCAAGAACGTGGTCAAGAATCTTGATCGCATTGGACTGCATTTCTTTATTTCCAATAAATTTACCAAGAGAATAAATCTCATACGCCCCGCCAACGGCGTTCGCCGCCCAACCCGGTCCTTCAAGGTTCCCAAAATCGTGCCACCCCATAATATTCCCCTCTGGGTCAACAAAACTTGAAATTGAAACCAGATGCCCTTTTTCATCCGGTTTAAGAGTCCTGTTCAAAGTAAACCGGATTGAATCGGTCATTGAATCAAAAATTGTGTATTTAGGATTCTCAGGTAGATAAAACAACCGCTCGCCAGCAACGCAATTTACCGCAGGCGATAAAAAAACAAAAGCCAATATAATTGCTGTAAACTGGATTGAAATAATTTTTGGCTTCATAACGTTTTTAATCTTATTCTAAAATTATTTTTAAAGCGATACTATTTTGACGGGTGGTGATTTTGTGATTATTTATTAGTCAGAAAATATGAATAGATTTAAATTGATTTTTACAGGATGGGCGGCTGTGTTTGCCCTGATTTTCTCCGTTCAGGCTGCAGAAAAATTCCGCGTCGCAACATACAATCTTGAAAATTACATCGATAATCCCGCCTCGCGCCGTCCGATTAAAAGCGAGGCCGCCAAAGAGAAGATATGCGAGAACATTCTGGCTATTAAGCCAGACGTGCTTGCAGTGGAGGAAATAGGGTCGCTGCCGCTGCTGTTAGACTTGCGGGAACGGCTAAAAAAAGCGGGGCTCGAATTTCCATACTACGAGTTTGTGAGCGGATGGGATACAAATATTTTTGTCGCAGTATTGAGCAGATTTCCGATCGTCGCCCGCAGGTCTCACACAAACGAGAGTTATTTATTAAACGGCAAACGGTTCTATGTAAGTCGCGGAATAGGCGAGGTGGATATACAGGTTAACGATAAATATAAATTCACCTTATTCAACTGTCATTTGAAATCAAAACGAACTGTATCCGATGCCGATGAAGCAGAAATGAGAGCGCAAGAAGCCTCTATTTTGCGGGAAAAAATAAACGCGCGGTTTGCTGAAAATCCCGATGCTAACATTGTTGTTGCTGGAGATTTTAACGACGTAAAAGACGCGCCTTCAACAAGAATTATACTTGGCAGACTTAACAGCAAAATAGGGCTTGTCGACACGCGTCCGGCTGAACAAAATGGCGATAACGTTAAGCCGTCAAATCCAAACTACGCGCCGCGAAACATAACCTGGACTCATTTTTACGGAAAAGAAGATACCTATAGCAGGATTGATTATATATTAGTCAGCCACGGTATGGCAAAGGAATGGGTAACAAATGAAACTTATGTGCTGGCGACGCCAAACTGGGGGCTCGCTTCAGACCACAGACCAATTGTGGCAACATTCATCGCCGAGGACAAATAGATTGAAAATCCGGCTACTTTTTGAACTGATTTTCAACAGTTTTTTCCGGGCTTAAATAAATTACTTCTGAAACGTTCGTAAGAATTACGCTTTTTTCCACCTCCGGAAACCGGTCAAAAGTGAAGTTTTCAATCCGCAATTTGCCAATGTTTTCCAGCAATATAGCCGGTCGATAGTCCGTTTTTTCACAGCGGAGACGAACATTGTCAAACCGTAATTGCTCAACATTTTTGCCGTAAAACCCCCAGACTGGCAACGGGCGCGCGTCCACTCCCGGCGATTTTACGACCAACGATTTAGGCGCCTGCGTAACCCCGCCTGAAAATTCAATTGTAACATCGCGAAAAACCACATTGGTAAACGGCGTCTCAGCCCAGCTTTCAACAGAAGCCGCCGCGCGGTAAACCTCTGTCGCGCTAACTCGGTTGACTACGATCTTTCCCGCCGTATTCCCCTTTTTCATAGAAAAATGAAACGGTGTGGCAACATTGCGCATAGTAATATCTGAGATTAAAACATCGTCCGTCAATCCGCTGGTCGGGTCCCAGGCGCCAGGTTGAAGGTTTATTCCTGCAAGCATATTAAATCTGTTTGAAGTGCGATGTGGATAAACACCGGGACCATACATCAAACAGTTTTGAATTATCAATGACCTTACAGGACCGATGATTCTTACCGCATTGCAACTTGAATTTAAAATGCAGTTGTTAATCAACGTGCTTTCCCAGTATCGCCCGGCGATTGAATCGTCTCCGGTAAACATCCGGCAATTGACGATCCGCACGTTTTTGCAAGACCGCTTTTCCGCTCCGCGAAAGTGAACGCCATCCCATCCGCCTATAATCAATACATTATCAATTTCT
The DNA here is from genome assembly GCA_049968335.1 of Verrucomicrobiia bacterium. Classification (GTDB taxonomy): domain Bacteria; phylum Verrucomicrobiota; class Verrucomicrobiia; order Limisphaerales; family JAKPVM01; genus JAKPVM01. Next base: position 43,333 of record JBMFQZ010000027.1, read on the forward strand.
ATATCATCGCTGACTTGAAAAAAGATTCCGTAGTTTGCGGCGTCAACGATTGTAATATTGCGGATAAGAAAATTCTTGCAATTCACAAAAACAATCCCGTGCGGGCCGCGCATCCGCTCCTCGCCTGTGGGGTCAAAAACTTTATTTCCGTCAATCACGCCTTCGCCTTCAATCGTTACATTTTCAACATTTTCGCCAACGATCAGCCCCCGATGCCACTTCCCCCATTTTGCCTCTGGCATATAGTCTGGCGGGTTTGGATGATAATATTCATCAAGATTGGTTGTGCCAACCAGCCGCGCCCCTGATTCTAAAAACAACGTAATATTGCTTTTTAACTTCAACGTCCCGCTCAAATACCTTCCGGGAGGAAACTCAACTCTGCCGCCGCTACGGGCGCAGGCTTCAATCGCCCTGTTTATCGCCGCTGTATCGCTGGTTTTACCGTCACCAACAGCGCCAAAATCTCTGACGTTGAACACGCCGTTTGCGCAAAATGCCGGCGAATAAAAGAGGAAAATTATCGCAACGATAACATTGCAGAAACAAATAGACAATATACGGTTGTTCATAATTTTCATAAGTTAATCTGAATCATTCAATTCTAAATCATTGTTGTTTTACGCCATTGACAATGATTGGCTTGCCTTCAAGGCTTTTGTTTGGAACAAATTCAACGACTACTTTTTCTGGCGCTTTATAGTTTATTTCAACTGCGCTGTCGTCTTTTAATCTCCAGTTTACCGAGATAACTCCTTTTATGGTTGACACATCTCCTTTTGCCCATTTTAAACCGCACAGGTAGGGACTTAACTTTACTTTAGATGCCGCAGGTTCGGTTGGGGTTATGCCCAGAACTATTCTATTTAAATAATATGTAGGCGCCGATGACCATGCGTGGCAATGACTGCGCGTAGGAAAGCCGCCCGACCCGGTGGTGCCGCTCGGAAAACTTTCCCATACCGTTGTTGCCCCGGCTTCAAGCATAGGGAGATAATTTTTATAGATTTCGTCAACTATCTGCTCCTGCATTCCGAGTTTCTCCAGAGTTTCGTAAAGATATAGCATTGCGAAAGGCGAGCCAACACGAACCATTTTTTCGGACGGACTTGTCAGGTTGCGGATTAGAGCGGGTTTATAATCGTCCGGGGCAATGTCGTATAACAGGGCAAGAAAACTTGTGTGCTGAGAGATTGACTGGCTAAGCGAGCCATCCTCGTGAAGGCTATCAACATAAGCCCCGCGCGATTTGTCATAGAGTTTGTTAATGCCGTTTATCAACCTCTGCCGCAGAGCGCGAAGCCATTGAGAATGCGCGTTGTCGTTTATTGCCTCTGAAATTTTTAAAGCCGCGTTTATCGCGCCAATCATCAGCATTGAATTGTGCGTTACTGTTTTCTGGTTTGAATCAATGCCCGTCCAGTCAAAGAAATTCCAGAACGGTCCGCTGAACAGGTCGTCCTTGTTAATATATTTTTCCGCGCCTTTTAGATTTTGAATCACATAAGGATAGACCTGTTTAATGAATTGTTTATCGCCGGTGTAAAAATAGTAATCATAAACTGAAATTCCCCAGAGAAAACTCCATGCAGGGATAAGCACATCCCAGCAAGATGGCGTCTGGCAGCCTGCGAATGGAAGCCGTTCCATAGATTGCGCGGTGAGTGTTATGCAACGGCTGGCAATGTCGCGGCTATCAAAGACTGGATAAGCAAGCAAAGATTCATTGCGCGCGTCGCCTACCCAGTGAGTTTGTTCATAAAGCGGGCAATCGGTAAAGGTATCTTCCATACAGAGTTTAAGTGTGCGGGTAGATATCTGCCAGATGTTGTCCAGCCGCGCGTCGCTGCAACTGAACGAGCCGATGTAATTTACCGGATACGTGGATTCAATCAACTGGAAGTTGCGAATTTTTACCGGGGCAGTGAGGTTTCTAAAAGTCAGGAACAGATACCTGCCGGAACGCCGTTTTAAAGAGGTAAAATTATTCACGCCCTCTCGGGTTACATATCGCATTGTGTTTCGGTTGCCCCAGGTGTTTTGAATCCTGCCATCGGGGGCAATATATTCAACTCCGTAAACGTCAAAGATTACGCCAGCCGGGGCAATCATCTCAAATCTGTAATATCCAATATCCTGCTCGCCAAGGTCATACATCAATTCAACATCGCCATCGGGCGATGGTTTTACAATTGTGCAATCAGGAGTATTGTGCATCAGCGCTTGCGGATTCTCCACGCAATCTTCTGCGGAACGAACAACCCGTCGGTTGTAAAACTGCCACATCCAATCCTGAACAAACATCTTTTCAGATGGCATTAACTCGCACCTGTCGCCGCAGATGTTCAAAAACTCGGAATCGGTCTTGATTTTGCGCAGCCATTCGTCTGTGAGCGAATTATATTTTTCAATCTTTCCAAAAATATCTTTATCTTCTTTTGTGAAGATAAACCAGCGCAGGTCGTTTGTGGCAAAGGCGAACTCTTTGAATCTAATAAACACGAATGGATTTTCATAATCCGGCTTTATCGGGTTTATAAGTGTAAATCCATTTGGCTCATAAAATCGAAGGCTTTTTTCTTTGTCGTGTCCGGTTACATTTCTTACAAAGGCTAAAAGCAGATGACGCCCGGGAGCAAGTTCAACCTTATCTTTTTGAACGGGCGCTCCGTCAACTGAGACTTTAAAGTTTTCAACCTGAATGTTTAAAACGCAATTTGTCTGAGCGGAGACAATCGTTGCCATTCCGCAGGCGCAACTTGCGTTGTAATTTGCCTCTATAACGCCCGGGTTAACGAGTCTTGCCGCAGGCAGACAGAAATTCATTGCCTTAGCTTTAACAATATTTGCGCCGCCATACCGTTTGAAGTTTACCGGTTGCTTGGTTAACAGCGCCACATCGCGCGGATTAAGGTTTTTCCAGGGTCCGCCTTCGGCTTCATATAACTCCTTAGCGCGGCTAAATTTTAATTCCCCTTCAACCCGCGCGTCATAATACTCTGCCGGTTCCATTTGAATGCTCGCCTTTGGGGTGTTGCGAATCCATGCGGGGGCATCGGCAATTTCCCATGAATTATCGGTTATAATCAACTGCCGTTTGCCATTTGCATACTCAATCTCTAACTGCGCCAGCAATCCCGCCTGCTGCGGTATCCTGTGAAAGTCGCCAACGCCAAAATAACGGGCAATTATATAAATTTCATTCCTGCCAGAGACAAGATAATGGGCTGCGTCAATGACATCGTATTGATAATGGTTAAACCAGCTCCGACACGGACCGTCATTTACCCAAACGCCGTTTATAAAAAGCCGGTAATAACTATCGGCCGTTATCTTTAGAATCGCGGATTTTGGCTGTTGAATCGTTAATGTTTTGCGGGCGATTACTGTTTGATTATACTCATTATAATCCTTCTGGTTTTTCCATATCCACTTTGCCTTCAACGGCTGGTCGGTTTCGCCAAAGGCTAAAATTGATGCGACAAGGTATAAAATGACCGATGCAATTGTCCTTTTCATATCTTTTTTGTATCAAATCAATAAGTTATTTAAAAACAAAAAATAGATTGCGTTAAATCTCTGAGCACGGAGCAAGTCGTAATATGAATGCATTTCTGTTCAATTAGATTTGCGAAAATTATTTTTTGGACTGCGGTGGTAAGAGCGTGGAAAGTTGCTACGCCGCTTTGTGAGTTAATTCCCGGATTTGGTTTTTCCAAATCTATCTATTTGATATTAGTTAAGAAATTCAATTATAAATTATTGAGATATTATTATGTTTGAACTGTTAAAGACGGACACTAAAACGCAGGCGCGGCTTGGCAGGTTGCATACGGCACGCGGCGTAATAGAAACCCCTGTATTTATGCCTGTTGGAACGCAGGGAACTGTTAAAGCCCTTGACCCTCGCGAACTTCTTGAAATGGGCGTCCAGATTATTCTTGGCAACACATATCACCTTGTTATTCGTCCCGGAATGGAAATTATAAAAGCCGCCGGCGGGTTGCACAAATTTATAAGTTGGAATCTGCCAATCCTAACCGATAGCGGCGGTTATCAGGTTTTCAGCCTTGCAAAGATTCGCAAAATCAAAGCGCACGGCGTGGAATTTCGCTCTCACGTTGACGGCGCGCCGTTGTTTTTAGGACCTAAAGAGGCAATGGAAATTCAACGAATTTTAGGCTCAGACATCGCAATGGCATTTGATGAGTGTCCCCCTCACGACGCCCCGGCAAAAGACCAAAAACTCGCCGTTGAACGAACTATTCGCTGGGCTGCTGAATGCAGAAACCAACCCCGCGCTCCGGGACAGCTTGTTTTTGGAATCGTTCAAGGGGGATGCGACAAAGAATTGCGCGAGTATTGCGCTAAAAAAATCGTTTCGCTTGGCTTTGATGGTTATGCGATCGGCGGAGTTAGCGTTGGGGAGCCCGAACCCGAGATGTTCAAGGCAGTGGAACTTGCTGTTCCGCACCTGCCGCAAGAAAAACCGCGCTACGCAATGGGGCTTGGCACGCCGGCGCAGATCGTTGAATTAGTCGCTCGCGGCGTTGATATGTTTGATTGCGTTCTTCCTACCCGTGTCGCAAGAAATGGAACCGCTTTTACACGGCGCGGAACATTCGCAATAAAAGGCGGCGCCTGCAAATCCGAATTCAAACCGATTGAAGAAGGTTGCAACTGTTTCGCCTGCAAAAATTTCACCCGAGCCTATATCCGACACCTGTTAAACGTAAAAGAGATACTCGGACTGCGACTGGTAAGCATTCACAACTCCCATTTTTATATGCAACTGATGGTTGATATCCGCAACCATATACAAAACGGCACTTTTGAAGAATTCAGACGACAATTCGTCTCAAATTACGTCCCAACACGTCGAATACTCGCCCAGAGAAAGGCGTTTGAAAAATAATACCAAAACTCCAAATCGGGCTCATTAATACTCAGCGCGCATAACGGTCGCAACACCGCTTTGTGATTTTAGTTAACACAAAAGCAAAGGAATAATGCCGAAAATGAGAAAATAAATTTGTTCAGGGTTTTAATTTTTCTTTTCTTTAGTCTCAATCTCTTGCGGCATTTCTATTTGCCAGTCCCCGCCGAGGGCTTTGTATAGCGAGACAAGCGATGTTGATATATTTCTCTTTGACTGGGCAAGGGCGTCTTCGGAAGAGAGCAAGGAACGTTGAGCGTTGAGCACGTTCAGAAAATCGGCCTGGCCTTCGCTATAGAGTTTTAACGCTACTTCAACAGCCTGGCGATTTGACTCCACAGCCTTTTGAAGCGCAAGGCTGTGTTCTTGTTCCTTTGAAAGCGATACTATGGCGTTTTCAACTTCCGCAAGCGCGTTCAAAACTGTCTTCTGATAATTTACAAACGCCTCGTCTCTCAAAAACTCCTGCAATTTTATATTTGATTTTATAGCGCCGCCGCGAAATATATCCCAGCTGACGCCCGGTCCCACAGAGCCTGATCTGACCGGGTTTGAAAAGAAGTTCGGCAGCGTGTTTTCTTGAAAACTAAAAGACCCGGTTATTGTGAATTTTGGAAAAAGGTCTGCAGTAGCGACGCCAATTTTTGCCGTTGCCGAATGCAGTTGCGCCTCTGCGCGGCGAATGTCCGGACGTCGACGCAATAATTCAGATGGCATATTTATTTTTATATCTGATGGCGGCGCCGGGATTTGAGACGGCTGGTTTAACAGGCCTACGAGTTCGCCGGGCGCTTTTCCAAGCAAAATACTGATGTTATGAATCGTCTGCCTTGCTGAAGATTCAAGGACCGGGATTTGCGATTCTGTGGTTGCGGCTTGGGCCTCGGCGTTTGCAACATCAAGACGGCTTACGAATCCGGCTCCAAACCGTTGCTGTGTTATTGAAAGTGTTCTGCGCTGGGTTTTCAAATTGTCGCGCGCGATTGCAATCTGTTGCTGAAGGGTTCGCAATTGAATGTAATTCAAAGCAACTTCAGCCGCCAGACTCACCCGCACATCTCGATAATATTCCATCGCCGCGGCAATATTAGCCATCGCGGATTCTACCCCGCGTCTATTGCCGCCGAACAGGTCAACCTCCCAAAGCGCGTCTACGCCGGCTCTGAAAAGATCAGGCTGACGTGACGGGCGGTTCTGGTAAAATCTATCATACGCAGCTGATGCGCCTAAAGATGGAAACAGGCTGGCTCTGGTCATTCCGTAAGAAGCGCGAGCCTGTTGAACCCGGGCAATCGCAATTTTTAAATCAAGATTTTCTTTCAACGCAGATTCAACGAGTTTAACAAGTTCAGGATCGTTGAAATTTGTCCACCACTTCGCAAACGTCGCGGAATCAGAAACTGATATTACAACATTTGTGTTCGTTGCAACAACTGTGGATGTCCATGATTTAGGCAGATCAACTTGCGGCGCTTTATAATCAGGTCCAACTTTGCAACCACCGCTCAAAAAAACAATGCAGGCAAATGCCGTTAGCCCGAATAAATAAAAAGCGAATGAATGCTTTCTCATAACCACGCCCCTCTCCTTTCTTTAAAATTGAAAGGCGCCCTAATGGAAATTGTTATTTTATCCGTCATAAATTTTATTCGTATCTTAATGCTTCAATTGGGTCTAATCTTGATGCCTTCCAGGCTGGATAATAACCGAAAATTAGTCCGACCGCCACAGACACGGCAACGGAGGCGATAATTGCTTCAATTGAAGTCGCAGTAGGCCAGCCTAAAACCACTGTGACGATGTGCGATGTTACTCTGCCGATTGTAATGCCAATCGCGCCGCCTAAAAGACAGAGAACAATGGCTTCAGTAAGAAATTGCCTCAAGATATCGGCAGGCTCGGCGCCGACAGCCATTCTCAAACCAATCTCTCTGGTTCGTTCTGTAACAGAGACAAGCATAATGTTCATAATGCCAACGCCGCCGACAACGAGCGAAATCATTGCAACAACGAGCAAAAGCCGCGTCATCAGACGGGTTGTATTTGTCATTGTTCGGGTAATTTCCGTCATATCGCGCAGGTTAAAGTCTTCCGGTTCTCCTGCGCGGATTCTATGACGCTCTCTTAAAAGCGCGGTAATCTGCTCCATTGCGGCAGGGATATGTTCTGGCGTTCTGGTCGCAACGAGTATCTGGTCAACGTTTGAAAATCGCACCGGCTGCGGCGCGTAGGAATTTGCCGAAGATGTGTCAGGATAAAGTCCGCGCGAACTGCCGGGATAAAGATTGTTTAAATAACTGCTGGATGATGAACCTCCTGTGCTGGTTGATGAACTTTGATTAGAGACTGTTGCCGATGTTCCGCTGACCCTGTATTTGATCGTCGTCCACGGGGCAAGGATTATATCGTCTTGGTCCATTCCCATCATATTCGCCCCTTTTGGTTTTAACACGCCAATGACTTTGAACGTGACATTTTTAATGCGAATCTCTTTTCCAATCGGAGATTCTCCTTCAAATAATTCGCGAACGAGCGTTTGTCCGAGAATACAGACTTTGCTTGAGTTTCTGATGTCGCGTTCAGTAAACGCTTCTCCTTCGGCAAGGTCTTCCCACTGGCGGCAGACAAGATAATCTGGTGTTGTCCCGTAGATGAAGTTGGGAACCCAATTGCGATTGCCGTAAACGACTTGAGAACGGACGCGAACGATCGGCGCCGCCGCGCTTACCGCTGGACATTCTTCGGCTATTGCCTCGGCATCTTGCGGGGTGAGGGTGAGAGCGCTTCCCATTCCAAAGGTTACGCCGCCGCTTGCCGCCGTGCCTGGCAACACAAGCAAGATGTTGGCGCCCATAGATGCAATTGTTCGCTGAATCGCTATGGTAGAACCATTCCCGATCTCCATCATTGCAATTACTGCGGCAATGCCAATTACAATGCCAAGTGTCGTTAGCGCGGCGCGCATCAGGTTTCTCCGAAGCGCTCGCAACGCGGTCTTAATTGTCCGTATGGATTTCATTTAGCGCTCCCCTCCTTTTCCTTACTCGAAGTTTGCGCTGGATTGTAAACACCGTTTTCTATCATACCGTCTTTTATGCGAATTACCCTCTGGGCATACTGGGCAACGTTGGGATCGTGGGTAACAAGCAGGATTGTCAGACCTTCGTTTTTATTTAAATCTTGAAACATCTTTAAAATTTCCACGCTCGTTTTGGAATCAAGGTTGCCCGTTGGCTCATCGGCTAATAACAAACGCGGGCTATTGATCAACGCGCGGGCGATAGCCACCCGTTGCTGCTGACCGCCAGAAAGTTGAGATGGAAAATGGTCTATTCTGTCCGCAAGTCCCACTTTTTCAAGCAGTTTAATGGCGCGTTCTTTCATCACCTTTTCTTGAATGTTTTCATGGGTGTAAGTCAGCGGCATCAGCACATTTTCTAAAGCGCTTGTTCGTGACAGCAGATTAAAATTTTGGAACACAAATCCGATAAATTTATTTCGTATTCGCGCCCGTTCGTTTACTGAAAGGTCTGTAATATCCCTGCCGTCAAGCCAGTATCTGCCAGAGGTCGGTCTGTCTAAACAACCAAGAATATTCATCAATGTGCTTTTGCCCGAGCCGCTTGCGCCCATTAAGGCGACGAGCTCTCCCGGGGCGATGGACATTGTGATTCCTTTGAGGACCTGCAGTTCAATCTCCCCAAGTTTATAGACCTTTATGATGTTTTCTAAACGGATTAAGTCCATCGTAAAAGGATAGTTTTACATTCTACCGCCAGCGCCGCCCCTTTGACCGGCATTTGTTCCTCCGCCTGGACCAGAACCAGACCCGCCCGGTCTTTGACGCGCAATCCTCGGGATGAACGGACTTGTTGTTCCCTGAGCAATATTGCTTCCTTGACTTATTTGCTCGCCTGTAACAACTTTTAATCCTTCTGTTATACCTTCGCCCTGGATTTCTGTGAACGAGCCGTCAGTCAAACCTGCGAGGACTTTGATTGGTTCAACATAGCCGTTCTTTTCCACCCAGACTGTCGCTTCGCGGAATTTTCCTGTGGTTGCTTCGGGTTGCGGTTTTTGTCTCATCCGTCCGCCGCCCATCGCCGCTGCTGTCTGTCGTTCCTCCATTTTTTGCCTAAATTCTGGCGAGATGTAATCTTCTTTTGGTGTCCATCGCAACGCCGCGTTTGGAACCATCAGGACATTTGTCCGTTTTCCTGTTTCAAATTGAACGTTTGCCGTTAGATATGGAAGTAGTTTTTGGTCTGGATTTTCAGTGCTGACCTCAACGGTATAGGTGACGACGTTTTGAGTCATTGTAGCATTGAGGCGGATTTTTCTGACTTCGCCGTGAAACTGCAGCCCCGGGAAGGCATCAACCGTAAAATGCACGGGCATACCGGGGTAAATCATTCCAACATCAGCCTCGTTGACAGCGACCCAAACCTGAATTTTTTTCAGGTCTTTTGCGATAAGAAACAAACTTGGCGCGTTAAGACTTGCGACGACTGTTTGACCGATGTTAACCCGTCTGTCAATGATTACCCCTTTGACCGGCGATTTAATAACGCAATAACTGAGATTTCTATTTGCGCGGGCAAGGCTTGCTGAGGCTTGCTCAACTGCGGCTTTTGCCTGTTCAATGGCGGCTTTGCCAACAGCGACATTCGCCAGAGCGATTTCATAAGCGGCTTTGTAACCATCATAAGCGGCTGGAGAAAGCGCCTCGGACGGACCAAGTTTTTGCGCCCGTTCCCAGTCCCGTTTTGCCTGCTCAAGTTTTGCCAGAAGTTGTTGCAAATCCGATTCAGCGCGCAGTTGAGATGCCTTTGCCTGGGTTAACTGCGCGGTAGCCATTTCAACTTCGGCTGAATATATGGAATCATCAATGTTTGCAAGGATTGTACCTTCTTCCACCTCTGAACCGTAGTCAATAAGATTGCCGTTTTTATCTTTTCCAAAGGCGATGATTCTGCCTGCAACCTGAGCGCCGACGTCAACCAGTTCTTCCGGTTCAACGACGCCGGTTGCGGTTATTGTCGCCACAATGTCGCCGCGCGTTATTTCTGCGGTTCTAAACAAATTTTCCTTATTGCTCTTCTTACCGGACTGAAAATATTGAACCCCGGCATATCCAATCCCGCAAACCAGAATTAGCACTATTACCCATTTGATAATTTTCATATTCAAAATCTAATCTTTAACAAAATATTTGATTAATTCCCAGCACTCATTCTTCAAATAATTATGACGGATATTGCTCAAACATAATTACAAAACATTAATCGTTTATTTATTTTTTGTTTACAATTTTTGTTTCATTTAATGTTTGGCTGGATTCGTTTTCCCATCCGCCGCCCAGCGCCTTGTAAATCGCAACCAGCGCCGTTGAAGCCTGCGTTTGAGCCTGAGCGAGCTGGCTTTGAGCGGAGAGTTGAACCCGCTGTGCATCAAGAACAGT
>JBMFQZ010000028.1:0-53061 GCA_049968335.1 Verrucomicrobiia bacterium
AGGGCGCAGGCTATTACTACAAGTACACCAGCGGTTCACTAATTGCCAAACGCCCACTACTGTGATCAATTTTATAAAAGCATATAGCGTGCCATTTCAAAAATTAGAATCACAGTACCACGCCTTACTTGCTCCCGGTTGAAGTATTGGTAGAAATACTAATATTTTTAATCTCTTTGTAGTCCAGCAGGTATTTGCGCCGTTTTTCTACAAATTCTTTTATTGTTGCAGTTCTTTGGAATCCTCTGAACTGGTTCTGCTGTATTGCTCCATCTATAGAATTCTTGAATTCTTCGTAAGCGCATAATTTTTTCGCATCCTCTTTTACATATTCATCAATTAATGAATGATAAAACTCCGCAATTTTGCCAACCCGCTCCCAGTCCAACCATTTCTCAGCCAATTCTTTTACATAATTTAAGTATTTCCGGCGAAGATCGGGATTTGAAAGCAATACAGACCGCAGCGGCTTGGTTTTATCATCGATGCCGATCAACGGATCAAGATTGTAGCTTGAAGATTGCGAAAAACCAAATCCCGGTCCCTGAGGATATGAAAATGTCTCATTCGCATCAAACGGGATTATGTGAAAGAGCCCCTTTTTATCCAGATATATGTAATAATCGCTTGCGCGAACCCAATATCCATCATTATTTATGAAAACAATTTCAAGCGCGAGAAATTTTAAAGTATTATCAATGTCCAAAATGCTTGAAAGAGAATCTATTAAATTTGTTTGCGAAGTTGTATTAAGAACTTTGCACAAATGGATCAATGCATTCCATGAATTTGTATCCTCTTTTGATTTAATTTCATAATACTTTTTGTAATCCGAGTAGTTATCGCCGCGATATTCCAATCCAGCGCGTCCAAGCGGACTGCCCGGAGTTTTCCATCTTGCGCCCTTTTCTGAAGCAAACCATTCTTTTATAAACTCTTTATTAATATGTTGCTGGTTGATATAGATTCCCCAATCTTCTCCGTTTATAACGACTCTGACAAAATTCGCCTTAGGCGCCGGGATGTAATTTCGCGCGATATCAAGAAATAAAACCGAACGGATAAAACTCGGGTCTTCGTGGGCGTTGAGCAAATGCAAAGTCCGGTAGCCATACAAATTTTGTCCTTTTTGCCATGCGTCCATACTCACTGTTAAAGACCTTTTAAATCCAGACGGAACCATCATATAAGAGGATGAACCGCGAAAATGAATGCCAACATCATTGTATGTTTTTCCATCAACTATTAATCTGGCTGGAATTTCGACATCGGTATTATGAAAATCCTCCAATTCTTTTTCCCAATCTTTAGACTCAAATTCTATAAAAATAGTCCGCACAATATTTGATGCATATAGAGGTTGATCTGGATAAAATTTTACATCTGAAATGGAGACCTTTTTCCCAGTCTTTGGGCTGTTTTCATTTGCCGCAAATCCCGGGCCGGGAAAACCGCGCGGTCTAAACCGATTAACTCGCTGGTTTTTAAGATATTCCCTTGCAGATTTTCTCTCTTCAGAATTCAGTTTCTTATCTCCATCTTTATCAAATTTATCCAGAATTTTGATCTCTTCATCAAATGGAGGCGGTCCGCCCGGTCCCCCAAGACCTCCGCCGGGAGGTCCCCCGAACATATCTCCAAACGGTCCTTGAGCAGCGTTGTCTTGCTGATACAAAACCAGAATAGAAAATATTAATAACGTATAACCCCAAAAATATTTAATATTACATCCCATCAGTTAAAAAAGACGATGATAATCCAGTTCAGGTTACAATTGTCAATGCCTGCCCACTTCAGACCAGTTTAAGAAAAATAATTTGCATCTTTTCTTGATAGAGGCTGATTTTTCAATGGTAAATTCTATTGATTCTGATATCTTTTAGGACAATATAATTTTCCATCGCTACGAAATTATGACAACGGCAACACACAATAAAAGGAATTGTAAAACCACTATATTTGCGATTGCAATGTGGTCACTGTGCAATTTCACATCCAACATCTTAACAGCCCAGCAATACGATTTAACAGGCAGTTATAAAAGTTTCATAAAAGGCAATGCGCAATCTGTTGAAGTTTCAGGAAACAATGCTTATGTCAGTCTATATGATGCTGGAATTGCGATAATAGACATCAGTAACCTTCAAAATCCATCTGTTATAGGCGAGATAAAAACTGACGGTTATGCAAGCGCGGTCTCGCCAAACGGAAACTATTTATACGTCGCCAGTGGAAACGCAGGCGTGCAAATCATCGACATATCAAATCCAGCGCAACCAGTTTTAAAAGGAAGTTATCAGACATCCGGATGGGCAAAGGGGATTTTATGTATAAGTAATTATCTGTATGTTGCGGCGTACGACGAAGGGCTGATTGTATTAGATGTTTCGCGACCAGAGAGTCCGCAGCTTATTACAAAATATGATTCGACCGGATATGCTTATGATATTGCGATTTCTGGCAATTTATTGTTTCTCGCCGACGATGTTGCAGGTCTTCAGGTTTTGAACATTTCAAATCCATCAAGCCCTAGTAGAATCGGCGGATATAATACCAGCGGACACGCAAACGGCGTTGCTGTAAGAAGCAATTACGTCTATGTAGCCGATTATGAAGCAGGCTTGCAAATAATTGACATCACAACACCTTCGTCTCCAACTCGCGTTGGAGGATATAACACGAGCGGTTATTCATCAGCGGTCGCTTTGTATAAAAATTATGCATTCATCGCCGATGGTTCCACAGGTATTCAGATAATTGATATTTCAAATCCGAGAAGTCCTGCAAAAGTTGGTGCGGTTAATCCCGGGATCAATGCTGTGGATATTACAATCGTTGGCGATATTGCATACGTCGCTGACGATCCTAATGGCGTATATTTTCTTGATTTAAAAAATCCGACAACGCCTCGCTTGATTTCCAAATTAAACACAATCGGAGAAACAATTGACCTTTTTGCTCAAAGCAATTTAGTCTTTTTAGCAAACAGCGAAGGAGGATGCGAGATTGTTGACATATCAACTTCTCAATCGCCAAAATTGCTTGCAACCCTTGCCGCGGGAAACATTGTAAACTCGGTTTTCGTGAGTGACAATTATTGCTATCTTGCAGAGGGGAGCGGTTTGGAAATATTTAGCATTTCTGATAAAACAAATCCGGTTCTTGTATCGTCGTTTTTGACACCATCACCTGCGCGAAGCGTTGCAAAACTCGGCAATTATATGTATCTGGCTTGCGAAGATTCAGGAATACTAATCATTGATGTTTCAAATCCAGCGTCCCCAGCGTCCGTCAGTTCTTATGATTCTGATGGCATTGCAATGAAGTTTTTAATTAAAGGCAACTACGGCTATCTTGCCGACTACTGGTCTGGAATAAAAATATTTGATTTAACCAACCCGACCAATTTATTGCAAATTGCCTATTATGACACCCCTGGTTCTGCGATGGACACTGACGCGCAGGAAAACCTGCTTTTCGTGGCGGATGATAACTACGGGTTCCATATTTTTGATATATCTGATATTTCCAATCCTGTTAGAATTTCAGGTATTGACACCGCCGGCAATACGCGAGGAATTATCGCAAATGGAAATAGACTTTTCGTTTCTGACGGAACAAACGGACTCTTAATTTATGACATCTCATCGCCATCATCACCTGTTGAAATCAAAAAAATCAACACTCAAGGATTTGTCTGGAAGACCGTCGTTTTAAGTACCAACATTTTTATTGCCTGCGGCGGCGACGGACTTAAAATCCTATCCGAGTCTCAACCAACCCCGCCGCTACTTACCAATCCTCGAATTTCTAACAACCAAATCTCAATTACATTAAAAGGAATCCCGTCAAAACGTTACAGGATTGAATACACAAAGAATTTTGTTAACTGGTATTACTTAACAAATTTAGTATTAACAGGTGAAAGCGCAGAATTCACCGAATCAACAAATTCAGATTTTAAGTTTTACAGGGCATATTTGGATAATTGATATACTTTACTGTTTAAACAGCAGTTACGCTCAATAAATTACCGAATAACCGGCATTTTAGCTGAGAAAAAACCGATTATCTAGATTTTCTGCAAGCACAAAACAAAGTAATATCTACTACAATTCTTAAATACGAGAATTAATTCAATCTCACAAACAATCTGAAAAATTGCAGTTATTTCTAATAAAATAAATTGATTGCAGCTTTTAACTTGTTCACTTACTTTGCGGCGAGTAATTCATTTACCTTTTTCATTACAGCAAAGGCATCGGCAACATACAACACATCAGCCTTGCCCCGCGCCCATCCGCAATTAGGGTCAAGATTAATTGCCCGACGTTCGTTTATAAATCGCCAGCCAACAGTATGCGGTTCTTCGCCGTGGCAACAGGTTGCTAGTCCTTTCGGATGACGCGGCGTTGCGCCGGTTTGCCCGATTTGATTCATATGACTCAAGAACGGCAACACCTCCTCGCCTTCAGCCCCCATATCCACAAGTGACTTCGAACTTCCAAGCGAAGCCCGTGTTAAATGCAAAAATTCAAGAATAATCTTCTCAGCCTCTTCAAGATGAACTTTCCCGTCGGCTTGCTTCTTTGTCCACCCTGCTCCTACAACAAAGAGAAGTCTGGCATCAGGGCGGATAGTCTGCTGTCCAACTGCCGGCTCACGCACACCGATCACCTGGGAATGGATTTCAGTTTCTGGAACCTTAATATCCAGTAATTCAACCTGAACATTTGCCTCTGAACCGCTAAACGGTTCGCATATTCCAGACTCAATTAACAAAGCCCATGGTCTATTGGTTCTATGAATAGTTGTTTCAATTCGCTGTCTATATAAATAACGCGTTACTTTCAACGTCCCATCCCGCGCTGTTACGCCTGTGATGTGAGTATCTGTAATTCCATTTACGCGATATATTGCACCGGGCACCGATTTATTAAATCTGACTGTAGCAGGCGCAATAACAATAGTTGGCTGCGTTTTTCTTGTTAACATTTCAATAGCCAGCGCATCGGTGCTATATCGTCCTTGGGCAAACTCCTCCCCCTCTACGCCAAAATAGGCACTTGCCCCGCACCCTCCAATTTTATTTGCAGCCGCCTTAACATTGTTTCCAATGAGTCCAACTACAATATCAGCATTGTCATTTAAATTGTCTTTTATTAACCGTCCGACAGAAATGGTCTCAAGCCCGGCTTTGCAAATCCCGTTCTCGTCACTGTTAAGCAAAATAAGTATCTTTTCCATAATCAACCTCCAAAGTGTTATTGTTTTAACCATTCAACGATTTCCCGCGCGATTTCATCAACAGGAACATCCTTCACAATTCTTGTGGTTCGCTCTTGTTTCGGCAACTGAACCGAATCAAAAATTATATTTTTGTTCTCAAGTTTAACAACTTTTGCCTTTTGCAGAGCAGGCATTATCGTTCTCATATTCATCATACCAATTTGAGGATTGTTCTTCGGTTCTGGAAGATTTCCTGTAGCCCAGCCCAAAACCGCTGGCAGTTTTGCGCAGCGAGATATTTGATGTTTCCCTTCTGAAATTCTTTCATACACGTCAAAACTGCCATCTTCATTAATCTTTAATTCATCCACACCTTGAAATTGATTACGGATGCCAAGCAATTCCCCTACAATTTGCAATGTAACGCCAGCGCCTCGCGATGCAGATTCCCAGCCTCCGAATACGAACAATCGTTCACGATCAAGGTTCGGAATTGATTTAATCATATCCGCAATCACCGCAGCGCATTCATAAGCATCGGTAAACCCGTTAGCCGGACAATCCGCGGCAAGAAGTTCAAATTGCGCCTTTTGCGCAACAGCCATCATCACTTGTTGCAACTTAGCCTTAGGTGAAACGCTGACAAGCCATACCTTGCTCCCCGGCGATTTAGCGGCAAGATGGGCTGCCTCGTATAAAGCGTGCGACGCCCAGGTGTCCAGCACCGCAGGGAGCATCATCTCATTCTTTAATGCAGGCATTCCCGCTGCCTGCGCAGGCTCAAGCGTCTGCAATGGATCGGGAACTATTCCCGCACAAACAATAATTTGATGACCGTTAATCATAGGTATTAATTGCCGCCATATTTGTTTTAAATTGTCAAAAACAAAATTTTAGAAAATATATGATATTGATTTTAGCGACTGGTTTCTATTATTATTAAATTGTTATTGAAATGCCAGACAAACCAAAAATTCTTATAGTTGATGATGACGAAGATATACTGGTCTCTTATAAGGAGATTTTAAAAAATCTTCCTTTTAAACCAGAGGTGTTTACTACTACTAATGGCGCCCGCGCTGTTGCAATACTTGATGCCGAACAGTTTTCTCTGCTCATAACAGACCTGAATATGCCGCAAATTGACGGTTTTCAAGTCCTTACAATCGTTAGACGCAGATTTCCGGATTTAAAAATAGTCGCAATTACAGCCGTCCTTGATGAACAACAACGGAGACGCGCCTACGCATTAGGAGTTGATCTATGTTGGCAAAAACCTTCTACAGAACAGGAATTTAAATTATTTCTGGAATGCATTGAATCACTCATAGGTGATGAAACCAAAGAGGGATTCCGCGGAATCCAGAGTAAAAGTCTCGTTGACTTGATACAGATTGAATGCCTGTGCAGAAATTCAATTACACTAAAAGTCATAAGCGGTGAAATAGAAGGAAAAGTCTATATTAATCAAGGCGAAATAATAGATGCTGAAATCGGAAATTTGACTGGAGAAATCGCTTTTAAGAAAATTATTTCTCTTAAAAAAGGAAGTTTCCATTATTTGCCACCTGATCCAGTTAGAGAGCGAAAAATATTTTCATCCTACAATGGACTCTTGCTTGATGCCGCGCAGACGATTGATGAAGTTAAGGCGGCAGACAAATCAGAACTCCCGGACGCTTCAGAACTTGGAGATAGAACGGCTCTTGAACATCCAGTCGCGGCAATAGCAAAAGTGGAAGGTGTGGAATTTGTCTTTGCAGGAGATGATGCCTCATCCCAGCCGCAAGACCATTACGGTCTTGACGACCCAGCGGCTTTTCATAACTGGGCAGTAAATACAATCAAATTTTGGAAAACTCTCGGACAAAACTATGCGCTCGGCGATTTAAAAGAAGTGCTCGGTAGCGGTCGCCAATGCAGAGTAGTGTTAAGAACAAACGAAAATAGAATATTGTGTGTCGGATTTTCTCACACTGTAAAATGCGAAGAAGTGCCTGAATTGATGAAAAAAATTTATCCGTTATGGGCTTGATAAAACAAAAACCGGTTAAAGAGTCAAAAACTTGCGATATTAAAGCAGGGAGTTTTAACGTGGATGCAAACGGGAAAATACTCTCCTCAACGCTTCCAAGTTCTATTCCTGAAGATTTTGTAAAAGAAATTACACGGGGTATTCTGGCATACTTTACAGACGCAAATAAAATAGGTCTTTATATTGAAGAGGTTAATATATTTTTCCCAACAGTAAAAGTCTTTGCCCGCAAAATGCGTGGCGGGGCTTTGATACGAATTTCACCAATAATCCGCCAAATGGAAACCAAATAATTTACGAACTATGAAAACTAAAAAAATTGACGACTTGATTTCGCAATTTGAGATATACATTGAAAACTGGAAACAAATTTATTACTTCATAAATCTCGTCAGAGAAAGGCGCGCGCAAGATAAAAAGCAATTTTCACTTGAAGAAGAAAATCAGTTTCTTGATGTAAAAAGCCTCATAGCGCAACAGTTAGAATCCATACTCGCGTATTTTGCAGACGATTCCCGTCCAATTGATAAAGAAGATATTTTTAATGTCATAACTCCGCTCTCATCATTGCGAGTTATTTCAGAACTAAACGATGGAACATTGCGCGGCATAGAAAACCAATGGCATAAGGTTTTTATTCAGCTACAATCTCTGCTTGGTCAACTTAAAGTGCAGCGTCAGCAACTTGAATCTAAGTCCATATTTTCTTTATTTTCAAAGAAGAAATAATCTAAAAAATCGTTAAATAGTAACAGGTTATTTCAGGTTATTTATTCCTCCAGAGAAGTTCAAAATCTGATTTTCGCCTTAATTCCCGTATAGCCAGCGTTCAATCAAAACTGAAATGATTATGAGTTGACCGCGCATTGTTAATTTGCAATTATTTTTTGTTAACCAATCTTGTATAAAGCGATGGAAATCAAAAAAGCAATTATAACGGCTGCTGGCAAGGGGCAAAGAACATTAAGCCTTCATACCTTTGTTGATAGAGATGGAATTTCAAAAACCGCCCTTCAGATAATTATAGAAGAAATATTGGACAGCGGCGTAGAAGAAATTTGCATCGTAATTTGCCCTGGCGATGCCGACTCGTATCGCGCCGCCGCAGGAAAATATGCTTCTAAAATAAAATTTGTAGAACAATCTGCGCCATTAGGCTACGGACACGCTGTGTTCTGCGCCCGAGAATTTGTCGGAAACCACCCATTCTTGCTTCTGGTTAACGACCACCTTTACATAAGCGCTACAAATAAACGGTGCGCGAAACAACTCGTTGAAATCGCAGCCGCAGAAAACTGTTCTATCTCAGCCGTTCAAGCAACGCACGAGAGCAAACTCCCGTTTTTTGGCGCCGTTGGCGGACGGAGAGTTTCTAACCGGGAAGGTTTATATGAAATTTCTACCGTCCTTGAAAAACCCACACCAACAGAAGCAGAACAACACCTGATCATACCGGGCTTGCGAGCAGGATATTATCTCTGTTTTTTTGGAATGCACGCTCTAACACCGGTAGTTATGGACTTGCTCGCAGAAGAAGTTGCTCGTTGCGGTGAAAAAGGCGGAGTTCAATTAAGCCCCGCGCTTGCCCGCCTGACGAACAGCGAAAAATATCTTGCCTGCGAGATAAAAGGCAAACGATACGATATAGGTTCAAAATACGGAATCCTCAACGCTCAGCTGGCGATTTCATTAAGCGGAAAAGATAGGGATGAGGTGCTTCGCAACCTTGTTGAACTACTCGCTATAAAAGTTTAACAATTACTTCTTTTTAACAATGACAAATCCTTTCATAGAAACAATTCTATCAGACAATCCGCAAATTCGGAATCAATCTATTGAAGAACTTTGCAACAACCTTACCGTTACCGATCTTTTAAAGGCAACTGATGAGCTGGACGAATTTCGCCGCCGCAGCAATAATCTTTATGAACGCGTTCGCGCCCTTCTGTTTTTATACGCAATCCACAGGTTTCACCTCCCTGAAAAAGCCGGTTGTGATATAGCAGGTTTAATCCCGTATAAAGGTTATACACATCTATTAAACAGGCGTTTTGAAGAGGCAATTGATTCATTTAGATATGTTTTAAAAACCGCCGGTTACACCGACACAATTTCAAGCGCGCTTGGCTCTGCGTACTATAAATTGGGATTTCAAACGCTGGCAAATCAAGTTCGCAAAAGTGTCCGAACCGTCAGGGGAAATCAATGGATGTTCAGAATGGGACATCCAGAAGACCAGCCTTTGAGAATCAGAAACGAATTGCTCATTCAAGACCCGTCAACAGGACTTTATCCAATTCTAAAAGAGTCAACCCCAGTTCGTATGGATTTAACCCATTGCGGCTGGAGCGATATATTCTTTCTTGGAATGGATTATCCGGAAGGGGCAAAAGTCTTAAATGTGTCAATTGACCTCGGAGTTTACGGCAGAGACGCAAGTCCAAAACCGCCTGTAGAGGCATATTTCAGGATAATTGATCAGCCAGTAATCAGGCTGGTGAGCGTTGATCTCAAATGCAGTGTGGAAATATCCACTATCTCAGAAGTCTTTGACTTTGCGCGGGATTATCTTGGTTTGCTAAAAGCGGCAGTAATAGCATCGGGCATCGTGCCGCCGGGCATTGAAGGTTCAGAACAAAACCTTCAAGATTTGCTTGAAAAAATGGCTGGACAGGGACGCGGGATTGAACTTGTTAGCAATGTTAACAATATCCCAAAAGGCTCAAGACTCGCGGTTTCAACCACACTACTTGCCTCGCTGATATCCGTTTGTATGCGGGCAACAAGTCAGGCTCGTTCGTTAACCGGTCAACTAGCGGAATCAGAACGACGCGTTGTTCTTGCGCGGGCGTTGCTGGGCGAGTGGCTTAGCGGTTCAGGCGGAGGATGGCAAGATTCAGGTGGACTCTGGCCCGGTATTAAACTTATTGAAGGAGCCATTGCCACAGAATCTGATCCGGAATTCGGTATCAGTCGTGGACGTTTAATGCCAACGCATAAAATATTTGGATATGATGAAATTTCAAAAGCCACCCGTGAGGCATTGCAAGATTCTTTAGTGCTTGTGCACGGCGGTATGGCTCAAAATGTGGGACCGATTCTTGAAATGGTTACCGAGAAATATCTGCTTCGCTCAAAAAAGGAATGGCAGGCAAGACTCAAGATGATAAACATCCTTCACGATATTTTAAACGCCCTTCATAACGGCGATATTAAAACAATCGGTAACGCTACAACAAAGAACTTTTTTGAATATATTCAAACTATTATACCATGGGCTAACAACCTTTACACAGAAACTCTCATAACAAAAACAAAAGAATTTTTCAAAAACGATTTCTGGGGCTTCTGGATGCTTGGCGGAATGTCTGGCGGCGGAATGGGATTCATTTTTTCTCCAAGAGCAAAATCTCGCGCGCTAACAAAGTTGCAGGAAATTATGTCTGACACAAAGCGCGAACTTGAATTTGCTATGCCATTTGCTATGGAGCCAGTTGTCTATGAGTTTGCTATAAATGAAAAAGGAACATACGCGGAATTCTTAAAAGGCGACAGCGCATTAATGCCGCCAGGATATTACTCCATCGTTATACCGGATTTAATAAAACAGCGCTGGAACGAAATAACTCCAGTAAGACGCGCCGAGATTGATTTATTCAGCGTTGCTTGCAGAAGGCGCGAGCAATACCGTCCAGTGTTCAACACATTATTAGATATTCTTCTGCCGCGCGGCAAAGAAGAGCACGACAAGGAATTATCATTAGAGACATTACTAAACCAATACGGTTTTGATAAGGTTGAACACGAACAAATTCGCGCCGAATTAAAGGAAGGGAAAATTGGTCTTGCGCAAAACCGTCTTCCGTCAAATACGTTAATTGAAGATGTCAAACCATCCGATGTCGTCATAACCGTTGACTGGCAAAACAATAAAAAGGTTAAATTTATTGATAAATCATTATCTTACGAAGAAGCCTTTGATATTGGAATCAACGCTATTAAAAATGGCGAGGTTGCAGTTATAACTATGGCTGCGGGCGCAGGCAGCAGATGGACGCAGGGAGCCGGCGTCGTCAAAGCGCTCCATCCATTTTGCAAATTAAGTTCAAAATACAGAACATTCATAGAAACACATATTGCTAAAACAAGAAAAATATCCCGTATAGCGAACTCTCCTATTGCGCATATTTTCACGACGAGTTATCTCACACATCAACCAATTGCCGATTTTTTAGAAAAAAATAAGAATTTTAAATACGAAGGCAAAATTATCCTCTCGCCGGGGCGCGCAATTGGTTTGAGAATGGTCCCGACCACCCGCGATTTAAGATTTCTTTTTGAACAAACTCCACAACAGGTTTTGGACGAGCAAAAACAAAAAGTCCTCAATAGCGCTCGTAATGCCTTGATCAACTGGGCAATTTCTATGGGTGAAGCCGCAGACTACACAGACAATATTCCATCGCAATGTCTGCACCCTGTGGGACACTGGTATGAAATCCCTAACACATTCAGAAACGGAGTTCTTCGCCAACTACTTATAGAAAATCCAAATATTAAATATCTAACCCTCCATAATATTGACGCCGTAGGGACTAACATTGACCCTGCAATACTCGGTCTGCATAAATCCCGTGGTTCGGCTTTGAGTTTTGAAGTAATCTCACGCCGTTTAGAAGACCGCGGTGGCGGACTTGCCCGGGTTAACGGACAGGTTAGACTTGTTGAAAGTCTCGCCATACCGGATGAAGAAGACGAATTCAAATTATCCTACTACAACACCCTCACAACCTGGATTGATATTGATAGACTATTGTCAATCTTTGGCTTATCACGAGCAGACATATGTTCTGCCTCTTCTGATGAAAAAGTTCAGTCAGCAATTCGTAAAATTGCCTCCCGTATGCCAACCTACATAACATTAAAAGATGTGAAAAAAAGATGGGGATACGGTCAAGAAGATATCCTGCCGGTTGCGCAGTTTGAAAAACTCTGGGGCGATATGAGCAGCCTGCCTGAATTAGATTGCGCCTACTTTGTCGTCCCGAGAAAACGAGGTCAGCAACTTAAAGACCAGGCGCAACTTGATGGCTGGCTACGAGACGGCTCAGCAGCCTTCGTGGAATCAATCTGCGACTGGGAGGATAGTTAAATTAAATAAGAACGCGGAACTGTTAGATAATAATACATTTTATTTCTATAACATATCTTTAATATTAAGATGAAATCTTTACTTAGATTTATAGCTATGATGAGCAGTCTTCTACTGCTCACGGCATTTAACAACTTTACAACGGCAGCCACTTTTAGATATGCGCTTGATTATGCGCCTGCTCCGCCAGATAATCCACTCAAAGGGTTTGTCCCTTATTTAAAAAAGACCACAAATTTTCCTCACAGTCTGGAATGGGATTATACCCGATTATCAGAAGTTATGGTCGGTCCCACGAATTTTAACTGGGGACCTTTCGATGTAAAGCTCAATTCCGCCGCATCGCGAGGGCATCAGTTTATTGCGCGATTTTATATGGAATGGCCTGGGAAAAAGACAGGAGTGCCACAATATCTGATCAACGCTGGATTAAAAATGCGAACCTGGACAAATACCAATACTAAACCATTTCCACCAGCAGTGGATCAAACACCAGATTATGAAGACCCAAGCCTACGCGCCGCATTGACAAATTTCATTCATGCGTTCGGGCGAAAATATGATGGAGACCCGCGAATCGGTTTTGTAGTCATCGGTTTGCTCGGCACGTGGGGAGAGTGGCACAATTATCCAAATCAAAAATGGTTTGCCTCAAAAACAGTACAACGCGAGGTAATGGATGCTTATGAGGCTGCGTTTAAAAAGACAAAACTCGTTTTGCGTTATCCTGCTGGTACCAATGACCCCATTTATGCCGACAACAGCAATCGCCCTATAGGCTATCATGACGATTCATTTTGCTGGGCAACGGTTCACACAGGCAAAAAAGGCGATGAATGGTTTTTCGAAACTCGATTAAGGGCTGCAAATGCGCTTAGTAAATGGCGACTACAACCAATCGGCGGCGAAGTTCGTCCGGAAGTCTGGAATTGTCTATTTGATGAAACCTCGTGCGCGCCCAAAGGACAGGAGTTTGATCGTTGTGTTGATGCAACGCGCGCCTCTTGGCTCTGCAATGAGGGGGTGTTTAAGGGAAAACTTAACGACGCAGCGCGCAATCGCGCCATTCAAGCAGCAAGGCGATTAGGGTATGAACTTTATATTTCCAAAGTTCAAATCCAAATTGAGAATAACAAACTGTCTATCTTGCTTAATGTAACAAACACTGGTGTTGCGCCATTCTATTATGACTGGCCTGTGGAATTGGGATTATTAAACACCAACCGCGAAATGGTCACTGTTTGGAAAACTGATTGGCGAATTTCTACCGTTATGCCCGGAGAGACATCCCCATCTTGGCAGTATCAAACTACCGTCGGAACAATACCTTCTGGCGACTATCGCCTTTTATTGCACGTTGTCAACCCATTGACGAATGGAGTACCACTCCGTTTTGCTAATAAAACTCAGGACCAGCACCTGGTAGGATGGATAACACTCTGCGGTCTTCGCCTGCCATAAATTCGGAGGTTTGTGAATATATTCCCACCCGTTTTAGAATTTGAAACTACGACCGCAAACGCTGTCCATTTTTATCCCAGGATGTGATGCCCCGATAGAAAAACTCAATAACAGCGCACTATTTTATTCAGTTTCTTAATACAAATCCTTTGTTCAATATTAAGTTCTAAAATGTTGTCTAAATCATATTGTCAGGTTTTAACTATTGGATAAACTGCCTGATATGAAGAAGGTTAGTCTGAATATTTTTCTTGTTATCTGTTTGATATTAATTACTGGGTGCGCTTCCCTAAAGTTTAATCGCGCATTCGTTTCTTTTGAGTATCCGGGAATAGAATATAAATTGGATGTTAAGCAAAATCCCAGACCGCTAAGAATTCACATTTTGACTATTTCATTAACGAATGGATTATACAAATTAGACGCAATTATTGCCGAAGACCCTGATGGCAATGGAAAAGCGGAGGCAAAATTAACCCCGCCACTTGCCCTTGCGAACGCCACCAACCTTGTTGCCGCTGTAAATGCAAATGCGTTTGAAGATTTTACATTGAAAAAGGGACAAAAGCCTGTCTGGTCTCGGAGTCTTCCTGTGGATATTAAAGGTTGGGCGTTTAATGAAATTAGAAAGGCAAGTTATAGCGAAAACGGTTATGCCAGTTTGTGGGTAGATAAAAATAATCAAATTAAAATCGGCTTTTTAAATGAACAGGAAAGTTTGGATTGTAAGATGGCAGTCAGCGGATTTTCCCCGCTAATTTTAAATGGAAAAGTATTATCTAATTCTAACAAAGCCATACATCCAAGAACAGCGGTTGGATTGAATAGACAAAGAAATAAGTTGATATTGCTTGTCGTTGATGGAAGACAAAAGGGTTTTAGCGAAGGTATGAGTTTGGATGAACTTGCTCAATATATGGCTAACCTTAATTGTTATGAGGCTCTTAATCTTGATGGCGGAGGAAGCTCTATTATGATTGTTCGCGAAAATTCAGGCAGACAAATAGTCTTGAATTCTCCTTGCTCTAAACCATACAGGCCTATACCCGTCATACTCGCAGTAAAAAAAATTGATAATTTTTAGAACAGTTTAAAATGCGCTTTTTGAAAAGTTAAATTCATAAGAGAATAAAAGTAATTTGAGTTGCATTGCGAGGTTCAGGTTAAATTTTCTAATTTTTTCATTCTCTCTATTGATAGGCTTATTATCTCTACATTTAGACAGAATCACTGAATAGAGACTAATCAAACCCAAACATTGTTCCAGTTTAATATAATAAGCTACTTTTAAGGAATTTTTATACCCTTTATCTCTTCTGTGTTGGACTGAATTATTTTTACGGAATTCTTATTATAGTAAGCGAGTTTGCAGGGAATGTATGTGATATCGTATTGGATTTAACCTGAATTTTAATCGGTTTTGGCGAAACCTTCGTCGGTTCATCAAATGAATTTTCATCAGTCGCTTTTTCCGAAGTCAGAGTAATCGCGTTAAGTTCACCATCCATAATTTTCTTGCCCGGCACAACAATCTCGCTCGTCTGCGACTCAAAAGAAACGTTAACAACCTTTAATATAACTTCTTTTGTGGAACTAACTAAACTTGCCGATCCATACAACGATTTCATAACAGGATAACCGGCGTCGTGTATGAGTTTACCGTCAAGATAACATTTTATCCTATCACGGGTAACTTCAATCTTAATATCATACCACTTTCCAGTTTCTATTCGTCCAGGAACCTGATTGCCAATAATTCCCCCCATCTCAATCCCGTGAGACCTGTTTCCCCATCCGCCAATATTCCACCAGGCTTTTTCATTTTCATCATTTACATTAAACAAAATCAAAAAACCTTCTGCCCCGCTGATCTTTCGCGCTTTAAGTGTAAGGGTATATTCGGTAAATTTTTTCCCGGTAACAATTGCGCGAACATTTTCAGCGATTTTGCCTTGCGCCAGTGCCCCATCTTTTACAGACCAATCTCCGTCGCCAAGAAACTTCCAACCATCCGTCCCTTTTGCGAAATCAGATTCAAAAACAACTTTCCCGTTTTCCGTAACTTTAATATCCTTATATTCAGCCTGAGTTAGCCAGGTGCCAACTCCAATCGTTCCTCCGCGCGGCGATGATGTTGCCTCTTGAGATTCAATTTCTACAGGCAATACATAATCCCCGCGATTTTCACTGAACATTTTTTGAACATAATAGGATGGAGTACCAAATACCCGATGATTGTCAAAATAGATTAAATCCGGATTCCATCTTTTATGATTTACATTGGCCAAAAGCGGCGCATAACTTGCCATTACTACGATATCGGAATTCCTTTCAATTCCCGTCATAAACACCGCTTCACCTATTGCAGCGCGCAAATTGCCATTACCACACCCGGATGTAACAGCATATTCACCTACAAAAATCTTTGGACCTTTTCGATCGTAATTATCGTAATGATTAAAATGCCGTATAAAAAATTCCGCGGAGTTATAATAATGTTCATCAATAATGTCTGGCATTGGATTGCGCGGATAACCTCCCCAAACATCCGCCACAAGTTTCATCTCTGGCATTCTTTCCTTTATTGCCTTGTAGAACAATGGCCATCTCTCGTTATAAGCGGGTCCCCCATTTTCATTCCCGATCTCCATCAGCTTCATATTAAAAGGATTTGGATGTCCCATTCTTGCGCGCTGGCTGCCCCATACCGAGTTTGGCGAGCCATTGGCAAATTCAATTGAATCCAGCGCATCTTGCACCCACTGACCCATCTGGTCCATTGGAACAACCTCTCTATGAGACATGCCAATGTTTATGCAAAACAGCGGTTCAGCGTTTAAATCTTCACAAAGTTGCAAATACTCATAAAAACCAAGCCCATGAGTAGCCCAGTATTGCCACAAATTCCATAGCGGCGTGCGATGCGCAATATCTCCTATGGTCTTCTTCCAGTTATACATATGAGCCATATCATCCCCTTCCACCCAGCAACCGCCAGGAAATCTAACAAAAGAGGGCTTCAAATCGGCAAGCATCTGGCAAATATCTTCTCTTAAACCGTGTCCTTTAAATGTTTTTTTCGGAATGAGCGAAACCATATCAAGCCAGACTGTACCGCGCTGGTTTGCGCGAATGATCAAGGATGCCTTATGGTCTGTGGCTGTTGGTTTTATAGTTAAAGAAAAATTTTTCCAGTTATTGCCGATACCGGTAATTTCAGCAGAGGCAAGTGTCTGCCCTGCTTGACCAACAAGTTCAACCTTTAAATTTCCTCCAAAACCATCAGCGCATCTTGCTGCAAGAGAAAAATTATATTCCTCGCCCGCAACTGCGGATATTCCCCAGTATCCATTGTTTATCACACAAACGCTGCCGTTATCCGCAGTTTGATTGATTCGCAGACGCAGACTCTTTCTATTGAATGGATTTAGCGGTCTAGATGAATCAATGCTTATCTCGCCACGAGCATTTCCATACTCTTTAATTTCCCAGTAAACAGGTCTGTCAGAGTCCTCAAATGAACGATTCCGCACCTGTTCAGGATATATCCCGCCATCTGCGGACAGGTTAATATCTTCAAAAAATATCCCCCACAAGATTGGACTTATCTGATGAAGTTGTTTATCCGCTTGAACGGTGATTTTTGAAGACGAAACTGCTGCCTGCAAAGAGATTGCAAATGCCCAGAGTATTATTAACGAGTATTTCTTCATAAGCTAGACTAAATTAATTAACTTTAATATTTATTAGCAAATTCTATTCCAAATCTATCACACCAGCGAATTTTTTCCCATTTTTATCCCCTGAAATACAGATATGCCGCTATGATTATCAATACCACAACCACAGACGCTATAACATCCCACTTGTTCCAGCTTGCCCGGGTCGCGGCGCGCTGTTCTTCTGTCGTGGTTGCAAACGTTAAGCCTTTGATCTTTTCTTCATCAGGTGGCTCTGTTAGATAACTAACTACGACCATCACTATTATGCAAACCACAAATATGAACAGGCTGAAATACTGGAAATATATATTATTAATTATCCATAGAAATGACCCAGCAGGATATCCATTTTCATAACCTTTAAGCCCCAGAGTTACCGGAGTATCTACTAATAACCTGAAAATTCCAAGAACAAATCCGACAATTAAAGCCGCAAGGCATCCCTTGCCATTTAATCTTTTCATAAACACACCTAAGAAGAAAACTACAAATATTGGTGGAGCGAGATATCCCTGCATTGCCTGCAAGTAGAAATATAAACCTTTTGAACCTTTGATGACCGGTATCCACAAAAATCCAATCAATACCATTACCGCTGTAGCGATCCTGCCGATGCGGACAAGGTCGTGTTGTGAAGCGCCGGGTTTAAATTTTTCATAAAGGTCTACAGTAAACAATGTTGAGCTTGCGTTAAAAACACCTGAGAGCGAACTCATTAAAGCGGCAAGTAGTCCTGCGACAACAATTCCTCTTACCCCAGGAGGAAGAACATATGAGACCATTAATGGAAATGCGGCTTGCGCTGCGTCTCTATTAACTACAAATTTGTCCCCTTGCTGGGCAACAATTGTTTTAAGTTCAGGAACTTTGCCGGAAAGAGCCAGCGCTAAACAAATCATACCGGGAATGATGAATATAAAGACCGGAAGTAGTTTTAAAAACGAGGCGAATATCGCGCCGCGTCTTGCTTGCTGTTCGTTCGGGGCGCCCAAAGCGCGCTGAACGATATACTGGTCTGTGCACCAGTACCACAAACCTATTATCGGGGCGCAAAACAACATTCCAAGCCACGGGAAATTTGTATTGAAATACCAAGCAAGTCTCGTTGGCTCTTTTACAGGTTCCCAAGTTCCTTCAACCCCAGGAGGAATTAGCGGCTTCCACAGGTTAAACATATCTGACGGTAGAAGAGCCCTTAACTCGCTCCAGCCTCCGAGTTTTATCAAGCCGAAGACCGTGACGAGCGCCGAGCCTATTACTAAAACAACAGTTTGAATTGCTTCTGTATAAGCGACTGCCCTTAATCCTCCGAGCACAGTGTAAATACCGGTTGCCACCAACACTGCGATAGAACCTACCCAGAAACTGTCAAGCGTTGCAAAACCGAGATTGAGGTTTAATTCCGGTAAAAGCGTTCCAAAAACTACTCCACCAGCAAAGATACCAACAGCGATTTTTGTTAAAACATAAGCAACAAGCGAAATTATAGAGAGCACCCATCTTGCGGTTGGTGAGAATCTTTTCTCAAGAAACTCCGGCATCGTATAAACCTTTGAGCGGATGTAAAATGGCACAAGAACCCATGCCAAAACAAGAAGACACCACGCATGCAGTTCGTAATGCGCCATTGCAACACCATCGGTGCAACCACTACCTGCTAATCCGACAAGGTGTTCTGAACCTATATTGGAAGCAAATATTGACGCGCCGATTATCCACCAGCCAAGGTGACGTCCTGCAAGAAAGTAATCGTCCGCAGTGTCTTTGTTTCGCTTAATACTCCACCAGGTAACTGCAAGCAGGATTCCAAAATATGCCGCAATTACTATCCAGTCAATCGCTGAAAAAGCGCCGCCGGTTATAGCGAACACTGGATTATAATAAACGCCTGCCGGTAATATTCCTGAAAAATACGATGATGTGTTCATTGGTATTCCTCTTATTTAGCGCTGAATTTATAAATTATAGTATTCTTATAGACCTGTCCGGGTCTTAAAACGACCGAAGGGAAATTTGGTTTATTAGGAGAATCCGGATAATGCTGCGGTTCCATACAGAAACCGTTTCTGAATTGATAAACCCAACCGTATTTTCCGCGAATTGTGCCATCAAGAAAATTGCCAGAATAAAATTGCAACCCAGGTTCTGTTGACCATACTTCCATTACCCGCCCGCTCGTAGGTTCATAAACCCGCGCCATCAAACCGAGCACGTTCATCGGCTTATTAATAACCCAGTTATGATCATAACCCTTTCCATATTTTAACTGCTGGTCGTCATTATTAATCCGTGCGCCTATTGTTGTAGGTTTTCTAAAGTCAAACGGAGTTCCATCAACTGGGCGCAGTTCGCCAGTGGGAATCAATGTTTCATCAACAGGGGTAAATTTATCCGCGTTGATCATAACTTCGTGGTTGAGAATATCTCCTCTGCCTGCAAGATTAAAGTAGGAATGATGCGTCAGATTAAGGATTGTTGGCTTATCCGTTGTAGCAGTAAAATCAAGCCTCAGAGCATTATCTTCGGTAACTGTATAAACTGCGGTAACTTTTAATGTTCCCGGATACCCCTCTTCGCCGTCTTTACTCGTATATGTTAATTTCAAAGCCGGTCCATAAGCGCCCATAAACGGTGTGGCTTCCCAGACGATTTTGTCAAATCCTTTTAATCCACCGTGCAAATGGTTCGGACCATCGTTACAAGCAAGAGAATATTCATTGCCGTCAAGTTTGAATTTGCCTTTAGCAATTCTGTTTCCGTATCTGCCGATTAATGCGCCAAAATAAGGATTGTTCTTTATATATGCGTCAAGGTTGTCGTAACCCAGAACAACGTCGTCAAACTTTCCATTTCTATCAGGAACCTTTAACGATACGACGAGTCCGCCGTAATTACTTATCCGCGCCTCCATTCCTTTAGAATTGCGCAATGTGTAAATATCCACCAATTGCCGGTCTTGAGTCATACCGAAAGGCAACTGGCTGATTTTACCATCTTCATTGACCGTGGCGCATCCTGCTAAAAATGCCGCGCCGCCGACAAGCAATATATATTTTATTGTATTTTTCATAAGCCTTTCTATTCTTGTTTTTTATTTGTTTTGACCGTAATAAGCGTTCTTTCCGTGTTTTCTAAAAAAGTGTTTATTCAGCAATGCATCAGGTATATTTGCAATTTGCGGATTTATCATAAAAGTTTGAAGGGCAAGTTTTGCCAGAAACTCAAGTATTACAGCCGACTCAACAGCAGCATCGGCATCTTTTCCCCAAGCAAACGGACCGTGGCTCGCAACAAGTACTCCGGGAAAATCCATCGGGTTCATCCCGTTAAACCGCTCTACAACTACTTTGCCCGTGTTTGTTTCGTAATCGGTCTTTATTTCTTCGGCAGTCATTTCACGTGTGCAGGGAATAGCGCCGTGAGCATAATCGGCGTGTGTAGTTCCAAGCGCAGGTATTTCTTTGCGCGCTTGTGCCCAGGCAGTTGCGTACAAACTATGAGTGTGCACTATTCCGCCTATATTTTCAAAAGCGCGATACAATTCAAGATGTGTGGCTGTGTCTGAACTCGGTCTTAAATCTCCTTCAACAGTTTTACCATCTTCTATTGAAATTAAAACTATATGTTCCGGACGCAGTTCTTCATACGGAACTCCTGAAGGTTTGATTCCGAAAATCCCACGCTTGCGGTCAATCCCGCTCGCATTTCCAAAAGTTTTTAACACAAGCCCTTCCTTGACAAGGTCAAGGTTTGCCTTCCACACCTGTTCTTTAAGTTCCCCTAACATTGCAGTAAATATTTATAATCGCGCTTTGTTGCGAATATCTATTAATGTTTTCATCACGTCGTATAGATTGCCGTTCCATTCCCGTGTTCCAAAGGCATCGTGCAAGATTTTATAAAGCGCGTATAACTCTTTATACACGGCGTGCGCTTCAGGATTTGGTTTGTAGACCACTGTTTTCAACCCCGTCATTGCCTTTTGAGCAGTCTCACAATCAGGATAAACCCCTGCGACCACAGCACCAGCAATTGCGGCGCCAAGAGCGCAGGTTTGCGCTGAACGGCTGATCTTCATTGGTCTGCCGGTAACATCGGCATAAATCTGCATCACAAGAGGATTCTTTTCGGCAATCCCGCCGCAATTTACAACTTGATCAACTTTAACTCCGAACTCTTCAAATCGATTGATAATTGTTAATGCTCCAAACGCTGTGGCTTCAATCAGAGTTCTATAAATTTCGCCCGGAGTTGTATAAAGCGTTTGACCGATTAAAAGTCCAGTTAACCGTTGATCAACCAGAATTGTGCGATTCCCGTTGTTCCAGTCAAGCGCAAGAAGGCCGGATTCGCCAGGTTTTAACTTTGCCGCTGCTTTTGTCAATGCCTCGTGCGAACCGAGATTTGTGCCACCGGGTCGAATATAGTTTACAAACCAGTTAAAAATATCTCCAACGGCTGACTGTCCAGCCTCAAGTCCATAATAGCCAGGCAAAATACTTCCATTTACGATTCCGCACAGACCGGGAATATCGGCAAGATTTTCCTCGCACGGAACAACCATCATATCACAGGTGCTCGTACCAATAATCTTAACAAGTGTTCCGGGTTTAATTCCTGCCCCTACCCCGCCAAGATGGGCGTCAAAAGCGCCAACAGCAACAGGAATTCCCTCAACAAGTCCGGTCTTTTTCGCCCACTCTTTTGTCAAATATCCGACAGGCTTATCAATCGTAAGCGCTTTTTGTCTCAGTCTGCGACGCAATGTGGCAAGTTTTGGATCAAGTTGAGTCAAAAACTCTTCGTCAGGATATCCGCCCCAGATATCATTATACATCGCTTTATGTCCTGCGGCGCAAACTCCGACCGAGAGTTTATCCGGATGTTCAGTGCCGCTTAACATTGCCGGTATCCAGTCCGCGCATTCAACCCATAAATATGCCGCGTCATAAACATCGGGGCTTGTTCTAAGACAGTGCAAAATTTTGCTGAAAAACCATTCACTTGAATAAGTTCCTCCGCATTTGGCGAGATAGTGCGGTCTGATTTTTTTAGCGAGAGCGGTAATTTCTTCAGCCTCTGCCACGCTTGTATGGTCTTTCCAGAGCCAAGCCATCGCTGCCGGATTTTTTGCAAACCGTTTATCAAACGCTAGCGGTCGTCCATTTTCGTCAACCGGTATCGGCGTGCTTCCTGTAGTATCTACACCTATACCTACAACCTGCTCGGGTTTAAATCCGCGAACAGATTTCTTTGCCTGTTTTAACGCCTGTTTGATTGTCTCTTCTGCTCCCTTTACATAGTCTGCCGGATGCTGGCGAGCAAGATTAGGGTCGCGCGAAAGGATAATCCCTTTCTCGCCGTGTTCATACTCCCAAACAGCGGTTGCTATCTCCTTGCCGTTTGCGGTGTCAACAATTACGGTGCGGACAGAATTTGTGCCGTAGTCCAGTCCGATTGTGTATTTTTTTGTTGCAGTCGTCGCCATATAATTAATTGTTTTAATTCTGAGTATCGGTTTTTAATTTTCAATTATTACCTTCACAACCCCATCGGTATAAGCAAGGTTTAATTTAAAAGCCTTTAAAATGTCGTTTAGTGGAAATTTATGTGTAACAAGTTTGATTAAATTAACTTTCTTGTTCCTTGTCAGATTAATCGCGCGGGGATAGGTATGTTTCATTCGCCTGCACATCAAAATGGTCAAACCCTTCCGTCGCGCTGTTGAATGTCTGATTAAAAGTTTGTCATCCTCCGGTATGCCGGTTAAGACAATCCGTCCGCCATTGCAAACAGATTCTGCAGCCTGATTATTGGTCTCTCCCCCCCATGCCGCCTCGAAGACAATATCCACACCTCTTCCGTTTGTTTCATCCAGTATTCGTTTAACCGGGTCTTCTTCATCAGAATTAATCGCTATGCCTCCAAACTCTGCGGCAAGATTCAATCGCCAGTCAAATTTATCAACAATATAAACAGGATCTGCGCCCGCCAATCTGGCAACTTGCAAAATTAATAATCCGATTGGTCCCGCCCCGTAGATTGCAGCAGAATAAGCCGGTTTTATATCCGCAAGGTCAACCGAATGTATCGCTACGCCAAGCGGTTCAAGCAAGACGGCTTCAACATCATTAATCTCCTCCGACAATGGAAAGCAACACAGGGAAGGAGTAATCAAATACTCGCAGAAACAGCCGTCACAGGGATAATTACCGCAAAATTGAAGATTAACGCATAAATTGGGATTGCCTT
This sequence comes from Verrucomicrobiia bacterium, assembly GCA_049968335.1. Classification (GTDB taxonomy): domain Bacteria; phylum Verrucomicrobiota; class Verrucomicrobiia; order Limisphaerales; family JAKPVM01; genus JAKPVM01. Next base: position 23,852 of record JBMFQZ010000028.1, read on the forward strand.
TTTTACACTGCTCGCAATGGTTGCACGGTCTTGCAGGGTCAACCGCAACACGTGTTTCTGGTTTTAATAATGTATAATTTCCATCGTATGCCTCTTCGCCAACCTCCTCAACAATCCCGCAAAATTCATGCCCGATAATCATTGGCTTTTCAACGATCGTATCGCCAATACGTCCGTTTTTAAATATATGGAGGTCGCTCCCACATATCCCGCTTTTTACAACCCTGATTAAAGCCTCCCCTTTTTTAGGAGAAGGGGGAAAAGAGACTTGCTCAAGACGCATATCTGATGGATTATGCAATCTTGCAGCAAGCATAGTTTTTTCCCCCGCTGCCATTAATTGATCAGTGATTTAATTTTATTGATGGAAATAAACATCCCATCCGAGATATTTTGATAGAGCCTCGTTGACACCTGCGGCAACTGTTGATGGGTTGATCGCTACGTGATGTTCAAACCCATTTTCGCAAATATACCGCAGCAGTTTTTGTAGATCGCGAACTTTAACAACTCCGTATCCACCAAAGGTCTTCAGCGGGTCTTTAGTCAGTTCCCCTTCGCCAACATACGCCCGAATCTTGCCACTTGCATCATCGGTGCTGAGTCTCAGATAGGTGATTGGTGTCGGTTTCAGTCTCCCAACTACAGTGCCGTATGTATTATCTTTCCCTACCGTTCCAGCTATAATCTCCTGATAATCCATTACCGGGTCTTTCTCAAAAATGTCTTTTGGCAAATTACTGCAATGGAAGATTACGCCTTTATCGGGATCGTCTCCGTAGTTATTATTCCAATCAACAAGGGCGCTTGGTTTTCCGCTTGCCTTTGCCATTATATGCATAGCAATAGCCCCTGTAATATCAACCTCGCAGGCGCTGCTCAACCCCATATTGCTAAGCATACTCATAATTGTGCAGGGAACCACTCCGAAAAATTCCTCTATCGCCGTCCAGCATTGAACCGCGGTGGCCTGCAGTCTGGCTTCTCTTATCCATTTGTCCATAACAACGCCAAATTTAGCCATCTTGACCAAAACCGCTGACGGCGTTGTCCCGACCTTTATATACCCTTTTATTTGAGCAAGTTTATCCTGAACTTCAGGGGCATCGTCCTTTAATTTGCCTACCCATCCAAACAATTCGTAAAGGTCGAGCGTTTCAATAGAAATCCCATATTTTTCAAATAATTTTTCGCTGAACCTTACAGTATTAAATGCCGCAGGACGCGCTCCAACAGCGCCAACCCGCAATCCTTTAAGGGCTTTAACGGCGCGGCAGGTTACCACGAAATTTTGAATATCCTGGGTAAAAGATTTCTCGTCTGGATTAACAGTATGCAGAGTGGTCAAAGTAAACGGAATATTGTATTGTCTTAAATTGTTGCAAACCGACATTTTGCCGCAGAAACTGTCACGGCGATCGCGAATCGTCATTGCTTTAGGATCGTCTCTAAAGGCGTGAATCAGAACCGGCACATTTAAACCAGACCAGCGGATAGTATTTGCAACCGCTTTTTCATCGCCAAAATTTGGCAACGTAACCAGTATACCATCTATATTATCGGCGTTCTGCTTGAACAGATTTGCGCATTTTTCGGCATCTGATAGAGTCTCTACCGTTCCGAATTTTGTCGCATCAACCGGTAAGATAACCGTTCCGATGCCGAGTTTTTCAAGTGTTGATAATATTTCCTTCCTGCCCGAATCACAAAGATGGTCGGGAAAGAACCCGCGATTTCCTACAATAATTCCAAGTGTCGTCATTGGTGTTCCTTTCAGAGTTAATTAACTAAACAAATTAAATAATTCTGTCAACAACTTTTCTAAAATTTTTTTAGAAAAATTTAATCGTTAAAAATAATGATTTCCAACAGGCTTAACAATCCCGACCGGCGCAACTAATCGTTCAATTCCCACCCAGACAAGCCCGGCTATTCGCCGTCTGGGCGCCCCTACACACTGGACAGTCCCGAATCGCGCCCACATTGCCCCGCGAATTATTTTTTGTTCAAGCGTTTTAATAACAGGCTCGCCCAGTTCAACCAAACCGCCTATCGCAACGACTTTCCGCACGCCCATTACATTGATCGCGCCAGCTATCACCGCAGCAGCGCTTTCAAGCGAATCGTCAAGCCAGGGTTCAATCCCGTGTTTTTGCACGTGGCTTACGAGGTCGCTCCAGACCGATGCGCTTTTTCCGGTTGCCTCTGAAAAACTTGATAGAAGTCCGCGCGTTGACACCAGAGTTTCAAGACAACCGACAGCGCCGCAACCGCATTTTCTCTTATTTCCGCGAACTGGTGTATGCCCTATTTCGCCACTTATCGGCAACCTGTTAGTAAATAACTTTCCATTCACAACAGCAGCGCCGCCAACGCCCTCGCAGAATTCAATCAAAAAGAAATCTTCATTATCATCTTCAAGAGATTGATGTCCCAGAGCAAGGGCGCGGACTTCCTGCAAAAGAATGACAGGAACGTTCCAAACTTCTTTTATGATTGAAGGCAAATTAACTTTTTCAGTCCAGTGCAGATTTGGAGAGAAAATCACTTTCTCTGCCGCTTCATCTACTATACCTGGAACACTAACTAAAACGCCCCAGAAATCCTTCTGTTCTAACTGATTTTGCGCAATGCGGAGTTGTCTCTGCCATCCTTCTGCCGAAGTTGTTGTTGGCACCCGTATCTGCCATTTATCTTCGCTGTCAATGCCGATTGGCGATGCTGTTAAACAGGTCTCATCTACTCCAATCTGAATGCATAGAAATCTCGGGTCTTTGCGATTGAGTCTTAAAAGAATTCCCGGACGACCGATTTTAACCGATTCGTCTTCTTTTTCTGGTTTAGGGCTTTTTTTAGACCTGACAACCTCTATTACCCCCTGTTTCAACAATTGATTTGCAATTTTTCCAACTGTGGGCTGGCTTAAGCCGAGTTCCTTCGCCAATTCAGCGCGCGAAGCCATACCCATTCGCTGAAGCCTATAAATGAGAGTCTGTTTGTTAATCAGACCCATTTTAGTCGGTACAACAACCATAATATTTCCAAATTTAGTTTGTAAGTTCTTAACTATAACAAGTCAAGAACTCAAATTATAAAACAAGCTAATGGAGTAAGTATTTTATGCCGATTAAGAAGAAATTCAATTAAAATAATAGAAATTTGAATTGACGCTGCGCTCTATTCGTCATAATCTACGGCGTAATGAAAAACAAATACACATTATACACGACTTTTGCAGTATTGTTTTGTATAGTTTCTGCGCCCAGCGCTATTTCGCAAGGAGTTAAAGTAACTAAATATGACGATCGTGTCAGTGTTGAAATAAACGGAAAACTGTTTACAGAATTCTGGTATAAAGGGGATCAACATCCGGCTGTGATAACTACAAAATCCGCCGATGGGAAAGAGAACAAACGACTTGTTCCGACAAAACACACCTATTATTATCCATTGATAGGACCTGGCGGAGTTCAAATGACACGAAAATGGCCAATTGTGCCCAATACTACTGACGAAGAGCACGACCATCCGCATCATCGGTCGCTATGGTTTTCTCACGGTTCAGTTAATGGAATTGACTTCTGGTCAGAAGAACCAAAAGCCGGAAAGATCGTCCACGACAGTTTTTTTGAGTTAAATTCTGGAAAAGATTTTGGTATCATCCGTTCGACATCAAAATGGATTGCGCCTGATGGGAAAGTTGTGATGACAGATGAACGGCTATTTAAAGTTTATAATACCCCTGAAAATGAAAGATTGTTAGATTTTGAAATTACTCTTAAAGCCCCTGAAAATGAAGATGTAATTTTAGGAGACACGAAAGAGGGGTCATTGGGTATAAGGATTGCAGAGAGTATGAGATTAACCCGAGGAAAGAATCGTCCGGGCGAAGGTCATATCATCCAGAGCACAGGTGTTAAAGACAATGCAACGTGGGGAAAACGGGCGGAATGGTGCGATTATTATGGACCGGTTGATGGCAAAATTGTCGGCATCGCGATTTTTGACCACCCTGATAACCCGCGTCATCCAACCTACTGGCACGTGCGGGATTACGGTCTTTTTGCTGCAAATCCATTTGGCATTCACGATTTTGAGAAAAAGCCATCTGGTACCGGCGATATGAAGATACCTGCCGGGAAGAGCGTTACGTATAAATACAGAATTTACATCCACCAAGGTAATGAAACAGAGGCAAAAGTTGCTGAAAAATATAAAGAATACATTTCAAAAAAGTAGAAATATATGAAAAACATAACAAGACGAAACTTCATAAAAACAACCGCGGTCTCTGCGGCTACAGTTGTCTGGAGCGCGCGGTCTTGGGCTCAAGTTGCAGGCTCAAACGAGGCCATCCGAGTTGCAGTCGTTGGCTTTAAAGGAAGAGGCGGCGACCACATAGCCGGGCTAAGAAAAATACCTGGAGTCAGAATAACTGCGTTGTGCGATGTTGATAAAGATGTGCTCTCGGCTGGTTCTCAAAAAATTCCCGGTGTTGAAACATATACAGATATTCGAAAAATGCTTGAAAGCAAAAATATTGATGCGGTAAGCATTGCAACGCCAAATCACTGGCACGCACTTGCCGCAATCTGGGCAATTCAAGCAGGAAAAGATGTATATGTGGAAAAACCGGTTTCACACAACGTCTGGGAAGGACGCAAAATTGTTGAAGCGGCAAGAAAATACAACAAAATTGTGCAGACAGGCACACAGAGTCGTTCTTCTCTAAGCGGGATTAAAGCAGCTGTTGAATTTGTGCGCGAAGGGAACCTTGGGAAAATTATCGTTGCTCGCGGATTATGTTATAAACGAAGGGATAGCATTGGCAAAGTTGATGGTCCACAGCCAATACCGCCTAATATTGACTATGAACTGTGGTGCGGTCCGGCTCAAAAACTGCCCCTTATGCGAAAACGTCTCCATTATGATTGGCATTGGGTTTGGAACACGGGCAACGGAGACTTAGGAAATCAAGGAATTCACGAGATGGATGTCGCCAGATGGTTCCTTGGCGTTAATGAACTCTCGCCACGAATTTTAAGCGTCGGAGGCAGACTCGGCTACATTGACGATGGAGAAACGCCAAATACATTAGTAGTTATTCACGATTATCCAAAGGCTCCGCTAATCTTTGAAGTTCGGGGTTTACCTGAAAAACAGGGTTCAAGAAATATGGATAGTTACAAAGGCGCGCAAATCGGAATAGTGATTGAGTGTGAAAACGGGCACGTAACAGTTCCGAGTTACTCTTCTGCCACAGCCTACGATAAAGATGGAAAAGTTGTTAAATCATTCAAAGGGGCTGAAGACCATTATGAAAACTGGATTAAAGCCGTACGCTCAAGAAAAGTTGAAGACCTGAACGCTGATATTCTTGAAGGTCATCTCTCAAGCGCCCTGTGTCATACGGCAAATATCTCTTACCTTCTCGGTAAAAAGGCAAATCCTGATGAAGTCCGTGAAGCGATAAAATCAGACGCCCCGCTCGCCGAGGCGTTTGGAAGAATGGCAGAGCATCTTGCGGCAAATAACGTTGATATAACAAAAGATAAAGTAACGCTCGGCATACCTTTGAAGATGGACCCGAAAGCGGAAAAATTCATCGGAAATGACGAGGCAAACAAATTGCTCACAAGAAATTATCGCGCTCCGTTTATTGTTCCAGAAAAGGTTTAAATAAAATCAAAGCCGATCGCCCGCTGTCTAATCACGGCGGGCTTTTTTATTTTGAGTTTGAAAGATTAACGGGTATATTAACTCCAATTTTATGATAGACAGAGATAAAGTAATTGATGCTTTAAAATCCGTAAAATATCCGGGTTATTCAAGAGACATAGTCTCTTTTGGCTTGATACGCTCTGTGACTGCTCAAGATGGCGAGGTCATTATTAATTTAGTCATAACCACACAAAACGCCGATATTATCAATTTTTTAAAAAAGGAATGCGAACAAGCGGTTTCAAAAATTCCGGGTGTGGAGAAGGTAACCGTTGCAATATCCCGTCCTGAACAGGCGCATCCTCAGTCTATAGCGCAAAACCCATGGGCAGGACAATCGCGTATAGAAGGCGTTAAACGGGTCATTGCAGTGGCAAGCGGAAAAGGCGGCGTTGGAAAATCAACCTGCTCTGTAAATATCTCTTGCGGCTTTAAACATCTTGGTTTTGAAGTTGGTTTACTTGATTGCGATATATACGGACCCACAATACCATTAATGATGGGCACAAAAGAAGGTCCTTCTGTGGAAGATGAAAAACTGGTTCCTCCTGTAGCGCATGGGATTAAATTAATGAGTATGGGCTTTTTAATTGAAGATGATACTCCTGTAATCTGGCGCGGACCGATGATTATGAAAGCAATTCAGCAATTTCTTCACCAAGTTAAATGGGGCAATCTGGATTACCTTGTTGTTGACCTGCCGCCTGGAACTGGCGATGCCCAGCTTTCACTTTGCCAGAATGTTCCACTGGATGGCGGAATCATCGTTACAACCCCGCAGGAGGCATCGCTTGGCGTCGTTCGCAAAGGGATTGCGATGTTTGAAAAGGTTAACGTCAAAATTTTAGGCATAATTGAAAATATGAGTTATTTTATCACTCCATCAGGCGAACGGGTGGAAATTTTTGGCTACGGCGGCGGGCGCAACGAGGCTCAAAAAAGGAATATACCGTTCCTTGGAGAGGTGCCTATTTATACCGAAATAAGAATATCTGGCGACAAAGGCATTCCCGTTGTAATATCTAATCCAGACTCCGCGCCAGCGCAGGCTTTTATAAACATTGCAAAGGCTATTCATAGCCAATTCTCGTAAAAATACTTAATTTAAGTAAAACGTTTTTATTATCAGTTTCGCTATGGATTTCTTCAAATTAGGAATCAATGGCGCATTACTAATCTGAATTCTTTAAAATCGCGCAAAAATAGCGGCAAAACAAAAATATCTTTGAAATCTTATTATTTTTTATAAACATTATAATCCTTGAGCGTCAAATTAGAGCAATTATGAGAAACAAATTGAACTATATCGCATTAGCAATCTTTGTTTTAACAGCCAATATGTTAGCGGAAAACTGGCCGCAATGGCGAGGACCGTATTTCAACGGTTCAACAACAGAAAAAAATCTGCCTGCAGGATGGGATGCTGATACTAACAATATCCTCTGGGTAGCGCCTATGCCCGGCGTAAGCGCTGCAACACCGGCAGTATGGGAAGATTCTGTATTCGTTTCAACCCCCGACGAACAGCAGGACCTTTACCTTCTCTGTATTGACGCTAAAAACGGCAAGACAAAGTGGCAAAAGAAAGTCTCCACAGGAAATAGGGTCGTCAATTTAAACAATATGGCTTCACCATCGCCCGTTACTGACGGAAAAATAGTAATCAGTATGTTTGGCACAGGCGATACTGCGGCATTTGATTTTAATGGGAATTTGAAATGGCAAAAAAGCCTGGCTACTGAGTATGGCAAGTTTGCGATAATGTATCTATATGGCTGCAGCCCTATGCTTTATCAGGGAAAATTGTATATCCAGGTTTTACAAAGAAATAATCCAAAAGCCTATCCACATTCAAACGACAATATTCCCACCAGAGAATCGTTTCTGTTATGCCTTGATCCCGAAACGGGAAAGACCTTATGGCGGCATATCCGTTCTACCGATGCCATAAACGAATCAATGGAATCTTACGCAACACCAATACCGAATAATGGAATAAACGGATTAGAAATCTTGGTCGTTGGAGGAGACTATCTTACCGCGCATAATCCTCAAACAGGGGAAGAAATCTGGCGTTGTGGCGGAATCAACCCGCGTCAAACAGAGACAGAAAAAAACTGGTTTCGCATAGTCCCGAGTCCAGTTCCCGCAAATAATATTATCACAGTCTGTTCCCCTAAAGACCATCCGGTCATTGGCATTAAAGACGGAGGCAAAGGACTCGTTACCGAGAGCAATATTGTATGGATATGCAAAGAGACCACGAGCGATTGGAGCACCCCGCTCTTTTATAAAAACAAGTTGTTTGTGGTAAATGGAGCCAGACGAATCCTTTCCTGTTTAGACCCCAGTTCAGGAAAGGTCTTATGGTCGGGAAATTTAGGAGTATCAGAAAGAGTCTGGTCGTCGCCAACCGGAGCGGATGACAAAATTTATTTAATGAGCGAAAAAGGGACATTAATTGTTTGCGAAGCAGGCGAGCAATTCAAAATAATATCCACAAATCCGCTTCAAGAATCTCCAACCAAGTCATCTGTCGCTGTAAGCAACGGACGTCTATTTTTAAGGACAGCCAAAAATCTATACTGTATCGGTAAAAAATAATTTATAATTAACAGAGAACCTTGATTATTATAATTAATGGCGGCTTCTTCTGGAGGACTGCTAAAACGAATCACTTCAATCCTTGTCGTCTATTGACGGGCAGGTTACTAACTTCTAAGCCTCTCCCCAGATATAGTTAAATCCAAAAATCAAGGTTATTTAGGATTCAGGATTAACAAGATTATTTGGCATTGTGTTTGCTATACAAACATAAGTAGATTATTTTTATCAAAAATGAATGGGATTGTTCAAAAAGATAAAATGCGAATAGTAGTTGTAAACGCTTCAATAATTATCATCAAACACCGGGTATGAAACCTTTAAATCTAAAATCTGTTTTTCACAGCATTTTAATTTTGCTTTCAACAGTCTTCTCATTAAATGCCTTCAAAGCGCCTGATACCCCGCAATTGCCAAACTTTGACAAAAGACTTTTTAAAAGAGAATCGGCAGTTGACGATTCTCAAATCAATGCGGCAAATCAATTATTAAAAACCAAAAGCATAAGAGTAAAATTTGACCCGATTTTAGGTTCACCACGCTGGATGGTTAATATAGACGGTTATTTAAACTCTGAACAAACCTCCCAAAAATCAATTAATCAGACATCCTCAAAAACAGTTATCCCGCCAGAACAGATTCAAGTAATTAAAAACTTTTTAGATGAGAATAAGACGTTATTTAGCCACGGTTCTGAAATATTTGGGACTTTTGCCGTTCAAAACGATTATGTTACGGCTCACAATGGTGTTAGGACGATAATATATCAACAATTTTATCAGGGATTGCGAGTATTTAACGCCAGATTTATCGCGCATATTGATAAAACTGGCAAAATAGCGGGAATTTCAAGCCTCTGCATACCATCATTGCAATCGGCAAAAACCATCGGAGGATCAAAATCCTTAATTCAAAATCAGATATCTCCTGAGCAGGCGCTAATCAGTGCCGCAGAAAACATCGGCTGCGCTATCAATTCACAGCCAGTCCTTATACAACAGAATCAGAATAAATTTACATACACATTAACCGGTTTGCGCGGCGAATCAATCGTTGAACCTATCTGGTTTCCTTCGAATAAAAACACCTTGCAATTTTCATACGAGGTTCTTTTAACATCAGGAAAAAATGGCGAAGGATTTAGAATAATAGTTGATGGCATTAACGGTGATATTTTATACAGACAATGTTTAACAAAGTATATTGGAGAGGCAACATATCGTGTTTTCACCAATGAATCCCCTACCCCAATGAGACCAGGTTATTCTTCTCCTAATTCAACTCAGCCGCCAGTTGTTGAACGGGCTCTGATAACACTTTCCGCAATAGACACAAATGCATCTCCAATAGGTTGGATTTACACAAATTTGAATCAAACTACCGGCAACAACGTGGATGCCTATCTTGATAAAAATGCCGATGACCAACCTGACCTGCCGCGCGTAACCGGTGAGCCGCCGCTTCTCTTCGACTTTCCGCTTAATCTAACTCAAAACCCCTATACATACAGTTCAGCTTCAGTTGTTAATCTGTTTTACTGGGCAAACCTTGCTCACGATAGATTTTATGAGATTGGATTTACCGAAGAAACCGGCAACTTCCAGAGCGATAACTTTGGCAGAAGCGGCTTTGGAAATGATGCTTTAAAAGCAGAATCTCAAGATGGCGATGGCTATAATAATTCTAATATGACAACCCCGCCAGACGGTTACCCCCCGAGAATGCAAATGTTCATTTTTACTGGTCCGATTCCATACAGAGACGGCTCTCTTGACGCAGAGGTAATAATCCACGAATACACCCACGGAGTAAGCGATAGACTTGTCGGCGGCGGTCCCGGACTCGGGACATTGCAATCTCTTGGTATGGGAGAAGGCTGGTCTGACTTCTTCGCTCTGGCTATGACAAGCAAAGCCAGTGATGATATCGGCGGCAACTATCCAATGGCGGCTTATATCGCGTATCTCTTTAACAATATGACTGAAAACTATTATTTCGGAATTAGACGTTATCCTTACTCAACTAATATGAGCGCAAACCCGTTAACCTTTAAGGATATTGACCCAACACAGGCAGACCCGCACAGCGGAATACCGAGAAATCCTCGCATCGGAGGCTCTGCGGATGAAGTCCATAACATCGGAGAACTCTGGTGCGCTGTCCTTTGGGACATAAGGGCGTTTTTAATTGAAAAATATGGATTTGATCAGGGCAATTTTACCGCGATGAGGCTCGTTGTGGACGGAATGAAATACACGCCACCAAACCCGAACTTTCTTGAAGCAAGGGACGCGATCATTCTTGCCGACAGACTTGCATACGGCGGGGCAAATAGAAATGAAATCTGGAAGGCATTTGCAAGACGTGGAATGGGATTCTTCGCAAGTTCACCAGAATCTGACTCTACAACCGGCATTGTTGAAGACTTCAATATGCCGGACGATTTATTGGTAACACCTACAAGCGGCTTTTCTTCATCAGGAAAAGTTGGCGGGCTATTTTCGCCTTCTGAATTCACTCTAACTCTAACTAATTCAGGCTCATCAACCATAAACTGGAACGCTCATTGCGATGGAATCCTTGAACTTTCTGCATACAGCGGCACTTTATTACCGGCAGGCGAATCTTCAACGATAAAAATCTCGCTAAATTCCGCAGTTAATCTCCTCCCGCAAGGAATCTATTACGGCTCGGTCTATATTACAAATCTCAACACAGGCATCGCTCAAATAAGACAAATTAAAATTCTTGTGGGACAAAAAGACTACTTTGTGGAAATGTTTGATTCGTATGACAATGACCTTGATTTTATGTCAGTGAGTTTTATTCCGGATGGTTCTCAAAATTATTACAGGGCTTGCAAAGAAGCAGTGACAAATTTCTTCACCGACCCAGCTGGTGGACAAGTTATTACTCTTGACGACGATACCCGCGCCCCGGTTAATCTACCGGATAATATTGAAGTTGAAATTTACGGGATAAGGACTAATACAATATGGGTCGGAGCAAACGGCGATCTCTCTTTTGCAAAAGGCGATACAAGGTATTTCTATCCACAATTGAGCGCATTCTATGAATATCCAAGAGTTGCCCCACTCTATGTTGATTTAAATCCTGCGACCGGCGGAACAGTCTCGTGGAAACTTATGCAAGATAGAGTTGCAATTACATGGCAAAATGTCCCAGAATACGGCAGGGCAAACAGAAATTCATTCCAGGCGGAACTATTTACAAACGGGGTAATAAGAATGACCTGGCTGTCAATTGAAACTCTTGGAGGTATGGCTGGATTATCCGCTGGCGGCGGCATACCGCAAGGACTGACTGAAAGCGACTTTACAGCCTATCCAAACTGCGGCGGTTTCATCAAAGTATTTTTGCCTCAATCAGCAACTGAAGGAGATGGCATCATTACAAACGGTGGATTAATTACTATCAGCGAACCATTGACAAACGAGCTTAACGTAAATCTTATCTCATCGGATAATTCAAAAATTATACTCCCCTCTTCGGTAATAATTTCAGCAGGCAACACTTCAGCATCGTTCAATTTAACAATTCCGGATAACCAGTCTATTGACGGAACACAATACCCTTATGTAGTTGCGACAGCGACTGGATTAACTCAGGGCTCCGCATCAATGGCAATCTTTGACAACGAATCAAACTTAATAACTATCAGCGCAACAAACAGAATTTCAGAGAATGCTAAAAAATTATCATTCACAGTTACATTAGCCAATCCATCTCCGCGCTCAATTACCCTTACTTTATATTCCTCCGATACAAATTCAATCCAGATCCCTAATCCGCCTCTGCTTTTCATACCAGCAGGTCAGACAAATGCAACTTTCAACGCTACCGTTGTTGATGACGACTATATTAATGGTCCAAGAATAGTAACCGTTCAAGCGCGTATGCAAAACTGGAGCAATACTGTTTCTACTGTTGTTGTCCAAGACGACGAAAGCGCAAATATAACAGTTGTATTGCCCCAGCAAATTGCCGAAGGCTCCGGTCTGGTGCAATCCGGCGGATGGATTTATCTTGACGGAATTCTCCAGACAAACCTCATTGTTTATCTTTCCTCTGATAATACAAACAAAATTCAGGTGCCACAAACTGTAACTATTCAAGCCGGCGAAATGGACTCTCCATTTGATATTTATGTTCCGGACAACACCCTGCTTGACGGCGCACAAACTGTAACAATTGTTGCATTTGCGGCAGGATTCAATTCATCCACATCACGAGTTGTTGTGATAGATAATGACCTGCCTGTGGCGCCTTATCTTCCTCAACCTCCAGATAAATCAACCAATATACCGCTGAACTTAATCCTAAAATGGCATACAGGCGCTGGTGAACAAATTATTAACGGCGGATTTGAAAGCGGTTCATTTGAAGGTTGGAAAACTGAGGACGAAGGTATCGGAGGCTGGATGTTGTCGGACGGCGGTTTACATCCGGGAATTTATGGAGAATTGCCAAAATACTCCGGGAACTTTAGCGCATGGGTGATTCAATATGGCACCGGGCGCCACACGCTCTATCAAGATGTAGTAATACCGGACACAATCACAGGCGCCAGTTTGAACTGGTCTCAAATGCTCATTAATAGAAGCGGCAAATACAGTTCAAATCAATTCTTTAAAGTCTCAATTCTAAACCAATCAAACCAAACGCTCCGCTTGTTGTTCTGCACAGACTCTAATATTCCCGCGCTCGTTCAGTGGACATCTTACAACGCAGACCTTTCGCAATTTCGCGGAAAAACAATTCGCATTGCATTTACCGAACAGGATACTGATGGCAATTTATTTGCAGGCATTGACGATGTAAGCCTTACACTTCAATCATCAATTATTCCGGGATACGCTCTCTACTTAGCGGTATCAAATCAATCGTTTCAACTAATCGGCGCTACCACAAACAATTTTCTAACTATCAGCAATTTAATGCCGGATACAACATATCGCTGGCGTGTGCTGGCAACTTATGAATCGGCTCAAATCAGCAGCCCGATCTGGGAATTTACAACAAGAAGTTCAAATTCTCCGCCTTCAATCTCCATCACAACTCCAACTCTATTTACTATCATTGATCATCCTGGCAACATATTGATTCAATGTTCAGCAACTGATGAAGATGGCTCAATATCTAATGTTATAATTTATGTTAACAATGTTGAGATTGCGCGTGTCTCATCGCAACCTTATCAGGTCTACTGGACTAATAATTTTCCTGGAAAATATACTATTACCGCATCTGCGACAGACAATAAAGGCGCGACAAGTTACTCATCGCCAGTGGATATTATGATCGGCGTTGCCGGACAAACAGCTATATATTTTGTGCCAAAAGGTTCAAACTGGCGACACCTTGATGACGGCTCAAATCAAGGCAGCGCGTGGCGCGGTTACTACTTTGACGATTCGAACTGGAATCTGGGTTCTGCGCCGTTAGGATACGGTTTTAACGATGTTTCTACATACTTGAATTACGGAACCGATAACAACAAATACATCACCTATTATTTCAGAACTCAATTTACAAACACCGAACAGTTAAGCACGCTAATATTAAAATTACGAAGAGATGACGGCGCAGTAGTCTATATAAATGGCTATGAAGTTCTGCGCGACAATATGCCTTCCGGTTCTATTTCTTACACAACATTAGCCCTGTCTCCTGTAATCGGCGATGACCAGTTCAAATATTTTACTTACAACCTTTCAAATGTATTGATGGTGAACGGAAAGAATGTTATTGCTGTTGAAGTCCATCAATCAAGTCCGGACAGTTCCGATTTGATATTTGACGCTGAACTTACCGGCATTGCTAACTATCCACCTGTAGTCAATATTAAATATCCGCAAGACAGTTCCATCTTGCCATATAATCGCCCGTTAACAATAGTCGCAGAGGCATCCGATAAATATGGAGACATTTCAAAAGTAGAATTCTATGTCAATTCAGAGAAAATTGACGAAGCGACAACTCCGCCGTATCAATTCACTATTAACAATCCGCCAATCGGTTTTCTATCTGTCTTTGCTCGCGCGATTGATAGTCTTGGCGCCGCAACTACAAGCCAGACATCAATTGTTTACATAGTGCCCGTAGCAATTTCAAATTATCATATACAACAGGATAAATTAGCAATTGATTGGTCAACCAATTTCCCAACAGTGCAATTAGAAACAACTACCAATCTCGTGAACGGATTATGGACTGTTATTACAAATCAACCAATTTATACAAATAACGGCTTTAGGCTCATTTTACCACGAACCTATCAACAACAATATTTCAGATTAAAATTAGAATAAAATTCAGATATGTTTACTTAACCTGGATATCTCGATTGTTTTGGTCTTGCTTTTCTTTTTGCAATTTCACCCGAGTTACAAGCCCTTTTGCGACAGAGAGAATTGTTAATTTAAAATCTCCTAATTGAATCACATCGCCCGGTTTTGGGAAACCACCAAGATGCTGTGTTACCCAACCGCTTATTGTTGATATCCCTTCGGCGTTGATCGGCTGGTTAACAATCTCGCTCAATTCATATAGCGGCGCGGTTCCAATTATTTCCCAGCAGTTTTCCGAAACTCTAACCACAGGCTGTTTTTCCTCGTCAAATTCATCCTGTATCTGCCCGACTAATTCTTCTATTGCGTCTTCTAACGTCACCAGACCAAGCGTCCCTCCAAATTCATCAACAACGATTGCTACGTGCAATCGTTTTTCAAGAAGCATCTGCAATATCTTTTGCAGCCGCGCGGTGGGGGGAACATAAATTAATTTCTTTGTATGAGAGATCAACTCCTTGCCGGTAACGGCGCTTTTACGAAGCGGGTACAAATCCTTTATATGAACAACTCCGATTGTCCTATCTATATCACCATCCTCGCACAAAGGATATCTTGAATAACGGGTAGTTTCTGCAATTTCAATGCATCGGTCAATGTCCATATCGGTGCTAAAGAAAACAATCTCCTTCCGCGGCGTCATAACATCTCTGACTATACGGTTTGGAAAATCAATGGCATTTAATATTATCTCGTGTTCAAGCCTTGATCTTTCAGATTTTTGAATTGATGTTACAAACAACAATCTTAATTCTTCGCGGCTAAAACTTCTCTCGTGTGAATCTGTCTGTTCAATTCCGATTAAATTCAGCAGTTTGATCGTGCTCTTGTTTAAGAGCCAGTTGAACGGATACATAACAAAATAAAATATTCGCAAAGGAATAGAGACCCAGAGAGAGGTTTGCAGCGGCTTGACAATGCCGATCCATTTCGCCGATTGTTCGCCAGCGATTATGTGCAAATATGAGATGCCAGTGAAGCCGACAATTACGGCAATAGTTTGCTGCGTCTCAGGTTGAGTTATTGATAACAATGAGTAAACTGGTTTTAATAAAACTTTAAACACCGGTTCGCCAACCCAGCCAAGCGCAAGACTTGCGATTGTTATTCCAACCTGACAGGCGCTCAGCGACGCGGATAGATTTTGAATTACCTTTTTTGCAACCTTTGCGCGTCTGTTCCCTCTTGCAATCAACACTTCAAGTTGAGTATCCCTGACCTTGACAAGCGCAAATTCAGCCGCTACAAAAAAGCCGTTCATAAAAACAAGCCCGGCTATTATGGCAAATTTAATTATTATTTCTATAATTTCACTAATACTCATTGCGTTGCCTTACAGATTTATGTCTCCGAAGATAAAACCTAAAATATCATTCAAGGATAGTATTCCTATCTCCTGTTTATTTGAACCAATAACAACCGCGATTTTTCTGCCGCTCTTTTGCAATTTAGAAAGCGCGTCTTCAAGCCTCGTATCTTCGTTCAAAAACAGAGCGGGTTTTATAAAATGCAAGACTTTCATTTGAGAAAGGTCTGTATCGCTATAAATAACATCTTTTAGACTGATAATACCTACGACGATTGTTTTGCCGTTCTCAACCCGTGTTACGGGCAAATGCGAAAAACCTTTTTCTCTAAATATATTCAGGACATCGTTGATCTGCGAATGAAGGTCAACTTTGCATACCTCATTAAACGGTATGGTCAAATGTTTAATTGAAACACTTTTTAAATCAAGCACCCGTTCAATCATAGTCATCTCTTCGCTCGTTAAACCGCTGGCAGATTCCCGCATAAAAAAACGAAATTCTTCCCTGCTGGCAAATATCTTCCCGGTGTATTCCCTCCCCCCTGTCCATCGGATTATTAAAGTTCCTATTTGTGTAATCAAAAAGACCACAGGGAACATAATGATAGATAAAATCCTGAAAGGATAAACCATAGAGATACACAAGGCGCTCCCGTATAATCTGAATAATATCTTTGGAAGAAAATCGCACAAAAAATAAAAAATAAAAATAAATGAAATAAATAGAATCCAGAAACTTATATTTGCATAGCCTACAATCTTATTCAAGTAATGCGCCACCGCCACAATAACAATAAAATTAGCAAGGATATTTCCAGCCAATATTGTCCATAAAAACTGTTCCGGTCTTTCAAGATATCCGAGTAATAGCGCCGCGTTGTAATTGCCCGAATTTACCATATTTCTCAGGCGAATACGATTTAACTTGAATATCCCCGCCTCCATTCCGGACATCAGGAATGAAACCGAAACCGCTAAAATTACAATAATTGCTACCCAGACTTCGTTCATTTTTTAGCTAACCGATTTTGATATTATTTTCTCAACAACCAACTCGCTCACTTTGCGCTCATCGGCTTTGGTTACTTTTATTTTAAAACCGTCGTGGATTAATTCCGTTCCTGTCGGCGGAACAAACTCCATCTTTGCGACAACAAGCCCGCCCATTGTGTCAACATCCATAAAACCCTTAAACTCCGGGCATTGTCTTTGAAAATCCTCAATCCTTGCCGAACCACTGACCCGCCATCGTCCTTTTTCAATTGATTCAATGATAAAACCGGGCGTCTCTCCTTCGCGCGCAAATTTGCCAATAACTTCCTCCAGGATATCTGAGACTGTGACTATTCCTGCAGTCCCGCCAAATTCATCAAGAACAATTGCAAGCCCGCGTTTTTGCCTTTGAAAACTTTTGAACAACTTCAGCAAATTCATCGTGGAAGGAACAAAAGACGGCATCTCAATAACCTCAGACAGATCAGCATTCGGGTCTAATAGTAACGCGCGGGCATTTAATATGCCAACAATCGTATCTGGGGTTTCATCATATATTGGCAATCGGCGGTACTTGTATCTCTTAGCGGCTTGAATCATTTCCTCAACAGTCGCATCATCAGAAACGCATGCCATCTCTGCTCGCGGACGCATAACTTCGTGAGCCATTCTTCTATCAAGGGCAATTATCCTGAGAATAATCTCCTTTTCAGACAACCCTACAGCACCGTGCTGAAACGCAACTTCAACCATCTCCCGATACTCTGAATCTGTAAGCCTTTGAGAAGAACGCGGATATACCGGGGATAATACCTTAACAATCAACTGTTTAATCTCATTGGTAATTCTATTGAATGGTTTTGCGATAATCAGAATAAATAATGTGAACCTTGCAACTCTGATTGACCATTTTTGCGGAGAACGCACGGCAATTGTCTTGGGAAATATCTCGCATACAATCAACACCCAGAATAAGGCGAATATTAGCGTGGCAATCGGATGAATAATAGAAAGATAATTAGTAACAACAATTACCAGAACCATCGCATTCGCAATAGTATTTCCAAAGGCAATCGTTGCTAAAAGTTCCTCAGGCGCCGACAATATCCGCTCAACAAGTTCCCCTTCTTTAGGATTTGTCTCAAGCAATTGTTTCCGCTGCCATTTGCTGAGTGAAAAAAGAGAACCTTCCGCAATCGCAAAAACAAAACTTATACAGCTAAAACCAAAAATAATTATTAAGTTTATAAAATCCATCGGTTTCTAATCTGTTCTTTTATTTTCTCATTAACCGCAATTTTACCAACTTCGCAACCGCAATTCAAACAAATGAAAACCGAATAAATTAATTTGCCCGTTTCCCATTCAGATATTAAAATACAAATTGTATGTTCAACAGGTTTAAATTTGTCAGTTCTGTCGCATTCTGGGCTCTAATCTTCCCGATCTCCTGTTGTATTTTATCTGCTCAAAATGAAAAGTTTAACGGCGATTTTTTCCAACCGTCATCGCTCAAAAATGCGTTAAATAAAGAATTTTTAAATGTAGATGAAATTCTGTTTTGCATAAGAGTAAATTACGACGATCCTCACTGGTACGCAAATATCGGTTATTACTGCGATGACGAAAATAAAAAGGCATACTTCGGCAATGGAAAACCAGACGAGGGCAAACTTCTTGTCTTAAATCTAAAAACTGGCGCTATACGGACACTTTTTGAAGACCGCGGCGGTTCGGTTCGCGACCCCTGCGTCCATTACGACGGAAAAAAAGTCCTTTTCTCTTACCGCAAAAATGGGACAGACCATTTTAAACTCTATGAAATCAATATTGATGGAACAAATCTAAGACAGATAACAAAAGATGATTATGACGACTATGAGGCGGTTTATCTTCCCAATGATGATATTGTTTTTGTTTCCACCCGTTGTAAAAGATGGGTCAACTGCTGGATGACACAGGTTGGCATAATTTATAGATGCGGACCAAACGGTGAAAATATACGACCGATATCCTCAAACACCGAGCACGACAACACCCCCTGGGTAATGCCGGATGGGCGAATTTTATATACACGCTGGGAATATGTGGACAGGAGCCAAGTTGAGTTTCACCACCTCTGGGTTATGAACCCGGACGGTACCGGACAGATGATCTATTATGGAAATATGCATCCACATACGGTAATGATTGACGCAAAACCAGTACCAAACAGCGACCTCGTTGTTGCAAATTTTTCCCCGGGACACGGTGTTAACGAACACTCAGGAATTGCAACCATTGTATCTCAAAAATTAGGACCGGACGACAGGTCTGCCGCAAAATCGCTTCATAAAGGTAGATTGATAAAGGACCCCTATCCGATGAGCGCAAGTTGCATCCTCGCGGCGCGCGATAAAGAAATCGTTTTAATTGATGGAAATGGAAACGTTGATCCAATCTTGGTCTATAAGGGAAATGGAAGTCTTAATGAACCAAGGCCTATAATGAAAAGACCGCGCGAACCAATTATCCCTGACCAGATAAAGCCAGCCGAAAAAACAGGCTATTTTTTCCTCGCAAATATCTATGAAAGCAGAAATTTAAGCGGTATTAAAAAGGGTGAAATTAAGAAACTGCTAATCCTTGAATCCTTGCCCAAACCGGTGAATTTCAGCGGCGGTCCAGACCTTATTTCCTGGTTAGGAACTTTCACCCTTGAACGAGTTCTTGGCACTGTCCCGGTAGAAGAAGACGGCTCGGCGTTTTTTGAAGTTCCAGCAGGCAGACAACTCTTTTTCGTCGCCCTTGATGAAAAAGACCTTTCAGTTAAAAGAATGCAAAGTTTTACAACTGTGATGCCCGGTGAGGTTATGAGCTGTGTCGGTTGCCACGAACAAAGAAACAAAACCCCTGATTTTCATCTCTCAGAAAACCTGATGGCATTAAAACAAAAACCTTCTCAAGTAGCGCCTTTTGAAGGATTCCCTGATGTTCTTGATTTCGAAAGAGATGTTCAGCCGGTTCTGGATAAATATTGCGTTAAGTGTCATAACTATCAAAAAAGAGAAGGAAAACTCGTTTTAACAGGTGACCTTGGTCCAGAGTGGTCTCATAGTTATTTTTCCCTTCTGGCGCGACAGGAGGTTGCCGATGGACGGAATGGGTTAGGAAATCAACCGCCCAGAAGCATAGGAAGTTCAGCAAGCAGATTGCTATCAAGACTTGAAAAATATGGGGCTACGCAAAAGGATTGGAGAACTGTATGGCTCTGGATTGAAAGCGGCGCCCCATACGCCGGAACTTATGCTGCGCTAAGGAATAATGCAGAACAAAACCGAGATGGCTCGGCAACTTACCTTGTTTTTTCTGAACAATCCGCGTTAATTCAACGCCGCTGCGCAGTTTGCCACAAAGGAAAGTCAATTAAAGATAATCTCCTGCCGTCAATCCCATACAATGGCGATGAAAGATATAAAGACCGTTCGCTTGCCGGGCGTCCAACCGCGGATTATGAAAGAATAATTTTTAAAAACGATCCCGTGGCGCGATACAGTGTTAATATATTGTTGAACTTTTCAAATCCTAAAAATTCATCGCTCATCTTAGCGCCGCTGGCAAAATCTTCTGGCGGTTTCGGCAGCTGCGGAGATGTCTTTAAAACCACAGACGATCCGGACTATAAAGCGCTGCTGTTATCTATTGAAAAAGCGGCAAAATTGGCAAACACCCCTCCGCGATATGGCACACCCGGTTTTAAACCGAATCGTCAATACATAAGAGAAATGAAACGTTTCGGGATACTTCCAGCATCATTTGACCCATCAAAAGAAAATATAGATTATTTTGAACTGGATAAATTATATTGGAAGAGTCTATGGTATAACCCGCCTAACAACTCAGTTGTAACAAAGTGAATTAGTATAATCAGAGAGCCTATATGCGCAAAATATTAGTTGGAACTATATATTTTCTACTGTTAATTCAAACCTACGGCAAAACACAATTAATCGGCTGGGGAAACATCGCTATACCGCCGGTGGACGAGAATATCAGTTTTACAAAAATTGGCTGCGGGTCTTTTCACAACCTCGCTATAACTTCTCAAGGATTGATTGCGTGGGGCAACAACAGTGCATTTCAATGCAATATTCCCGCGAATATTTCTAACATAATTTCTATTGCTGCCGGCGATAAACACTCTATTGCTTTAAATATCAACGGAAAAATATTTGTCTGGGGAACTAATACTTATGGACAATTAAACATACCAACAAATCTTATGCCGGCTATAGAAATTGCCGCAGGAGACAACCACTCGCTTGCGCTACTCTCTAATGAAACAGTTGTGAGTTGGGGAGCAAACTTCTCGCGACAAACAAATGTCCCGGCTTCATTATCAAATGTCATTGCTATCGCGGCTGGAAAAGAACATTCTATTGCTTTGACAAGACACGGAAGGATAATCGTCTGGGGAAATAATTCTTATGGTCAAACAAATGTTCCCTCTTCTTTGACAAACGCGGTTGCAATTGCATCAGGAGAATATCACTGTCTTGCCATAGATTCTAATGGAGCAGTTTTCGCTTGGGGCGCTAACTACTCGGGACAATGTAATGTTCCACCAATTCCATCGCGGGCAATAGCAATAGCAGCAGGAGCTGGACACAGTCTTGTCTTGTTAGAAAATGGAACAGTTATCGCCTTTGGCGATAATACTTACGGTCAATCACGAATTCCGTCTGAATTGACAAACATTGTTTCAATCGCCTGTGGAAAATATCATTCAGTGGCTTTGCGCGCCGACGGAAAAGTATTTTGCTGGGGACGAAATAATTTTGGACAATCGCTTGTTCCCGGGGCAATGACAAATTTAACTGCTATTAGTTCCGGCTCTCTTCACACAATCGCTCTAACGGCAGACGGCAATGTGATTGCATGGGGCGATAATTCTTACGGTCAATGCGACGTTCCTGCATTTGTTTCTAATATTGTTTCAATCGGTTGCGGCGCCTATCATAGCCTCGCAATCAACAAAGACGGAAAAATTTTTGCTTGGGGAGGGAACAGTTATGGACAATGCGCCGTTCCAACAAATCTTCCACCGGCGATTAGCGTGGATGGCGGAGTTGGACACACGATTGCGCTGCTTGGCGATGGCAGAATAGCGGTATGGGGCGACACCACCTATAATCAGGGCATTGCGCCAACTGGATTAAATAATGTCATCAAAATCTCATCCGGAGATTACCATAATCTGGCTTTAAAAAGCGACGGGAGTGTGATTGCCTGGGGAGCTGGAGCAAATGGAACAACTTCGCCATGGCCAAATTCAAGCCAGTCAACAGTTCCCCCATCGGCTACTAATAATGTTGTATCCATTGCGGCTGGAGGACTCCACTCTTTAGCCCTTAAACAAACCGGCGAGGTCGTAGCCTGGGGAGACCAATCGTTTGGACAGACTTATCTGCCCGCAAATCTTACTAATGTAATATCAATCGCCGCCGGAGGCGGAAACAGCGCGGCTATTTTGTCAAATGGAATCATTAAAGTCTGGGGAGGCAATGAATTCGGCTCGCTCACACCGCCAGTCGGACTTTCAAATGTCTACGCCGTTTCCTTCGGTCAATATCACGCCGCCGCTCTTATTGGACAACCTGACTTTTATCCCCCTTCAATCATTTCAAATCCTGCAAACCTTGTCCGCGTCGCTGGGCAAACTGCAACTTTTGAAGTAACTGCAAGCGGCTCATTTCCGATATACTATCAATGGTTCAAAGACGGGGTTCTGTTATCAAATGCGACAAGTCCGATTCTTACAATTTCAAATCTAACAAGGTCTGATGCCGGTTATTACACTGTCGTTGTATCAAATGTTGTCGGCAGTATAACGAGCGCCCCCGTTAATCTACGGATCATTTCCCCGCAATTAATCCAGATAAATAAAATGGAAGGCGATAATTCGATAAGGTTAACATTCGGTAATAGCGATGGAAGTCTTCTATCGCAAGAAGACCTTGTAAATTTTGAAATTCAAACATCCACAAATCTTGTTCAATGGGAACGGATGACAAATAATATGACGATTTTAGATGGAAAAGCGGTGATTGAAGAACCAATTGAAACAGAAAACCGTATGAAGTTTTTTAGAATCCTCTCAAAATAATAATGCCATTTAAAAACTATAAAGTGGTTAATCGTTAACTTTGCTGCATTGCTGGTTGTTGGTATCCGGAGTGAATTGTGAGCCCGGCATTAAAACAATAAACTCTTCATAACTCCAATATCCGTTAACAAGGCGCTGCAAAACATTGAAATCTGTGGTTAATTTTTCAAAATCCCATCCGAACCACTCTGCTTCAATCTCGGCTTCTCTCTCCCATAATAATAACGATGAAATATTGAACAAATTAACTGGCTCATCACATTTAACAACGGATTTTGGACTATCAATCTTCACCGCTTCTTGAAAGCCTTCGGTTGATTGCAGATGCCCGACCTCCCAGGCAAAAACCCAGTCATCCCTCGCGCAATTGTTCGTATTGTCCATATTCAATGATTGGGAACATACGGGTTGATTGCAGGATAATTTTCTCGGAAATACAACCGGCGCCTTGTTGATGACCAATCCATTAAGGGCTTTTAGCCACTTCTCGCAGGGCAATAAAACTAGAACCGCATTGTAGTTCAACAAAGAGGCGTTATCAATGATAGACTGAATTTTTGCAGTGAGGATTTCTGGTTGATCGGATGGGTCTATTTTTATAAATTCTGGGTCAATTGTATTCCTTGAACGCACCGTAGCGGCTGCCAAGGCACGCATATACATACCGCAGCATATTGCTTTTAGTCGCATGGAACCAATGGATTTTCTCGTTCTTTTTCCACTTCTCTCATACTTTACGGATTATCTTTTCTAACATTTATACAGGTTTCTAAAAATTTTGCATCAAAAATTTTAAAAAAATTTATCCTGTATTGATTTGACAAAATTTGCCATTAAAATTAATCTTAACTTAAGTTGAACGTGGGGTCGTAGCTCAGTTGGTAGAGCACCACAATGGCATTGTGGGGGTCAGGGGTTCGAATCCCCTCGGCTCCACCAATTTTTTATTTTTATATGCGTATTTCTGGCGATTTATATAAAGAAATCGCGACAATTTTAATTTTTTCATTTACGTATATTTTAATAAGCGGGCGCAGATTAAAGATTCTCCCACTAAACCGTCCCGCCGCGGCATTATTAGGCACAGTTTTTCTGGTTGCAACGGGCGTTATGACGCCCGAGCAGGTCTATCAATCAATTGAATACGACACCCTTGTCCTGCTTTTAGGAATGATGCTTATTTCCGCTTATCTTTATATGGCAGGATTTTTTGACTGGATGGCAGATTGGATTTTGCGGGTTGTTCCAACACAAAAAAGACTTTTACTTTATCTCATATTTTCCTCAGGTATTCTTTCCGCTCTACTTGTTAACGACACTGTTTGTATGATGATGACTCCCCTTGTGGTTGCAGTAATCGCTCGGGGCGGTTTGCCTTTGCTGCCGTATTTACTTGCCCTTGCAATGAGCGCAAACATCGGAAGCGTTGCAACCCTTGTTGGCAATCCGCAAAATATGATAATCGGACATTTCTCAAAAATATCATTCGCAAATTTCTTCTTGTCTCTGTTGCCAGCAGCCGTTGTCGGTCTTCTGATTGAATATGCAATTCTCTGTTTTGGTTTTAGAAAAATCTTGAACGGAGTTGAAATTAAGCGTCCCACTACTCGCGAGTATAAATTGGATAAACGACTTCTATACATTACCTTTGGGGTGCTGGTTCTCGTGTTCATCGGTTTTATGAGCGGCGCAAATCTGGCATGGACAGCGCTTGCCGGCGGCGCGCTTGTTATGGTTCTTGGAAAAAAGGATACCCACTATGTGTTAAAATTAGTGGACTGGCATCTGCTACTTTTTTTTGCCGCTCTGTTTGTAGTTGTTTCTGCGTTTAATAGAACAGGTCTGCCCGATGAAGCATACAACGCGCTAAAAACTGTTTTTGGCGGTTCAAAAACCTCGCAGGTCTGGAACTTTGCGTGGTTCTCCGCGCTGGGTTCAAACATATTTTCCAATGTCCCATTTGTCCTAGTCGCTGGCAAATGGATTCCCAATTTTTCTAATCCGGAACTTATGTGGAAGGTTATGGCGCTTGCCACAACATTTGCCGGAAATCTCACTATACTCGGCTCGGTTGCTAATATAATCGTTGTTGAAAGCGCCCGCGGATATACCGAAGTCGGTTTCTGGGATTACGCAAAATTCGGTATTCCAGTAACAATTATTACATCGGTGGTCGGAGTTTTGCTGCTTCTTATTTTTGGATAAAGCAAAATTTTACTCCTTTAATTTTATTTCAAACTTACTTGTTTTATTTAAATTGCATTCAACGACGCCTCTGTTTCCTGACCAGGGTTCTAAATGCAGAACTATTCTATTTGGTGGCTTCCTTTTTGGCGGGTTGAGATGAACCTTGCACGTCTTTCCGTCTTTTGATATTTGCATTTCAAAAGATAACGTTCCAAATTCCGTCAATACATTGTTGATCCTTAAAGTCTTCCCGGGTTTCAACCAGCATTTTAAAAATCCTTCTAACAGATGCAATTCTTCGTCTCTTTCAAAAACGAGACAATTTCGGGTCAATC
Organism: Verrucomicrobiia bacterium; assembly: GCA_049968335.1. Taxonomy (GTDB): domain Bacteria; phylum Verrucomicrobiota; class Verrucomicrobiia; order Limisphaerales; family JAKPVM01; genus JAKPVM01. The sequence goes on from JBMFQZ010000028.1 coordinate 49,517, forward strand.
TTATAAACTCTGCGCTTGCCCAGTTATGCGGCATATCTCCCACGACGGTGTGGCCTTTGCCAACTGGCATCTGTTCTTCTCTCCAACACATAAGAGGCGAGGCGTGGTTTGCAAATGAAATTAGAGTCTGTGCCGCTTTCTGGCTTTCTCCAAGCCATAGCCAGCTATGACCGTAAAACGACCCAAAATATGTCCAGATACCATCTTTTAACCATCCCGTATCAAGCACCATACCTTGATTTTCACAGGATTTCAACATCGCCATATTACCAATAACCAGCTGGTCGTCCTTTTGAAAAACTTTCCCAGGAAACACAGCGTGCAGAAATGCCCATTGCGCCTTTTGAGGCGGAATTTTTTCATTATTCTTCATTCGGATTGGCAGATATTTATTCCCGAACGCATCAGTTTTCATATCTCGTTCTGCGGCTTTTCTAAATCTGTTGTAAAACTTGTCATACTCATCTTTCCACTGCGCGGCGATGTCTGGTTTTCCGAGAAAATTCGCCGCGTCAATCGCTGCTTTCCATCCGGCAAGCGTCCAGTAAATATTTGTGTATTCGGGAAGACTTTCTCCAAGACCGCCATCGCTGAATCCATCCGGAATCAATCCCGCATTCGGCGCGTCAGGCGAAGGCATTTCTCTAAGTTTGAAAATATAATTTACGGCTTTCTCAACCTTGCTCCAATTTTGTTCAAGCCATTTTTTGTCTCCTGTTAAGACGGCGTGACGGTAAATTGCCCATAATGCGATGCCCGTCTCCTTCCAATGTCCATTAATCAACATTATTCCGCCGTCATCGCGCTGAAAACTCATCAAGTATTTAATCCCCTCCCTTGCCTCGTTTGTTCGTCCGAGAAAAGTGATTGCTTCCATTATAAATGAACCGTCCACAACCCATAGACCGCGATAACAGGTCGGACCAACCTGAAATGCCGGGAGGCCGTTTTTTATTTCTCTTGCCTGATAGATATTCCGTATGCAAGAGGTTAATAAAGCCTGCCACTGCTCATCTGGAACTTCAATTATGTTGTATGGCAGTTTTAAGTTTTCCCAGAATTTGACAGCGCGGTTCAAAAGCGATTTTGCCTCCGATACACTCTCTGGCATCTCCTTTTTGCCCTCTCCCCTTAAAATTCCAATCGCAAGTTCATATTCCTTTCCTGCCGGTAGCGCCACTTCATTCATTTTAATAATTGAGCGATTGGGCTTATTTACAATCTCCGCGCAATCTGCGGTTAAAAACATTCTTGTCCGCGAGTTAATAAATAGTTTTCGTTTGGAATTTTCTATGCGAATGATTGGCTCATCATAATCAACCGCGATTTCCGGTGTGAACCTCGCCTGCGTTACGCCTTGATTTTGATATTTTATTATCATCACATCGGTTCGTAACGGCTTATTGCCAAAATCGGATTCAGCGCAGGAGACTCTGATTATTGGTTGCGCTGAATAACGTTCGCTCAAAAGTTCTTTCTCTGAAACCCGCGCGTTTTCGGGAAAAATCCAGATGATGTTCAATATGGCGTTGCTATCTGTCCCGCTCTTTGAGGCTGCGGAAACAATGTCAATCCAGCCATCATTGTTTTCGTCTGATGCTATAAACTGATAAACCGCTGGGATATTTTGCCCTTTCTCCTTCACAAGGTCAACAGTCGCCCTTGTTTTTCCTTCAATTTGAAGGTCAAGAATCCGTTTGCCGGCGTTGGTATGCCAACCCTCGCACAAACCAAACGCGACAATATATTTTGTATCCTTCTCAGATTTGAACCGATAGTGAACTGGCTTTCCCCATCCGACTGCGATATGACGAAAATCTTTATCAAAGTCAGCTGTCGGGTTCGCCCAGTTTTTTATCATGCTTTGCGAATCAACTCGCTCTATGAGAGCCTTTTTTACTGGAGTTTCTGGAGAAGAAACAACTGCAAATGCGGTTTGTTCAATCTGTAAATCGCCATATTTATAATATGTCCTGGCAATCGGAACTTTTGGAGAATATAGACTCTGATCAATCCAGACTGCGTTGGTCGAAAGGCTTGTGTTTATTCTTAATCCAAATCCTGAAAAGCCCCCGGGATAATCATAAAGCAAGGCGCCATCCTTTCCGACAAGTGTTTTTTGCCAGTCATCCGGCAGACAAATTGCCGTCTGCCAGTTTGGCGGTTTATATCGGAAATCTATTTTGCAATCTGCTGTATCTTCCGCATTTATTTGAAAATGTGAAATGGCGCAGTAAACAATAACTGCAACCAGAAAAGCTGAATTAATTGTTTTCATATTTTAATTATCTGGGTTCAACCGGCGCGTCCAGATCGCCAATAGCAAACTGGATTCCATCCAGAATATGCGTCAGCAATGAGGGATTCCAGAATTCTTCCGGATTATGCCCGAGCGCGCAGTGAAAAACTCGTCCCTTACCATATTGTTTTACCCACGTAATCGGAAAATCGCGGTCGGTTCTTAAATTCGGCTTATTAGTGTCCATATTGCTTAAATCAAGACTCATCAATACGCGAACATTTTTCCGCGAATACGGCTCTTTGAATTGATAACCTTCGTCAATAATTTCAAAACCGCTCGGGCAAAATGCGCCTACGAGGGGATGCGCTGGCTCTTCAATTTTAATCGCAAGTTTTTCATAACCGTTCCATGGGTGACTGTCAAAGAAACCGCCAAGTATTTCAGCGTATTCTTTCCAGTTCGGAAACGCAAATGAAGAACCGTGGATAACAATAAGCCCCTTCCCGCTTTTTATAAAATTGAGGAAATTCTCTTTTAATTCTCTATCTTTTTTCAGAATTTTTTCCTGCTCGGATTGAGGAAGTTGTTTCAAATTGTCGGGAATAAAAAATTCTCCAAGCGCGTTCATTAAACAAACGCCGTCGAATTCATTCAATTTCTCCGGCTCAAAAAATGAAGGGTCATCCGAAATCACGGTTTTAAACGCTTTTGTTTTTTCTCCTAAGAATTGAACAGCGCGCGCCCCGTACGGAATTGAATTGTGATAGAATCCGCGGCATAAAGTAAATACCAGAATTTTCCTTTCTTTTTTAGGAGTTGCCATCGCCTTTGCAGGCGCCGCTGAATAAATCTTCCTTGATTCTTCGTCCGATGGAATTTTTGGGTTCTGAGCGGTTCCTTCCAACACCAGAAGAATAAACGAGAAAAGACCAAGCAATGCCAGATTAAAAACTTTTTTATAGTTTTTCATAGGATTGCTCTTTATTATTTACAAACTAAAGATGTTATCAATCCTTTTGACGACTAAAGTCTGATCAACGCCACCTAATTAAGTTGGAAACATAACGAAATGGAACGCCGTTATTTCAATCCAAGAATCATCTTATTTTGCTGCGTCTCTGTTTTTAATTTGGAAACACCTTGAGATATGTTCCGCGTCTGGCGGAGTAGTGATGAGACTTATTATAACCGCTGTAATAAAGGATAGTGGCAATGCTATCATCAGTGGGTCGACAACAGGCCAGTTAGGATGGTCGGCAAGTATGCTCTTGCTCACAAGTTTAAAAGCATTTATCTCCGGCAC
>JBMFQZ010000029.1:0-52102 GCA_049968335.1 Verrucomicrobiia bacterium
AGGCTTAAGGGGTTGGGTCTCCGGACTGTTCTCCGCGAACTACGGGCGGCGCTGTTTAACCGAGCAGCGCCGTCCTAATTTTTTCCCCTGATTTTATCGTTATAAAATACCTTGATAAATTTAATCTCCTCAAAAACGCATTTTTCCTGGAATCCTCAGGGTTCAAACAAACCCGCCGAAAATTCCAAAATATCTTGAAAATATCGCCGCAATAATTTAAAGTAGCAGACGAATGAAAAAATTTTTTTTAGTTGCGCTGGCAATCCTTGTTTGTTCAAACGTAGGATTCGTTTACGGACAGGTATCTTCAGGAGCAGTTCCCGGAGCAGACCCGTTGTTGTTAAAAATTTTTAAAGATGTAAAAGAGTTTTCATCGCCAGCAACAATAAATATCAAAAAAGAGGGCGACACATTGAGCGGCAACATCGATTTCGCTTACAGCAACGGAAAAATCAGAATCGCGCTTGATATGACCCAATTCAAAGGCGAGGCAATGTCCCCCGAAGCCGTCAATATGCTCAAACAATTAGGTATGGACAAAGTAGTTTCTATAAGCGGCGTCTCATCAAATATAGGCTATGTGGTTTATCCTTCTTTAAAATCATATATCGCTTTGACTTCAAAAGCCGATGATGCCAACGGCGAAAGCCTCAAAATAGACAAAACAGACCTCGGCGAAGAAACAGTTGAAAAACAAAAGTGCAAAAAGGCAAAGATTATCGCGACTGACAAATCGGGGAAGAAACAGGAAGCCTTTGTCTGGAACGCGACAAACCTTAAAGACTTTCCTATTCAAATCAAAATCACCGATCAAGAAAACGAGGTAACGTTGGTTTTCAAAAATCCAAAACTTGAATCACCTTCGGCAAACCTCTTCAAAGTCCCGGAAGACTATAAAAAATACAATTCAATGCAGGAATTAATGAAAAGCGCAATGGAACAGGCGCTGCAAGGCGGCAAGAAATAACCGCGATATATCATAATTTTGGAGTGCGGTGCAAGACTACGGCAGTATTCTGGACACCGCTTTGTGAGATTGAATAACACAAAATCAGCAGGATAATACCAGAATTAAGAAAGTAAATTGGTTACTAATTTTGTTTTTTAAATTCTGTTTAGGCTTGGAAATCAATAAAAGAGACCCCGAGGGGGTCTAAAAAAAATTCTTTTCTCTGTGTTCCTCTGCGCCCTTTGTGGTGAAAAATAAACCACAGAGAACATAGAGCTGCACAGAACACGACGGAGAAATAGCGCTCTAACAATATCGCATCTACCTTACCCGTTCTAGTTCACGCCGTTTTTAAGATCAAACATTGAGTTCAATTCTCATTGATTGAGAATTTATGTTTCAAAAAAATATTTTTAGCCTTGGACAATCAATGTCTTACCTCTCTGTTTAATATTTATCATTATGAAACTGATAGAAAATATTGTGTCAAACATAAGGCGCGCGGACAAGGTGGTTGCGCGGTTTGGAAACGCGCGGCTGGTCCGCAATCAATTCGGACGATATGAACTTCGCGGCGGCAATAGAAATGAACAGGCGCAAGCGCTAGAATGGATATCGCTTTTTATGCACGAGGCAACGCCGGTCATAAAAGCAGATGACGAGGACAAAGTTGTCGGATTTTAATCCTTTTCATACGCCTTGTTGTAAACCATCGGTTGAACACGGTCTATTTAAGACTGCGGCGCAGGCGGTCTAATATCTGCGTGGTCAGATGAGAAAGACTCTGTTCCGAAAAGTCGCGCAGAGAAAAATTTAAATCGTCCTTATATATTGCGGACTTAATCGCTACAAACACCTTGTAACCGCCATCCGATTTAACCGGCGAGGTTATGCAAATTGCGAGTCTATCGTTTCTATCCTCCTGCAATAGATTCGCTATAAAATCGGCTTGTTCTTTTGCGGTTTTTTGCAATCCCCATTGCAAATCGCCAATCTTAATTAAGCGCCGCAGTGAATCTTCATCGGACGCAGAATAAGCCCCGAGCAAAATCTGTCTGAAATCGTCGCACTTCTGAACGCTATCTAAAAAATGCGCCCTGCAAGCATCTGCGATGATCACCTTTGTTATATTATGTTTCTTAAGCGCCGTTGCGACTACAGATTCAAGCGAGGCTCCGTTAGTAGAGTAGATTGAGTCGCCAAAATGCTCTATCAATTTCTGCATTAATTCGTACAATCTCCTTAAATCCTCCGGCGAACTTCCTTTTAACGAGAACGTGAAATCAACCCGCGAACCGTCAAAAATTGAGCCTGTTATTATGTCCGGCGCAATTTTGATTTTATTTCTCAAAATGTCATCAATTTGCGATTGACCTATCCCGATAAAGCGGGCGGTAACTGATGCCCCCGGCTGGTGAAGTCCGTATTTGTTTTTAAGAAACGGCAACAACTGCTCCGAAACCATTCTTTGCAGCTCGCGCGGCGGTCCGGGCAATGCTATTATTTCCACATTATCCATATCAAATACAAGCCCTGCCGCTGTTCCTGCCGAATTGTTTAAATAGCCGCCTTTTTCAGGGGTCATAGTCTGTTTTATGAGATTCTGTCTGATATTATCTCTGGCAAGGTTGAACCGCTTTTCCATCTGTTCAACAAGGGCAGGATTTTCAACAAGTTTTATTCCGGTAAATTCAGAAAGAGTCTCTCTTGTGATGTCGTTTGCGGTCGGCCCCAACCCGCCAGTGGTAATTATCAGGCTCGTTTTGTTAGTGGCATATTTCAGAGCCGAAATTATGTCATCCCGTTCATCGTCAACTATGATTGAACCAACACAGCGCAATCCTAACGGATGCAACGTTCGCGTTATAAAACTTGTATGACTATCCTGAACAACCCCTTCAAGCAGTTCTCCCCCGGTTACAATAAGGAAATAATTTGTGGGGACAATTTTTGATTCTGCCCCGGCGACGCCGCTTGGTGCTTGCGGCAAAACAGTAAGTAAAAAGACCACTCCAGCCGTCAGCACTTCTCTGGTAAAATAAGATAATAATTTAAAATTTTTAAATTTTCTCATTAGGATTACCCTTGTTTTTCTGTTGTAAGAAATCGACGAATAAAGTTCTGGTTTTCTGGAAAAAATTCTTCAAATGTTGCGTTCAGGAACGCTTTGCCGGATTCAATTAAAGCCTTTTTCCATTGCGAGAATGAGATATTTTCAGGAACCGGCTGGACTGACCCCTGAGTCAAAAGCCCTGTTTTAGTCCTCCGCTGGGCTGCGCCGGCGATTTTGCGTCCATTCATCAACAGATCATACTTTTCATACCCGGCAAAACATTGACCTGGCAACGGTCTTACCGCTTCCTGGGCAAGTTCGGTCTCTATACCGAGCAATTTAAAAGCCGCGGATAACCAGTTGTGAATTAGTTTATAACTCTCCACTGCCTTTAATCTATACCAGCAATGAGACGGCGGCGCTACGACGCTGTAAGTCCAGTCGTTGATGTGAGCGACAAATCCGCCGCCTGTCGGTCTTTGAACAAGCGGCCGTATGCGGGTTATTTTTTCAATCTCTTCGCGTTTTTGAAAAAAACCGAAAGTGCCTGCCGGCTTTTCCCAGCTATACAGCCGCAATAGCGGTCGCCCGATTTGCGCTGCATTGTTAAGCAACGCCCTGTCAATTAACATATTCTCTTCTGGCTCGCCAGCCCCGGAGTCAAAAATAAACCATAAATCTTTTTCCGCGCTCATCTTTCAGCCCCGCTGGTTATTTCTTTTTAGCTGTTTTTTTAAAAGCAAATGCGGATGGACACAACTTTTGTATCTCGCAATTTTCGCAGTCCGGATTCCGTGCAAAACACCTCCGTCTGCCGTGCCAAATTATCCAGTGGCTGAACATAGTCCATTGCTCCTGCGGAACAACCTTCATCAGGTCAAGTTCAATCTTCTCCGGGTTCTTTTCTTTAGAAAGTCCGAGCCGTTCCGACAGACGCGCAACGTGCGTATCAACAACTATCCCCGAATTAACTCCATAAGCATTGCCAAGAACAACATTTGCTGTCTTGCGTCCAACACCATCAAGGCTTGTAAGTTCTTCCATCGTTTTTGGCACTTCCCCATTAAACCTCTCAAGTATCTTTTTGCAGGCGGACTGGATGGCGCGCGCCTTTGTCCTGTACATACCGATCCGTTTAATATTATTTTCAAACTCTGTCGGGTCTGCGTTTGCGTAGTCAGCCGCAGTTTTATATTTTTTGAACAGTTCTTCCGTAACGATATTTACCTGTTTGTCCGAGCAGCGGGCTGAAAGTATAGTGGCTACAAGCAATTGCAACGGGTCTTGATAATTCAGTTCGCAATGGGCATTAGGATAAGTCCGCTTTAAAACATCAATAATCTTCGCTACCCGTTCTTTTAACTCGCTCTCTTTTCGCGTTGCCATAACACTGATAATTGTAGCGGAGGCAACAGAACAATAAATAAAAATCAGACAAGGTCGTGGCAAACTATGCCGCCTGTTTTATTCTGCGTCTCCTCTGCGGCGTTCTGCGGATACTCATAGATTTTGCCTTCGTAATTGCGCAGGACAATCCGCTCTTCTGTAATGCTCACGATGTAGTTTGGATTTATCGGTATTTTTCCGCCGCCTCCCGGGGCATCAATTACATATTGCGGAATAGCATAACCGCTTGTAAACCCGCGCAGACCAAGCATAATATCAATACCCTTCTTTATGCTTGCCCGCAGGTGCGCGGTTCCAGCAACAAGGTCGCACTGATACAGATAATACGGCTTAACGCGACACATAATCAATTTCTGCACGAGCGCCTTCATCACAACAAGATCATCATTGACCCCCTTTAACAAAACAGACTGGTTGCCCAGCGGTATTCCCGCGTCTGCAAGCCGTTCCAACGCCGCGCGCGATTCAATAGTGAGCTCTTTCGGATGATTTGTATGAATGCTAATGAAAAGCGGATGATGTTTTTTCAATATCCGACATAACTCTGCCGTAATTCTCTGCGGCAAAAATATCGGGATTCGCGTCCCAATTCTTACAAGTTCAATATGCGGAATCTGGCGCAACTTGCCCAATAACTCGTCAATCTTTTCATCGTTAAGCAAAAGCGGGTCGCCGCCGCTCAATAATACGTCGCGAACCTCTTTGCGCTCGCGAATATAGGCAATTTGCCGTTCAAAATTGGGATGAAAATCATATCCGCTTGCGTTTGAAACCATACGGGAACGGGTGCAATAGCGGCAGTAAGAGGCGCACCTATCGGTTACTAAAAATAAAACACGGTCAGGATACCTGTGAACAATTCCGGGCGTGGGCGAATCCTCTTCTTCACCGCAAGGATCAATCCGCTCCCAGGGCGAAACATCCATCTCTTCAATGCTCGGGATAACCTGCTTTCTAATCGGACAATTCTCATCCTCTTTGTCTATTAGATTAAAAAAATAAGGCGTGATACCAAGAGCAAGCCGTTTTCCCGCAAGCAAAACCCCCGCCTCTTCTTTTGAAGTTAGCCGGACCAATCGTTTAAGTTCTTCAACCGTTGTAATCCTATTTCGCAGTTGCCATCGCCAATCGTTCCATTCTTGTTCCGGTATTTCGTTCCAAAAGCCTCTGCCGGGCGAGCAAAACCTTTTCAATTCCGTCAGGTTCTCCGTGTGGCACTCGCCGCCATTCTCCGATTCGCTCTCTTTAACCATTTGTCTGTTTAAATTGGATATTAATTTACAATTAACTATTATATTAGCATTAACAGACAATTATTCAAGTTGCCCGACAATCTAGTTTATGCTTAATAAACTCCGTATTCTTCGAGCGCTTCCCGCATTGCGACTATATTTTGCGGCGGCACATCGGCTTGGATATTATGAACAGTTGCAAAAACAAACCCGCCGCCCGGGGCAAGATCGTCTATTCGCCGTTTAACTTCATCCTTCACCTGTTCAGGCGTGCCGCGCGGCAAAACATACTGAGTGTCAACCCCGCCACCGTAAAATACAATCTCTTTACCAAACTCCTTTTTCAACTCCTTCGTATCCATACCAGCAGCGCTCACCTGAACGGGATTCAATATATCAACACCGGCTTCTATTAAATCCGGTATAAGCGGACGGACTGCGCCGCAAGAATGAAAAAAGATTTTCACCGGCGCCTTCGCGGATTTTTTAATATGATCAAACAACCTTTTATGACGCGGTTTTAAAAAACGTCTGTACATTTCAGTGCTTATAAAACAGCGATTTTGCGAAGCAAGGTCATCCGCCTCAGAAACTATCATTACATTTTTCCCCACAATCTGCAGCGCCTTCTCCCAGTATCTCATCTTGATCTCGCAAATAGTGTCAAGCAACGCCTCGGCAAAGTCCGGATTCTCTATCATATCGCAAAAGAAGTTTTCAAAACCGCGCAGCCACAACGCCACTTCAAAAATACCGGCGGCATTTCTGCCCAGTATATAGGCAACCTCTCGCTTGTTCATCAATTCATCTGACAACTGCGCAAAATTAACAAACCGCGCCGGGTGAACCGGGTCGGGAAACTTGTATTTCTTTAACTCCTCAACGCTGTTTACATTCTCCATCGGGTGTCTGCGCATATCGTGGTAAAAACCTCCTTCAAGCGGCATCCACCATTCAATCCCCCACTCATCCAGTATCTTGCTGTAGCCCTCTTCAATCCATTTTTTAACCGGCGCCTCTGGCGGCGCGGCGGGATTTATTCCCCAAACATCAACCTTTAGTCTCTCCTTTACATCCTCGTCAACCTTTGCAAGTTGCTGAAACGGGTCTTCTATCTCTATCTCCTTTTCTGACAAACCAAGATATTTGCGCAAACGGGAATAGGCAATACGATGAATTCCTGTTAAAATCGTCCCCCCGAGGTCAAACGGGACACGGTCCGGTTCACGATGATTTATTGCCGCTTCAACCCGGGCGCGACTCGTCCAATTTAACGCGCTTTGATTTTCTTTCATTGGAAATTTTAAACCTATTATTACAACCTTGATCAACATTGAAGCAACAGAAAAATCAGGCATAATTAAATATCTTGCCGCGCAAGGCAACTATTGACCAACTATTTCAAACAGGTATGTTCTTACTATTTCTTCAACAGAGCGGCAATTGATTTTGCCTTTTCGCGCGCCCATCTGTCGGCATCAAGAATCTCATTAAGTTGCGGATGTGAAACAGGTCTATGAGAGTCCATAGTTTTTGCGACGATTTCCGGGATGTCAGTGAACCTGATTTTTCTCTCGCAGAACGCCTCTACGGCAATTTCATTGGCTGCGTTCAACACGGCAGGCATAGTGCCGCCAATCTGTGCGGCTCTGCGCGCCAGCTTTAGAGAAGGAAAACGGGTTTCATCTGGCTCTTCAAAATTCAATGAGCCGATCTTTGCAAGATTTGTCTGCACGCGCGCGCTTTGCACCCGTTCCGGATAGGTCAAAGCATACTGAATCGGCAGACACATATCCGGTGTTGAAAGCTGCGCCATAATTGAGCCGTCAATGAATTCTACAAGAGAATGAATTACACTCTGCGGATGAACAACCACGCCGACGCGGTCAATTTCCACATCAAACAGCCAGCGGGCTTCAATCATTTCAAGCCCTTTATTGAACAACGTTGCAGAGTCTATTGTTATTTTCCTCCCCATATTCCAGGAGGGATGTTTAAGCGCCTGTTCAACGGTGATCTCCGGGAACTTCTCTATCGGGGTCTTTCTAAACGGTCCGCCAGAAGCCGTTAGCCAGAGTTTTCTTATAAATTTTGATGGATGCCCGTCAATGCACTGAAATATAGCCGAGTGTTCGCTGTCAACGGCAAGGACGCGCCGTCCATACTTTCTGGCTTCAGCCATAACAGTCTCCCCTGCCATAACAAGGATTTCCTTTGAAGCGACGGCAATATCTTTTCCAGCCCTCAGCGCCGCAAGAGCAGGTTGAAGCCCGGCAGTGCCAACAATCGCTATTAATACAACATCGGCTTCGGGCATCGTCGCAAGTTTTATAAGCCCCTCATCCCCGCTGTAAACAGGGAGTGACCCGCCCAGCGCCGAGCGCAGCTGCTCCGCGTTCTGCGGATTCTTTACCGAAATTGCAACCGGTTTTAACTGTCTTGTCTGTTCAAGAAGCAAAGCCGTATTGGTTCCGGCGGCAAGACCAACGAGCCGAAGCCGATCGCTCAAATCCTGAACAACCTTTATGGTGCTTGTCCCGATTGAACCGGTACTGCCAAGCAAAACAACATTTTTCATAACTAATTAAAATCAAAAATAGAAGCCTCTCAAAGGCTCATAACATAACGCATATAAAAATACATTATCGGCGCGTTGAAAAGCAAACTGTCAAGAACATCAAGCACACCGCCGACACCGGGAAAAAGATTGCCGCTGTCTTTTATGTCAGATTCTCGTTTGAAAACCGATTCCACTAAATCTCCAACAACCGCCGCGCCGCCAAGAATTACAGCAAGTATTATTAAATGCGGCGCCGTCATCTTATTTAACCATTTGCCCGCTATGCCGTAAAATATTAGAGCAACTACAACCGGCAAAATTATTGCCCCGATAAAACCTTCCCACGTCTTTTTAGGACTTATCGTCGGCGTCATCTTATGCTTCCCGAACAGCGACCCGAAAATGTATGCCCCGCTGTCGCTAAACTTGGTCAATAGCAGAAACAGCAGCAGATAATATGGTCCGTTAACCTTTGGATAAAAGTATATTTTCTGAATAAATAGAAACAGAAACGGCACGTAAATAATGCCAAGCAAAGTCGTGCCAAGAATAATAAAACCGTTTTCTTTTACCGGCAGAGACAAACGGAGCGTCAATAAAACAATCGCAATGAACCCGAAAATCAGCAGGTCAGGTTCAAAATTAATTTCGGTTTTAAGAAACGCCTCTTTCAAAAAACCAACGCATACCAGAACCACACCGGTTACTATTCCGACAGATTTAAAACATTGCAACCCCCGGTGTTGAATTAAATTGTAAAATTCAATCAGACCGATGACTGTAATAGCCAATGCGATTATTAAAAACGCCGTCAATGCGATCGTTCGCGAGGGCGCAAAAATTGCCGCAAGCACTATTCCCCATAGCGCAATTGTGCTCCCGAATCTTTTCAAAAACACAGAGCCGTTCCCGCTTTGATTTTGAGTTTTTGAATCAGTTTCCATTTATAACAGATAATAAACAATGAATTTATAAATGCAGTAAAAAATTGGGGGTTTTACGGTTTCCCTCCCGTTGCCCATAGTTGTTTTCACCTTCGTAAAAGCCGTCTCTTTTCTTTATCCGATAAAACTGTAGTTATACGGCTTTCGCATCTCGCGAGCGATCCATAGGTTTGCCTCTTTTGAATTTTCGCCAACAAATTGTTCTTTCTCCGGGTCCCAGTTTAATTTAAGACCTGTTCTTATAGAGATGACACCGATGTGCGCGACAGAGATTGAACGATGACCTATTTCAACATCGCAAATCGGCGCTTTGCGCGATTTAACGCAATCAAAAAAGTTGCCTATGTGGTCGTCGCTTTTATATAAACGGATTGCATTATCTGGCAATGGCGTTTCCAGAATATCCTGATTGCTTGCTTGAATTTTACCCCGTGTGACAAAAATCCAGCCGTCGCTTCCGATGAATTGCACCCCATTAGGCGTTCGCCTTGAATCGCCCACAACGTTTTCCTCTGTACCGGTGCTTTCATCAACAACAGTCATTGTAACGCCGTTGCCATATTTATACTCAACGCGGAACCTTGACGCAGTGTCAAAGCCGCCCGGAACCATATCAATGAGCGATTTGCCGCTGACCTCTACCGGACCGCTTCGCTCCGTTCCGTTTGCCCATTGCGCAATATCGTTATGGTGCGCCCCCCAATCTGTCATTTGCCCGCCGCTAAAGCAGTACCACCAGCGAAAAGCCCAGTGGCAATTTTTACCGTTGTATTCCATAAACGGCGCCTGCCCGACATAATAATCCCAATTAAGCCCGGCTGGAACAGGTTGTGGAGAAAATGGACCTTCGCGCGGGCCTGTAGGCAGCCCCACAATTATATGTTTTAACTTGCCAATTCTTCTGTTTCTCACAAGTTCGCAAGCAAGGCGAAAATTCCTATCACTCCGCTGCTGACTGCCCACCTGCAAAATTACGCCCGCCTCGCGCACCGCTTTAATCAACCGTCTCCCCTCGTCAATTGTCAACGTCAGCGGCTTTTCGCTGTAAATATCTTTCTTCGCCTTAGCAGCCGCAATATTCACAAGCGTATGCCAATGGTCTGGAGTTCCGTTGATGATGATATTAACCTCCTTTTTCTCAAGCAGTTTTCTAAAATCGTTGAACTTAGACGGCGTCTTTCCATTTTTAGCAAACTCATTCGCCGCTTGTTCAGCATGGCTGTCGTCAACATCGCATACTGCAACAATATCGCCAAACCGCGCGGCGTTTGCAGCATCGCCCCTGCCTTGATTTCCGCAACCGATAAGCGCAATTCCCGGTCTTTCATTAGGAGATGTTACCGCAGGAATTCCCGCAGCTTTAACCAATTCCCGTTCAAGAAACCATAACGGCAAACCAGTCGCAGCCGCTGCGGACGTTAACCGCTTCAAAAAACCTCTGCGCGAGATGTGGAAATATTTCATACCTCGCCTTTTATCACTCCAATTTAACAATGTCAAAACTTGAGTATAGAATTAGAATGAATTCACTGTTTGATTTTGGAGCAAATCTCAACAAAACGCTTTTGTCTCCAGAGTTGCATTGTGTAAGCGACGAAAGTCAATGCCTTCCGCCGCTATCGCGTTTCAACTCAAGACCGCCTGTTTAGCTACTGCGTGGCTGCAAGGCCGGCGCCGCAGTCCCGTCTTGTTTCTGCTTGATAAAACGGTCTTTTAAAACCGCCAATCTACGCAATCTATTCTTTTCAAGGCGCGCGCAATCTGAAGAACTTCATCGGCGCGTCAACAGGTATTTGAATAGTGATTATCCTGTTGGTCGGCGCAGGTTGAATTTGATAGACCGGCGTCCAGTATGCCCCGAAATTATCTGCGCTTTCTATTGTATAGGAGCGATTGGCAACCGCATTGATGTTGACCAGCAGGTTTGTTCCGCTAATTTGAATTGTATTTGATTCAAATTGCAACACACTCCGCGCGTCAAGCGGATTTGTGCCGGCGATGTATTCTTGAAGGTTTGAATACCCATCGCCGTCGTAATCAAGTTCAGCGTCCGCCGCAGACAACGGGTCAAGACCGTACTGCAATTCCCAGCTGTCGGGAATTCCGTCGCGGTCAAAGTCAAGCGGCAACGGTTGCGGACCGGGCGACGGCGGGCTTGCGCTCCAATTTATCGGGTCGTTGCCAAAAGCGTTGTAATCAATCCGGTTAAGAGACATCCCGGTCCCGTCAGCGCCAGCATCCCACGGCGAGCTGTCGTAATAATGAACGTGTTCTACCCGGATGTATGGGACATTATTTGTCGTTGGAATAAATGGCCGTTCAAGTTCTATATCCGCATCTTTATTAGATAATTTGCCCGAGTACGGACCGAATATCCTTACGCCAGAGTCAATCTTGTAAAATTGCTTAAAGTCGCGCAACAACGCCGGGTTATTAATCGGGTCAAAACTGACGACCAGTATTTCCTCATACGGTTCAAGCACGGTGCCCGATGGAAAGTCGTATTTGACGGCATCGCGTATTCGCCAGGTGTTTGTTGGATAGTCAGGGTCATACAGGGCAACTGGCGCGGAGGTTATATTTCTTAATTCAATATATTCAAACGCCACGTTGTCATTCGTTCCTATATCTGTCGGGTGATACATTATTTCGCTAATAACAACCGGTCCAACCAACGGCGCCGCGTTTGGAGCGCCAGCCCCTGTGCGGAATTCCTCAACAGAAGTCGGGTCGTCTTTGCCAAACGTCTTGGCGCTCATCGCAACAAACTCGGCTCTATTGTCGCTGGTTACATATCGTCCGAATGAAATATTTGGCGCAGCGGCGCCGAATTTTGCATAAGTTCGCCATCCGGTTAAAGCGCCATTCACAGACTCAGACAGCACGACCTCGTCGCCATTTGCGTTTAGCGCAAACGGTATTGCAGCATATAGCCGGTTTGTGAATTGCTGCGCATACACAACATAATAACCTTTTGGCGGAATAATTGTTGGCGTCGGAAATTGATATTTTTCAAGCGTGGCAAAATCATCGCTTAGCCACCATCCGCTGATATCCAGCGGTTTGTCTGTAAGATTGTATAATTCAATCGCGTCTTCAAACGGCGGCGCCGTTCTGGTCAAAACCTCATTTACTACTACATTTGTGAGCATTCTGTAGTTTGGCTCGCCGGGCGAATCGGTGAGCGGGAATTTGACAATATTTGTCCCGCCGTCTGGGAACCTTCCTTCGGAAACACCGTCTAATTGCTGTCCAAACACAACCGCGTCAATCGTCTCGCCGTCCTGATAAAACAGCCCGATCGCCTCGCCAGAAGCGCTCAAGGCAAAATTGACGTGATCAGCTCCAGCCCCGGTGTTGTTGTCAGCCGCAAATACAAGATAAGATTTTGCGCCAATGAACGATAACGGCGCGATTTGATGTTTCTGCCTTCGCGTTAGATCGTCGGTTAAATAAAGTCCGCCAATTGCGGCAGGTTGATTTTCCGGGTTATACAGTTCAAACCAATCGTTGCCGCTCTTTGGCGCCGCCATCCACTCGTTTATCCTTAAAGATTGCAAAGAGGCAAAGCTTGCTATTGCAAAGTTCGGCGCCTGCGGAGTTGGAGTTGTAAGAACCCAGTTTGTGCTGCCGTCCGGCACCCTGCCTATTGAAAAGTTCGCAGTCTGTATTCCGTAAGTTATAGAATCAAGCAGACTCCCGCCATTTAACTGCTTATCAAACAGGTATACCGAGCCGCCATTCCCCTTCAATGCAAACCCGGTATTGTTTGTTGAAGCAGGTTTGTTATTGTCGCAGAGGATTCTTAAAAACTGTCCCGGACCGATTACTGTCCCGGATGTAAATACAAACCGTCTCGGGCTTTGAACGTCGTCGCTCAAGCTGTAATCGCCGAGGTCAATCGCGTTTGTCGTGCCGTTATAAAGTTCAATCCAGTCCGGTTTTGAACCGTCAAGTTCTGCAAGCGCGTTGTTAATAGCCAGCGCTTCGTTAATCACAAGCGCCCCGCCAGTTACAGAAGCGGTCACTATCGGGTTTGGCGAACCGGGCGTTGGTTGCGTAAAGTAAACAATGTTAGACCCGCCGTTGGGCGAGCGTCCCTGAGAGATATTCTTCCATTGCGGCTGATACATCACAATATCAATAGCAACTAAATTTGTATCATAAAGTCCAATGCCGCCCTGAAAACTGCTCAACTTGAAATTGAGATGTAACGGTCCTTGAGAACTGTCTCCATCGGCAAACAACCGCAAGAATCCATAGCCGCTGATGAAACTCAATGGCGGGAATTGATTCCTTGTCCAGTAACTGACAACACTGTCGCTTAAATAAAGACCGCTAAGGCTTACCGGCAGCGGGTCAGGGTTATATAATTCTACAAAGTCGTTTGCAAATGGCGACTCGCCCAGCGCAAGCCATTCATTTATTTTCAACTTATACGGGCTTCCAACCGCCGCCCGACGATTCGGCATACCAAACGTCGGAACAGTTAGCGTCCACGAACCATCGCTAAGTTTTCCAATAGAAAGGTCGGGAATTTGCATACCGAATCTTATTGATTCAATCAACGAGCCGCCCCGTTCTCGCGAATCGTATAGATAAAGGTCGTCTCCATCCTGGTTCAATCCGAAACCGGTATAATATCCGCTCGCCCCCTGCGGACGATTTGCGCAATAAATCACTAAATAACCGTTAGCCGGGATTATTGAATTTGTCGGGAATATAAATTTGTCCGGATTTGTCGGGTCATCAGTTAAACGGATGCCAGCAAGGTCAAATGGTTCATCACTTTCATTGTACAGTTCAACAAGGTCTGGTGTTTGACCGTTTGTTGAGAGAACTGTTTGATTTGCCGCAAGTATTTCGCTCAACCTAATCGGCGGCACTGTCAATCTCACTTCCCAAACCGGCGTCCGTGTAACCCTTGCCGACTCTCCAAATATCGGATCGTCCTGATAATACCCCGCGTCATTCTTTCCAACAACTTCCACATAATGCGGACCTTCAAGCAAATTCTTAAGCACAATCGGCGTTGTTATCGGTGTTTCTGCGCTCCAGCCGCCGTTGTCAAGCCGCCATTTATAATGTGTGTAACCCGAACCATACTGCCAGCTGGATGTTGGGATGCCGTTGCCTGAGCGATTAATTCCAACATTTAACGTCACCGTCCCGAGCGATGAACTCCCCGCAGGCGCGCCAGTTACACGAACGCCCGTCGGAATAACAGCGCCTAAATCGGATTTAAACGGTCCTGCCCCGGCTGCCGGCGAACCTGTCTTTAAACTGAACCATTCCCACATTATCTGCGCTTGAGCCCAGTTGGTGAAATAGGTCTCAGAAACCTGCGGCACATATTTAAACATCGGATCAGCGTTAATGTTGCCGCCGCCAGCCCCATTCCAACTAAACGGCATCAGGTTGTTCGTCACCGTAACCACTGCATTCGTTAAAAATTGGAATAATTTATTTGCGTCATAGATAATATTCCCTTCCAGATACGCGCCTGCGGCTTGCGGATACCCTTCATCAGCGACAGCCATAACCGCGCTATCGGTATCGGTGCCGCCGCTATAGGTTATCTTGACAACTGTGTTGTTAATAAATGTATAAAAATTCCCCTGTTTAGCCATCGCCGCGTGGTCGCAATCGTAAAATATATTTCTTATAATAGTTACCTCTGAGGTGTTTCCGCTGTCGCTCCCGCCGCTAACTCCGCTTGAAGTATCCGGCGCGCCATTGCGATGACAGTGCAGGAAAATATTCCCTTCAATCCAGGCATCTGTCCCGTCAAGGTCAAGGATATCGTCCGCAGACCCCATAAATACGTTTTCTATGAATTGAACAATTGGCTGATTAGGACGATTGCCGCCGGTGAAATCAATTGCATCGTTATACCCATTGGGCGCGCCGACGTAATTTCTATAAAATACGCCGCGTCCGCCCGCTTTTATTCCGCCAGTTCCGTGAATAGGTTCAAACGCGCCGCTGGGCGTCGGAAAATGACAATAACTTACATAGAAAGATGAACTATCAAGCGAGAGATATTGAGCCGAGGTTGTATTGAATATTATATGATCAAGATAAACTGTTCCGCCGCTTGAATGGATGGCGGTTGAACTGTTGTATTCAATTATTGCGTAAGCAATCCTTGTTTCGGGAGAATTTGCCCCGCCGTTTATAGTAATACCGCTCCAGGTGGTTGTTGTTCCGGGCGCGCGAGTGAACCGGATCATCGCTGTTGGCGTTCCTTCTGCAACTAAACGACCTCCGTTTGCAACAGTGATCCCAACGCCAGAACCCATATATATCGTTGTTCCCGGCTGAATAGTTAACGTAACACCACTGTTCACAGTGACATTGCCAGTAACCTGATACGGACCATTCGCCGGCGACCAGACAGTATCTGCGCTTATCGCCCCAGAAACAGTCCGTGTGCTGCCATTGTCATACCAGATATCTATGTTAGTGCTCGCAAACACAACATTATTGCTATTTACAGATTCAATAAGCACACGATTAAGCCCCGGATTTAACGCAACAGTATTAGTCCAGCGCGCCTCCCACGCTGACCAGATTGACTGCACGCCATTTACAAGCACCTTGCGCGTATGTATCGCGTTTGCAGTCCCGAACAAGGTAACATTTGCGCTTGTTGAACGATAAAAACCGCTTTGCTGGCTTAATGTATTAGACACAGTCAACTCCAGCGGAATTTGCGACAGCACTTGCGCGCGGCGATTGTAAGCCCACGTCTTCATATTGTTGATCCTCGTATCATCAGGACCAACTCCCCAACCCTTTAATAACTGGTCTAACAATGGATTTAATTGATCCGGATGGAATGTGGTATCGCATAAACGCTTTAGCTCGCCAAAGAACAACGGCACAAACGCCGCATTGGTCATAAATCGCCGTAACACCGTGACATTCGCATTCGCATTAGGCGGATTCATCATTATATAGATTGAAGAATTGGTATTGATAGGATAATAGGATGCCCCAGTATCGCCCTCTCCAAATATAGTATCAAAATCGTGCCCGATTAAGACAAATCGTCTGTCTTTTACACCACGATAAAGGGCGTAGTCATCGCCAATCCCGTTAAACAGCGCCGTTTCGCCAAAGTTCACCAAAGTACCGATGGCAAAATATCTCATCCAGTATGTAACATTCACATTTGTCTGGATGGCTTGAAGATAATCGGGCTCATTCGGAACATTGCTGAACGCATACACGAGATTGAACAAATCTGTCCAGTCATTTTCTGACTGATTTGATGTTTTATAATAACCTCTATTTAAATAAGTCGTAGGATTTGAATCATAATATGTCAGGTTTGCATTATGATTTCCGGTTGAGGCGCGATATACGTTCCCGCCCGGATCGTCCGGGAAAAGACTGTCTAATAAGTCCCCTGCCACCGGTTTCAGCATTATAAAAGTGCCCCAGCCGGCGCCGTTTCCACTACCGTTTTGAGGAGCATTCAGCGGAGCAAGATTTACTCCGTTAATTCTATATTGAACCACATGCGCATCGGCTGCCGGTAGACCCGATTTTTGCGAAAGCACATTCCCGACAAGCGATGCGTGTATGAACTGGCTGTTGATATTGACAGCGTCAAGATTGTTCCACCGATTGTCGTTAGGAATATTCAGACGATTATTAGTCGGGGTCCTTGAACGGGTGCCAGCGCCGCGAACGCGAACCGAGCAGTTATATCTTACCGCTGTGCCGCCGCCATCGTTCGCAATCATTGTGCAATTAAACTCGGCATCGCTGTTCCGATTAGATGGCGGGAATGTTGCCCGGTCAGTTGCTGTCATAACCAATCTGACCGACGGCATCGTGTTGCCGATAACTTCATCATCTACCTGAAATAGGGCGTTTGCCGATTGAACACCTGTGCCATAAGTGTTATTCGGACCGTTTGTTTCCAAAACTGGCGCCGGGTAGGTGCGTTTATTACCATTAACATCGGTCGCTTCAACATAGAACTCAATAATCGTTCCGTTTGCCATCGGCGGCAATACAACACCATAGATGCCGTCGCCAGCCAGACCGTCTTGATGCGCGCCGTCATCAAACATCTGGACCGAACTAAACGCCGGCGGATTCTGTGCAGTATGGTTGCGATAATACAACATCACAGTTTGAACCCCGCCAGGGACCTCATCTATAACCCTCGCCGTTATTATGACTGAGTTTGTTGAACGCGGGATTGGCGGGTTATGCGTAACGTCAAGTATCAATGGAGCAATATTATCCCTGTAAACAGAATTTGGAGCCCCCGGCGTGCCATGTAGAACAGCGCTTGATGTCCAGTTCTGACCGTAACTATTCGGCAGTCCCGGATTTACCAGTTCAAGCGAAGCGCCAAGACCATCTGCCTCGCAGAACCATGCAACGCCAGAAAATCCGCGGTCTGTAATTCTATAACATATAATCCTTCCAGTGGCGGGAGTTGACGGGCTGCCGCTAACCGTAAAGGTAAATGTGCTCGTTGTCGTGCTGCCTATAGTAAATCGCCCGTTGTACTCGGGCTGATCGGCGCCAGCAATTATTATTGCGTCGCCAGCTTGATATCCGTGACCTTGAATCGTAACTGTCGCGGTTGACCCGTTGCGAGTAATAGATTCAACAAGGTCGGCGCCACTGCCGCGAATCCGCTGAGCCCAGTTGCCTTCGGAGGCATAATGAACTTGATTCACGCTCTCGCCGGTCGGGCTTGTCAATTCTATCGTTTCATCAGAATTAGCCAATGACCCCGTCCAGCCACCAACAACATTTGTTACCCCGGGATAATTAGATTTAAACTTGTTAACATCAGCCGCTACAACAAGATAACCTCGCCCGGGTATAGAAACATTCGGGAACGTATAACTAACTCCGCGGGTAAATTTAAATCCGGCTAAATTAATTAAATTCGTCGTGGTATTATAAAGTTCAATCCACTCATCAATCTGCTTGCCGCTTATCGGATTAAACATTATCTCGTTTATAATTACCTTGCCAGCATAAGAGACGTTTTGAGCAACATAATAAGTCCATTCGCCGTTTGAAAACTTATTCGGCGGGTTTGCAAGGTCGGTTATATCCTGCTCTGGCGACCAGCGGACTTCAACGGTTCCGCTTACAACCGGCGCAAATGTAAATATATAAGGACCAGAGCCAGACCCGGTTACCGTCCGCGCAGGACGGCTGTTTATTAGCAGATCATCCGCAGTAACGTTCATCACCTCCTCATCAAAGGTGATTGAAATCTGGGATAATCCCGTCAGCGCAACGCCCGGTGGCGGATCAATTGACTTAACCTTCGGCGGTATGTTGTCAAATGAATGATATATCCAGTTGGCGCCCGGCGCCGTTATATCAAACTGGTTCGGCTCCTCGGCAAGGTCTGTTATATCAGTATATGGAGACCAGGTTATTCTTATTATACTTGCGTTCGGAATCGGGAAAGTAAACCTGTAATAACCGCCAACAATAGCAAGGTTTTGCGCCGGCACGCCATTGACAAGCAGATCAGTGCGGTCAACATTCTTCACCGGCTCGCTAAATTGAATAATTATACTGGTTAGATTTGAAACCGTTGAACCCGGCGCAGGCATCACATTAACAATATATGGCGGAGTTTTATCAACCAATTTATACGACCATATATTTCCCGGTTGATACGGGTTAAACTCATTAGGTGGCTGGCTCAAGTCTGTAATATTATGATTTGCCGCCCATCCTATTGAAACATTGCCGTATGCAGGCTGCGTGAAATAGAAAGTGTATGTTGTATTTGATCCCGACATACTTGTGGCAGGCGAACCATTTATCAACAGGTCAGAAGCGTCAAGACCGGCAACTGGCTTATTGAATGTGATTGTTATAGATGTTAATTGGGTAACTGTTGAACCGGCAAGCGGCGATTGATTAACCACCGCAGGCGCGTTCGGATTCAACAACGTATACTGCCAATTCGCCCCGAGGGCTGAAGAATCAAACGCCTTCGGCACCGGGTCAAGGTCAACGATATTTTGATTTGTCGCCCAGTTTATGTTCACTGTGCCGTACGGCGGCTGGGCAAAACTAAATGTATAAACGGTATGATTAGATATAGAGGTCGCCGATTGCGCCGGAACCCCGTTTATCAATAAATCGCTTGCATCCACATTCGTCACCGGCTCGCTAAATGTTACCGTTACCGAGGTCAATTCATAGACAACCCCTGCGGCAGGCGAAACCGATACAAGGCGCGGCGGCACCGCATCCTGCGTCAACAGATAAGTATACATCTGCAGGTTAAATCCAAAATCTGAACTTGTGCTCAAATCTGCGTTAAAGGCTTGAACTGTCAGAATGTTTGTCCCCTCGCGCAAATAACTTGAAACATTATTAATCGTATAACTTAGCCATCCGGCGCCGTTATTATTCGGCTCTGGCGCCGCTGATGAAGCAACGCCATTATACGCTATCTCGCCCGAAGGCATATTGTAACGCAAAACTTCAATACCATTAATCCAGGCTATAAATCCATCGTCGGATTGCGCGTTAATGTAGAGGTTCGTTACAGAGGACACATTAGGGATTACGAACTCTTTTCTCAGAAAAATACAACTGTAATTGCCCTGCATATCCGAAAGCGTAGTACCGCGATACTGCGCGTTTGTATAACCCGTGTCGCCGTAAAAGAATGGCGCAGGAGCATTTGACCAGCCTGAATCATCGTAATCAGCAAACCGCCACGCGTTCATTGGAACTGACGCCTCATTAGTTCCCTTTCTAAACCTCCACACGCTGTTTGATTCAACAAGCACATATCTCGGGTCAAGCAGATAACTCCAGGTAGAACCAGCAGCAAGGTGGTTAAATGGATTCGGAGAAGCCGCAAGGTCTGTTATGCCATGATTTGCCGACCAACTAATATTCACAGCCCCAGGCGCCGGCTGCGGAAAACCAAACGAATATGTCCTGCCATCGGCGTTTCTATATAATGTAATTGCCGGCGAATTATTAACCAGCATATCAGAAGCATCCACATTTGTCACCGGCTCGCTGAAAACAACCGTAATCTGCGAAAGCGAACTCACTGTTGAACCAGCAGGCGGCGTTTGCGAAACTATGACCGGCGGAACTAAATCCACAAGTTGATATGTCCAGCTTGCCCCGGGAGCCGTTTCATCAAACGGCAGATTCGACGGATAACCGATGTCGGTAATATTATGGTTCGTCGCCCAAGTCACCGTCACATTACCGTAAGGAGGCTGAACCACCGTAAATAGATAATTTGAACCGCTTCCGCTAACACTCACAGCAGGCACGCCGTTTACAAGCAAATCTGAAGCATCAACACCGATTACATTCTCGCTGAATGTCACTTGAATATTTGTTAATACTGAAATTATTAAACCTTTCCCCGGCGACACATTGGCGATTACCGGCGCGTTGGTATTATGCGGCGGTTCCACAAGAACCACAGTTACAGGAGCCGATGTCCCCACCACTCCGCTAACGCTCTGCGCCGTTGCAGTCAAAACATTCGTCCCAAACCACGCCCTCTGCCAGTTAAATATATATGGCGACTTGTTAACGCTGCCTAATAAAGTGTTATTGGCAAAGAATGAAACAAGAGAAACATTTGTCGGCGATGCGACTTCGGCAGTAATCTGCAAATCAATATAGTTTGTCAAATTGTTATAAACTGTTCCCTCTTTGGGACTTGTAATCTTTACAATCGGCGTCCCCGACGGGTCAAAAACAACTATATTTGCTGAAACAGTGGCAAGCCCGTTCATATTGTCTACAGCTGTAATTGTTACGGTATGCTCGCCAACAGGCGGATTTTGCCAGAGAATTTCATAAGGTTGAGATGTAACTGTCCCGAGCAGATTTTTATCCACATAAAATTCCACACGGGAAATTGAACCATCCGGGTCATAAACGTTTGCGCTTAAAGCAATTGATTTTGGTCCCACAAAATAGGCATTATTGGTCGGAAAATAATTTGAAAATACAGGAATCTGGTTTTTTATAATGACGGGAATGCCCTGCAATTCAAAATCAAAACTCATATCGGAACTGTTAAGAGAGGTTTGATGAATTTCAACCGCTATGACGTTCGTGCCCGGTACAAATGCCGATACAGGAATCGTTGTTTCATAAAACACCTGCCCATCATCACCTGCATTACTTGCCAATGTTGTGTAAGTTATCGTGCCAGAAGGCATATTGAACCTGCCAATCTCAGCCCCGTTTACATAAACCACTGCCCCGTCATCCCGCATAACTCTTATGACAAAATTTGTGTATCTCTGCGGATCAGGAATGACAACTTTCTTGCGGAAATAATAAGTTATATATTTGTTATTCGGGTCTGGGCCGTAACTTAAAACCGTATTTTCAGGTCTGCCATCTGTATCATCTCCATAACCGAGCTCCGCCGGTCCTTCGCTCCAGGAGGAATCATCAAAATTTAAATCCCGCCAGGCTGTCCCCTGGTCTGTCCCGTTGTCAAGATATTTCCATACGGAATTTGAAGGCACTAACCGGTATGCAATCGCAATATAGACAGGAGATGAAGTATAGACCAGCCCGTTGTTTGCCCAGGCAACGCCGTGAATTTTATGAACCCCGCTGGTTGCCGTAGTCCAGTTTAAATAATAAGTGGATGCGGAGACACCGCCTACAGCAGTGCCAATGAACTCATTGTTTGCGTAAAAAGCGGCATTAGTAATTGCACCAGAAGCCAGAACACCAATCGCGCTTATGGAAATTGCGTTGGTGTATTTAAAATTAGAACCGTCGGCGGGGGTAAGAATCGTCAATCCCGGAGCAACAACTGATACCCTTGCAACATCTGAGGTAATCCTGGTTTGAGCTGAAACAGCAACTGCGTAAAAATCATAAGTTCCAATAGGTATATTTGAAACCACAAGCGAATATGGCTGGGCTGAAACTGATCCTAATAGAACCGAAGACCGATAGAATTCCACTGCAGAAATATTTGTCATTGAAGCGCTTACAGTTGCTGAAGCAGTAATTGGAGCCCCCTCTGCATAATAACTGCCAGTAGTCGGTGAGGTTAGAATAACCCCCTGCGCCATATTGATATTAAGTCGGATTGAGCCAGTATTATAAAGACTTCCGAATATACGCGTTCCGCCGACGAGGATTTTATATTCTGTGCCGGCGACCGCATTAAAGGTTACCCGACTTTGATTTGTCCCGCCGCCAATATCGTTATTCTGCGCAACAACGGTTAATGAACCGAGCGTTCCGGTATAAACGCCTAACACGGTGTTGAATGAACTCCCTATAGTGTCAATTGTTACCTGTCCGCTTGCTGGCGCCACCCATCCCCACCAGACGGTCGCGCCGTATCTGGCGCCATCAACCCGCTCAGGTTCGCCAGTCTGGGAAGTAGCGCCCGAATTTGACCCTGTGGTTGATGCCGTAAATCCGCTTAGCATTATCCTGTTTTCAAAATTGTCATTGGCTGGCTGCGCTTGCAGAATTATCGGGATTGTCAAAAAGAAGATTAATGACACCACTCTGACTAAACCTGATGCCCTGATCATATTATTTATTATATTAATTTGTTTAATGCTATCCAGTTGCAACTGTCGCTTCTCCTCATCCAGAGGAAACATTCTTCCGCGATTAACTGTAAATAGACGCATTTTAATACTGTCTGGTTACCTGTTTTTTAGCATTTTATATACCAAACACAAAATTTTTCAATTTTAGTATAATTTAAAAGGCTTTGATAATGAGAAAGCTGAAGGCAGATGACGGATTTCAGAAATTTTATTCTTTTCATTCACAAGGACTTCCACAATATCAAACCTGAATTTTATATTCTCTGTTTTTAAAATCTTTATGTAATCCATTGCGGCAAGCGATATTAACCGCCGTTTTCTTGCATCAACCGCCTTTGACGGTCTCGTCCATTCTTCAGATGAACGGGTCTTAACCTCCACAAACACAAGGCAATCGCCATCGCGAAATATCAAGTCTATCTCGCCCCGACCTGAGTTGTAATTGGCGGTTAAAAATTTTAACCCCTTTGATTTAAGATAGTTCTTTGCCGCCTTCTCCCCGCGCATCCCCCTTATTAAATGTTCAGGGTATCCGGCAAAAATAGATTTAAATTTTTGCTTTATGAATTTTATAAAACTCATCCAAATAGGTTCATCTGGCGATTTGAAACCGGCTCAAATGACTTTCTATGAATCGGGGAGGGACCGAGCGATTTTAACGCGTTTAAGTGCTCTCGCGTTCCATAACCTTTATGCGCTGCAAAGCCGTAGCCGGGATACCGTTTATCTATTTCAATCATAATTCTATCCCGCGTTACCTTTGCAATCACGCTTGCCGCGGCAATTGAATAACTTAACGAATCGCCTTTGACTATTGCCTCTTGCGCAATGGCAATCCCCTTCACAGGATTGCCATCAATAAGAACGAGCGACGGCTTTTCACTCAGGTTATTTATAGCGGCAAGCATCGCCTTGCCCGTAGCGTTGAGTATGTTTATAGAGTCTATTTCCTCAGGCTCAACCTTTGCAACGCCCCATTTAATCATAGGAGATGTTGTGAGATAATTGTAAAACAATTCCCGTTTTGCCGGGGTCAATTGTTTGGAATCGTTAAGCCCGATAAGCTCGCCAGGGAGCCCGTTCAAATACCATTCATAAGGCAATATCACCGCCGCCGCCACAACCGGTCCGGCAAGCGGTCCGCGTCCTGCCTCGTCCACGCCGGCAACAGGATAAATCCCTTTTGCAAAATATTTCCGCTCAAAGACAAATTTATCCAGACCGCTGGAATCGCTCTCTGCTTTGACTGAATGTCTGTCGGACGGCTTTGCCATACAATGCAATTTTTATAACCGCGCTTTTATAATTCAAGGCAATAAAATTTTAGCCCATCATTTCCGTTAGAAAATAAACAACAAATACATCGTGAATGAAGCCTGAACCCTGAGCAGTGAACTCAACGTTTGAGTTTGCAGCCGATCAAAATACAACGCTATTTTTAAAGTTGACGCTATGCTATGAATAATTGGCGGCAACGCCGTCGTTCCGCGTCGCGGGACGGTGTCGCGACCTCCCATATGCGGGACGTCTTGCCACCGCAGTCCGAAAATTCAGAATTATTTTAAATATTGTTTTCAATCTCGTTAAGTTCTTCAATCGCGCGCTCTATCGTTCCAGATTTATCAGACGACTGTGTCAGCATTGATTCAATTGTGGAAAATTCGTTATCCATAAAATTGATTGTCCTTGAACAGAGTTCTCTGATGCCAGAGCCGACCCGCGTCTGCCACTGCGCGGCAAGCCGCGATATGTTTTTCTCGGTTTCGTGATTTATTCTGCGCCTTAGATTGCTTTTCAAAAACGGTTTTACTGTAAATGCGGGGATTAAATCTCCAATAATGTCCATTGGAACCATAAAGTAGATGTTCACATCTACCGGCGGCGATTCTATTTCGGGAATTTCGACCGAAAATTCCGGAAATTTCAACTCCACCCCGAGCGCCTGTTGAAGGGCTTCAATCAGACGGGCGCGCGAAGCCTCGCATATATTTGTCAGATAATTTTTGCTCTTGTTTAGCGGCTCTAAAAACAACGGTCGTCGCTTGCTTGAAATTGTTAGAAGTTCTGTAGTGAGGCGCTGGCGAAGCCATTTCCCAAATGCCTCCATAAACGCAGGAAGTTTGAGATTATAGTTGGTCAGCGCCTGCGGAAATTCGCTCTGCATTTCCCGCTGAATCCGTTTTTGTTCAGGCTCAAGTTCGCGCAAATAGTCGTCAAACGCCGCAGCCTTCCAGTGATTTTCAAGAACGCGAATCTCCTCGCGCGCGCGCGAAAACCGCTCCCGCTCCTCCGTTAATCTTATCTTTAATTCCGCTTTTGTATTTTCAGCGCATTGCGACGCCTGCAGCGCAACCTCCAGCAGCCCTTTCGCCGCGCGGCAGAGCGAGATTAATTTAAAATGGATCACATCTTCAAGAGTTTCTCTGCCGCTCTCTTTTAACGGAAGAAACACCTCGCGGTCCAGTTTTTCCCGCAAATGTTCATAGCCCGGTTTTGTTGAGTAAAAATAGATTGGAAATTCGCGATTAAACTTCTGGCGGAGCGTATTTATCGCGAACTCTTTAACCTCGTCTATCTGATCGTCTTGCAGCAGGTCTGCTTTTGTCAGGAGAATGATAATTTTATTCGTTTTATCAAGAAGACGGCTGATTAAATCTATATCCCACTCGGCGAGCGGCGCGTCGCAACTAATCGCGACAATCGCGACCACAACATTTGGCAGCCAGTCAATAGAGGTTTTTGTATTGTGTTCAAACACGCTTTCAAGTCCAGGCGTGTCAATGAACTGGAGCGGCTCATAACGGTTTAATTGCAACGCGCGGATATGGATGTAATCCACGTTCTTAATGTTTTTTGGATTATGATTTTCGCCCGCATAATCAATCACACTCTGAATTGGTATTTCTTCATAATGTCCATCAAGAAAATAGACCGTCGCCCCCTCTTCTAAACCGTAACCAATTTTTGTAATAACAGCCGTAAGCGGAATTGCCCCAATAGGCAGCAACGGTTTCCCTACAATGTTATTTATAAATGAACTTTTGCCGGACTTAAACCTGCCGAATATCCCAATGTCAACAGTCTGCTGGTCTTTTAATTTGTTTTTGCAGGCAATAAGATACGGTTGCAGACCGTTTAGATTATATTCAGAAATAATCTTTTCTAACCGCAAGAGTATGCGGCTTTTATCAGTAATTTCCTGACCGGTTAACATCATCATAAGCGACATTGCAGAACCAAAGTTAATAGATTGAAGCTGGTTTTTAGCAGGGAAACTGATGCGCAAGCCGTTTTCGGGCGGTTCCGTCTCGCCTGCTCACTGTTTAATTTAAATTTTAAAACCAGCGCTGACATAGTAATAACCCTAACTTTGTAGGAGTTATCGGCGCTGAACGTTCAGTCAGGCGGTTCGCTACATTGAGCAGGCAAACTCCATTGCCCGTTGTTAATATTATTTACATCTGTGGAAAAATCAAGGTTTATACAAGAACTATCGCGGGGTTGCGGCGATTTTTTCGGAGATGATGCCGAGCGCCTCAGAACGCAACACCGAACCGATAAGTTTCATATTCTTAGGTGTATCTACAACCGGGATATTTCGCATCTCGCTGTTTATCAATACCGGGAAGGCGTCCTGCAATGTTTGTTGCGGCGTTAAAAAATATTGCGGCGGACGCATAACATCGTAAGCGATAACGCCGAGCATATTTTCGTTCTGGTTCAAAAATTCTTTTACATCTTGAAGAGAAACTATTCCGATAAGGCGGCTGTCTGAATCAACGACGGGCAAAAAATTGTTCGGGCTTGAAAGAAACCGTTCAATTATCTTTTCAAACGGTGTTGTATTAAGGATTGGAGGAACAGGCTTTCGCATTATATCGGCTACGTAATTAGTATCGGCAGCGCCGAATTTTTTGCTCTCTTCAATATGAACGCCCCGTTCATGAAGCGGTTTTGTGTATACGGAATCGCGGTGAAATCTTTTTGCGACAAGAGTTGCAAGCGGACAGGCAAGCATAAGCGCTGGCATCAACGAGTAGTTAAGAGAGATTTCAAAAACCATAAGGATTGCCATAAGCGGCGAGTGCGTGGTTGCGGCAAATACGCTCGCCATACCTGCCAGGGCAAAGACGCAAACCGGGAGGTTCTGAGCAAAATTCAACGCGTGCAGACCGAGCCCGCAAAAACTCCCGTATGCGGCGCCCAAAAACAATGTCGGCGTCATTATGCCTCCAACCATTCCCGAGCCGACGCTTATCATTGTAGCCACAGCCTTTGCCAGAAGCAAACCGAGCAATAGTTCAACGGTATATTTGCCGTCTAAAACCATATTTACCGGTCCATAACCATTTCCCCAGATGTATGGATAAAATATTGAAATTGCTCCAACAATCACCCCGCCCGTGGTTATCCGGATATAAGACTGCTTGATTGCAGATTTAAAATATTTTTCCATCAAATCTATCCCTTTAAGGAACAAAGCGCCTATTATTCCTGAACCGAGCCCAACAAAACCGATCCACGGCAACTGCGTCAAACTGGTAAAATCAAATGAAGGAACGCGGTATAATGGATTTATTCCGAAAAAACTTCTCGACGTCATCGCCGCCACTACTGAAGAAAGGATAATAGGCGTAAACATCGTCATAGAAAAATTGCCAATGACAATTTGCGCCGCAAACACCGCGCCTGTAAGCGGAGCATTGAACGCCGCCGCTATGCCTGCCGCGGCGCCGCAAGCAGTAAGCAACCTTAATTTATAAGGATGATAATCAAAAAGTTGTCCAAATTTTGAAGCCGCAGTCGCTGATAAATGAACAATTGATCCTTCCCGCCCAATTGACGCGCCAGTAGTTAAACTTATTAGCGAAGAGAGTGTTTTTATCAAACCAGAACGAAAAGGAAGCCGACCCTGACCAACCACAACCGCTTCAAGTATGCTCGACGGCAAATCTCTTCTTATAAATCTTATTCCGATCATTAGGACTAACCCAGCGGCAAGCGCCCCGGCTGCTGGCATCATAATTCTCTGCCACCATTCAAGATCAGCCGCAATCCACCCTATCTCCCCCTCCCGCCTGTACAGCAACAATTTCAGTAAATTCTCACCCTCGTGAAATAATAGATTGCTAAATCCGCCAATTATTCCGACAACAACGGCAAGCCCAAGATGTACAACCTCCTCCCTAATTACTAATTTGCGACGAATTTCAAAAAACGTTTGCAGGTGTTTGCGAATATAAGAGACCGCAACCGTTTTTAGTTTCTCAAATATGGAAACAACAGACTTCATTAACAAAGGTTATGAGATTTATAAATTCTTATCTCCCGCAGGCAAATTTGCCGGCAGTTGCCAGTTATGCTCTTTTATTTCAATTATTTCGGACAATTTACGACTTTGCTTTATAGAACCGCCGGTCGCCAGATAAAATTTGTTTCCGTTAACACCGGCGTCAATGTTTTCCTTTGACTCCCAGACTGCGTTGGAAGCGGTAAAACGAGCCTTGTTCAGCGCCGTCCATCCACCATTCAGCGGCTTGCAAAATATAGAAAAAAAATCAGCCTCTCTGGTTTCGCCAACGCTCCTGCCATCTCGTCTAAAATCTTCAATAAAAGAATAAAGCCCCCGTAGCGCCTTCCCCTTTGACCGCGTCCTAAAAGTTACGAGCTTTTTCCATTCCTTTTTTTCATTACTCCAGATGTAGCCGCTATACGCAGTCTTCTCGCCCTGAACATCGGCTGTAACGAGAAATCTGTTTGTCTCGCCAATCTTCCAGTTAAAATCCATCATACATTGCCCGCCCGTCCCCTCGCCGCCAAACCGTTTAATCCGCGTCCCCTCGCCTTCAAACAGACATTCAACCCGGTCCTCTGCTTTAACGGCATTCGGGTCATCGCCGACGGTTGGGTCCCAGACCGAAAATATCGCAACCTTGCGTCCATTGCCAAGCTCCTGAATCCCAAAATAACCGCCGCCCCATCCGCAAGCCATAAAATAACTGCCCGGCGTACTCCTTTTCACAACCATCTCAAGACAAAACGCCGAACACTCCGGCGATTGATAACCAAGATGCACAGACCGAGCCGCGCGATACCCAGCCGCCTCGCTGGCAATTCCCTGCAGATTGCTTAAAACAATAATTACAGTTAAAAAGACAATTAACCTATTCATTACAAAAAATATTAACTTTTAATTCAATTTGAGCAACAAATTTAACCTTAATAAAAAATCTGAATCATTATCCGAACCCTGAAAAAACCAGCAATGTCTTTTCAGCCAATTATTAAATCTCTCCCAAAATTCATTTCCCCGAAACGCTCGGGGTTCATTATGAAAAATTATTTGACTTTAAGCAGTTGAATGGTTTCTAATTGGAATAATTTAGCCTATGAAAACTAAAAATATTCTGATTGCGGGGATCGTCTATTTGACTCTGGTATTGATGCCGGTATTGTTGCGCGGGGATGTCAGGTTGCCGTCTATATTTTCTGACAATATGGTTTTGCAGCAGGGGATGCCTGTTCCTGTTTGGGGCTGGGCTGACGAGGGGGAAGAGGTAACGGTGATTTTTCAGGGTCAGCGTGTAAGCGCGCGCGCAAAGGACGGGAAATGGATGGTTAAATTAAATAATTTGAAAGCCACAACCGAGCCGCAGGTCTTTATTGTTGACGGGAAGAACAGGGTTAAGTTTAGCAATGTGCTCGTGGGAGAAGTCTGGATTGCGAGCGGTCAATCTAATATGGAGTTTCCGATGAGTCGATCGCTTGATCCAACAAACGATATACAGAACTCTTCAAACCCGTTGATCCGTCTTTATACGGTTCCAAAGACAAAATCGGACAAGCCGCTTGAAGATGTAAAGTCTGAGTGGCTTGAGTGCAAACCGATAAATGTGAGCTGGTTTTCCGCCGTAGGGTATTATTTTGCGCGAGAATTGCAAAAGGCTCGCGGCGTGCCGGTCGGGATAATTCATACATCGTGGGGCGGTTCGCCGGCTGAAGTCTGGATGAGCAAAGAGGCGCTGGAATCAAATCCTGAATATAAACGGGACATCCTTGACGCCACAACAAATGCGCTTGAGAGATATAAACAGGCTATTGAGGCGTACAGGAAACAGGCTGCTGAACTTAGAAAAGAAGGCAAGAGACCGTCAACTCAGCCGCCGCGGATTCCCTGGATACCGAGCGAGTTATACAACGGTATGATTGCGCCGATTGTTCCCTTTGCCGTTAAAGGCGCCATCTGGTATCAAGGCGAGTCAAATGCCGGCAGGGCTTATCAATACAGGTCGCTCTTTCAGGATTTAATCAAAAACTGGCGCGAAAAATGGGGTCAGAAAGAATTTTACTTTTTTGCTGTTCAACTGGCGCCATACATTCCCGGCAATCGTCCAAAACCCGAGCAACCGGGCGAAAGCGATTGGGCAGAATTGCGCGAGGCGCAGATGCTTGCCGCAAAGCAATTAAAAGGAGTCGGTATTGCAGTAATTACCGATTGCGGTGAAGAACGGGACATTCATCCGAAAAAGAAAGAACCAGTCGGACAGCGTCTGGCGCTGCTTGCGCGTGGGATTGCTTATAAAGAGCCCGGGCTTGTCTATTCAGGTCCAGTTTATAAATCAATGAAGATAAAAGGCGATAAGGTTGTGCTTTCTTTTGACCACGTTGGCAGTGGCTTGGTTGCCAGAGAGAGCGATCGGTTGAAAGGTTTTGCTATTTGCGGAGCGGATAAAAAATGGGTCTGGGCTGACGCTGTTATTGAAGGCAAAAATTCCGAGCGCGTTGTCGTTTTAAGTCCGCAGGTGAAAAAACCGGTTGCGGTCAGATATGGCTGGGCAGATTATCCGGAAGGAAACCTTTATAACAAAGAAGGTCTGCCGGCTTCTCCGTTCCGCACGGATGATTTTCCGATGATTACAGCGCCTAAAAAACAATAATCCGATTTTTTAATTTCAAAGCGCTGTTGCCGGACAAGCCTGGCATTAGATACTCTGCGAAAAGGTCGGTCTATTGACTGACCTTTTCTTTTTAAATTGAGCCATTAAAACATAACGCGCATTGGCTGTTGGCGGCTAAAAAGGCTTGTTCATTGCGATTGTTCTGCGACGCAAGGCAATCTGCAGATTTCCGCCGAATCAGGTATGCAGCCCGCTGGCGTGATATTTAATTAGATGATTATTAACAAAGTCATTCTGAAAACATTACTCCACCGTAACGCTTTTTGCGAGGTTGCGCGGTTTATCAACATCGCACCCGCGTTGGACTGCTATATAATAGGCGATTAATTGCAACGGTATTGCGGCAAGTATAGGAAACAGCGGCTCTTCTGTTCGCGGTAGATAAATTACATCATTTACGTGCCGTTCAATTTCTGTATTGTCTTCGGTGGTTATTGCCACTATCGGACCTTTTCGCGCCTTTATTTCCTGAAGGTTGGAAAATGTTTTTTCATACATTGAATCTTTTGGAATAACGAACACGGTCGGGGTCTTTTCATCAATAAGCGCAATCGGTCCGTGCTTCATTTCAGCAGCCGGGTATCCTTCTGCGTGAATGTATGATATCTCTTTTAATTTCAGCGCCCCTTCAAGGGCAACAGGGAAATTGTATTGACGTCCAAGAAAGAAAAAGTCCTCCGCTTGCGCGTATTTTAGAGCAATTTCTTTTATCCTTTTGTGCTGCTCAAGGACTTCTGAAACTTGGTCCGGGATTTTTTCCAGCGCCTTCAAGATATGGGACGCCCGCGTTATGGAGAGGTTTCTAATCCTGCCCATAAGTATTGCAAACAACGCAAGAACCGTTATTTGAGAGGTGAAAGCCTTTGTTGATGCGACGCCGATTTCCGGTCCAGCATGCAGATAGATTCCGCCGTCGGCTTCTCTTGCAATGGTACTGCCGACGACGTTGCAGATAGAAAGCACTTTGTGCCCGCGCCGTTTCGCCTCGCGCAAGCCGGCGAGCGAATCCGCAGTCTCCCCCGATTGTGTAATTATCAATACGAGCGTGTTTTTCTCTAAAGGCGCGCCTCTGTATCTGAACTCGCTTGCGTATTCAACTTCCGATGGTATATGCGCAAACTCTTCAAAGTAATGCTCGCCGACAAGCGCCGCGTGCCAGCTCGTGCCGCAGGCTGGCATCACAATTCGGTCAATTGCCCGCAACTCCGCCGTGCTCATATTCAAACCGCCAAAGGTTGCCGTCCCCTCCTCGTAATTTATCCTGCCCCGCATAGCGTTGCGGATGGTTTTTGGCTGCTCAAAAATTTCTTTGAGCATAAAGTGCGGAAAATTGCCCCGTTCTGCCGCTTCGGGATCAAGTTCAAGTTTGCTGATCTGGATTTTAGCGGTGTCGGCGCCAAGATTGTTCAGGCGCAACCCTTTCGGAGTTATTGTGGCAACGTCGTAATCATTCAAATAAACCACATTTTTAGTATGCGGAGCAATAGCCACTGCGTCGCTGGCAACATAATACTCCTGTTCTCCAACCCCAATTATGATCGGCGACCCCCTTCGGGCGCTCACTATCACATTTGGAAAATCCGAACAGATGACCGCAATGCCGTAAGTTCCGATTACCTCTTTGAGCGCCTCCATTACTGCCCTCGTCAAAATATTGGCGTCGGACTGAGCCGTTTGTTCTGCGGCAGCATTTTGTCCCCCCTTGAGCCGTTCATAGTGAACTCCGATTAAATGCGCAAGAACTTCGGTATCTGTTTCGGAAGCGAATTTATGCCCTTCTAATCGTGCCTTTAATCTATCGTAATTTTCTATGACGCCATTGTGCACCACCGCAATCTTTCCGCTGTGGTCAAAATGCGGGTGCGAATTAGTATCCGACGGGATGCCGTGGGTTGCCCAGCGGGTGTGACCGATCCCGATATTTCCGGACAACGGCTTGCTCGCAAGCAGCCGCGCAAGTCCGTCGTCAATCTTTCCTTTCTTTTTATGAAACTGAAACGAGCCGGTATGAATCACAGCGATACCGGCGCTGTCATAACCACGATATTCAAGACGACGAAGCCCCTCTAACAAGATTGGAGCAGCGGGCTTAACCCCCACGTATCCGACTATGCCGCACATACGAATTATTATTAAATCAATAATCTATAACATTTCAACTTAAAAACAGAGCGCAAGAGAATAATCTGAATTATTACAACCCGGGTTGTTTTTACGTTCGGTAGTTCCACAGCGCGGAATGGCGTCGTTGCTGCCGTCGCTGCCGGAAAATTCTATTTTTAGCGACCACTTATCAAGAAAAGTTTTTCTGTCGGTTTAAAAGAACCAGCCTATTCATTATCCGGAAGCAACGTCGCTTTTGTTATTTTGAACGCGTATGCGTGCTGGCAAGGAAGTTTATCGCCGCTAAGATGAGGAATTTCTATCTGAATATTTGTTCCGTCAGTCTTGTATTTTAACTTCTCATTATATCCAAGCAGGCTAATCTCAGTTTCAGCGGCGGTTTTTATCTTTTTTATTATCATATTTTGCGGCGGATAATAAGGTGTGATGGCATAGATGGTGTCGCCTTTTTTAGTAAAGAACATCTGCTTAACGGCTTTATCTCCTTTTGGTTCAAAGCCTATTACGTCCATAACATCGTATTTGACTTTGAATTCTCCATATTCCTGGGAGGGACGTTTCCCTTCGCTCCACTGGCAGTCGCGTCCGGCGTAACGGGTCCCGTAGATTGCTTCACCATTTACATTAAGCCATTTTCCTATTTCAAGAAGTCTATCCTGCATAATTACTGGAATCCGCCCGTCGCCGGTCGGTCCGATGTTAAGCAACAGATTTCCGCCACGGCTGACAAGGTCGCACAAAATTATGATAAGTTCCTTTGCGGTTTTATAATCATCTATGTTTTCTGCCCTGTTGTATCCATAAGAATAGCCCATACCGCGATTTTCTTCCCAGGGGTGCGCGGCATCTTTTAGCCCGGCGCCGTATTCGGTTGTAAAATAGTCGCCGTGTTTGTGTCTCGTCTCTTTGCCCCAGCGGTCGTTTACAACAACTTCATCTTTTACAGGAGATTCATTAAACAGCCATGCAAGCAGTTCCTCGCTTTTCCACGCCGATGAGGGTAAATCCCACTCGCCGTCGCTGAAGATAATGGAAGGTTTATATCGTGTGACAACGTCTTTAAATTGCGGGGTCATATGTTCGTTAATATAGCGCTGACGGTCTGTTAGCCAGAGCGGGTTAAACCACTCATACATTGAATAGTAAAAACCGAATTTGATTCCCCGTTTTCTTACAGCGGCTGAAAGTTCGCCGAGCAAATCGCGCTTTGGACCTGTTGAAACCGCATTCCACGAACGCCCCCAGGTTTTATCAGCCTCTTTGCTCTCAAACAGGCAAAATCCGTCGTGATGTTTTGACGTCGGCACAACATATTTAGCGCCAGCGCGGTAAAACAGTTCAGCCCATTGTTCCGGATTAAAATACTCGGCTTTAAACATCGGGGCAAAATCCTGATACTCAAATTTTTCGCCATAGAATTTCTTATGATGTTGCCACCAGGGATTGTCCTCTTTTTTATTTGCCATATTGTGCCAGTACCACTCGGCATAACTTTTTGGCGCGCCCCAGGACGGCACCGAGTAAATGCCCCAGTGAATAAAAATTCCAAACTTTGCGTCCAGATACCATTCAGGAATTTTCCTCTTATCCAGAGATTCCCATTTTGGCTCAAATTGCGCGCAATAAATCGCGGCTGTCATTGATAAAATCAATAATACCGCCCGCAAGGCTTTTTTGCCCGCGCCGCTAAATAATCCGCTTTTCATAATCGCTGTTATTCTACGGGACTTTTTACAATTTTATGCTCGGGATATGTTTTTTGCAATAAAGCCGCGAGGTTTTCAACCCATTTTTCAAAGTTCTGGCGGTCAGATACAAGTTGCGGTCTTTCTTCCAGTTCAAGCCTATAGCCGCACACCCGGATTATTCCGCTCAGTAAAAATCCCTGTATTTCTATATGTCCGGACACATTCCATTTGCCAGTCTTTGTCTGCTGCCAGCAACGCCAGTGCGGTTTGACTATGAATTCTCCTGACTCCGGATGCAACGCTCCGGTCTGGCATAGTTCGGTAAATTCAACTGCGTCAAAAGCAAGGTCCTCCGAGACCGGCGCCGGCGGTTCCTGAATGCCATAAAGTTCGGCGTTTATCGGCGAAACCACTGGTCTCATCAGCGGGAAAAAGATTACATCGTCAATGCTCTCTTGGTTTGTGAAAATCATCGCCATTCTTTCAATCCCCGGTCCGATGCCCGTGGTCGGCGGCATCCCGTATTCAAGCATTTCAATGAAGTCAAAGTCCAAAGTATGGAATTTGCCAGTGTCCCGCTCTTCAGCCTTGTATGATTTCTTCCAGGTCTCAAGCAGATTGACCGGGTCGTTTTGCTCCGACCAGTTATCGCCGCATTCCATCCCCGCAATGAATATCTCAAACCGCTCGGCAAAGCGCGGGTCTTCAGCCATCGGTTTTGCAAGCGGCGAGATATCAACCGGGTGCCCGTAAACAATCGTCGGCTGGACAAGTTCAGGCTCAATTAAACCGCTGAACGCAAGCGAAATCGCCTCGCCCACAGAATTGCACTCATCGTGGATGTTGAATTTTTCCAGAATCGCCCGCGCCTCTTCAACAGACTTTAAAGTTGTAAAATCAACGCCGGTTTTTTCCCGCACCGCATCGTTCATCTTTAGCCGCTTCCACGGCTGCGCAAAGTCTATCTTGTGCCCCTTGACTTCAAACTCGGTCTTTCCAAAAACTGTCTTTGCCACATATCGGAAAAGTTCCTCAACAAGGTTCATATTATACTCGTAGTTTTCATACGCCGTCATTGTCTCAACCATCGAGAACTCCGGATGATGACTCCTGTCAATCCCCTCGTTTCTGAAATATCTTCCGATTGTATAAACTTTGTCGTAACCGGCGGCTATGAGCCGTTTTAGATAAAGTTCGTGCGAAATCGCCAAATACATATCCACGCCAAGCGCGTTGACGTGCGTTTTAAAAGGCCGTGCCGTGCCGCCGCCATATTGTGGCTGGATTATTGGTGTGTTGAACTCAACAAAACCGCGCGAATTCAAAAACTCGCGAATCGCCCGCGTTATCAGGGCAACAAGATAAAACCGCTCGTGACTCGCAGGGTTCAAAATTGTGTCCAGATATCGTTTGCGGAGAATCTGCTCGCGGTCGCGCAACCCATGCCACTGGTCTGGCAGCGGACGAATCGCCTTTGTGAGAATTTTGAACTTTTCAACAAGCACAGAAATCTCGCCGCGCTCGGTTTTAACAACCTTACCTTCTGCCTGAACAATATCGCCAAGGTCAACGAGATTTAAATCCGCGTAGCCTAACGTCCCCGCCGCTGCATCTGTCGGCGCAACCAGATTTCTGCGGAAAAACAATTGGATTTTTCCACTCTGGTCCTGAATATGCCCGAACGCAAGCGCCCCTTGCTTGCGAAAAGTCATCAACCTCCCCGCGACAATAACCTGTTTCCCATCAAACGCAGGGTAATCCGATACAATTTCCTTTGCGTAATTTGTGCGAACGGCTTTTGACGGATACGGGTTAAGCCCCCGTTCCCGCAGAGCCTTCACCTTTTCAAGCCTAATCCTTCTTATCTCAAATAATGGGTTCGTAGCCACAACGTTTACCTCTGTTTAAAGTTTAAAAAATAAAAACTGACCTTTACATTAACCCAATTTTAACATTCCTTAAAGAAAATTTTTGAAACCCGTATCTCCAGAACGATGAGGATTGAACTCTCAGTATTTTATTATCTAACCTCACAAAGCAGTGTCGTTGCGCGCTCCTGCGGTCTTGCCGCCTTAGTCCATAATGCTTGTATTCAACCAGTTGCCTCAGTAGTTCTCAAATGACTTTGACAAATCCAATTTCAAAACGCAATTTCCCCCGGAAATTACTGATAGCTTGATATAAAGATTTACTTATATATTATGATATTAAATTTAAAAAAACTTATACTTATACAATAAATTAAAATATATTTTGACAAAGACTGGAATATTTAACAGTATATTTATAACTATTAGTATTATTAATGAGATTTTATTTTGTCGGCAATAAATTAATAATACTAATAATCAACACGTTACAACTCTGGATTGGGTGGCAAAATCTAGATGTTGTAAATAAACC
The DNA here is from genome assembly GCA_049968335.1 of Verrucomicrobiia bacterium. Lineage (GTDB taxonomy): Bacteria > Verrucomicrobiota > Verrucomicrobiia > Limisphaerales > JAKPVM01 > JAKPVM01. Next base: position 36,905 of record JBMFQZ010000029.1, read on the forward strand.
AAAAAAACTGAGCGAATATGAGCTACGTCAAAGAAGTCCTTGAAATCGTCCGGAAACGGAATCCAAACGAGCCTGAATTTTTGCAGGCTGTCACCGAAGTTCTTGAGTCAATTGAACCAGCCGTTGAGCGGCATAAGAAATACCGCGAAGGAAAAATCCTTGAACGGATAGTTGAACCCGAACGGGTTGTAATATTCAGGGTGCCCTGGCAAGATGACAAGGGGAATTTTCAGATTAATCGTGGATTCAGAATCCAGTTCAACAGCGCGCTGGGACCGTACAAAGGCGGCTTGCGTTTCCACCCGACTGTTTGCCTGAGCGTTCTGAAATTCCTTGCCTTTGAGCAGGTGTTTAAGAACTCTCTTACAACTCTTCCGATGGGCGGCGGCAAAGGCGGCTCGGATTTTGATCCAAAGGGCAAATCAGACAACGAGGTTATGCGGTTCTGCCAGTCGTTTATGACAGAACTGTTCCGCCACATCGGCGCCGATACGGATGTTCCCGCAGGCGATATTGGCGTGGGCGGTCGTGAAATCGGCTTCCTCTTCGGTCAATACAAGAGGTTGCGCAATGAATTCACCGGTGTGCTTACCGGAAAAGGGCTTAACTGGGGCGGTTCGTTAATCAGACCCGAAGCCACCGGCTATGGTTGCGTTTATTTTGCGCAGGAAATGCTCAAAACACGCAATGAAACCTTTGAAGGCAAAGTCTGTCTGGTTTCCGGTTCGGGCAATGCGGCGCAATACACGGTTGAAAAACTGATCCATCTGGGCGCAAAAGTCGTTACAATGAGCGACTCAAACGGATACATCTATGACAAAGACGGTATCAATGAAGAGAAACTCGCCTGGATAATGGATTTGAAGAACGTCCGTCGCGGGCGAATCAAAGAGTATGCCGAAAAATTTGGCGCTCAATATTTTGAAGGCAAACGTCCGTGGAATGTTCCTTGCGACTGCGCATTTCCGTGCGCTACGCAGAATGAAATCAGCGGCGAAGACGCAAAAGCGCTCCTTCAGAACGGCTGCTACCTTGTAGCCGAAGCCGCTAATATGCCAACTGAACCCGAAGGCATAGACCTGTTTGTCCAGAAGAAAATCCTCTATGCGCCGGGCAAAGCGGCAAACGCAGGCGGCGTTGCTACATCCGGTCTTGAGATGAGCCAGAACTCAATGCGAATCCAGTGGACTCGCGAAGAAGTAGACGCCAAACTCAATCATATTATGAAGACCATCTTCAAGAACGCCTGGGAAACCGCTGCCGAGTACGGTCAACCGGGCAATCTGGTCGTCGGCGCAAACATTGCCGGCTTCGTAAAAGTAGCCGATGCAATGTTAGACCAGGGACTTGTATAATTAATCTATATCAGTTAAACCATAGGCGGGTTAGCAATAACCCGCCTTTTTTATTTTCCATCAAAATCAAACATCTACTAAGTTTGACAATTTTAAATAACGCATTGTGATCTAATAAGATTTAAGGAAATATCCTTTGGAATGCGGCGGCAAGACCGCGTAGCTATTGAGACCCCGAAGGTGTCTAATATTAGTAACCACTCATAAATAGGTGGATTTGAAAACACTAAACAAGAATCCTGACTCTGAAGGCGTCAAACACAATTGCCTTTCTCTGTGTTCCTCTGCGCCCTCTGTGGTGAAAATAAATACAACAGAGAACATAGAGTAATCGTAATTCCACAATATCGCGTCCCGCTAACAAATTAGCCTTATATTTCACAAGTTTCAAAATCAAATATTAAATCCAATGCTCAGTGTTTGGACTCTTTATTTATTACAATAACTCTAATACCTTAATCATTTTTGAGAACTTGCTGGTTTTAACAATTCTTCTGGCAACGACCAGACCCTGATCCAATCCACATCTAAATGCGAGTTCGCAACAAGACCGTGGAGAGGCCACCATCCGCCGATGTTATATTCAATGCTCATATACGAAGGATTAATCATGTAACTGTTCGGCGTAAGATATTTTGCATATTGGACGCCATCCACGTAAAACGCGCAAAACGCAGGCATGGCAAGAAATCCGTATATATGCCAGTTCGCCCACGGCGCGGAGACCTCTGGCCAAACATCGGCGGAACCTTCTTTTGGACCGTTGCCCCAGTTGTGATTTCTCATCCCAAAATATTTGCGACCGTTTGGATAGTTGTTTCCGTAGCCTTCAAAGATGTCCACTTCTTCGCTGAGTTTTGCCCCGGGGATGCTGTAGAGGCAAAACGAGGGCCAGGCGCCTGTTCCGCTTGCTGGCATCTTAACCCGCGCCTCCCAATAGCCGTATTTCTGCGTAAAACCTTCGCCTTTTGTATCAACAGAAAACAACGAGCCGCTGTTCCAAACTCCCCAAACGCTTTCCTGAATTTTTATCCCATCGGCGGCAATCACCGTTGAACCGCCATCATACCAGTAATCCGTCGCGTAATTGTTCTTTTCTTTATTCCAACCCAATGTTGCGCTCACAAGATAATACGACCGCCCCGCCTGCAATGTAACACTGGCGCCGCCCTCCAGCGGGGCATAGACCCAGCCGTCTGGCTGATTTTTGAGATTGACGATTGCCTTTGCGACGTCGTTGCCAGTCGCGGCGTCAAAGATGCGGACATCATAAGCGCCGAGCGAACCAGCGATGTTGTAACGTCCAAGCTGGCTAACAACAAGATTGCGGGATGGCGTGAATTTCATCCCTACAAACCCGGCATTGCCCCAGATAAGTCCATTGCGGTTTTTAATTTTTGCCCCCGGCGTCTGGACATTCACCAGCGCGTTGCCCGAACTGTCTTTCATACCGACAATGCCGCCGCAATAGTTGCCAGCCTTGTCCGTGTTTGCCTTGAACCAGAGTTTATTTATTAAAACGCCGTTGCTAATGATGAGCGACTCCGCGCTGCGCGCGCTAAAACCGATCCATTTATCGCTGTATGCAGGCTGGCAGTACCAGTTATAATTGCCTTTTGGACTCTTATTCGTCCAGCTAACCTGCGCAAACTCGTCTGAAAACGTTAATCTAAAACCCCGTGTATCTATGCCCTGCAAGGTTGGCTTTGGCATCGCCACATTGTTCGGATTTTGAGAAAACCCGTTGACCGAGAGGATAAAAGAGATAAACACCACCGTGATAGCCTTGATTCCAAGACTGCCAATTAAAAAATATGATATCTTTTTTAAAACTCTGTTTATTCTCTTTACCGTAGAATCAATTTTAATCATACACTAACCTTTCAATTCCCCGTTTCTCTCCTTGTATCAGTATAAAGATAAGAAGGCAAAGGGTTTTGTTTAAAACAGCAAATTTAACAATGGCATTATTACGGCGAGCAAAATATTTAAAAGTTTTACCAAGACCGCGCAATTTGGAGCAATTTGATTATAACTTTGAAAAATTAACAGCAAAACTATGGTCCGGTTGGTGTTCCGAGCTTGCGCCAGGCGTCTGTTACCGCCCATTGATTAATTGGATTTACGGTCATACCGAATTTGACAAACCGGGCGCTGCCGTCGCAATAAATATAATTTGACCCTGAACCGCTATCTTTGCCGTGAGTTGCGCCGTGACGGCGTTGGTCAAGCTGGGTAATGTCTTCATAGGTTTCGTAATCAAAATACCAGTGAATAGACTCTTCTAATTTTTCTCCAAGCGCAACTGTCATAGACGGTTCTTTTACAGCGCTTTCTGGAAGACCGGCGGTGTTTGTTCTGGCATAAGTTCGCCAGTTCGGATCATTGTTATACAACTGGAGGTAATAATCGTTCCACGCATTATAAATATAACTGCGCGGCGCCGCATCAGCAGGCCAGTTAACTTTGTCGGTTTCGCCGGTTCTCGGGTTCGGTCCATCGCTCGGGCAGACAAGCAGTTTTAAATCTTGATAATACTCACGCAACCGCGATGGCCAGCGATTAGGATGTGTGCGCGGTGGAAAATAACCTAAATTATCGTCAACATACATCTTTAACGAAATCCCGAGCTGGCGCATATTGTTCAAGCATTGTATCCGTTTCCCGGCTTCTTTAGCGCGGGCAAGGGCAGGCAAAAGCATTCCCGCTAAAATTGCGATTATCGCTATAACCACCAACAACTCAATAAGCGTAAATCCTGATTTAAACTTTTTACCAAAACCTATCATTATAATAAAATAGACGATCTTAAATCTCAAATAGTTACGGCATTCTAATTAAACAGACGCAAAACTTAACCGATATCTTCATTTATAAAGGGGGCTGTTAAGCAACGTAGGGAGAAAATTCAGGCTATTTATTCAAAGCCCGCAATGACTCACTCTGTATTTTATCCGTGATGCGGAAGAAATCAAAGTCCGCAAAACCGCCCGGGGTTTTTGTCGCATAATTAAACAAAGCAAAACGGTATCCCATAAAATGCGGTATTGTGTATCTCATTTTAAGTTTATTGCCAATCGGCGTCCAGGAGCGACCGTCAAGACTATAATAAAAGGCTGCCGTATCGGCGGAGTTTCTGAAATTGCATTCAGCTTTTAAGAAAACCGTCTTTTGATTTAAAACTACGCGTTCAATTTCGGACGGAGCGCCGGATTGAGCATTTATCATAACAACATAATTCGTTCCGTCTTCGGATTTAACTCCTACAAATCCATAATTTTTTTGCAACAGCGCTAATCCGGCGCAATCGCCCTCTTTTATATTAGAAATATCAACAGAGACCGCAGCTGAACACTCCGGTCCGATTGTTCGCTGTGTGAGCATATTGCGGGCGCGCAGGAAATCAGTGTCAACTCTGCTTGTAATTAGCCGCAAGAATCCCGGGCGAGCAGTCAGCGACCAGCAATCAGGAACTGGATTGTGATTCCATTGCCATACTAATGGCAGGTTCGGCGCGTTGGGCGGTCGGTCAAATTCGTCAGAATTAACAATTCCCGGTGTTAATCCCTTTTCTGGCGGCAGGTCTAAAGTGTCAGGGACTTTTCCATTTACCCCTAACACAGGCCAGCCGTCAACCCATTGAACCGGCACAAGATAAGGCACCCGTCCCACGGCGCCAGAATCGCGGAACAGATAGGCAAACCATCTGCCATCGGGCGTATCAACAATTCCACCTTGAGCTACCCCTTTGTCCTGCAATCCAACCCGCCCTTCATAAGGTCCGGTAATTCTGTCTGCTCTGTGAATTATCACCGTTCGCATACCCTGTCTTGGCCAGGTGATATTAAACAGATAATATTTTCCATTTACTTTGAATAATTGCGAACCTTCTGCTGGCAGACCGACATTGCTGCCGGCAACCCTGCTCGCGTTGGTAATTATAACCTGATTAATGCCGCCGGGTTTAATCCCGTCCAGACTCTGGTTAAGTTCTACTAACCGGATATCGCCGGCGCCATAAACCATATACACCTTGCCGTCTTCAAAAAATAGCGAGTGGTCATGCAATGCCGGTCTAAATGATGAAACCGTCCATTTCCCGCTTTCAATGTTCGTGGTTGTAAATATATAAGTTTTGCCTGTTGTAAGAGAAAAAGTTGTGACATAAAAAACGCCATTATGATACCGCAAACTGCTTGCCCAGGAGCCGCCGCCGTAAGCGGATTTATTATTAACGAGGTTTAGTTCATCTTTATCTTCCAAAATGTCGTAGGCATAACTCGCAATCTGCCAGTTTACAAGGTCCTTTGATTTCATAATAGGCAGACCGGGGCTCAGGTGCATTGTGGTGCTGCTCATATAATAGGTGTCGCCAACGCGAATCATTGACATATCCGGCACATCGGCGTAGATAACCGGATTTTGAGCCTTATCCGCCTGCGCGCAAGCTGATATTATGAGCCCAAAAACCGCAATTATTGTGGAGACTCTCATTGTCATAGTATGCAATATACATTATTCACAATTTTTGTTTAAAATAAACAACTTTTAGTTAATTTCTTAATCATTAACACACCAATAAAAGATGCTCTTTTGTGTGAAATTATTCTATAAGCAACTCACTGGTTAGAACAGACCACGAAGGGCTCTAATATTAGTAACCACACACGAAGTGGATAGACTGAAAAAGCAAAATAATCCCTATCTACTCCAAAACAGATTTCAACCAGCTAATTTCCTACCCCCAGATAATGTTATTTAACAGTTTCTGGCAGGTTTTTAACGCCCCATTATTTGGTGTTGACGTCCCAGCTGGTATTGTATAACATTTTGAAATGTTGTGCGCGTCGCGCAACGGGTAAGGTAATCCTATGGCTGAGGGTTATTGCAATAAATGTAAGGTTAAAAAAGAGATTGTAGATGCCGTTGAGGTTGTGATGAAAAACGGTAGGAAGGCTATTAAGGGAAAATGTCCAACGTGCGGCGCGGTGATTTTTAAAATTATCGGTGGAAAAGTTCAGGTTAATAGCGGCTCAAACCAATCTCTGCCGCCTCCACCTCCTCAGACAACTGAAAACGATTTAAACTAAAATATCTTGAACTGGATGTTACAAAGGAGTATCAGTCTATTTTAACATAAATAAAATTAATAGTTACTATGAGCGAACAATTAGCATACGTCTTTATTACGCCATATACATTGTCAAAATCAAGAACGGGCGGTATTCTATCCCGATTGTTAGTCCGTAGCGGTTGCGAACTCGTTGCCGCAAGGATGTTTGCGCCAAGCAAGGAATTGGTTCAACAATACGCAAGCCTGATTGTGAATTCAAACGACCCGTGGGGCAGAAAAATTCAGGAATTAATTCGTGAATATATACTGACAAAAATGGGCCCGGACCCCAAAACCGGGACGCGCAGGCGGGTGATGGCTCTTTTATTTAAAGGCGATGACGCAATCCGCAAGGTGCGCGAGGTCGTTGGCTATTTCCATCCAAACAGACAATCGGGCGAAACTATCCGCGATACTTACGGCGACCTTATAATTGACTATGCAGGCGTTGTTCATTATTTTGAACCGGCAATACTTGCTTCAATTGAAGAAAGCGATATTGAACAAAAGCTTAAACTCTGGGCAAAGTATTCTGACACTGACGGCGGCGTGCTTGACGGAGTTATTAAATATAATCCGGGCCAACAGCCGCAAAAGACGCTTGTCATTATTAAGCCCGATAACTTCAGATTCCCTTCCGGAAAACCGGGCAATATGATAGACTATTTCTCACGCACCGGTTTGTACATTACCGCTATAAAAGTTCATCATATGAGTGTCGGCGAGGCAATGGAATTTTACGCCCCGGTGCGCGAGATTTTAAGGACAAAGTTGCGTGAAGCCGCGCAATCCAAGGCAAAAGCGGCCATTGAAAAAGAGTTAAATCTAAAACTCCCGCCCGATGTGGAAAATAAAATCGGCGAGATTGTCGCGCCGGTTTACGGCGACGCGCAATTTGACGCGATAGTTAAATTTATGTCCGGATACAAGCCGGACGAATTGCCTGCGGAGAGATGGAAAGAACCGGGAACAGAGAAATGCATAATCTTGGTATATGAAGGCGTTGACGCCGTTAAAAAAATCAGGGATGTGCTCGGTCCGACAGACCCTTCAAAGGCGCCGCCAGGTTCAATCCGTCGTGAGTTCGGTTCTAATATTATGACAAATGCCGCTCATGCCAGCGATTCTGTTGAAAATGCGGTTCGCGAAATGCGGATTGTCAAACCGGAAGAAAATCTTTTCAAAAAAGAGATTGAAAAGTTTTACGGAAAGGTGAGTTGATAAACTCGCTTATCTGTGAACAACCAATTAAGTTTTTCCCATCAGCGCAGTTTTATCAGGCGTCAGGAGTCGGGGGTTGTTCTTCAATTTTTGGCGGCGCAGTATGCTGTTCAATACATTCAATCAGATGTTCAATAGAGACAGGTTTAGCGAGGAAAAAGAAGCCGCCGCGTTGAGTCCCTTTTGAGCCTGCCTCACGGGTTGAAACTGTCGCTGTTAAGAAAATTATAGGAATATCTTTTAGAGCAGGGTCTGATTTGAGCCGTGACGCAACCGCGCCGCCGTCATAATCAGGCATAAGAACATCTAACAGGATCAAATCCGGTTTAAACTCCTTTGCAGCAGCAGAGACAAGCCGTCCTTTATTCTCGGCTCTTACCTCGTAAAGCCCGGTCCGTTCAAGATTGAGCTTCAGAGTACGGGTGAAGGCGACTTCGTCGTCAACTATCAATATTTTTTTCTTCTCCATATACGAGTTCAAACTGTTTTTGTCCTTAAAGTTAGACGCGCTCTTACGCCGCCTTCTTTTCTGTTAAATATTTCAATGGCTCCGCCGTGCATCTCCATAATTTTTTTACTCACCGCAAGTCCCAAACCGGTCCCCTTTGAGGATTTTTTAGATGTGCAAAACGGCTCAAAAAGGCGGGGAAGTATTTCTTGCGGTATGCCGACGCCGGTGTCGTCTATTTCTATGGTTACAACAGTTTCTCCCGGGTCAAACCGCATCATTCCCCACACCTCTGCCCCTGCCATAGCCTCCTGTGGGTCAATGACTCTTGAGAATGTTTTAACCTTGAGACTCCCGCCCGATTGCATTGCATGAATGGCATTTAAGAATAGATTTATTAATACCTGTTCAATTCGCGTTTTATCGGCTAATACCGGCGGCAAATTGTCGGCTAATTCTTTTACAATTTCAATTTTTGCCCGAGCAAAGTCGTGCCTCAGCAGTGCGAGCGAACCCTCAATGATATCGGTTATGTTTTCTGGGTTTAAACCAATTTCTTGAGATGCCGCAAAGTCTAACATCCCCCGAACCACAGAATCCGCCCGTTCAAGGGCTTCCTGCATATCTTTTATAACAACCGAAAGCGTTGGGTCTTTTATGACATCGCTGTGGCGCAGGCAATCTATGCCCGATTGAATTATAGCGAGCGGGTTCTTAACCTCGTGCGCAACGCCTGCGGCAAGCCGTCCAACGCTCTCCATTTTTTCCGCCTGAATTAAAAGGTTCTGCGCGGCTTTTAATTCCTCGTTGGACTTCTCCAACTCGCTCAACGCCTGCAAGAGTTGCTGCCTGCTTTTTGCAAGTTCTTCGTTTGTCTGAATCAGTTTATCCTTTGCGATTTTTTGTTCGGTAATGTCCCAGAATATTCCTTGAATTCCTATAATATTGCCTTCCGAATCGCGTATTGGAGTCTTGCATACCTGAACGTAAATCTTGCTGCCAGACGGCGGCTGGTTTTCCTCAATTGTCTCAAAGGTCTTTCCGCTCTGGATTACATATTTATCGTCTTTTTGATACTTGCTGGCAAGGTCAGGCGGGAAGAAATCAAAGTCGGTTTTTCCAATTATATCCTCAAGTTTTACGCCAAGCGTCTGGCAAAACCTTCTGTTTGCAAAGGTGAACCTTCCGCTTAAATCTTTGCGGAATATATTTTGCGGAAGAGTCTCAACGAGCGAGTGATAAAACGCCTCCGAAGCGCGAAGCCTCGCTTCGGCTAATTTGCGCGCAGTTATATCACGCGCTATTAGAGCGGTCCCGACGCGGGAACGGTCTGTTAAATCAAATACAGGTATAATCGTGAGATTCAATTCAATCTGTCGCTCCTCATCCCGTTTAAAAGTATAATCAAGCCGCTGAATCTCGTTGCTGTTCTTTATGATTGAGAGCAAATCGCCGTTAGCCGTGAAATTGTTTTTCTTTAACAGCCACTGTATCGGTTTTCCGACTGCCTCTGCCGCGGTCACGTTAAAAATCTTTTCTGCGGCAGGATTTAAGAAATAAATCTGATCATCAGAAAGAATTCCAACAATTGCGGCATCCGCCCCTTCAAAGATGTTCTTCTGAAAAGCGATTGTCAGCAAAGATTGGAAAAATGCAAGGTCATCAGTAAAACCTGATTTGCGCGCGCTCTGATCGCTCTCTTCGTTCTGCGCTATTTTATCTGCCTGCGTTCCAGATTGAGTTGTCTTGTTCTCTTTCACAGGATTGTTTTCTGATAAAATATAACATATCTAAACAGAGTTGCGAAAGGTATTTGACTATTTATGAGTGGCTTTGAATCTAATCTCCCTGTTTTAAATGATGGACGGAGATTCATTTAAAATTTCTCCGACTCTGGCAGGAAGTTCTTCAAGGTTGTCATGCCATAACAGTAAACCGCCAAAATTTTTTGCGCGGGCTTCCGCGCTCGCAATTCGCGATTGATCATCCTCGTTCATAAACTCCCCTTTAAACTTATGAATATAAAGCAGCCATTTGCCAAATTTTCCGGCAATTCTGTTGCAACGAGCGTGTTGTTCTTCAATTAGATCGGTAATGTTGTGCAAATCCACCGTCGTTTTTGCCTCTACAATGAGAAGTCGCCCCTCTCCAGCGATCGCAAGGTCTATCTCCATAAACCTGCCAGTTTGTCCCGGGTTTAACTGTATCCCCCAGCCAACCTCGTCATACCCGGAGCGGGTCTTAATCTGCGACCACAAAAAGACTTCTAAAAACGACGCGCGCAAAAACCGCGCGTTAGCCTGCTGCGGAGATTCAAGAAATGAAGCCGGCATCAACGAATCAATATTGAGAAAATACTGACCGTGATTTCTGGCTGGTTGGATCAACCGCGCCTTGCAAAGGACCTGTAAAAAATAGGTGTTTAACTTTAGCGGTTTTACAGGATTGTTCTCCGCCCCAGCCAGAAGAAATATATCCCGCCTTTCAGACTGGCTCGCCTCCATTATCGCATTTGCCGCGATAACCAAATCATTCGCCGGACAATATCGTTCTTTAAACTCTTCGGGCGTGGCGGCGTCGCTAACGGTATTACCGGCAGCATACAGATAGGAAAGGATGTTCAAACCAAGTTCGGTTGAATCTGTTATCCTGACCTCCTGTTTGCGGTTTAAGAAATCTTCAAACAAAATCTCCCGGCTATTGCTCATCACATAAATTGCGCGGGCTTTAGCGGTTTCGGCTGCAAATCGCGCGGCATAACTCATCACTTTAGTCCCGCCAGTCCAGTTAAAACAGGCTCGCGGATAAGTATTTGCAATGCGCAATAAAACCTCGCTGCAATCGTTCAGGTCAAATGGAACCACTTTGAATGGCTCGGTTACATTGATCTTTGCCCCAGTTGAAGCCAGCGACTTGCGCAGCAACCCCACCATCCATTCAGACTCCTCCGTAATCACAGGAACAATCATATCTGCGTGGTCATACAACGCGCCGATAATATTCGGCATCAAATCCGCGCTGACCAGACAAATATGAACGTTCATAACCTAATTTTAACTATTCAGTCATCAAATTCAATTTCAGATTTTTTAAAAATTGAATTTCCCCCCAGCCGTTGAATTCCGGACCATCGGCAACCCGGGAAAATTGAATCTCCAGATGAGCAAGATTTGTCATAGACATAGTTAAAACTGGTTCAAAATGCTTTCCGCAATGTAATCGGTCCAGTTTAATTGAATCGGTTCTTTTAACAGGTGCGATTTGTTGAAATCTATGTCAAATAATTGTTGTTTCAATTCTGCTGCGATTTTTTGATCTGAAGTCGCGAGGTTAATTTCCTGATTTCTCCGCAGGCTGAGGCGGTTAAAATTGGCAGAACCAAAACAAGCCCAGCCGTCAATTAGAGCCGCTTTGATATGCGTCATCCCCGGATAAAGATAAACCTTTACTCCATTGTTGAAGAGGTAGTTTGCGGTTACGTAAATACCGCTATTTCCACCGGGCGCGTCACAACGGTCAGGAAGTATAACACGAACATCAACCCCACGCCGCCTTGCCTTTACTAAAGCCGAGGCAAACGAACTGTCAAACAAATATGAGTTTTCAATATAGATATAACTCTGCGCCCGTTTTATCGCCTCAAACAGGGCAGTCTTTAATTCCACATCAGCGGTTTTTGTATAGAGCGGACGAACCAGAGCGTACTGTTCTCCGAGTTGTTTTAAATCCTCGCCGCTTTTCGGATGCTTGCCAAAAAATGTAAAGAAACAGTTCAAATCGCCAAGCGTCCCCGCGTGGGCAAATGCCTTCTCAAAGTCAAACTTTAACGTCTCAACTATCGGTCCTGATACTTCAGCCATAAGGTCGTGCCATTCATAACGGTATTCTCTGCCGATATTCATCCCGCCAACAAACGCTGTATGCCCATCTATTATTACAAGTTTTGAGTGGTCTGCGGTAAACCAGGGATTTAAAAAAACGCGCTCCCGAATTTTTGAGTCTTTTTTTAAATATCGCCTGATTGAAGATGGCTGTATGAAACCTTCTCTCATCGGTGTTTCTGGCAATGTTTGTGATGATGTCTGGGTGCTCAACAGGTCTAACAGCACCTCTACCTTGATCTCAAAGGAGCGCTGTTTTAACAGGTCGGCAACATCAATCGCAACATCGTCGTTGTCAAAAATTGACACCCGTATCTGAACTTTGTTCGTTGCGGATTTGATCTTATCAATCAACACAGGAAAATAACTTTCTCCATCAATCAAAAATCTTACCTTCGCCTCCTGCGCCTTGCGATGAGTCATCTTATCAAGCCACTTTTCCCATTGCTCAAGGTCCATAGGGCCGCGGTCTGAAACCGGCGGAATTTCTGAGGAAAAATTTGGCAACCGCAGATGAATCAGACTGGCGCTCAATTGCCACCCTGTGTTCAGCAACCGGCAGAGCGTTGAAAACGGGTTCTTTATTGCCGAAACAAGATGACTTTCAAACACAAGCGATGCGAGCACCTGAATGGAGGCGTCAAAAGGAAACTTGCCATACGGATTGCTGCCTGTATGCGGCTCATACAGCGCTACGCAAATCTTCTGCTCGCTGTCAATCAAAAGAAACCGCACCGGTTTTTGTTTCGGCTCCAGAACAAAGAGAAACAACCTGTTCTGGTTAAATTCAGGCAACTCAGATGCAAGGAGTTTTGCCGCAAGTTCTGAAAATTCTCTAACGCCATAGTATTGTTTAATTTCAATATCTTCCGGCGCCGTCTCGGGCGTAGCCGTGTGAATTCTCCCCCCGCTGTCCCTATACATTATCACCTCTCTGAACAAGAAATTAAAATAAGTGGCTCTATTTGGCTCCTGCGGCGTAAGTTGCCCGGCAATACGGTTCACAAGATTAGTCCAGTTCTTATTATCAAGCACAATCGCCTTCCTCCACTTGTTTAAAGCCTGCTCACCGCTCTCTTCTGATTGAAGACGACGGATATCGCTCGGGCTTGGATCAAGCGTCAATTCAGTCACATACTGAACAAACTCATAACCTTGAATCGGAGATTTTTTCCATTTTGCCTTAAATGCCGTTACTTTCCCATCGCCCCCCTTGTAGTAAATCAGTATATGACTATCCTTTACATAAGCCTCCGGCAATTCCTTTGCAACAGCGGCTTCTAACGTTGTTGCCCCTTTAATCCTGCCGCTTGTCGTTGCTGAAAAACAGTCAACAAACCGGAACAACATCCAGCATAAAAACAAGATAAACAGAGCCCGTTTGTATATGTTCAGCGTAAAATCCATTTCACAAAATCGCTTAATCTCTACTGTTTTAACGTTTCAAACCATTGATACGCCGCTAAAAAACAGTAAGTGCTTCCGCTCGCGTGGTCGCCCTGCGGATAAGGGTCAATTAACCGCACCTGTGTTGCCCCTAAATTATGAAAACTGGCAACAGCAACCTCCGAGTTCGCATAAGGAACCGTTGTATCGCCGTGACAGTGATACATCCGCATCGCCGCCACAGGACGCCAGTTGTAAAGATTGTTTGCCTCCAGCGCAATTCTAAATGGAGAAGCGGCGTTGGTTTTAAATTCATCTAAAAATTCTGTCTTGAAAATCTGCGATGGTATTGCGGGCATCGCGGCTTTGATCTGGCTCCCCGAATGCCTCCCATCAAACAACGGCGGCAATGTCGTCGCGTATGGTTCAATAAGAAATTCCGACGCAGAATTATAAAGTTTATAAACCGAATTGTAAGAAAACAAAGTGTAAGGCAGATACTCCGGGTTATTATAAGGCTGCTCCGAAACCATAAGATTAACCATTGTCCCAGACATATCATACGGACCCGCCATTGGAGCCGACGCAGTGATAGTGAACTCATTTGTGTGATAGGATTCTATCTCTTTGTGCAATGCCATTGTTGCCTGCCCTCCCTGCGAATAGCCAATTAGAAAAAGCTGCCCGTTTAGATTTAATCCAACTTGACCGCATAGCAGCCGCGCCGCCCGCAGGCAATCAAGCGCCGCCGTTGCCTCTGAGCGAGAATGAACATAAGGGTGAAGCCCGCTCCCCATCCCCATTCCAAGATAATCCGGCATTGAAACCACATAACCAATAGAAGCAAAAACAAGCCCCAGCGAATATTCTCCATTTAACTGCGAAGCTACCTGATTCGTCAAAAATTCTGTCCCGTGCTGATAACTCAAAAGCGGGAAAGGCTTTGCCGCGGTTGACGGGGCAACAACAATTCCAGACGCCCGCGTCGGCGAACCATCAGGCGCAACAGTGTCGTAATAAACAAAATAAGATTTAACATCATATTGCGGAGTCACAGGAATCCCGCTCGCCGCGAATAACGTGGCAAGATAACTCTTTGTTAACTGCTGTTTTAAGCTTGAAGAAACAATCTGCCCGCGATTCATCACGATTGATACAACCCGATAAAACCGCATCTGGTTCGTTATAGAAAACTGATTTATCCAACATGTTGAACCGATAATCCATTGGTCTTCAAGATGAGCGCCCCGCCAGTTTGCCGCTTGAAGAAAATCCTTACACTCAACCCTGTAATGCGACGCCTGCGGATTCACCGCCCAGTCCAATTCAAAAACTCCACCGCCGCGATTGGAAATTTTTAAAGTCTGAGCCTGCAATAAGAATCCTGAAAACCAAACAATTATCAAAACATTTAAAAGCCTCTTCATAACTTCTACATTTATGAACCAATCAATAAAAAACGCAATCCTAATACTCTTAAATATGACAAACATTTATTACGCTGACAACGGACGACGCAAACAGTAAACTTGGACATTATGATATTGATTGAACCGCAACGCCGCCAGCGCTGAAACCAGATGAATACGACATTTTTCCAGCTTCTACAGAAAAATCATTGGGATTTACTATCTCCAATTTTTGCCCGCTCGCTTGCGCGGCAAGGCGCGCCCCCGTGAAAACATATTGTTTCCTTTATCTAAAAACTTCTCTTTACATTCTTTGACATTATTTTTCGCCTTAACTTGTCCAGCGGTAATTGAAATGTAGCAAGATAAAGTAAAGATTTAACGA
>JBMFQZ010000030.1:0-52070 GCA_049968335.1 Verrucomicrobiia bacterium
CTCGTGGAAATAAATGTCGCCCCGTAACTTAACGCCATTATCACAGGATGCGCTTTTCTGCCAGCAAGCAAATAGTCAGTTGCGTTCTTTGTTCCACGATAGCCGAGCCAGCCTAAATAAGCAGTCGCAGCTAAATAAACAAGCACAGCAATTATGTCAAATAATCCTACCTGTCCAATCGTAATCATAAATCGTCTCCTCGGGGTTAATCAGTTAGATGAGTTTGTTATTGCGGGAAATCAAAGGTTCTCCTCAACCTCTTTTTCCTCCTTCTCCCACCTGATGTCAGCCTCGCCAACATCCTCGTCGGTCTGGTTCCGTTTGATAATTGAATACACAATGCAGAGCGCCGTGCTCGCAATGCACAAAATATACGCCGCCGCTACCCAGCCATCTTCTATACCAAGCATAATTTTATCTAAAAATAACTGAATTATATAATAAGGATTTATGAATTCTTTTATGCAATTAATGCAAATGTCAATAATATTTGGGCGATTTTATGACTGTTTTAGTTAATCTAATTGCGTCATAATCCAATATGATTTTAGGAATTGCTATGCTATTTCAACTACAATGAATCAATATATTTTTGCATTTTATCTTCTTGTTCTTCTATTGATTCAACGAGTTTGAATTGTGTTCTGCATCTATCAAGATTGTGATTAGGACGATGGACTCGAAAATAGGTATCGCCCATTAAAAAGTCGGTCAAAAATCTAATGCCGATTGTGAAAGTAATCAGTCTCCCCGAAAAAGCAAGAAAGGCTTTTTCAGTTCTTGTTAAAAAAGATTGCGCGGTTTCAATGTATCCACGGGCGAGCGCTTGGAACATCGGCATCCGCATTTTTACCTTTGTCAAATCCAGTTCATCTTCAAGGGTTGGACTTGTTGTTGTTCTAACCATATCTCCAAAATCGTACAAGACAAGTCCCGGCATAACTGTGTCAAGATCTACAACGCACATCTGTTCGCCGCTCTTTATATCAAGCATAACGTTGTTGAATTTAGTGTCGTTATGAGTGATTCTTTCAGGAATTTTTCCACTTGAATGCGCCTTTAATAATACATCCACTATCGGCTCTCTTTTTAAAGCAAATTCAATTTCTTTTTCAGCGATTTTTGCCCTGTTAAATCTATCTTCTTTAATGGCGTTTTGAAGCGTTGTGAAACGTTTTCGCGTATTGTGAAAATCAGGGATAGTTTCGTGAAGCCTTCCACCGGGCAGGTCGCTTAACAAAGATTGAAATGTCCCGAAGGCTTTGCCAGCCTGATATGCCTGTTTAGGAGATAGCGCCGCTTCATAAGTTCGCGCCCCTTCAATATAAACAAAGGTTCGCCAGCATTCATCGTGGCTGTTTTTATAATACGGCTTGTTGTCTCTGGTTGGAACAACTGTTAAGGCGCGTCTTGTAATATCCGTTACCCCTTGAGATTCGAGTTTTGCGCGAATATGCGTAGTTATTCGCATAATATTTTCCATAACAGCATCAGGGTCTTTGAATACATTCACATTAATCTTTTGATGAACGTATCTGACCTGTGTCCCACCCTGATTATAGGTCACGGTATAAGTCTCGTTTATATGACCGATCTTACAAGGCTCTGCGTGCAGAAATTCGCCGTAAATCTGGAATTTCTTTGACAATTCGTGAATCCGTTCTTCTTGATAAATAGCCATTGCTTTTTAAATATTTTATTAACTAAATCGCTTAAATGCAATTTCTATCATTCAGGTTTTTGGTCTGCTCTCCTTTTGACTTCTAAAATCATCTGCTCCCAATATTTTTTTAAAAACGGCGGGGAATTCAAACTATCTATTGCAAACGACCTATCGGCTTTTTCTATGTTTAAAACCGCAGTAATAATCTCCTCTTTGTACATACTTGCTTCAATTAATGGCAGACCAGAGGGATCGCGAATAAAAGAACCGCCACCGGAGATTTGCAAGCCATCTGGCGATTGTCCCACAGTATTTGCCACACAATGAAAAATCTTTGTTGTTGGACCGGCAGGCAACTGCGCCCTTCCGGCGGTTCTCTTCCAAACAACAGTTTCAATATCATCCGCGCTGCAAGAAGGCTGAAACAAAATCTTCGCCCCTGCCATCGCCGGAATCCTGTAAACTTCAGGATGCCTGCCATCGCGGCAAATCGCCAATGTGCAAAGAACTCCATCAATCTCAAACAACGATAATTTGTCCCCTGCCCTGCAAAATTTTTTCTCATCCCTACCAGCCAGGTGTATTTTTGCATATTCGTGAGTGATTTTGCCTTCAGGAGAAATAACAAGCGCGAGATTTAAGTATTTGTCGCGGGACTTTTTAATCGCGCCAACTATTGTCCAGATATTAAAATCTCTTGCCGCGCCGCAAACTTTTTCTATAGATTCTTCAACAGAATTTTCAGAATATCGCAATACATAAGGAAAATAAAAACCGGTCAGATTTGACTCCGGGAAACAAACAACCCGTGAGTTTTCTTTAGCCGCCTGCTTTATGAACTCAATGGTATTCTCAAGATTCTCATCCAACTTCTTGCTCCAGCGCATCTGAACGCAGGAAACCTGAATTGCCTTATGTTTCATAAATTCTTATTTTGATTATTTAGCGGTTAAATAAAAGGGCAAAATTAGCGACCGTCTAAATTTTAATATTCTTTCTTGAATAAATTCTCTGTTTTTGCAAGTTTAACTCACAAATGAGTGATAGCAGCCATATTACTATAAACTCAAATGCGGATATACCACCGTGTCTGGCAGTGGTAATGCCTGTTTACAACGAGGAAAAAACTGTGGCATCGATTCTTGAAATTGTCCTGGCGCAACGTCCAGTCAAGGAAGTCATCGTCGTTGATGACGCTTCAACCGATAACACGTATCAGGTTCTTAAAAACATTGCCGCAAATGAGAGCCGTATAAAATTGTTTAAACACGAATATAATCAAGGTAAAGGGGCTGCGTTAAGGACAGGCTTTTCAAAGGTCTCCGCCCCCTATGTGATTATTCAGGACGCCGACCTTGAGTATGATCCGAATGAATATTACCTGTTGTTAAAGCCTGTTCTTGCGGATAAAGCGGATGTGGTTTTTGG
This sequence comes from Verrucomicrobiia bacterium, assembly GCA_049968335.1. Taxonomy (GTDB): domain Bacteria; phylum Verrucomicrobiota; class Verrucomicrobiia; order Limisphaerales; family JAKPVM01; genus JAKPVM01. The sequence goes on from JBMFQZ010000030.1 coordinate 3,092, forward strand.
TTCCCGTTTTCTCGGTTATGGCGCTCACAGGGTATTGTATTACTGGCATTCTCTCGGAAACCGAATCTTAACCACTCTGTCAAATATGGCTACGAACCTGAACCTGACAGATATGGAGACCTGTTATAAACTTTTTAAAAAAGAGGTGCTGGAGAAAATTGTAATTGAGGAAAACCGATTTGGATTCGAACCTGAAATCACCGCCAAAGTAAGCAAACTCCGCGCGCGGATTTACGAAGTGCCAATCTCTTATTATGGCAGAACTTACGCAGAGGGTAAAAAAATAGGCTGGAAAGATGGACTCTGGGCACTCTGGTGTATAATTAAATACAATTTTTTTAAATAATGCCAATGAACAATAATAATCGGAGCGCAGACTCAAGTCAAAATTTTGAATTTGAACATTTAAAACACGCTAACAACTATAGAGCTGCAATCCTAAAAGAATTTGCGCCGTATTTAAAAGGAAGTGTGATTGAAATCGGCGCGGGAATCGGACAATTCACCCTAATGCTCAAAAGCCTGCCAGGTATTAATAAAATTCTCGCCATCGAGCCGCTGGAATTTTACGCAAAACAATTTTCTAAAAATTTGCCCGATACTGAAATAATTCAAGGCACTATCAAAGATGTGAAACAGGATTCCAACTGGGATGGCATAGTCTCGGTAAATGTCCTTGAACATATTAAAGACGATCGGAGCGAACTCTCTTATTACCGGAGTTTATTAGAAAAACAAGGCGGCAATCTCTGTCTATTTGTCCCGGCAAGAAAAGAATTATATTCGTTGCTTGACAAAGATTTTGGGCATTTTCGCCGGTATACAAAACAAGAACTTGCAGAAAAACTCAGCAACGCTGGATTTAAGATAGTAAAACTCCACTATTTTAATTTTATCGGATATTTTGCGTGGCTGGTTATTTTTAAGATGCGCGGTCGGCGGGAGTTTAATCCAACGGCTGTAAAAACATTTGATAAATTCATCCTTCCAGTTGTTCATTCCATAGAGCGTAATATAGCGCGTCCGCCTATAGGGCAAAGCCTGATCGCTGTAGCAAGAGCAGAGTAAGTTATAAACGGCTTAAGGCAGATTCTTCATTCATATTTCAATAAATAAAAAAACGCGCCAGTGAAGCCACGGCGCGTTTTATTGAACTATTGTTAAGTTATTTGTTTGCTATGGACAATGCTCGGTCAAGGTCTTCAAGAATATCATCAATATGTTCTATGCCGATACTCAAGCGCACAAGTTCAGGCGTGATACCAGCGGCGCGCTGTTGCTCCTCGTTTAACTGAGAATGAGTTGTAGTTGCGGGATGTATGGCAAGGCTCTTTGCATCGCCAACATTAGCCAAATGCGAGAACAACTGAAGCGAGTCGATGAACTTGCTCCCCGCCGCTTTTCCGCCTTTAATGCCAAAAACAACTATTGAACCGCCTTTGCCCCGCAAATATTTCTTGTTAAGCTCATACATCGGGTCGCTTTCAAGTCCCGGAAAACGCACCCAGCTTACCCGCTTATCAGATTTAAGAAATTTCGCTACTTTCAAGGCATTTTCACAATGCCGTTCCATTCTCAGTGGCAAGGTCTCAATCCCCTGCAAAAACATCCAGGAATTATCCGGCGAAATGCAAGCGCCAAGATTTCGCAAAGGCACAGTTCGCATTCTTAAAATAAACGCCAGTGGCTTCAATGGTTCTGGCAAGTCGTGTCCCCAGCGGATACCGTGATATGAGTTATCAGGAATATCATATAGAGGATGCTTCCCACCAGCCCAGTTGAACTTTCCACTGTCTATAACAATACCGCCTATTCCGATTCCGTGACCGCCAAGCCACTTGGTCAAGGAGTGAATAACTATGTCGGCTCCAAATTCAATAGGTTTAGTTAAGTATGGTGTTGAGAATGTGGAATCAACCAGCAGCGGGATGCCGTTGTTATGCGCAATTTTAGCAATTGCTTCAAGATCGGCTATTTCTAACGCTGGGTTTGATACAGTCTCGCAAAACAACGCGCGGGTTTTTGAATCAATAGCCTTAGCAAAATTTTCCGGATCGTTTGAATCCACAAATTTAACAGTGATTCCAAGCGTCGGTAAAATATCGTTAAATTGCGTGTAAGTTCCGCCATAAAGATTTCTTGCGCTCACAATATTGTCACCAGCTTGAGCAAGATTAATGATTGAATAAAAAATTGCGCTGGTTCCTGAAGAAATACCGAGCCCGCCAAGTTCAGGGGCGCCTTCAAGTAACGCAACCCTTTTTTCAAGTACATCGGTCGTGGGGTTCATCAACCTTGTATAAATATTGCCCAATTCTTTCAAGGCAAAAAGATTTGCAGCATGTTCTGTGTTCTTGAACTGGTATGATGACGTGCGGTAAACGGGAACCGCTCTTGCCAGAGTGACAGGGTCGGGTTTATGCCCACCGTGCAAACATAGGGTTTCTAATTTCATAGTTATCAATTTTAATTTAATTGTTTATCTACCGAACCAAACTATTGCTCAAGTATTTTAATCAATAAATTTTAAAAATCAAATTAAAAATTATTTATATGATTAGATTAGTTATGATTTGAAATGATTTATATTGAATAATTCAAAATTATTAATCGTGTTCAATCAAAGCAAAACAACGCTCTCTGCAATTTTGCCAGCGTAAAAATCCATTTTTATTGAAACGTTGATGATGTTGAATTATTTTTTATTTACCGCTTGATTATTTATTGGAATGTGCGAATTTAAAGAAAAGTTAGAAAGTTAAAATTAAATAAAATGCAAAACAACGAGATTGAAACACCGATGATGGCAAAGCTGAACGAGCTCTGCCAGGCAATAGTAGAAGATCCACAATTCGCCTCTATCAGAGAAAGAATTAATCTCTTTATCTCTGACGAAGAAACAAGAAGGCAATATGAAGCGCTGAACAACAAAGGGATGATGCTTCATAGCAAACAACAAAGCGGGATTGAATTGACCGATGAAGAGATAAGCGATTTTGAAAAGGACCGCGACGCCCTTCTTGCGAACCCGATCGCGATAGGATTTATTGAAGCTCAACAGGAAATGAGCCAGATCAAAAGCCTCATTAATCAGCATATTTCAAGGACTTTTGAACTCGGAAGGGTTCCGACGCCAGATGATTTTATGGGATGCGATTCTGGCTGTGGTTCGGGCTGTTCTTGCGGTTAATTTTAATCAACGGTAAATTTTATACCCTCATTCTGATTTAAATCAGATGAGGGTTCTTTATTTTTGATGAAAAATATTCAGGCTTGAATACGAAAATTATTTTTTGAAGTTATTGCCGACTATGGTGCAGCAATGTAATCTGAAAAAAGAAAAGCCCATTGAGGATTCGGACATCGTTAAGATGTTTGATAGAATTTCCAAACGGTATGATTTAGCCAACGACCTTCAAAGCCTTTTTCTTCACCGATTATGGAAAAAACGCGCGGTTACATTAGCCGACGTTAAAAGTGGTTCAATTGCACTGGATATTTGTTGCGGAACTGGAGATATCTCAATTGAACTTGCAAAGACTGGCGCATTTGTAATAGGCGTGGATTTGAGTGTTGAAATGTTAAACGTGGCGTCCGAGCGCGCAAAAAATTATTTTACTTTTCCAAAATGTTGTCCGAACGCTGCGCGCATCCCGCAAAATAGTTTTTACAAAAAGGAATTAAAGTCGCATTTAATAAAAGCCGATGCCTTAAATCTGCCTTTTGTAAATAATTCTTTTGACGCTATTACAATTGGTTACGGTTTAAGAAATCTTGTAGATTGGAAAAAAGGGCTTGCTGAGATGTTGCGTGTCGCAAAACCAGGCGGCAGGATAATTATCCTTGAATTTGGAAAGCCTAAAAATAAACTCTGGCACAGTTTCTATTTTTTTTATTTAAAAAGAATTGTGCCGTTTCTCGGCAAATTTACAGCTGGTGATTACGATGCATATTTTTACATCTATGAATCGCTGCTTAGATATCCGGGGCAATACATTGTCAACGATTATCTTCAAAACCTTGGCTGCGCGGAGACAAAAATCATCAGCATTTTAGGCGGCGCGATGACAATTAACTACTGTAAAAAACCTGTAATGTCAATGACCGCAACCGAACATTGAACATCCACTAATTGGCGCTAAAGTTGCCTGTAATTTTTCAACTGACGATGGATAACTATTTAACAATTCATCTGTAATCCGTCGCAAATTCTTGAGTTCTTCGTCCGTGAACGCCTTTTGCTCATATTCCTGACAGTCTGCATTTAACTCTTCCATTGCTTCCTGCGGCAATGATTGCTCAGCCATCGGATACAATACATTGTCCTCTTTATGAATGTGGAAAAACAAGAGTTGAATAAATTCAGTCGCGGCTGAGATAACCCGATTAATCTCCTCCTGTGTCAACCCACCTGAACCGCCTCCAATTTCAGCAAGTATTTTGACCTCTCTTCTTCCCTCTTCATGTTCCCCGAGCATAACGGCTACCGGACCATATTCACGCGGAAAACCATAATCAACCATCTTCTTAAATAAACGTTCTTCTTCTTTGCCATGATGCCATTTATCAGCAAAATTTTTAAAGAAAAACGCGAATCTGGATATATGTTCGCGCGGCACAGGTTTTCCTGATGCTATTCTTTTCACCATCTCGTCCAGTGAAGCAAGGACCTTCAAGATAACCTGGTGTTCGTTCATCATATTTTGGATTGCAGTGTTCATATTATTTACCACTCGTTATTAATATAATAGAGACCTGCATATCCATATTTGACCTAAATCAAAGGAATTAATATTTACCATTAAATGTTATTTTAACCATTTTTATCTAAACATCGTTGCAAAAATTCTGTGAAACTGGTAAAAGAAAGGTATGAATCGTCGTCAATTTGTCAAAATAAGCGGCATAGGCGCTGCGAGTTTATTACTCTCCCGCAGATTGTTCTCTGATGAATTCTCTGAGATGAAAAAACGAGTCGGGCTAATCGGCTGCGGCTGGTATGGAAAAACCGATTTATGGAGGCTCGTTCAGGTTGCGCCTGTTGAAATCGTTTCGCTATGCGATGTTGACAAAAATATGCTTGCTGAAGCCGCAGAAATGGCGGCAAGCAGGCAATTATCAAAAAAGAAGCCTCGCACCTATTCCGATTACAGGGAGATGTTGAAAGAAAAAGACCTTGATATTGTTCTGATAGGCACTCCAGACCACTGGCATGCGCTTCAAATGATTGAGGCTGTTAAATCCGGGGCAGATGTATGGGTGCAAAAGCCGACCAGCGTTGATGTGGTTGAGAGCCTTGCAATGGTTGCAGCGGCAAGAAAATATAACAAAGTAGTTCAGGTTGGCACACAACGTCGCAGCACTCCGCATTTAATAGAAGCGCGGGACAAAGTAATTAACGAGGGGAGGCTCGGAAAGATTGCCTATGTTGAAATATGCTGTTACTGGCATATGCGCGCAAAAGGAAATCCGCCCGATATAGACCCGCCGCCGAATCTTGATTATGAAATGTGGACAGGACCAGCGCCTAAAAGACCGTTTTGCAAATGGACTCACCCGCGTGGATGGCGGGCGTTTATGGAATATGGCAACGGAATTGTAGGCGATATGTGCATCCATATGCTGGATATGGTTAGATGGATGCTTAAATTAGGCTGGCCTAAAAGGATTTATTCTTCCGGCGGTATCCTTGTTGATAAAGAAAGCAAAGCAAACATTTCAGACACTCAACTTGCCACGTTTGATTTTGGCGATTTAAAAGTTATCTGGACGCATAGAACCTGGGGCGAAGCAGTTGATCCTAAATACCCCTGGAGCGCCACATTCTATGGCGATAAAGGAACTCTTAAGGCAAGTGTCTTCAGTTATGATTTTACCCCGCTTGGAAACGGTGAAAAATTGCACGGAGAAGCCCTCTACGAATATGATAAATATCCTGAAGACAAAACCGAAAAGGACCTTGAGAGACATTGCGCAGCAGCTATAAGGTGGCATATGCAAGATTTCCTGCGGGCTATTGCAAAACGTTCAAAACCGGTAGCGGATATTGAACAAGGCTGCACTTCAAGCATCTCCTGCATCCTCGCCAATATTTCAATGCAACTCGGTCGCTCACTTGAATGGGACCCGGTAAATAACAAGGTCGTAGGAGATGAAGAGGCAAATAGACTCTTAAAGCGACAATACAGGGCTCCCTGGATACATCCGGAACCCGAAAAAGTATAACGATAAATTCTGTTCAAACTTGTTTAAGCACACGGTTTGAAACTATACCCGCTCGAAAAACCGCTGTATGATGGTGTTATATTTTCCATTTCGGATGATTTGAATTGTCCCTATCTCACAACTCCGCCGCTGGATGAATGCCTATTAGAGTAATATCGGGTCTGCCTTTTTGTTTTGAAGCCTTAAGATCAACAGTGAAGTCGGCTAGCCAATCATTGAATCCATAAACATCCACAAGCACCTGTTTAATCTGCAATAAAGCGTTTGATTCATCTTTTTCAATGTGTGTATATTTCAGATTTCTTGCTTCTGGTTCAAACGATAATCGGTGGTGCTCTTTCAAATATTCCTCTTGAACCTGCTTTAACTCTTCAATCCTTGTTTTAACCCACTCCTGTTGTAAAAACTCTTCTTTATTTTCACTGATTGCATAAATAGATAACAGAGCCTTGTCGTGCTGTCCATTTATCCAGTGTCGCAAAAATATGAATATTTGATTTCTCACTTCTGACACGAATGATTTGAAATCCGCAGTAATATCTATCTCTTCCACCTGCGGTGTAAGTTGCGGCAATTCACCGGTTGAGTCTATTGCCTTTACAACCTCTTTAATTGGCTGGGCAGATAACAATTTCATCCTCTCCCATTCTTCAAGCAAACTTGAGTCAATCTGACGGATCATTAACTTGAAGTAACGTTCCATCTCCCGCACCTCTTCTGTCTTTGCCGAATCAGGAACGGTCTGGCTTAGAACTTTATGCACATTTGAGAGATGCCTCAACAAGACTCCTTCAACCCTTTGCAATGAATAATCCTGAACATAATCTTCAAATGTTCTGAACAATTCATACATCTCCCGCGCGATAGATTTTGGTCTAATATTTTCGTTCTCAACCCACGGGTGTTTCTGGGCAAATTCATTAAATGTTGAATAAATAAAATCGCGAAGCGGCTTTGGATATTCTAATTTTTCCAATTCCTCCATTCTCGTTTCATAATCTATGCCGTCGGCTTTCATCTGCGCTATTTTTTCAGATTTCAATTTATCCAACTGCTTTTGAAGAATAATCTCCGGGTCTTCAAGTATGGATTCCACAAGTGTAAGCACATTCAATGGATAATCTGGCGCCGCGGGATCAAGTTTCTGAATTGTCTCAATCATATATAGAGAAAGAGTTTGGTTCATTGAAAAATCTTCCTGTAATTCTATATTTACGCGCAGATATGTGCCGTCAGGTTGTTCTGGGATAAACTCAACAATCTTCTTATCAAGCAGCGCTCTGAATAATTGCCATGCTTTTTTAAAATGGGATTTCTTTGCGTTTGGCGATTCGTGGCAGGTTGAAATAATCCTTCGCATTGCGCCACAGGAATCGCCGTTTCTGCTTAACACATTGATGAGCATCCCGTGAGTAACAACAAATCGGGAAACGAGTTGCTCTGGCTTTGAAGTTATCAACCGATAGAATGTATTTTTGTCCCAGTTAACAGAATTCTTTTCTGGTTGTTTGAGTTTTTTAACCTTCTTGCCTTCCCGTTCTGCTTTTTCCTGAAGTTTAATGTTTTCTATTATATGTTCTGGAGCAAGCGCGACAACCCATCCTTTTTCATCGTAACCTTTCCGCCCTGCCCTGCCTGCGATTTGATGAAAATCGCGAACGGTTAAAATTGCGGTCTTCTCTCCGTCGTATTTGCACAACTTTGTAAACAGAACAGTTTTAATCGGAATATTTACACCTACGCCAAGAGTGTCTGTTCCGCAGATAATCTTTAATAACCCCCTTTGAGAAAGTTTTTCTACAAGGACACGGTATTTTGGCAACAATCCCGCATGGTGCAGTCCGATACCGTGTTTTAACAGTTTGCGAATTTCTGGACCATAAGGTGAATTAAATTTTACCCCTTCTATTGCACGGGCGATTTCGTTTTTTTCCTCGCGCGAACAGACATTTATGCTTGTAAAATCCTGTGCGGTTTGCGCAGCTTCAAATTGACTGAAATGAACGACGTAAATTGGCGCCTTATTTTCTTTTACAAGTTGTTCAACTGTTTGAACCAGTGGCTTTTCAATATATGTGAACTCCAGAGGCACAGGACGCTCATTTGACTTTATTGTAACCGTTGGCAAACCGTTTAAGCTTGTTAATTCTTTTTCAAAAAACTCTGTATCGCCTAAAGTAGCCGACATCAATAAAAACCGAGCCTGCGGCAGTGTTAATAGTGGAATCTGCCAGGCTACTCCTCGATCGCGATCAGAATACCAGTGAAACTCATCCATTACTACATCGTTTATCAACGCCCTATCCCCTTCTCTTAAGGCAATGTTTGCAAGTATTTCCGCTGTGCAGCAAAGTATCGGAGCATCTTTATTGACGGAGGCATCACCAGTAGATAGCCCCACGTTATGCGCGCCAAATTCCTTGCACAATGTCAACCACTTCTCATTTACAAGCGCTTTTACTGGGCAGGTATAGACCGAATGCCGTCCTTGAGCAAGGCTCTTAAAATGCAATGCGTAAGCAACAAGCGATTTTCCTGAACCGGTAGGTGTGTTTAATATGACGTTTTTCCCCTCATAAAGTTCAAGTATTGCCTCTTCTTGAGAACGATACAGATCAATATTTTGCGACTGAACGTATTCAAGAAATTTTCCGAGCAAATAATCATTTTCCAATCGTTCATCTCGCGGCAACAAGTCGTATAATGTCAGTTTCGCTGCCTCCATTTTTGTTTTTGAAGATAATGTATATCGTTTGTAACAACAATAAAAATCATAACTAATTCTCGCGTTGAAATCTGGCAGGAATTACACAATAGGAAGTATAAAAGTCTCGCCTACATCTCTTAGCGCTATTCTTTCCTGTTCTTTTTCTAATGCCCTCTGGAATCTATGGATTGGTTCATCAAGCGGTTCATCGCTCAATTTAAAGGTTTTATGGTGAACCGGAACAATGTATAGCGCGCCAGCGGCATTAGCCATAGCAATCGCTTCTTCCGGCGTGCAATGGGCGCGAATCCACGGATTATAAGCGCCAATTGGTATAATGGCTATGTCATATTTTCCATATTGTCGGTAAGATGAAAACAATGACGTAAAGGCGGTATCCCCGGCAAAGAGTATAGATTTTCCTTCCCTTTTCAATATATACCCATTGTATCCGCGATTTGTATTATCAGGCCAACGTTTTCCCCAATGGTTTACTTCAATTGCCATTACTTCAATATCGCCCCTTTTTGACAACACTGTTCTCTTCTCTCCCCAGCCCAGTTCAACAGAGTTTCTTATATTAGCCTGAGATAATATGTCTGAAGTGTTTTCCGCTGTTATAATATTCTTGCACTGATTAAGAACTCTCAGCGATGGAATGTCCAGATGGTCATAATGCCCGTGTGAAATCAAGATAACATCAATTGGCGGTAGCTCGTTTATCTTTAATGCAGGATAAATAAATCTCTTCGGTCCAATAGTCGCTAATCCAAAAGAAGGACCTACTCTTTCACTAAACACAGGGTCTGTTAATATCCAGACACCGTAAAAATTTATCAAGACAGTTGAATGACTCAACCAGCTTAAAGAAATTCTATTATCAGACCACTGCGATGGTTCTGGTTTGAACTTTGCGGGTTCTACATCTCGTTTTCCATCATAAACAAGCTGGCGCAAAAACTGTATCCTACGACTTTTTGTAGTGCCAGCCCAGACCGCTCCAGCACCGACAAGCCCGGTTATTCCCAACAACAAAGTCTTAATCATTTTTCTTCTCTTAAGAACCACGATAAAAAATTCATTATATATTAAGGCAAGTCAAGAGACCTATTATCATTTTATCCTACTCACTATTTTCACTGGACCAAACAGACCGGAATCCATCAATTTAGAGTCTTTTGTAAACTTGCGAATATTTGTTTTTGTAATCCGTTTTTCCTCTGGAAGATTCAAGTCGCCAATTATTCTGTTAGGCCAGAAATTAATTACAATAATCTCAAGCCTGTTTGAGCCAGCTTTTAAGTGTCCAGACAAATTCAACCTGAAAGGCGGCGCCCAGACTATTCCGACAGATTTTCCATTCAACCTTACTTCAGCCAGTTCTCTGAGGTCTCCTAGATCAATATAATAATGTTCATTATTAGAAAGGTTATTTAAAACAAACTCTTTAAGATATGTTGCCGCGCCTGAGTAATATTTAATCCCATCCTCTTCGCGAACTGTCCAGCTAATCAGTTTGTCAAAGACCACCGATTGCGGGGCATTCATATTGGTGTTAAAAAAAACTGTGAATGGCGGGGTCAATTCTGCGACTGTTTTAAATTCATAACTATTCTTCTCACTGTCTGGAATATGCTTTTGAGTCGGTTCTCTAAATATGACAAACCACGCACCATAAGGCGGAAACTGAAGCGGCACGGCAATGCGGTTTTTATCTGCTTTATATGCCCCCGCAAACCTCCGCTCGCCGCTGACAGGATTCCACAATTCCGGCGCCCTGTCTTTGACTCTGAACGAACAATTGACCTCGCGCCATTGATTTGTCTTATTTACGACGAAGTAGATTTCGGTATCTCCAGCGCGTCTGTGAATGTAATCAAAGTCTGGTAAATATTGTTTTTCAACCAGGTCAAAATCCTGTTCAATTCCAAGAGAGAACAAAACCTCTCTTGTATTGTAATTTTGAACAACTTTGCCTTTGATGAATTTAGCTGTATTGTTATTGTCCCAGAGTTCATCAGCTATTTTCTTTACCTCTTCATCCGAACGCGGGTAATCACTTAATCCTGTAGCAGATTTTGGCTTTCTTCCAATCACAACAGCGCCGTTATGAACGAGTTCTCTAACCTTCTTTAACACATTTAATGAAATTGCCGTTCTATCAGGTAAGACAAGAACTGAATAATTCATACCGTCTGGCAAAAACAGTTTTCCATCTCTTACAGACAATCTTTCTATCAATGCGTCTGCGGTAATAACGTCGTAATCATAACCGGGCAATATTTTTGCAGGGTCTGATGCCTTCAACTGCGCGAAATTCGGGACGTGGTCCCCGTAATAATAACAGACATCGGCAATGAATAATCCCTGTTGAAGCATAAACTGACAACGGTCTATATAGGATAAAAATCCTTCAGACCAGTTCCACCATGTTGAATTTGGATTGAAGTGCGTTCCTGCAAAATATTGAATTCCCGGCAATCCAAACTCTTGTGGAGAACATACGAAAGCGTGCCACATAAGCAGATTCATCCCTTCGCATAAAGCGCGGTCAAATGACGGTTTAAGATTGTCCCAGATAGTTTCCTGCCAGTGTGGTCCGATAGTTGTGAAGCCTTCTGCTGCGACAAATCGTCTTCCGTATGTATGAGCGGCGGAAGCGGGCTGTTTACAAAAGAAGCGGTTTGAATCTCCAATTCTATGACGCCACGACCATGCCCAGAATTCGCTCATAGGAATATCGTTATAACCGAGACATTGCTGGGCATCTATTGGAACAGAATGCGGTCCGCCGGATTCGGGATGAATTAATATCCCGTACTTGTGCGCGTATTCTTTAAAAAGCCTGTAATGATTGTCTATGGCAAGGTCGCCAAGAGTTCTGCGAAAATCGTGCAAAAAGCGATTGCTGACCTCTCTATTTTGAATGATTTTTCCAGCTATGACCGGCAAATAATGGATGAGGTCATAACCTCTGCGTTTTTTGAATTCCTCTCTAAAAGTTGGGGTCCAGTTTATTGCCTCAATCTCCCAGCTGTCTGTATGCAAATATTTCAAAGTTTTCCCAGCCAGATCGCCAGCGTCAATAATCAATGGTTCAACAACCGCCTTCCAGTATCTGTTAAAAGCGCCTGAATCTAAAACATCAATCGCATAGCCTTTCCAGTTATCACTGCAAGTTGAAACTCGCGCATTGTCTCCAATTGTATAACCAAATCTCAATATCTGCCACTCGCCTTCTGGCGCCTTCCATTTAAGCATCTCCTGTCTGCTGTCAAAATTTGAGGTCAAGTCAATAACATCCGATAATGCGGCATCCTCTTCACCCGGTTCAGATGGATAGTCTATCAACAATGGAGTTGTATCAGGGGCAGAAAAATGAAGCGTTCTAATCATAGCCTTTTGCTGCCAATTCATAATAGGCTTCTTATTATTTGAGCGAACAAGATTTTTGCCTGTCTCGTCATAAATATTTATCTCCGATATCTGGACATTGCGAGGATTGTCCGGAAATTTTGGGTCTGAGGCAGATGTAATCGCAATTTTGACAACCTTAGAAAGCAGAGCCTTTTCAAAATCAATTTTGAATGGATTTTTATTAATAGAAAAACTGCCGCAATTGGTAAAATGGACACCATCGGCAGAGTTGCTTATTATAATTGACCTGGCACCATAACCGGGTCTATTGCATATTTCTATTTGTTTTACTGGCAATAAATTATTGAAAACAATTTCTAGAAATTCAGGTTTAGAAGGCGAAGGACCTTCGTCGGGTTTTTCTCCCCCAGATACCCAGAAGGTATTTGTGTTATTATCAATTAAATAAATCGGCTGGTGGTCTTTTTGGTTGGAACTGGATTTAATTTCCTTAACAGAAATATTCTGTTTTTTAACAGGGTATGCCAGAACATACAAATCCCTATAATAATTATCTCTGCGCGCTGGCGCGGGTAATTTAGCATTAAATTCAGACCCGCCAGTTATTACTATTTCAGACCAAACCAATTTTTTTGCGGCGTCGTCGGGTGCAACCATCGGTCCGCCTAAATTCCAACCGCTTTGAATATTCAAACCAATTTCAAGTCCTAATCTATTTGCTTCTTTTAGTGTATGCTTGTATATCTCCCGCCATTCGTTGCTGAAAAACGGAACACCTTGTTTGACCGGCGCGTTTCCATCCTGTTCAGCGCCGCCAGCGTCGCAAATCAAAGCGCCTCCAAATCCCTTTAATCTCATCTCTTCAAGGTCGCGAGTGATTGCCTTTTTTGTCACATTTCCATTAAGCCACCACCAATACGCCCTTAAACGCGATTCCACTGGCGGATTCTGCCATCCAGATTCGAGCGCAGAATCAGCGCTTAATTTTAAGATAGGGATAGAGGTCAATATGATTAAAAACCAGATCAACAAGTTTGTAATTCTCAAGTTCATTTTAAATATTGCGCTTTTGTTAACCAGACATAATTATAAAGAGAAATTCTATGAATTATAAACTAAAAATATCCTTTGTTATAGTGATTATCTTAGTCTCACTGATTAATTGTATTCACGCGGGCGAGTATGTAGTAGCGGTTGATTGCGCAAAGGTGATTGAAAAACGAATCAGACCGTTAAACGGGGTCAATCTCGGACCACTCTGTTATAGGGGAACGATTGACCTTTCTCAATATCACCGCGAATTAAAAATACCGTTGACGCGCCTTCACGATGTTGTCTGGCTAAATGCCGATGCGGTTGATATAAGCACTATTTTCAGAGACTTCAGGGATGATCCAGAACTCGCAGATAATTATGATTTTAGAATAACCGATGATTATATCCAGGCAATTATTAACACCGGTTCGCAGATTGTTTATAGACTTGGCGAAAGCATTGAACATACACCGAAAAAATACCGCGTCAACCCTCCAAAAGATTTAGAAAAGTGGGCAAAAATATGCCTCGGCATTATTCGTCACTACAATAAAGGATGGGCAAACGGATTTCATCACAATATAAAATACTGGGAAATCTGGAATGAACCGGATGTAAAGCCTGCAATGTGGACCGGGACCGATGAACAGTATTTTGAACTTTATGGAATAACATCAAAGTTAATTAAAAATAATTTTCCGGATGTGAAAGTCGGCGGACCGGCGCTCGGAAATCCTGTGATTATTGAGGGCGAAAGATTCAAGCCATCGGAATTTGCGGCAAAATTCCTTAAATATTGCAAAGAAAACAATGCTCCACTTGATTTTTTCTCCTGGCATTGTTACACGGGCAAGCCGCAAGTTATCGCCCAAAAAGCAAAGGCAGTGAGGTCAATACTTGATGAATTTGGATTTAAAAACACCGAAAGTCATCTCAACGAATGGAACTACCTGCCGAATGATGACTGGGCTCCAATGTTAACCGGCAACGGCGCATTGAAAGAAAAATGGTATGAAGAGATGGGTGGACCGTTTGGTGCGGCTTTTCTCGTCTCTGTTTTAACAATGCTTCAAGATTTGCCTGTTGACGCGGCTAATTTCTATACCGGAGAAATACAGGGATTTGGATTATTCAACTATTACGGAACGCCGAAAAAGAATTTCTACGGAATGAAGGCATTTACATCATTACTGGAGACTCCGGTCAGATTAGAATCTTCACTCTCAATTCCAGACTCAACCGTTCTCGCCGGCGCAAATGAAAATAAAAATAAAGCCAATGTATTAATCGCTTTTAATAAAAAGAGATATTTCCAGTTCAGATTTGAATTTAAAAACGCTTTTTGGAAAAACAATACTCTCTGTGAGGTCTTTGCCGTAGACTCTGAAAAAAATCTTGAGTTAATGACGCGCAAAACTCTTGCATCCTCTCAACCATACATTGACCTTGATGTAAAATCTCCGAGCGTGTTGTTGATCGCATTAAGTCCAGCCGCAGATTAAAATCTCAACCATTATTATCAATATTAGAAATCTTTCTCTGCAAATAGCAAAACTCAAAACGGCAAACCGCTCGCAGCGCAATCGGCGCCACCTTGCATAAAATCAAAACCTGATAATTACGATTATCTCTTGTGGTTCACAGTCATTTTTTTAACGAGCGGACAAATCGCTCAATTCTATCAAGTCCTTTTTCAATATTGGCAAGACTGGTTGCGTAACTTATGCGAATATAATCATCTGCCCCGAATGCGATTCCCGGAACTGCGGCGACCTTTTCCTGTTCAAGCAGTTTAGTGCAGAACTCGGTGGATTTTAGACCTGTGCCGGAGATGTTCGGGAATAGATAGAATGCGCCTTTTGCGTTTACACAGGTAATTCCCGGCATATTATTCAATCTTTGATAAGCATAAGTTCTTCTGCGCGAATACTCCTGCAACCAGGACTGTAAATGGTCTTGAGGCCCTGTCAAAGCCGCAAGCGCGCCTTTTTGCGCAAATGATGTTGGATTGCTTGTGCTGTGGCTCTGTATAGCGTCAATAGCGGCTGCTATCGGTTCGGGCGCCGCAAGATATCCAAGACGCCAGCCGGTCATAGAATAGGTCTTTGCAAATCCGTGCACAATGATTGTGTGTTCATAATGAGCCTTTGAAAAAGTTGCCACGCTGACGTGCTTTGCGCCATCGTAGAGAAGTTTGTCGTATATTTCATCGCTCATTATTAAAATTCCATTTTCAACGCAAATATCTCCGAGCGCTTTGATTTCGTCGGGCGTATAGACGGTTCCAGTAGGATTGCTCGGAGAGTTCAAAATAAACAGGCGAGTTCTTGGAGTTATCGCGGCTTTCAATTGTTCCGGAGTAACCTTGAATTCTGTTTTATCTGTTGTTTGAATGTAAACCGGCTTCGCGCCTGCCAGTTTTACCATCTCAGGATAACTTACCCAGTAAGGCGCCGGAATTATCACTTCATCGCCTTCCTCGCAGGTTGCGATGATAGTATTGTAACAGGAATGTTTGCCACCGCAGGATACAATGATCTGAGAGGGTTTATATTCAAGCCCGCTATCTCTTTTAAATTTTTCTGCAATAGCCTTTCTTAATTCCGGTATACCACTGCTTGGCGTATATTTTGTAAAGCCTTCCGCCAGCGCTTTAGCCGCTGCGTCTTTTATATGTTGCGGGGTATCAAAATCGGGTTCCCCAGCACCGAATCCAACTACATCTTCACCTTGCGCCTTCAATGCCTTTGCCTTGGCATCAACCGCCAGCGTTAGCGACGGTGATAGCGCTGCTGCTCGTGTAGATATTTTATAATTCATACATCTATATTGATATATCAGTTAATTTATGTTAATCAAGAAAATAAATTTATTAAAATGTATGAAAACAATAGGAATAGGGGCAGGACAATTAATATCAACACGGCTTGGTTACGGCTGCTGGAGAATTGCGGGCGCTTCAAACCCTTCTGAGGTAACGCCTCAATTATTTGAAAAAGGCAAAAAAGCCATCATTTCCGCTTATGAAGCAGGTTATACTCTATTTGACAACGCGGATATTTATTCAGGCGGAGTGGCTGAAAAAATTCTCGGAGAAGTGTTGCGGGAAATTCCAGGGATGCGAAACAGGATTATTATTGTAACAAAATGCGGCGTAAGAAGGGCTTCAGACTCATCCCCTGACGCGCCATATCGTTACGATTTTTCAAAAGAATATATTGTGAATTCGTGCGATGGGTCTTTGAAACGACTTGGAATTGAAACAATTGATATTTACCTGTTGCACAGGCCGGATTATCTCTGCAATCCGGAGGAAGTTGCCGAGGCGTTCAATATTCTTTATTCATCCGGAAAAGTAAGAGCGTTTGGCGTAAGCAATTTCTCCACATCTCAGGTCAATATGTTGCAAAAATATTGTTCTAATAAACTTATCGTTAACCAGATTGAGATAAGTTTGCTGGAGACATCCGCATTTGAAGATGGAAGACTTGACCAGTGCATAATGGAGAAAATTACGCCAATGGCATGGAGCCCTCTCGGTGGTGGAGTTTTATTTAATAACATATCTGAAGCAAACCAGAAATTTCCACAGGAGAAAATAAACAGGATAAAAGAAGCGCTTGATAAAATCGCCAGACAAAGAAACACAACGGCTGCTGTGATTGCGCTTTCATGGTTATTAAAACACCCGTCAGGCATTATCCCGATTGTTGGTTCTGCGAATCCGGAACGAATTCGTGAATCCGTTGCAGCAGATGAAATTGATTTAACCAGAGAAGAATGGTACACGCTGCTTCAAGCGTCGCGGGGCTGCCGTTTACCATAATGTTATAGTCCTAAAATGGAAGACCAAGTCAGATGTTTTATCGCAATTAGACCGCCAGATGCTGTTTTAGATAAAATTCTCGGTCTAATGAAAGATTTTGAGAAAAAAATCCCGAACGAATTTATCCGCTGGTGTTCTAAAGAACAGTTGCATCTGACATTAAAATTTTTAGGCAATGTAAATGAATCCGATATTGAAAAATTGCAGCAATCAATAGGAAATTCGTGCTCCGGGTTTTCTCAATTTGAATTAACGATTTGCGGGCTCGGATGTTTTCCTGTATTTGATTTTCCTAAAATAATCTGGCTGGGAATAACAGGCGAAACAAATATTCTGCGAGCGCTTCAGGAGACAATTGAAATCAATGTTTGCGAATTTGGAGACAGTAAAGAGGAACGGGAATTCAAACCGCATTTAACACTTGGAAGAATCAAAAACGCGCCGCGTCGAGAACTGTTTTCTATTGGCAAGGGGCTTAAAGTTGCCGTTAGCCAGGTTGGCGTCATTGGCAACTGGATTGTCCGCGAAGTATTGTTAATGCAAAGTGTTTTACAACCGAGCGGCGCGGTTTATAATGAACTGGCAAAATTTAATTTGAAACAAAAGGTAAATTAATTCGCCTCAAGCCTTCCAGATTTTATCTTTAAATTGAGGGTAATTTACCATTGCATTGCGGGTATCAACAATGCATTTAGCCCATTCTCCGAGCTCCTGATAATTGATAGACGAGTGCGCGGTTGCAATCAATATAAGGTCGTATGAGGATATTGTTTCTTTTGTCCAGTCAACAGATTTCAAACCAGCCCAGTGCGGATGTTCGCGTCCCGGTTTTATTACCGGAACATAAGGGTCGTAGTATTCTATCTTCCCGCCCATATTAGCAATTAAATCCATAAGATGATAACTCGGGGACTCACGATCATCGTCAACATCTGCTTTGTATGCGATTCCAATGATTAAAATCTTGCTGCCATTTACGGATTTTTTATGAGAATTCAATGCCTCAATAACTTTTTCGGTCACATATTTTGGCATTGAAGTATTTATTTCGCCGGCAAGTTCAATGAATCTCGTATGCTGTCCGTATTCGCGGGCTTTCCAGGTCAGATAAAATGGGTCTATAGGGATGCAGTGTCCTCCAAGTCCAGGTCCTGGGTAAAACGGCATAAATCCGAATGGTTTAGTCTTGGCGGCGTTAATCACTTCCCATATATCAATCCCCATAGCCGAATAGACTACTTTTAATTCATTTACAAGCGCGATGTTCACGCTGCGGAAAATATTTTCAAGCAATTTAACTGCCTCGGCAACACGACAGGATGAAACCGGCACAACCGTCTTTATCGCTATGCTATAAAGTTGTTTTGCCTTTTCCAGACATTGAGGTGTCAAGCCACCGATTACTTTTGGAATTTCCTGTACTTTGCTGCGTGGATTACCAGGGTCTTCGCGTTCTGGCGAAAATGCAAGATGGAAATCTATACCGGCTTTTAACCCCGAACCTTCTTCAAGAACATTTCTCAAGTCTTCATCTGTGGTACCGGGATAAGTTGTGGATTCCAGAACTACGAGAATTCCCTTATGAAGATAGGGTGCTATTGATTTTCCTGTGTTTATCACAAACGAAATATCCGGCTCACGTTGCGGAGTTAATGGTGTTGGAACACAGATTATAACCGCATCGCATTCTTTAATAATCGAAAAATCAGCAGATGCGACAAACTTTCCTTGCGCCCTCTGTTTTGCCACTTCTTCCGATTGTATGTGTTTTATGTAACTTAATCCGGAATTGAGTTTTTCAACCTTTGAACTGTCTATATCCAGACCAACTACATTTGCACCGCATTTGGCAAACTGGATTGCAAGCGGCAACCCCACATATCCCATACCTACAATGGCGATTTTCATAAGTTTAGTTTTTATATGGTTAATACCTCCATTTTTCAAGGACAATCTTAAGCATTGTCATTGAATCTTGCAATAAATTAATTCAAATAGCCTGACTTATTCATTGTTAATTTTAAATCCAGCTGCAACAGCCAGATGCTGCGATTTTCTATTCGACTCAACTTTTGAAAAAGTTGGAACACAGCCTTTTCCCGCAAATATGTAGTCAATCCTGAGCCACGGACCAAAAAGCGACAGAGGGTTTAAAGTTTCACCAGGAAATGTATATCCAAACCCGAAGCCGCATTCATTGAAAGAGTCTTTTAAATCTTTGCAAAGCATACGATACAGAGGACCGTAGTTTGGTAAATTGAGATCACCCGCCACTATGAATGGTTTATCTTCTTTCTCAATTTCAGATTTCAACAACTCATAATAGCGCACGCGCTGATTCCAACTATCTTGCAGTTCGTTTTTGTATTTTCCGAATCTGCCATTGTTGTAAATGTTGCCGATCGAAGCGATAATAAATCCTCGTCCCGTAGATTTTAAAAGGTCATTTCGCGGGCTTGGAATATGAATGTTATAAATTGCCAGAGTTGTATTGGAAAACAGGATTTCACACCTCACCCCGATTGAAAGCCACGTTTTCTCAGGAACTACTATTGTTTTATAATTCAAGATTTTGAATTTTGAGAGTATTCCAAATTCACCAACTTGGAGATATGAATACTGTGGAAACGAATTTGTGAATTGACGCGTTCTGCCTGCTGTTTCCTGAAGAACGATAATATCGGGATTTTGAGATTTTATAAATGGCGAGAGACTTTGTTTATTGTCCTGACCGATGTTGTTTGTCATTACTACAATATCGGGCTTAATATTTTTGAACAGGAACGAGAAATTCGGTTTCATTAATGCCGCGATTACAAAAATTGCCGCCACTCCGATTAACATCATAGTTTTACGTGAAAAGATTATTGCGAAAATTGAAACAATAAAAAGCGGCGCTAACCAAATCGTTTGTGGAAGGTAGCTTAAAAAAGCCGTAAGCCACCATCGCTGTCCAATAAATTCAATCCCAGTGTAAATCAACAAAAGAAATAATATATATAAAATCGTAACAAGGGATACGGAAAGACGAATGATATTCTGCAGCCTCTTAATCGGAGATGATTCCTGATGGCGGTTTTTTAACAATTCAATAATCCAATCCGCTATGGAATCAAAAATCTCTTTTTCTTTACGAACTGACGTATTGTCACTGTAATTGTCCATTTAAGAAACTATTTTAAAACAGATTGCAATTCTTAACACAACAAAAGTATTGCTATCTTGCCATTTTACTAATTTTTTATTTTACAGCGGTGATTTATAAACAATTATTAAGTTTATATGAATCTTATTCTTTTGATAGTGGTTTGTTTGATTTTGTTAAAGGCAACAATGGAACTTGTTCTACTTGAGTTGAACCGTCTTCATACGCTCAAAGCCGCCCAAAATTGTCCAGAACATATCGCAGATTTGATTGATCGGGATTCGTTAAAAAAGTCCATCTCCTATACTTTGTGGAAAATCAAATTTAATAGAATTGAAACAATAGTAGACGCTTTTATCATTATCGCAATCTTTGCAAGCGGGTTAATTCCAAAAACATTTGACATATTCTTAAAATTTTTTTCCGAAACAGCTCTGACGATGGGATTGTACTTGTTCAGTATCGGTTTCACAGTCCACCTGTTGAAGCTGCCGTTAGATTGGTATTGGCAATTCAAGATAGAAGACAGATTCGGTTTTAATACCACAACGTTAAAAATATGGATTTCAGATCAAATTAAACTTTTTATAATCTCACTAATTCTAACGGTCATCATAACAGGAGCGATTTATTATTTATACATTCATTACACCGTCAGATGGGCGCTGTTGACGTTTATATTCATTATAACATTCCAGATTCTCCTTACCATACTTGCCCCGAAAATTATTCTCCCACTATTCAATAAACTCTCTCCCCTGCCAGAGGGTCAATTGAAGGAAAAATTGTTAAATTTGTGCAGAAAAGCCAGTTTTCCCATTTCATCAATAGAGATAATGGATGGCAGCAAACGTTCAAAACATTCCAACGCGTTTTTTACCGGTTTTGGCAAATTCAGAAAAATAGTGCTTTTTGACACATTGATTCAACAACTTTCAGAAGACGAACTTCTGGCAGTTACATCTCACGAAATCGGACATTATAAACACAGGCATATAATAAAAAGTTTTCTACTCTCCGCCATCACAGTGGGAATCGGTATATACATTGTTGATCTTCTGATTAAGACCGACTGGTTTTACACCGCATTCGGTCTGTCGCACCAAAATCCCATCCTGGTTCTATTAATATTGTTCCTGATAGGTGAAAGCGTTACCTTCTGGCTAGCCCCATTGTTTAACATTATATCAAGGCGATGGGAGTATCAGGCGGACGCATTTGCGGTTCGCAATTGTGAGAAGAAAGAATTTTTGATTTCCGCTCTCAAAAAACTTACCGAAAAGAACCTATCAAATCTTTTTCCGCATCCGCTCTATAGCGCTTTTTATTACTCGCATCCGAATTTAATTGAAAGGATTAAAAACATTGAACGTTGTGGATAGCGGGTTTGTCGGTTGCTGATTTGTGAATCTTAAGATCAATCTATTCTTCGCACGGCGCGTCTTGAATTCTTTTCATTATCGCCTGATAAGTCGGAATGCAGGATTGAAGCCGTCGCAAGTCCTTCAAATCATCAGGATTAGAGGCATATTGTCCGTAGGTGTAGAAAATTTTTTGATAGCGCCACCTCCAGTATTCAACGTGTCCGTCGGCAAAACTTATATTTGCGCCTTTTGAATGCCGTTGCGCAGGCATATCAAGCCAGGCGTTTTTAAAATATCCAAAATAATAGGTTGAATCAGATGGATAAACACCAAAAGTTGGATCAACAATAGCATCTTCGTGTGTATCAATGAATACGAAAAATCTATCAGGAGACGGGTTTTGAATTTCGTGCAAATTAAATATTGATATCCGCTTCTTTTTACCCGGGTTTTCAGGACACGGTATGTAATTGCCATCGCAACCAAGCCAGATACTCATATTATAACTGCGCATTCTCGGAATGCTGGTGAGTCCTCCGGATGGGTTTTCAACAAAACTGAAATCAGATGGACATTTGTAAATTGATACCTCTTGATTATATGGAAACAACACCCCCTGTTTTAAAATTGCAATATTTGTATCCGTTCTCACATTTCCCGGAGCCCACGATATCTCCTTCATTTCTTCATTATAAGAGGTTGAGCCAAAACTTGCGGTATAAACATAATTATTGGGCGCTACTTTTCCGTTATTATCGTTAGAATAAAGGAACCAGCAAATCTGAAGTTGTTTCAAATTATTTATGCATTTTATCCTTCTACCGTATTCTTTTGCCTTTCCGATTGCAGGTAAAAGCAGAGCGGCAAGAATGGCTATTATGGCAATTACAACAAGCAGTTCAATAAGAGTAAAACCTCCCCACCAATTATTGAAGCTTTTCCCTTCTTCCGCTCTCTTTTGCAATTTATGACAACAAGAGACCATTTCTCAAACATTTTGGTTTTTAAATAATATGTCTCATTTTCCTTACTTTTCAAGTAAATAAAAACCTATTCTAATCCAATAAACTTCTGTCCCATTTTTCAACCATATTTGTCGGGACTTCTCCTTTAATAAGGCTTACAACAGATAACAATGTTTTCCGCGCATCGCCTACTGGATAATAGAACGCCTCCCAGTTTTCGCTATCTTCACCATCGTGGTTCGGTATTACGAATTGAAACTGCCAGGCAAGTTTTAATTCATCATAGGCGCTTGAAGCGCGACGCTCTATATTTTCAAGGTCTTTTAATCCTAAAATCCCCCTTTGTTTCAACGTGCGGCGCAATAACTTTTTACGCATTGTATCAATGATAATTTCTTTTACTGAAAAAGACGCCCCTGACGATTTAAACATTGCGATTTCATCGGCAGACAGGGGCGATAAAAAGACCGTTAGTTTGTCTATATTTGCCAGAAATGGATGGTTGATTAAGGCAAGAGAAATGAAAGGATTGCCTTCATAAAAGACATCACCTTCCTTAAGCAATTTTTCAAGTTCGCGCGCATTCAAAGCCTGCAGGTCTCCTCTAACATCAAGAACAATAAAAGAATTATCATTCCTAAATCTTTCTATCTCCTCGCGTTTCCTAAAATAATAATCAACTCCATCAACTTCTCCCGGTCTTGGCAACCTGCTGTTGTATAAAATTAGACGATTAAATTTTATATCGGGGAAAAATTTCATAATTGCTTTCTCAAGCGGGCTCTTACCAATGCCAGAGGGACCTGACAAAATTACTAATCTATTTTTCATTAATCCATCTTATATTTTCTAATCAATTACAACAAAACGAAAAAAATTAAATATTTTACGATTATTATTGAAAAACATTCTTAATATTTTTATTTATGGTTTTATGAAAACGATATCTTCATCAAAACGGGTTAAAGAAAATCAGGCAAAAATCGGAGCTCCAACTTCTTCCAGTGATAATGATCGCTTTATAATAAAAAGCGGGAGTATACAAAATTTTATTGAACATTATTATCGCCATTTTAATGCATCTATTTTGAAAGAAGCCGCCAGAGAATATAAAAGGCAAGTTGAAAAAGGAAATTATTTTATGGTGACAATGGGCGGCGCTATGAGCACCGCTGAAATCGGGACAATTCTTGCTGAAATGATACGACAGGATAAAGTGCATTTGATCTGTTGCACTGGGGCAAATCTTGAAGAGGATATTTTTAACCTCGTTGGCAATAAAAATTATATGCCGGTTGCAGATTGGAGAAACCTTTCTCCGGAAGAAGAAAAAGAAATTTACGATAGAGGATATTCGCGCGTTACGGATGTCTGTATTCCTGAACAAGTAATGAATCTGGTAGGAAACTTGATTATAAAAGAATGGAAAAATTCCGATGCCAGAGGAGAAAGACTTTTTCCACATGAATTTTTCTATAGATTAATAAGAAGCGGCGTCCTTGAAAAATATTATCAGATTGCCCCTGCTGAGAGCTGGTTATTAGCAGCCTGCGAGAAAAACCTACCGATAATTGTGCCGGGGTGGGAAGATTCAACTCTTGGAAATTTTTTTGCTGCAAACTGCATCAAGGGGGAGATCAAAAATCCATCAACCGTTCGTAGCGGTGTTGAGTATATGATCTGGCTTGCAAATTATTATCAAGAAATCACATCTGAAAGGGAAATGGGAATGTTTCAAATAGGCGGCGGAATAACCGGCGATTTTTCAATATGCGTTGTTCCAATGATAAATATTGATTTAAAACAAAAGGCTAAGTTCTGGTCATATTTCTGCCAGGTAAGCGATTCAACCACAAGTTATGGCTCATACTCGGGCGCTATTCCAAATGAAAAAATCACCTGGGGAAAACTCTCCGTAGACACACCGCGATTTATCATTGAATCTGACGCCACAATTGTTGTGCCGCTAATATTCGCTTACGTTCTTGGCTGGTAAGGATTGTTAAAAATCTGATTCCTTGAATTTTTCAACCTGATATGTGAACACTTTTGTGTCGGGTCTGCGCCAGGCATCTGCCGGCGCGCCAGCTTTTAGCGAAAGATGATTTAAGAATTCAACTTTATCTGGCAGTTGTTCCCACACTTGCGGAAGGAATGTTGAACGACGTCCCATTACATTTAAAACTACGCCGTCAATTCCCGCTCGTAATTTTGACAGCAAATCAGCAACAGAATTATATTCCAGCGGTTTTGGTTCGGTAAGAATACTGATTTCAATTTCAATCTGTTTTATTTCATCTGCTCTCACAGGTTCAAATCGTGTGTCATAAATTGCCGCCGCCTCGGCGTTTTCAATGACGGCTTTGTATAAAGGTTCAACTGGCGAGATGTGTCCGATACATCCTCGCAAATTTCCATCTTTTGTTAATGTCACAAAGCAAGCCCGCTTTTCTTTTAAAATGTTATCAAGTTGTTTTTCATCAACCACAGGCAATGGCTGTTTTGTTGCAGCCGCTTTTACAGCCTGTCTTGCAAGATCTAATAAGAATTTCTTTTGCTCCTTTGACAAAGAACCTGCGTTGTCTGGTTTTTCATCTTTTGACAATGTGGCTTGCTGTTTTTCTTGTGATGAAACAGAATTCGCTGTTTGTTTTTGTCCATTATCTTTTGCGTTTCCAACAAACGCAATAGAAGCATAACCTACAACAGCTCTCTTATCCCCTGCTGTGTCGCCGCTGTTTCTGTAGTTAAGCAATTGAGGTTTCCAACCGCGCATAACCGCGATGTGCATAAGTATTGCAATTGGGATTCTTCCGCACGCCTCTTGCATTTCTATTGATTTAAGATCAAGTTCGCAAATTGTCTTTACACAGCGATTATCAGTAGTGCGGGCGCTATCGTATGGCAAATAATGGCTTAAATCTGAACTTGCAACTATCAATGTCTCATTATCAACAAACTCATTCAATACTTTTGCCGCTTGTTCAGAGTCGCAATCGCCGACAATGATTGGAATTAGTTCAAACTCCTTTAATACCCTCTGAAGAAAAGGAACCTGAACCTCATCAGAATGCTCCCAGGTGTGCGGTGTATCTTTTCCATATTCAGGCGCGCCGCGAGAAGATTCCATTGACCATCCGGGCCTTTGTACTCTGGCTGGCGATTCTGGAATAAATGGAGGTTTTTGGGAAATTTGCAACGCCTTTGGCGATATTTTTACATCTCCAAGCGGTGTCCTGTATAATGCCGCTGAACAAACCGAAGCCCCTCTAAATAATGCGTAATGGCTTGGCGCAAGCAAAATCACCGTCTTGTATTTTTTCCCTATTAATTGCTTGTATCCGTACGCGGCAACCGGTCCTGAATAAATATATCCAGCATGCGGACAGACGAGTCCGCGCAAATCGGATATTTTAAAATCCGGCGCCTCTTTTAAATATTTATCTATCATTTCGGTCAAAGCCGATGGCGATTTTGGATAAAAGAGACCAGCCACCGCAGGTTCTCTAATTCTTGACATTTCAGTTTTCACAGCGCCTCCTGAATTTTTAAAATTTTTAACATCTTCTTTTTGCGAATCGGTCGTAGTTTGGCTTTTTGCTTCGCAACCTAATGCCATAGCAATTATCAAAAAAGTTGCCAGTTTTTTCAAATCTCTTGCCATCTTGTTAGCAGTAAGATTTAAATAAATCTAAATTGCCAGATTCAATAACAATCTAAATTACAACAGAATTTTTCAATTGCTTATCCGATTAAATATATCACTTTGACAAATTGAAAACAATAAAATCAATAATCCCAGAATCATTTGAATTAATAATATCTCCACTGCCGATTCAAGCGGCAAAAAACAATGTTATCCACAGATTTGCCACCCAGCGCGGCATATTTTCTTTTAAACGCTTTCACAATCTAATTCCAATCTAAATGCATAGTTCATTAGTTTGTATAAAGTTCGGTGAATTAATAATTCGTGTAAATGATTATCCTTTACTTTTTCTATTTAGCATTTAAACTTACTACGATGTTCAAATTTCTAAAAAATATTTTTAGTAAAAGGAAAAAGGGAGAGCCTTTAATAAATAAGGAAACACCTGCAAAAGCAGAATATGAATCATCGTATACTGAAGCCTCTAAAACAGCGTCTGTAAAAAGCGAATTTAGCCAAAGTCTCGGGAACAATAATAAAGAGCAACTTTTAATCTCGCTGTCTTCAATAATAGAAACCTTGTCTGAAAATCTAAAACATTTTGTGATTAACAAACCTGACAACACTGTCACCGTCAGGATACCAATAGAAACGATTCTTCCGCAGATTTCAACAGGCACAGTCAAAATTTCTTTTGGAGATTTAAAGAAAATATCGCCTGCGGGAATTTTTTTAACAAATACCAGGTGTGACAATGAACCGGTAACCCTTCCGCTGAAAGAAATAATCTCCAAATTAGATATTTCACACTTTGAACTTAATCCGCGCGAAGAAGTAATTATACCTGATGACATTCCCTCTCTTTTTACATCAAAGGGCGTTACAAGCAATGTAAAACCTGTTGAACCGCTTATTTCAAAAGAGAAAAAACGGTTTCAAAAAGCTGAAACCCAGCCTGTTCTTGAAAAACCTACATCTGTAAGCGAACAAAAGGTAGAAACAAAACCAATACCGTTTAAACAAACCGTTGTTTCAGAAACTAAATGTATAAGCCTTAAATTGAGAGAGATAGTGCCATACTGTAAAGATGAAGTTGCAAATGAGATTGAGTCTTTAAAACTGACAGACACAACCCTTAATCTCCCTATTGAAGAATTGACAGCGCGGATGTCAACAGGGAGAGTAACTTTTAACTGGAATAAAATACAAGAATGGTTACTCCCCCGCCCTACATCAACCTTATCTAATCAAGATATTGAAATTGAGATTCCATTAAAGGTGTTAGTTCCATTGTATCTCCCGCACATTAAAAAGGCGCACAAAAAAATTATCACTGTCCCCAATGATATCCCGAACATCTTTACTCCAGAACAACCTTCATTATTAAAACAGACGGTTTTGGTTTCACCTGAACCGATTGAAAGACCTACAGAACCTGTAAAACCAGTCGCTGAAAAGAAACCGTCGGAATTTGAAGAAATCAAACCCGAAAAAGCAATACCACCGGTAGCCAAACTTTCTGGAGTAAAATCTTTGAGCGAACTTTTCAATAAACCAGACAAGAAAATCTGGACTCCGAATGAGATTATAGAATCTGTCGTCACTTTGCCGGGAGTTAGCGGGGCAATGATAGCGTTAAAAGAGGGGTTGCCAGTAGTGTCAAAACTACCGAAAGATTTAGACCCTGAAATGTTTGCCGGAATGCTAACTCAAATTTTCTCCCGTCTATCCCAGTATGCAAATGATTTAAACCTGAAAAATCTACACGGCTTTACATTGTATTGCGAAGGAAAGCCAGTGTTTGTCTGCGAGCGGGAGAATATTTATTTTATTGTCACGGGAAATGAAAATGAGGATTTGCCTTCAAGTTTGCAATTACAGGCAATAGTTGATGAACTTGTAAAAATGAATAAAAAATAATCAATAATTTATGGCAATAATAAATCAAGCAACCAAAGAACTTCAGGTTAAGATTGTATATTATGGACCTGCAAAATGCGGAAAGACGACGAATATTGAACAGGTCCATAAAAATATTCAGGTGGCTAAACCTGAGGAAAAAGGGAAAATGGTCTCACTTGCTACAAGTTCAGACAGAACATTGTTTTTTGATTTTTTCCCGCTTGAAGCAATGTCAATACGCGGCTATAAAACAAAATTCCAACTCTACACCGTGCCCGGACAGGTTATCTACAACACCACGCGGCAATTGGTATTAAGAGGGGTTGACGGCATCGTGTTCGTGGCAGATTCACAATACGATAAAATGCAGGAAAATGTTGAAAGTTTTCAAAACTTAATAGACAATTTGAAAACTTTAAAGTTAAATCTGGATGAGATTCCCTATGTCTTACAATATAATAAAAGAGATTTGCAGGATATTGCCCCGGTTGAATATATGGAATTTTTGTTAAACAACAGAGAAGTAAGAGTCCCATCATTTACAGCAGTTGCCACCAGATGCGAAGGCGTATTTGAAACATTAAATGCCATCGGAAAACTTCTTTTAAAGAAATTTATCGGCGAAACAATCAATAAATAATTAATTATGCCCGGTTTTCCGCAAATAACTGAAGAAGACATTCAGGAATTTGAAAAAAATTTAAATAAAATGATTGAGCAAACAGAGGCGTCGCTCGCATTGATCGTTGAAAAAGCCGGGCATTTAATTCACCAAAGCGGCGAGGTTGATAAATTTGACTCGCGCGTAATTTCCACGCTTGCATCGAACGCTTACAATGCGTCGGCTTACCTCGCAAGTCTTTTAAATGAAACAAAAATCACAGGAATGACCCAGCAGGGAGAAAAGTTCAGCACAATGATTCTTGAGATTGATGAGCATTGCATCCTTGTTGTGGTTTACAGATCATCGTTAAGTTCTGGCGCTATAAAATATTATGCTTCTCTGGTTATACCAAAAATTGCCAACCAGATCAGAATTGCAAAAGAACGGGCGCCGGGTCTATTGTTTGATTTTACTGATTTAAACACGCCTGACGCTCAAGAATTTCTCGAAAAATCAAATGCTGAAAAAGGGACAAAATCCGCAGAGGTCAAACAGCAAATATTCCCATCTTCAGCAAACCAGGGAAGTTCAAAAAATGCTGATAATAAACAGTAATTAAAAAATGGGGATTTTGAGTCGTCGCAATGTTAATTTATTACGATATTCACGCGAAATGTTCGCCAATTTAAGAGAATTAATTTTCATAAATCAAAGTAAAACCGCTAAGCATAATTTTGCCTTCGGTTTGTCTATTTGAACCATCAATTATAAGCAGAGTATCAAGTCTCGAGTCTCCTCTGACAATCCCGTCATTAGCGCCTCCCCAATGACCAGCGGATGATAAATCCGCGAGATTAAATTTAACCCATCGCCACCCTTTCCAATTAATAGCTGGTCCGTTTGGTTGAAAAGTCTGTCCATTAGAATCCGTTAAGCGCATTCTCAAAATATTTCCCGAATTATCGCCGTGAACCCAGAGTCCGAACTCTTTTGGTTTGCCCTGGATAACTCTCCTACCGTTCTCGCTAATTCTTACAAATCTCCAGCCAGAATCAAATTTGTATTCAACCGTCCATACATCTTTAAACGGATTATCATTTGTAAATGTTTTAACAATATTCACTTTGGCAGGAACCTTTGAATCGCCATCAAGATGCGCGTCAATATTGCTTACATTAAGAGAAATAAATCTGTATTGTGGCAACTTCGCGACAATCTTATTAACCCTATCAGTAACAACTATTGACTGGTCATTTTTATTTTGCGAAGGAATAACAAATTCAACAAAATCGTTCTTCTCATTGACCGTTAACGGGGCGCTCCATTTTCCAGAAGAAACAGTTCCTGAAAATGCTTTCTTATACGGATTCTGAACAATGATTTTTACTCCATTTTCTACCGGAGCAAGATCAAATTTTAACAAATTAGATACAGCGACGTCAAAATCTTCTCGCCATTTACCAAGAGACACTCCGTTGTTATCAAGATCACGATATTCAACTTCAATCGCCCCCGCTACTGTTTCTAAATCTCTTCTGTTAATCGCCGCTTTGAATACTACTTTTTCACTTTTTCCCGACGGAACTTTTAACACACGTTTTTCAATATTTTCAGATAATTTAAAGGTCAGATTGACTTCAACTGGCTTTTCAAATGGATTCTTCACAACAACAGGAAGTTGAAATAATTCGCTACCTCCGGCTTCAACGAGAGTTTTTAAAGGACGCTCAATTTCCCAGGCTCCTGCTGTGGATAATTCTCTGCTTTTCTTAAACAAAGTAACATATTGGGAAAGATAATTTGCGCGGATTTTTAACTCTCCATTAGCCAGTTCTGGCTGAACTGCCGCCCCATCCCAGTTGACAATTTTTACATCATCAGGCGATGATAATCCTATTTTAATCGTTACATCTTCAGGCTTGTTGATTGTCCAGACTGCGATTTTTTGTGCCCCGTCTTTATCATAAAACAAAAGCGAATATACTTCTGAATCGGAATTACTAATACGGCGAACAAACCTGCACCCGTTTAACTGGCTCGTTGCGGTTTTTATCGCTGTATATGCGGGTTTTGGTTTTAAATCCTGCGTAACGGTCCCAAAATTATGTTCATTGTAATTGGGGTCTGGTCCATCATTTTTCCAGTCATACCAGATTGAAATCGGCACACCGAGCATAAGATTAACCAGTTGTTGTCTCACAATGTACGCCGCTTGAGTTTCAAGAGAAACACCTTTTGTATGAGTTGCGTATCCCCACTCTCCGCTGATAATCGGAATACTTCTCTTACCAGGAGAGGCATAACGTTCTATCATCTTTCTTAATTTAGCATAATCTGCGGCAACGGTTTCAGGCGCTCTGCCTCTGTATGGATGAACGCTTATGGCGTCCAGTTCTTCAATTAATCCCGCTTTAAACATCTCCTCTAAAAATCCCCACGGAAATTCCGATGACGCCGGCGCAATCACTATCGCTTGCGGGTCTGCCGCCTTCACCGCCTTTACAGTCGCCTTTGCAAGGGCGATATATTTCTGAACATCTGGCTTGGGTTTCCAGAAAAAAATATTTGGCTCATTCCATATTTCCCAGACGATTTTATGCCCTTTAAAATGCCGAGCGGCCTCTGCTGCCCATCTTGCAAAAGCCTCTATGCTTTCAGGTTTTTGAGGTGAAGCGACCTCTTTTCTGATTTTTCCCCCCTCATTAATCTCAACTATATCCTCGTAAAGTGGATTTGAGTAATCAAGAATGTAAACAGGACGGATTCCGCGCTTTTCAAGATTAGCAGTTAACTCGTCGTATGCAGAAAAATCGTAGACACCTTTTTTCCGCTCAGTCCCGCCCCAAGAAAAATCCATACGGATAAACTTGAATCCGGCTTGGGCGATCATCTCAATGTCTTTTTCGTTTCCGCGTGTAAAATGTATGTTGACACCGACGCCTTCCGGGAAAATTAATTGCGGCAATTGTCCTATAACAGAAAGAACTGTTATTAGGTTTAACAGAACGCCGGTTCCAAACCGAGAACAAATCAATTTAATCTTCATATCTCTTAATTGATTAACTAACTGTTTGTTTTTCAATAATTTTATCATCAAACGTTGCTACTATTTTTTCTCCTGGATTCAGAATAAGAAACTCATCTTCTCTCCAATCTCCGTCTAAAAGTCTCTGGAGATAACCGAGGTCTCCTTCTATTTCGCCATACTCCCAGCCACGATTTTTGCAAATTTCCTTCACTTTTTCATCAAACTTCAGATGTCGCGCGAATTCAAAATTTATCAATACGCCCCTGTTATACATATTTTCCCATTGCGAGAACAAAAAGACAAGATACTCGGCATTATCTTTTCCATATTTTTTTTCTAACTGGTCAAGAGCGACTTTAAAACCTTCAGCGACATTAGCCGGCATTAAAAATCCATTTATATTTGCCTCGCCGCCGCGTCTTGTCAGACATTCAAGCCAACCAGAGGTGTAATAATAGGTACCGGGACAACTCTCAAACATTGATTTATAACGTTCCCGCGAGCCAAGAAACATTGTTATGCAATCGTGCATTCGCGGGATAACAATTGGCGTATGCCTTGCAACAAGCCCGGTTACTATCTTGCTACATAAACCGTAGCCGAGCGCAATCGCGTCGTATTTACCCGGAGGAACAGCATCTATTCTTTTTTGAATTTCAACCGCCCCGGTTTGCGGGATATCGTGATAACCTTGAGTTAAAAATTCCGCATCAACAATATTTTTAGAAATCGCGGCGCAATAACAAATCTCCCTGAAAAATATTTCGCACGCTATCAGTTTTATGTACATAAAAAGTTATCTGGATGATTTTAAGTATCTAATTTCTTTACATTCAATACTACCCGCTTTTACATCTAAAAAAGGTTGTCCTTTTCTCACTCCTACAATTCCGTATCCTGTGGCAGTGCTTATAAAGCACTGGAAATCGCCTTTTATTGAAGGCTCAAGATATAACACTTTTTCAGTCGCATCGTATCTTGCGCCGCTCAATCCCTGTAGCAACGCATAAGATGAAAGCGCGCGACCATACCAGTGTCCGCACTCATATTCGTTAAATGGATTGCGGGTTCTGCCGTCGTATCTTTCACGACAGGTTCTTACAATATCCAGTCCTTCTTTGACCATTCCCATTAAAAATAAATGCGACGCCACCTGATATTCAATGCCCGTCCATACCTCGTTTGAATAGACAAATGGCAACGACAGTTTGCCTCCTTTTGGCCAGGTGCACAGAAGCAATCCCCCTTCCTTTCCGCAGGCGTAAGACGGTCTTTGCGGATTTGAATGTTCTCTCAAATCTTTTTTTAGATTGTATTTATAAACAGATAGCAGATGGCTTTTCACCTTTTCCTTGTCGATGAAATGCCCAACTCCGCATACAAGCGCAAGCCAGCACCCAAGCACGCCATCAGAAAGACAACCATTTCCATATTGATATTTAGGTCCCTCCTTTTCCATCAATTCAAGCGCTTCGGCTGAATAACCGCCGCCAAAACTTTTTACTTCAAGAGGATTTTTCGCTCGCAAGTTTTTCCACTCAATCTTTTGAATGAAATATTCTCCATTAAACAGTTCAGCCTCCATTAATTTAACACCGTTTTCAAAAATTTTCTCATATTCAGAAACGTCCTCTCCTAAAGCCTTACCCATAAGGATAGCGGCTTTCAGCGCTCCGAGATAAAAACTGGTGCACATTCCGTCAGGTCCCCAAAATTCAATATCGTATGTGTTGTGATGTGGTTCTTCAATCAGTCCTTTTTTGCCCGGGTCCCATTCATTAATACAATAATTCAGACTTGCCTTCACCTTGTTCCAGATATTTCTCAACCATTCTGTATTGCCGCTGATTCTCCATTCCCTATAAACTTTCATAATTCCGCCGAGCTGCCCGTCTGCCGCGGCGTGGAAATCGTGCGCTACCGGTCTTATTGGTAAGGCGCTTCTAAATGTTTGATGTCCTCGCAAATCCTGCGATTCATTGAATTCAGTTTCTCTCAATGTTCGTTCAAGGGACGGGAAAAGGTGCGCGATGGCTTGAGCGTAGTTCCATACGTGCGTGCAACTGCCAGAGCAACAACCATTGTTGTCCCCGCACCCTTCCCAGCACCATAACCTACCATCGTGCTGACGCAACACGGTTGGCGATTTTAATATTGTTAAATTCGCCGCAACGGCTTCAATCACTTCAGGAGGCAATGTTGATGAATAAAAACAATCGCTAAACTTTTTTGAATTTTCTCTTAACCTGTTGTAATTGCCCCGCCACCATTCACATAATTGATTTATATCCGAAAAACGGGTTGAATACCATGGACGGTAAAATCTGGGAGTGCCGGGGTTTTCAGGTATCCCAGGAAAGTCGCGTCCCTCGCGTATGTTTGAATCTTTCACATACCAGGCTATTTTTACAATAATTGTCTTCGTCGCCCCTGGCGGTAATTTAAAACCGACAAATAAACTCGCTCCGGGAGAGGCGCCCCCATCGCGGATAGGCGGCTTTTCCACTACTTTACCTTCTTCAATATCCTTCCACGCTATTGTTAACGCATCCCACCAGCCGCCTCTAAACCATGCATAATTTACCTTAGCCTCCTCCTCATCTGAAAAGATAGCAAAACTTCCCTCTTCCCACGGACGGTCTGCTGGCGCGCCACCCCACAAAACATATCCGCCTTTTAACGGCTTAATCGCTTGCGGGTTCTGACCAACAACCATAAAGTTCTTTGAATTAAATGAAAATACGGCATCAACAACTTTTTTTGACTTATTTTTAAATTTGTATTCAAGCCCAACAAGCGGAAGACTTGACTCGTCCGGGTTTATCGGTTCAAACGGACTCCATCCAGTTATCTCAACATCTACAGGAATATTCTCATCCGATAGTTTTACGATCCCGAAAGGAAAACGAGATTGAAAAGAAGCGTTATTAAACCTCGGCAATCCATAGGTTGTTCCGCCAGCGCCGTTGCCTGTGCCGGGCTGACCGAATAATTTCCAGCGGGGAACCTGTCCCTCAAGCACCCGCGCAATATTGCTGTTTGAACCGGTTTTAATGCAAATCGCCGCAAATATGCACGGTTCATTGAAAATTGCAGGACGATTTTTAACTGAAAAATGCGATAGAGCGCCAGTTCCTTCAAGACAAATCATTCCTGCCCCGATGCCCCCCATCGGAAAGGCAACCCGATTTAAATACTCGCCGGAATATTCACCGTTAAAATTTCTACGCGGTAATAACTTTTTATCAATTCTATCTTCAGACGCTTCACTTGAATTGTTTAACCCGCTTGCACCTAAGAACCCAGCCGCGCCGGCAGCCGCCGTAGTGTATTTTAAAAAGTCGCGTCTCGGTATAGCATTCTCTTTATTCCGATTATTTATGCGTGGCATAATCGGAATTGTAATAAATTCAAAAAATTATATAAAGGATTTTTAGTTTATTTTGCTTTCTCTTCTTTTGATGATGTTTGGTTGGATTTGTCAAGGTTCGGTTTCTCTTCAGCAGCGGTATGCGATTGATGCGCGTGCTTTTCACGGTAATATTTTTCTGTAATCTTGCCGTCAAACCATGCCCAGTTCATAGGATAAACATCTGGATCAAAAATCACGTGATAGAAATGCCATACAACAATTGCAAGGCAGGCAAGTATTGCCTCGTAATAATGAATCGTTAGCGCCACATCAACAATCCATCGTGGGAAAATCTCTGTAAATGGGATCTTAAACCATACTATGAAACCCGTTAGCCCCATTATAATTGTTCCCCATACCACAGCCCAATATTCCATCTTTTCTACATATCCAAATCTTTCAAAACCGGGTTTTTCACCTTTGCCTAAAAAATATTTAATTGTGTCAATGATATCCCGAATGTCTTTACATTTTGGAAGCATATCTTTGAGCAAACGACGTCCCTCCTGCGCGGCAAAAATGAAAATAACGTGATACATTCCAAGCGCTACAAGAATAACACCAGCGACCCGATGCGATATTCTTCTGAATGGCTCGCTATTGCCAAGTAAAATACTGATCCAGGAATCCGGGAATTTTAACGCGAACCCAGAAATAGCGAGGTATATGAAACTTATCATCAAAATAATATGTTGAACTCTTAATTGTTTTGTGAGCCGTTCTATCGTTCGGTCAGGACTTTTAAGAGAAGCAATGGCTTTTTTCAACCAGAATATAAAATTGTGAGCAAACATTGCAGAAATCGTAACAACAATCAAAAAGATGTAAATTTTGCGCACCCAGAAATTCACTTTTTCGCCTGTGTCAGAATATGAACCTAAATCAGTATGAATCTTTCCGCTTACAAATTTTTCAGTTGCCCCGGGGTGGCACTTTCCACAGGTAACAACAAGATTTTTTGGATTAATACTGGATTCTGGATTTGTTGAAGGAAGCACTTTGTGATATCCGTGACAACTTGCGCAGTTTGCGGCTCTGGTTGAACCTAAATGACTTGCAAGCCCGTGATAACTTTCAAGAAATGTCTTTACCCTATTTGAAGGAATCTTAAATTTTGTATTTATTTTTTCAGACGCGTGACATTTTGCGCAGACATTCTCAGATATCTCTTTTGATGAAGCGCCTTTTAATTTTGTTATTTTATGTTCAAAATGGCAATCTATACAGGTGGCAGCCTCGCGATGCCCTTCTACCGCGCTTTTGCCGTGCACACTCATTTCAACATCCTTCTGAACTTCAAGATGACATTCTCCGCAGGTCTTTGACAACTTAGTGAAATAAAGCGGCGAGTTTGGATTCGTCGGTGGAAGGATGTTGTGCGTTCCGTGACAATCTTTGCAATCCGGCGCCCCTTCTTCCCCTTTTTCTTTTACTATATTATGAATGCTCCCTTTATACGATTCTAAATGTTCCGGATGACATTTGCCGCAAGCAACCGGTTTTGCAGGCACCTCATCATCAGGATGTTTTTTAGTAAGATCAGAATGGCAACTATAACAACTATTTGTCTTATGCGTGCTGGTTTTTAAAATAGATTCGTCCACATAAAGCGAGATAACTCTGCCGTCAATGTTAGTTTTATTCAAAGTCTTGTCAGAGTGACACTCAAGACAATCCTCATTTTTGATTATCTCCGCGCCATTGATACTGAATAAAACTCCTAATATTAAAATTGCGCTAAATGTCCCCTTCATTTTAGTCCTCATAGTTATTAGTTATTATAATCTTATTAGTGCAGAATTATATAAACATTTTATAATATGTAAAATCATTTTATTATATACTAATGATTTTTTGGAAGTTATTGTTATGGAAAAATCCAGTTTTTAATGCATATTATGCATTATGCGGATATTGTTTGTAACAATTCTGACGGCGTTTTTGACGCTATTCATTGAGGTATCTCACGGTTCTGAATCAACTGCCAATTTATTGGTTAATCTCAATTCGGTCAAAAAAGGAGATGAAATTTTAGCCGGTGTACATATCAAACCACCTCAAGGATGGCATATTTACTGGATTAATCCCGGAGAATCCGGCGCGCCGCCCAAAATTAACTGGTCGTTGCCAGATGGGTTTAAAGCGGACAATCCGATTTTTCAACTACCTATCAAACACACACTCGGCGGCGTTACCTCGTATGTGATAGAAAATGAAACCGTATTGATTGTTCCAATCAAAACCGCTCCGTGGCTAAAAGAGGGAGAATACATTCTTAGCGCCAATGTAGAATGGCTTGAATGCAAAGAATTATGCAGACCGGCTAAAGCAAAAATACAAAATAAAATAATCGTCGGAAACCAGAATGTTCCTTCTCCTGATTCATCTCTAATTACAGAATGGCTCAAAAAAACGCCCTATTTAAATAATTACAGTAATATTATATCAAGCGCGTTCGGGACCTGGAAAAAAGTTGAGTCAGGTGGCAATAAATATGGCTTTACATTAGAGGTTAATTCGCAATATCCAATTGCTGATTTTTTTCCATATCAAAACGAGCAAATTGATTTTGAGACATCCACAATAGTTGAAAAGGCTGGAGAAAACAGATACACAATAAAGAAAAACGCAATCTTGATGGGGAAAACATTGCCATCGCGGATTGACGGTGTTGTGACTTTTTTAACAAAAACGGCTGATGGACGCGAAGGGGTAGAAGTGAAAAACATACCGGTTTCTGAAATCAAATCCGGTCAAACAGGCGCATCTCAACAAACAATTTCAAGTCCGATTAAATTCTTGACTGCATTGTATCTTGCCTTTTTAGGCGGGATAATCCTCAATTTTATGCCGTGTGTGTTGCCGGTAATTTCATTGAAAATATTAAGTGTAATAAAACAATCAACACAAAGCCCCAAGCAGGTCAGGCTAACTGGGTTGGTTTTCACATCTGGAGTTGTTCTATCATTATTGATCTTTGCGCTAATCGTTGTTCTTATCCAACAAGCTGGCAAACTTGCCGGGTGGGGAATGCAATTTCAAAGTCCAGTTTTTGTGGTTCTTGCAACAATCCTTGTTACGGTGATCGGGTTAAACTTATTCGGAATTTTTGAGGTGTCGCTTGGGGGAAGCGCTTTAGACAAAGCAGCCGGACTTGTGTCAAAACAGGGGTTGGCGGGTAGTTTCTTTCAAGGCGCGCTTGTTGTAATTCTGGCGACACCTTGCACTGCGCCATTTTTAGGAGCGGCTCTCGGCTATGCATTTACTCAACCCCCAGTAAAGACATTTGCTATCTTTTTCTCAATCTCAATAGGACTTTCCATGCCTTATCTGCTTATTTCAATGTTTCCGTCTGTATCAAAAATTTTCCCGCGTCCCGGAGAATGGATGGAAAAACTAAAAATAATAATGGGTTTCCCTATGCTTGCAACGGCTATGTGGCTATTATCGGTTTCATTTTCGCACTATGGAAACAAAGCCGGCTGGGTCGGGATTTATTTAGTAGTGATAAGCCTTGCGCTGTGGCTGTTTGGCGAATTTAAACAACGCAAAGGTAAAACCTTTTCTGGGGTCATCATTCCTATTGCATTGATAGCATCTGGCTATCTCTATATTCTTGAATACGAGATTGACTGGCGTCATTCAGTAAAAACCGATCTGGAAACGGTTCATCAATCAAAATATGGAATAAACTGGCTGCGTTGGAGTCCAGAAGCGGTAGAAAAGGCGCGCGGTGAAGGCAAAGTGGTTCTGGTAGACTTTACTGCAGAATGGTGTCTGACCTGCAAAGCAAATATGAAAACCAGCCTTGACACTCCAGCAGTGAGCGAAAAATTAAAACAGATAGGGGCAGTAACATTTTTAGCCGATTACACCCTTGGCGATGAACAAATTACAGAAGAATTGAGAAAGCACAACCGCGCCGGCGTTCCACTTGTGTTAATCTATCCAAAGAACAAACAATCCGAACCCATTATCCTGCCTGAGGTGTTAACACCCGGAATCGTAATTGAGGCGTTAGAAAAAGCTGCGCAGGAAAAATAAAACTGGCGCAGGTGTTATCCTACGCCAGTCCTTTTCCAGACATACTAACAATATTGCAACTAAAAAATCATCTCTGTTGATTACAGAATTCTCTTAGTTGCAAGCACGCGCATATACTGGGCGCGTTCAAATGCGCTCGGATCAGGGCAATTCTTCTGACTCATACTCCC
Source organism: Verrucomicrobiia bacterium (assembly GCA_049968335.1). Taxonomy (GTDB): domain Bacteria; phylum Verrucomicrobiota; class Verrucomicrobiia; order Limisphaerales; family JAKPVM01; genus JAKPVM01. Next base: position 42,546 of record JBMFQZ010000030.1, read on the forward strand.
CTTCATTTGCGAAACAGATTCATATTCGTGTTCTTCCATCCATTGAATCATTTCTTTTTCAATGGCGCTGATCTGTCCAATCCCGTGTCTCATTAGGACTGAACAGAGCATAGTAACATCCGCCCCTGCCATAATCATCTTGATTACATCTGTTGCCCGATGAATTCCGCTTGTGGCAGCAAGACTGACATTAATACGCCCGTAAAGAATTGCAATCCACCTTAGAGGCAATCTCATTGCCATTGGCGTGCTGAGCAGTATATTAGGAACAACCTCTAACTGTTCAAGGTCAATATCCGGTTGATAAAACCTGTTAAACAGCACAAGCCCATTGGCACCGGCATCAACCAGCCTTTTTGCCATATTAGCCATATTGCTAAAGAATGGGCTCAATTTCACCGCCACAGGTATTTTCACAACAGATTTAACTGAGTTTAAGATTTCAACATAATTGTTTTCAATCTCCGAGCCAGTCTGGTTCATATCTGTTGGAATGTAATAGATATTTAACTCAATTGCATCGGCGCCTGCTTCTTCCATTTTCTTCGCATAATCAGTCCAGCCCCCAACAGTAGAACCGTTTAGACTTGCGATTACAGGCATTTTTACCGCTTTTTTAGCCTCAGTAATATGCTTAAGATAAACTTCAGGACCGATAAGCAATTCCTGAGGTTCAGGAAAATATGAAAGCGCCTCAGGATAACTCTCAGTGCCGTGCGTCAAATGATGATGCAACTCGTATGCTTCAAGTCTTAATTGTTCTTCAAATAATGAATGAAGCACAACCGCTGCTGCGCCTGCTTCCTCCATTTTTTTCAAGTTATCAATGTTATCACCTAATGGAGACGCCGACACAACGAGAGGCGACCTCAATTTCATCCCGAGATATGTGGTTGTAATATCCATAATTATTCTCCTTTTTCAAGTTATGATTTTTGTTCAGCTGTTGCTTTTGCAGCCGTATCGGCTCCAGTAGCAGTTTTAAAATCTCGCTGCGCGAGATATTGGTACAAACGATAACGGGCATCAACATCCTGTTGAACAAGTTGGAATAGCCGTTTGGCTTCTTCAGGTTTTGATTTTGTCAACATCTTGAACCTGATCTCAGTCATCAGATATTCCTCAACTTTAATCTTTGGAGGAGGTGAATCCAGTTGCAATGGATTTTCGCCTCTTTCGGCACGCCGTGGATCGAATCTGTAGAGCAACCATTGTCCAGAATCAACAGCTAGTTTCTGCTGTCTTGCGCCCATACCGCGATCAAGATCAATTCCGTGCGCAATGCAATGCGAGTAGGCAATTATCAAGGAAACACCCGGGTATGATTCCGCTTCAATGAATGCTCGCAGTGTATGTTCATCCTTTGCCCCCATTGCAACGCTTGCCACATATACATTGCCATAACTCATTGCCATCAAACCAAGGTCTTTCTTTGCCATTGGTTTGCCACCTGCGGCGAACCGGGCAATCGCGCCACGCGGTGTAGCCTTTGACATCTGACCACCTGTGTTTGAATACACTTCAGTATCAAGAACCAACAGGTTAACATCGCGACCGCTTGCAAGGACATGGTCTAATCCGCCGTATCCAATGTCGTATGCCCAACCATCGCCACCTATCATCCAGACGCTGCGTCTTATTAAATTATCAGCAAGCGCCACAAGCATCTTTGCCTCCGGCAATTGTGAGCCCGCAAGTTTTTGCTTTAACGCCGCTACACGTTGACGCTGTTCATAAATCCCTGCCTCGTCGCGTTGATCGGCATTAATAATTGCTGTAACAAGGTCATCTCCAAGAATGTTTGCAAGTTTTTTGCAGAGATGAATTGCAACGTCGCGTTGTTTGTCAATTGAAACTCTGAACCCGAGCCCGAATTCAGCGCAATCCTCAAACAACGAGTTGTTCCATGTTGGCCCTCTTCCTTCTTTATTTACACACCACGGTGTTGTCGGTAAATTACCACCATAAATTGATGAACAACCAGTTGCGTTCGCCGCAATTACCCTGTCGCCAAACAGTTGCGATAGCAATTTCAGATACGGTGTCTCACCGCAACCAGCGCAGGCGCCCGAGAATTCAAACAGCGGGGTCATTATCTGTTGGCTACGTAACTGCGTGATCTTCAGTTTTCGCCTATCATAATCCGGAAGATTAAGGAAGAACTTCCAGTTTTCACGCTCCTGTGCTCGCAATGGAAGTTGAGGCTGCATATTGATAGCCTTGAGTTTGGCATCGGTCTTGTTCTTTGCCGGACAAACCTCCACGCAAAGCACGCAACCTGTGCAATCCTCTGCAGCAACTTGCAATGTGAATTTTAAGCCTTTAAACTCTGGAGACCTGGCGTCTGTTGATTTAAATGTTGCCGGAGCGCCCTCTAAATATTTAGGTTCATAAACCTTCATTCTGATTGCCGCATGAGGACAAATTGCGACACACTTGCCGCACTGGATACAGGTCTTTTCATCCCATACCGGAATTTCAAGGGCAATATTTCGTTTCTCATATCTTGTAGTTGCGGTCGGGAATGTCCCGTCGGGTGAAAACGCGCTAACTGGCAATTCATCACCCCGATTGCCGTATATAACGCCAAGCGTATTGCGAATATCTTCTGGCGCGTCGTCGGAGAACGGCGGCGGCATTTCAATGCTGCTCGTTACCTTATCCGGCACTTTAACCTCGAAGAGATTTGCCAGCGTGTCTTCAACCGCGGCAATATTCTTCTTCACAATTTCCTCACCTTTTCTTCCGTATGTCTTCTTAATACTCTGCTTTATTTCTTCAATTGCCTTTTCCCTCGGCAGTACGCCCGCCAGAGCAAAGAAGCAGGTCTGCATAATTGTGTTTATGCGTCCCCCCATTCCAGTTTTGCGCGCAACAGAAACTGCGTCGATGACGTAAAATTTAGCCTTTTTATCAATGAGCGATTTTTGAACAGAGCGAGGCAATTTATCCCAGACCTCATCCTTGCTGTATAGTGTATTTAAAAGAAATACTCCACCGGGAACGAGACTCTTCAGCATGTCATACCTTTCAAGGAATACAGGCTGATGGCAGGCGACAAAATTTGCTTTTGTAATCAGGTATGTTGAACGGATAGGTCTCGGTCCAAACCTGAGGTGAGAAATTGTTACCGCCCCTGCTTTCTTTGAATCGTAAACAAAATAGCCCTGCGCATACAGGTCGGTGTTTTCACCGATGATCTTTATTGAGTTTTTATTTGCGCCGACTGTTCCATCTGAACCAAGCCCGTAGAATATAGCCCGGACAACATCATCAGCCTCTGTTGAAAATTCAGGATCATATTCAAGGCTTGTATTTGTAACATCATCGTTGATGCCAACTGTGAAATGGTTTTTCGGATTGCTTGATTTCAGGTTATCCAGAACCGCTTTTACCATTGCAGGCGTAAATTCCTTTGATGAAAGTCCATAGCGACCGCAAACAACTTTTGGCATTGACTTTATATTGCCCCAACCATTTGAAAGCCCTTCATTAAGCGCGGCAATAACATCAAGATAAAGAGGTTCACCAGCGCTACCGGGTTCCTTTGTTCTATCAAGCACCGCTATGCTTTTTACTGTTGCTGGTATTGCTTCGCAGAACCGCTTTACATCAAACGGGCGATACAGTCTGACCTTTAATACACCGACTTTTTCTCCGCGAGCCGTTAAATAATCAATTGTCTCGTGCGCTGTTTCGCAACCGGAACCCATTAAAACTACAATTCTTTCCGCATCGGGCGCGCCAACATACTGGAACAGTTTGTATTCTCTTCCTGTTAATGCGGCAAATTTATCCATCGCCTTTTGTGTGATGTCAGGACATTTTTGATAGAATGGATTGCAACGTTCGCGCGCCTGGAAAAAGACATCCGGATTTTGAGCCGTTCCTCGCAAGACCGGACGTTCAGGATTCATTGCCCTCATTCTATGAGCAATGACAAGGTCTTCATCAATCATCTGCCGCATTATATCGTCTGTCACCATTTCAATCTTTGAAACCTCGTGAGAGGTGCGAAATCCATCAAAGAAATGCAAAAATGGAACCCGTGATTCAAGCGTTGCAGCCTGCGCGATTAATGCAAAGTCCATCGCTTCTTGCACCGATGCCGAGCTCAAAAGCGCAAAACCAGTGGCGCGGGCAGCCATTACGTCGCTGTGATCGCCAAAGATAGACAGAGCGTGTGTTGCCACTGTGCGCGCAGATATATGGAAAACAGTCGGCGTCAATTCGCCGGCAATTTTATACATATTAGGAATCTTCAAAAGAAGCCCCTGAGAAGCAGTAAATGTGCAGGTTAATGCGCCAGTTTGAAGAGAACCGTGCACCGCGCCAGCAGCCCCTGCCTCGCTTTGCATCTCCACTACCTGAGGAACCACTCCCCATAAATTAGTAAGTCCTTCAGAAGCCCATTGATCGCACCACTCACCCATATTGGATGATGGCGTAATCGGATAGATGCACATTACTTCGTTGCACCGGTACGCAACACGCGCAACCGCTTCATTTCCATCAAGTGTTATGTATTGTTTCGTATTCATTGTTTTCGCATTCTTTTAGTTAATTGTCATTTTATCTATTTGTTCCAAATAATTGAAAACCTCTTCTGCTTCTTTCTCGTCGACTTTGCTAATCGCAAAACCGGCATGAACAATTACATAATCCCCGATACCGGCTTCGGGCACATAAGCCAGATTGACTTCTTTAATAACACCGCCAAAACTGACTTTCCCCGTCCGCTCAAGCGGGTCTTCGCCTGTAACACTTATTATCTTTCCCGGTATCGCAAGACACATAACTTTAACTATGTTGCCGCTTTTCTAAACGCGCCAGTTCTTTTGCACCAGCTAAAAGTTGACCAAGCGCCAATCCACCATCATTCGGAGGTATGAGTTGATGCCTGTAAACAGCAACTCCAATTTTGCTCAATTCTTTTTCTGCTTTTTCCGTTAAATAACGGTTCTGAAAACAACCGCCACTTAATACAACCTGCCGTTCCCCAATTCTTTTAACAACTTCAACTATAAATTTTACCATTGAATTGTGGAACCTGGCAGAAATTTTTCTAATACTTTCGCCACCACAATAATCCTTAATTATAGATTCTAATAATGGCTTCCAGTCAAGTATTAGATTTAAAAATTTTATCTTATCATCATTGTCACCTATTTTATTCCGATATTCAAGCAGCGAAATTGGGTATAATTCATCTACGCACAAACCATCAATCGCAAATTCCAGTTCCATTGCCGCCTGTCCTTCATATTTACAAACCTGCCTTAAACCTATTATTGACGCAACGGCGTCAAAAATCCTTCCCGCGCTTGATGTTAGCGGAATAGACCTCTTGTTTTTTAACCTCGTTAGAATTATCTCTAATTCTTTTTTTGAAAAAGAAGTGATCGTCGGAATCTGGTCATTAAATTTCTCTCCAAATGCGGTATATAACATACCGAGCGCTGCCTTTCTCGGTTCTTTAATTGCGCTATCCCCGCCGGGTAATGAAAAGAGTTTAAAATGCGCTACCCGTCTAAAACCATTATCATCAACATATAAAAATTCACCGCCCCAAATTGTTCCATCTTCGCCATAACCTGTTCCATCCCACGATACTCCAAGCGCAGGCAGATTCACCCTGTTTTCAGCAACGCAAGACATTATGTGCGCGTAATGATGTTGAACCCTGATCTGAGGCAAGCCAGACTCTTCAGCAAATTGTGTTGAAGAATAATCGGGATGGAGATCAGAAACAACTGCGACAGGCATTCTTTCATATAAAGATGGTAAATCGCTTGCAGTTTTTTTAAATGCGATATAAGCCTGCAACGTTTCTAAATCCCCGATATGCTGACTTAAAAACGCCTTTTTCCCGAATGCAAAACCAATGCTGTTTTTAAGTTGTCCGCCAACAGCAAGTATCGGTTTCGTATTGATAGGAATATCAACAGGCAACGGGGCGTAGCCTCTTGCGCGTCTTACAACCACAGGCTTCCCGGAAACCACAGCCACAACCGAGTCGTCAATATGCCGAACAATTCGTCGGTTATGAACTAAAAAAACATCGGCAATATTTTCAAGCCGTTCAATAGCCTCCTTCTCGTCCACACAGATCGGTTCGTCACTTATATTTCCGCTTGTTGCCACAACCGGTTTGCCGGTTTCCCTCATTAATATATGGTGAAGAGGTGTGTAAGGCAACATAGCCCCAATATACGGGTTGTTTGGAGCAACCGATTCAGCGATTTTTCCCGAAATTTTTTCCTTATTTTTATAAAGCAATACTATTGGAGATTCGGGCGATAATAGCAGCTCTTCTTCTATCTCACTTAACTGGCATGCCTCTCTAATAGAGTCAATTGACGGAAACATTAACGCGAGCGGTTTTTCTTCTCTATGCTTTAACCTTCTTAATCGCAAAACCGCTTCTTCATTTTGAGCATCTACGATTAGATGAAATCCTCCGAGACCTTTTATAGCAACGATTTTCCCGCCTAATATCGCTTTTACCGCTAATAAAATCGCTTTATGAAATTTTTCCAGACAATTCCCCTTTTTATCCCAGAGTTCAAGATGAGGTCCGCAAACTCGACAGGCAATCGGTTGAGCATGGTATCTTCTATCGTTAGGATTGCGGTACTCTTTCTCGCAGTCAGGGCACATCTTAAAATCCCGCATTGATGTGTTCCCCCTATCGTATGGGACAGATTCAATTATGCTAAAACGCGGACCGCAATTTGTGCAATTTGTAAACGGATACAAATATCGTCTGTTATTCGGATCGTATATCTCCCTGAGGCAATCCTGACAAACAGCAATATCCGGCTGAACGGCAAGCGTTTTTTCACCACCAGAAAAACTGTTCCGGATAGTAAACCCCGACTCTCCAACTGGCGTTAAATATTCGGTTTCAATATTATTAATAATGCTGCGCGGCGGTTTTTCTTTAACCAATCTTTCAAGAAAACAATCCAGAGTTGATGAACTCCCTTCAATTTCAATCTTAACCCCCTGTTCGTCATTTGCCACCCATCCAGACAATCCTAAACTATTTGCAAGACGATATACGTATGGACGAAACCCCACCCCCTGCACTGCCCCTTCTATGCTTACTCTGAGCCGCCTATGTCCGTTCTTTGTTATCACCTGATAAAAAATATTTTAATCAACTGTTTGCTCCGGCAACTTTTTGATTTCTGCGAGTTATAAATTCGTTCAGCCTCTTCTCGACATCTGTCACAATATCATCAAATTGAGACTTCATAACATCTGACAAATCTTCAGAAATCGTAAACGGGTTTTCAACCTCAATCCCAAGTATCAACACCCTCTCTGGCATTTTTAAACCAAGTTTTTTACCAAGTTCAAGTGTCTCTCCTATACCGAGAAAATGAGGCGTATTCAACCCAGCAGGTTCAATATCATCAATATTAATCTCAAGAATAGTGCCTGACTTGCACCTCTCAGTCTTAATAGCATCAATGATAACAAGCGAACCATAACCCACTATATGGTCAAGGAGCGCAAGCCCCATCTCGCAGGTTTGCTTAAAATCTACCGCTTGATTAGAAGCAAACAATTCAGCAAGACGCTGATTAACCTTCAATCCTATCGCGTCATCGCAAAGAATGTCATTCCCAAGCCCCAACACCAATGTCTTTTCCTGTTTCAATAGACTCTCCAGATTTTCGTTGTTAACTCTTTGCCAAAATTTTTATTAATCCGATAAACAACACCAGATTTTCCCCTTAAAAATCAGTCCTATCCAATTCTGCCATTAATATTTTTTAGTTTGCTTTACAACATTATTTACTATTCTAATATTATCGTATCAAATTGATAAAACAATGCTATACTCGTTTTGTCATTAGATTTACGATTTTTGTCATTTTTACAGGAAACATATTAATTGTTTTTTAAATTGAACTTTTAAAATTTTTTGCAATATTAGAATTTGTGAAAATGCTTTTTTAGAGGATAAAATTAAGATTTTCACTCTATTAATAACACATTAGTTTAACAAAGAATGATGAAGCATTTATTGTCATTAGAAAAATTAGAGCGTGAGGATATGGAATTTATTATTGAAAACACCATATCCTTTAAAAAATTGCGTGGGAAAGAAAATGACCTGTTTCTAAAAGGGCAAACATGGGCTTTGTTATTCTCTAAATCATCTACACGGACACGGGTTTCATTTGAAGTTGGTTTAAGAGAATTAGGGGCAAATGTGATTTTCCTTAATGCCAGAGATATTCAGCTTGGAAGAGGCGAACCGATTAAGGACACAGCGCGCGTGCTCGGCAGAATGGTTCACGGCGCGATTATACGAACTTACGCGCAGAGCGAAGTTGAAGAATTCGCCGAATATTCTAACATCCCGACAATAAATGCCCTTACAGACGATGAGCATCCATGCCAGATACTTACTGACATTTTCACATTCCAAGAGTTTCGCGGGTCAATCAAAGGCAAAACCGTATCTTTCTTTGGCGACGGCGCTTCAAATGTTGCAAACTCATGGATGTTTGCTGCGGCAAAATTAGGATTTAATTTAAAAATTGCCGCCCCGTTGAATTTTCAACCATCAGAAAATATGCTTAAAAAACTACAAGCATTTCCCGATAACGACAAAGGCGCCAGCTCTGAAAAAGGATTTGTCCTGCCATCGGGCTCACACCTGACCTTAACAGAATCCAGAGAAAGCGCCGCAAAAGATTCAGACCTCCTTTACACGGATGTGTGGGTCTCAATGGGGAAAGAGGCAGAATCAGAGGAACGAATTAAACAACTTTCACCATATCAACTAAATAAAACGATCGTTTCGCTTGCTAATAAAGGCGCGCTTGTTATGCACTGTTTGCCGGCTTATCGTGGAAAAGAAATTGATGATGAGACCTTTGAGCAACATTCAAATACAATATTCACACAAGCTGAAAACAGGCTTCATACTCAAAAGTCAATCTTGCGCTGGATTACCTTGTAATCAATAACTGTCGTTTCTATAAGTAAAATCCGCTTAACGTTATAACCATTGATTTTTCAATAACAGAATATTTAGAGTTAATGCTCTATCATCGTCGCTAAATTTTAGCGCAGTTCAATATCTTAATTTTTGCAGCAGCAACTAATCCTGAATTCGTAGTCTGAAAAATCTCTGTTTTTGTGGGTTCATTGAATTCGTTATGCTCAATTTTGAACCGGTGCCGGTTAAAATAGTATTTGTCAACCAGGTCGTAATATTTGTGCTAATACCGTCAGTATATTCAATCTGATACCGTTTGTTTGGCAGCGAATCAAAACTTAATTTCAATAACTCCCCGTTTGCGCCAGCGCGACTAACTTCAAGTTTGGGTTTTCCACCAACGATTACATCAAAACTCCGCGTAGCGCTCATCACCGGCGTCCCATCATCACTAACACGAACAGTTACGTGGTTCGTCCCGATATATGCAGCCGTAGCAGTCCAGCTCAATACCCCGCTCACCGCATCAATGCTCATCCCGGCAGGCGCGCCAGATTCAACAC
>JBMFQZ010000031.1:0-43336 GCA_049968335.1 Verrucomicrobiia bacterium
ATATCAAGACAGAGCCTGTTTGCCCCGGTGGTGGCACCTACTCAATCAACAATATGGCTACAAAGCCCACTTGCAGTTTAGGTGCAACTGAAGACCATACTCTGTAATTAAATAATAAAACTGTTTCAGGCTCAAAGGAACCGATCCTTTGAGCCTTTTCTGTTTTATTTAAAATGATTAAATGTATAATTATTAGACACTGTATTTCCAGAAATCGCCCTTATTTGAGAAAGTCTGTTTATTCCGGTTACGTCTGCTCTGACCTGATTTTTAATTTTTTATTTTGAGCATTTATTAAATACAAATTGAAATAATTTATTTATTGACCTTGAATAAAATAATAATAAGATTATTTTCTTAATAAATGTAGGAAGTTTAGAATTATTAAAGAAATAGGAAACAAAACAGAATAAGGTGAAAGAAATATGGCAGTTAAAGTTGCAATAAATGGGTTCGGACGTATAGGCCGATTGGTGTTCCGCGCGCTCGTTGAACAGGGCGTTGTTGGAAAAGATATTGAAGTTGTCGCGGTTGGCGATATCGTTCCTGCGGACAATCTTGGATATCTTCTCAAATATGACTCTACACAGGGAAGATTCAACGGGACAATTGCTTCTCGCAAATCTTCACCAGACAAAGCCGAAGACGATGTGTTAATTGTCAATGGCAAAGAGATGCTCGTTGTGAGCGCAAAAGACCCGTCCCAGCTCCCATGGAAGTCTTTAGGCGTTGAGGTTGTTATTGAGGCAACTGGTCTTTTCACGGATGTTGAAAAGGCAAAGGGGCATTTGGCAGCGGGCGCGAAGAAAGTTATTATTACCGCTCCGGCAAAAGGCGATTGCTTAACAATGGTAATGGGTGTCAATCAGGATAAATACGATCCGGCAAAACATCACGTTGTTTCTAACGCTTCTTGCACTACAAACTGCCTTGCGCCGCTTGTATATGTATTGATTAAGGAAGGTTTTGGTGTTGAAGAAGGTTTAATGACCACCGTTCATGCTTACACTGCGACCCAGAAGACGGTTGATGGTCCGAGCAAGAAAGATTGGAAGGGCGGTCGCACTGCAGCGATCAACATCATTCCGTCAACCACTGGCGCCGCAAAGGCTGTCGGTCTTGTTTTGCCAGAGGTGAAAGGCAAACTGACCGGTATGGCATTCAGAGTGCCTGTGCCAACCGTCTCGGTAGTTGACCTTACCGTCAGAACTGTTAAAGAAACAAGTTACGAAGAGATTTGCGCTGCTATGAAACGCGCAAGCGAGACCTATCTCAAAGGTATTCTTCAATATACCGAAGACGAGGTTGTCAGCAGCGACTTCATACATTGCTCAGCGTCCTCAATTTTTGATAAAGGTTCCGGCATCGGATTGAATAGCCGTTTCTTTAAGCTTGTGAGCTGGTATGATAATGAGTGGGGCTACAGCTGCAGAGTCGGCGACCTGCTCAAATATATGATCCAGAAAGGCATATAATTAATTAAATCTTAGTTAATTAAGCGACGATTGGTTAAACAGTCGTCGCTTTTTTATTTTTACTTAAAACTTCTGCCTGTCTTATATTTTAATAAATTTAAATATGCGAATAATAGGCGGCAAATGCGGCGGTCAGTTGTTAAGGGCTCCTAAGGGACTTGATGTTAGACCTACTCCTGACCTTGTTAGACAGGCAATTTTTAATAGCCTTGGCGCAAGAGTAATTGATTCTGTCGTTTTAGAACTATTTGGAGGAACCGGCGCGTTGAGCCTTGAATGTTTGAGCAGGGGGGCAAAAAACGCAATTTGCATAGAGTTGTCTCCGCGTCATTCAAAGATTATAAAAGAAAATTTTTTATCGTTGGGTTTGCCGAAAGAGTCTTACAAAGTAATCACACACGATGTTTATTCAATTTTGCCTGTTTTTGTCAGCGAAGGGTTAACCTTTGACTTGATTTTTGCCGATCCGCCATTTGGCGAAAAAACCAAAGGCGAACGTTCTCGTTCTCATTCTCAAAAATTGCTGGATAATCCATACTTGCCAAAACTTTTAAAGCCAGACGGTCTGTTTTGCCTCGGGCACACAAAGCGAGATGTGGTTGAAGTGACTGCGATGTGGACGGAGGTTAAATCTTTGAAACACGGGGACTCAGTATTCAAGTTTCTCAAAGTTGCTGCTGGCGGAACTGAATAAAGTGCAAAATTCACCTCCTATATTTTCTCCTAAATTACGAGAGTATTAGCGAGACTGTTGTTTTATCTGGTTATATTTCTATATTTTCAACAGTTTTTTTGATGCGTTCTCCAGTTGTTTAAGGCGATTTTCAGAACGGGCTTCTATATAACATCTGAACAGTGGTTCAGTGCCGCTCGGTCTGAATGCAACCCATTCTTTGGTTGAAAGAATAAATTTATAACCGTCTACGGTTACTAATTTTTCAACTTTTGTTCCGCCAATTCTGTCAATCCCGCTTCCAAGTTTTTGCAACAACTGTTCTTTAGTTTCTGGATTGATTTTGATGTTTATCCTCTTTGTATAAAATGCGCCTGTTACCTTTTCAATATCCTTTAAAATTTTCGTAAGCGGTTTTCTTTCTGTTGCCACTAACTCCGCCATTAATAAACAGGCAAGAACGCCATCTTTTTCAGGAATATGTCCCTTAATGCTCAAGCCTCCGGACTCTTCGCCACCGACTATGATATCCTCGTTTTCCATCAGAGCGCCGATGTATTTAAAGCCAACCGGCGTTTCATAAACTTTAACTCCAAGCCAGTCAGCGACAGCGTCAATTTGATGTGTTGTTGGAACGCTTCTTACAACCGCGCCGCCCCAGTTTCTATTCTTTTTCAAATGATAAAGCGCAAGGACGAGCACTTGATTTGGCGAAAGCCATTTACCATTTGAATCAACAATGCCAAATCTATCTGCATCGCCATCCATTCCTAACCCGAGTTGAGCCTTGCCAGATTTTACAAACTTGCTCACTTCAGCCATACCGGTTTCATCGGGTTCAGGATGATGTCCGCCGAAGAGTGGATTTAATTCATTATGGAAGAGTGTTACTTCTGCCTTTGCCTCTTTTAACAATTCATCCAGGTATCCTCTGCCTGTGCCATACATACATTCTACGGCAACTTTTAATTTTGCGCTTTTGATTGTTGAAAGATCTATCAATCGCTTTATCTGTTTGAAGTATGCCGGTTTTGGATCAAAGGTTTTATAGTCATTAAGAGTTGGAAAAGAGGGAGAAAAACCTTTGCCGCTGTTCATTAAATCTGTAATTTTTTCCTCAATAATTTTTGTTATTTCCGGCGGGGCAGGGGCTCCATTTTCAGTTGAAAACTTCAATCCCTGATATTCCGGCGGATTATGGCTTGCAGTGATATTTATTCCTCCGATCGCTTTTAAATTGCGGATTGAATATGAAATTGCGGGTGTTGGAGCGTCGCGGTCTGTAAGCAATGGTTGAAATCCATTTTCTTGCAATACCTCGATTGCGGCAATCGCAAAATTGCGTCCGAGAAATCTTGTGTCATATCCGAGTATAAGGGTTGGTTTGCGATTGTGAATTTTTGAATTTGGATTTGCCAATTCATCCTGCAAATATCTGGCAATTCCCGCTGTTGCAAGACGGACGTTTTCAAATGTAAAGTCCGATGCGATTAAACCTCGCCAACCTGATGTTCCGAATTTTATTGTCTTCATTTTTTAAATACACCCTTTTTTAAAGAATAGTAGAAGGCGATTATAAGTATGATTGTAAAAGATGCCATTGAAAAAAAGGCGAGATTAGCAGTTGCGCTGTTTTGTAATAGCGATTTATACGAGACAGCCCAGGGATAAAAAAACACGACCTCAACGTCAAACAGAATAAAGAGCATAGCCGCTAAGTAAAATTTCACAGGATATCTTGATGAGGTTAATGGCGCCGGTTCCATACCGCACTCATACGCGCTGTCTTTGGCTTTGTTTCTCCTGCCCACTTTTCCAACGATAACTGAGCCGACCAGCATTCCTGTAACGCAGACGAATGCCAGCGCAATCATTATCAGAATTCCTGCATATTGTTGCAGTTCCATATTTTATTAATATAAAAGATGCTTCGGTTTTATCAAGAACTGTTATCCTGTTTTTTAAGCAATATCAAATTGTCAATTTCACAATAATAACAGATGAAGCGCGAGCGTTTTTTCTAATGCATATTATCGCGCTGTTTTTGAAATATCCTGTTGAGTTTTACGGGGTATATTTATAAATTGTTTTTAAAAGTTATACTTTTTAAAATGGCAAAAATAGAAAACATCATATTATCGCAGGCGCATAATCAAAAAATCCTTGATATATTGTTACACATCCCTCATAAGCAGTTACTAAATTTTGTCAGTCAATTTCAGAATTTTCCTCCGATAAAAAACAACAATGCATTGCGTGAAGAATTGGAAAAATGGATAAGACGAGATGACTGCGAATTTACAGAAGAACAGCTCAGAACTTTGTTCAAGTATTCTCCGCATCGCAATTTGTTCAAATTAATTGATGCTGAATATTTCCGGGAAAACGCGGCTAATTTTTCGGCAATGATCGGAAAAGAATTGTTTGAGGTGATGATATTGATTTCAAATAAACGGGACCAATTGAAGGACATTGTAAATTGTGTTAACCCGGCAACACAGAATAGTGTTGAAGAGTTTAAACAAGATTTTTCAAGGTATATTAAGAGGTTTGTTGCCCAGCCTTTTGATTTGCCAATTGGTGAGACGGAAACAGAGAGAACCCTTGCGTTAAACTCAGAAATATTAGAACTTAAACATCATATTTCAAGATATGAAAGCCAGATAAGCGAACAGAAAAAAAAGAAATATGATGAAGTTCTGCACATAAAACAAAACTATGATGCCGAAATTTCAAAATTAACATCTCAAATCAATGAATACAAAAATAATTCGGCGTTATTAGAGAAGAAACTGGCTGAGTACAGGGCAAATTATGAAAGTTTACAGAAACAGTTGGACAGTCTTAAAACTGAGTTTGAGGCAAAAGTTAATTCAGAGGCGCAGCGAAGGTTTTGCGAGTTAATTAAAAATGTCTTTCCAGAATATAAGCAGGATAATGAAATCGCGAATAGTGGAGCAGATGTTATAGATGAAGCTCGCAAAGCGCTTGATGCTCAGGTCGAATACGATAAATTATATGGCACCCGCGCGGAGTTCGAAAAAAGATTAAGGACTTTACTTGAGATACGCGATTCAATTCATTTTGTCTTTAAGAATTCACTTAATATCAATCCTGCGCTCGGAGATATAGTTAAAAAGGTTGAGAATGAAATAAAGTCATTGCAAGATAAACTCGGTATTCAATCCAAACAAGACAGATTGAGCAATGTGTGGGGTTCTCTGGTCGCATTAATTGAGCAGGATACCAGTTCAGAACAATTGAATAAATTATGGGAAACAGCGGCTTACCTGAATGACATAGGCTTGGTTACCGAAGATGAATTAAAAGATATTCATCGCCGTATTTATGCGCGTTATCAAATAATGACTGTTCGTGAGCCAGACAAGACCCGCGAAACAGGTTTTTCTCTGATAAGATGTTTAAAGGAGAATTTAAGTTCAGTGGTTATTCTTGATGCTCATAATATAATAAACGACGATGAGTTAAAACGTTATTTTTACTCCGCGGACCACTCTCAATCCAGAAATAATCTTGTTGCAACCGTCAGAAAAATCGCAGCAGAACGCTATAATGCGCAATTTAAGATCGTATTTGATGGGTCAGAGTACCGGATGGAAAATGTTAGTCCGAATATAGAAATATATTATTCCGGCGGGGTAGGGGAGCAACGCGCTGATAATTTTATCATTGATAATATAAAAAATGGGAGGTTTATATTAGACGGCGTAAGGCATTTTATTGTGACGGACGATTTTAAACTTGCCGGTGAGGTTGCTATGTATAATTTTATCAAAGTTCAATTAAGTCTATTTGAGTATATACTGAAAGAGTTAAAAGTTGTTTAATAAATTTTTTTTGAAAACGCGGTTGTAAAAAGTTTTAATTGCCAGAATTAAGAGGGTATGGAAAATAGATGTTATGGAATGCAAGAAGGAAAAGAATCTTAAACGTTGCAACTGCAGCTATCCGGGATGCGATAAAAAAGGAACCTGTTGCGATTGTCTGCATTATCACCTCAGTATGCGGCAATTGCCAGCCTGTTGTTTTCCGCAGAATATTGAGCGCACATACGACCGCAGTTTTGAAAAATTTGCTGAACTTGTTCGGCAAGGTGCAATTTAAATTATATTATTTGAATATATTTAAACAGTGAATTAATTTTCAAACAGGTTTATTGTAAAGATGTGTCTGAACTTGCTGAACAACTTGACAGGGCGCTCAAATTAAACCGGGTGATTATTCCTGATTTATGGCAACAGCAGGCTGTTGTCGCATTACGCGAGGGGAAAGATGTTGTAGTCCATGCTCCGACTGGCGCCGGTAAAACCCTGATATTTGAACTCTGGACAAATTACGGAGCCACTCATAAAAAGGCAATTTACACGGTGCCGACCCGGGCGCTTGCAAATGACAAGTTAGCTGAATGGCGCGCTCGCGGGTGGAAAGTTGGAATTGCCACAGGCGATTTATCTGATAATCTTGACGCTCCGATAATCGTTGCCACTCTTGAAACGCAAAAAAACCGGATGATCCAGGGAGACGGACCTGACCTTCTGGTTGTGGATGAGTACCAGATGATTGCAGACCCCGACCGCGGTTTAAATTATGAACTCGCCATTGCAATGGCTCCATTAAAAACCCGTCTATTACTTTTGAGCGGAAGCGTTGCAAACCCGCAAGATGTGGTAAAATGGTTGCGGAGAATAGGGCGCGACGCTGTACTGATACGCCACGATATTCGCCCTGTGCCTCTTGAAGAGGTGAATATGGCTCCGCTTATAGGAAGGGTGCCCCGAGACATTCGCGGATTTTGGGCGAGATTTGTTGCCGCTGCGTTGAGCGAAAATCTCGGTCCAATTCTCATTTTTGCTCCACGCCGGCAAGGGGCGGAAACTATTGCATCTGAAATAGCGCGCAATCTTCCTTGTCCGAATCCCCTTACATTAACCGATAAACAAAGGCAACTAATTGATGACAAACTTGAACGGCTTCTTGTTTCGCGGGTGGCATATCACCATAGCGGGCTCAGTTATGGAGCTCGCGCCGGAGTTATTGAGCCGCTTGCAAAGGCGGGTCAGTTGCGAGTTGTTGTGGCAACAATGGGGCTTGCAGCAGGGATAAATTTTTCTCTGCGCAGTGTGGCACTTGCGGGTGAATCCTATAAGCGGGACAACGTTGAAGTCATTATCACCGCCGATGAAATATTGCAGATGTTTGGAAGGGCAGGACGACGTGGTATTGATGAGACAGGTTATGTTTTAATTGGTCCGAATGAAATATCATTAAGAGATGCATATCCTGCATATTTAAGCCGGAGCGGTTTAGTTGACTGGAATGCATTATTAAATGTTATGCACAGCGCCGCCCAGCAGGGGATAAATCCTTTTGAACAGGCTGTAAAGATTCAAGAGAAACTCTTCACATCAAAACCGGTTCATCTCGGGGTTGAAGAGTCGCTTGTCCATCCGGATGTCCCCTGTGGTTTAAAAACCGATTCTGAACGGGCGCGTCACGTTCGCAAACCGTTTAAGCAAATATTGAATAGCAAGGGAGAATGGGAACCGTTAAAAAGTTTTGAACAACGACCGTTAAAAGGAATTTATATAGCCGAATTCATCAAAGATTCAAAAAATCCTGAAGAACAAAACGGGAGCAATCAGAAAACATTTATTTCATTAAGATCAATTCTTACCGAACCTAATGTGTTAAAAGGAATCGGGCCGGGAGACCTCTGTCAAATAGGCAAAGACAAGACGGGGAATGTCATTTACGGTAAAACATTTACCATTGCTGAAGTTGACAGAGAAGGAGCAATTTATCTGGTAAAATGGATAAGGCGAATGAGCGGATTTCAAGGTCGCCAGATTCAGCGAAAATTTTGGAATTCAACGGTGCTTCCGGTTTTAAGGAAAAAATTTGAACAACAACGTTTGGTTTTGATTGATGTGGTAAAACGGGATTATAAGATATTAGGAATAGTCAGTCTTGAAGAGCAGATGTTGAAAGTTCCGGTTGATTCGCACGGCGTTGCCCTTTGGAATCCTGTTCAACGCAATGTAATTTCGCCTGATTGCGCCCGATGCAATTTAGTTGAAACCTGTAGAAAACTCTCTCCTTCAACCGCCACTGTTTTACTATGGAAACGATTAGGTTTGATTGATGCGAATGGTGTTCCTACAGTTCGCGGGCGAATCGCAAGTTTCTTCTCGCAGGGTGATGGGCTTGCCATTGCGGCGGCAATTGAAGATGAATCTTATCCGCTTGAGGAGCTTGTATATGACCTCGCCAATCTTGAAGGAAGTTTCAGATTTTCCGGAGATGAAAATAGGTGGAGTGGGCGATTAGCATACGTCTGTCAGAAACTTTATGGCAACCAGAACATAGAAGGATATCTTGACAATGGAGTTCCTATTGATTACGGTGCGGGGGCAAGCGAAATCGTTGCAATAATTCATAAGAATCCATCTCTGAAAATGGAGTTTACAAATGAAATAATCGGCATTGGAGATATAGATAGGTTGATAATTGAGTGGCGAAGTTTGTTGCGTCAAATAGCCCATTCACCCCCGCTTGATTGCGAGAGATGGACAAAACTCCAGCAATTAGCAAAAGCAATATTAAATGAAACCCAATCGCCTACAATTATTGATCTGCCGCCTCTTGCTTATAACCAGACAAAACGGGTTGACCACAGATTGATTTTCAAAAAACGTTATTAATTAAGAAAATACCCGGATGGCTTGTTAATTATCTTAATTTCCACTATTTCCATAGTTTGTAACCAATACCATTTATAACCCGTCTATTTAGTTGTAGTGAGTTGCTGGTTTAAAGAATTTATCAGCAAACTAAACTAAAAAACAAAGCAAAAGGTAACTATGAAAAGACTAACATTAGCAACAATTGCCATCGTAGCGGCAATCGCTATTACATCAAATATATACGCCCAACCTGCCGGCGGAGCAGGAGCGGGAAGAGGACCCGGGTTTGCTCTGAACGACGATCAACGTCAGACGCTTCGGGATGCAATGCAGAAGCAACAGGATCAATTTAACCAGTTGAACGAAAAGTTGCAGGCTGCTCAGAAAGAATTTATGACAGCAGTTTTTGCAGAAAAGCAGGATGAAAAAGTAATTAAAGAAAAAGCCGATGCTGTTGCTAAGATTCAGGCTGAAATACTAGTGCTCAGGGCAAAAGCGTTTGGCGAGATTGCGCCAAAACTTACACAAGAGCAGAAAGACCAGATGATTAACTCAAGATTCGGTCTTATGATGATGCAGGGTCCGGGGTTTGGAATGCGCGGACCAGGTGCTCCGGGCGCAGGTGGACAACCAGGACAAGGTCAAGGTAGGCGTGGTGGCGCAAGAGGCGCAAATCAATAGATTTAACAAAAATACTGATTAACATTATAAAGCCGCATATAGCGATATATGCGGCTTTTTTATTTATTGGTTTTTAATAATTGAAAAATTTATTCTGTAAATTTAAGATTTTTCTATGATTAAGAAAAATAATAAATCAAATCTCCTTATTAACCGCAGGAGTTTTCTGGCTTTTACAATTGTGTCAAGTATTACGCCTGTTTTACTTTTAAACGGACAGGAGAGCGCAAAAAAACCGATAAATACTGGGAAAAAATTAAATCCTTTGAGGATTGGGGGTCCAAGTTTTAGAAAAGAAGACGACCCAGAAAAACTGGCGCTTGCGCATCGTGAACTCGGTTATTCAGCGGCATACTGTCCAAATGTTAGTCTTAACGACAGGGATCGGATAAAAGCGGTTCGTTTGGCATTTGAAAAACATAATGTGGTAATTGCCGAGGTCGGGAGATGGTGCAATTTGCTTGACCCTGATGCCGAAAAAAGAAAAAAGAATCTTCAAATTGTAACCGAAGGGCTGGCGCTCGCCGAGGAGATTGGAGCCCTATGCTGCGTTGATATTGCGGGGTCGTTCAATCCCAAGGTTTGGTTCGGTCCACATCCAGAGAACTTTTCAAAGACATTTTTTGATGCCGCAGTAGAAAATGCGCGAAAGATTATTGACGCTGTAAAACCGACACGTGCAAAATTTTGCTATGAAATGATGGGTTGGGCAATCCCCGAATCGCCGGATAGATATCTTAAACTGCTTAAAGCGGTTGACCGCAAACAGTTCGCCGTGCACCTTGACGTTTGTAATCTAATTAATTCTCCAGAAAAATTCTACAACAACACTGCTTTGATAAACGAATGTTTTGACAAACTCGGCAAATGGATAGTCAGTTCCCACGCGAAAGACCTCACCTGGGATGTTGAGATGAATGTGCATTTCAGAGAAGTTATTCCAGGGACTGGTTCCGTGGACTACAAAACATGGCTTAAAAGGCTTGCGCAATTGAGCCACACACCGCCTCTGATGATTGAACATCTGGCATCAGAGAAAGAATACTTGCAGGCTCGTGATTTCATCAAGGGAGTTGGCAAATCTTTGGGGTTGGAGTTTGTTTGATTCCATAGAGTATGGAAAACTGCATTTACACCTGTTAATTCAAGCACAATAAATTTTCAATTATATAAACAATACGCATATAAATATTTTTATGCATATAATCGAATTTAGTATTATAATTTCTACATGAGAAAACGTGATATAGATTTAATACTCAGCATATTTGGATTAATAATTATTATTGCTACTTATGCAAACATTAAATACTTAGGCACTAAAGATTTCTCGTCGCACTTTGAAAGTACCATTTGGGGTCTTTTGGGTATACTCACTATTATTATTGTCGTCATCATTGCCATTGGAGTTTTTATTCGATATTTACTTAATAAAAAGAACTCTACTTTGGATAGCGAAAGTGGAGTAAAAACAACTATCAAAAGTAGTGCAATTGATAAATATCAAAACGAGTCGGCAAATTTAAAAGAATACAAAAATTTCGGAGAGAAAACTTCTATAGAGTCAATTGGTGAATTTTTTGAAAAACTTAGGCAAATTGATTGGTATCAATTTGAACAAATTACTGCCATCATTTACAAAACGGCTGGATATAAAGTTACAAGACCAGCAGGTTACAAACCAGATGGCGGTATAGATTTGATTGTTGAAAAAGAGGGAATTCAATGGGCAGTCCAATGCAAACATTGGAAAACAAGAAATGTCGGAGTAAAAGCAGTAAGAGAATTCTTAGGCGCTTTGCAAGATTCAGGTATTAAGAGAGGTATATTCATAACCTTATACGGATACACCAGTGAGGCTAAACAGTTCGCTGAAAGAAATGGAATTGAAACCATGAATGAAACTAATCTTTTAAAATTAATTGAACAAACTGGTGCTAGGTTCAATCCTGAAATAATAGCATTTTTAAATGATACGAGGAAATTCTGTCCAAAGTGTGGAAATGAAATGGTATTAAGGATTGCTAAAAAGGGGATTCAATCTGGTAAGAAGTTCTGGGGATGCACTGCGTACCCGGCGTGTCACTATAAAATAAATATAGAGGATTAATAGACAGAGAAATTCTGATATTTTGAAATAAACATCCGTTGAACAATTAATTCTTACTATTTAATTAACCTCTACCATCCCACGAATTAAGTAATATATTATTTTTACATAAAACTGGATGAAGTCAGCAATTATGATTAATCTTATGCCAGTATGTTATTAAAAGGCGCTAAGATAGAAGCAAACATTATTGATTGTTGAGCAATTATTTAAACAAATTGATATTCATAGTCGTGATGGTTTATGGATGATATTTAAAGATTTTTTTATAATTTTTCTTTTATCAAAAGACTTAAATTTTGAAATTTCACATAGCAAGTAATAATAAGATTCAATATCAGGATTAGGTTTTAAGTCATAAAACAAAAGTTTCAGATTAAAATAAATATCTCGAGTTAAAATTGTAATCTTCGATTGGGGATTTTTCTTTCTATTTTGTGTTATCCAGAGTCACAAAGCGCTGTCGCAGTTGCTGACGCAACTTTGCCAGCGCACCCCAAAAAACACCATATTTGGAGTGCGGTAGCAACGCTACCGCTTTGTGGACGATAGATGTATTCTAACCACAAGAAAAAATATAAAACCTACAACACACCCATAACCTTCGTTTTGGTATTATTATGGAGTGCGGTGATGAAATCACCGCTTTGTGGACCATAGATAAAAACTATTCTTCAGATAAACAAATAAAACATAATTAATATATACTCTTCGTTTTGGGACTATTCTTTCGGCTCTGTGTTATCCAAAGGCACAAAGCGGCGTCGCGTCTGCTTTCGCAGACTTGCCGCGCGCACTCCAAAAATTTTCACTACAGATTACATAGAGCAAAACGTTGTTGTTGTGTTGGATTTTGTTTTTTAATTAAGATAGTGTCAGAGGGCATACTCCTCCAAAACCGCATCTAACAAGTTAAAATACAGCCTTATTGTTTCTTAATCACCTATGCCGTTGCAAGCCCACTTCAGCGTATTTCATTTTGTCTTATTTGGATTTGTTACACTATTACAATGGATATATACAGAAAAAAGTATTTTAAAAAATTAAACCTAAATATTACTTAAAATATGGGATGTTAAGGATTAATACATCAAGGTCTCCACTGGTAAACGAGGATTTTTGCTTTGTAATCTTCTTCAAGGAAAATTACATATTCGCCATTTTTTCTTTTAATGGCGCGGAGACATTCTCGGATATCTTGAAGACCTATTTCGCCAATTTCAGGAGACGGTTCCATAAATCCGACTGATTCGCCAGTGTCGGCTTTAAATACCTCAATATGACCAGTGGAAAATTTCATTGCCTTTGACGCCCCTGTGTAGGGAACAAAAATGTAGTCTCCAGCAACATCAAATCCCATAGGCTCGCATGAGGAATGCCCTTTTGAGCCGACCTCGTATGGTGCCGTGATTATCCAGCGAAGTTTTCTATCCGGGCTGCTCCAGTTATCGTATCGAGCAATCACTGGTCCCATCGGTTTCCAGTGCTGATTTTTATGCTCTCTTGTTGTTCCACCTAAATACATTGTGTCGGTCTGTGGGTAATATCTAATCCTCTTGACCTGATTAAATTGCTCCGGTTTTTCATAAAACATAGTGTTGGAAAAATCCCATTGCGGATTTCCATATTTATCAACGCCTTTTAGATTAAATTTGCGAATGCCTGCCGTTTCAAACGCCTGCCAGATGTTTCCCTGCTCATCTACCCACCAACCCTGATAAGCGGGCGCATCTTTTCCGTTATTCGTTACGTATTCATTTTGTTCAAAACGTCCGTTTCCGTTCATATCTATCCAGAACCACTCTCCTTTTTGAGGTTGAAATGGAGGGAATCCAGTTTTTGTTTTAAGAAATCTTCCGCTGTATAATGCGGATGGAATTGCAATCTCGCCGTCTGTGTTTTCGTTGAAACGATAAACCTGAAGTCTTTCCCCGTTCATATCGTTTACGAAAAGGAATAGTTTATCCTGTAACCTACGAACCCACGCACCGGCGCTCCAGATATGAATGCGAGGGTCTTCGGGATATTTGAATTTATTTACCGTATAGCCTATATATTCCCACTGCTGTCCCGGTGGTTTTGCATAATCCAGTCTAAAATGTTCTTCCTTTGTATAAACATCATTTTCAGAAAATGGATCGCAATCTGCCATATCAACAAATTCCAGGCCGAACAATCGCCAGTTAAGTTTGCCAGTTGATAAAACATAACTTTCTAAAACCGCGCTGCCGCCGCCAGTGGAGCCGTGGTGGGCAATGTATATGTTTCCTTTGGAATCGCAGCCGATTGCGGAAGGCTCATTAAATCTCAAATTTCCAAATCTCCCGGAAGGCTTTGCAAAAATTCCGCCCTCAACGCCAAACGAACCAGCCTGCTTCGGACTGGTATTCAAGTTGCCATAAATCCTGATTTGTTGCGCTTTGCCGCAATCAGCGACCAGCAATCTGCCATCCGATGTAAACGCCAGCGCTTTAGGAATTATATCTTCTGGAAAAGTAATTTTAGGCGGAATTACAACTCCGTTTGGATTCATCCTCAAAATCGCAACGTCCTGATTTTCCGTTCGTTCCTGCAAAACCCAGAAAGTCCCTTTGTTATCTGCGACGATTTGTCCCGGCCGTTCTATATTCCATTCTCCGACTTTTTCCATTGTCTCGGTGTCATAAATTTTAATCGCATTTGCATACGGGCAGCTTACATACAGGCGATTGCTGGTAGCGAGCAAACCTGTAATGTTTCTAAATCTATCATCCAGCGAACCGCGCTTGGTGGATATCTCGTCCACAACAAGGAAACACTTTTTCAAAGTATCGCCTTTGCCGCCTTTGCCATTTGGAAATGACGCTGGTTTTCTGATATCTGAAATTGGTCTGCGTGAAACGCCAATCCAATCAAATCCCTTTGGCGGCCAGGTTTCGGCGTCAACAAGATTGCCGCCTTCGTTATTCATTCTTCCGGCGATAAACAGGTATTTTTCATTTGCGGCAACTGCATAGCCGCCTTGGTTTCCCCAGCCGTGGGTGTGACCTGCAATAGCGACAACCTCGCCATCCTTAAACATTGCGCAATTAGCGCCCCCTTCTTCCCAGTGGACGTTTGAGAACACTGCGCCGTCTGGTAAAACGGATATCGCGTCAATATCCTGCGGGACGTGTCTTTTTGCTCCCGGATAAGAATTGCCAATCCACGAAACCGTGTAATTAAGTCTCTCAGAGGCAAAACCCGTCGCAGTAAAAATCAATAAAATTAAAAATGTTCTCATTGTCATTATTTGACGAATAATAGCGACGCCTATTTAAATTTGTTTTAGGTTATTCCCCCCTGTTAAACGATTTACAAGAAAATCCCTGAAACCGTTCAGGTCTTTCCATTCAGTAGCGCATTGAACTTTTTTCGCATTTTCGTCAATCACCGTAAACCCTTTATCATCAACTCTGATGCCGAGAGTCTCCACTTTGACCAGGTCGGTGTTTATTGCCAGATACACAGCAACAGTATCAAACAAAGTGCTTGAACGTTCTTGAGCGGCTTTGGGGGTTTTATTTGCCGCGCTCCAGATTTTGTAATTTTCAATTATCGTTCTGGCAATTTTATCGCCTGAATCTCTTACCTTTTTATATTGCTCTCCAAACAGGTCTACTACGCCACAGGTATCAAGTGGCGTTATCAACATATCCCATTGCGCAGTAAATACCTTCTGGCAGGCTTTGACGTCCGCTTTAACATTCCACTCGGCAGAAATATCTTTGCTTCCGCCGTAGCCTTTTCTAACGCTACCGTGCATACCTACAAACCTTGCTTTTTCCGCAATTCGCGGTTCGCGTTCAAGCGCTGCGGCAATGTTCGGCAAGGGTCCGATGCAGACCAATATCACTTTTTCAGGCGAATTCATAATCGTATCAATAATCGCCTGAACACCGTCGGGATAAATTTTCCCGGGATATTTGTTTATGTTGTAATCTTTAACCCAATCAGATTGCGGTCCGCCTCCGTGAACAGAGGTGTCAATTCCCATTCCAATTGGAATATCAGTCCGCCCTACAGTTTCTAAAAATTTTGCGATTATTTTTGTTCTATACAGGGGTTTCCCGTAATCGCCGACAATCAGTTTTACATCCAGTTCAGGAGACTTAAGCAACAGCCCGAGCGCCCATGTGTCGTCAATATCATCGCCAATATCGGTATCAAGAATCACAGGGGTTTTGGTTGAAGGCTGCGCCGCGAAAGCGGATTGTGCAAAATCCATAATGAGAGCAATGCTTGTTATGATAAATAATCCAATAAACCAGTTAACCTTTTTGCCGAATATTTTCATAATTTCATCCTGTCAAAAAAGTATGCCATTGCAAGATTAAATATTAATGGACAGGGGATTCTGGCATCAAAATATCCATTTGAACTCACAAGCGATGATCGCTAAATTCCTGTTTATGCGAAACATTTCAATAACGCTAATGGCATTTCTAATTTCATTTAATTATTCATTACGCGGTCGCGTATTAGAAATTGCATATCCATTCTCTTCTCAACGTTGTAAATTTGCAGCGACCGAGATTGTAAAATCCGCTGTTGAAAAAAATTATTCGGTTATTGAACGAGATGTGAGTTTTAATTCAAACACGACCAACGACTTTACCGTCATTATTGTGTTTGGCAGATACAATGAATTTGCATTTACGAATTATGGCAAAATTGATGAGGTAAAGTTGTCAGAACCGCAATCATACTCAATCAGACGAATAATCAAAGATAGCCGTGAAAATATTGTGGTTTTTGGCTACGACGATGTTGGCGCGATGTATGGCGGATTAGACATTGCTGAGGCGCTCAAACTAAACACGATAAATCAGATGACCAACTATGATTGTTCGCCTTTTGTTAAAAGGCGCGGGATAAAGTTCAATATCCCTCTGGATTTACGAACGCCAAGTTATTCAGATTGTGGCGATTCTTTTCAGCAAAATATTCCCGAGGTGTGGAGTATGGACTTCTGGACTGAATTCTTAGATGAAATGGCGAGAAACAGGTATAATGTACTTACCTTATGGAATCTTCACCCTTTCCCATCCATTGTCAAAGTCCCTGAATATCCCGACATAGCATTGAACGATGTCTGGCGGACAAAGGAAAAACTTGATGATTCATTCTCATTCACTGGAACGGATATGGTCCGTCAAAGCATGCTTAAAAATCACGAAGTAGTGAAACAAAACCCGATAGAAGAAAAGATACAATTTTGGAGAAATGTGATGCAATATGCGTATGACAGAGGCATAGAGGTTTATTTATTCACATGGAATATATTTGTTTGGGGGACAGATGGAAAATACGGAATAACGGCATCCCAAACTAATAAAACTACTATAGACTACTTTAGAAAAAGCGTTAGAGAAACAATCCTAACCTATCCGTTGCTTGCTGGAATTGGAATTACAGCCGGCGAAAATATGCAAAATCGTTCTGACGAATTTTCCAAAGAAAACTGGCTTTGGGAGACTTATGGAAAAGGAATCCTCGAAGCAAAAAAACTCAATCCGGAAAGAAAGGTGCGCCTTATTCATCGCTATCACATGAGCAATCAAAAAGATATCCTCAATGTTTGGAAAGATTACCCTGACGAATTTGAATTTAGTTTTAAATACGCAATCGCGCATATGTATTCAACGCCTTCCCCACCATTTATAAAAACTGCCCTACCTCATATACCGCAGGGTATGAAAACTTGGCTAACAGTCAGAAACGACGACATTTATTCTTTCAGATGGGCAGACCCTGATTTTGTTCGGGCATTTGTAACAAACTTCCCTCCCCGCGAAAAATTCGCTGGCTTCTATATGGGACCTGATGGTTATTGCTGGGGCAGAGAGTTCCTGAGCAAAAACCCGAAAGTTCCAAGGGAACTGGTAATGAAAAAACAGTGGTTGAGTTTTATGCTCTGGGGCAGGCTCAGTTATAATCCGCAATTGCCGGATGGCTTGTTTTTGAGGTGGATTAAATACAGGTTCCCGGAAGTTGACGCAAAGCAATTGTTCGCTGCTTTGCAACAAAGTTCCAAAATAATTCCACAGGTGACAAGATTTTTCTGGCAGGACATTGACTTAAAATGGTTCCCTGAAGCCTGTTTAAGCCATCCCCGTCATAAAGGCTTTTACACAGTTCAGCATTTCATAGAGGGTCAGACTATGCCTGAAAGCGGAATTATGAATATTACGGATTACAGAGATGCAATGTTAAACAATAAGAAGTTTACTGGAATAACGCCTATTGAAATCGCAGATAATTTAAAAAATTATTCTCGTTCAACGTTGAACACAATTTCCAGCGTTAAATCTAATTTTAAAGATATTTCGGTGGAATTAAGAGAGACAATTGGCGATATTGAGGCATATGCGTATTTAGGCGAGTATTACGCCGAGAAGATTCTTGGCGCGGTTAATCTCGCATTGTATGACGCCACAGGTCAAGGAGACTACAGGACTAAGGCGATCAGGCATCTTGAATCTGCATTAAATTTCTGGATGAACTACGCCGACTGTTATGATGCAATGTATGACAGTCAACTTTTAAATCGCGTTGGATATGTTAATTTAAAGATATTAACCGACAAAGTTAAAAACGACATTGAGATGGCAAAGAACTGGAAAACAGGAACAATTAAAAAGAAAAACAAACAAGAGGGAATGGATGTGCCATTCCGTCCATAAGAAGTATGAATGAAGAAATTTATAATGTGGTTGATGAGAATGACGCTGTAATCGGGACTGCCTCGCGAACTGAGATTCACAGACTTGGTTTAAAGCACAGGGCAGTCCATATTTTAATATTTAATTCCAAGGGTGAAGTATTTTTGCAAAAACGGTCAATGAAAAAAGACCGTTGTCCGGGCACGTGGGATTCTTCGGCTTCCGGGCATTTAGATAAGGGTGAGAGTTATGATGACGCTGCAATGAGAGAATTGAAAGAGGAACTCGGAGTAACAGGAAAAATTGAGCTTAAAAAACGCCTTAAGTTAGAAGCATCGCAAGAAACTGATAATGAGTTTGTTTGGATATACACCGGTTTGTATAATGGGGAATTTAATCTTAATCAGGATGAAATATCAGATGGGCAGTGGTTTTACCCAGACCAGATAGAAAAGAATTTAATATCAAACCCGCAACAATTCTCGGATTCTTTTATCGCGGTCTGGAAAAATGTAAGGACGCTGGGCTTAAAATAATTATGATTTATAGTTATAGAAATATAAATTTCAACCGATTATATTAATAGCAATATGAATGATACACCGATTAGCCGTAGCGAAGTCACCGAGTTAATAAACGGGCTAAACAAGTTAGCCCGGAATATGTGGTGGACATGGAATCAAGAGGCGCAAGAGTTATTTGCGGAATTGTCTCCGCGGGCATGGCAGAATTTGTATCACAATGCAGTAGCAATTCTTCATGAAGTTAGCGATTATGAACTCCGTGTAAGACTTCAAGACCCGGAATTTGCGGCAAGGGTAAAGACAGTTTTGAAATTATTTGATAATTATATAAATGAAAAAAATACTTGGGCAAGCCAGTATGCGCCGCAGTTTGAGAAAAATCCAGTAGCGTATTTTAGCGCTGAATTTGGTTTTCACGAATCGCTGCCTATAGCTGCTGGAGGCTTGGGGATTTTATCTGGCGACCACACAAAATCTGCAAGCGATCTGGGGCTTGGTTTCATCGGCGTATCGCTTTTTTATCGCGAAGGCTACTTTATGCAGAGCATAAATCAGGATAACTGGCAAACTGAATATTACAGCCGGTTAAATCCTAAAAATCTTGCAATGGAGCCTGTATTAAATGCGATGGGCGAGCCGGTGGTGTGCTCGGTAGAAATAGATTTGGCGAATGTTTATTTTCAGGCATGGCGAGTTAATGTTGGACGCTGTTATGTTATTCTGCTTGATACAGATAGACCGGAAAACGACGAGAGATTTAGGGAACTTGCATCAAGAGTTTATGGCGGGGATAGCACAACCCGCATAATGCAGGAGATATTGCTTGGCATCGGCGGCGTTAGGATGTTGCGCGCGTTGGGAATCCAGCCTTCGGTGTTTCATTTAAATGAAGGACATCCTGCATTTTTGATTTTGGAATTGATAAGGGAAAAACTTGCCGAAGGCAAAAGTCTTGAAGAAGCGATTGCGCTTACCCGTGAAGAATGCGTTTTTACAACGCATACGCCTGTTGAAGCTGGACACGACCGCTTTCCAAAGGACCTGATGGAATACGCCTTGCATAAATATTTGAAAACTGCGCGACTTTCCATTGACACAATTATGGAATTTGGACGGGTTGATCCAAAAAACCAGAATGAACCGTTTTGTATGACTGTGCTTGCGCTTAAACATTGCAGAGCCGCAAATGCTGTGAGCGAGTTGCACGGTCGCGTTTCGCGTCAGATGTGGCATAGTCTTTATCCTAATCTTACTGTGGATAAAGTGCCTATCGGACACATTACAAACGGTATTCATTTAATGGGATGGATGAAAGGTCCGGTAAGACGATTCTGGAGAAAAAAATTCAGCGCAATTGAACCATCAGCGCCAGCCGGCGAGACTACAACATTCTGGACAAAAAAACCTTCTTCAAATTGGGAGTTTATAATTAACTCCGAAGAATTCTGGAAAAAGATTGAAGACCCGAATTTTATTTCCGACGAGGAAATCTGGGCGTTAAGGTACAGATTGCGTCGCGAACTGATTGAATTTGTTAGACGGAGACTGTTGATTCAGGAAAAAAGACTCCAGCAAGATTTTATCGCCTATGACAATTTGCTTAACCCGGATGCCTTAACTATTGGTTTTGCCAGACGTTTTGCAACATATAAGCGGGCAAATCTAATTTTTCAGAAATTTGATGATATTGTTAAACTGGTGAAAGACCCGGCGCGACCGATTCAGTTTGTTTTTGCTGGAAAAGCACATCCGCGGGATGATGAAGGTAAGAGATTAATCCAGCAAATCATTCACTTGAGCAAATATAGCGACCTTAAAGGACACCTTGTTTTCATTGAAAATTACGACATCCATGTGGCGCGTCAAATGATTTCCGGGTGCGATGTGTGGCTAAACACGCCACGTCGTCCATTAGAAGCCTCAGGCACAAGCGGGATGAAAGCCGGCTGCCACGGTTGTTTAAATATGAGTATTCTTGATGGCTGGTGGCGCGAAGGTTACGACGGAACCAATGGATTTGCTATTGGCGAAGACTCAAATCCCCCTTCCACAGTAGAACAGGATAAAATTGACAGCGAAAATCTTTATAGAGTGCTGACGGAAGATGTAATACCTTGTTTTTATAATCGCGATGCCAATGGCATCCCGCGCCAGTGGATTAAGAAAATCCGTCGGGCAATGGCAACGCTTGTTCCAAAATTTACAACGTGTAGAATGGTCCGTGAATACACGCTAAAATATTACATTAAAGAGCAACAACAGAGTGAGGCATAAAACAGAGATAATTTAAAATGCTCTTAAATGGTAAAAGAAATTATTGTCTATTTTTAAGGAGAAATTAAAGTAGTCAAATAGATTGGATTTCATTAATTCATTTAAAAGTGTTTATCTCGTATTTAAGATTGCGAAATTTCAGGAATTATAATCGGGTTGATGTTGAATTTAACCCGGGATTGGTGGTTTTTGTTGGGAATAACGCGCAAGGTAAAACCAATATACTTGAAGCAATTTATTTCCTTGCCACTTTAAAATCTTTTAGAGGAGCCACTATTCCACAATTAATCAGACATTCTCAAAAAAATTTTTTAATTGCCGCGCGCATCCATTCTTATGCTGAACATAATATAAAAGTCTTTTGTTCCCGCGAAGAAAGAAAATATGTGCTGGATAATAGTTCAATAAAACGGGTCAAAGATATTTATGGTATTGTAAAGGCGGTGGTTTTTTGTTCAGAGGATATAATGTTGGTAAAAGGGAGTGCAAGAAACCGACGGCGCTATCTGGATTATATTCTTGCGAACATTGCCCCGAATTATCTGGACATCTTGCAAAATTACTCAACCGCTCTTCGCAATAGAAATCACATTTTAAAACAGGTAACAATAGACCTTCAGTTGCTTGAAAGTTTTACTATTCAGCTTGTTCAATACGGAAATGAGTTGATGAGATGTCGTCGAGAGTTAATGAGCGAGATATCGCCGATTATTGAACGCTCGTATCGCAAGATTTCCGCTGGAGCAGATGAAATTAGAGTTGAATATCGTCCATCGGTAAAAAGCGATTTTTCAATAGAGTTGACAAATAACCGCAATAGAGAGTTGGCGCTAAAAACTACTCTCATTGGTCCGCACCGGGATGATCTTGCGATATATGTGAGCGATAAACCTGTTGCCGATTACGGCAGCGAAGGACAGATGCGGTCAGTTGCTATTGCATTAAAATTAGGACAGGCTGAATACTTTTCATCAAAACTCGGAAGCCCGCCAATATTGCTTGTGGACGATATAATGGGCGAGCTAGACAAAAATCGCAGAGAGGCATTTCTTCCATTACTTGAAAGAAGCCAACATTTTAGAAGTCAGGTATTTATGACCTGCACCGAACATAGCGTCCCTTCGGAATTACAGAAAATTATGGAGGTCTGGCGCGTGGTCAATGGCGCGTTGCAAAAAATAAAAACCTGATACATAATTTTTGTTTATTTGATAAGTCGTTTTTGTTAGAAACTTTATTTATTAAATTTTTTGTATATGGCAGAAATTGGAAAAATGGAAAATGATAATAGCGGGGATAAACCGAAAGATTTTATTCGCGAGATTGTTTTAGAACATATTAACAGCGGAAAATATCAGAAAATTGTTACCCGTTTTCCGCCTGAACCTAATGGCTATTTGCATATTGGACATGCTAAATCTATATGTCTGAATTTTGGCATAGCCAGAGAGTTTAATGGGGTCTGCAACTTGCGGATGGATGACACAAATCCAACTAAAGAAGATGTTGAATATGTTGAATCAATTGTTCGCGATGTCAAATGGTTGATAAAAGGATGGGCAGACCATGTAATGCCAGAAAAAGTCTTTTTTGCCTCCGATTATTTTGAGCAACTTTATCAATATGCAGTTCAGTTGATTAAACTCGGAAAGGCTTACGTTTGCGATTTGTCCGCGGAGGAGTTGAGTGAATACCGCGGCGCCCCTGATAAGCCGGGCAAGGAGAGTCCATATAGAAATCGTAGCATTGAAGAAAATCTTGATTTATTCCAGAGGATGAGGGCAGGGGAATTCCCAGATGGTTCAAAGACATTGCGGGCAAAGATTGATATGGCATCGCCGAACATCCATATGCGCGATCCGGCGCTTTACAGGATAAGACACGCAGCTCATCATAGAACTGGGGATGAATGGTGTATATATCCGACATACGATTTTGCCCATTGTCTCAGTGATAGCATTGAAGGTATCACACATTCAATTTGCACGCTTGAGTTTGAAGTCCATAGACCACTTTACGACTGGATTCTTGAGCAACTGCCTGTTCCAAAGCCGCGTCCTCACCAGTATGAATTTGCGCGACTGAATCTAAGTTACACTGTGATGAGCAAGAGAAAATTGCTTCAATTAGTTCAGGAAAAAATAGTTAGCGGGTGGGATGACCCGCGGATGCCAACAATCTCGGGTATGCGCAGACGCGGCGTGACGCCGGAAGCAATAAGAAACTTTTGCGAGATTATTGGCGTGACAAAATACAACAGCCTGACAGATGTTGCATTGCTTGAGCACGCAATCAGAGACGATCTAAATGCGCGAGCATTGCGGCGACTTGCTGTGTTGCGGCCAATTAAGGTTGTAATCACAAATTATCCCGATGATAAGGTTGAATATGTGGAGGCAATAAATAATCCAGAAGACCCTAACGCAGGAAAAAGGCTCGTTCCATTTAGTAAAGTTATTTATATAGAAAAAGACGACTTTATGGAGAACCCGCCTTCTAATTATTTCAGATTAAAACCGGGCGGCGAGGTTCGTTTGAAATATGCCTATATAATTAAATGCAACGAGGTTGTCAAAGATTCAGCAGGGAATATTATCGAGTTGCGGTGTGAAGCGGATTTAGGTTCAAAATCTGGCGGTCCAACAGCAGGAAGAAAGATAAAAGGAACAATTCATTGGGTCAGCGCGGCTCATGCTTTAGATGCTGAAGTCAGGCTTTACGACCGTCTTTTCAATGTCCCTGAACCGGATGCCGATGGCAGAAATTTCCTTGATTTTATTAATCCAAATTCTCTTGAAATAGTTAATGCAAAACTTGAACCCTCTTTGAAGAATCCTAACCCTGAAGATAGATATCAATTTGAAAGGCTCGGCTATTTCTGCCTTGACATACCTGGAGACCGTTCAGAAAAAACGGATAAACTTGTTTTTAATAGAACAATCACATTAAAAGATTCCTGGGCAAAGGAAGTTAACAAGTTAGCCAAGCAGCATTAATTAAATAAAATTAAAATAGGGAGTAAGAATTTTCTCTGACAACTTAATGTTGTTAAAGACGGTGGGGTTGTATTTTCTTTTTGCATTTTTAGTTATCATCTATATCATCCTTTTCTATGAAACTAATTCCTGGAAAATTGTCCCGTAAGATTTTTTTATTCGTATCAAATAATAAAGCGAAGGCTGTAAATCTGTCGTCAGGCAGTTTTAAAATATTGTTATTGTTGGCAATTCTTCAGGTGATAACGGTCGCTTCAATTGCTGAAGAAATTGTTTACCTTGATTCGCTTGACTTGTCAAAAATGCGGCAGGGTTGGGGGAAGCCGCAGGTTAACCGTTCTATACGCGAGACGCCGTTATCAATTGGCGGACAAAGATTTGAACGCGGTGTTGGAACACATTCAAAAAGCGTTTTATGGCTAAGTCTCGATGGTAAGACCGATAGATTCATTGCTTTTGTCGGTGTTGATGATGCCGCAGGAGGCACTCCAAGCATAGTTTTTAAAGTATTTGGAGATGGAAAGAAATTCTTTGATTCAGGGTTAATGAAACTTGGCGATAAAGCTAAAGAAGTCAATATTTCACTGGCTGGGGTTAAAACGCTTTTATTGCTTGTTGAAGACGGCGGCGACGGCATAAGTTTTGACCATGCCGATTGGGCTGATGCGCGGTTTGTCATATCAGGAAACAAACCGGAGCCAGTTGATATGCCCCCTGAACCAAAGGTAATCCTGACACCTAAACCGCCTGCAAAACCTCGGATAAATCCACCACGGGTTTATGGATGTCGTCCAGGAAATCCATTCATTTTCAGAATTCCAACTACTGGCGAGCGTCCGATTAGGTTTGAAGCAGAAGGATTACCGCGAAGTTTAAAACTTGACTCAAAGACAGGAATTATAACCGGCGCGGCGCCAGAGCGCGGGGAATACAAGATTAAAATTATTGCTAAAAACAGGGCCGGAGAGGATTCAAATATTTTGCGCATTGTTAGCGGAGATAAACTCGCGCTCACTCCACCAATGGGTTGGAATCACTGGTATGCGCACTATGACAGAGTTACAGATGCGATAATACGCGAAGCAGCAGATGTTATGGTTTCAAGTGGAATGGCTGACGTTGGATATCAATATGTGAGCATTGACGATTGCTGGATGAATGCGGAAAGAAACCGCGATCCGCTGCGTGTAGGTCCGCTCCGCGATGAGAAAGGGAATATTGTTCCAAACAAGCATTTTCCTGATATGAAGGCGCTGACCGATTACATCCATTCAAAGGGACTAAAAGCGGGAATTTACACATCGCCCGGACCGAGAACCTGCGGCGGATTCTGCGGGAGTTATCAACACGAAGAGCAGGATGCTAAACAATTCGCCGAATGGGGTTTTGATTTTCTTAAATATGATTGGTGCTCTTATGGAAATATTGTAAAGGGCGACCATAGTCTTGATGCGTTAACAAAACCTTATCGTATGATGGGGGGTATTTTAAAGAGATTGAATCGCGATGTTGTTTTTAACCTTTGTCAATACGGTATGGGAAATGTCTGGGAATGGGGAGCAGAGGTCGGGGGACATTGCTGGAGGACAGCAGGAGACCTCGGGTTTGAGCTGGACAGGATTTTTGAGGTTGCGTTAAAAAATGCAAGTCACCGCGAGTTTTCAAAACCCGGAGAATGGAACGACCCCGATTATATTCAAATCGGTTATATAGGCGATGCCCGCAGCGGCGGTAATCCGCAGCCCTGCAAGTTATCCCCGAACGAACAATATTCCTTTATGTCGCTTTGGTGTCTGATGGCTGCCCCGTTATTTTACAGTGGAGATATGAGCAAATTAGATGAGTTTACAATCAATATACTTGCAAATCCTGAGGTAATTGAGATTGATCAAGACCCATTAGGGGAATGCGCCCGCGTAATAACAAAATCAGATGAAACCTTTATTATGATAAAAAATCTTGAGAACGGTGACAAGGCGCTCGGATTATTTAACAAGGGCGAGATTGAGACTACTGTATCATTCCAGTGGAAAGACGATAAAATGACCGGGAAATACCTGGCGCGCGATCTGTGGCGTCAAACCAATTTAGGTCCTTGTGAGAACGAATTTTCAGCAAAAATTCCGAGACGTGGCGTGGTTTTAGTAAGATTGATCCCGACAAAATGAATAATTTAACAATTAGGGTAAAATTATGGTGGCGCCAATAGTTTCTGCATCGGATAGAGTGTCTTCTTCATTAGAAAAATACAATGCGCGATATGTCTGGTTAATTACTATTGCCGCGGCGCTGGGAGGTCTTTTGTTTGGCTACGACTGGGTTGTAATCGGAGGGGCAAAACCGTTTTTTGAGCGGTATTTTAACTTGACCGACGCCTCGCAGGTCGGATGGGCAAACAGCTGCGCTCTCATCGGTTGTTTGGTAGGGGCGATAACCGCCGGCGCGCTCAGCGATCGTTTTGGCAGAAAACGATTATTAATATGCGCTGCATTGTTGTTCGCAATAACATCAATCGGCAATGCGCTTGCTTCAAATTTCCATTTGTTTATTTTCTGGAGAATGCTTGGCGGGGTGGCGATTGGACTGGCTTCCAATCTATCGCCAATGTACATTGCCGAAATTGCTCCAGCAAAGATTCGCGGCAGATTGGTTTCTATTAATCAATTAACAATTGTTGTAGGCATATTGCTTGCTCAATTTATAAACTGGATTCTTGCTAAAAATCTGCCGGAAGGAGCAACAGACGAATTTATTAAAAATTCCTGGTATGGACAATATGGATGGCGCTGGATGTTCGCAATGACCGCTATACCGGCATTGGTCTTTTTCATCAGTATGTTTTTCGTTCCTGAAAGTCCGCGCTGGCTCGCAAAAAACGGTATGTTTGAAAAAGCGCTTGAAACACTATCTAAAATTGGCGGCGATGATTATGCGAAAAATGCCCTGTCTGAGATAGAAGAAACATTGAAAAACGATATTAAGAAGGTGGATTTTAGCGAATTGCTTCAACCCAAATTAAGAAAGGCGATTGTACTTGGAGTTGCGCTTGCCGTTTTTCAGCAATGGTGCGGCATAAATGTAATATTTAACTACGCAGAAGAAATATTCCGCGCGGCAAACTATGATATATCGGATGTTTTAAAAAACATTGCATGGACAGGGTCGGTGAATATGGCTTTTACTTTTGTTGCGCTTGGTGTCGTTGACCGCGCCGGGAGAAAACCGCTGATGCTCATCGGCGCCGGCGGTTTAGCCCTAATATACACAATTCTTGGTTATTGTTATATGGTGAAAATTCAAGGACTGCCGATGTTACTTCTCGTTCTCTCGGCTATAGGTTGTTATGCGATGTCGCTTGCCCCGGTAACCTGGGTGATAATTTCAGAAATTTTTCCAAACCGCATTCGTGGAGCGGCAATGGCTATCGCAGTAACTGCTCTATGGACGGCTTGTTTTATCCTAACGTTCACATTCCCGATCTTAAATCGCAAACTTGGTCCCGCGTATACTTTCTGGATTTATGCGGCAATATGCCTTTGTGGATTTACCTACATCTTTTACCGATTGCCAGAGACAAAAGGAAAAACCCTTGAACAAATAGAAAAGGAACATTTGGAAGTATGAAAAAGAACATAATAACTTATTCACTCATTAGCCTGATTCTTGTGTCTAATATCTGGATTAGTATTTATGCAGCAGAAAAGTTGCCGCTTGGCGGTGTATGGAGATTCAGTCTTGACCGTGATGACGCTGGAATCAATCAACAATGGTTTAAAAGCCAGTTAACTGGTAAAATTAAGTTTCCTTGTTCTTTGCCATCTCAGGGAATTGGCGATGATATCTCTGTTGATACGAAATGGACTGGATCAATCGTTGACCGTTCCTGGTTTACCGAGCCTGAATATGAGAAATATCGCAAACCGGGCAATATCAAAGTCCCGTTCTGGCTTCAGCCGGAAAAATATTATGTCGGACCGGCTTGGTATCAGCGCGAGATTTATATTCCCGAATTATGGCGCGGTAAACGGATGGTTCTAAAACTTGAACGACCACACTGGGAGACGCGCGTATGGCTGGATGAAGAGTATATCGGCTCTAATACATCGCTTTCAACTCCTCACTATTATGAATTAGGCAACAAAATCCAGCCCGGTAAACACCGGTTAACAATACAGGTCGATAATCGGATGATTGTAAATGTTGGAGTCAATGCCCACAGTGTGAGCGATCATACACAGGGAAACTGGAATGGCATTGTTGGAGATATTTGCCTTGAAGCAACCGACCCGGTCTGGATAGACAATATTACCGTTTTTCCGGATGTTAAAAAACGGAAGATTTTAGTAAAAGGGGAAATTGGAAACCTGACCGGCATTTCATCTCGCGGTTCGCTACAATTGTTAATTTATCCATTTTCGCAGAGTGAGGGGGAGAAAATCAGCCGTGAGCCAGTTGCAGAAAAGAATCTTGATATTCGTTGGGATGCAGGTGGCGGAAAGTTTCAATGTGAAATTCAACTCGGCGATAACGCGCAATTGTGGGATGAATTTAACCCTTGTATTTACAGATTGGTCGCAAAAATTCGCGGTTATAATGATTCACAAGTCCAGAGGATTTTTGGTTTGAGAGAAATTGCTTCCGATGGAACTCAATTTGTTATAAATGGACGCAAGACATTTATTCGCGGCACGCTTGATTGTTGTATCTATCCATTAACAGGACATCCGCCGCTTGATGTTGAATCGTGGAAAAAAGTAATTAAAACCGCAAAGGCTCACGGATTAAATCTTATCAGGTTTCACTCCTGGTGTCCGCCAGAAGCAGCATTCATTGCTGCCGATGAACTCGGTTTCTATTTTCATATTGAGTGCGCTGCATGGACGACAGTGGGTGATGGCAAACCAATAGACCTATGGATTTACGATGAAGCAAAAAGAATTATAAAAGAGTATGGCAATCATCCATCATTCCTGTTTTTGCTCTATGGAAATGAGCCCGGCGGCAGAAAGCAGGTGGAATATCTTTCTAAATGGGTTTCTTATTTCAAAGAGTATGACCCGCGACGGCTTTACTCAAGTGGCGCTGGCTGGCCACAGATTGCGGAAAACCAGTTTCACGTTACACCTGACCCGCGAATTCAAGCCTGGGGCGGAGGACTTAAATCAAGAATAAATGCGCGTCCGCCTGAAACTATTACCGATTATCGGGATTACATTGTCGCAAGAAAAGTCCCGGTAATCAGCCACGAAATCGGTCAATGGTGTGTTTATCCTAATTTTGATGAGATTAAAAAATATAAAGGTTATTTAAAACCAAAAAATTTTGAAATATTTCGTGAAACGCTTAACGCTAACCATCTTGGCGACCTTTCTAGACAATTTCTCCTTGCAAGCGGAAAGCTTCAATCACTCTGTTATAAAGAAGATATTGAATCGGCGTTGCGAACTTATGGCATGGGCGGATTTGAGTTGCTTGACCTGCACGATTTTCCCGGCCAGGGAACCGCGCTTGTTGGCGTTCTTGATCCATTCTGGGAACCAAAGGGCTATATAACAGCAAAGGAATACAGCCGCTTTTGCAACAGCACGGTACCGCTGGCAAGATTGCCAAAGCGAGTTTTTAAATCAGATGAAACTCTAAATGCCGACGTTGAAATTGCGCACTTTGGTGCAAAGCCTATTACAAACGCAACTGTTTATTGGAAATTAGCAGATGAGAAGGGAGAGCCAATGTTTTCAGGCAAATTTGATATGCCTGTTTTACCTGTGGACAACGGAATCAAGGTTGGGAATATTTCTTTGCCGCTTAATTCGCTTAAGAAACCTGCAAAATATAAACTTATTATCGGAATAACCGGAACAACATACGAAAATGACTGGGACATCTGGGTTTATCCAGAAAAAATCAGAACGGTGGAATCTAAAAATGTCGCGGTATTTAACGAATTAAATGAGGATGCCTTAAATGTTCTTAAAAACGGCGGTAAAGTTTTACTAATCATTCCACCTTCACGTGTTGCAGGAGATAAATATGGAAAAGTTGGACTTGGATTTTCAAGTATCTTCTGGAATACAGCATGGACTCGCAGACAACCACCGCACACGCTTGGTATATTATGCGACCCATCGCATCCGTTGTTTAAAGAATTCCCAACCGAATACCATTCAAACTGGCAATGGTGGTATATTGTAACGCGCGCCGGGCCAATGATATTGAACAATATGCCGCCTGATTTGCGTCCGTTGATTTATGTTATTGACGACTGGTTTACAAATAGACGATTAGGACTCGCATTTGAGGCGCGGGTTTTAAATGGTTCTCTATTTGTTTGCAGTGTAGACATTGAGAACGACCTTGAGAATAATCCTGTTGCCCGCCAACTTCGTCATTGCGTAATCAATTATATAAATAGCCCCTCATTTAAACCGAAAATCAAGGTTGATCCTGAAAAGATTAAAGCGCTTTATACAGCAGGAACACCAGTAGACCGTCTTGGTATTACAATTATTAAAGCAACACCTTATGAGGATGGATATGAACCTATGAATATGTTTGACGGCAGTCTTTCCACTATGTGGCATTCAAAATGGACAGATAATCCAGCAGGTTTTCCGCACGAAATAGAACTAAAATTTAAACAACCGGTTAAACTTTGCTCGCTAATATTTACTCCGCGTCAGGATAACAATCGCAACGGGTGGATTAAAGATATTGAAATATATACAAGCTCCGATGGCGTTAATTGGGGAAGACCAGTAAATCGCTCCACATTTCCAGCCAGCCCCGACCCTAAAACAATTACTTTTCCAGTCCCGATTGTGACTCAATATTTGCGGCTGGTAGTCCTCTCTTCTCACTCACGAGAACCTTACGGCTCTTTAGCTGAATTGGAATTTGTTACTGAATAGAGTTGAATGGAAAAACAATCCCCGAATTCCACAATTTTACGGGCTTAACATAAAGGCAATAGCAATGATTTTATGAAACGCTTGAAACATTGGCGAACATTGAGTATTTTCTAAACCTGAATTGGTCTTAATATTATGGCGTATTTGAACGAAAATTATCTTAAGCTAAAAGCCGGCTATCTGTTTCCAGAAGTAGCGCGGCGGGTAAAAGTGTTTTGTGAAAAAAATCCGCAAGTCTCAAATAGGGTAATACGTTGCGGGATAGGCGATGTTACCGAACCACTGCCACAAGCCGTCATTACTGCTATGCATAAGGCTGTGGATGAGATGAGCCGCAAAGAAACATTTCGTGGATATGGTCCAGAACAGGGTTATGAATTCTTAAGAGCGGCAATTGCGGAAAACGATTACAGAAGCAGAGGCATAGATATTGCCGATGATGAGATTTTTGTATCTGATGGTTCAAAATGCGATTGTGGAAATATTCTTGAGATACTGGGAGACAATAATCGCATTGCAATTTCTGACCCGGTCTATCCTGTATATCTTGATACAAATGTAATGGCAGGGCATACAGGGGAAGCTGATGAGAATGGATTATACAGTGGAATTGTTTATTTGCCATGCACTGTTGAGAATGGATTTGTGCCAGAGCCGCCAAAAGAAAAAGTTGATATCATTTACCTCTGTTCCCCTAATAACCCTACCGGCGCAACAGCCAATAAAAATCAGTTAAAGGCTTGGGTTGAATATGCAGTTAAAAATCGTTCAATTATACTCTATGACGCCGCATACGAGGCATATATAACTGAACAAGATATTCCCCACTCAATTTTTGAAATCCCTGGGGCGCGCGAATGCGCGATTGAATTTAGAAGTTTTTCTAAAAACGGAGGATTTACAGGCGTTCGGTGCGCCTTTACAGTTGTGCCTAAAACGTTGCTTGCGTCAACATCAAAAGGGGAATTAAAACCGCTACATCCACTCTGGTTGAGGAGAACGACTACAAAATTCAACGGGGTTGGTTATGTCGTTCAGCGTGCAGCTGAGGCTTTATACACACCGGAAGGCAAAGCGCAGGTTCGTTCGCTTATTGAACATTATCTTGGAAACGCAAGAATATTAAAAGAAGGCATCGAATCATCTGGACTAAAAGTCTATGGTGGAACGAATGCTCCATATCTTTGGGTTAAAGCTCCGAGCGGTTATACAAGCTGGCAGGCTTTTGACAAAGTCCTAAATGAAGCCAATCTTGTAGTAACACCCGGTAGCGGCTTTGGCTCAAAAGGAGAAGGGTTTTTCCGAGTTTCATCTTATAATAGTCGGGAAAACGCCATAGAAGCCGCAAGACGATTTAAAGATATTAAATGGTGATTCATTCAGAATACCATACTAAAAAATTTGAATAATAAAATAAGGTTGTAAAATACTTTGACCTTAACACATTTGCATTTGTTTGATTAATTGTAAATAGGGATAGGTGTTTTAAAAATTATCAATCTTTTATGGAAAAAATGTTCAAAAGGGTTTAAAATCTACCCTATGTTAAGTGTTTTGACAAAACCCGAGGTCATTATAACTCACGAAAGCGACCTTGATGGACTGTTATCTGGCGTGCTTTTAAGAAGGCTTGCGCAAAAACTATATTCTGCCGAAATTCCGCTAAAGGCATACCATTACAATGAATGGAAACAACGGCAAATGGATGATCGCTCGGCGTGGATTGCTGATTTTGCATTTGAACAACGACTTGACAAACCAAATTGGGTAATAATTGATCATCATCCCTATGACCACGAGCCAAAAAACGCCACTGTTATTTACGATTCAAATAAATCTGCATCGTTGCTTTGTTATGAACTTTGTAAGGCTGCGGGAATTCAATCTGAAGAATTAGATAGACTTGTCCACTACAGTAATATTGCGGATTTATTCTTGCAGGATGATCCTGATTTTACCTTGGCAAATGATTACGCAAACCTCGTTAAAACTTATGGTTTCTGGAATCTAATGACTCTCATTGATGGACGGATTGAATCATTGATTGATCATCCGCTTCTTGAAGTAATGGCGATAAAAAGAAAAGTAGAAGACCCGCTCGGATTTGAATGGAGCAAAAAAAATGTTGTTCAAATTAGCAAGCAGGTCGGCGTTGTGGAAACAATCATTGGAAATAACAATTTGATAGTTAACAGAATGCTTGAAGAACATACATCGGATTTTCCCGTCCTCGTAACTCTATACAGACGGAGCAATGGCGCAATTTTTGCAAGCATACGAAGCAAAAATGGCGAGGC
This sequence comes from Verrucomicrobiia bacterium, assembly GCA_049968335.1. GTDB lineage: Bacteria > Verrucomicrobiota > Verrucomicrobiia > Limisphaerales > JAKPVM01 > JAKPVM01. The sequence goes on from JBMFQZ010000031.1 coordinate 33,326, forward strand.
ATTAAAAGTCGCAGAAATATTAAAAGGCGGCGGGCATCCAAATGCCTGCGGCGCGATGTTGCCAAAATCTATAAGGAGTTTTCAGGATGCAATTGATTATTTAAAGAAGACACTAAATCCTTCGCTGCCAAAAAATCAGGGACTTACCAGTCTTGACGCAATCTTTGAAGAACTTGAAAGGTAAAATTATACCTGCAAATACTATTTATTGTTGACGCTGTCATCTGGTTTTCGCGCAAAAATTATTAATTATTCTTCTCTTAAATTCTTGTAACTTTATTAATTTTTATTGCGTCATAATGTTAAGGTAATGTTTTTGATGAATAGAAGAGTATTCATATTTTTGGGAATGGGGATTTTTGCTGCCGTCTTGCTAATGGGCATAAGGTTTATTGTCCGCGCTCACAATAACCTCGTCACCATAAATGTAAGAAACGCCGATTTACGAGAGGTTTTAAAAGAAATTGAATGGCAAACTTGGGAGGTAATTTATACTCATAAAGAGGTTGGGGGAAAGATTACTCTCAATGTCACTGATATGCCGCTTGAAGAAGTTATGGATAAAATTGCCGAGCAAACTTCTTCCAGATTTAATGTTTTGTATCCAGTCTATAAAGAGGGGAAATCTATTGTCAGTTTAAAGAAACTGATTCGCGGCGAAATAGCGGTTCAGGAAAGCGGCTGGACAAATTTCTACGCAAGACCGTTTCGTTTCCCCGGGGCGATGTTTGTTTCTTCTCGTGAGGGGCATAACTTGCGCGAGATGAATATCAGTATACCGGGAAAAGATGTTGATCTGGCGGCGCTCGCATTATCTCGTTATGAACCTGCCAGAGTTGTCATTGAAGATGGAATTACGGGAAAAGTAAGCATTCTTGTAATAAACTCGCCATTTGAAAAGGCGGTTGATAAATTAGCAAGTCAGCTCGGTCTTAAATGGACAAAACTTTATGTTTTGCAGCCTGCAATGGGAATGGGACGCGGGTTTGCGCGATTTGGTCAGCCTCAAAATAATACGGGCGATACAAATTTATCATCGCAATTGCCGCCGCCATTTTTGCCATTTGGAGGTTTTCAATTAAGAAGTAATGACTTCTCGTCAATTAATCCATTGGATACGAACGCGATGGATTCAATGTCTAACGCAATGGCTCTGGCGCGTCAGGAGTTTCAGCGTCAGATGGAAAGACAGATGGAAATACTCTCTCCGCAGGAACGCCAGCAAGTTGAAGAGATGAGACAACGGTTTGAGCAGATGCGTCAATTACCGCCGGAACAGAGGCGCGCCCAGTTTGAGCAACTCGCAAACGATCCGGAATTCCGTCAGCGAATGCAGCAACGAGTCCTTGAACGGATGTATTCCGCAATTCAAGATATGACGCCTGAACAACGAGCGGAACGAGAACGCGAGATGCGTCAAATGCGCCAGAGATTTGGTTCTGGCAGTCAGAGATAGATTATGAAAAGTCATAAGGCATTTACATTAATAGAGTTGCTTGTGGTGATTGCGATAATTTCAATACTCGCAGGATTGCTGCTACCGGCACTGGGACGCGCAAAGAATAAGGCGCACAAAACTAATTGCATAAGTAATCTTCGCCAAATCGGTATGGCTGTTATGATGTATGCAGACGACAATAGCGGACGACTTCCAGCTGCGGAAAGACTTCCAAGTGTTCCTATTGATCCTGCAAATCCGTTGCTGCGAATTTCCGAAGTTTTATCCAATTATATAGGTGGCAGTTTACTCGTATTCAAATGTCCTGAGGATAATGTGGGAAGATTTGAAAAGGAAAAAAGCAGTTATGAATGGAATTCTATTTTGAACGGTCGGAAATTGGATATGCTTCGGTTCGGTCCGGTAACCCTTCCGCCAGACAAAATACCTTTAATCTATGATTACGAAAGTTGGCATCCATCTACAACGACAAATGTAAAAAACGTTGTTTTTGCGGATATACATTTAGGAGTTTTATAAAAAACAAAATGGGAGAGAAAAGTTATGAAGAAAAATATCAAAATGCTGGCAGTTGCAGTAACTCTGCTAACACTGGTATCGTTTCAACAAATACGGCTGTATGGAGCCAGTGTTGGACCTAATGGTTATTCATCCACGTTTATTGCTTTGCCCGATCCGCAGGACTGGGCAACTTATTCTTATCCCGGAGCAGGGGGAGACGATTATGATTTAGTCTCTTTGATGCAAACTATAGATATCAGTTTGATAAACGAAATGCTTGTAAGTAACGAACAGGACCCGCCACCGCGAACATCGCTTGGATTGTGGAGTTCCACCGGAGGTTATATTTGCACTCGTCCAACTGGAGACAGGGCGACACTGATAGCCGTAAAACTGCAAAACCTCTCAGGCACAAATGCCACGAAAATTACAGTTGAATACGATTTTAGCGTTAAAGCCGCCGTTAACGAACCTGATTATCCCGGACATCGAGCATTTTATAGCCTGAGCGGCGAGTCTAACAGTTGGATTGCAATTCCCGAATTTTCAAGTTCATCCCCCGCAGATGGACATCTGACCGCAGTGTTAAACCTGCCGACTCAATGGTCTGTGAGCAATTATCTGTATATTGTCTGGTTTGATGACAACGCGAGTATGATGGGCGACGACCCAGCTTATGCGATTGATAATTTTAGTGTCAAAATAACGGCAGGCACACCAGTCGCGCCGCCTATATCTATTTCAATAGTTTCACCAACAAATAACGCAATGTTCACGGCTCCTGAATCTATAACAATTTCTGCAGATGCCACCAGTCGCGATGGTTCAATCACAAAAGTTGAATTCTATGTGGACGGGACAATGGTTGGCGAAGATACAGAAAGTCCGTTTGAAATTAATGTGCAAAATCCACCCATTGGATTCCATACGATAACCGCAACCGCTTATGATAACCAGAATAACTCAGCGACATCAAAGGCTGTTAAAATTGCAGTTTTTGATTCTAACGGAACACCGCTTGTGATTATTACATCACCAACGAATGGCAGTTCATTCCAAGGACCAATTACTCTCCCGATAATCGCAATAGCAGCCGCCCCGGCCGGAATGTCAAATGTTCAGTTCTTTGCGAATAATGAACTGATTGGCATAGACGAAACTGAGCCGTATTCAGTCAATTGGAACGCAAAGTTTGGAGAGATATCTTTGATTGCTTACGCTGTTGATATGAACTGGAACTGGGGAACATCCGCCGTGGTTAATATTACAGTGACTGAACCGCCAATTAATACCGAACCGCCAATAATCGTTTCTCAGGAACCTCCCGCAGGAGCGACTCTTGGTAACTTAACACAAATACGGATTGTCTTCAGCGAGCCCGTGATAAATGTGGATGCATCAGACCTATTAATAAACGGCGTACCGGCAAAAAGCGTTAGTGGAAGCGGCGCTGAATATGTTTTCACATTTGATCATCCGCCATTTGGCGCTGTTAGAATATCCTGGGCGCAAAATCACGGGATTACTGATATTGGCTATCCATCAAATCTGCCATTTGACGCCAGCGCTCCTACGGCTTCGTGGAGTTATCAGTTAGTTGACCGCGAGCCTCCAGTCATAGTAATAAGAGTGCCGTCAGCGGGCGATATTCTTTATGGCGACTTGCCATCCGTGACTGTTATTTTCTCAGAACCTGTAACAGGCGTTGACGCTAATGACCTTCTCAGAAATAGCGTCCCTGCGAAAAATGTAATTGGTGAAGGAACAACTTATACATTCTACTTTGACCCGATTGAAAACCCTGAAAACTATTCATTGATTACAATTTCATTTGCGGAAAATCACGGCATCACAGACCTTGCGGAGATTCCAAATCCTTTTGATGCCACTGCAATAGGCGGCAAATGGGCATATAGGTTTGTCTACACCTTGCAGACCGGAAATGATAATTTTGCAAACCGCATTGCAGTTACGAATATTCCAGCAACGGTATTTGGTTATAACGAAGGTGCCACAATAGAATCAGGAGAACCTGCTGGAAGCGGATTTTCAACGCGCGGCGCTTCTGTGTGGTGGAAATGGGTTGCGCCATTCAGCGGTCAGGTCAGAATTGACACATTCGGAAGTTCGTTTAACACAACACTTGGAGTCTTTACCGGCACAAATGTCAGTTCTTTAACTCAGGTTGTATATAACGATAATGCTGGTGGCGGGCAACAAAGCATGGTTACGTTTAATGCAGTTCAGGGGACTGAGTATCAAATACAGGTTTGCGGCGCAATGGTAAGTTTCTTCCCTACTAGATATGGAACAGGGTTAATTCAACTAAACCTCTCAATGCCTCCATCTGTTACAATTACTTCCCCCAGAAACAACTCAACTATCACAAACAGTGAAAAGACAACCGTAACCGCAAACGTTACAACAAATGTTGCGCCAATTATGCAGGTGGACTTTTATTGCGCCGATACTTACTTAGGCACTGCGCTTAATCCGCCATATACATTAGTCTCCACGAACTTCCCGCCGGGCTCAAACACACTCTACGCTGTTGCCACAGACGCGCTCAGTCAGGTTGCCACTGCTTCGGTTAATGTAGTGGTTCTAAATTACGGGATAACAATTATGTCGCCGCGAGATGGAACAATTTATTCAAGCCCCTCATCAATTACAATATCAGCTACGAGTTTGCTGAAAGCAGGTTCAATAACAAATGTAGAATTTTATGTGGACGATATCCTGATCGGCAATGATCCGACGGCGCCTTATTCTATTTTATGGACAAATAATATTACGCCGGGATCTCATAAATTAACAGCGGTTGGTTATTCTGATGATGGAGAAAGATACATATCGGCGCCGGTTTATATCGGTATTGCTGATGCAATAATTGATGTTGGCGCAATATGGAAATATTTAGATAACGGCGTTGACCAAGGGACCGCGTGGAGAGAACCAGATTTTGACGATTCATCGTGGCAATCTGGGCCCTCACCTCTCGGATATGGCGATGCAAACGGTCAATATCCAGCCACTACAAACACTTGGGGACCTGACCCAAACAATAGGTATCCAACTTATTATTACAGACTCGCATTTGACCTCACAAACGACCTGAGCATCTATGACTATATTTACATAAACGTTCAAAGAGACGACGGTGTGATTGTCTATTTGAACGGCGTGGAAATCTTCCGTCAGAATATGCCTGCTGGTGATGTTACCTATACAAATTACGCTGTTAGCACAGTCGGGCAGGCAGATGAAACTGCATGGTATGGAACAACTGTGCCAACAAATCTATTCAGACAAGGACGAAACGTAATTGCTGCAGAGGTGCATCAGTCTGATGCAACAAGTTCCGATAGCTGGTTTAATTTTAGAATGACTGGAATGCCGAGAATTATACGGAACATACTGCCGGAGGTTTCTTTAATTTCTCCAACGAACAATGTGGTCTATGTTGCGCCAGATGCAATTACTATTGAGGCTGAGGCTTCAGACGCGGATGGTACAGTACAAAAAGTAGAATTCTATGATGGTTCGATAAAACTTGGAGAAATTTCGGAGCCGCCGTATGTGTTCGTGTGGGCAAATCCATCCGCTGGTTGGCACGATGTTCGCGTGGCGGCAATTGATAATATGGGCGGGGTTAAATATTCATCAACAATACTCGTGACGATTTATTCAGCAGAAACAGCGCCGCTTGTTCAAATTACAAATCCATTCAATGGAAGAGTTTGGGATAATCTTGAAGGCTACACTAACGTGGCAATACAGGTTCGCGCAAGCGCATTTTTTGGCGTTACAAATGTTGTGTTCCTTGCAGATGGAGTGGAAATTGGTTCAGCCACGACGATGCCATACAGTATGGTCTGGAGCAATGTACCGTTTGGGACACACGTGTTAACCGCAAAGGCGTTTGATTCTAATGGGAACTTCTCAGAATCCGCTCCAATAACAATTACAGTTGTTGAACCGCCGATTAACACAGAAGCGCCAAAGATAGCCGCAGTTGACCCGCCTCCGGGTTCTACGATAACAAATCTGACGACCATTAAAATCACATTCACAGAACGAGTAATGGGAATTGATGCATCTGACCTGCTCATCAACGGCTCGCCAGCGTTGAGTATGACAGGCAGTGGCTCAAATTACACATTTACAGTGGCTCAACCGCCGTATGGGACGGTTACAATTTCGTGGGCGCACAATCATGGAATAACAGACAAAGGCTATCCGAATAACTTACCGTTTGATGAAACAGACCCAACAGCCACGTGGACATATAATTTGATTGATAAAGTCCCGCCTTATATTGTCAGCAGAAGTCCGGCTGTTGGCGCAAGCGTAAGTAATCTAACCCAAATCACAATCACCTTTAGCGAGCGGGTGTCAGGAGTAGATGCATCGGATTTATTAATTAACGGAAATCCAGCCACAGAGGTTACTACGACCGACAATATTACCTACACATTCACATTCCCGCGTCCGCTATATGGCGTTGTTACAGTTTCATGGGTATCAGAACATGGAATCGCGGATATGGCTACGGAGCCTAATGCTTTTGTCCCGACCGGCAATTCTGCAAGCTGGCAATACATACTGGTTGCGCCGAGAATTCCTCTGGTTGACGCAGACACAACATACAAAATGCTAAAAGGATTATGGGAGCCATCTTCGCCGATTAGCGCGTGGAGATTGTTAAACTATGATGATGCTATTTGGACGCTTGCGCAGGCGCCATTCTATTTTGACATAGATAAAACGCCAGTTCCATACACCGGAAACACATTGCTGGATGATATGTATGGAAAATATCAGGTAATTTATCTGCGCCATAAATTCTTTGTCCACAGTCCACAAGCGATGACAAATCTGACAATCAGAGCGCGCGCTGATGATGGATTCATTGCGTGGATTAACGGAGTTGAAATTTATCGTTCCTCAACTGTAACAAACGGCGATATTCCGTTCAATTATCCATCAAACACAGTGTCAAGCGTGTCCGAACCCGCAAGCGGGCTATCGTATATTACTAATGTGATTGCGGTTCCGTCGTCTGTGCTTGTTTCGGGCGAAAATATGCTCGCCATACAGGCAATGAACCGAACAACAAACGACAGCGACTTTTTGATTGAAGTTGAGCTATATGCTTCCGCTGTTGATCCGATGTTAATTGGACCGATGATAGCGTCGGTTGATCCGATACCAGGCGATGTATGGTCGTTAACGAACATAATTGTAAAATTCACTGAACCAGTGGCAAATGTGTCCGCAAATGCTCTTTTGATCAATGGCGTTCCAGCTGAAACGGTCACACCGATTGACGGCACAACGTTCAGTTTCGGATTCCAGCAACCTCCGTACGGTTTTGTGCTTGTTGCCTGGAGCGAGAATAACGGCATCGTTGATTTAGACAGCGAGCCTAAATCGTTCAACGCAACCGCGCCCGGGTCAACATTCGGATACAGGTTGTTAAATCCTAACTTGCCAAAGATTATTGATATTGAACCGAAACCGGGTCTGGTTACTAATTATCTAACAGGAATCACGGTTAAATTTGATAGGAATATTAATAATATCCATGCCGGAGATATGCTAATTAATGGTGTTCCTTCACTTGGAGTGGATGGGGAAGAGGATACCTATACCTTCTCATTTGCGCAGCCGGCGTATGGAAAAGTAAACATTAGTTGGTCTTTAACACAGGCTATTGCCGATGCAGCAAATCCGTCGCTTGTGTTTGATCCGACAGCGCCCGGCCACACCTGGGAGTATTTACTGCTTGATATGATTCCGCCGACAATTGTTACGCAAGTGCCCCCGGCTGGCGCGTTCGTGAGCTCGATAAACTACATAATCGTCACATTCTCTGAACCTGTTCAAGGAGTAACTGTTGGCGACTTGCTCATAAATGGCGTGCCATCCACAAGCGTTATTGGACAAGGAACATCTTACAGATTCAGCTTCCCAGCCGTTAACGCAACAAACCTTGTTGTAACTTGGGCACCAGATCATGGGATAACTGATAAGGCATTGATTCCAAATCCGTTTGACACGAATGCGCCCGGAAGTACCTGGTCGTATGCGACTGAAGACAAAGTGCCACCTAAAGTTACGCGAATAAGCCCCGCTCCTGGATCAACAGTAAAATCTCTGGATACAATTAAAATATGGTTTAATGAGAGCGTGACAGGCGTTGACCCGACAGACCTTATAGTAAATGGAATTGCTGCTGATTCTGTTAGTGGTTCTGGAAGCGGACCTTACTCATTCAATTACTCGCTCTCGGTTACTGGACTGGTTACCGTTGCATGGGCTCCTAATAATGGAATCCGAGACCTTGCCGCAACACCGAACTATCTCGCTGATGGCTCTTGGAGTTATCTTATCAATCCTGATCTTATCAGACACGTCGTTCATGTAAGCATTGATGGCGGGGGCGCGCTCTATTTAAGAGATTATATTAAGAACGGACCTCAATTCTTTACAAACTTCATCCGCCTGCAAAAGGAAGGGGCGTGGACATTGAATGCAAGATGCGACTACTTTGCATCTATAACCATACCGAATCACTCATCAATGTTTACAGGTTTGCCGGTGCAACAGCCATCCGGTTGGGATAATCAAAGTTATCACGGTTTGACAATTGATCAGGACAATGGTTCCACAATTCATTCACCAAATACGGGCAATCCAAACTTGCCTTATAAATACAGCGTGTTCGACGCTGTTCACGACAACGGATTGTCAACCGCCTTCCTCTACTCTAAAGCATCCTTGACTTTACTATATAGAAGTTGGAGCGGAACAAACGGGGCCGCAGACCTCGTAGGCGAAGATAATGGAAGAAGCAAGATTGATTTTGTATTGTCAACAGCAGGCAATCAAGCAACAGGTTCATCGCAACCGCTTGTTGAAGAGTTCGAGCGTAGGATTGGAAGTAATACTCTCTGGAACTACACATTTATCCACATAACCGAACCCGATACAGTTGGGCATTCTTCTGGCTGGGGTTCAACAGCATGGAGTAACACAATGGTTACAGTAAATACTTATATTGGCAGAATCTTTGACGCGATCAAATCAAGCCCCACATATTCCAATGATACGGTTCTTATTGTTGTTGCGGACCACGGTGGCACCGGGATGGGACACAGTGATGCAGCAAATCCATGGAACTACACAATCCCAATGTTCATTTGGGGACATAGGATCCCCGCTGGCGCGGATTTATACTCGCTGTTTGCTAACAGGTTTGATCCGGGAACAAATAGAGTACCATACACCGCGGATTATCCGCCACTATGGAATGGCGACGTTGCGAATCTTGTGACAACATTCCTTGGTCTGCCTTATGTTCAAACATCGCGTCTCTTCCCTCTATTCGGAACACCGCCAGTATGGTTGAATATAACAAAGACAGACCAGGGATTGATGGTATCCTGGCCAAAGACATCCGCAGAATACCACTTGCAATATATAGAAACGTTCTCGCCTCAAGGTGGAGAATGGATTCCTATCCTTGATGGGATCCAGACCAATGAAAATATGTTATTCTACTACTTTATCAATGATCCTAACAAACCGAGTGGATTTTTCAGGCTAATTAAACCCGATTAGCCTCCTTGAGATCCTAGCTAATACAAAGAGGGGTCGTCTAATCAATTATGGCGACCCTTTCTTTTTAATATATAAAAAATTAGTCACCGGTTTATTAGAATGTAATGGTACCACCGTCAGAAATGCTAAACCACAAAAGCAGCATTACAAAACTCGTTTATCAAAGTTAATCTAATTTACAATCTAACATTCCGGGATTTTTTATTGTTTATTTAATGTGCCTTTAAATTAGATATATTAATTATAATTATTAATCTATCTAAAAATATAAATAATTCTAAAAAAATTGTTGACATTTTTGTCAATTATATTAAAAAATTTCGCAACCCTAATTAGTAGAACTCAGATTTATTTTTAGATAAAATTATGCTTGGTATAGAAGATGGCTGGGTAGCGGCGGCGTATATTTTGTGCATTGCGAGCAC
>JBMFQZ010000032.1:0-43048 GCA_049968335.1 Verrucomicrobiia bacterium
GAGCAGAAGCTGAGAAAAAAGCGCAAGCCGAGGCTAAAGCGCGGTTAAAGGCTGAAAAAGAGGCTAAAGCAAAAGCCGAAGCCGAGGCTAAAGCAAGGGCTGATGCGGAAAAAAAGGCTCGCGAACAGGCAATTAAAGAAGAAAAAGCCCGTAAAGATGCCGAAGAAAAGGCAAAGATTGAAGCGCGCAAAAGGGCGGAAGCAGAGTTAAAAGCCCAAAAAGAGGTTTATGCGAAAGAACAGGCTCGCTTGCGCGCGGAAGCAAAGGCGCGGGAAGAGGCTGAAGCAAAAGCAAAACGCGACGCCGCGGCAAGGGCAAAGGCTGAAGAAAAGGCAAAGAAAGAATTAGAATCAAACAAGAAAACTAGTTCTGTACAAAAGGAAACAAAATCCGCGCAAAAAGAGACTTCTGGCACCACGAGCGCCGCTCAATCTTCTGTAAAATCTAAAGAAGAAAGACTGGCTGAGTTGCTCAGGCTCTATAAAGAAGACAAAATCACCGCGGCGCAATATCATCAGGAACGCGCAAAAATCCTTTCAGAAAAATAAATAAAATTCATAAATCAAATTTTATTTGATAATTAGATTGGATATTTCAATCTTCTTATATTAATTATTAACGTCTATGCATCGCTTTTATTACAAAGGCAAAAAATTGTATTGTGAAAACGTTAGTCTATCCGAATTAGTAACAGAATTCGGCACGCCGCTTTATGTGTATAGCCGTCAGACTATAGTAAACCATTTTCAGACTTTAAAATCCGCGCTATCGGAATTAGACCACAGGATTTGCTATGCGGTTAAAGCAAATTCAAACCTCGCTATAATTAAAACGTTGGCTGATTTAGGCAGCGGTTTTGACATTGTGAGCGAGGGCGAATTGCGCAGGGTAATTGCGGCAGGAGGAAACCCGTCGCTGTCGGTTTTTGCGGGTGTCGGTAAAACTGAAACGGAAATAGAATTTGCGCTTAAAAATAACATATACTCATTCAATGTTGAAAGCGAACCCGAACTCGAGAGGATAAACCAGATTGCGCGCAGGCTTGGTGTAAAAGCGCCTGTGGCAATCAGGGTAAATCCAAATGTTGACGCTCATACCCATTCAAAGATTACAACCGGCACGTATGAAAATAAATTCGGCATCGGATTTGAAAAAATACTCCGGATTTACCAGCAGGCGTCAAAATTAAAAAATATTTCTCTTAGGGGCATTCAGATGCATATCGGTTCGCAGATTACTTCAGCAGCCCCGTTTGAACAAGCCGTCAAAAAAGTCGCCCCCGTCGCAATTGAATTAAAGAAAAAATACGGGATTGAATTCTTCAGCATCGGCGGCGGGATTGGAATTGTATATAAACCGGCGCTCGCAAGCGGCACACCGGATTGGTGGAAATCGCCACAAAGTAAAGGATTGCTAACCCCGCAATCTTACGCAAAACGGCTCGTCCCGATCCTTAAAGAAACCGGGCTTAAAATCTTGATTGAGCCGGGCAGGTTCATTGTTGGCAACGCAGGGGTTTTGATTACCAGAATTGAGTATATCAAAAAAACCGGAAGAAAAAATTTCGTCATTGTTGATTCTGCGATGAATGACCTGATAAGACCGGCATTTTATGATTCTTATCATGAAATTGTTCCGCTCGTTAAGACCTCTACCAGTGAGAATTTCAAAGCCGATGTTGTCGGTCCTATTTGTGAGTCCGGAGATTATTTTTGCAAAGACCGATCCCTTCCCAAAGTAAAACCGGGAGACTATCTTGTTATAATGAGCGCCGGGGCTTATGGAACCGTGATGGGATCAAATTATAATTCAAGACCATTCCCGCCAGAAATAATGGTTGATGGCTCAAAGTATTTCATCGTTAGAAAACGTCAACCTGTTGAAAAAATCTGGGAATTAGAATCCATCTCAGACCTGGTTTGTTAAAATGAATAATAGCGTCGCTTGTATTTCAAGCGGCAATAATAACTGTTTTCCCTTGCTGTCTCCTCACAATGCGGGACAATTTAGCTTTAATTCTCTTTTAAAATATTGTTTCACCTCAAAGTTATGATTCTTTAATATACCGATAATCCAGAGGTTTCATATTTTCCTAAATAATTCATCTTGCTCTATATTTCCTTTCTATGATAGAAGGATAAAAAGCAATAATGACAGACAGCCGTAAAAGCATCCTTATTGTGGAAGACGAGGTGGTTACAGCCATTGATTTATATGAACGGCTGTCGCGATTCGGTTATCTCCCTGTTGGCAAGGTTGCCGATGGTAAGAAGGCTATAGAAATCGCCGAATCAGAAAGACCCGACCTTATCCTAATGGATATCAAATTAGAAGGAGAGTTAGATGGCATTGAAACCGCAAAAACAATTTATTCAAAATATCAAATCCCAATCGTTTTTATTACAGCCTATCCCGACGATGAAATAGTTGAAGAGGCTCAAGCCGCTAGACCTTACGGTTATATTGTAAAGCCCATTGATGATAGAGAACTAAAGACGACAATTGAAATGGCTTTTTACCGTCATCAATATGAACAGGAGGTTAAAAGGCTAAACAGGCTTTATTTATTCATAAGTCAGGTCAATCAGGCGATTGTAAGATGTCATTCGCGCGAAGAACTTCTTTCAATTATTTGCAGAATTGCGGTGAATTTAGGCGGTTATAAACTCGCCTGGATTGGATGGATTGATGAAGAAACAAAAAGGGTTTTTCCTGTGGCAAGCGCCGGAGAGTCAGAAGGGTATTTAGACCAGTTAATTATTTACGCAAATGATAGACCGGAAGGTCAGGGTTTGACCGGAACTGCAATCAAGAATCGCAAACCTTATATAAGCCACGATTATCTGCACGATCCCCAGTTAAAACCCTGGTGGTCGCTTGCATCTGTCAAAGGCTTTAAATCCGCAGCCGCATTCCCGCTGTTTATAAAAGAGAGAGTTGCTGGCGCTATGATGCTTTATTCTTCTGACAAAGATTGTTTTACAGATACGGAAATTAAACTCCTTGATGAAGTTTCAGCAGATATCAGTTATGCGTTGACAAGCCTTGACGAAGCGCAAAAACGAAAAGAGGCGGAACAAAAATTGCGCGAGACAGAAAAATTCAATATCCAGATCGTTAAAAACGTTTCCGATGGTATTTTTGCCTTTGACAAAAATTTTGTCGTAACATTATGGAACCCGTCAATGGAGAAAATAAGCGGTATTCCAGAGACGCAAATAATCGGGAAAAATATCTTTGATGCCTCACCCTATTTTAAATCATTTAAACAACTATTTAACGATGCGCTCTGCGGTAAGACGATCGAACCGGCAGAGATCGCCTACTTATTAAACCGCCCCGGCTACGCTATTGTCTGTGCTGTTCCGTTACGGTCTGAACAGGGCGATATTATTGGCGGTCTGGTATCATTTAATGATATTACTCAATTAAAAAAGATAGAAATTGAACGGGACAGACTGTTTTTAATGTCTCCAGATGTCCTGTTGATACTTGACCCTGACCTTTTTATAAATCAGGCAAATCCTGCGTTTTCAAAGATTCTTGGCTGGCAACAAGAAGAGATAATCAGAAAAAATCTAACCGAGTTTATCCATCCCTCATCCGCCTCTAATATAAACGGGAATGTTAAGAAGTTAAAAAAAGGAATATCGATTCCCTCTTTTGACGCAAAGATAAAAACAAAATCGGGAGAATTTCGTTTTATTTCGTTCAATATGTATCCTGCGCTGGATGAAGGGAGAATCTATGCGGTTGGGCGGGATGTTACGGATAAGATTCTCGCGGAGGAGCAGGTTCGTGAATTGAACGCTCTTTATCTTTCTCTTGTTGAGACCCTTGAACAGTGCGTTTTTCGCAAAGACGCAGAGGGAAAATACATTTTTGCAAACAGCCGATTTTGCCAGATAGTTGATCGCCCGTTGCAAGAAATTATCGGAAAGACCTGCTTTGACCTGTTTCCCGAAAATTTAGCGAAAAAATATGTAGAGGCAGATAAATATGTAATGGAAACAGGCAAAGCCTATGAGGTAATTGAAGAAGCGCTGACACCTGACGGAGAGCGGTTATTTGTAAAAGTTGTAAAAACGCCAGTGCGGGATGGGACAGGAAAGATCGTTGGAGTTCAGGGAATTTTCTGGGATGTAACAAAGGAGATAAAAGATGAGGAATTAATACGGCTTCAGAGCGCCGCGCTTGAATCCGCAGCAAACGGCATATTGATTACAGACAAAAACGGCATAATCACCTGGGTCAATTCCGCAATGGTTATAATAAGCGGATATTCAAAAGATGAACTTATCGGGAAAAATATGGCGTATCTGAAATCCGGGGCGCACCCGCCGGAGTTCTATCAAAAGATTGATGAAACTATAAATTCTGGCAAGGTCTGGCAAGGAGAGATTATAAATAAAAGAAAAGATGGAAAATTTTATACGGTTGAGCTAACTATAACCCCGATACTCTCTCAAGACGGAACGATAGAACATTTTATTTGCATCTTGCAGGACATAACAGCAAAGAAAGAACTGGATACGCAGATTCATCAGTTGCAACGGTTATCCAGCGTCGGCACACTTGCCGGCGGGTTTGCGCATAATATAAACAACGCTTTGACCCCGGTTATAATGTCGGCGGAAATCCTTAGAGAAGAGATAAAAACCCCTGAAGCCGTGGTGTTGCTAAACACTATAATACAATGCGCTATGAAAAGCGCTGATCTGATTAAACAGGTGCTTGCGGTAACTCGCGGGGTTGAACTACAGAAAGCATTAATTAATCCGAGCGATATTATAGCCAATGTTGAAAATGTGATTAAACAAACATTTCCTAAAGAGATACTTTTTGAAAAAGATTTGCAGGATGGCGTCTGGCAAATAAAAGCCGATAGCGGATATTTGAATCAAATGTTGTTGAACCTCTGTTTAAACTCGCGCGACGCTATGGGGAATGGAGGCGTTCTCAAAATATCGGTTCAAAATTTTGTTGCCGACGAATCGTTCACAAACCGTTTCGTGAATGCAAAAACGGGTAAGTATGTGATATTTGAGGTATCGGACACAGGCAGTGGAATCCCGCCGGATATTTTAGAGCGGATATTTGACCCGTTCTTTACTACAAAAGAAGTTGGGAAGGGAATTGGATTAGGACTTTCAGCGGTTCATTCAATAGTTAGGAGCCACAACGGTCAAATTACGGTCAACAGCGAAGTTGGAAAAGGGACTACTTTCAAGATATACATCCCTGTTGAAAGTTAAAGAATTGTTGGTCATTTAGACCGTTAGAAAATAAAGAAATATTTTACTTCTGAAATTATCAGGATTCAGGTTCTTTTTTTAAAAATTCCTTTTAAGGTTGGAAATAATCCGTTAAAAAATTGCTATGGATTACAATCCGCTCATAGTTGCGCTGGATGTGCCGAATCGGGAGATGGCGATGAGGCTTGTTGAAAACCTTGCCGGTGTTGCCGGGTGTTTCAAGATTGGAAGTGAACTTTTTACTTCAGAGGGACCCGCGATAACGCGTGAAATCCTCAATTGCGGGGCAAAAGTGTTTCTTGATTTAAAATTCCACGACATTCCAGCGACGGTTGCAAAGGCGGTGGCGTCTGCTGTGAATCTGGGCGTTGATATGCTAACAATTCACACCAGCGGCGGACTTCAAATGATGATAGCGGCAGAAATCTCTGCGCAAACTGTTGCCGCGCAAATAAGCCGCACTCCTCCGCTCGTTCTTGGCGTTACTGTGCTGACAAGTATGGCTGAGGATGACCTGTTAGAAATCGGAATAGATGTTAACCCGGAACAACAGGTGCTGCGGCTTGCGCGGCTCGCGGTAAAAAGCGGCTTGCGCGGGCTCGTCTGTTCTCCTCTCGAACTGCAATTATTAAGGTCAGAACTGCCAGCGGAGATCAAAATTGTAACCCCGGGCATCCGTTCGGCTGAAGACTCAAAAAATGATCAAAAACGCACTATGACAGCGCGCGAGGCGATCCGCGCTGGCGCAAATTATATAGTTGTCGGTCGTCCGATCTGCGCCGCTCAAGACCCTCGTTCGGCTGCTATAAAGATACTGGATTCACTGGATTAGTTATATAAGATTTTTATAGATGAGATTTACAGATGTTTCCCGTTGCGCCGCGAGGCGGTTATTGAAATTTTCTTCGCTCCTTGATCGTGCCGCTCTGCCATTGATTCTAATGATTTAGCGCATAAAGCGACTGCTTTTTGAGGCTTTACTTGTTTATAAAATTCGCTTTACTTTAACCTTATGAAAAATCCATTAAAATTTTTTGCGGTCTTTTTAATACTGCTTGGAATAGGCAGCGCAAAAGGAGCGGATTCTGAAATCTGGCTGCCGTTATTTGATGGAAAAACATTTAACGGCTGGATAGGCGACACTAATAAAACCTGGCGAATAGAAGAGGGCGCGCTTGCTGGCGGGTCAACAAACATCACAGTTCCGAGAAATGAATTCATCTATACTGCCCGCTTATTTACAAATTTTATCTTGAGCTTAAAATTCAAACTGGTCGGTGTGGAAGGTTTTATTAATGGCGGCGTTCAGATTCGCAGTCAGCCATTAAAAAATCCTCCGAACGAAATGCGCGGTTACCAATGCGATATGGGAGACGGTTACTGGGGCTGTCTGTATGATGAATCAAGAAGAAATAAAGTCCTTGCAAAACCCGCGCAGGGTGATGTTGAAAAGGCTTTAAAAAAGAATGATTGGAATCACTACTTGATTTACTGCGAAGGCAGGAGAATTCGCGCTTATATTAATGATGTTTTAATGTTTGATTACACCGAGCCGGACACTTCAATTGAACAATACGGAGTAATCGGGCTTCAAATCCACGGCGGCGGCAAAGCCGTGGCGTCGTACAAAGAGATAAAGATTAAATTACTTCCCTGAACCGATTGCTATGAAGTTAATGCCAATCACAGTCTCTGCTCTTCATCGTTTGATTAATAAAGTTGAAAAACCTTAATTGATTATGGAACTAATTTCTACAATAAGCGCCTCCGTTGACTATGCTCCGTTCATTGTTTTAGCTGTTTGCGTTTTGCTCCTGATTGTGATGATAACAGCGCTTCGCGTTCATGCCTTTTTTGCCCTTATAACCGCCGCTTTTCTTGCAGGAATTCTTGCTAAAGACTTGTCGTCTCCGCTAATACCGGACTCGTTCAAAACTCGCGGACATCTCTGGCAAGCGATAGAATTAACCACGATTGAATTCGGCAACGTTGCAGGCAAAATCGCTGTTGTTATCGCCCTTGCATCTGTTATTGGAGTCTGCCTTATGGAAAGCGGAGCGGCAGATAAAGTAGTGAGAAAATTCCTCCGCGCCTTTGGAGAAAAACGGACAGGGTCGGCGATTGCCGCAAGCAGTTATTTTTTATCTATCCCGATTTTCTTTGATACTTTTTTTATGCTGCTTTTGCCGCTTGCGCGGGCTATGAGTTTAAGGGTTGGAAAAGACTATCTGCTCTATGTTCTGGCTATATGCTGCGGCGCAAGCGTTACTCATTCATTATGCGCCCCGCATCCGGGTCCGCTTGCAATGGCAGAGGCGTTAAAAATTGATTTAGGAATTACAATTATCGGCGGAATATTGCTCGGGATATTTCCAACATTGTGCTCCTGGATGGCTGCAAAATGGATCAACAAACGGGTTTTAATTCCGCTGCGCGACACCTCAATTGGCTCGGTTGGAGAGCTAAAAAACATCATAAATAAACCGGAAGATGAACTCCCCCCGTTCTGGATTTCTATTATGCCCATAATACTGCCAATTGTTCTCATTTCACTTGCATCGTTTTCAGACGCAATCATTCAACGACCGGAAACGTTCTCTTTAATTGTGAACGCTTTCGGCGGAATTGAATCTTATAAATCGTTTGCAAAATTTATTGAGTTCATCGGCAACCGCAATGTTGCCCTTCTAATTGGCGCAATTATCTCAATCTGGATTCTTGCTCGCGCCCGGAAATTAAAATTCGGTGAAATTTCAAAAATGCTTGCGCCCGCGTTTGAAACCGCAGGTGTAATAATCCTTATTACAAGCGCCGGCGGGGCGTTCGGACTTATGTTAAAAGATGGCGGCATTGGCGAATCGGTGAAATCGCTCGTAGCAGGAAAAGAGATAAACCTTGTTCTGCTCTCATGGATTGTTGCTTCTTTAATTCGCATTGCTCAAGGCTCCGCCACCGTTGCAATGCTAACAACCGCCGCAATGGTTTATCCAATCATCTCCTCCGCAGGCGCCGCTTTGCCATATCATCCTATCTACATTTTCGCCTCTATCGGTTTCGGCGCGATGATTTTTTCATGGATGAACGACAGCGGATTCTGGGTAATCAGCAGACTGAGCGGTCTTACAGAAAAGGAGACGCTCAAAACCTGGTCAGTCATCGTGACAATAAACTCTGTCGCCGGTTTGGTTGAATGCCTTATTCTATCAAAAATATTGCCGATGGTCTAAACAATCTGCTGCTGAAAAATCATAAAGCCAAATAATTTAAAACCTGTAACTATTTATTGATCTCCGACAACACTTCAATCAAATAGTTCAGTTCATCTTTGATTTCAGAGGGGCCGTGGACGGTCTGGGCGAGTTGGTCTTTGACTGCCTCGCGGAAGCGCTGTCGCAGACGATGAATCGCCACTTTTACCGCAGACTCGCTCATCCCTAATTTTTCCGCAACTTCCCTCTGGCTCAATGCTGTTTCACAGGGCGCTAGCCACGGTTTTAAAAGCTCAAACAGCTGCGACTTCCCTTCCTCGTTATATTTGTTCTCAACCTCTTTTAGCGCCCGTTCCAGAACGGTCAGCGCCCATTCACGGTCAAATAAAAGTTCTAACTGCGTTTCCTTTTGATCAAGAATCTGTCGCTCAACATCATCTTCATCAAGTTCAACTTTCTCATTAATGGACTCTGTCAAAACATCGCCGCCACGTTTTTTTCTATTCTCAAACCGACGTCGTTCAATGATGAAATGTTTTAACGCCCCGAGCAGATAGGAGCGGAATCTGCCGCGCTGCGGGTCAACATTATCAATTCCGCCCCTCTGAAGAATCCGCGCGAAAAATTCGTGCGCAAGTTCCCTCGCCTTCTCCGCATCCCCGCAATTATATTTTAAAAATTCAAAAACCGGACGGTAGTATATGCCGCAAAGCTCGGAAAGAGCCGCTCTGGCTTCTTCCGAGTCGCCACGACATCTTAATACAAGCGTCCACCTTGTCGGCGCAAATGAACGGTTTGCAGAGTCGCTGTTCACTTTTCAAGTTTAACAAACTCTGGTGATAAAGCGATGTCAAATGTAGCCCATTTGTATTTTCTTGTCTGCAGGCGGAATTTTTTAATGTCATCTAATTTATCCCCATATTTCTCTTTTTTAAATACCGCCTTTATGTTTGAGACCGACATTGTACTCTGCACGGGCGTTAGTTCCGCGCCGTCAGATGTTACACCGACAATGCGAAACTGGTATAAATTCGCATTTTTGACCTGACAACTAACCATCTGGTTAATGTTGCTATTGATGTCCACGGTTGTTTCAAAGAAGGCAATCTTCCATTCCTGTCCGTTGCGAGTAAATATTGATGACGCGGAAACATTTCTCGGCGCTTCGGCAATTGTCTCCCACGCCCCATCGGAAATACCAACATAAATCCTTTCTGCTTTTCCGATATCTTTCGGATAACTCACGCGCAAAAGAAGATTACTATCGTTTAACTCATTGGCATAGCCGAAGGATTCGCTGCCCGGGCAAACGAAACTTATTCCTGCTCCTTTTTCATCACGATTAACCTTCCACAATATTAAATAGTCTTTATTACCCGCTCTTTGCGCCAGAAAGATTTGCTCAGCAAATCTTTTTGCGTCAATATCAACTCTTTTCTTTCCATCACCGCTCCACCAGAGATTTGGATTTTGCGCATCGCAAATCCCGGCAACTTCAATGCCCCCCTCTTCCAAAATATCGCCGCCATCGGCAATCGGACTTTTACTGACAATTCCAGAGAGCGCGGTGGTTGACGGAGAGTATGCGCTGCTGTGGTCTTTCCCTCCTGGAACAAACCTCATTAGCAGCATAATGCAGAACAGTATCAGTGAAAATATTACGATAAACTTTTTTGAACCTGAGGGGATTTTGTCTTCTCCTTTTGCCCACGTCTTTGTCTTCATCACTGTCCACATTGCAAACGCCACAACAATGCAGGGAATAGCAAGCGCAACAATGTTTACAACGAGCGAAGGTCTATGAGTTGCTACCGTCATATAGGGAAGACCAACAAGGACTATTGTCAAGAGCGTCAGCGGAAAGGCAAGCGCGCCAAAAACAGCCAGTGGCAGACCTATCCAGCGTCCCGGCTCAGCCCTCATCTTGCCTAACGCAATCCACCCTAAAATCGTTCCCGCAACGCAGAATAACACCCCCGGGAGAATTGCAAAAAGAGTCGCTGTTATGGAAATCCCGTGCATTACGGTGGCTAAAAGCAAAAATAATATTAAAAACAGAACCATTCCGAATCCTGTCAGACTTGCCGACCACAAGGCATATGGAGAAAGTTTTTGAGGCTGAACGCTCATTTGCGTCGCGGTTTGTTCTTTTGAGATAGACTCCCCGCTCGGCGCCTCGCTGATATGTTCAACCTTTGTCTTAACCTCCTGCGCGCTTTTGAATCGTTTTTCCTTATCGCGCTCAAGGCTTTTAAAAACAACCTCGTCCACTTCTTTTGAGACCGGCGTTCTAGCTGAGGGCGGCTCAAACCTGCCAAGCGGCAACTCGCCAGTCAACATCTCGTAAAACACTACTCCGAGCGAGTAAATATCGGCGCGCTGGTCAACTTTGTCCGGTGTTTCAATCTGTTCCGGCGCCATATAATGCGGCGTGCCAAGCACTGTTCCTGTCCCTGTTAAAGTGATCTCTTTCTTATGTCCGCCAATTAACTTTGCGATTCCGAAATCGGTGATCTTTACATTCCCCTGCGCGTCAATGAGTATATTTTCCGGCTTAATATCGCGGTGCAAAATCCCGTGGGTATGCGCGTATTGAAGCGCTTCGCAAATTTGTGGAACTATGCGCAGAGCCTCCATTGGCGAGAACTTGCCCAACTGCATCGCCTGACGCAGGTTCACTCCGTCAACATATTCCATTAAAAGATAATAAAACTCGCCTGCCTGACCAAAATCGTAAATTGAGACAATGTTTGGATGATTTAACTTTGCGAGCACCCGTCCCTCGCGGTTAAACCGCTCGGCAAAGAGCGGATCGCGCGCAAGTTTATCGGGCAAAATTTTCAGAGCCACGAATCTGTCTAAATGCGGCTGACGCGCTTTATAAACAAATCCCATCCCGCCCTTGCCTATAAGTTCAATTATTTCTAATTGCGGGAATGCCGCGCTAATTTTTTCAATTGGCGGTACATCCTCAGTTGCGCTATTTAACGGCGAGTCTGTGGCGGCGCTTGCCTCAGATAACAGACATTTTGGGCAGAGTCCACCCGGCGAACCCGGCGGGATTACTATCCCGCATCTCGGACACCGATTCTGATTGTCTTTAACAGTATTCATACTTTTCTATGAGACATTTGGAACTGGGGGTTACAGCGCGCTGATTTAATTTACCTCATTAATAGGTAAAATGAACTAAGATTTTGCGGTTTATAAAAAAAACTTAATCTGGAATTATCCGTGGACAATGCAAAATTATTGGAATGCTAATGATTGAGGAATGTAGAAATATTAAATGTAATCAATTTATAGACCCGGGCAGTCTAACTGGTTTTGGTTTCGTTGGCTTGTCAGGTTTCTTTTCCTTTCCGCCGCCAAAATCCTGCGGCTGGTATGCGGAAGGAGATGATGGTTGGGCGCTCGGATAGATTGTATTTCCCTGGATTGAAACGTTCATACCGGGAACAGGCGAGTTTGAGATTACAAACGGTCTTGGAGCGCCGGCTGGAATGGCGCCGGGCAATGGTATTGCGCCCGGAATTGGAGGCGCGTTAGGTGGAGTAGTTGGAACAGCGGGGGCGGTTGGCGGCTTAATGCCATCCTTTTTAAAATCAAGCGTCATTTCTTTTCCTGAATTTATTATCTTCACTGTTCCCGCCACTTCATCAATCTGCACCACTTCAACAGCTCCATCTTTTTCACCTTCGCGCAACATTTTAGATTCAGGTTTTTTCCCCTGTTCCTCAACAAGCAAAAAAGCGCGTTTAGTGTCAAGCAGAGTTGTGATGCCGGTTAACTTAACAGTTATTGGCGGAGGCGGTTGTTCTGGCGGTTTAGGAGGTTCCGGCTCTCTAAGATTAAAAGCATTTCTTTGCGGAATTGCCGAGTATTTATTAGCATCCATCTCGGCAAAACCTACACTCATAAGGCATAAAAACAATATTGGTATCCAAATGATCTGCACTTTATAACCTAATATATTCTTTAATTTATTAAAAACCACTAAAATCTTTTTGTTGCAAAGAAATCACCTGAATCATTAGCATTCTAATAAAAACGCGCTTTTTCCTGAAATGCTCAGGGTTCAAGATTTTATTAATTATTTTAATTAAATTCATTGACTGCTGTCTCATTGTTATTACGATTTTATCTGAACGCTTATGAAGGAAAAAAGATTGTTATCAACCCTATTGGTACTTGTCTTATCATTAATCATCTCTTATGGCGCTGCGTGGCGTCCAGCTAACGGACCGTTGATGACGCGCTGGGCAAAAGATGTCAATCCATCCAATGCTCACAAAGAATATCCCCGCCCGCAAATGGAGCGAAAGGAATGGGTAAATTTAAACGGACTCTGGGACTACGCGATCGTTCCAAAGGATGCCGGTATACCGCAAAAATATGATGGCAAAATTCTTGTTCCATTTCCACTAGAGTCGGCGCTTTCTGGCGTGATGAAACAACTGGAAGAAAAGAGCAGACTCTGGTACCGTCGCGAATTTAAAATTCCCGCCGACTGGAAGGGAAAACGAGTTTTCCTGCATTTTGGCGCCGTGGACTGGGAGACCACTGTTTATCTGAATGGAAAAGAACTTGGCGCTCATCGCGGCGGTTACGACGGATTTAGTTTTGACATTACAGACGCGCTTAAACCGGGCGGCGCGCAGGAACTCGTGGTTGCGGTATTTGACCCCACTGATAATGGACAACTTCACGGCAAACAGACCCGCAGACCGGGCGGAATTATGTACACTCCAACCTCTGGCATCTGGCAAACCGTATGGCTTGAACCGGTCTCAGAAACTCATATTGAATCCATAAAAATTATACCGGACTACGATAACTCTTCCGTAACAGTTATGGCGCGGGTAGCTAAAAAATCTGGCAATGCAAAGATGGCAGTAGATGTACTTGAAGGCAAAAAGGTGGTTCAAAGCGGTGAGATAGCGACCGATTCGGGTGACTCTAATTTTTTCCTGACCATTGTGTTGCCGATCAAAAATTTTAAACCGTGGAGTCCGGATTCGCCATTTTTGTATGATTTAAAACTCCGTCTTGAAGCAAATGGAAAAGTGGTTGATGAAGTTTCAAGTTATTTTGGAATGCGCAAGGTTTCAATCGGCAAAGACCGTATGGGAATAACCCGCATTTTACTGAACAACGAATTTGTATTTCAAATAGGGTTTCTGGACCAAGGTTTCTGGCCTGACGGCATCTATACCGCTCCAACCGACGAGGCTTTGAGATTTGATATTGAGATGACAAAGAAATTAGGTATGAATTTAGCCCGCAAACACGTTAAGGTTGAACCGGAACGCTGGTATTACTGGTGCGATAAACTCGGTCTGCTCGTCTGGCAGGATATGCCTTCCGGCGATAATAGAACGCCCGAACAACGGCAACAATACGAGGTTGAACTGGAACGGTTGATAAACGGCAGATTCAATCATCCATCAATAATTATGTGGGTTGTGTTCAATGAAGGGTGGGGACAATTTGATACCGAGCAGATCGTTTCTCTGGCAAAAAAGTTTGACCCGACGCGCCTTGTAAACAACGCAAGCGGATGGACTGATAAAAAGGTCGGCGATGTTATTGATATGCACAATTATCCTGGTCCTGGCTCGCCAATTCCTGAACCTAACCGCGCCGCAGTCCTTGGCGAGTTCGGCGGGCTTGGACTCGCAATAAAAGGACATACCTGGACAGAACGTTCCTGGGGATATCAAGGAATGTCCGGCACAAATGCCCTGACCCGCAGATATGTTGAATTGTTAAGAAAGGTTTATGAACTTAAAGATTATCCCGGTTTGAGCGCCGCCGTCTATACCCAGACTACCGATGTTGAAACCGAGTGCAACGGTTTGATGACCTATGACAGGGCTCTCGTTAAGCCAGATTTAACTACGGCTTCAAACGCAAACCGCGGGCTATTTCCGCCGCCGCCAAAAGTTATCACGCTTGTCCCAACCTCAGAAAAACAGCCGGTGGTATGGAAATATACATTTGAAAAACCCGATGGTGACTGGTTTAAACCGGACTACAACGACACTAAATGGAAGAGTGGCGAGGGCGGTTTTGGCACAAAAGGAACCCCGGGTTCAGTCGTTCGCACAGAATGGCGAACATCCGATATCTGGTTAAGACGGCAATTTGAATTAACAGAAAATTTTGACAAACAGCATCTATTCCTGACTATTCACCACGATGAAGATGCCGAGGTTTATATCAACGGAGAATTAGCTGCTAAACTCGCCGGTTACACAACCGCTTACAATGAGGAAGAGATTTCAGAAAAAGCAAAACTCGCGCTTAAAAAAGGGAAAAATACAATCGCCATTCATTGCAAGCAGACCGGTGGCGGACAGTATATTGACGCTGGGCTTGATATAGTTTTGCAGGAGAAAAACTCGGGAAAATCCGCGGCGGCAATCAGGGAATTACCTGAGGGAATTACTGTTCTAAAAGAAGTAAATCCACAGCGCTATGACGGATTGTATCCGGCAAATCGTCCGCCGCTTGTTCCATCGCCTTTTGTAAAACTTCCGATAGGTAGTATTCAACCAAAAGGTTGGTTGAGAAATCTGCTTGAACTTGAAAAAGACGGTATGACCGGACATTTAGACGAGATATCTCCGTGGTTAAACTTTGAAAAAAGCGCCTGGGCAGACCCACAAGGCAGAGGCGAATTTGGTTGGGAAGAGATGCCATACTGGTTAAAAGGTTATGGAGACCTCGGCTATGTATTAAGGGATGAAAAAATAATCGCTAAGGCTCGCAAATGGATTGAAGCGGCAATTGCCTCCCAACGGGAAGATGGATATTTTGGACCGAGAGGTTTACTGACATCGCTAAATGGAAAGCCAGACCTCTGGCCGCATATGATTATGCTAAATGTTCTTCAATCCTATTATGAATTCACAGGCGATGCGAGAATCATTGATGTGATGAGGCGATATATGCAGTGGGAAAATCAATTGCCGCCCAGCGCCTTTGGCGAAGGTTATTGGCCAAAGTTAAGAATGGGCGACAACATTGAATCTGTTTACTGGCTTTACAACCACATCGGCGAACCGTGGTTGTTAGACCTTGCGAAAAAGATGTTTGATAATATGGCGCGATGGGACCAGGACGTAATAAACTGGCATAATGTAAATATTGCTCAGGGATTCAGAGCGCCAGCGGTGTTTTATTTACAATCAAAGGATTTCAATCATCTTTATGCGGCTGAACGAAATTACAAAAAAGTAATGGAGATGTTCGGACAATTTCCGGGCGGCGGTTTTGCGGGCGATGAAAATTGCCGCCCTGGCTTCACCGATCCGCGTCAGGGCTTTGAAACCTGCGGTATAGTAGAGTTTATGCATAGTTTTGAAATGCTAACCAAAATTTCAGGCAATCCAATCTGGTCAGACAGATGCGAAGAAATTGCCTTTAACAGTTTTCCCGCCGCATTGACTCCGGATTTAAAAGCCCTGCATTACCTCACCTGCGCCAATCAAGTTCAGTGCGATAAAAATAACAAATCACCAGGAATTGAAAATAGCGGAACAATGTTCTCATACAGCCCGTTTGAAGTCTATCGCTGTTGCCAGCACAACGTATCTCACGGTCTGCCGTATTACGCGGAAGAATTGTGGCTCGCAACCTATGATAAAGGTCTGTGCGCTTCCTTATACGCGCCGAGTGAGGTCTCGGCAAAAGTCGGCGACGGAACAACAATCAAAATAGTCGAGGAGACGGATTATCCATTTGATGAAGTTATTTCGTTCAAAATATCAACTCCAAAACCAGTTAAATTCCCGCTTTATTTAAGGATTCCTCAGTGGTGTTCGGCTCCAGTGTTAACTATCAATGGCAAGACTCAAAAACAAAATGCCGCCGGCCTCTGTTATCTGGCAGTTAATCGCCAGTGGACAGATGGCGACCTAGTTACTTTGAAATTGCCAATGAAGGTAACAATCAAACGATGGGAGAAAAACAAAAATGCCGTCTCGGTAAATTATGGTCCGCTCACCTTCTCATTGCAGATAAAAGAACGTTGGTCCCCTTATGGAAAGAACCCGGTCTGGCAGGAGTGGGAAGTATTTCCTGAATCCCCCTGGAATTATGGACTGGCGCTGGATGAAAAATCTCTGGAAAAAACATTCAAAGTGGTTAAAAAGGCAGGCGCTCTGGCAAAACAGCCTTTTACAGCGGAAACAACGCCAATAGAAATCGTTGCATTAGGTCAAAAAATACCTGAATGGCAGATGGACAATTTGCAACTTGTGGGACTATTGCAACCGAGCCCAGCATATACCGAGCAGCCGCTTGAAGTGATTACACTTATTCCGATGGGGGCTGCGAGGTTAAGAATAACAGCCTTTCCAGAGGCAAGCAGCAAGCCAACGGCTCATCGCTGGAAGATGCCGCCTCAACCTAAAAAACCGCCATTTAAAATAACCGCCTCCCACGTTAACCCATCTGATTCATTAGCAGCAGTGGCTGACGGGCTTGAACCCGCAAATTCTAACGACCATAGCATACCGCGCTTTACCTGGTGGAACCATCTGGGCACAAAGGAATGGATTCAATTTGATTTTGATAAACCACGCCGCATCTCAGAAATCTCGGTTTATTGGTTTGATGATACTGGCGTTGGACAATGCCGTGTGCCGCAATCCTGGCAACTCTTTTATAAAGATAACGGAGAATGGAAGCCGGTTGAAACCACAGAAAAATTCAGTGTTGAAAAAGATAAATGGAATACTGTCAGATTCAAACCTGTGGAAACAAACGGTCTGCGGATTATCGCGCAGTTAAGAGAAAAATTTTCCGGCGGCATTCTTGAATGCAAAATAGTTGAGTAACGCTGCCTGTTTCCGGCAAATTTATACAAATTTTGAACTCTGAATCCCGGGCAAAATAAAAGTGAATACAGTTTTTGCCTAAATCAGATTTGTCAAAGTTGTTTATCAATCGTCTGAACAGACACCGGATGGGCCTGGTCTAACCAGTGAGTTGTTGGCTGTAATATAATTTCACAAATTTAATTCCATCCAAAAATTCGCTTTTTCCTGATGCGCTGATGATTCAGGGGCTAAATTAAAAATTTACAAAAAGATATTGACAATAAATAGAATAGAAGTGACAATAAGTAAAAAGGAGGAAAAAGATATGATGCCAAGAGACGTAGCGGAAGCGGTGGTAGCCTCTCTGGAAGAGGATAATCCCAGATGGTTAGCGGAACTGGCGAGCAAGGACGAACTCTGGAAAATAATCAAGGAGAGGGCAGACAGATATTACAGCGAAGTGTTTCACCTGATAAAATTGAGAGGAGAAGGAGAAAAGATATATATAATGGAAGCGTGTATGCCGATATTAACAGAGTTCCAAAAACGGGAAGGGAAAGCGTTGAACAGCAAGGAAAAGAGTCTGGTGAAAAAGCAAATAAAGAAGTTTCTAATAGAGTTTTACAAGGAAAACAAAGAGGAGTAGGAAAAATATAAATTAGAACAGCAAATAGCTCCCGTTATTTTCTGATATTAAAATTAAGGGAACAGCAAACTGAACTGGTGTCCCTGCATAATCAGCATTCCAGAGAATTATAATTTTCTGGCAAGATTAGATTCATTAAAACTTTTGAAAACTAACGAGGCAATTGGCTGAATAGAGACCTAAGGAGTAAAACATTTTGGACTGCTGGGGCAAAGCCGCGCGTGGCAGTTGCGACACCGCTTTGTAAGATTGAATAACACATAAGCGAAGATTGCCAAATAACCACGCGCCCCCGAATGGGGCAAACAAAGTAGCCCTTGCCTCTAATTCTATGTCTCCCTCTGTGCCCTCTATGGTGAAAAAGCACTAAGAATACAGAGAGACCATTTTCCAGCAGTATCGCAGGTTTCAAATTCAATCCCTGAATTTCATCCTGATGGTCTGGACTGTTTTATAAATATCAATTTTGACAAGAATCAATTAAATTAATATCCTTTAGTTGTGCTTGAAGGGCTGACAAACCAATTAAAGGAAAAACGCGACCTTTCACCCGAACAGGTTGAGGTCGCGGTTGAAAACTTGATTGATGAAAGCATCCAGCCTGAAACAAAGGCTCAATTTTTAATTTCCCTGAATGAAAAAGGGGAAACTATTTCTGAAATAGAATGTTTTGCAAAAAAATTGCGAAGTTATTCCGCGCATCCTCCGGTAAACGAAGGTTTAAGAAAAAAATCTATTATTGATGTTTGCGGAACCGGCGGGGACAAGCTCGGCACAATAAATATCTCCACAGCAGTCGGGTTCATAGTATCGGCTGCTGGAGTTTGTGTGGCAAAACACGGAAATCGCGCTGCAACTTCAAAGAGCGGTAGCGCCGATGTTCTTGAAGCGCTTGGTATAAAGATTGACCTTTCGCCTTCTCAAGCCGCTGAATGGCTTGAGCGATATAATTTTGCATTTCTTTTCGCCCCGCGTTATCACCCGGCTTTTAAAAACATTGCCCCTGCACGAAAAATTTGCGCAGCCCTCGGGCGGAGGACGATCTTTAATTATCTTGGACCGCTTTTAAATCCCGCAGAGCCAAATTGCCAGATGATTGGGGTGCCTGAAACAACGTTGTGTGAGCCGATTGCATCGGTTTTGCAACGGCTTGGTGTAAAAAGGGGGATGGTTGTTTGCGGAAAGGTGGTTGAAAAAACGTCAGTTAGATTTATTGATGAAATATCGGCGCACGGCGCAACTGTAATTGCAGAGTTTTATCAGAACAACGCAATCACCTGTTCTGAAACCGATTTTACTCACTTGTTGCCTTCGGTTTCTTCATTTGATGATTTGCGCGGTGGCGATAGCTCTTACAATGCGTCAGTCCTTCGCGGCATACTTCTCGGTGAAATTAAAGGGGCAAAAAGGGATATTGTTCAACTTAACGCTGCGGCAGCCCTGTTTGTAGCAGCAGCGGTAAACAGTATTACCGAAGGCTGGGAGGTTGCCGGAAATTTAATTAACAGCGGCGCTGCGCTTGAAAAACTTAACCAGTTGGTTCAGGCAAGCAAGTGATTGTTTTATTAAATTGCTAAAATTGTAAATAAACAGTAGGTTAAAATATGTATCGGATTATAGGAATTGATAACAAAGAGTACGGTCCCATCTCCATAGAGGTTTTAAAACAGTGGATTAAAGAAGGGAGAGTTAATGAAAAAACGCTGGTAAAACCCGAAGGGGAACAACACTGGCGACAACTTTCAACCTACCCTGAACTTGTTCAGTTTTTGCCCGGATACAATGTCTCTTATTCTGCCCCGCCACCGTTATCGGCTCAATTTCCAGCGCCCCAGCAGAACGACTCCAGCGGAATGGCTTTGGCAAGTTTTATTCTCGGGATAATTTCAATGATTTTTTGCTTTTGTTGTTGCTGGGGAATGCCATTCAATATTCTGGCAATCATCTTCGGTATCGTTGCATTGATCCAGAACAAAGACCGACCCGACCAATCTTCCGCGCGCGTTAAAGCAATTATCGGGATTGTTCTTGGAGTTTTAAGTCTTTTAATTGCAATTGTAATAACGATGATTTTTATTTCTTCCGGCGAGTATGAAAAATTTATGCGGGAGTTCAAAGGTTTTAGGATTTAAGATAGAAAATTCCGCGCGCCTCTATTCAAAAAAAAAGACCGGCGTCATCGTTATTTCTATTTCACTGGTTGGGTTGGTTTTATTCAGCCTTTTCTATTATTATTATGGCGCGATGCTGATGCGGTTTATTCCGCCCTGTTTATTATATACGGTAATCGGAATAGAGTGTCCGGTTTGCGGTTCACAAAGGGCAATATATTCCTTGCTTCACGGCAACGTTGCCGAGGCGCTAAAATTAAACGGCTTCATAGTGTTGGCTTTGATTATAGGAATTATCCTCTATTTTAAACTCATCACCGATTATTATTTTAAAAACAAACCGATTCGCGTAAAACTTTACTGGATTTACGCGCTTGTTGTATTTGCGATTTTATTCACAATATTCAGAAATTTGTAGTGTTTAAAGATGAACAAGCATTTTTCAGAACTTGGAAGAGAAATAAAAGAACCGCCGATATCGTGGTTGATGAAACTGACGATTGACAATCCGCGGTTAATTTCGCTTGCTGCCGGGTTCACCGATTCTCAAACACTCCCGCTAAAAGAAAGTCTTGAAATTGTTAAGAAAATCTTAACAGATAAGGGGCAGGGGAGGAGGGCGCTTCAATACGGCTCAACAGAGGGCGATCTGCAATTGCGAAAACTAACCGCCGACAGACTGAAAAAGCTTGATGAATCAGACACCGCTGCATATTCACCAAACCGATTGTTGATTACAAACGGGTCTCAACAATTGCTCTACATCCTTGTTGAGGCGCTATGTTCAAAAGAGGATATTGTATTAATTGAAGCGCCAACTTATTTTGTCTTTCTCGCGATTTTGCAGAGCCATAATGTCCATACTAAAAATATAACTATAGACCCGGACGGCATAAATATTGAGTGTTTAAAATCAACGCTCAAGAACCTTGATGATTCGCATAAACTGCAAAAGGTGAAATTTCTTTATTCAATAACCTATTTTCAAAACCCGACCGCCTACACAACTTCAATAGAAAAGAAGGAAGAGATTTTAAATATTTTAAAATATTACAGCAAAAAGGCGGGGCATCCAATTTATTATGTTGAAGACGCGGCATACAGAGAATTGCGATTTAGCGGCAAAGATGTTCGTTCGGCGCTTTCATTTAATAATCTAAACCGCAACGTCATTTATGCCGGAACTTACAGCAAGCCGTTCGCAACAGGAATTAGAGTTGGATACGCATTGCTCCCCGATGAACTATTTACGGTAATAAAACGGATAAAAGGGAACCACGACTTTGGCACGGCAAATTTTTTGCAGCAGACAATTGCCGAATCTATAAGGTCTGGCGCCTATGAAAGACATCTTAAAACCATTTCAGAAAGATATTATAAAAAAGCCTCTCTGATGGAAAAGGCAATCAAACAACATCTCAAAGTCAACTATGTTCCCCCGCAGGGTGGACTTTATTTCTGGGTGGCGCTACCGGATAAAGAAAAGACCGGTTTTAACAGCAAAGTATTTAAAAACGCGTTGAAAAATAATGTTCTTTATGTACCCGGAGAGCTCTGTTATGGCAGCGATCCGGAGTTTAAAACGCCGCGCAACAAGATGCGGTTAAGTTTCGGCTACGCCACAGAGTTTGAAATAACCGAGGGAATAAAAAGACTTGGAACCGCCATAAAAGCAGCAGCAAAATCGTAATTCTTTCTATTTGAAATTCAGCGCTCCAGCAGCCGCATAGTTAATATGGACAAATCTGTTTTGTTTTATTTATACTTGCTCTCGTGTACTTAGAATATTACGGATTAAAAGAACCGCCTTTTGAACTGACGCCGAATCCGCGCTTTCTATTTTTTAGCGCAAAGCACCGGGAGGCTTTTAATCATTTGCTTTACGGAATTCAGGAAAAGAAAGGATTTGTTCAACTCACTGGAGAAGTTGGTTGCGGCAAAACAACGCTTTGCCGAGCCTTGCTTGAAAAACTCGGGAACGATTACAACACTGCCCTTATATTAAACCCCGTCCTAAACGCCGATCAATTAATCAAGGCAATAGCGATGGAATTCGGCTTGAACGTAAAAAATTTGGATAAGTTGGAAACGCTCTCGGCTATCAATGAATATCTTTTAAAACAAGCCGAACAAAAAAGGGAATCAATCCTTATTATTGATGAAGCGCAGGACCTGACCAACGACCTGCTTGAACAAATACGGCTTCTGTCAAATCTTGAAACAAATGAACGGAAATTGTTGCAGATTATTTTAATGGGACAACCGGAATTAAAACAGAGACTTAACGATCCGGAATTGCGGCAACTTCGACAGCGAATCACGGTCAGATTTCACCTTAAACCGCTGACGTTCTTTGAAGTCGGACAATACATCCAGCACAGGTTGAGCGTTGCCGGAGTTAACGGCGCCCCGTATTTTACCCGCCCGGCTTTG
Organism: Verrucomicrobiia bacterium; assembly: GCA_049968335.1. Taxonomy (GTDB): domain Bacteria; phylum Verrucomicrobiota; class Verrucomicrobiia; order Limisphaerales; family JAKPVM01; genus JAKPVM01. Next base: position 22,483 of record JBMFQZ010000032.1, read on the forward strand.
TGGCGAATTTATCGCTACAGCAGGGGAATCCCGAGACTTATTAACGCGATCTGCGACAAATGCCTCCTTGCAGGTTTTGTCCAGCAACAGGAGACAATTGATTTTTATACAGTCGGTCTTGCCGCAAGAGAATTGGAAGGCGATATAAAAGTGTAAGGCTAAACTTATGAGTCTCATTAATGACGCATTAAAGCGGGCAAGCGCCCAGAACAATCAAGAACCTAAAAAACAGTTGCCATTTATCCAGCCGGTTGAAAAACCGCGCCACATAAGAGCGGCGTCTGTTTACATTGCCATCTCAACGGTCTTTTTGCTGGTCTCGCTTTGTCTCACCGGTTTATGGATAATGGATAGGTTTTTCAATAAAGAAAAAACCGCGAAAATCGCGACAGCTAAAACAACCGTCAAGTTGACTGAACCGGTCCAACCAGCAAATAAAGAAAAAAACGTTGCCGCAACGGTTGTAAATGAAGATAAAAAACCTGTTGCTGCCACAACCACAGCAACAAATAATATCGCGATGAATTTTGGGGATGTTAAAAAGAATGAGACGGAGAACAGAGTTCAAATTGACGGGCAAACTCAAACTATGAATGAAGTTAAAATGCCCGAAAACACTGCCGCAGCAGATTTAAAAATGAGCAATAGCCAGAGCAATGTATCGTTGCAAGAGCTAAAAAATGAAACGGCAACTGCAGTTAAACAATCCGAAGAACAGATAAAAGTTAAACCTGAAACTATTGTCTCAAATGTTACTCGCGCGGCTGAGAGTTCTTCTAAAGCGCAACCTGTAAGTGAGATGCAATTTCCTCAGTTAAAGTTGAATGGCATATTTTACCGCGTTAACAATCCATCGGCAATAATAAACGGCAAGCTAATTAAAGTTGGAGATGTCATTGATGGGGCAAAAATAATTTCAATAGACAAAAACAGTGTTACGGTTGAATTTTCAAATCAAACCCGGGTTTTGCGAATGTAATTTTTCACTGGAGGAGTAAATGGAATATTTTTTTCCGAATTGTATCCTGTTTGAGGATGAACATCTGCTTGTTGTAAATAAGCCATCCGGAATAAACACGCACGCGCCGTCGCCTTACGCCACGGATGGCATTTATGATTATTTGAGGAATCTTGCGCCGCGCTGGTCAAATCTGGCAATTATTCACAGGCTTGATAAAGAGACATCAGGGGCGCTTCTGTTTTCAAAAACATCCTTAGCAAATCGCGAACTGACAAAACAGTTTACCGAACGAAAAGTTTCAAAAAAATATATATTGATAACCGCCGGTTCGCCGCCGCAAGAACGGTTTAATGTTGTGTCGCATATTATGCGACAGGGGAGCCAGTTTAAAAGTGTGCCGCTTAAACCGGGACTTGAACGAGCCGAGACGAATTTTAAAACGCCCTCTGACGATGATTTTGAAATCCTGAACCTTTGCAAAGACTGGATAGCATACGCCAAAAAATTGCATCAAGATTTAGACCTTTCAGTATTAATAGCCAAACCGTTGACTGGAAGGACTCATCAGGTTCGTTTGCACTCGGCAAGCCGCGGCTGTCCTGTGCTCGGGGATACTCTGTATGGCGGCGTTGAATCCGCGCGACTATGGCTACACTCGGCTGAATTGAGGTTTTATCATCCGCAGGACGGACGTGAATTGATATTTCGCGCCCCGCCAGCAACCGCGCATCCATCAGTCTCGTTACGAAACGCAATTTTAAACAACAATACAAATATATACAGACTCATTCACGGCGTTGCAGACAGACAGCCGCAAATTTTTATAGATAAATTTGGCGATTGGCTGCTTGTTCAAACCGAGAGGGAATTGATGAATGACGAGATGGAGTTTGTTCAAAACATCGCTCAAGAATGCGGCGCGAAAGGCGTTTATCATAAATTTTTAAAGAAAGAGCTTAGAGCGCTGCAACCGGCGGCTGTATCGCCAAAATTAATCTACGAAACACCCGCGCCCGAACATTTCACATCTATTGAAAACAGCGTCAGATATGAATTAAGTTTTTCTGAAGGCTATTCAGTCGGCATTTTTATAGACCAGCGCGACAACCGCAGACGAATTCTGACAAACTACATCGCAAAAGACTTTCCTCTCTTTGAAAAACCGACTTCAGCAGAGGTGTTAAACCTTTTTTCCTATACCTGCGGTTTCTCTGTATGCGCCGCAAAGCTCGGGATGCATACCGCAAGCGTGGATTTGTCCACCAAATATCTTGAATGGGGAAAACGAAATTTTCAATTAAACGGTCTTGACCCTGCGGCTCACGAGTTTTTCAAAGGCGACGTTTTTGACTGGTTAAAAAGGTTTGGAAAAAAAGGGAGAAAATTTGATTTAATAATTTTAGACCCGCCAACATTTTCGCAATCAAAACAGAGCGGCGCCTTTCAAGCGTTAAAAGATTATCCCGAGCTGTTAAGAGCCGCTCTTAAACTTTTAAAAAAGGGAGCAGTCCTTTTTGCCTCATTGAATACGCTCGGAGTCGCGCCGGAAAAATTTATAGAAATGATTAAACGGGAAGTTTCAGCGGAAAACAGAAAAATAATTAAATATTATTACGCAACCCAGCCAATGGATTTTCCCTCCTGCGCCGAGCAACCTGCCTATTTAAAAACTATCTGGGCTAAAATTGAGTAAAGGGCATCACTCATCCCATTGAAAAAAGCGGTAGATATCGGCTTGAATTCTGCCGCTAACCTTTCCATCCACGTTTGTGGAGATGTTTTCAAAAAAGATTTTACCGCCCATTACATTCAAAGACTTTGTATTTATATTCAGAACCTTTCCTTCAATCAACGCGCTGAGAACACCGGTTCCATCAATCGTGAGCGGTTTATTCGTCTCTAATAACTCCGGTTCTATTATAAACGCAGGGACTAACCATTTTCCCGAAAACATCTCTATCCCGAAAAAGATAATTGACGGGCAGCCGTAGAATCGCTGGTCGCGCGCAGGTCCTGCCGACACGCTTTTTGCCAGAAACCATTGACGTCTACCGTTCAAAACCATTTTTATGTCCAGAGTTGATTGGCTATCCTGACTGTTGAATGAAATCCCGCGCCAGTAGGTTGAAAACCGCGCATTAAATGACCCGATTTTTTCAAGCCAGGGAGATTTTCTCAATGGCGTCTTCCACTCCGGCGGCGGATTATAAAGCTCCTGCGATAATGCCCGTCTCCTTTCTTTTATAAAACCTCTCACTCTATTCACCGATTCAGCAAAGGAATTAGTATCAATTAATAGATGCGGCTTTAACCTGTTTTCAAGCCGATCAACTTCATCAAGCAACTCCTTTTCGTTCCAGACTGTTGATAATAATTTTCTCAACCGTTCTCTGTATTGTTCGCGGGTTTTTTCAATTTTATACAGGCGAAACGGGAGAATGCTTGTCGCAAAAACAGACACTGGTCTACTGGCAGGAGAAAACGGGTCAGGGTCTCCAAAAGTGGAATCTGCGCCCCACGGTATGAAAACGAACTTTTTACTCCCGGGGTTGTTATAAACAAAAAAATTGTTGCCGTTGTTAGAATAAGAATCCCAGTGAGATGTTAAAACCTCCGCAGCCCAGAAGGTAAAATACTCGTCAAGGTCAATCAATTTTTCCAGTTCTGGAACCAACCGATCATCATCCAGTTCAAACGCCCCCGTCAGCCTTTTCAGGTCGTCTATGCCGCTCTGTTTGTTATTCTTTTTTTCAAAGGTTTCAACCCATTCAGGGCGAAAATCGCTCAACTGTCCTTCGTATAAATTGCCTTTGTCATTGCCGAAATTTCTTTTTAAAAAATCGTCATTAACCGCCTCAACATTTGAATAGATTCCAAGATATCTGCCGTTTACATAAACCTTTGCGAAATTGCAGCGCGGCGCCGCCAGACCGGCGCGGGAAAAAACTTTATAGGTTAAAAACTGGTGAATCAGGCTCGGGTCTTGAAGATTGTTATTGAGATTGATTCTCTTCAAGCCTGCGAATCTAAGATTCTTATCATACTCGTTCAACTTGATTCCTAACGATGGTCTTGAGAAACTTGACGAGCCGAGAAATCCACGTTTTTTGATTCCGACAGGGGCGAGTTTTATTCCGTTTATCTGGATTTCGGCTTTATAGGTGTTGTACGGGTCGGGTTCAGGATTTTTAATCCTTTCAGGTCCAAGCGCCGCAATAATATTGTGACGTTCTTTCCTTAAAGCGTCCCACTCTTTTTCGTCCATCGTGATTTTTACTTCAATGATTTTCTCTGTCTCGTAAAACAGGTCTGAATTTGCGCTGTTCTTATTATTTTCCGCAGATGAGGATAACCCGGTAAATTGACAGATAATGATGGAGGTCAAAAAAGCGGCGGAAAAATTTTTTAGAAACCGGTTTAACAATCTATATAACATTTGAAACTAAATTAACTTTTGCAGATAAAATTATCAATTGTTTAAATTTATTATCCTTACATTAATCTTTTTTGTATCTGCGGCGCCGAGTTCAAGAAGTTGGGCGTTGTTGAGTAAATCTAAGTCCGGTTTTACCGGTTTAAATCCGCCGGCGATTCTCTGGTATTGAAGTTCTTCAAGGGATAGGGCGTCAAGCGCCACAGGGTCGCGGCTTAATCTTAACTGTCCGAGCACGGTTGAATAGTGCAACATTGCGCGGTCTGTCCCCTCGTACTGGCAGATTAGGGCATCGGTTATAAAAAGCGCTGCGCGATCGTAGATTGCTGGCAGCGCGAATATCTCTGGAACAGCCTCGTTTAATCGCTCTTTGCTTGATTCAAACCGCGAGGTGTTATCAACGCTGCCAAGCGAAACGTTGTAGAGATGACCGGAAACGCCAGCAATGTTGTTGTTTAGTAGCGGCGCGACAGAAATAATTTTTGTAATCTCTTTGGTTATTAATTTTGAAAAGTAGGATTTTCTGCCAATGCCTTCTCCTTTTTTATTAAATTCAAGGTCTCCATAAACGAGATTGCCGATGAGCGGTTTTTCATAAAACACTGTTTCATCGTAACCGGATTGAACCGCGCCGGCGATTCTTATCCCGTATTGTTTTGCAATCTTGTCATAGCCGCAATTTTGCAGGTCATAAATATTTTTATCCCAGATTATTATATTTTTTGTAGGGAATCCTGAATCAATCATAATGGAGACCAGCGCCTCTACTACTGCAGGGCGTGTTCCGGCAAACGGTCCTGCGGTTGAATAAACCTTTATTCCAACGGTCTGATTTGTTGAAATAAATTTTCCGATGGCATCATTCAATGTTTTTGCCCCTGTAAGTTCTAAAAGTCCTCTTTCAAGCATTGTTCTTACGGCTTCTTTTTTAGGCAAATAGGCGTCAACGGCGGATTTATTCTGGACGATGACCACGCCATTTGTGGGGCCGTTTGGCTTTTGAGCGGCGCTGGCATTAAGCTGGCTAAACACCGCAATAGTTATCAAGCCCGTTAATGAAACGATCAGAAACGGTAAAATTCTGTTTTTTAGTTTATTCTTAAAAACAGCGTAAATATTGCCTTTTAAAATCATCAAAAATAAAGACAAGACATTTTCCTCGCCCTGTGGTTTAATCTTTGAGCAGGGCGCGCGTTCTGTATTATTGTTGAAATGGCAACAATAATAGAGTTTGTTATGCGCCATTCTTGACACTTTAGGTTTTGAATGTTAACACGGGTCAGAATGTTGACAATTTTAAAAAAGTCACTGGTAAGAATTTATCTATGCGGTTTGTGCATTGCAATAGCGATTATTGGTGGGTGCTCCAAACCGCAACAGAAGGCATTGTCTCGGGGTAATACCTTGTTGAATCAAGGAAAATACGCTGAGGCGGCAACAGTCTTTAAGGAACTTACAACTGCGATGCCGAACGAAGCCCGGGTATGGAACCTGCTCGGGATTGCCTATCATCAGAGCGGCGACCTTGTCGCTGCCGCTCACAGTTACGCAACTGCTTTAAAGTTGAGCAATAACTTTTATGTTGTTCATTATAATTTAGGCTGCGCGCTGTTTGAGATGCAGAATTACCTTCAATCTTCTCGCGAATTCGCAAGTTATGTTATGTATGAACCGCGTTCAGCCACCGGCTGGACTAAACTCGGCGCCTCACAACTTTTTATAAGACAATATGACCTATCAGAAAAAAGTTTCAGAACCGCGCTCAGTTTGGACCCGAATTCTTATGAGGCATACAATGGACTTGGCATAGCCCTGATTTATAACAAGCGATGGCAAGAGGCGTTTCAATGTTTTTCAAAGGCGTTGAAGATTAAACCCGATTACCCGCCGGCAAACCTGAATATGGGAATATTTTTGCTCCAGTACCAGAAAGATAAAACCAACGCGTTAACAATGTTTAAGCGGTTTTTGATGTTAAAGCCAAGTCATTTATACACTTCTTCAGTGTCAAATCTTGTGTATAAAATTGAGCATCAGCCACAACGTGTTCAGACTAACCAGACAGGTCAGATTCAACCGTTGCAACCTGTCGTTAGCGCGGCGGCGCCGATTCAGGAAGAACAAAATAAACCAGCAAAACCGACAGCGGAAAAGGCAGAGTCCATTCACCCTGTTTCATCGTCAGTTTCTCAAACAAAGCCGTTAATATCCGCTGGCGGCGCGCAAAAGCCTGTTGTTGAAAAACAAAATCCAGATGAACAAAAATCTCCCCTTGATCAGAAAGTTGCGAAAATTCAGGAAACAAACCAGATTAAACAATCGCTCCAACCGCCAGAGCAACAGGCGGCAAAACCGCCCCCGCAGACCAAACCGCAGCAGTCTTCAAATCAGGAAATCCAGACTTCGCCTGATTCTGAAAAGACTGTTAAAACAGCCGCTTCTGAAACGGCTTCATCCGCAACTGAAATCAAGACAAATAGCGAACCTCTCCTTGCTTCAAAAAACAACAATTCTCCGCCAGCGCAACCTCAAACTCAACCGCCACAGCAGAAAGAACCGCCTCAGAAAAAATCTATTTTTGAAAAATTAAATCCGTTTAAGAAAAAATCTACCGCGAAACCGGTTGTAACACCCCTGCCGCCAATTTCAGAAAAACAGAGTGAAACCTTACAACAACAGACTGTACAGAAGACAGAGACAAAACCTGCCGCCGCGCCGGTTGAAGAAATTAAAAGTCAACTGGAGAAGAAACCGGTTTCTATCGCAAAGGTTGAGCAACCGCAGTTTCCCCGTTATAGATATATAAATCCGCAGAAACCTACTCAAGGCGATAGAGAAGAGGCTTTAAAGCAGTTTGAATCTGGATTAAAGGCTCATAATTCTGGCGATTTAAATGTGGCAAAGGAGCGGTATTTAGAAGCGATTAAATCCGACCCTTCGCTCTATGAGGCGAATTATAACCTTGCGGTAGTTTTTTATGAACTTGGAGATATTGACCAGGCGTTGGTTTATTATGAACTGGCTCTTGCGATTAACCCGGAATCAAAAAATGCGCGGTTTAATTTTGCGATTGCCTTGCAAAAGGCGAAATTCATCTACGATGCGGCAAACGAGTATGAAAAATATTTAAACATTAATCCGCAGGACAGCCGCGCCCGGCTTTTGCTCGCAAACATTTACGCTCAACAATTGAATGATAAAACCAACGCGGCAAAACATTATTTAGAAGTTCTTAAACTTGAGCCTAACAATCCACAGGCGCTTGCGATAACGGAGTGGTTAAAACAAAACTTTCCGCAGTAATTTGAATAATTGTGGATTACATCATTGACATAAAATGGTATAAATTAATAGGCTCGTTGTTGTGCTTTCCCGGCAGCGGAGCGCCGGGTGGAAAAGATAAAATAAAACCGAACTGATTTATGGCAAAGAATATAATCCTTGTTGGCGCGCAGTGGGGAGACGAAGGCAAAGGGAAAATAATTGACGTGTTAACGGACGAGGTCGGCGTGGTCGTCAGAACGCAAGGCGGAAATAATGCCGGTCATACTGTTTTTATTAACAACGAAAAATATATTTTGCACCTTGTTCCCTCTGGCATACTTCGCAAAGGCAAAAAATGTGTCATAGGCAACGGTGTGGTTGTTGACCCTGTCGGTTTATGCGAAGAGATTGAAGGTCTTAAAAAACGGGGGGTAAAGGTTGATGGGAATTTATTCGTCAGCGAGACCGCGCATATAGTATTCCCGTATCACAAAGAATTAGACGCTCAGCGCGAGGCGCTTAAAGGCAAAAACAAGATCGGCACAACAAAAAGAGGCATTGGACCTGCTTACGCCGATAAAGCCTACCGGGTAGGGGTGCGAATGCTTGACCTTATAAATGAGCGATTTGAAGAAGTGCTAAAGACAAGGATAGAAGAGAGCAATCTTGTATTAAAATCTTTAGGCGCAAATCCGCTCTCTTTTCAGGAGGTATATCAGCAATACAAAGCGGCGGCGGATTATCTCCGTCCGTATGTTAAAAATACCGTAATTTTCCTTCACGAACAACTGCGCAAAAAGGCGGGCATATTGTTTGAAGGGGCGCAGGGAACATTTCTTGACATTGACCACGGCACGTATCCTTATGTTACCTCTTCAAATACAACAGCTGGCGGGGCGTGCACAGGTTCAGGCGTGCCGCCGACCTGCATTGATTCGGTTGTCGGCGTTATGAAGGCTTATAGCACGCGCGTGGGCGAAGGACCGTTGCCGACGGAGAATTCCGAGATTGCAGACCTGCTTCATTCAATGGGAAGGGAATTTGGAGCAACAACAGGCAGACCGCGCAGATGCGGCTGGTTTGACTCAGTAGCAACACGACACGCGGTGATGATTAATGGAATTGACCGGCTTGCGGTGACAAATCTGGACGGTCTTGACACTCTTGATGTGATAAAGGTTTGCGTAGCGTATAAATGCGACTCTCAGACCTACGATTATTTCCCCTCAGATGTAAACATACTCGCCAGGGTTGAACCTGTTTATGCTGAATTTGAAGGATGGAAGACGCCGACTACCAGCGCTTCAAAATGGAAAGACCTCCCGGCAAACGCAAGAAAATACCTGCGCGCAATTGCCGAACTGTCTGGCGCAAAATTGAGCATCGTCTCGGTCGGACCAGATAGACGGCAGACGATATTTGTCTAATTTATATAGAAAATGAACGAATTTGACATTCCCGATATCAAATAAGGAAAACGCGGAATGTTTAAAATATGAGTCCGTCGCATCCAACATTAAGTCCGCAAGCGCTGGCATCATTGCCAACGCATGTGGCTATTATTATGGATGGAAACGGGCGGTGGGCGAAACAACGGCAGTTGCCGCGCGTTGAAGGGCATAAAAACGGAGTTGAATCGGTACGCACAGTGGTTCGGGCTGCCGGCGAACTTGGCATTAAATACCTCACATTATACGCATTTTCCGTTGAAAACTGGAACCGCCCGCAAGAGGAAGTTGATACGTTAATGAAATACCTCGCCCGCTATCTAAAAAACGAGACCGATGAACTAAATAAAAATAATATAAAACTTGAAGTTATCGGACAGATTTACAGATTGCCGGAATTTGTTCAGGAGCAGTTAAAGAAGACTCAGGCGGTTCTGGCTAAAAACAACGGGCTTACCTTAATTCTTGCGCTCAGTTATGGCGGCAGAACCGAGATAGTTGACGCTGTGAGAAAGATCGCGCACAAAGTTAAACAGGGTTTGATTGACCCGGAAGAGATAACGCCGCAGGTATTTGCCCAGCATCTCTACACAGCAAACTATCCGGACCCAGACCTATTGATCAGAACCAGCGGAGAATTGCGAATCAGCAACTTTTTGCTCTGGCAAATATCTTATACTGAACTCGTCGTAACACCAACCCTCTGGCCTGATTTTAGAAAGCCCCACTTCTACGCCGCCCTTGAAGAATATGCAAGGAGACATCGCAGATTTGGCGGGATATAAATTTATGAAAAAAACTGCAATTAGCGTCATTTTTGGTTTTCTGGTCGCAACCTTAATAGCGGCAGAACCTGAAAAATCGGTAATCCAGATTATCAATTTTTCGCAACAACCTGTCTGGGACGCTCCGTGGCGATTTGACGTTTTACGACGCAGCAGCGGCAGCGGTTTTGTGATTAAAGGAAAACGGATAATGTCAAACGCGCACGTTGTAAGCTGGGCAAAACAGATACTTGTTAAGCGATATCAAGACCCTAAACTTTACACCGCGCGCGTTGCTTATGTTGGACACGATTGCGACCTTGCGTTGCTTGAAGTTGACGACCCGTCGTTTTTTGACGGACTTGAGCCGCTCGAGATTGGCGAATTGCCAAAAGTCCGTTCAACCGTTGTTACATACGGATACCCTGCTGGCGGAGAGCAGATTTCTTATACTCGCGGAGTGGTTTCGCGAATTGACCTTCAAACTTATATGCATATCGGCAACCGCAGTTTCTTATGCGTTCAGACAGACGCCGCAATCAACCCGGGCAACAGCGGCGGTCCGGTCATCCAGGACGAGCGCGTCGTTGGCGTCGCATTTCAAGGTATGCAAGGGCTTGAAAACACCGGCTTCTTTATCCCGCCGCCGGTTATCAATCACTTTTTAAAAGATGTTGAAGACGGCGTTTATAACGGGTTTCCAACAGCAGGCGTTAGAATAGCTCCACTGCAAAACCCGGCGTTCAGAGAATATCTCGGCTTGAAAAACGACGGCGTGGGGGCGCGCATTGACAGCATTATGCCAATTGAATCTACAAAAAAAGTATTGAAAGAAGATGACGTTTTGCTGCAGGTTGGCGATTTTGCCGTCGGCAGCGATGCCACAATCCTTTACGACGGCAACCGCGTCCACGTTGCGGTCGGCTTTCAATCCTACCAGAATGGCGAATCTGTAAAGTTAAAAATCCTGCGAAATCGCAGAGAGATGACGGTTGATCTGCCGCTCTATGTAAATGAAGATGATAAACCCGCCGGCAACCAGTACGATCTGTTGCCACGCTATTTCATCTACGGCGGTCTTGTGTTTACGCCATTAAGCCTTGATTATCTGAAAACCTTCGGCAGAGAATGGTCTGATTCCGCAAACGCCGAACTTGTTTATGAACTGCTTTACCGTAGAAATGAAGACCCGGAAAAGGCTCGCAAAGAACCGGTCGTGCTCGCAAATATATTGCCGCATTCTATCAACGCAAATTTTTCCGTGAAAGGCCGCGCGCTTGTAGATTCTATTAATGGAATAAAAATCCAATCCCTTGACGACGTAGTTAAGGCATTTGGAAAACCAGCGGGAGATTATCACATTATCAGATTTTTGCCGCACGAATCAGTTGAATGCCTGAATGTTGCGGAAACGGAAAAGGTCAATAACGAAATTCTGAAAATTCACGGCGTCCCGTCAGATAGAAGATTATGAAAACTCATAAACCGAATTTTATCCTATTGATATTTTTTGCAATTGCCGGTTTTTTAATCACTGGCAATGCGAATGCCGCCTCTGCCGTTGGCGATGGCTGGGAGAAATCAATCGTAACTATTGAAGTCTCTGGAATCCAGTATGATTTCAGGCAGCCGTGGAGCAAACAACCGCGCCAGGTAGAAAAATCGGGAGTTGTCATCGGCAAGGGTGAAATTCTAACAACCGCTCAAGGGCTTGATAGTTCAATTATGGTCAGGCTTCAAAGACTGGGAGAAAGCCGCTGGTGGGATGCTCAAATCAAATGGCTGGATTACCATGCAAACCTCGCAATCATAAGCGCAAAAGATGAAAAATTTTTTAACGGGCTTAAACCGTCCCGCCTCTGGGAAACCGCGCCAGATAAAGAAAATCTCCATATTATCCACTGGAAAGGCGGGAATCTGGAAACCCGTCGGGTTGAGTTTAATCAATATGTTGTAGATGAAGCCGAGTTGAGTCCTATCAATTACGTCCAGATGGAATTAGAACCGCTCTCAACGCAATCTCTGCTTCCGGAAATAGTAATCTCACGTGGAAAAGTTGCCGGTTTAACCACAGGCAAAACGGAGACGGGGACTCGCGCCATACCGGCGCCTTTCATAAAGTATGTTTTAAACGCGCTTCAAAAAGGCAACTGGCGCGGACTTGGTTATTTTTCATTCTACTGGCAACCATCACAAAATCCAGCGTTGCACCAGTTTTTAAATTTAAAAGGAGAGCCTCGCGGCGTTGTGGTCATAAACACATCTCATTTAACGAATCAAACCGATTCATTAAAACCGCTTGATATTATTCTTGAGGTTGACGGTTTTCCAGTTGATTCAGCGGGCAATTATAAAGACCCGGATTTTGGCAAACTCTTGCTTGAGAATCTTGCCGTTAGAAACAAATTTGCCGGCGACACTATCTGGTTCAAAGTTTGGAGAGACGGCAAAGAACAGATGGTCAAATTTACTCTTCCTCCAATAACTTATTCTGAAAAACTCGTTCCCCAGCAGGTTTTTGACAGAGAGCCGGAATACCTGATTGTCGGCGGGCTCGTCTTCCAGCCTCTTTCCGAACCGTACTTAAAGAGTTTCGGTTCAGACTGGCGAAAAATGGCGCCGTTTAGATTAGTCTATCTTGATGCTAAAGAAGCAACCGCTGAAACACCGTCGCTTGTAATCCTTTCGCTTGTTCTTCCAGATTATTTTAATATCGGATATAACGAATATCGCGGACTTGTTGTTTCTAAAGTAAATAACATCGCGGTGCATACACTCAAAGATATGAAATCAGCGCTTAACTCGCCGGTTGACGGTTATCACATAATTGAATTTCAAAAAGGAGACTCGCTATGTAAAATGGTCATCGACGCTAAAAACGAGCCCGAAATTACTACTAAAATATTAAAACGATTTGGTATTCCTTCCCCTTCAAATATCTCTGATTAAACAGTCTTCAACAACGTTTTAAGGTTTAAATAATAAAGTTATTTCTCTGTCAAATGAGAAAGTGTATATTATTGACAGGCTGGCTAAAATGATAGAATAGATGGTTTATAAACGACAATTCCAGATCAATGTCAGTTAATTTCATAACAGATCGAAAAGATGATCGCTGGATTCAGAGACTCAGTCACTTTCAAAAAACGCTCGCACAACTTTCCAGATTTATTGAGAAAAAAGACATTAATGAACTTGGAAAAACAAGGATTGATTCAATCGTTTGAATACACATACGAACTGGCTTGGAATGTTTTGAAAGATAATCTTCAAATGCAGGGAGAAACCGATATTCACGGAAGCCGCGACGCTATAAGACTTGCATTTCGCCGCGGGTTGATTGACGAGGGAGAGGTCTGGATGGATATGATTTGAAGTCGCTCGCTGACAGTCCACACTTATAATGAAGTTATATGCGATAAGGTTGTTAATATGATTTATAATAAATATTATCCAGAATTTTTAAAATTTAGAGAAAGGATGGAAGCGTTAAAGAAGAAATAAGATGAACGAGCGATTTGGTTTAAAACAGGATGTTATTGACAGGGTCTGCGCCGTTATAGCGAAATACCCGCAGGTGGAAAGGGCAATTATCTACGGGTCAAGGGCAAAAGGCATTCATAAAAAGGGGGCGGATGTTGATCTGACGCTTGTTGGCGAAGACCTAACCTTGGATGTTTTTTTAGAATAATGGATGATATTGACGACCTCCTTCTCCCGTACACATTTGATATTTCAATTTTCCATACCATTGAAGACCGGGATGTGGTTGAGCATATCAACCGTGTTGGGAAAATTTTTTACGAAAAGCAGCCGCAAACAATTGAAGGCTGAGCGATTAACAAACAATTTTAGAATGCCCGCTTTTTATTCATTCCTTATATGCGCAAACAGGAAACCAAATTATGAACCTTGATTGATAATTGTCTGCAGAGATGGAATCTTGCATCAGCCACGCATTGCGGAAATATTCTGGCAAAGTTAGTTTAACGGGAAAATTCAGCCTTTCTTAATTTCCAAATGATTTTTGAATATAAACTTCCAGTCAGCAAAACAGATGCATTATGCAACTGATGCGACTTTATCAATAAAAATGAACAGAAATTTCATAACAGATTAAGCCTTGATTTTTCTCGGCTCGCCTTTTAGCAAAGCGACGCCGTAATCGCGGTTCATTTTTGCAATGAATTCAAGGCTGACTTCTTTTGGACAGGCGGCTTCGCAAGAGCCGATATTTGTGCAATTCCCAAAGCCTTCCTTGTCCATCTGCGCAACCATATTTCTGACCCGTTTGTCTTTTTCCGGTTTTCCTTGCGGCAGTAAATTCAGGTGAGAAACCTTTGCAGATACAAATAGCATTGCGCTTCCGTTTTTGCAGGAAGCCACGCAAGCGCCGCAACCAATGCAGGCGGCGGCGTCCATCGCCATATCAGCAACTTCTTTAGGCACAGGAATTGCATTAGCGTCCTGCGCCCCTCCTGTGTTAACCGATATATAACCGCCAGCCGCTATTATCCGGTCAAACGCGCTGCGATCAACGATTAAATCTTTTACAATAGGGAAGGCTCGCGAACGCCACGGTTCAATTACAATTATATCGCCATCTTTAAAGTGGCGCATATGAAGCTGGCAGGTCGTTGTGCCTTTGTGCCCGCCGTGCGGTTTGCCATTAATCATACAGGAGCAAGCGCCGCAAATTCCTTCGCGGCAATCGCTGTCAAATGCAATAGGTTCTTTTCCTTCAAGGATGAGCCGTTCATTGACCACATCCAGCATTTCAAGAAAAGACATATGCGGGTTAATGTCTTTAGCCTCTACGGTCTCAAAGTATCCCTTTGATTTAGCGTCTTTTTGTCTCCAAACTTTCAACGTGAGATTCATAGGCAAAAACAATAAAAAGTCGTTAGTTGTTATTTGTAACTGCGTGTAGCCATTTGAACGAATTCATAGACCAGTGGCTCTTTGTGCAAGAGCGGCTTTTTATCAGGTCCCTGATATTCCCAGGCTGAAACGTGAGCAAAGTGTTCATCATCCCGTTTAGCCTCGCCGTTATCCTGGTACTCAACCCTGAAATGTCCGCCGCAAGATTCTTCTCTTTCAAGGGCGTCAAGCGCCAGCAACTCGGCAAATTCAAGGAAATCCGCAATTCTTATCGTGTTTTCAAGGTCCTGGTTTAAAGTCTCATTGACCCCGCTTACAACTACATTATGCCAGAATTCTTCGCGAATTTCCGGAATCCGTTTAAGGGCTAATTCCAGGCTTTGTTTGCTGCGCGCCATTCCGACATTGTCCCACATAACTTTGCCGAGCTCTTTATGGAAGCTAACAGCAGAACGCTTTCCCTTAATAGAAAGCAGTTTCTTAATCATATTAGTTACATCTTCTTCGGCTTTTTTAAACTCGGGATTGTCAGTGGACGGTTTTGGTTGCTTGGCAGTGGCAAAATAATGACCAATTGTGTAGGGAATTATGAAGTATCCATCGGCAAGCCCTTGCATCAGAGCGCTTGCGCCAAGGCGGTTGGCGCCGTGGTCAGAAAAGTTTGCCTCGCCAAGCACAAATAACCCCGGAATATTGCTCATCAAATTATAATCAACCCAGAGCCCGCCCATTGTATAATGCGGGGCTGGATAGATGCGCATCGGCTGCTCATAACCATTCTCCCCGGTGATGCGCTCATACATTTCAAACAAATTCCCGTAACGCTCCGCTATCTTTTCTTTGCCAAGCCGTTTAATAGAATCTGAGAAATCAAGATAAACACCGCGTCCGCCAGGACCAACGCCTCTGCCCTCATCGCAGGCCTCTTTTGCCGCCCTTGAAGCAATATCGCGCGGCGCAAGGTTGCCGTAGCTTGGGTACTTTCTTTCAAGATAATAATCGCGTTCTTCTTCCGGGATGTCGTTTGGATGACGGGTATCGCCTTTTTTCTTCGGCACCCAGATCCTGCCGTCGTTTCGCAAAGATTCGGACATCAAAGTCAATTTGGACTGATAGTCGCCGCTAACCGGTATGCAGGTTGGGTGAATCTGCGTATAACACGGATTTGCGAACAACGCCCCTTTCTTATAAGCCCTGTAAATCGCCGATACATTGCAACCTTTGGCGTTTGTGGAAAGGAAAAACACGTTTGAATAGCCGCCCGTGGCAAGTATGACCGCATCTGCCGCCACTGAACTTATCTTGCCAGTAATTAAATCCCGTACGACAACTCCCTTTGCATGCCCGTTAATTAAAACAATGTCCAGTATGTCACTCCTCGGATAAAGTTTTACCTTTCCCAGAGCCACCTGCCGCATCATTGCCTGATAAGCGCCAAGCAAGAGTTGTTGACCGGTTTGACCTCTTGCGTAGAAAGTGCGCGAGACTTGAGCGCCGCCAAAAGACCGATTATCCAATAAACCGCCATATTCACGGGCAAATGGAACCCCCTGAGCTACGCACTGGTCAATTATATTAACGCTAACCTGCGCAAGCCGGAAGACATTCGCCTCGCGCGCGCGAAAGTCTCCACCTTTTATAGTGTCGTAAAAGAGACGATAGATGCTATCGCCATCGTTTTGGTAATTCTTTGCCGCGTTTATTCCGCCTTGAGCCGCAATTGAGTGAGCGCGGCGCGGACTATCCTGAAAACAAAATGCCTTAACATTGTAGCCGAGTTCGGCAAGCGATGCGGCGGCCGATGCCCCGGCAAGCCCAGTGCCCACTACAATGATGTCGTATTTCTTCTTGTTCGCAGGCGCAACAAGCTTTAACTCGTTGCGGTGTTTATCCCACTTTAATTCTAATGGACCGGACGGTATTTTCGCATCAAGTTTCATTTGTCTGAAATCCTCGTTCATTTAATTATACCTAATAGAACCGAAACTGGAATAGAGGCAAAACCTATGAAAAGAACTATTGCGATCACAGTCGCCGCTTTCTCAAGTATGGTGCGATAATAATGATTATTTAAACCAAGCGATTGAAACATACTCTGAGCGCCATGACTTAAATGAAAACAAAGGGCGCCAACGCCAATCAAATAAAAAAGCGACACAAGCGGATGACTGAAACCTAATATCATCATTTTGTAAACATCCCGTTCTTCCCCAAGTTTAAATTCCGCGCCGGAAAAATCTTTGCCAATCAGATTTACTTCTGGTGTGTTAACGGTGTAGTGCAAAATATGATAGGTCAAAAAACAGCCCGCAATTATGCCGAGCATCATCATATTGCGCGAGCCAAACGTTGAAGCCATCGGTTCGTAACCGCCCTGATATTGAACCGGTCTGGCGGCGCGATTCTCAAACCAGAGTCTTGCCGATGTCCAAATATGCAGCACAAGCATTATAAATAAAAATATCCGCACAGGCCAGAGAAGTTCCTTATTGCTTTGCAGAAAGTGAGCATAACGGTTCAGGGTCTCTTTCCCCATAAAGATTTGCAGATTTCCAACCATATGCCCGAGCACAAACAGAAACAAAAACCCGCCAGAAATTGCCATTATGTATTTTTTCCCGACGGACGAACTAAATAGATTACGTATGATGCTCATTTAGCCAATCTTATTTATGTTTTATCGCTCGGGAACAGTTCCCGGCGTAAATCTTTATCCTATTCCTTTTACTTACGCTTCACAGCGTTAACGTTACTAAAATTTTTCTTAAAATTTGATTAACAAAAAAAATGTGCTATTATTAGTTTCACTTAGCAGCGATTTTTACATTATTAAAAATATTAATATACATTATAAATTTTATTTGCATATAACTTATTTAGGAGAAAAGCATCTGTCAATAATAAACTTTAAAGTATTATCTGCGGTAATGATCAGATAAAATATACTAATGTCCTCAATATCATCTAAACGGGAGCAAAAATTAAAAGATGCTTTTTAATTAACTTATTTTTTATTTGAAAAACATCTGTTTTTGGTGATTAATTTATCTGGTGCGTCCGTAGCTCAATTGGATAGAGCTTCTGACTTCGGATCAGAAGGTTGCAGGTTCAAGTCCTGCCGGACGCGCCATTTTTTTCTTAACTCTGAGCGAAAATGAAAGGTTGCATTTTATAGTAAAATCAAGTTTAGCAAAAATAGTCAAAGGAATATCATTTTGGGCTGTGGAGCTTCAGCAGCGGTGTAATAGTGTTTTCTGCCGCTTGCGACGCAGTCAGAATTACCTATGAGTGATTTAGGGTAGGGGACTTGTATTGTCTTAAAATTCTCGCTCCCGAGCTAAATATTATCCAAATATTTTAGTCAATCTAAGTTGATGATATTGAAGGCGCTGTGTCGGGGTCATTTTCTCAAAATCTGGTTTTCCATCTCTGGTTAACGGGAATGCGGTTTCATCTGAATTTTGTGGTTCTCTCTTCTCCGTAGTTGTTTTTTCAACCATCGCGGAGGGAGGAGTTGCCGTTGCGCTGTGAGACTGCGCTGGCGATGCAAGCGGATTTTCGCGAATGTTAACTATTGTTTGCGACGAGCCGCCGTAGCTCATTGACTGGTCTGTCAACTGGAGGTCTTTTTCAAGAGGCAATTTCGGTTTAATATTTTTTGCCTGCAAAATTGCGTGATAGGCGTAAACGGCTTCTTCCGGAGAAATCCTGCCGTCAACGATTAGCCTCAGCATTTCAATAAAGGCGAGCTGGTGTTCGGCGTTATTGATTTTTCTTCCAAACAACGCAACTCTGGCGCCATATTTTTTTGCCTCGTAGATCAATCTGAAAGCGTCGTATGTAGTGCCGGCGCTGCCTCCAAGGATTCCGACAATCAGGTTCGGATCATACTGGCAGAGTTCCTCAAGCGAGCGCGGACCGTGATAAACAATTTTCAGAAAAAGCGGTCTTCCAGACTCCGGCACCCCAGCAAGGCTGCGAATAATATTGTCGTTTATAAACTCGCCAAGTTTTTCCGGCGGTATGCCGCTCGGAACATTCGGGTCAAAGACCTCAAGAAAATATCTGAATTTCTTCCGTTCGGCTTCTTCTCTGAATTCTTTAAAGGCTTGCAACGTTCGCCTGTCTTCTTCAAGCCGGTTAACAAATGTAATTGAATACAGCCCTAAATTTGCCCCGGGGAATTCATCTGTTGTTCGGTCGCATTCAATCTTTCCGCATTGGATATAATCTATCGTTGTGGAGCGGAAAGGCATTGATGGCTCTTTTGTGTATGTTCCGTGGCGGATTGCCCAGATATCGGTGGTATCGTTTGCCCGAGCAGCCGGTGTTACGGGGGAATTTTTAAACAGACCCTCTTTGATGGTCAGTTGTTCATTTACCGAGGCAGACATCAACATAATATCAATAACGCCCTGCTGAACAACCTCGCGGATAATATCAAGAAATTCTGGTAAATTTCTGTATCCAAATTCTTCTCTTGTCCAAACTTCGGGCGAAAACTGCGCCGCGCGAGCGCCTTGAGATGAGAGGTAATAACGCGGACCAGCGGCTCTGATTCCGAACGCCATATCCGCGTCTTTTGCGTCTGCAATTATAAAAGCATTGGCGTTTCTGTCTTTTTTAAGTTGAGCGAGTTTTACGTCCAGTGATTTCATTGCGTTTTGATTTGTGCGCGGGTTTGTTTTAGGATGCGCGCGGAGTTTTGCAACGCAATCAATTCTTTTTGCCATAGGTTAAACAGAACGTGCCTGTGAACGCCGCCGGCTCCAACGACCGTTGGAACGCTTAAACATACATCGCTGATGTCGTAAGCCCCGTTTTGCATTGAACTTACCGGCAGTATCTGCCGTTTATTAAGCGCGATTGAATGAACGACCTCCCGGATTGCCACAGCAACAGCCCATCCTGCGCCTCCCTTTTTCTTTATCATTTCGGCGCCGCTCTGTTTTACCCGTTCAAAAACCGACTGTTGAAAAGTCTGACCGCATTCTTTCAATGATGTCAGCGGCAAACCGTTTACTGTTGCCGATGACCATACCGGCACCATTGAATCCCCGTGTTCGCCAAGTATAAGCGCCCGGATTTGAGTAGGGGCGGTTTTTAGTTCATCCGCGATAAGCGAGCAAAACCGCGAAGTGTCCAGCATTGTGCCCAGACCGAGCACCTGCTGCCAGGAGAGTCCGGAAAATTCAACGGCAAGTTGCGTTAATAGATCAACCGGATTAGTAACTACGAAGATAATAGCGTCTTTTCTAAGTCCGACAGATTTTATGTTTTTCAATATGTCAAGAAACAGCGCCACATTGCGGTTAATAAGGTCTAATCGCGATTCATCCGGTTTTCTGCGAAGCCCGGCGGTGATTATGAACATATCGCTGTCGCTTGCGCGTGAATAGTCACCGGCGTAAATCTTTTGATCGGCGGTGAAGGCGCTTCCGTGCAACAGGTCTAAAGCCTCGCCTTCCGCGCCTGCTTGATTTGCGTCAAGTAGTTGAATCTCTGATACAACTCCCCCGCATTGGAGCGCAAACGCCGCGCATACGCCAACCCTGCCGGCTCCGCCAATGATAGTAACTTTCATAAAAATTACTTTGCCTTGTTAAGTTCAGCAATAATCCGTTCGGTTACTGCAGCTACAATTGACTCAGCTTCAGGATCAGGCTGCGCCTCCTGTCCTGCAACTGGTTGATTTACCGAACAGGTAACACCGGGACGCCAATCGCTATTGTCGCACAATTCGCACTCTTTCAAACCAAATCTCGGGTCCGGTATTCCGAGATTTTGTTTAATTTTGAGAAGGTCTTTCATATAC
>JBMFQZ010000033.1:0-40787 GCA_049968335.1 Verrucomicrobiia bacterium
ACAGCGACGATCACGATAAATGTTCAGTGAGGTTGCGTTAAGATAAAGAATAATTAACTAAAGCGGCGGTCACCAAGTGTGACCGCCGCTTGTTTTTATGGTAGTGAATAAATTTTCGCTCGATCCGTTAATTGGTATTACAAGCCTTTTATCTGCGTGAATAGGATAATCAAATTAAGTTTGATTATTCCAGATAGTCAAAGACGTCAAAATATGAAAATAAAATTTGTATTATTTGATGAGAAGAAATTGGATAATGTTGATTTTGATAGTGTTTTTAAACGACATCTGTTGTTTTGGAGAGAGTCTCCAGACAACTGATGGCAGGAAATATGAGGGGGATATAGGTTTTGAAGATAAATTTATAGTTATAAAAGACAAATGGGGGACTAACAGGATTAATATTGAAGATGTCAAGGATATAAAATTCAGGGATATTATAAAGACGTATACTTTAATCCCTGAGGAGAGGCAGGGGGTATCTGTGATTATACGGCACGGTGTTCCGCTTGAGCAGGCGACTAATGACGCAATAAATGGAATCAAAGGCTATGCAATTCCACTTGGTAAGAATGAAAAAATTGATACTTCATGGTTGAGCGACGCTGTGAGTGAGAATTTTCCAGCAGACGATAACGGTGGATTTGCCGGCGAAGTTGTTTGGGATTTAGGAAACAATATCAATCCAGAAGAGCGAGAATTAAAGGAAATCTCGGTTTGGATTAAGTCTGATGATAAGGAACATTGCGACTATTCCGGGATGTTTGAAATATCTGATGGCGGCAAGATATTTTTTCCGTTGGAAGGTTCATACACGAACGTTAATTTTTACGAATTATTCGGCAGAGGATTCTCAGGGACGTTTAATAATGTGCGCTACTCTTTTGAATCCGGCGCAGTGACCGGCTTCAGGTTTTTAAAATTTAAAGCATTTCCGTCGGCGCAAAGTCATAGCGAGTCGCGGTTTGTTGAGGTAGATGTATTTGTTGACAGGATTAAACCGTTGTATCCAAAAGTTGTTGAAGTCAGACTAATTGACAAAACAACGTTAGTCGGGATTTTAAAACAATTTAATTCTCGTGAGATAATTATTGATATTGAAAAGACGGAGCTAAAAGTGCCTCTGGTGAAAGTTGGCGAAGTTTTCTTCAGGAATTTTTTCGATGATAAGGATGAGGGTAATAGGAGCGAAAGGATAGGTGTTTTGTTGAACAATGGAGATTTCATTGAGGGCGACGTAAAGGAGATAGATAATGATGTGGTAAAGTTATACTCTATTTTGCTTGGGGTTAAGAAATTTAGCATTAGGCTTAACGTTACCGGGATAATTTTCAAAAAGATTAAAGCAGAAGATTTTAATGTTAGAGTTTTGACAAGATATGGTTCGGAAATTTTGTGTGATTCAATAATTTTTAAACAGGATAAGGTTATTTTGAAATCCAGATTACTTAATGAGATTGAATTTACATACGATAAAATAGCGGAAATTCAATTTGTGAAGATGCGATAGTTAGATGTTTCAGGTAGTTGGGGTTAACGGGAATTATTTGAACTGATCAGATATAAAACATTTTGAATTTTTCGCTTTCCTGGTCAATAAGTTGTTGAAAGTTTATCTGGTCAAGGTCTTCAGCTATTTTTTCTTTGATTTGTTTCCAAGCATTTCTCAATTCAATCGGGCAACTCTGGTCTAAGATAGCAGGTATATCGATAATTTCGCCGTGCGTGGCGCGTACAATTTCTCCGAGAGTTATTTCTATTGGTGGTTTTGATAGCAAGTATCCGCCTTCTTTGCCGCGGACGCTTTTTACGATGTTTCTTGATTTGAGTTCAATAAGAATCTGGACGAGGTATTTTGCCGGGATGCCGTTTTCTAAAGCGATTGTTTCAACGCGCTGTGGAAGACCGGTTTGATAGTATCGGGCGAGTCCGAGGACAGCCCTTGCGGCATAATCTGTTTTAACAGAAATCTTCACAGGCTAATAGAATGCCACTGCCAGTCATTTAATTCAAATCTATAATTTTTCAAAAAATCTTCCATTGGCGCTCTGGTGTCAATAATTTTTGATTCAAACGGGTCTTTGAATATAAGTTGCGCTGCGCGCAATGCAAGTGGTGGAGAGGATTTGTGATTTGTGTGTCCATAGATAGTGTCGCCAACGATAGTGTGACCGAGCTCTGAAATGTGAACGCGAATCTGGTGAGTTCTGCCAGTAAGCGGGAATGCTTGCAATAGGGCGCAGAGGTTTCTTGTTTTAAGGAGTTTAAATCGGGTTTGCGCGGGTTTGCCATTTAAAGGATCAACAATTGATTTAAACGAATTTTTTAACCGAGATAACGGCATACTGCAGAGGAGTTCTGACCAATTAGGAGAAGGCTCAACGATTGCCGCGTAGATTTTTTTAATCAAACCTTGAGAGAATAATCTGTTGTAAGCCGGAATGACGCCTTGATTTTTCGCAAGGATTAGCAAACCGGTGGTGTCGGCGTCGAGCCTATGTAAAAATCTTATATATTTTAGATTGCGGCAGCGCGCCCAGTAGTCGCCGCAAGCGATGGATTTTTCAAGTGTTGTCTGGAGATTTCGCGATGTGTTAGTCCAGTGAGAAGGAGCGAGAATCCAACCGGCTGGTTTATCGATGATGATAATTGACCGGTTTTCAAACAGGATTGGAATAGTTAATTTTGAAAAGGAAATTTCAATGTTGTCTAATTTTTTCATCAGTATAGGTGATGTGGTTACTAATGATTGCCGAGTCCTATGATGAGGACAACGAGGTCAATGATGAAAAGCAGGACGATTGTAGTTTCAAGGATAAGCATCCACTGATTTAATTTGTCCTGATGAAGCAGGTAATAGATATCGCCTACTGTTTTTGTTTTTTCGTTAATTATTTTATGCCAGTCTGCGAGGTGAAAACGAGATGCAATATTTTCGTAGATTCTTGCCAGATGCCAGTCTCCGAAGAATTTAGTGATATTGATAAGTTCGTCGTTAATTCTTGCCATATCAACGCGAATTTCACGCAATTCTCGCATCAAACTGCCGCGTCTTAGCAAGGGCTGGGTATAAAGCTCGCGATAAGCAGAATCAATTGCTTCATCAAGTATTCTGTCGTAGGCTTCAAGTTCGGCTAATTGGAGATTTGCGAGTTCCATAATGTACAGGACTTCATCAAAATCTTTCGGTTCATCAACGACGAGGGCGGCGTCCCAGTCTATAACTATTAGGTCGTTTTCATAGTAAGTTAGGTAGCGGGCTGTTGATTCATCTGATTCCTGTTTTGATAGAATTGACTGGTCGGTTTCCTGTGTCAACAAAGAGGCAATCTGGCGGCGATGACTTTTAAACCATGCTTCAGAATTAACAGGTTGCATCTGCGCATCAAGCAATGGCGCGCTAATACAGAAGACGGTGTAAGCCTCTTCGTCGTCAAGTTTTTTAACCGGTCTGACTGAATATTGTTTTAGTTCCTCTGAAATTTGGTAAGCAAAGTTCTTGACCTCTTCATATAGAGAACCGTTTTTAAATTCAAGGTCGTGATAATTTACCAGTTCTGAGAAATGGTTAACTGAGAATGGAACGCGCACAGTGATGCTAATTGCGCCGATTTGGAAAAGTTTTACATTTCTTGAAATTTGAACGAGTCCGTGCGGTCCGATTCTTTCAATTGGCGGAAACCTGACCATCTGCGAGCGATGGAGAAGGAGTTGTCTCGGACTGCGACGGCTGATGTCTATGCCAAATTCAGATACAGGCTGTCCGAGCAATGTTTTTATACGAGAAGTATCTAATTCATAGGCTATATCAAAGGCGTAGATGTAAACAACCTCTCCGGTGTATTTCTTTTTATCCTGAGCCGGAGATGTATGACCCTGATTTATGATTTGAATTCTTTCATCCATTTTCTAATAACAATCTAAACCAATAGAAATTTAAAGTCTAATCAAAAGAGATTTTTCTAAGTGATGAAAACCGAGCAAGGGAACGGTGTGTTAATTGGGTTAATTATTGGAGAGATTTCCGGTAAGTTTTTCACGGGCGAGGATTATTTTTTTATCTAAAGAGTCGGAGAGCGCCGGGAGCAATGATTTTAACCTTTCGCAAAGATTAATCAGCAAGTTCCATTGCTGTGTTGATTCAAGGATATTAATTGCGTTGAGTGATGCTTTTTTAACCCAGAAAAGGTCGGGCTGTTCATTATCTGTCTTAAGGTTTCTGCCGTAGATGACGTTTAAGTAATGATCAAGCGCCTCTTTTAGAAAAGGTTCTTTATCTTTCGCCAGTTTTAAGGCTGCAAGTTTTTCAGCAACAATTCCCAGACCTACTTCTGCCTGACTTCGAAGAGAAATGTCGGCGTTTGAATCAATTACTTTTTGGTAAAACTCTCGGGCGCGTTGATAATTTTCTGGGTTTTCGGCAGAGAGCTGGAGATAGCAGTCGGCGATTCTTCCGTAAGCCGCGAATGTGATATTGTTTGTCGGGAGAATATTCGGGATTTTACTGAATACGACGATAGCTTCGTCAAATTGCTGAGTTTTTTTAGTTGGGTCGGCGCTGCCTTCTTCAATCAAGGTGTCGCCAAGCGCAAACCAGGCTTCTCCGAGCAATTCTGGCGGGCATTTTTCATCATTTATAAGCGAACGAAAATAGTCGGCGGCATTTTTAAATCCCTGTCGCGCGAATGCTGCTTTTCCAGCCATCATTTTTGCTTCGTATGCCACATTTAAGTGCTGGAAATTTGTATTCTGAAAGATCAACTGAAATTGAGATTCTGCGTTTGTAAAATCGCGATTACGAAAATGGAAAAAACCGAGCCAGAGCCTGGCGTTAGCGGATAATTCATTGGTTGGATATTTGTTAATAATGTCGGTAAAAATAGATGCAGCGGTCTTCTCGTTACCTGCTTGATAGTGGACTAAGGCTCTGTCAAATTCTGCCTGTGGTTTTACAGAGTTGGTTGAAAAATATGTGTGCCACCTGTCATAATAAGCGGCGGCTGATGTGTAATTGCCTTCTTTAACATAGGATTTTGCAATAGCGAGTATTGCCTCCGGGGCAAGAGGAGATGAAGGGAATTTTTTTATAAACGACTCAAGGATTTCGCGCGCTTTTTGAGGTTTGTCCACTCTGTTATAAGCCTGTCCTATTAGCAACATACTTCTTGCTGAAAAATCGCTGTCTGGGTGGAGCGCGAGCAATTTTGATAGCGATTCTTCTGCGGAATTCAGATCGCCTGCGCTAATTGATGCTCGCAATAACTGGTATAGAGCCTGGTCTATCAATAAGTCTTTTATTTTTGGTTCATTTATATAATTAGTAATCAGGAGTTTAAAACTTCGGATTGCGTTAGTATAATTATTCAGATACAGTTCGGCGTCACCGAGTTTAAAAATGGCAATCGCCTGGTCATCGGAATGGGGGAGTTTTTCTGCTGCAAATTGAAAGGCATCGCGGCTTGACTGAACATCGCCGGAGAGCCAGAGGCACCAACCGCGTTGCAATTGAGCTTTTGGGATAAACTGACTTTTTGGAAAATCTGCCATAATTCTATTGAAATGAGTGTATGCTTGTTTGAGCAGGTTAGATTCTGTTGCCGTTGCGATAAAATTATCGTTTGTATAGTTATTCTGGATAGAATTCCAGTATTGTTTAAGCCTGAATTCGCCTGCTGTTAGCAGAACTAAATCCAGAGTTGTTTCATTTGTATAGGTGTTAATAAATTTTTCCAGACGATTTGCCGCTGAATTTAAATCATTTGCTGCCGCCGATAGTTCAACGATTCTTAACAGCGCAAACCTTCTTTGTTCTTCATCAAATGAATTTAAATATTTATCCAGAATTTCAATTGCCTCTGTTTTTCTATTCATTTTATCAAGAATTGAAGATACAAGGAGTGCTGATTGCGCAATATACTGTTTTTGATTTGATTTTTCGGCAAAAGTAAAAAGATTCGTTGAGGATGACAATGCTTCATTGAGCCTCTGTGTGTTTAAAAAAATCTGGCATATAAGAAAGTGCCATTGCCACTGCAATTCCGGGATCAATAATTGTGTTGGAATAGATTTTAAAGTGGATTCTGCGCGTGAAAAATCGCTAAGGCGGGAATAAGTTTCAGCAAGAAGAAGGTTGGCGCGGGCAATTTGATTAAGATAGTTAGTTTGATTTTTGGGAATAGTATGAAATACCGAGTTTGATGAAGAAAGGATTTCCACAACCTTTTGAAATTGATTCAGATGAAAGTGGCATAAAGCAAGACGGTATGATGATTCTAAGAGTCGTTTTGATTTTGGGTATTGATTAAGAATTTTTAGATAATTATCAGCGGCGGCTGTGTAATTGCTCAGGGCATAATGCGATTCTGCAATCCAGAAGAGGTATTCATCTGAGAGGTTTCGCGCCTTTTGGAGATATTGCTCAAGCGCGCTAATGGCGGCTGGATAGTTTTTTAGTTTAAATCGGGATTCGCCGAGCAACAACGCGGCTTCTGGTATGTGTTGTGAATTTGGAAATGCGGAGATAAACTCATTAATAGCCTTATCTGCTTGTTCGTAAAACCCGTCGTTGAACAGGGCAGCTGCGGATTTGAATGCGGCGGACTCTTGCTTTGCCTCCGATGCGTTTAATTGTGAACAGATGTTAAGGCAAAAAATCAACGCCGCAATCTGATACACAATGATTGCGAATAATTTATTTATAAATTGTTTTATTCTATTTTGCGACGCATCAGTCATAGGCAGTTGCCTTATTTTTAATTTATCATACAACTGATTGTAAGACACGTTTTAAATAAAATCCTGTATAACTTTTGTCGCAGAAGATTATTTCCTCTGGAGAGCCTTCAGCAACAACAAAGCCTCCGTTCTCGCCGCCTTCAGGTCCGAGGTCAATAATCCAATCGGCGCATTTAATGACGTCAAGGTTGTGTTCAATAACGATGAGTGTGTTGCCCATCGCGCGGAGTTTGAAAAGGACTTCAAGGAGTTTAGATACGTCGTGAAAGTGGAGTCCCGTTGTCGGTTCGTCAAGGATATATAGCGTGCTTCCGGTTGATTTTCGGCTTAATTCTGCTGCTAATTTAAGCCGTTGAGATTCGCCGCCGCTTAAAGTTGTTCCGGATTGGCCTAATTTTAAATAACCGAGGCCGACTTCAGATAGCGTTAGGCATATCTCGTAGATAGAGGGAATTGAGCGAAAGAATGTGACGGCTTCGTCAACTGTTAAGTTTAACACATCGGCGATATTCAAGCCTTTATAATGGATTTCAAGGGTTTCGCGGTTATAACGTTTGCCATTGCACGCCTCGCAGGTTACATAAACAGGCGGGAGAAAATTCATTTCAATTTTTATGACTCCATCGCCCTGGCATTTTTCACATCGTCCGCCGCGCACATTGAAACTGAATCGGCTTGCGTCGTAGCCGCGGATTTTTGCGGCTGGCAGTTTTGCGAAGAGGTCGCGTATATGATTAAACATACCGGTGTAGGTTGCCGGGTTGCTACGGGGCGTTCTGCCGATTGGCGATTGGTCAATGACAATAACTTTGTCAATTTTTTCCGTGCCAAGGATTTCTTTATATTTTCCCGGCGGCTCTTTTGAACCGTAGAACATTCTGAACAGAGCCCGTCTGAGTGTTGTATCCACGAGCGTGCTTTTGCCCGAGCCGCTAACTCCGGTGACGCAGGTTAAAGTGCCGAGAGGAATATGGACATTAATGTTTTTTAAATTGTTTTCAGAAGCGCCGATTATTTGAAGCCATCCTTTTTCTTCGCTTGGTTTTACTCTTTTAAAAGGGACAGGGATTGAAAGTTCGCCGTTAAGGTATCTGGCAGTAAGAGAACGCGGGTTTTTCAATATCTCTTCCAGAGTGCCGCAGGCTACAATTTCTCCGCCGTTTACACCGGCGCCCGGTCCAAGATCAATGATATAATCAGCGCTGCGTATGGTATCTTCATCGTGCTCAACAACGATTACGGAATTGCCGATGTCCCGCAAACTTTTCATTGTCTTGAGGAGTTTTTCATTATCTCGCTGGTGAAGTCCGATGCTCGGTTCGTCAAGTATATAAAGCACTCCTACAAGTCCTGCTCCAATTTGCGTCGCGAGCCTTATTCTTTGCGCCTCTCCGCCGGAAAGCGTGCCGCTTTCTCTGTCTAAAGTCAGATAGCCGAGCCCGACGTTTTTTAAAAATCCAAGTCGTGAGCGGATTTCCTTTATAATATCGGAGGCTATTTTTCTTTGAAATTCGTTAATTTTAAGATTTGCTAAAAATTCATCTGCTTTTTCAACTGATAGCGCGCAGAAATCCATTATAGAAAATCCCGGAATTTTTGAGTTTATACGGTGTTCTGGCAGAAAGTTTGAAACGTCAATAGCGCTTGTAAGAGTAACTGCAAGGATTTCCGGTTTTAATCTTTTTCCATTGCAGGCAGCGCAAGGCTGCGGATTCATAAAGGCTTTTAATTTATTTTTTACTGAATCGCTTTTGCTTTCTTCATATAGCCGATTCAGATGTTTTATAATGCCTTCAAAAGGTTTTACCGCTTTGGTCAGTTTTCCTGCGCGCTGGAAATAGAATTCAATCTCTGTTTCTCCAGAGCCGAATAATAGGATATTTTTAAAAAAATCAGGCAAGTTTTTATAAGGAACGTCGGTTCTTTGTTTGTAGTGAGATGCAACGCCTTTAATGAGGCTTTGATAATAGTTAGCCATTCTCTTATCGCTTTTTGCCCAGGGAAGGATGGCGCCCTGTTCAAGGGATTTATTTTCATCGGGAATAATTAGAGATGGATCGAAGACCAGTTGTTGTCCCAAGCCGTGACATACAGGGCAGGCTCCAATCGGGGCGTTGAATGAAAAATGTTTTGGAGTAACCGGCTCGTAACTTTTGCCTGTTGCTGGACTGAACAGACGGGTTGAATAGAGGGATTGATGCCAGATTTGCGGGTTGTCTGTCTGGTTTTGATGCAGGACTATTAAAGTTCCTTTTCCCCATTTGAGAGCCGTTTCAATTGAATCGGAAAGTCTCGGTCTTATTCGTTCGTCAATGACAAGTCTGTCAACAACAACCTCAATGGTGTGTTTTTTATCCGGCTCTAATTTTATTCTGGTGTTTATAGCCAATTCGTAAATATTACCGTCAATGCGCGCCCTTACAAAACCTTCGCGCGATAGCCGTTCAATGACATCCCTGAATTCGCCTTTTTCATTCTGGACTATGGGCGCAAGAAGAATAATGCGGGTTCCTGAGGAAAATGAGAGTATTTTATCCGTGATGTCTGTAGCGGTCATTGAACTAATAGGAGCTCCGCTTTCAGGACAATGAGGTTGTCCGATGTGGGCGTATAACAGGCGCAGATAATCGTAGATTTCCGTCGTAGTGGCAATGATAGAACGAGGATTTGATCCCGAACTGCGCTGTTCAATTGCGATCGCCGGAGAAAGACCGTCTATGTAATCAACATCCGGTTTTTCCATCTGGTCAAGAAACTGGCGGGCGTAGGTAGAGAGGGATTCAACATATTTTCGCTGACCTTCGGCGTAGATTGTGTCAAACGCGAGGGAAGATTTGCCAGAGCCGCTCACACCCGTTATGACAACCAGTTTATCTCTCGGTATTTCAAGAGATATGTTTTTCAAATTGTGCTGACGCGCTCCGCCAATTCTTATAAATTCCTTCGCCATAATCCGCGATTGAATATTATATTCAAAAATTCAATTCTATAACTTTGATGCTGAAAATAAAAGAGAAGAATAATTATTTATTCAGAAAAGGTTGTTTCATCGACGGTTAAAATTATGTTTTTAAGATGTTGAATTAGATGATGTTTGTGCTTAATAAAAGTTACGGTAGGTTGACGCCAATCTTGTAGAAAATAATTTGTCCGTTAAGAAAATTGGTGTCTTTTAGAAAATCTAAACCACCTTTTCCAGGCTTGTTCGACAACCCAGGAACAATACGCCACTGGTCTGGTTCAAGTTTGGCAAAGTTTGTTCTATAATACAATGTGTAGGTTCTGTTAGAAGAACTTGTGAAATGGATTTTTATCTCAGGACGCGTTTCTATGGCGGTAATTTTTAAATAAGATGTCTTGTTTGTTGGATTTGTATCGGCAATGTATTCCTGTAAATTTGAGGTTCCATCGTTGTCCGAGTCTGCTTGAGCAATATCTGGCAGGGTTGGGTTTAATCCATAAGAAAAGCACCAGCCATCTGGAATTCCGTCGCTATTAGAATCTGCGTTTGGATTTAAGAATTCAAAGGCGCCAATATCATATTCTGCGATGCCATCGTTATTTCCATCTAACGGACGTGGAATTGC
This sequence comes from Verrucomicrobiia bacterium, assembly GCA_049968335.1. Classification (GTDB taxonomy): domain Bacteria; phylum Verrucomicrobiota; class Verrucomicrobiia; order Limisphaerales; family JAKPVM01; genus JAKPVM01. Next base: position 10,323 of record JBMFQZ010000033.1, read on the forward strand.
ATCATAGTCGTTAGTGATTGCGATGTTGAGGTTTGTTAGAACCATAGCGATATTTGTTCCAGCGTCTATGCAGGGGGATCCTGTTTGCAGCCTGTAAGTGTTTGTGAACATTGGATTGGCACTTATGTTTTTGCCAACCCAGTTCAAGGTTGAATTTGCCGAGAGAGAGACATTTGTTGTTAAGCCTTTTATATTGCAAGAGATTAAGGTTGCGTGCGAGCCGGGGTCTTCAGTATATGGACTATCCTGTAGTTCAAGCGAGGTTGTGCAATCCCATATTATTGTATTAACAATAGTCGCTTTTCCGCTGCCGGGAGAAAGACAATAAGGCGGACCCCAACGCTGGGTATGGTCAAAAAACCTGATCCCCCTTCCACAATTTGCGATAGTATTGTTTATGATGAGCGCGTTGCATTGATTTTGAACGGTTATGCCGCCATTTGAACAGTTATATATGAGATTGTTAATTAATATAGGAGAGCATTTATCGCGAAAGACAATGCCATGGTCGTCTGTGCCATAGACAACATTACCAATTAAAATTGCAGAGCAGCGAGTAGGGTTTATTGCGTCGTCGTGTCCTGCGGCAAAGATGTTATTTATTATCAACGGAGGCGGATCGCTTTCTCCGTAAAGATCAACATAATCATTATCTCCGTGTTTTCCGGTAAAGTAACAATGTTCAACAAGAACATAGGAGTATCTGGTGTGGATGCATTGTCCGATTGATAGAAATTGACTATTGCGGATTGTGGCAGATGCTGTGCCGGGGACTTGCGGGTCGTCTGAAATGATAGCAATTGCGTCGCCTTCGGCAGATGTAGAGGAATCCGGAAGATACCTGAACACGCAACCGTCAAAGTCAATATGTGATGCGATGGCAACGATTGCTTCGTGATATGAACGGTTTGGTGGAGGTGTATCGGGGTTACAGTCATTGTCGTAATAATTCAAGTGGTCGCCAGCACAGTTGGCGTATTCAAAGTAACAATAGTTAAATAAACTGTCGCTTGCTTTTATAAACATAATTCTATTCCAGCGCGCCGATGTTGTTGCTCTGGTAAAGTAAATTGGTCTATTTGTGTTTCCCATTGCGAGCAATCTGCCATAAACAGTGATTACAGCGGCGGTGTTCATAAGTATTGTTGTTCCTGGTTCTATTGTTAGCGTTGCATTCGTATCAACAATTATGTTTCCGGATATTAAATTGGTTCCGCTTAATATCAGGTCAGTAGAAATCCGCGTTGGAACAACATTTGTCTGCGCATAGATTAATGACGCGTCGCAAAGCGTTATCAAAAAAAGGCAGAGACGAATTATCTTTTTGAAGGAGTTCATAAAGAAAAACTAAACCTATATTTTGAAATGCTCAAGCAATTTTATGTACAAGAAAACCAGAATTATTTGAATGAATTGAAACGCCGCTACGTTGCCAGTAGCATATCGCAATTAATCGCCTCACTGCTTGAGACAATTAACATTTGCGTAAAGATTGTGATTTTATTTCAACCATAAATGCGTTTTTTAGTTTCCTATTTGCTTTGGACAAAAGAGAATAATTTTTATCAAGTGGGGTCTCAATTTTTAAAATAAAGTTTAAAAATATAGTTTGACAAAATTAGAATTACGAATTTCACTATCTAAACTTGAATTATTATTTTTAATATTGGCAGGTAAATAATAAAATAAATTTAATTAGCAATTATGAATAAAGAGATTTTGAAAGAAGTAAAGAAACGGAGAGGCGTGGAGATATTGAGGAATCCATTGCTCAATAAGGGGACTGCGTTTACTGAGACCGAACGCGACGCGCTTGGTTTGAGAGGACTTTTGCCGCCAAACGTTCATTCTATGGAAGAACAGATTCAGAGAGTAATGGGCAATTATAAAAGGCGCGCCGACGAGCTGGATAAATATCTGTTTTTAACTGATTTGCAGGATAGAAATGAGACTCTGTTTTACCGCATAGTTGTAGAAAATTTAGAGGAGATGATGCCGATAATTTATACGCCAACCGTAGGAAAGGCGTGTCAGTTGTTCGGTCATATCTTTCGCAGACCGAGAGGACTTTACATATCGTATAAAGACAAGGGCAATGTTGAATCTATATTAAAGAACTGGTGGACACGCGATGTGCGGGTGATTGTTGTTACCGATGGGGAGCGGATTCTGGGGCTTGGCGACCTTGGCGCGTTTGGCATCGGTATACCGATTGGAAAACTTTCGCTCTATACCGCCTGTGCCGGGGTTGACCCAGCCTGGTGTTTGCCTGTTATGCTGGATGTTGGAACGGAAAATGAGAATATGTTGAATGATCCGCTCTATACAGGCATAAAGCAGAAACGGGTGCGCGGTGAAGAATATGACGCGTTTGTTGATGAGTTTATAACTGCTGTTCAAAAGGTCTTTCCTAAGGCTCTCATCCAGTTTGAAGATTTCGCAAATCTTAATGCTTTTCGTTTATTAGAAAAGTATCGGAACAAGGTTTGCACTTTTAATGACGATATACAGGGAACAGCGGCTGTAACGCTTGCGGGAATTTACTCTGCGCTGCGAATTACCGGCAAACCGCTTACTGAACAGACCATTTTGTTCCTGGGCGCCGGAGAAGCAGGAACCGGCATTGGCGAATTAATTGTATCGGCTATGGTGAGCGAAGGTCTTACAGAAGAAGAGGCAAAACGTCGCTGTTGGTTCGTTGATTCAAAAGGACTTGTGGTAAAAAGCAGGACAAATTTGGCCGAACATAAATTGAAATTTGCCCACGATTATCCGTTCTGTCCGGATTTGCTTTCTGCGATAAAATCATTGAAACCTACGGTGCTAATCGGGGTTTCAGGAATGCCTCAAACATTTAATCAAGAGGTAATTAAGGAGATGTCGCAGTTGAACGAGCGTCCTGTAATTTTTGCGCTTTCAAATCCGACGTCAAAATCCGAGTGCACGGCGGAGCAGGCGTATCTCTGGTCTGATGGCAAGGCAATATTTGCAAGCGGCAGTCCATTCCCGCCTGTAAACTACAATGGTAAAACCTTTGTGCCCGGGCAGGGGAATAATGCTTATATATTCCCTGGCGTTGGTCTCGGGGTTGTCGCCTGTCGCGCTAAACGGGTTACTGATTCTATGTTTTTTGAAGCTGCAAAAACTCTCGCTTCGCTTGTCGCTGAAAGCGATTTGGAGGCTGGACGCGTTTATCCGCCGCTTCAATCTATACGAGAAGTTTCTGCAAAGATTGCAGAAGCGGTGGTTCAGATTGCATTTAAAGAAAAACTGGCAGGTGTTAAGAAAACCTCGGATATTTCGCAACTTGTTAAATCTGTCATTTACGAGCCAGAGTATATCAATTACGTGTAATTGGCGGATAATAGCGCTGCTCGCTTTGCGAACAGCGATAAATATTAAATAGCAATAAATATTATCTTCACTGCGATCGCCTCGCTCTGCGAGGCGATCTTTTTTATATATCTAAATCTAATCTAAAAGCAGATTGTTAGATTATTCCTTAGTTCTATAGTTATTTGAAAATAATGAAGTATCGCATTAGTAAGCGCTTGTTGAATTTGGGGTGGGGGAGATGCCCTGAACAATTTTGATTCCGCTTGAGGTGCCAAGTCTATCTGCCCCGGCTTTGAGCATCGCGATTGCCGTTGCTGTGTCGCGGATTCCGCCTGCTGCTTTGACTCCGAATTTTTCGCCTACGGTTTTCCGTAGAAGTTTAACATCTTCTATTGTTGCTCCACTGTGTGAAAAGCCCGTAGAGGTTTTTACAAAATGCGCCTCTGATTCAACAACGAGATTGCAGGCGCGGATTTTTTCTTCTTCAGTCAGCAGACAGGTTTCAATTATAACCTTCACGATTCGTTCGTCTGCCGCTTCAACAATATCGCGCAACTCGCGCAAAACTTTTTTATCTTCTTTGTCTTTTAAAAATCCAATATTGATAACTACATCAATCTCGTGAGCCCCTTCATCAATCGCAACTTCTGTTTCGTATCGTTTTGCATCGCTGTCCACTGCCCCGAGAGGAAAACCGACAACGCTGCAGACCTTTATATCTGTCTCTTCCAGAAAATACCTCGCAAGTGCCACGCGGGAACTATTTACGCAAACCGAATAGAATCCAAATTGTTTTGCCTCCTGACATAATTTTTCAATATCTTTTGAGGTTGCATCCGGTTTTAAGAGCGTGTGGTCTATGTATTTTGCAAGTATTTCCGGTGTAAAATTTTTCTCGTCTTTTTCCATATTAAACAGCTGATATTTTACTTATTGAACCTAAAGTTCACTATATCGTATGGTTGCATAACATAAGTTTTTGGTTCAAGACGAAGTTTGCCTGCGCGTTTGGCTCCGGTTTCGCCTCCAAACTGGATAAAATCGTCATAACTGATAATTTCTGCGCGAATAAATCCGCGTTGTATATCAGAATGAATAACTCCAGCTGCCTCCCAGGCTGTCATACCTTGTTTAATCAGCCAGGCGCGGTTTTCTTTTCCTCCTACGGTTAGAAAACAGGTATAGCCGCTTTCATTTAAAACGCGAACAAGGAATTGGTCAAAATTTTCAAGTTCCAATTTTGTAGCCACAGTCACTGGTTTAAATGTATAGAGTGAATGGATTGATAGCGCAGCCAGTTGTTCGTTTGTTAAACCGTTACCGCGTAGCGGTTTTCCAGATTCCAATATTTCGCGCGCCTTTAACAACGCCGCAGACTCTTCCTGTCCCGGATTTCTGGTCAAACGATTTTCAATAAATTCAAGGTCAAGCAATAACAAATCAAACAGGCTCTCTTCGCTTGCAACGATTGCGTCGGCAGATGTTATCTCTTTTTGTTCTGCGATATCCACCTGAACATAGGTTTTCTTGTCGGCTTCAACGAGGCTGTCTGCCTCGTCAAGCCGCGGGTCTTTTACATTGTGTTTCCCTATTGGGATGCCAGTTATGCCAAACAAGCAAATTTTCATATTAATGTTAATAGGCGCTCGGGGAATTTTTGGAAAATCATTAAACCGAGCAAATGAACTGACAATATAACCAATGAATAATTAATTTCAAGTTAAATACATTATAATACAGGCGTTGGAACACGAACCGTTGGCGTTAAACCTTGGAGTTGATTTTGAAACCGATCAAGAAAAACGCTAATTTTGAGATGGTCGCGTAGGCGCGTGAATGTTTTCAGGCGTTGCCGCCGTGATTCCCAAAAAACTCGGGCAAATCTAAATTTTAGCAAATATGCAATCTTAGTTTGTTTCAAAACTTTAATTTCTGACTTATACATATTTGAGTAAAAAAATACCGCCAGAAAATGGCGGTATTGTGAATTATATTTGCGCTATTGCAGACAGGTCTCAACTCTGTCCTTGACGCTGCGATTCTGACGCAGCGGTCTGCGCGTTCTGGCTCTTTGATTTTGCAGCCTGTTTCGCGAGTTTCTTTTTCCGTTTGATATACGCCTTGCGGCGTCTACGTTTTAATATTTTATTGTATTGTTTGCTCATAAAACTTTATATGTTAGTTATTGATATTTTAATATCTTAAAAGAATATGAACATAATATTGAGAAGATTCAATATAATTTTGATGGCGACGATCATATTTACATTACTGGTCATCGCCGGCTGCGCGCACAATAAGAGTGAGACCAAGCCCAAAAAATCAATGGGTAAAGAGGCAACGCAGATTAGTTTTCACGTAGAATTGAATCCTGATGGAACAGACCGTTGTGTTCAGGCAAAAATATACAGAAATAATCCAGTGATTTTAACCGTTGACAGATCGCCAGTTTTGCACGAAGGGTTTATTGAACGGGCTGATGTGATTGATTTTATGGGAACATACGCCATTCGTATAAAATTTGATAGCAGCGGCACGCTTCTTCTTGATAATATCACCACTTCAAACAAAGGCAGGCATCTGGCTATTTTCTGTCATTTTACCGATGCTCGTTGGATAGGCGCGCCTCTAATTACGCGTCGCATTTCTGATGGTGTTTTAGTTTTTACTCCTGACGCGACGCGCGAGGAGGCAGAAAGAATCGTTAGAGGATTAAATAACGTTGCAAAGGCTGTTCAACCAAAAAAGAAGAGTTAATATGAAAGGGACAAAATCAGGGAAAATAATCAAGAAAATCGTCGCAATAACATTAATCGCCGCTACGTTTAAGACAATATGCGGATTTGCTCAACCGTTTTATTTGCCAACGCCAAATAAGGCGATTTTTGACTGGCAAAATCAGGATAAATATTTTGTCGCAACTCCCGGAAGAAACTGGGAGAGCGGAACATTCGGATGTGTCCGTTCTGATGGTTATCAAATGCACGAAGGGATTGATATCAAATGTGTAAACAGGGACAAAAACAACAGACCAATTGACCCTATCTATGCGACAGCCGACGGTATGGTTGTTTACATTAACGAAAAACAGGCGCTTTCAAATTATGGAAAGTATATTGTTATTCGTCATTATATCGATGGGATTGAAATATACTCACTATACGCGCATCTTAACAGTATCAGGGCGAACCTTAAACCCGGAACGGTTGTCAAGGCTGGCGAAACAATCGGTGTTATGGGAACCACAGCAAATACGAGACAAAGAATCACGCTTGACCGCGCTCACCTGCACTTTGAACTGGATTTGTTTATAAACGACAAGTTTCCATTCTGGTTTAAGTCGCGTTATCCGGAAGAACGAAACGACCACGGTGTTTGGAATGGTCAGAACCTGCTCGGAATAGACCCGCGCGCAGTCCTTCTTGCGCAGCGCAGACAGGGATTCAATCTTGCGGATTTTATCAGAAACCAACCGGAACTCTTTGCAGTATTCGTAAGGAAAACAAATTTTCCGTATATCAAACGATATCCATCGCTGGTAGTCAAAAATCCCCGAGTTGAACAAGAAGGCATTGCCGGATATGAGATTTCATTTAATTTCAACGGTTTGCCGATTAAATTAATTCCGCGTTCACCTCTGGAGGCAAAAGGGTTTTCAAGTCTCCAGTTATTAAGGGTAAACGCCGATGAGCAAAAAGCAAATTCCTGCCGACGTCTTATTATTCACAAGGATACAGGCTGGCAATTATCAAACAACGGGTTGAGCCTTATTGAACTGCTCACCTATTGATTCAATTTTTCTATTGCCTGAGCGATTTTCTCCCGCGCTTTATAAACGAGTTCAGGCTCTGGCAAAATCTGCGAAGAAAATCTGCCGCCGGCATTTGGCATAAAAACCAGAGAGCGTGCAAATTCAAGCGCCTGTTTAGCCTCCTTATTTGCAATGTTGCTCTTCTGCATTAAACGGCTTAACAGATAGAGGTATTCGTAATCCTCACAACCATCGGCGGCGAGTTCAGACCTCAAAGATGGCACCGGCTTTACCCTGCCAAATTTTTTCCCGGGATAGATTAAATAGCCGTCGCCATTTGGATATCTGACCCAGTAGGTTTTGCCGGGCTGGTCTGATTGTCGTATAAAAGTGTGCCATCCAAATTCATACGGATCGTAGGTTAGCCAGTCAAATCCCCAGAATTCATAACCTTCGGCTCCATAGTGAAAGGCAAAATGCGGCAATAGCCGTTCAATTGCAAGAAACGGGGTGTCAATGCACATTTGTCCATCGGTAGTCCACAAAACCCTCGCACCGCCTTTGCAGATTTGTTCAAGTTTTTCGGGCGGGACAATCCCGTAATGTCCCAAGCCCCATACTGTGATGAAGCCATCCCACTCCGGTTGATGATGCCAGGTGCTTGAATAAATCGGTATAGAGGGATCAACCTCCTGAATCATTCTGCATAAGGCTTTCATCTGTTTTTTAATTGAGTCTAAATGGTCAAACGGTTCATCTGAAATATAAAGCAGGCAACGGTCTGCCCAACCATTGGTTTTTAAGTGATTCCAGTAAACCTTAAGACATTGTTGATAAGCCTGTTTGAATTGTGGACGCAAATTTTCTCTATCTAAATTTTCATAAGGGAATTTACCCTCGTACGGCGCTTCGCCAAATTTTACTCCTGGCGGCAGACCCCAGCCGAAGCAGTAAAATTGATACGGTGTATAAAAATGTGGAAAGTTTAGGTTTTCAATATAATAGCGCGCGCTTTTATCAAATGCGGAAAAATCAGCGTCAACTTTTCCATCTTTATATAGCAGTCGCGGTTCTGGTCGTATTGTATCCGGACACAATCTTCGTTCAGCCATAAAATCCCAGACCGCTCTTCTCAACTCTTCTTCAGAAGTCCCCTCTGGTGCCCACCTTTTTACAGAAGCGCGAACATCATAAATCGCCTTCACATTGCAATTTTTCGGCAACTCAAAATTCCAGATGTGCGCCGTGTAAGGGATTTCTTTTAAAATTTTATTTTTGGATATCAGGGTTATTATGCCTTTGTAATCTCCGGGTTTTGAGTCTGCTGGGACTTTAAAAGTAAGCCAGACTGGTTGAGTCTGATTTGGACGCAGCGTGAATTGATTTACAGGCAGTATCGGGTCAGGCCAGTATCCTGTCCATCCATCCGAACCGCCCGGATGAGACGGTTTTTTTCTAATCCATTCAGGCGAGTTATCTTGATAATAGCCCGAGACATAATCAATCGGGATATAGTCAACTATGCCGATTTCTGGCTGAGGCAATTCAGCGCCTGATGTGTGTCTAGGCGGGGTGCATTTGATCTGGATTTCCATATTTTTGGAACTCCGTATTGCCAGTTGCATCGGTTCGCGTTCATTTTTTGCGGCAGAAATATAGGGCTTTGTTATTCTGTCAATCGTAATGTCATCGCGAAAAACCTTAATAATTGACGGCGTCTGCCATACCATTAACTCGTCTTTTTCCAACTCAGGATTCCATTCAAGCGGCAACGCTGCCGCCTCCCTTATTTCCGCAAGAACGACGCCATCGTAATATATCTCGCCAGACCTGTCAGTGGTCAGGTGCAACTCTAATGTTTGCGCTTCAGCAGGCATAACAAGAATTCCGCTTAATAATGTCCAGTCGCGATTGCCGCTGATATTCTCGCCAACGCTCAAATAGCCTCCATTCTTGCACACCTCGCCGCGGGAATTTTTCGCATGCGCGTGAAGTGTAATTGCTCCGTTAACAACATTGCTGCAGCGGACCCAGCAGGAGTAAAAATAAGATTTACCGCCTTTGATAGAAATGGTTTGCCTCAAGCCAATCCACGCCTTTGACGGGTTGCTCTTAATCGTCATTGCGACGCAACGATTGCCGAACAATCCTCCATTGCATGTCTCTATTATTACATCTTTTCCGTTAGCGCCGCCATAGGTCCAGAAATCTGCCACTTTTGAGCCGGATTCAAAATCCTCGTTTTTAACAAGATTCACCGGACTATTGAGCAGTTTCAAATATTGCGAACGGGCGAGTTGCGCCGATTCCCTGTTAAAATCTCCGCCCGGCAACGCCGGGTTTAAACTAAATTGATAATCGGTTTTAGTAAACATTGCTGAAGATGATGAACCGGATAATTTTGGAAAATAGAGATAATTGCAAGTCCTGCTTAATGGCTCCAGAGAGGAAAATAAGAACAATTTTTTCCCCGTTCTAACAAAGTCAAGAGGTTTGCCATCAGAACCAACGGCATAAATTCCGTCGGGATTTAAAAATCGAGAATACCTTGTTAAAACAGGAGACAGGTCGGCTATAAGAAGAGAGTTTTCAACCCGCTGGTTTTCTACATTATCATATCTTACCGGAAGCCTCATTAAATATTGATTCCTATCTTTTTTTGACCATTGCAGTTTAGTCGCTCTCTCTTTTAATTCTGGAAGCCGTTGCAAATTGATTGAAACGATATTTACCGACGCTGATACCTCAACAAGTTTAGCATCGTCAAACCACGCTGTGCCAGTCCCGTAGAGTACTGTGCCAACGCTCAATCTATCGGCGTTAGTTGGCGCGGTAAATTCCGCAGTAACCTCGCGCCAGTCAAATGTGCCGCCGGAAATTGTCGCCATTGGGTTTATAAGCATTGAATTTTCACTATTGCCAATATGAAGATACCAGCCCGTTGAACCGCGAACATTTTGAGCCCGAACAAAACCGCTGAATTTATACCGGCTCCCCGGATGTATTCTGATATTAATCTGACGTGTTGAAATCCATGTTGGCGCAGCGCCTTCTGAGACAACGGTTTTCAAACACTTCTTCCCTGAATGCGGATTTTCATCAACTACGTAATTGCGATGAGTTTCGTCCGGTTTGTCCTGTTGCCAGTAAGATGGATTATCATCGTTTCCTTCTTCAACAGAACCGTTCATTATTGAAGTTATAACATCGTAATAATCGGGAACTTTCCATGCAGACGGATTGTTAAAATATACATAATATCCAGATTGCGAGAATGGAGAAATAGTGACAGGAATTACCAGCCTTGCGCCGTTCGGTATCTCGCATTTTGAAATTTTTGTTCCGTTTTCAGAATAAATTGACCACAAAAATTCCACGCCGTTTTCCGAACAAACGCGTATTGCATCTGCTTTTGTCCCGACGAGTGGAATTTGATCGGTTAAATTTCCAATCGCTATTGTGAATGGCTCGCCTTCGTAATTAATCGCTGACGAGTTGGTGAACTCTATTCTAATTCTTTGTCGCCAGTAATCTCCGCCGCTCAAATAAAGGTCGTTATGCCAGATTTCCGCAATAGAACCTGTTTCTGCTATCAAAAACAGTGTTGCAAAAATCAGTTTCTCCATTGAATTGCGAAAGGAAAAATCTTTCATATTCATCACTTGCTGATTCTATTTGCAGAAATTATACAAAATTCATAAATAAACCAAAGAAAATTGAACGTATAGATGAATACCTGAATCGCTAGAAAAATAGTGGCGTCGTTTGAGTTGGGAGTTGAGAAAGAGAGTTATTTTAATTTAATTGTTATGTTGTATGATGCGACCTAACCTTAATTCTAATTATAATTTTTGAAGCGCTCAGGTTTACCTAGTCTCACGAATATTCTGGCAAAACTAATTTCATTATTTGATTTGTCGAGGCAATGTTGGGTTTTGCTGAAGTATAATTAATTTGCCATCTTTGATTCCAACCTTCCCGCTCTGAAGCATTATTTGAAGCAATAAATTGGTGAAAAATTGCGGCGTCAGGTCTTTTGAAGAGAGATTTTTAATAATATAATTATTTATGTTAACCGGCGCTTCTTGAACGATTGAGGGATTTTCAATATTTGACCATCTTACAACGCCAATAGATAAATTTAAAATTTCTATGAAGAACATCGCGCCGTTGGTTTTAGTTGGTTGCGCTGCGCCGGGTTGATTTTTTATAAAATCCTCTATATTCAATCTATTGAGGTTGTCTGATACGAGGTTTATCTTTGAGCAGTCAATTCTTGCGAGCCTTAAATAGATATTTTGTTTTAGCGCCTGTCTGAAATCATATTCTATTGTAGCCTGCGGGATTTCTATAAATCTGGAGCCGCCGAAATGCGCCGGATTGTATAAAACAAAATTGTAAACCTTGATTCGCGGCGCAGACAGGCAAACTTCAAGTTTTTCGATAGAGACTTCACTGCCTAATTTTCTGGTTAGATACGTTTCTGCGAGCTCTTTTGCGATTGTATCAACCAGCAAGGCGAATGCGATTGCAAGCACAATCGCCAGAATAATTATTCTGAATAACCATTTTAGCATTTGATATCTAATTTAAAATGGTTTGAGGCGATTTATCAAGAAACACATTCAATTTTATCCAGATTACAAATAAAAACGGCTGACTGCTCAGGCATAAAACTCTCCATTTCGGCAAAGAGAAATGTTGGGATTAGATTGCCGATTTATTGTTCAGACCTCTTTTCCAGTTTAGAACCATAATGTTCTGATGTTTCCGCTGGTTTTGATTTGTTTATCTTATCATAGGGTTTTAAAACAAAAGTATTGCCTGCTATGGCTTCAAGAAGTTGCTTTTGAGTAATATTAATCTGCTCTTTTGAAAATTCAGGGACATTGAAAGTATGTATGCATAAGGTATAAAACTTTGGGTCTTTTTGCGGGACCACAAACGGTTTGCGCGAAACAGCATTAGTATCAAAATAACTTATATGCGGGCGCGCAAAGACGCCGTCCATTCGTTTGCTGCTGAAGAGAATCCATCTACCATTGCTTGACCAGCAATGCCACGAATCGCTTGAATCGCTAATTAGTTCAAGTCGTTTTAAATCTCCACTCTGTATGTTTAAAAGGTAGAGATCGCTCTCCAGACGGTAAACCGGAAAGTTTCCATATTCGGACATTGCAAAGAGAACAAATCGCGAGTCGGGCGATATTCTGGGTTGGTGAACGCTAAGTCCGGTTTTTTCCGCAGGAACAAGGATTTCGGGATTTCCCCACTTGTTTGCTTCCAGCTCGTAAGAAATCCGCGCAAGACTGTATTTGATATCGCGGTAATTTTTCACAGGGCGTTTTTTAGCGACACAATAAAAAAGATATTTACCGTCCGCAGACCAACAAGGCCAGGTCTGGTTATCCTCGGGGTTTGATATTTCGGGAATGCTTTCAATCGTGTTTTTATCAATCCTATAAATTCCAAGAGTTGAGTCTTCGTCATATACATCGCGCGTTTCACCTGTTGCGTGGAAAAAGAGCGAAAGTTTGTTTAGTGAAAAGGCTATTGCCTTTCCCGATGGATGAAATGAGATATATCCAAGGGTTTTGTCCACCGTTGAGACCTTGTTTGAAATGCACAGGATCATCGGATTGCCTTCTTTCCCTCTGCGCACGTGAAACGCAAACGCTGATGGGGTATGGTTTAAAAAAGTATGGCAGTTCAGGCATCCCCTTTCAAATCGCCACGAGGGAAGCACGATCTTTTCATTAAACGTTTCCAAGTTCCGCTGTCGTATGCTCATATCGTAATAAAATTGATAGAGCGGCTTTAAATAGCGATACACTATCCACGGGTCAATTTCCTCATTCGCCACACGATTTGTAATCGGGCAAAAATTTATCCATTCATTGCTGAATACGGATATTTTAACCACATATTCAGACCCGCGCGCATTATGAAGGAGTTCTTTCCATTTGTTTTCTGAGATTTGAATTTCCGGCGAACTCGTCTTTACCTCACAAATAATCCTGTCTTTGACCAAATATTCCACGCGGTATTTAGACCCTTTTTCGTTAATGATAAAATTCAACGGCGCGATGTTTGGCGGGATGGTGATATCGGCATAATCCGGGAATATCTGCGGTTTCGCAGGGAGCGAATTTAAAGGTGACGCTTTATAAACGGTATTAAACAGCGCCAGCAAAATCGGTATAGCGAGTTTTATTGATCCAATGTATTTCATAAAGGCTTATAAAATTGGAGAAACGGGTTAAACACCTCTTCGTAAAAATAGTAATACCAGTAGGTTGTTCCGAATCGCTCTGCCAGTTCGCTTTTTGCCGCCGCTAAATTGCCGTTGTAACGTTCAATGACTCGGACAAAATCATTGAATTGCATAGTTGTTGCCTGACTTATTCTGTATTTTCCCGGAACAAATTGTTGATGTTTTTCAATTATCTGCCAGACAAGAACCGCTTCCTCATAATGACGGGGAAGATTTTTAAAACCAAGCCCCGGGAAGGCGTTGACTAACCTCATCGCTTCGGAGAGATTTTTATTTGCCAGATATGTCGCGATCAGACATTCAAATGCCCTGCGGTTTTTTGGATTTGAAACAAGGAGTTGATTGAAAAATGTTTCATCCCTGATTTCATACCCTGCGTAAGGAACTGTGTTAATATATTCTTTTACAAATTTAAACATATCATCGTTCTTGAATGGGCTGTTGTTCTGAATATCTAAAAGCGCTTGCATTGCGACGTTCCGGCTAAATGGGTCGCGGCTCAACCGGTTAAGAAATATTTTAGCGGCATTTGTCTTTCCCTTTAATAAATTGATTTTGCTCAATAAAATTAGCTGGCGAGGTTTTGCTCCGTCATATTCAAGCGATTCATAACATAGATGTTCGGAAAAATTAATGTGCCCCAATTCATAAAAAAACTCAGCCAGCGTCATACATACTGTAACGTCATCGTTATAATCCGGGAAAAAATATTTTTCTTTTAATTGCGGGTAATAAAAGTAATCGTCCAGAAGCCTGTCGGTATAAAGAAGCGCCCTACGAAGTTGAACCAGCGCAATGTTGTTATAAGATTTCAACTTTGCGAACGTGTCAATAACCGTTTGCCATTGATGTTTGCAGGCATAGTAATCAACCTGAATTAGATATTTTTTATTCCAGTCAAAAAATTTTTCACCGCAGGAAAAAATTGCCAGACATAGCGGCGCTGATACAAAGCCATAAAACAGGGGAGAATCTGCTATTTTAAAATTAACTTTCCTGATTATCCCTTTTTCATAAAGAATTTTAGATGTTTTTCTTATAATAATTATTATTGGAGTCAGAAACACAATGGCAATTTCAGCAAGTCTTCCGAATAGAGAATTATTAAGTTCAAAATCAGAGAGTTTAAAGCCGTAGTGAAAGAAAAATAGATAAACCCAGCCACCCGAGATTAAGACGAACACAATCGCATCCGGTTTTCTATTCCTGTTAATTGCGTAAAGGGAACAGAGCAGGAAAAATAATAAAAACCCGACGGTGAAGCACCACAAAATTATGCTGGAAGATATGGCAAATAAAAGAAACCCGATTATTCTGTTCAGCGCGTATATATGGATTAATAACATAAAACATAAAAGTCCTGAAATGGCGCCTGCAAGGGCAGGGAATGGGAGACAATTGTAATCAATATGGAAAAACACCGTAAATGCAGGCGCTAAAAATATTAGTTTGTTTGTATTTGATTTTCCGAATTTGTTCAACACAAACCAGCCTGCAATAGATACGGCAGAAATCAGAATAATTTCATTTAAAATCCCCGTAACTCCATACCCGTAAAACTTTAGCATAAATGCCGAAAATAATTCGGAAACTCCATTCGGTCTATTCAGGAATTCTCTTATATAAGGCAAATCTATGAAAAACGGCTGGATTTGTTTATGGTAAATCAATTCTGGTTCTGCAACAAAATAAACCCAGCAGTATAAAAAGACGATGGGTAGAATTACTAAAAAGAGAAAATCTATAAGCGACCAAATAGTTTGAAAACTGGCGGTCTGTTTTTTTTCTTGTTTGGGCAAACCCGCGATGTTTTTTTTCTTATTTTTCATCAATAAAAATATTTATTTATAAGTCGTCGCGGTAATTTTGAGTGAATGATAAAAGAAAGGTCTGTTAATTTAAATCAAAAAATAGTGCGTTAGCATCGCTGCGTAGCCAATGCAACCTGCGAAATATTTTTACGAATGTAATATTCAGCCAGAAATACAGGTTTTTTGCTCAAGGTTCAGGATGGATAAACATTAAGCAAAACGTAATCTCATCTTTGACGGGTGGGGTTATTGAAATTAGCGTTAAGGGGAGGGGGTAAAATTATTTTCTTATTTTTCGTTTAATCTGAATCTGGACTATTGAGCGGGCAATAGCGGCTTGCGCCGCTGCCGCTTCTTCGTCGGAAATCTTTTCTCTGAGTCTGGCTTCTGCGCGGCGTCTGGCTTCTTCTGCCTGCGCTTCGTCAATATCTTTTGCTTGAATTGCCATATCTGTCAATATAGCAACCTTTTCGCCTGTAATTTCGGCGAAACCTTCACCGACAGCCATAAGGGTTTCTTCTCCGGATTTAATGAATTTGAGTTCGCCGGGAACAATTTGAGTCATCAACGGCACATGCATTGGATAAACACCCATCTCCCCTTCAATTCCAGGCAGAGTAACCATATCAACTTCATCCGAAAAGATGATAGCTTCTGGTGTTACAATCTCTAATTTTATTTTTCCAGCCATTTTTTAATCGGCAAAATTTTGCTTAAGATTCGTAGATTTCGTCAATTGAGCCTTTCATATAAAAATTGGCTTCTGGAACATCGTCGTGTTTTCCTTCAAGGATTTCTTTAAAACCTCTGACAGTTTCCGCTACAGGCACCTGTTTGCCCGGGCGTCCTGTAAAGACCTCAGCGACTGAGAAAGGCTGGCTTAAAAAGCGCTGGATTTTACGAGCGCGATAAACGGTTAATTTGTCTTCTGGCGAAAGTTCGTCCATACCCAGTATTGCAATTATATCCTGAAGGTCTTTATATCTTTGCAGAACGCGCTGGACGCCGCGGGCGACTTCGTAATGTTCTTGCCCGACAATTTCCGGCGTGAGCGCCCTTGATGTTGACGCCAACGGATCAACCGCAGGATAGATGCCCAGCTCGGCAATTGAACGTTCAAGGACGATCGTTGCGTCAAGATGTGTAAAGGTTGTTGCCGGCGCCGGGTCTGTTATGTCGTCTGCTGGCACGTAAATTGCCTGAAACGATGTAATTGATCCATTTTTAGTTGATGTGATTCGCTCTTGTAACTCGCCCATTTCAGCCGCAAGCGTCGGTTGATAACCGACTGCGCTCGGTGTTCTGCCTAATAGAGCCGAGACCTCTGAGCCGGCTTGTGAAAACCTGAAAATGTTATCTATGAAGAGCAGTACGTCCTGATTTCGCTCATCTCTGAAATATTCTGTAATTGCCAGCCCGGATAGCGCCACTCTTAAACGTGCGCCGGGCGGTTCATTCATCTGACCGAACACGAGCGCGATTTTTGAATCCGCAAGGTTATCTTGTTTGATAACTTTTGCTTCGGACATTTCGTGATAAAGGTCGTTGCCCTCGCGGGTTCGTTCGCCGACGCCGGCAAAGACCGACACGCCGCCATGCATCTTCGCTATATTATTGATTAACTCCATTATTACGACTGTTTTGCCGACGCCTGCGCCGCCGAAGGCGCCTACTTTTCCGCCTTTTAAGAACGGACATATCAAGTCTATAACCTTTATCCCGGTGGTTAAAATTTGTGGCGTAGTGGATTGTTCAAGCAGTGAAGGCGCCGGACGGTGAATTGGATAATATTTATCAGTGGCAATAGGCCCGCGTTCATCAACCGGTTCTCCGATTACGTTCATAACGCGTCCCATTACGGCATCACCGACTGGCACTGAAATCGGTTTGCCGGTGTCAATGACTTCATATCCTCGCTTTAGTCCTTCGGTGGTTGACATTGCTATAGAACGGACCCAGTTGTCGCCAAGGTGTTGCTGGACTTCCAGAGTAAGCGACACATCTTTATCGCCGATCTTGTAGTTCACAACCAGCGCATTATAAATTTCCGGCAGTTTTTCTTTGAATTCCACATCAACCACCGGTCCTATAACTCGAACTATTTTTCCCTTATTCATTTTTTAAAACAGTGTATTTATCTTTATTCCATTGCCATCTGGGCAGTGCTGATTTCCAGAAGTTCCTTTGTAATCGCAGCCTGCCGCATCTTATTATATTTCAGGGTTAAATCTTTGATTAATTGCGTTGCATTGTCAGTTGCGTTTTTCATCGCAATCATTCGCGCGCTGTGCTCGCTTGCTTTTGATTCAAGCAGCACCTGATAGACCCTGAAATTCAAATAGTGCGGTAACATCGCGCTAAGCACCTGTTCAGCGCCAGGTTCAAATAAAAATTCAAATTCAGATTTTTCAAGTTTTTTGCCTAAATCTTCTCCTTCAAAATCTGAAGAAACGCCTTCAATTTTGCCAATTGGCAAAAATTCGACAAGTTGCGGTTTTTGATGCAGGGTTGATACAAAATTAGTGAATAAAATGTCTATTTTTTCAACTTTTCCTTCAAGAAACAGGTTTTGGGCAAATCGCGAAATCGCGCGGGCTTCAGAAAATTGAGGCGTGTCTTTGTACTGGAATTCGGCAATGAGCTGGCGTTTTGTTCTGGATAGGAACTGACTTGCCTTTTTACCTGCAGATATAAATATGGTGTTTTCGGGGTCAAATTTTAAGGCTTCTCTGAAAAGGTTAGTGTTCAATGCCCCGCACAATCCTTTGTCGGTACTGACGAGTATAACGCATCTTTTGGCGCCTTTGCCTGGTTCAAGAAACGGATGTGAAAAATCGCCTGTATGGGCGCTAACCTCCGAAATAACCCGATTCATTAAATTTGCGTAAGGTCTTCCAGATAGCGCAGCCTGTTGCGCCTTGCGCATTTTTGCGGCGGCAACCATCTGCATAGCGCGGGTTATTTGCGCCGTGTTTCTAATAGATTTTATCCGCCTCCGTATGTCTCGCGTGCTCGGCATAGCAACATTTTATTTATAAAAATTCTTGAACTCGGTAATCGCAGATTTCAATTCGTTGACTGAAGCGTCATCAAGAACTTTATCTGTTCGGATTTTATTTAATAGAGCAGGTTTTCTCGTTACAAGGAAATCGGTCATTTTATTCTGGCAATCTTTTACTTTTTCAACAGGCACGTCATCAAAGAATCCATTCTGGACAGCCCAGAGTACGGCAACCTGAATTTCAACCGGCGCGGGTTTGTATTGCGGCTGTTTGAATATTTCTACTATCCGTTTGCCACGTTCAATTTTTGCCTGCGTTGTCGGGTCTAAATCTGAACCGAACTGGGCAAATGCGGCGAGTTCGCGAAATTGCGCCAGGTCGAGTTTTATCCTTCCCGCAACCTGTTTCATTGCTTTTATCTGCGCGGCTGAACCGACTCGGGAGACAGAAATTCCAACCGAGATTGCAGGTCTAACGCCCTGATAAAACAGGTCTGTTTCAAGGAAGATTTGTCCGTCGGTAATTGAAATAACGTTTGTAGGGATGTATGCCGAGACGTCGCCTAATTGGGTTTCAATAATAGGCAATGCCGTTAGAGAGCCGTTGCCATTTTTCTCGTTGAGTCTTGCAGCCCGTTCAAGAAGCCTGCTGTGTAGATAAAAGACATCGCCCGGATAAGCTTCGCGTCCAGAAGGTCGTTTAAGTACAAGCGATACCTGACGGTATGCGACGGCGTGTTTAGACAGATCATCATAAACTATCAGCGCGTCCATACCATTGTCCATAAACCATTCTCCCATAGCGCAACCGGCAAATGGTGCAAGATATTGGTTTGTAGCCGAATCAGAAGCCGGGGCAGCAACGACGATTGTGTACGGCATTGCGCCTTCCCGTTCAAGGACGCTGAGCGTTTGGGCTATGCTTGATTGTTTCTGTCCAATCGCAACATAGATGCAATAAAGTTTTCGGTATGATTCATCGCCGCGTTCATCAGCCTCGCGGTTTAATCTGGCATTGTTAATGATAGTGTCTATGCAAATAGCGGTTTTGCCCGTGGAGCGGTCGCCAATGATTAATTCGCGCTGTCCTCTGCCAATCGGAATCATTGCGTCTATTGCCATAATTCCGGTCTGAACAGGTTGGTTAACGCTCCGCCGTTTGATAATGCCCGGGGCGATTTTTTCCACAGGGTATGTGGTTTCATATTTAATCGGTCCTTTTCCATCCAGCGGCTCGCCGAGCGTGTTTACAACGCGTCCTAAAAGTCCCATACCGACAGGCACCTGGAGCAACTTGCCGGTAGTTCTTACCTCCTGACCCTCTTTAATATGCGTGTATTCGCCAAGAATAATAGCGCCAACTTCGGTCTCTTCAAGATTGAGCACTATCCCGGTAATTCCATTACCAAAATCAAGCATCTCGTTGAGCATCGCGTCGTCAAGCCCTTCAATCTTTGCTACGCCGTCGCCAATCTCGCGAACGACTCCGACATTTCTGCGCGATGCCGTGGTCTTAATACCGGCTATTTTTTCCTCAATTTCTTTCAGGATATCGCTCATAAGCGTGATTCAATGTTTGTTAAAAGGTTTCAGCCAATTCACTCAATTTTGTTATTATTGAACTATCGTAAACTTTGCTTCCGACTTTTATTCGCAGCCCGCCGATAAGCGACGGGTTAACCGCGAATTTCACTCGCAAATTATTGCCGTAAAGGCGGGTTAAATTTTCTCTAATTTGGTTCTTAGTCTGTTCGTCAATTTCAACAGCGCTTTCAACAGTTGCAGTATTTCTATCTATTTCAAGTTTAACGAGTCGTTTAAAAACTTTTAATATTTGCAGATAGCCGCGCGGTTTTTTTTGCAATATTTCCTCAACGATTGATCTGACGCGATTTTCGTCAAATCTTCCATCTGCCCGGCAGAGTTGGAACAACTCGCGGGCTTCGCGGCGAATTTGTTTTGACGTAATCATAATAACTTACAGGTGTAATTTGCAGTTTATTTTCGGCGCAGGGCTCATAAATTTTATTGAGATATTAATGCGCGGTTTGCTTCTTCAATAAGCCGTTTATGTTCTTCTGGCGTCAGAACTTTTCCTGTGACCTTTATTGTTGTTTCAACAACAAGTCTGCCGATTTCTTTGCGCAATTCGTTCATCATCTTCATTTGGTCTGCGGCTGCTGCTTCGTGGGCTTTCTTGATTATATGTTCAGCGGTTGCGATCGCTTTTTTAGCCTCTGCTTCCTGCAGTTTTGCTGCTACTGCTTTTGCCTCTTCAATCAATTTGTTTGCGTCTGCGTTAGCGCGGGCAAGAATTTCCTGACGCGCGGCTTCGGTTTTAGCCAGTTCGGATTTTATTTTTTCTGCCTGTTCAAGGCTTTCGGCGATTCTCTTTTTCCGTTCTTCTAACATCAGAAGAATTGGTCTGTAAGCAAAACGGTGCAGAAGAGCAGCCACTATAGCAAAGCTTATTACCTGCGCTATAAATTGTGGCAGGTTAAGTCCGAACTTTTCTGCAGTTTCTCTTGCTGTATCGGCAAGAGAACTTGCAGCGAATATTATTTCAATGTTCATAACCGCAGAACCGTAAATTTTGCCGGGCGCAGGTATTAACTGCGCCCATAATATTAACTAACTTTGTTGAATTAGGTTACTTCACCAGGAATATGGCGAAGAACACTATACCTTCGGCGAATGCTGTGCTAAGGATTGCCTGAACCAGTATCTTTGTGGCAGCGCCGGGATTGCGACCGACCGCTTCCGATGCCTTCATACCTATAAGCCCTATACCGAAGGCTGCGCCCAGACAGGCAAGCCCTACATGCACATTTCCACTTACTTCCGCTAACATTGGTATCGCTGTTAACATAGTCTTTTCCCTTTCATTTTTATCAGCAGCCCCCACAAGTTGTTTATGGTCAGACCGCTGAAATCCGTTTTAATGAGCGGTTGCGTCTTTGTGTTCACCGCCTTCTTCATGCATACATATTAATAAAGTAAACATTGCAGTTAATAGCATAAATACAAGCGCTTGAACAATACCTACAAGCACTTCAAGCAGATAAAATGGAATCGGCACAAGCCAGCTCAATAACCATCGGAGGCTCTCAGGTCCGATTTGCGACATTGTTTCAAGCATATTTTCCCCGGCAAAAATATTGCCATACAGACGGAAACTCAGCGAGATAGGTCTGAATAAAATGGAGACTACTTCCAAAAAACCGACCATCACAAAAACGGCTATCATTAAGATTTTTAACAAGCCCGCTGTGTCGCCTTTTGGTCCAAAAATATGAAGAATAAAGCCTTTTATGCCGTTTGCTTGAATAGCCCAGACTGTCCACATTACAAAAAAGACCATTGCCATACCAAAGGTCATATTTAAATCAGCATTAACACCGCGCAATAATGGTATGGCGATATGGTGCAATCTGCCGCTGGCATCGGGAACTCCCCAGCCAATAGTTCCGACACCGGGGATTAAGCCGAACCAGTTTGAAAACAAAATGAATATAAAGATTGTGGCAAAAAACCAGAAGGTCTTTTTAGCCAGTTCAGCCCCCATAATCCCTTCAAGAAAATCGTGTAAGGTTTCCACAAGCCATTCGGCAAAGTTTTGTATTCCTTCAGGAACATCTCTCATATTACGGGTGGCGATCCTTGCGAAAAGAATGATTGATAATGCAACAATCCAGGTCAAAACCATTGAATTTGAAACAAATGGCGCAATTTGCTGGGCGCTTTCAGGAAGTCCGCTATGTTCAGCAGAATGAGAGGCTTCTAATGAAATAATGGTATCTTTGTGAGAAACAGCGGCATCCGCAGACAACTCAGTGGCGGCAATCGCGCTGATGCCATTTAGGATACATAGGGCTATCAGTAAAATTAATTTTCTATACCACTCGCCATTCATTTTATAATCTCTTTTAATGATTAAACGGCTACTAGTAAACAAATATTTAATTAAAAATGCAATATAATACATTTTTTTAAAGAATATTTTTTTAGCAACTCATTTTAAATAAGAATCCGTTTACTAATAATTTTTATAACAGACATTATTATCAGAATTACTCCAAGTAGAGAGACATCCATTGCGCCAACCGGCAGGTCATATTTATATGCAATGATAAATCCAATCAAAGCGGATATGCCGCCGGTGAGTGAAGAAAGTATGATAAATCCGCGCATACTTTTAACATAAAGCCGTGTTATAAGAGGGGGGATTACTGTGAATCCAAATGCAACAAGCGGACCAACAGTCAACACTGCTATTGCAATGGTTGTTCCAATTAGCAAAAATAGAAATAAATCCCACAGCAGTATGTTCTTATTAAGGGTGATTGCCATTTCCGGATCAAAAGAGACCAGTGTAAACTCGCGGTTAAATCTCCAGAAACAGAGCGTCACCAGACCAAGTCCGATTATTGTCAGCCAGAGGTCTGTGGTTGATACCGACACAATTTCACCTTTAAGCAGATTGAGCCATCCCTGTTCTGCGATCGGGCATTTTGCAAGAATGATAATGCTTGTCGCAAGCGTGATTGCATAAATAGCCCCTAACCGGCTCTCGGAATAGGTCTGTTTTTTTGTTTCAGTAAACGCAAACAGAATGATGGAAATAAGTGATAATCCGATTGCTCCGGCATAAATGAGTGTTTTTTGTTCTTCACCATGTAGGGAATCGCTATGCCCGAGCCAGATATGAACCGATAACGCGATGGCGATTCCCAAAGAAGATACCTGTGGCAGGGCAACACCGAGAAAAACCATCCGCCTTAAAACCAGGTATATTCCCGCTACCGGGCAGACCAGACCTATTATTAGACTGACATAGAGCGAATTCCTTAATAAAAATTCCGGAGAAAAAATTTCAATTATTGTGTTCATACCGTTTTATCCCAGCGAGAGGTCAAGCAATGAGGCGATTTTTTCAGGTGTGGTAATATCTTCAATAGTTGTTGAATAAATTTTGTGATTTTGAATTATTAAGATTTGTTTAACATATTGTTTAACAGCATTAATATCGTGCGTTACAAGCATCACTGCCAATCCTTGTTCGGAATTCAACGTTTGAAGCGTTTGCATAATGCTCTGCGCGGTTGGCGTATCAATCCCGGATGTCGGCTCGTCAAGTAGCAATAATTTTGGACGGACCGCAAGTGCGCGCGCTATCAAAATTCTCTGCCTCTGTCCGCCGGATAATTCAAAGAACGGTTTTTTTGCAAAACTCTCAGAATCAATCAAACGCAGGCATTTTTTTGCAAGTTCCTTTTCTTTTTGCTGCAGCGGACGTCCCGGGCGCGCCCTTCCATAAGTTCCCATCAAAACAACTTCGTATCCGGTTAATAGGAATTCAGGGTTTAGCGATTCTTTTTGCGGGACATAGCCGATAAGGTTTTCTATTTCATTATAATAAATTTCGCCTTTTAACGGTTTAAGAATCCCCGCGATAGTTTTAAGCAGTGTGGTTTTGCCCGAACCATTGGCTCCCAACAACGCAGTAAAATCGCCGCGCTTGATTTCTAAACTAATATTCTCGAGTACGGCATTGTTATTGTAACCGATGTCAACCTCGTTTAGCGAAACGAGGACATTTTCGTTATCGTTTTTCATTGTTTTAGAGAGTTGGCAATGGTTTTAACCACATAATCGTAGAATCCAAAAAAATCTTCCGGGCTATTGCCGCCGCCGGGCATTAAGGGACAAATAACAAGTTTTGCGCCAATTGCGCTGGCGACCTGTGTTGGGGTTTTTCTCGGTCTATTTGGTTCAATTACAACAAGTTTTACCTGCATTTGTTTTGCTTGAGGGATCAAGGAATTTATATGCGAAGGAGATGGTTCAATTCCCGGTTTTGTTTCAATTGTCCCGGCGAGTTCAAGCTTAAAATATTCAATGAAATAGTCAAAGGATTTATGATAGGTGATAACGCGAACGCCTTTTAGCGGTTCAAGCATCTTTCTCCATTCAATGATTTTTGATTCAAGTTTTTGTTTAAACAAGTCCAGATTTTTTCTGTAATAATCTGAGCCTTGAGGATCAATAGTTGAAAGAGAATCTGCGATGTGTGAAGCCACAATTGCGCAGTTTTCCGGCGAGAGCAGATAATGGGGATTGCCAAGCGGATGAACATCTCCCTCTGAACGGTCTATTCTCGCGGTTGGAACATCAAGCAATTTGACCCCTTCGATGCCAATGATGCGGTTTGGACTATTGTAGCTGGTTATCTTCGGATTACGAGAGTTGTTTATCAGCGGCGGCAGCCAGCCGGCTTCAAGTTCAGCGCCATTCTCAATCAATACATCGGCTTGATTTAATACTCTTATAAAACTTGGCTTCGGATCAACAAAGTGCGGGTCTTCGTTGCCGTTAGCCAGAGATGTTATTTTTATCCGTTCGCCGCCAATCTCCTTTGCTACTGCAGCAAGGTCTGGCAGGCTTGCAACTACATTTAATTTTGCCGCCGCCGCGTGTATTGTTATTGCGGAAATCAAAAGTGTTGTGATTATAGATTTTGTTATTTTCATATTTAAATCTCCTTTATTTTAATTGTTTTCATTTTATTGAATTTAGAATTTGTGAGCAGCGTGTTGCCCGATTAAGAATTCAAACTGCATCCAGACCGAGTGGTCAGGACCAAACAGTTCTCTGTAGTCGTAATTGTATTGCAGACGCAATTTTGAAAATTCGCTCATATACCAGGTCAGCGCGGTTGAAACCCGTTTCCGCGTGATTCTATCTTCGTCTCTGCCTATTATTTCTTCATAATAACCTTTATCGCTGGTTAGATATTCCCCTCTGAGGGAGGCGATCCAGCCTTTTTTGAATCCCCAGTTTAATTCAGAATAAAAGCCATAGTCTGTAAGGGTCTCCTTCGGGAACAGGTCTGGGAAGCCGTCGTTATTGAAGTCCATTTCTCCAGGATCAAGGGCGCCATTTAAATTCAAGTCCCAGTTATATTTGTCCGCTGTGTATCTTCTGATTATAAATTCACTCTGGAAAGAAACGAACGGGAATCCGCCGTGGTGCGAACGCGGTTTCCATTTCCAGAACAAATCTGTTCCGTAGATTTCTGTATGTCCGCCAGAACCGGTAGAATTCGGTCCAAAAGCGCCAGAGACGCCGACTGAAAGAGTCTGAGAATCTGTCAAGTTAAATGAAGCAAGATATCTTGGCACAAATAGAAGGTCTGAGGCGGAGTGTATGCTGGTATTGAGGCGCGGGCGACCAAACGGCGGAATGTCTCCACTCCCATCGTGGTGATGTTCGCCGCTGCCGAGGAAACTGGACGCAGTGCCGCCGCTGTTTTGAACGGCAAGGAACAATTCAGAATAAAACGGCAATGGCATTAACCACGAAATTCGCGCGCCAGGATTTCTCAAACCGTCTTCACCGAGCAACCGCGCGTTTACAAGCGGCATATCAACAAAATTCCATTGATGAGGATGAGTCGGGTTTAATCTGCCGAATTCGCTATAGAATTGACCGGCTCTTACCTGCAGGTTTAATGGCAAAGAGAGTGTGTCTGCGTATGCCTCTTCTAACTCCACTCCTGTCTCTCCTGATGAATCAAGATGATAAACAACATTTGCCTGCGCGGTAAAGAATGGATCAACGGCGCCGTTAAAAACCATCTCCAATTGCTGGATTGTAAAACCGCGTTGTTTTGGATCGTGTCCGCCAGGTTGTAATTCTTCAACATCTTTTGCTGTTGAAGAACCGCCGCTCATCAACGCATCAAGAGATAGGTCAAGATAATTGTTGCCTGAACCGAATAATCTTATCGGCGCGCTCGGTTGCCATTTTTTCAATTGCGTTTCTGCTGTTTTCTGGCTGGAAATTATTTCTTTTTTCCAGTCAGTTGTTATTTCTTTGTTTGTGCTTGCCTGTTTTAGTTCTATTCCGCTTGCCCGCTCAAGGGTTTCAATTTTCTCTTTTAACATCTGGATTTGTTGCAGTTGCTGCCGCTGCATCTGCTCAAAATCGTGCTGGAGTTTAATAAGTTGCTGTTTCAGGGTTTCAACCTCGTTAGAATCCGGTTTCTGAGATTTTAAATCCGAAACACAACAGACTAACGAGAGTAAAATTATGGTAAGTTTAGTTTTCATAAGGATTTAGTAAAATCAATTTGGTTTTAAAGATTTTAGGTTAATAATTGGTTAGGGTTTAAAAGGTTATAATTTTAGAGCAATCAATATTTGCCCTTATTTTGAATTTTTAAATTAGATTTAACGAAGCCGAGCTGTTTAAATTGAAAACGGCGGCGCTCTGTTTGAAGGAAGAAGATGTAAATTTATTGGTTTTAGAAATTCACAAGGTATTTGTTCGCAATCAATGGCAACGAGATTTAAAACAACAGGCACATTGTTATTGGATGTATCAACGTTTCCGTTTCCTATAAGAATAAGAGCGCAACTATGATTTGAAGAATCGGCATCTGAATGGAACCACTTATGGATTTGCGGACTATGCGAAACTATTGATAAAAGTGTGTAAATTATGCATAAAAAGGTTGATAATCCTTTTAAAAAGGTTCTCAGGGCGATTTGCCTTTTCACATTATGCATAAATTCAACACATTTACTTAATATCTGGCTTAATAAAAGTCAAGTGGCAGGATTTTAGTTTAAAAATTTTAACTAAAATTAGTTTTCTGATGGATCATTTGCGAAACGTTCAACAAACTTTTCAGGTGTCAACCCGCTTTCATTAATTAACTTAACCTGAGTCCACGGTTTATCAGGAAAACCTTTTGTCATTTGCAACCATTGATTTGCCACTTCTTTTCTTGATTCAGGCAATATCCATTTTTCGCCCGCATCTTTGCATTCTTTTCTCAACTGTGTCCAGCGCACAAGCCACACGTAGCGCAATGGCAATCTAACAAGCCTGACCCTTGCAAGCAATTCAGGCTCTCCTGCAACAGCATTTTCGGCTTCAGCTAACAGTTGTTCTGCTTGAGACAGAGTTTTGTAATTGTGGAACGGAGTATCGGTTTTTGAAAAACAGGAAAGATAATAACCTTTTGAATTGGCATACATTAAATCCATATACTGGCGGATTTTATCCGCAGCAGGACCGTAATAGCCTTCAAGGAATTCTTTAATCAGCGCGCGATCGTCCTGATACGGATTATAGAGCAGTTGAGCCAGAAGCCAAGCGCGCAATTCCGCCATTTCAGAGCCGTAAGATTGATACGCCCCCTGTTCAAACACGCCCCTGACATTATGTTTGTGGAAAAATCGCAGGTTTTCGCCAAGAATAAACCAGTTTGGATGTGGCTGAACATAATGCGCAAAATCAGTTGTATAATCCCAGATGTAAAGCCGTTTGCAAATTTTTGACCAGCCTGAAATGTCTTCGGCAAATTTTGCGTTTGACTCGTGATACAGCGGCTCGCGAAAGTTGCATTCTATTGAACAAAGGCGGATTATCACATTTTCCCGCGGTTTCAGTGTTTTAGGCGGTTTCCGTGTGTATTGATAAGCGAGCGTGTCTATGGCGACATTTGGAAATTCAGGCTCAAGCTTTTCTGCAATATAGTTTATGAATTCAAGCAGACTGCCGGATGGACTTCCTTCCCGTTCATCTATCTCCTTGCATTTTGGACATTGACAATTTCCATGCCAGTCGTTCTGGGAAACAGAAATGATGTTTGCCTTTGGCGATTCTTTTAGCCATTGTTTTACCCGTTCAACTACGAACTCTTTTAACTCTGGGTTTGAGAGACAGAGTTGCGCGCCTTTAGAAGTTCTTTTTCCGTTAATCATACTGTACCAGTCAGGGTGGGCTTCAAAAAATTTTTCCGGCGGAACAAGCGGATAGAATGTATGAACGAATCCCTTGTATCGTATGCAGCCTCCAAGTTCATCCGGTATACCGGCGTTTTGGCTGTTTGAAAAGTTCCGCACCGCCCATTCAGCATTGAACGCGGGATACCAGAATGGATCGCGTGATTCAAATGCTGGTTTTTCGCGGATGTTCAACGAATTAATTGTCAAATTTGGATTTGAAGGAATTTTTTCAGCCCACGGGGTCCAGTATCTTACGCCACATTGCGATTGAACAAACCGGTTCACTGCGTAGATTGTTCCTCTGGGGCGTCCGCCTGAAATCAATAACCTGTCGCCAGCGGTCTTGATTATCACCTCTTCTGAATCAAGAGCATCAAAATCAATCTCCGGAAAATATTTTTTTGCCACACTGCCGCGTCCGACTATGATTATCTTTTTTTCATTGGTATTTGTGGTCTGTTGAATTTGAAATTCTGCTCCAACAATTTTTGATAAAACTCGCGCAAGTTCTTTAACAGCCCATTTTTCCGGAGGAGAACTCTGCGGGTCGCTTATTATTTCGTATTGCGGTTTGCCGTTTTTTGATAGGAGGATTCCGGCATTCGCGTTTTGTGAAACAAAAATCAATACAGCTATGCCGAGTAAATTAATAAAGGTTTGTAATTCTGTTTTATTTAGCATAATATAAAATTAGCAGATTCATTTTGCGCTAGCAATCCAAAGTATTTGGACTAATTAAAATTGATTAAACTATGATAACGTTGAGGCAGTTTTTTGAATGAAACATATTTTGACATCTACGGTGCATTTTGCGGGTGTTACACATCGCGGATGCGTTCGCGGTTCTAATGAAGATTGTATGTTGTTATTTGACAGGGTGTTTTACGACAACAGCGAATTGTGGATTGATTCTCAGGAATCGTTTTCAAAAGGCTGGATTTGCGCGGTTGCCGATGGCATAGGCGGGGCAAGAGCAGGAGAGATTGCCAGCCAGTATGCACTGCGAAAACTCTCAAAAGTGCGCGACATAACTCCTTCGCATATTGCAACAGTATTGGTCCATTTAAACAACGAGTTGATTAAATTAGGAAATGAAAAACCGGCATTAAAAGGGCTTGGGACAACGGTTGCCGGGATTGGTTTTAACAAAGACGACACCCTTTTTGCTTTTAATGTTGGCGACGCCCGCGTGTATAGAATTGTGAATAATAAGTTGAAGCAACTAACAATAGATGACAATCTTGCTGCGGTGCTGAAGGAGGAGGGAAGAAAGATTCCAACTAAGGAGATGCTTCTTTATGCCAGCGCTTTAACACAATCCATTGGCGGAAGCGAATTTCTAAATGAAATTCAGCCCCACCTTTTTATCGTCAAACCCAAAAAAACCGAACGTTTTCTTCTTTGCACCGACGGTTTAAACAGTATGGTTGAGCATTGCGAGATGGAAAAAATAATAATCTCACTTTCTTCTCCAAAAGAGGTCGCAAAGGCTCTATTAAAACGCGCTATTGAAGCTGGCGGCAGAGACAACATAACGATAATCTACCTTGAAATAAATTTTTCATAAAAAATCTGGGGGTAGAACAAAACGGTGCTGATATTTGCGGGTTAATCAATATATAAGATGCTCTGCAGTTCGTGAACAAGACTTGACATTATCGGGTAACGTTTGTCCGGATCAAATTCAAGGCATTTTAGAATAAGTTTTTCAAGCGGCGCGGGTATGTCTGGATTAAGCTGGCGTGGCATAATAAAAGTGTTTTCTCTATTATATTGCGATTCAAGCACTTCTGCGGCGGTTTCTCCGGCAAACGGTTTTTGATATGTGAGCAATTCGTATGCAGTGACGCCGAAGGCAAATATGTCTGCGCGTTGGTCAACTTCTCTTCGCAGCAATAACTCCGGAGCCATATACGACGGTGTTCCGCTGTATGATTTTAACTTTTTAGGCTTGTCAGTTATTGGTTGGGCAAGGTCAAAATCAACAATCTTCACATTGCCGCTGCGGGTTACAATTACATTTTCCGGTTTGAAATCTAAATGCATATAGCGGTGGTCGTGAAGATGTTCAAGGGCAACTGCCATATCAATTAAGATCGCGGCTACATTCTCTGTGAACAAAGGGTCGTTGCGCCCGAGTAAAAGTTTTAAGTTAGAACATTCCACATATTCCATTAAAAGATATAACGTCCCTTCAGCGCGTCCGTGTTCTATGTATTTGACAATTCCTTCATGCGGCGGGAGTGAGGCAAGTATCTTGCAGCCTTTTAAAAATTGCGAACGGGCTTTTAAACTGAATTTTAATTTGCTGTGAAGTCTGCGAAGCGTGAATGTTTTTCCAGACTGGTCTGTGGCTACCCAAAGCGATGCCATCCCGCCGCTATTTATAAGGTCGTGCAGGTAAAACCGCCCGAACTTACCCGGCTTTTCCGGCGAGTCGTCATTTGAAAAAAGTTTTAATCCCAGCGCCATTTAAACGAATTTCTATTTATCAC
>JBMFQZ010000034.1:0-24478 GCA_049968335.1 Verrucomicrobiia bacterium
CGGTAGGATGGATGAACGATACGACCTCATCCGAAGCGTCAGAAACAATCGCTATGTTTACATCCGCAATTATATGCCGTTTTTGATTTACGGACAATATGTCGGTTATATGTTTCAAACTCCAACAACAGTTGTTTGGAAAAAACTTTATGATGAAGGAAAATTGACTCCGCCAAAAACTTATTTCTGGGAACCAAAACCGCCAGAAGAACTTTACGACCTTGAGACTGACCCCGAAGAGGTCAACAACCTCGTAAACTCCCCGGCGCATAAAACTATCCTTAACGAATTAAGAGAGGCATTAAAAAACCACCTTTTTTCAACGCGCGACGTCGGATTCTTGCCCGAAGCCGATATGCACGCTCGCGCCGGTGATACTTCAATTTATGAAATGGCTCACTCTAATAATAAATATCCTTTTGAAAAAATTTATGACATCGCAGACAGGGCATCAAACCTTGACCCCGCTGAAACTCCTAATTTGATAAAAGGACTTGATGACCCAGACCCGGCGGTTAAATACTGGGCTGCGCTCGGACTTTTAATGCGTAAGGAAAAAGCGGTTTCTGCAGGGAGAGAAAAATTAATCCGCAACCTTAAAGACGGATCGCCATCGGCAAGAATCGCAGCCGCTTGGGCGCTGGCAGAGTTTGGAAATGAAAACGACCTATCGCTCTCTCTTAACACATTAAAAGAACTCGCTGACCCGCAGAAAAACGGCGGCTTTACCTCGTTGCTTGCAGTTTATGTAATTGATAATCTCGGGAAAAAGGCAGATTCTTTAAAAGATTATCTAAAAACAATTCCAACAGATGATAAAGCCGCTCTGCCGAGAAATCGCGGTTATGTCCCGCGCATCCTATCGCACTTATTAAACACAAATATACCATTCGAATAATAATATTAGCCTTTTTACAACTTGAATATCTGGTTATTACCCAACATTGCGGCAAATTAAAATTTTTACCACTCTTGACATATTAAAATGAATTGGTAATCTTTTAAATTCTATTTTGTTGATAATTGATGACTCTAATATAATAGAGGATAGAACAAAAATAGTTGCAGGAAAATCAATTTAATCTCTGCAATTAATGGCTAAAATTAGGTAAATTTAATTAATGTTATGAAACGGACATATCAACCATCAAAGATACGGCGGAAACGCCAGTACGGGTTCCTTGCAAGAAGCCGTTCAAAAGGCGGACGCAAGGTGTTAAACAGCCGCAGACGCAAAGGCAGAAAGCGCTTGACCCCTGTATAAATAAAACCGCGGTTTGAGTCTGCCCTTTTATAAGGATGTAATGACCGAAGAGAAAAAACGACTTAAATTAGCTAAAAATGTTCGTATAAAACATAGTAGCGATTTTAAGCGTCTTCGGGAAAAAGGGCAAAGAATTGTTTGCGGGTGTTTGATTCTTAATTGGATTGCGTTGCCGCAAGGGGCGCAAAGCAAAATAGGGGTCGTTACCTCGCGAAGGTTAGGCTCGCCTGTTGTAAGAAACAGGTGCAGACGTCTTTTGCGAGAGGTGTTTAGATTGCATCAACACGACCTTGTTCAACCTGCGGAAATTGTGCTTGTCGCCCGCGATTCTATCAGAGATTTAAAATTTCAGGATGTAGAACGGGATTATTTGAAAGCGCTAAAAAAAGTTGGGCTTTTAAAAAATACCGATAAATTAACTTAACAAAATGTATATTATCAGAAAAATTGAATTAAAATAATGAACATAGCTCGGAACATACTGGTGGTTGGAATAAAGATATACCAAAGGTTTATTTCTCCGGCGCTTGGTTTTCTGCTCGCCCCGCAGGGAGGCTGCCGGTATGAGCCAACCTGTTCCCAATATGCTATTGAAGCAATTCAAATTTATGGCGCTATTAAAGGCTCGTGGCTTGCCATACACAGACTGCTGCGTTGCCACCCATGGGGCGGCTGCGGCTACGACCCTGTGCCACCTAAAAAAATTAAAACTTAAAAAAACGAACGGATAATGGATAAAAAATCAATCATTATAATTATAATAACCACGCTGTTAATTTTGCTGTGGTTCCCGCTTGTGAATAAAATCTGGCCTCCAAAACCAGTCCCGCATTCCACCAATTTGGTCTCTAACTTAACAAGCCAGACAACAAATGGACTTGCTCCCTCCTCGCCGACAACACCGACTCTAACAAATATCCAGCAACAAACCTCATCTCTCACGACAACATCTCCCGAACAGGCAAGCGCGCTTTTAATCCCGGCTGGAGCAAAGGAAAAACTTGAAATACTTGAAACCGACAAAGCCCGTTATGTCTTCACTTCATTTGGCGGCGGTCTAAAATACGTTGAATTAAAAAATTATCCGCAAACAGTTGATAAAACCATAAAAAACATCACCAATGATTTAGCGAAATTGAATTACAACGCCCCGTTGCCGGTTTTTGCAATTACTGGAGAAAAGAACCAGTTTGAAGACGGAGTTTATAATTTGCGACGCGAGGGAAACATTATAATTGCCGAAAAACAATTAACCAACGGTTTGAGAATCGTAAAAGGGTTCAAGCCAGAAAGCAATTATCTGATGCGCGTAGAGATCAGATTTGAAAACACCTCGCCTAATCCAATGCCTGTTCCGCCGCAATTAATAATCGCCGGCACAGCAACACCGATGGGGGCATATGACAACGAAACAATGCTCGGCTTTTATTACAACGACAGCGGCAGCATATATCGTGAAACATCTTCGGCTTTTGTAGGCGGCGGCTGCAGTATGCGCGCCCCGCTTACCCATTTTGAAAGTAAACCAGGAAATCTAATCTGGTCTGCGGCTCATAACCAGTTCTTTGCAATCGCTGTTATGACACGCCAACCCGCGCGTCAACTCTATGCTACAAAAATAAATCTCCCACCTCCAACCCAGCACGAGATTGCGCAATACCAGCGGGTTAATATGACGCCGTTCGGATTGCAGACATCTTTAGTCTTCCCGGCTGCAATACTCGGAACCGATTCAACAAATAGATTTGCCGACAGAAAATTCCTCCTCTATGCAGGACCAAAAGAATATAGAACCCTCTCGGACATTGCCTTCGTTGAAAACAACAAACTTGACGAGATAATGGGATTCAACAATGTGCTGGGCGGAAGATTTACCGGGTTTTTCGCCAAAGGTCTGTTGCTTTCAATGAACTGGCTCCACGACATATTTAAACTCTCTTACGGCCTGTGTATTATCGCAATCACAATTATAATTAAAGTCATCTTCTGGCCTCTAACCCAGGCAAGCACCAGATCAATGAAACGAATGTCGGCGCTTCAGCCAAAAATGAAAGAGATTCAGGAAAAATACAAAGACGACCCGCAAAAGATGAACCAGAAGCTGATGGAGTTTATGAAAGAACATCGGGTAAACCCGCTGGGCGGCTGTTTGCCGATGTTAATTCAAATCCCGGTCTTCATCGGATTCTACGCTATGATACAAACCGCGATTGAATTGCGCGGCGCCCGATTCTTATGGGCAACCGACCTCTCTCGCCCCGACACTATTGCGGTCATCTTCGGTTTCCCAATAAATCCAATCCCTGTCATTATGGGACTAACAATGCTCTGGCAAAGCAGATTAACCCCAATCGCGCCCGGCACAGACCCTATGCAACAAAAAATCCTCAAATATATGCCGCTAATGTTTATGGTCTTCCTTTATAATATGTCTTCAGGTCTAACACTTTACTGGACAGTGCAAAACCTGCTAACCATTGCTCAGATGAAATTAACAAAGGCAAACCAGACGGACGAACAACCAGCCGCAGCGCCGATAAAAAAGGCGATTAAAAAGAAATAACTGGAAAAAATGTCAGGTCTTGCATTTAAATCTTAAATAAATAACAATATCTATTATATGTCAGAAACACCGAAAGAAGTCCTTGAAAAGGTTTTAAATTTGCTCGGCTTCACAGCCACGATTGAAGAAAAACAAACCGAAGACGGTTTGCTGCTTGATGTGCAGAGCGAAGACGCCGGGCGCCTAAT
This sequence comes from Verrucomicrobiia bacterium, assembly GCA_049968335.1. Taxonomy (GTDB): domain Bacteria; phylum Verrucomicrobiota; class Verrucomicrobiia; order Limisphaerales; family JAKPVM01; genus JAKPVM01. The sequence continues at coordinate 4,016 of JBMFQZ010000034.1, forward strand.
CGGAAGACAGGGGCAAACCCTCTCCGAGTTGCAATACCTTGTCAATCGCATTTTATACAAACAAAGCGCGGACTCTCCAAAAGTGACTATTGACGTCGCAAACTACAGAGCGCAAGCGCGCGAAGCCCTCATAAAAAAGGCAAAAGAAGCCGCAGAAAAAGTGAGGAAATGGGGAGATGTTGTTGAACTTGAACCGATGAACGCTTATGACAGACGAATCGTTCACAACACCCTTAAAGACGACCCAACAGTTGAAACCTACAGCGTTGAAGTAGAAGGAACAACCAAAAAGGCAATCCTCCTAAAACCGCGCGTCAAAAAATAGTTTTTCCGCTAATCAATACAGAATGTTTTTTATACCCAAACCCTGAACATTCCAGGAAATAAAACCTTTTGGGCAATGTTAGATTTGCCAAAATCATTCTGTATAGATATCAAAATGGTCAAATCTTTTTGGACTGCGGTGGCAAGACTAAATAGTCGCGACACCGCTTTGCGAGTTTAAATAAAAAAATCAAAAGAATATAATACCAGCGCTAACAAATTAAACCGGCTCGGCGTTTTATATTTTTATTTCAAACTATATTGTCTTGCTAAATTGATGAAATTACCCTGCAGGGGGCAAATATAATTGTCTTTCTTTGTGCCCTATGCGGTGAAAATTTTCAAAAAACTGGTTCGAAATTTCCTTAATAATTTTTAAAATTCGCTATTTAAAAATCAATGCCCAGCCTTGCGATTTTTACGAAATTAATTAAATTTTTATTGCAATTATTTGTCGCTGGTATATTTTTCAAATGCGGTTGTCCGATGGTGTAATGGTAGCACACGGGCCTTTGGAGCCTTTAGTCCTGGTTCGAATCCAGGTCGGACAGCCAATTTTAATTTTTACTCCCTGACTACTCAGATATCTTACTATTGTTTTTATCCCGATAGCATTTCCGTCGATGATGAAGACTTCAAAAATAAAACCGCTTTTTTAATACACAGAATTATCAAGAAGATGATTTTGCGCTACCGCGCCAGGTCGAAAAGATCAATCATATTTTGAACAAAGATGGCTTCAGGTTAAAACAAATACCCCTGATCATCCTTTGATACTGGTTTTAGCCCGAGTTTTTTTCTGCACAGTTCTGTTGCAACGCGTCCCTGCGGCGTTCGTTTTATGTAGCCTTCCATAATAAGATATGGCTCGTAAACTTCTTCAATGGTATCAGGCTCTTCTCCAACGGCAACCGCAAGCGAATTTATCCCTACAGGACCACCGCCAAATTTTATTACAATAGTCTCAAGGATTCGCTTATCCATTTCATCAAGTCCATTTTCGTCAATCTCAAGCATCGTAAGCGCGCGCTTTGCAATATCGGAGGTAATTTTTCCATCGCCTTTTACCTGCGCGTAATCGCGAACGCGCCGCAACAGGTTGTTGGCAATTCTCGGTGTTCCGCGGCTGCGGCGCGCTATTTCCATCGCCCCTTCTTCATCAATGGAGACTCCGAGAATTCTCGCTGAACGAAGAACAATTTTTTTCAAATCCTCAGCGTTATAATAATCAAGCCGTTCTTTTATTCCAAATCGTGATAACAATGGCGATGTTAAAAGACCGCTGCGGGTCGTGGCGCCAATCAATGTAAATCTTGGCAAGTTCAATCTTACGCTTCTTGCGTTCGGTCCCTGGTCTATGATGATATCCAATTTAAAATCTTCCATCGCAGGATAAAGGTATTCTTCAATTGTTTTTTGAAGGCGATGGATTTCATCAATGAAAAGGACATCGTTCTCGTCAAGGTTTGTTAATAAACCGGCAAGGTCGCCTGCTTTTTCAATTGTCGGACCGCTTGCGCATTTGATGTTTGAATTCATCGCCTTTGCAATGATATGGGCAAGCGTTGTCTTTCCAAGACCGGGCGGCCCGCTTAAAAGTATATGGTCAAGCGCCTCGCCGCGTTGACGCGCCGCCTGCACGGCTATCTCCAGCCGCTCCTTGACCTTATGCTGCCCGGTGAATTCCGCAAACATCACCGGCCGCAACGTCATCTCAAGCGCCGCGTCGGGCTTTGCTAAAACATCATTTATTAACCTCTGCGCCATTAATCCTTAATTTAAACTCATTTTGCTGAATTTATCTACCGATTCAATCTGTTTTCAATAATAAATCTTTGCTCAAATAGCCGGTGCTCGGCAAGATTTAAAGTCTATTCAGAAACGTTATAACAATACAAAGAATCGTGATATCTCAAATACATCCGTTTTTTATAAATCACAGGATGAGCCCAGACATCTGAATGATTTCCCTGCACAAACTTAAACTGACTGATTATCTCAAGCGAATCCGATTTCGGTTCAATCAATGCCATATCTCCTTCTTGACTCAGACAATAGAGCCGTCCATCGGCATACAAAAGCGAGCCCATCGGTATGGTCTTTAAATGATAGAGTAATGAACCATCTTTTAACGAGACAACGCCCCATCCCTTTTTATCGCGATAAAACGAGCCATAAAGCGCATTGTTTATAGCAACAACGCCGCCGTGACAGGTGTCAAGCGGGGTTGTCCAGATTTTATTTAAAATAACTCCATCCCGGGATGGTTCTATCCTGTAGAGCGAACCGCCGCCGGCATCAGGGGCTGTAAAAAATATCAAATTGTTAATTAAAACCGGCATAGAAGCAATCACCTGATAGCGGGTTGGCATCGGACGAGTGCAGACTAATTTTCCGGTTTTTGCGTTTATTATAAAGATATGCCGCAGCGAGCAACCCGTTATATAACGAACTCCATTGAGTTCAAACATAACCGGTGAACTGTAACTTGCGCTGTCAACTTCTCCGGCAGGCTCGCTCACACGTTCGTGTTGCGGTGGATTGTTTTCTCCGAGCCTCAACGGTTCGCTTGTCCAGACCGGCGCGCCATTTGTCTTGTTGAATGCAACCATCAATCCGCGCGCTCCACCGACAATAGCATAAACAAAATTCTCGTCCACAACCGGACATTCCCCAAGCCCCCAGGTTATCTCTTTTCCTTCATATTTTTCTAACAAATTTACAGACCAAATCTCCTGACCGTTTTCAGTGTTAAAACAGCCAAGTCTTCCGTGAGCGTTAATATTATAAAGTCGCTTTTCATCAACCACGCAACTTGCGCGCGAGCCCTGATAAGGTCCTTTCCACGCGGCGCCGTTTGTTGTTTTCCAGAGAAATTTCCCATTTAGATCAAAAGCGAAAATAACAAGGTCGTTGTTAATATCGCCCGTTATAAAAAATTTTTGACCGTCAAATACAGGCGAGGAATAACCGCGTCCGAGATTTTTAATAGAAAAAACAACCTTCGGTTCGCCATTATCCCACCGCCTTAACAAGCCTGTTTCATCGCAAATACCGTCCCTGCGCGGTCCGCGAAACTGACTCCATCCACCTTTTGAAAAATCAACAATTTTGACATCCGCGGCGCAGAGAAAAAATTCGTATCCGGTAAGTATGAATCCGGCGAATAAACTTATTATCCTGTGTCGCAACATAACGTGTTAATGACCAAAATTCACAGCATTGATAACAGCGCCGTTCGCGTAGCGAGCGGCAAAAACCAGTATCATTCATAGTAATCGTTTTATAAGACGAGGCAATCTATCTTTAATTTTATCTGATGAATTTTAATATCTCTCAAAGATATATTTTCGTTTTGCAAGATTTCGGTTCGCGCTAATTATTTTCATCATTTTTTCCGGGCAAATTATCCCTATTTTCGGGCGGTTTAAGCTTATCTACCCGTTGTTCATCGCTGATTTTCTTTTCCTCCGGTAGTAGCGTATCAAGTTTTTCTTTCAATGCAATCAACCCGTACGGTTTTTGCAAAAACCCGGCAAGTCCCTTTCCTAAAAATCGTGACATAGCCTGCTCCTGGCTATATCCGCTGCACAGAACGACTTTAACCTCAGGCTTCATCAAGCGAAACTCTCTAAACACATCTTCAGAAGAGATACCTGGCATTGCATAATCAAGGAAGATAATATCTATTTCGTCTTTGTGTTTAGCAAACAACTCAATGGCTTCATTGCCATTTGACGCGGTTATAACTTTGTATCCAAAACGAGTAAGACATTTAGTAATGAAGTTTCTAACCCCTTCTTCATCATCCACCGCCAGTATTGTGGCAATCTTCCTTGCTTTTTCTTTTTCCTTGCGACCGTTATGCGCCGATATTAATTTTGCGTTTTCAGAAGCTGGGAATAATATTTTGAAAGTTGTTCCTTTGCCGGGTTCGCTGTAAACTTTTATGCCGCCGTTGTGAGACCGCATAATCCCGAGCACAGCAGCGAGTCCAAGTCCGCGTCCGAAGAATTTCGTGGTAAAAAACGGGTCAAAAATCCGCTTTTGAAGTTCAGCGTCCATACCGCAACCTGAATCGGAAACCTCTAAGAAAACATAATTTCCCTGTTTCATCGGTTTATCCAAACCAACTCTGCAAGCGGGGATGGTAGTTTCAAGATATGACTTGTCGCATCTCATCCAACCTGTGGTAATTGTGATAACTCCCGGTTTGTCTCCCATTGCTTCTGATGCATTAACAACAAGGCTCATTATAACCTGCTTAACCTGACCAGGGTCTGCTTCAATAAAAGGCAATGGTTGTGTAAAACGATACTGGATATAAATTCGTCGCGATATAGCCGCCTGCAACAATTTATTCACATCCTGAATAACAGAATTAAGATTAATGAGTTGGCGGTTAGAGGGGGTTCTCCCCGTGAACAACAACATCTGTCTGCACAGATCTGCCGCTTTTAGACAGGTTGCGCGCGCGTCCCGCAAATAATCAATCGCCGCATATTCGCTCGGGATTTCGCTTAACGCAAGGTCAACATTGCCCAGTATAACCGTGAGCATATTGTTGAAATCGTGCGCAACGCCACCGGCAAGCAGGGCAAGACTCTCTAGCCGCTGCGCCTGTTGAACCTCTTGCAACGCCTTTAATTTATTTTCTTCAGCCTGTTTTAACACGGTAATATCCATCAAAATACCAATCATCCCCGCTGTTTCCCCTTGCTGGTCCAGATATACCGCTTTTGTTAGCAAAATCTGGTGCGTCTGGTTTTTTGCGTCAATAATTTCAACCTGCTTTGTTTCCCGCGCGTTATTTTTTATAAGTTCAAGGTCTTTTATATAGTATTCTCTGGATTTCTCGCCCGGGAATATCTGTTCAACAGTCTTGCCGCAGATATCTTCCAGTTTAAGATGAAAAAACTCTTCAAACGCCCGGTTGCAACCTATATAGCGCGCATCCTTGTCCGTGTAAAAAAATGGAGTTGGTATCAAGGACAACAATGCGTCCATAAATTTCTTCCACTCGCCCCTGTGAACAATTTTTTTCTGCCATCTCAGTCTTGGAATTTCCGACACTTGTTTGCAAAAACAAACGCAGGTCTCCGCTTTTCCATTCTTATCAACCATCGGAATAAAAGCGCACTCAAACAAAACCTCTGAGCCATCTTTTCTTAAAAAAGACAAATAGTGGATGTTAAACTCGCTATGTTGTCCAAAACATTCTTTCAATATCTCCTTTACTTCACCCGGGTTTTCCCCCAATTCTTCCAAAGACTTCCCTTTTATTTCATCGTGTTTGAACAATAGAAGTTCTTCCACGGTGGAATTTGTCCATTTGACGACCCCCTTGTTATCAATATGAAAAGCCCACAAAACAGATTCGTCAATTAACTGTTTTATATGATTAGTGCTTGTCATTAAATAAGTTGTAACATTTTGCAGCAATAATTCAATAGAATTTAAACAATAAAATTAGATTTATAGAATTATTTATTAATGGGCTGAAATAGACCTTAAAGGGGTTAAACATTTTTTGAACTGCAATTTCAAAACCGCGCAGAGGGGCAGCGTCACAGCCGCCGATATTCTACATTATCGCAATCGTTATTAATTTTTATTTGTAAAAAGGAGAAAGCAATCTAGGTAAAATGATCACTGATAACCCAACAATCCGCTAATTATTATCAGGCAGATTTATAGCAGATTTAAAACCGTCATTTATTTAACGACTTCAGTTCCAACCCCTTTGTCTGTGAAGATTTCAAGCAATACTGAATGCGGTATGCGGCCATCCACGAGCGAAACTTTTTCAACGCCTGCTTTTATTGCCGCAACCGCGCTGTCAACTTTTGGAATCATTCCTTTGTCAATAACGCCTGCTGCCTTTAGCGGTTCTACATCTTCAATCTTTAAATGCGGGATTATGGTTGAAGGGTCTTTCGGGTTGCGCATAAGCCCTGCGACATCGCTCATAAACACAAGACGGCGAGCCTTTAACGCTATAGCCATCTGCGCGGCGGCAACATCGGCGTTGCAGTTATACGGCATATCATCATCAACCCCTGTCGCCACAGGACTTATAACCGGTGTAATCCGGTTGTTTATGCAGTCAATAATAGGTTCTGTATTTACTTCCACAACCTCGCCCACATAACCAATATCAAGTCTTTCGCCGTTGTCTCCGTTTAGATACATCTTGACGCATTTGAAAATTTCCCTTCCAGAAAATCCTTTTGCCTTTCCACCATGTTGTTGAATAGCACGAACAATTTCCGGATTAATCTGATTTGACAGAACATCATCCACAATTTTCATCGTTGCTTTGTCGGTTACCCTCATTCCTTTGACAAATGACGGTTTAATCCCGGCTTTTTCCATTGCCTTTGAAATCGCCTTCCCGCCGCCGTGAACGACCACAGGATTTATTCCGACAGCCTCCAGAAACACGATATCCCGCGCCACGCCGGTTCGCACCGATGGGTCGGGCGAATCCATAAAACTGCCGCCATATTTGACTACGAAAATCGCCCCCTGAAATTTCTGGATATATTGAAGGGCTTCAAGCAATACTTCCGCTTTTTGTGTCAGTTCTTCCATAAAAATCTATTGTTTAACCTCCAAGCGAAGACGGATCAGATATGTTGCCTTTATTGAAATCTACATATTCTTCCGTCAAATCCGAACTATAAATTACCGCGTTGCCTTTGCCGATATTGAGATTTATATGGATATTAAAGCTTTTTTCTCCGACAACCTTGCATAATTGTTCAAACGGGGTCTCTGTAGGTCGCCCATTCTTGACAGCCCAGATAATTTCTCGCTGATTTTCATTTGAATAACCAATATCCACCTTTTCCTCGACAATCCGCGCGTGGCTATAACCCAGAGCGTCCATTATCCTGCCCCAGTTTGGATCGCCTCCGCACCAACTTGTCTTGACAAGAACGCTATTCGCAACAGCGCGCGCGGCAAGGTCTGCTTCAACACTGTTTTTAGCCCCTGTTAATAAAATCGTTACAAATCGCGAAGCCCCTTCGCCGTCTTTGACAATCATTTTAGCAAGTTCATTGCATACCAGTTCCAGCATCGTTGAAAATTTTTCAAAAGCCTTTTTATCTTCCGGGTTTGAACTGTTCAATTCTATCTGTTTGTTTTGCGCCTTGCCATTTGCGAGTATGAGAACTGTGTCGTTTGTGCTCATATCGCCGTCAACAGTAATTCTGTTAAAACTTCCCGCCACCGCCTCTTGCAAGGCAAATTGCAATGCCCTTCGCGAGACCTTTGCGTCCGTGGTTAAAAAACATAACATCGTGGCGTGCAATCCCTTGATAGCTGCCGGGCGTTTTCCATTTTTACTCATCCCTGGATGAATCATCCCGGCGCCCTTGCATATCCCGCCGATTCTTGCTTTTTTACCGTACAATTCAAACTCAACAGCAAACTGTTTCTGACGCGTATCGCTCGTCATAATAGCGGTTGCCGCCGCATCCGCGTTTTCACCTGAAGAACCGAGAACTCCCGCAGCAAGCCTTATCCCTTTTTTAACATTCTCCATCGGCATTAAAACCCCGATTCTGCCGGTTGAAGCAACAAGCACATTTTCTTCTTTGATATTCAACAGCCGCGCCGCTTCGGCAGCCATTTCCATTGCGTCTTTCATCCCCTGCTCCCCGGTGCAGGCATTGGCGTTGCCTGAATTTGCCACAATCGCCTGCGCCACGCCTTTCTTCATCCTTTGAATGCAAAGTTTCACAGGGGCTGCGCATACCTGATTTGTCGTAAACATACCGGCGCAAACACACGGTTCATCCGATACAATCAGGGCAAGGTCGGGTTTCTGCCCCTTTTCCGATCCTTTACCTGTGCCGAGCCTTTTAATATCGCAAAAAACACCGCTTGCTTTAAAACCGGCTGGAGCAACAACCGAACCGGAGATTATTTGATAATCGTTGAGCATAGTAATTAATGGTTATTTAGATTAAACCGTCTGTCTGTTCAAACCCGCAAATAATGTTCATACTCTGAACCGCCTGCCCGCCAGCGCCTTTTATCAAATTATCCACAGCGCTCACTATGATGAGCCGCCCTGTCCTTGGGTCAAACTTCCAGCCGAACTCAACCACGTTCGTACCTGTTATATTCTTGGTGTCCGGTAAAATGCTGTTTCCAAGAACGCGGACAAACGGCTGGTCTGCATAAAATTCTTTATATGTCTCTTCAAGTTCCTTCAAAAATTTCTCCGGGTTATTAACCGCTGGGGTTAGATAAATTGTTGTAAGTATCCCGCGATTAACAGGGACAAGATGAGGCGTAAACTGCGCGATGACCTTTTCGCCGGCGGCGAATGATAACTGTTCCTCAATCTCAGACAGGTGTCTGTGTTTTGGAATCCCGTATGCCCGCAGGCTTTCATTGCATTCGCAGAAAAGATAGCCTGCCTCGACTTTTCTCCCCGCCCCGCTTACTCCGCTTAAAGAATCAATAATTATCTGTCTTGTATCTAATAGATTCTTTTTGAGCGCCGGAATGAGCGGGATCAAGATGCTCGTTGGATAACATCCTGGCGAAGCAATTAATGCGGCTGATAAAATTTGCTCACGGTATATCTCGGGAAGACCATAAACCGCTATATTCAAAAGTTCAGGCGACGGATGGTCGTGTCCGTAAAATTCTTTATAAATCTCTGGGCTTTTTAATCTGAAGTCTGCGCTTAAATCAATTACCTTTCGTCCCGATTCAATCAACGGCTTCGCATAAGTAGCGGCAACGCCGTGCGGAAGCGCGAGAAAAACTAATTGAGCAAGGTCTGCAAGGGTTTTAGGGTCAGGGTCTATAAATTTCAACCGTTTCGCGAGGGGATAACTCGCAAATTTAGGAAAAACTTCTCCAATTGTTTTTCCTGCGTATTGACGCGACGTTACCGCGGTTAACTCAACCTTGGGGTGTTTTAACAAAATGTTTACCAGTTCCTCGCCTGAGTAACCGCTCGCGCCTACTATTGCCACCGTTGTCTTTTTCATCCTTTTATACCTGTTGCGTTTTGATTTAAAACCGAATAAACCTAAATTTCAACAAAGAATGATTGCGCCGCGCTGCGACAATTTAAAGAAAAAACCCCGCCAGTGCGTCCAGCGGGGTTTGATAATCTTGAAAAAAGATTAACGTTTGCTGAATTGGAACCGCTTTCTGGCGCCGGGTTGACCGTATTTCTTGCGCTCTTTCGCGCGCGGATCGCGAGTTAATAAACCTTCAGAACGAAGCAGCGGTTTAAGATTCGGGTCTAATTGCAACAACGCCCGCGCAATGCCAAGACGAATTGCGCCAGCCTGACCGGTCTGCCCGCCGCCCTTGACGTTAACCATCACATCATAAATCTTTTGAGTGTTGGTCAAATAAAGACCTCGCAAGGCGTGGGACCTAAGGGTCTCAATTGGAAAATATTCTTCAATTGGACGTTTATTGACAAGTATATGTCCTGCGCCGGGGGAAATAAGTTTGACCCGGGCAACCGAAGTCTTCCTTCTGCCTACGGCAATGTATTCCTGTGTAGTCGTCTCAACCATAGTAAATCATCCAGATTTTAAGTTATTTTATAATTTCTTCAGCCTTTAAAACAACCGGATTTTGCGCCGAATGAGGGTGATTTGGTCCCTTGTAGATTTTAAGTTTAGTTATCAATCTATCGGCAAGGCGGTTTTTCGGTAACATTCCCTTGACGGCATGCCAGATTAAAAACTCCGGTTTGCGCTGTCTGACTTCCGCAACGGTGCGGTAACGCTCGCCGCCTCTCCACCCGGAGTAAGACATATAGGTCTTGTCGGTCTCCTTCTTGCCAGTCAAAAGGACTTTTTCCGCATTAATAACAATTACAAAATCGCCGGCGTCAAGGTGCGGTGTGTAAATTGGCTTGGTTCTACCGCGCAATATATTGGCGATCTGAGCGGCAAGCCTTCCCAGCGCGACCCCACTGGCATCTATCAGATACCACCGTCGTTCCACTTCATTAACTTTCGGCAAATACGTTTTCATTTAAATAAGGTCAAACAATTTATCAAATTATAAAGATTAGTCAACAGATTTCAGGAACTTTTTTTACCCGTTCCAACTACAAATTTAAACCGTGATAAATTCTAACGAATTTTTTAAAATGTCAAGCCTTCTTTATAAATTATTAAAATCGTTATATCAACTCTATTCTTTACTTACATCCCGGTCAACACTATTCATTTTCTTCAGGTTCTTTTTCTATCTGAGTAAATGGATTGTTTGTAAAACCTACACCAGGCTGATTGTTGTCCTGCTTTTTCCGGGAATTTTCTCCATTAGTTTGGTTTGCGCCGTTTGGCGAGGCTGGTTTTTGTTCCTCTGGCTCATTCGGATTTTTTGCCCGTTTATTTTTTGGCAACGGCGAGATTGTAACGATTATTCCCTTTCCTAAAAGCACCGGTTTTGAATCTGCTCTGCCCCATGGTTCAAGGGAATTAATAAACTTATTAATAACGCCGAAGCCAATCTCCTTATGCGCCATCTCGCGTCCGCGAAACCGCAGCACAACGCGCACTTTCATATCCTCGCACAGGAAATCAATCGCGTGCTGGAGTTTTACATTAAAGTCGTGCTGGTCAATGGTCGCGCTCAGCTGGATTTCTTTCATCTTGCTGGCGTGCTGGTGTTTTTTAGCGTCTTTTTCCTTTTTCGCCTGTTCATAACGGAATTTACCGTAATCAATCAATTTGCAAACAGGCGGATTGGCATTTGGCGCTATTTCAACAAGGTCAACGCCTTGATTCCTCGCCATTGCCAGCGCTTCGTTTAATGACAAAACGCCGATCTGCTTGCCGTCGGCGCCTACAACCCGAACTTCGCGGGCGCGAATTTTGCCATTTACTCTCACGTATGAACCGTGACCCGATGAATCGTAGTTAGAAGAGAAGTTACTCAAGCTGCTTGCACTCAAGTTGAGGTTTTTTACTATTTACTCCGTTTATTACCATTTTTATTTATTAAAAACTAATTTAAATTATTCGCAACTAAAATTGTACAGTTTTAATAATTTTGCAACTATTTTTTATAAAGGCAAAAGCCAGATATTTCTATACTGGACTGGATTTCCGTGGTCTTGCAGTTTTAACAATCCACCGCCGGGCGTTGCCGCCGCGCCGCCTTTTCCAATCATTGCCGCCGGGATTTTTACATTTTCCAACGTAAGAGTTCCATTATGATAGACCGTTATCGTGGGCGGGTTATTCGCCGTTCCATCGCCGTCGTGATAAATAATATCGTATGTCTGCCACTCCATTGGCGGAAGGCAATTATTTCCAGGAGCCGCTTTTACGCTGTAAATGCTGCCGCAATCGTTATCTGCCAGCGGGTAAATCCCGAATGAATCCAGCACTTGAACCTCATACATTGACCAGAGATAAACCCCGCTGTTGCCCCGTCCCTGACCTCGCGCCTTCGGCATAAACGGCGTCCGGAACTCCACGTGAAGTTTGAAATTCTTGTAATCGCCCTTGAAAAACTGGTCTCCGCGCGTCACCTCCATCGCGTCGCCTTCAACTAATTTCCATCCAAAATTCTTGATCTGATTCGTATTCTTGCCATCAAACAAAACCACCGCGCCCGCTGGCGGTTTTGCCCCGAGCGTGGGCGAGCGTTTGCTGACTTTGACCGCAGTGAAACTTGTTGATTGATTATCGCTTGCTAATTTTCCGCTCATATTGCCATCAGGAACTATCGTGGCGGTTAATTCAATATTCTTATTAGTGCCAGTTATTGTAATTCCACCTTCGCTCCCAGTTGCGCCCTTTTGAGACCTTACTTTAATGACCGCAAAATCCGAGCCATCCTGTTTTTTCAATAGAACGAATCCATCGTACTGGTTATCGCCAAGCGCGCGGATTTGAGACGTTAAATCTCCTGTTTGTCCGCCAAGAGACCATTTGCCGTCATAAATCCCCATGATTGGTTCGCGAACACCATAATAGGGTTGCCCCATCGCTGCTGCAACAGCGGCAACAAATCCAATCAGTAACGGAATCCTCATCATTCTCATATAATCTAAGTGTAATTTGGTTTTTATTAATATCATTTTTATAAAAACAGTCAATCTATCCATTCATCATTTGGGTCAAAAGGCGGTATCGGGATGTTAAGTATTTTAAGTTTCCCGACTGCCCTGTGGCGGCAAAATGGTGGAATGTAAACCGCCGACAACGGTTTAACAGGCACAGATTGACCGTCAAGTTCAATAAATCCTTCTCCTTCAAGAACGACATAAATCTCGGTAGTTTTTTTATGATAATGCGCGATTGCATCAGCCTTTATCTCCACAAGATGCACGCTGGCAAGCGGTTCAGGAATGTTGAAAAATGCGCGACGGCTCTCACCGCAGGGACACTCCAGCGGTTTGAGACTGCCGAGTTGAATCACGGCTGGCTTCAGTTTTTGATTCATCTTTGTTTTTATTCTCTTGAGTGGTAGGTTTGAACTGTCCGTCGCCAACAGCAAAATCGAAATAATCAATGACCTGCAACAACTCCCGTCGTTTTGCAACCCCGACCACATAATGCGCCGCAGTGGATAACAACATCTGTTTCAAAAACTTAGAAGCGGAAGAAATATGAGGTTCAAGTATACCGCGCGCCACTTCGGCAAAGGTATTGTTATTAAGCATCTCAAATGGCTCTAACTGGCTCGCCTTTCGACAAAGATCAAGGGTTTCCACTAAACTCATCGCCTTCGCGTTGGCAGACCCCCATATACTCCGCGCCTTTTCAAACCCCTTACCTTCTCTGGACTGAACACCCTCCTTTTGACAAACAGCGCGGTTAATCTCCACCACCCGTTGCCAATCAAACCCGTTTAGCCAGTTCTTTTCGTTGTTTAACACTTCAAATACTTTACAATAATAATAAAATTATTTTACAAAATTGTTTCTCCCTATTTTATTAGCATAATATACGCCAATTTTTTGTTGTTCAACAATATTTTTAATTAATTTGCGTTAATTCCAACAGCATCGGTCAATTTTTTAAAGCCTTCCCTCTCCATCAATTTATATAGCCCTTCCACTATTGTTTTTACAATCGCTGGACCTTCGTAAATCATCCCTGTATAAACCTGAATCAGCGTTGCCCCGCAAGTAATTTTTTCCCACGCATCTTCCGTGGTAAATATTCCGCCAACGCCAATCACCGGCAGTTTCCCCTTAGTATTCTTATAGATAAACTTGATTATTTCCGCGCTTTTGCGAGTCAACGGTCTGCCGCTTAGCCCGCCCTGCTCCGAATAAAGACGTGCAATATCAGGCTCATTTGTCTGCGGTCTTGAAATTGTGGTGTTAGTGGCAACTATTCCGGAAACCCCCATCTTTTCGCATAAAGCCAGCACCTCTTCAATAGCCTCGTAAGATAAGTCAGGCGCGATTTTCACTAAAATCGGTTTAATTTCACGCGCTTTTTCAACATTATCCTTGTTCCCGCCAGCCTCTTTTGCCATCTCTCTATTTGCCTTATTTAACGTGAACAATATTTTTTCAAGTTCTTCTTTATTCTGAAGCAACCTCAGGTTTGGCGTATTTGGAGAACTGACATTTACAACAATGAAATCAAACAACTGCCAGAGCAAACGAAATGTTTTTTCATAATCTTCAGCCGCCTGTTCTAACGGAGTAATTTTTGATTTGCCTATGTTAACGCCGACGGGAATTTTTGCCCAGCAACCTGAGGCTTTCAATTCAGCTACTGTTCTGGCGGTTTCCTGAGCCCCTTTATTATTGAAGCCCATTCTGTTTACAATAGCCTGTTCTTTTATAACTCTAAAGACTCGCGGTTTTGGGTTTCCATCCTGCGGGTGGTAAGTTATCGCGCCTGCTTCAACAAACCCAAATCCCAAAGCCTCCCAAGCCCGTATGGCGACGGCATCTTTGTCCATCCCGGCGGCAAGCCCGACCGGATTTGGAAACGTTAAGCCAAACGCCTGAACAGGCATCGGTTCAGGGCAGAAAAAGTCCATCAACCCATCGCATAAAACCTTCTCTCTTCCGACTCTTGCAAGCAGGTTAATTGTAAAATTATGGATTTTCTCAGGATCAAACCTGAATAACACCGGTCTAACGATTCTCTTATAAATAGAGCTCATCTATCTGCGGTTAATTTTATAATTTTAAACCTTTTAGTCCAGAAATGTTGCGCGCTGTTTGCCTGAATATTCTAAAGAAATCATTTTTCATTAAATTTGAAAAAAACATCAGCGACCTTGCAGGTTGCGCTTGCCAATTCATCCAGCGAACAATTTTTTATCTCTGCAATTTTTTGCGCTGTAAACCTGACATACGACGGCTCGCACCTTTTCCCCCTAAAAGGAACGGGCGCAAGAAACGGCGCGTCGGTTTCAATCATCATTTTATCAACTGGCGTCTTTGAAACAACAAGGCGGACATCAGCCGCATTTTTGAATGTGACTATTCCCGTATAACTTACCAGCCAGCCATTTTTTAAGATAATCTCCAGGTTTTGCGCTGAATCGGTAAAACAATGAAATACCGCTTTTATATTTTTAAATTGCGAGAGAATCTGGATTGTTTCGGAAAAAGATTCGCGTTGATGAATTATCACATTTAGCCCGCATTTTTCCGCGACTTTTAATTGTTGAACAAACAAATCTCTTTGTTTTTCTTTGATGATTTCGTCCTTTGCGACAAGTTGTGGATTGGAAGGATCGTCTTTTGATGGAAGGCGGTAGAAATCAAGTCCTATCTCCCCGATGGCTACGACCTTTGGATTTGAAGCCAGTTCTAACAATTCATCGGAAATATTTTCCGGCGCCCTCTCCGCAAATGAGGGGTGCCATCCAACAGCGGCATAAATCTCTTTATATTGCTGGCTTAATGAAATTGCCCTGCGGCTGCTGTCAAGGTCTGTCCCGATAGAAACAATCCTGCCAACGCCAGAGTCAACGGCGCGTTTTACAACCTGATCAATATCCGGGTCAAACTCTGGATAATCAAGGTGCGAATGCGTATCGTATAACATACAATCTTTAATTACAAAAACGTCCGCATAGATTTAAACAGTTTAAATCTAATAATCAATCTTTGAATTTGAACTATCACTTGAATCATTAGTATTTCAGGAAAAAGCGCGTTTTGGGCTAAAATCCCGACTCATTGGCATTGAACTTGGTGTTTGATTTCAAAAATTGATTTTGATTCTAATGATTTAGATTAATTTACTAATCTCATTTGCCAAAATTGATGACTTATTTTTGAATTGCGGCTTTAGAATTTTCAATTACCAGCGCGTATGAAAAATATCAGTATTTGTAATACTTTCCAAATTTTATTGACATTGCCAGATAAGTTTAGGTTTCATTGTTGCGCAGCGAGGTTTGTTGTGATTTAATAATTTATTGTTTTTAGGATTTGCGGACAAGATTTTAAGAATTACCAGATAATGTCAAATGCAGTATTGGGCGAAATTGTGTTAGAAGGCATCCCGGTTTCTGCCGGCGTATGTCAGGGGAGGCTAATTGTCATCGGACAAGTTCAACCAAAGATTGAGTGCGAAAGGATAAATCCTGATGATGTTCAGTCGCAGATAAAACGTCTCCATAAAGCCCTTGTAAAAACCCGCAAGCAGATTCAGGAGATGCAGAAAGTTGTCCATAACGGAATGGGCAGCAAAGACGCCGGGATATTTGACGCGCACCTGTTGATGCTTGAAGACCCATTGCTGATTGAGGAAGTAACACGGGCGATAAGCGAGGATAACTATTGCGCCGAATACGCATTTTATATCGCGTCTCAAAAGTATATAAAGGCTTTAGGGGCGATTGACGATGAACTTTTAAGGGCGCGCGTTGCCGACCTATCAGATGTTTCAAACCGCGTTATCAATAATTTGCTTGGTCGGGAGAGCGAAATTGACTTATCTAAAATTGAAGAACCCTGCATAATTGTAAGCCACGACCTAGCTCCATCTACGACAGCAATGTTAGATAAAAGGAAGGTGCTTGGCTTTGCCACTGATGTTGGCAGCAGGACTTCGCATACCGCCATACTTGCCCGTTCTCTGCAAATCCCGGCTGTGGTTGGTTTGCAAAACGCAAGCACAAAACTTGCCAGCGGACAATTTGCACTGTTAGATGGATATAAAGGTTTGCTTATCATTAATCCAACCGACAACGCCCTTTTTATTTACGGAAAACTCGCAAAGAAAAAGGCAGACCTTGCGGAACTGCTTGAAGAGATAAAAGACAAAGCACCAGTTACGCTTGATGGCAGAAGAATCATACTTTCGGCAAACATTGAACGATCAGGCGAGATTGAAAATGTAATTAAATTCGGGTCTGAAGGGATCGGGCTTTTCAGGACAGAATATCTGTTTTTAAACAGGAAGGATTTTCCGGGAGAAGAAGAACAATTTGAAGCGTATAAAAAAGCCGCTCTGGCGCTTAAACCGAATCCGGTAGTTATCCGTACGCTTGATATTGGCGGGGACAAATTTATCTCAGATAAAAAGTCGCCGGAGATTAATTCATTTTTAGGCTGGCGCGCGATAAGATTCTGTTTGAAACAAAAAGAGATATTCCGAACGCAGCTGCGCGCGATTTTAAGAGCAAGCGCCTTTGGAAACGTCAAGATGATGTATCCAATGATTAGCGGCTTAGATGAAGTTCTTGAAGCCAATCAATTAGTGAATAGCTGCAAAGAAGAATTGCGCTCGCAAGGCATTCGGTTTGATGAGAACCTTGATATCGGCATAATGGTTGAAATCCCCTCAGCCGTGATGACAGCAGACATTCTTGCAAAGTATGTAAAGTTTTTCAGCATCGGCACAAACGATCTAATTCAATATTCTTTAGCCGTTGACAGGCTTAACGAAAAAGTTGCATACCTCTACCAGCCAACGAATCCTGCGATTTTGAAACTGATAAAAATGACCATCGACGCCGGACACAAGCGAGGTATATGGGTCGGAGTTTGCGGCGAAATGGCTGGCGATATATCGCTCGTTCCCCTGCTGGTAGGACTTGGAGTTGATGAATTAAGCGTTGCGCCTTCGCTGGTTCCTCAGATAAAATATGTCATCAGAAAGATGAAACATAGCGAAGGGCGGGCTATCGCCGAGTTCGCTATTGAGTCTGAATCGGCTACAGAGATTTTGAAAAAGTGCAACGAATATACGCGCTCAATTGTGCCGGAGTTGTTTGAATATATTGAGAACAATAACAACAACCATAACCATAATAACAGCCATATCTCGTAAAACTGGCGGTTAAAAGCGGCTGCTTAAAAACTAACGGAGGCAATATGAATGCATTGATACTCGCCGCAGGATACGCTACGCGTCTTTATCCACTAACGCTCAATCAATCTAAATGCCTGCTAAATATAGCGGGAAAACCGATGATTGATTATGTGGTGGAAAAACTTACTCCGCTGGAAGAAATAGACAAAATTTATATCGTCTCAAACGAAAAGTTTTACAACCACTTTCACGACTGGCTGTCTTCGCGAAAACCCTCTTGCCGCAACGTTCCAATAGAAATCGTTAATGACGGTTCCACCGACGAATCAAATAAATTAGGGGCTATCGGAGATATTTGTTTTGTTATAAACAAAAAGAATCCTGACTCAGACTTGCTCGTAATTGCCGGAGATAATTTTTTGACAGACACTCTCGTGGATTTTGTCAGGTTCTCTCGCAAAAAAAACGCGCCAGTGCTCGCAGTTTACGACCTTAAAACCCTGAAAAATGTTTCAAAATACAGTTGCGTTACAATTGATTCTGACGGCAGACTAATTGAATTTGAAGAAAAACCAGAAAATCCAAAGACATCAATGATCGGAATCGCGCTCTATTATTATCCAGCGCATATTCTCCCCTTATTTGAAAAATACAAGCAGGAACAAAAACACTGCGACCAGCCCGGACGGTTCATCCAGTGGCTATACAAGCGCGAACCAGTATACGCAAAGGAAATTAGCGGCGTCTGGTTTGATATTGGAGACAGCGAGGTACTGCAACAAGCCGAGCAGTATGTAAAAGAAAACCTTTAGCATTAAGGGCCGCAAGATTTCATTAAAAAAAACTTGCACAAACGCAAATTAATATATAATCTTTTAATTCTTTAAAATTTATATTATTATTAGAATAATAAATAGATTGTGCTAATTTGTAAGAATCAGTAAAGATTAATTAAAAATTATGGCAGTTAAAATTAGACTAAAGAGAACAGGCGCAAAGAACAAGCCTGCATACAGGATCGTTGTTGCGGATAGCAGAAGTCCGCGCGACGGCAAATGCGTTGAAGAGGTCGGGTGGTATCTTCCGCTTAAAGGCGAAGAGAATTACCATCTGAATCTTGAACGGATTGAGTACTGGTTAAAGAATGGCGCCCAGCCGAGCGAAACTGTTGCCTCTTTCATAAAAAAGGCTCGCAAGGCGCAGGCAGGCGTCGTTGTTGAAGAAAAATAACCTCTTTTCCCAATGCAGGCGTTTATAGAATACGTTGCTAAATCTATAGCAGAGCACCCGGACGATGTTGTGATAGAACAGACTGAACGGGGCGGGATAACTGTTTATCAATTGCGCCTGCACCCTGAGGATGTTGGCAGGATAATAGGAAAAAATGGCGCTACAATAAACGCGATCCGTTCACTTGCTCAAGCCGGCGGGGCTAAAAAAGGTATCCGTTGCGCTATTGAAGTCGTAAACGAACCGCCACAATCCTAAACCTAATTTTGTTAAATGTTATCCGCAGATGCGAATAGATGTTATTACCCTGTTTCCAACAATGTTCACGGGTCCGCTGGACGAGAGCATAATACGGCGCGCCCGGGAAGCAGGGCTTTTAGACCTGCGGATAATAAATTTGCGCGATTTTACGCACGACCGTCATAAGACTGTTGATGACCGTCCGTTTGGCGGCGGCGCGGGAATGGTTTTAAAGCCGGAACCGATCTTTGAAGCAGTTGAAAGTATTGAAGGCGATAATAAGTATGTAATACTATTATCAGCGTGTGGCAGGATATTCAATCAATCCGTTGCCGAAGAACTCGCAAAAAAAGAACATCTTGTTCTAATTTGCGGGGGATATGAAGGCGTGGATGAAAGGGTAGCCGAGCACCTTGCTAATGATGAAATATCCATTGGCGATTATGTGCTCACAAACGGCGCGTTGCCGGCAATGGTTCTCATTGATGTGGTAACGCGGCTATTGCCCGGCGCGCTTGGCGATACAGAAAGCGCAAAAGAAGAATCCTTTTCAACCGGATTGCTTGAATATCCGCACTATACAAGACCGTCGGACTTCAGGGGCTGGAAAGTGCCGGAAGTCTTGCTCTCGGGCAATCACGCTGAGATCGCTAAATGGCGACGCCAGCAATCGTTAAAAAGAACAATGGAAAGACGCCCGGATTTGTATAATAAGTATTTGGAATTGAATAAAGAAAAACAGAGCGATGATTTATGAATCAAGCATTGAAAGATAAAATTGAGTCGGCGCATCTGCGAAAAGAAAAATTTGATTTCGCAGTTGGCGATACCGTTCGTGTCCATACCAAAGTCATTGAAGGCGATAAACAACGGATTCAAATTTTCACGGGAATCGTTATCGCCAGAAGAGGCAGGGGAATAAACGAAACCTTTACCGTGCGCAGGATAAGTTACGGCGAAGGGGTTGAGCGCGTTTTCCCATTGCATTCGCCAAGGATTGAAAAGATTGAAGTAGAACGACGCGGCGAAGTACGGCGCGCCAAACTCCATTACCTGCGAGAGCGTTTAGGCAAGAGCGCTATGCTTGTTAAAGAAAAAGAGATGAACATCAAAAAAGAAGAATAAAAAGCATAGTTTAAAATAAAATATTTCTTGTTAGCCGGACTGGTTAAAATCCAGTTCCGGCTTTTGTTGTTTTTGCTTTAAAACAACATAATTAACCTATCCTTTATTCAAACTTTTGATATTTTTTGAAAAGTTTAACCTTCGCCTGTAGATCAGGTTGTCAGGCAGTTCAAGAATTGATTGAAAAAAATTATTGACAAAATCCAAAAAATTGCTAATTATAAAATTGATCACAGTAGTGGGCGTTTGGCAATTAGTGAACCGCTGGTGTACTTGTAGTAATAGCCTGCGCCCT
>JBMFQZ010000035.1:0-23598 GCA_049968335.1 Verrucomicrobiia bacterium
TGCTATCGGATTCGTACCTCCAGTTTGATAGTTCACTGCCTGGTTAAACGTATACGGACGCACATCGTTAATAGGAGTGACATTAACCTGTATTTCTCCTGTTACTGTGGTTGTTCCGTCTGAAACTGAGTATTCAAACGAATCCGTGCCGTTAAAGTTATTTATTGGTGTATATGTTACGGTTCCGTTGACCAGATTGATTGCGCCGTGAGCAGGTTGTCTTGTTATAGCATAAGTTAACTGCACATTATCTGGGTTAGTAACCGGTAACTGGAAGACCAGTGAATTATCTTCAACAAGTGTCTGAGTCAGCGATCCTGCTGTTGGGGCATCGTAAGCGTTTGCAACATTAATAGTAACTGTTGCAATTGCTGTTGTTGTTCCATCGCTGACACTGTATGTGAAACTATCTACTCCGTTGAAATCCGCGGCCGGAGTATATGTTAATGTTCCACTAACTATATCGCTCAAAGCGCCGTGAGTAGGCTGTGAGGTAATCTGGTATTGCAGATCACCTTTCCAGATATCAATATTGCAGAGACTGAATTGAACTGGCGTATCTTCCACTGTATTCAGCGCTACATTTACACTGACCCTGCCGATTCCAAGTCCGCCTTCCTGCCCATCGCTTACAATATAGTAGAAGGCATCCATACCGGCGGCATCTTGCGGCGGCGTGTAAGTGATATTATCGCCTGCGAGGGTTACTGATCCACCGCTGCCGGTGGTTTCCGTAATAACTGTTATGCTCAGGTCATCAATCCAGTGAGCTTCATACGAACCACCAGTTCTTGCAAACAGACCGAATCTGCCGGTTGATGGAGCATAATTCGTAATCACTACCGTACCAAACACATTCGTTCCAGCAACAATAACAGTGAGTTGACCGCTTGGTGTTAATGTTACTTGCACCGGAATGTATGCTTGAGAAGACCAGACTGCAGTTTGCTGCTGAGCAATGATATTGGTCTGCCATTTAACCTTCATACCAGCAGTATTTGCAGCGCCTGTGAATCTGTAGTTATCAATGCAGATAGACAGGCCGGTGCCAATACCGTCTTCTGCGGCAGTTGCTCCTGTGGCGGCGTCCGGTATATCTGTCGCAAAGTTCAAGCTAAAGCCATCAGCAGGCTCAGTGCTGCCATCAGCAATTCTGATCTTGAAGGTTGCGGTGAAGCCGGAGACTTTCTTGCCCGGAGTCAATTCATCAATGACCAATGAGCCTGATTGACTGCCTGTGGCTGGCGTTAATTTAAGGCAACCGCCATCATTGACTCCGCCAGTGGTGTCAACGACTGCTGCGCCGTAAATATTAGCGCCCGCAGGTAGACCAGATTCAAAGTCGGTTACAAATGTTTGCGGGGCAACGCCGCTTAATGCGTATATTAGCAGCTGGTCGCCTTCAGGATCACTGTCATTGGCAATTAATTGAGAGACAGGGATATTGAGTTGCTGTCCTGAACCAGCCGCTACAGTGTCATTCTGAACTACTGGCAACTGATTAATCACGGTTACAGTCACAGGATCGCTTGTAACCTGTCCGCCTTCATTCCCGACTACAACGGTATATACGCCGGAATCGGCAACGTTTGCATTCGCAATTGTCAATGTTGCGGAATTCGCTCCCGGAATATCAATACCGTTTTTCTTCCACTGATATGTAATTGTTGATTCTGGAGCCGCGGTTGCTCCGACTGTTATATTAATCGGCTGATGTATGTTGACAGTAAGCTGAGCCGGTGAAGGCTGCTGCACAATCGTTGGCGGCAACGGGAACATCAGCTCGCGGAATTCAGCCACAGCATTGTTGGTCAATAATGTCTGGTTGTGTGAGACAACTGCTAGCCCGACAAGGATTGTATCAGGATATGCGCCGCCAAATGCCGCAGTGTCGCGGTTGGTATACATATTCCAATCCACGCCGTTTGTGCTGTAATAGCAATTGATGACCGAACCGATTCTCTGCAATCTCAACCACTGATTCGGATAGGCTGGGTTAACTACTGGACCGCCGCTGCCGCCGTGGATGCTACCGCAAGTGCCATCTGCCGTGTCGCGCCATTGTACGCCAATCATATTCTGTCCGTTGGTTGGCGTTGTCATTACAATTATAAACCTACTTCCGGCGTTTGTAGAAAGACGAGCCATTATACCCGCCTTTGACCAGTTATCTGCGCGGGTTAGGCTTTCAACGCGGACTTTAATGTCAAAGTTGCCGGTTACTTGTCTATAGACATAGTGGAAGCCGTCGTTGTTGTTCCAGATATCCCAACCGTTTGCGGATACTCTCATTGCATCATTTGTGAAGTACCAAGTGTAGCCCGGCAAAGCGGCGTTCAATGTTGGCACACCAACACCACCGCCAAATCCGCTGGTTCCATAGGTACCGACATCGGCGGCTGTCAAGTGAGCAACCTTGCCGATAAATACGGATGGGAACTCGGCCGGAATTTCGTTCGGTGTATATGCTATATCTGATATTCCGCTTGCTTCAATTCTAAATGAACCAACAAGCGGCGTTGATGGGTCAATGAATAGCAATACAGACTTGGAATCTGGCCAAATTGCGGAACCAGTTATTATAGCCTCCTGTCCCTGACTCTCAATTCGGTAATTAAACGGATCACCTGAGAGGTTTGTCTCTACAAGTTCATTGAATACTACTGTAACTGTATATCCATCAAGAGAACCTGCGCTCAATATAGCTGGCGGCGTGGTATCTTGCAGGACATTCACTGAAGTTTCAGTAGTTATAGTCGGCAGACCAGGAACTGTAATTTTCACTCCAAAGACTGCGCCTTGGTCATCAACAAGGTTTAATGGCGGAGTTATATAAGAAACACCGTTTGATCCCGGTATATCTACCCCATTCTTATACCATTGATACCAGATTCCTGTGGCATAGTTTGTGGGGACTACATAGTTGGTAACAGTCAAAAGCGCCTCGACATTTTCATAAATATTGGTTGTTGCAGGCAATGGGCTGAATACGAAACTTGCCGGTGGCGGCGCATAGACTGCGAGTGTCGAGCCTGACAACGGCGCAAGGTTTGCAGGAGGTGTCAAGTCGCTCGCGGGTTTTGCTGCCACTCTAACATAGTCGCCACCTGTTCCTTCCTTGTGAATAATCTCAACATAATAACTCTTGCCAGCTTCAACATAGTTTGTGAATGAATCAAGACCATCGGCAAAGGTGCTAAATCCACCCGCAAGGTCGCGATTCAATACAACGACAGCGTTTTCAGGTCTATCGTCGGTGCTCATTCTCACCCGCACCGCATCGTCGTGCTGAACATAGAATATGTAGTTTTCAGTCGTTGGCGGGATGAAGTAGAATACCATCCTTGATCCGTAATAATCCATATTCGCAGAGAAGTTTGCGCTTGTCAGATAAATCTTCGCGTCAGGACTGTTAAACAGGTATTTGTCTGAATTTGTCAGATAGTTCAATGTTGAACCGCCAGCCAGACCTGTATAAAGTTCTACTAACACTGCATTTGTCGTCTTATACCAGGCTGTTGCCGTTAGTGTTGTCTGGACTAACTGGTTAGCCGCTGCTGCTCTGTCAATTATATTTGCTATTGTGACATTATAAGTAGCGCCTTGCTGCGGAAACGGATTAAGAGTCAATACAACGTTGCTGCCGTCAGGCAATAGTGTTGCGCCGATGATATTTAACCCACCGTCAATTTGGTAGTTATTGACATTATTAGCCGTTGCGGGTGTAACCTTTTCTGAGAATCGGACCAAGAAATTTGGAGTTCCAACAAATCCGCCATCAACGCCCAATACTGTCGGCGGGAATGTGTCGGCAATCACATTAAGAGTAATAACTTGGCTGGTGACAGTGTTAATCGGGTTACCTGCCACAACATAGAATTGAGTTCCGTTGTCAGCTAATGTGGCGATGCCTCCATAATAATTCGTTCCGTTCGCACCCGGGATTGCAACACCGTTGCGATACCATTGGAGCACTGGCGCAGGCCAGCCAGTAACTCCGCTGCTTATAATTATCGGATCATTTTCTAACAGAGTTATGCTCGTTGGTGCATTCAAAGTTACCGTCTGTCCCAATTTGGTTGGCGAAAATTCAACCATTGTTGACATTGAACCGACTGCCGGCACCGGATCTCCCGGTTTCTGCGCAGTTACGCCAACATAGTCGCCACCTGTACCTTCCTTGTGCTTGACTTCTATATAGTATCGCTTGAAAGCCTGCAAGGTGATATCCGCAGATTGATTATAGTATCTGCCGGTTGCAGGATTAATCGTTCTTCGCCCGCTTGCATCAGATGTCCAATCACGTTGATTTCCGTACTGTTGTTCGAGAGCAATCAACTGCTTGTTCGCCGGATTGTCGTCCGTGCTCAACCACAATTCGCTATTGTCGTCTGATGCAATGTAGAACTTATAAACGCCGCTTACAGGTGGGATATAATAGCCGCGCAGATATTCACCATAGTTATCGCCCCAAGATGAAATATCAATAAGCGGTATTAGCATAGAGATATCTGGCTGGAAGTTAATAAACTTGGTATTGTTTGAAAGCGACGCAATATCGGAGCCACTGATTCCAGTGAACGCATAGTATTCTATCAAACCTTGATAAACATAGATTGTCTTTGAAGTGGTCACTATAGTATTCGGGGTTGATGCCCTATCCTGAATGCCACTCACGGTTACAGTAATTGCCTTATCCATCACCATCAACGGAGTCACATTGAGTATCACGGTCTTGTTATCGCTTAATAACTGCGCAGAGGTGATTGTATAGGTCTGATTATTTTCATCTATAATTGCATAGTTTGCCGGGTTGGAAGCGCTTGCTGCAGAAACTGGCTCGGAGAATACAATCTGCAACTGCGAGCCGTTCAACCATTTTACGGTTACGATTGTTGGCGGTGTTGTGTCGGTTGTTGAAACAGTTATGACTGAGACATCGCTTGTAACTGACAGGTCTCCATAATACGCCACAACCTTGTAAGCCACCGGCGATTCATTTGCCGCGGCGTAACCAATTACGGTATTTGCAGTTGCGCCAGGAACAATAACAAACGGTCCATTGTTAGCGCTCCGATACCATTGATAATTCATAAAGCTATAGTTTGTGGGTGACATTATTGCGTTTGCGGTAATTGACACAGGAACGTTTTCTGCCACATAAGCGGCAGGCGGAGTTGGCTGCAACGAAATCTGGATATTAGAGAACGTTGCCGGCGGATAATAAGTTGCAAGATAGCTTGAACCGATTATCGGCAGATTAGCCACAGGCGTGCTATCGCCCGGTTCTCTGACTGCAACCATAAGATAATCGCCGCCGCCACGTTCCTTCACTACAGCCTCAAAGTAATAACGTTGTCCGGCTATAAGCGAATTTGTTATAGAGTTTGCGCCATCGGCAAATGTGTTTTGAACACTGCTGTTCTGGAATATTAACGGTCTCAAATTATACGGATTATCATCGCTGCTCATATACAAAGCGCCGCCGTCATCGTGCATAATGTAAAACACGTGATTACCGGTAACTCGCGGGATGAAATATCCGGATATCTTCGCGCCGTAATCATCGCTCAATGTCTGAGCATTATTTGTCGGTCCAATATGCGCCGCGTTTGTGAAACTAAATGTGTCAGGATAATAAGGCCACTTGGGGCTATTGTAGAAGTCGCTCAAGGCAGTACTATTATTTGTCACATAATAGAATTGCCTCATCACATAACCCGGCAGGTAAATCCATGATCTAAAGACCTTTGTCTGGTTGTAAGAATAATTCGGCACAGCGGCGGTGTCTGCCATCTGCAACACGGTAATTGTGTATTCGGTATTTTCTGTTTGGTCTGTTGTCCAAACGAGGACGTTTGTTCCGGTAGAATCAGGTTTTGCCGCAATTACCTGCAAGCCGCCGCTTAATACATAATTCGCTGGGTTCGTCGCAGTAATTGGATTAACTCGTTCGTTGTAGATTAGCGAGATGCATTTCAGCGAGTTGTTGACTTTTACATCCAGCAATTGAGGCGGGACAGTGTCGGGCAATGAAGTTATTGTTGCAACAGCGCTTATTGCTGTCTGGCTAACCGTTGTACCACTCGGCAACTTCGCGGTTCCGGTAACTAAACACCGAACCTGAATCTGTGAATTTGCCGGGATATAATACTCATTTGTAAACCATCTGTTTGTGGCACCGGGCACATTAGTGAATACACCGGTTCCATCGTTTCTCTGCCATTGATAGGTCACACCAGCCATATCAACGCTCTGACCCTGGCAGAACAATACAGGCAACAAATTTTCATAAGTAAAGGTATTTGTAGGCTGAACGGATATTCCTACAACATTATCTTTATGAACAGCATAATATAAAGCCACATTAGTTACTGGTATGTATGTCGAAGTATTAGGAAGTTGCCAAGTTACAACGCCGTAATCGCCGCCAGTTCCCTCTTTAAACATTGCGACGAAGAAATACCATTGACCAGCGACCAAATACGGGTTGTTTGTCGATGTTACAGTTGTATTTGCCGCTGTTGTCTGAGCCATAAATTGCAGCCCTTGCGGCGTATTATTCGTGCTTAAATAGAATATGCCTTGGTCGTCTGTCCTCCATTGGAAGTAATATACACCGGAAACTTGTGGAACAATAAACCCCGACATTATCATTCCGTAGTTGTCTGGCGTAGACGAATTGGTAGGTGTTGCCAACCCAATTATACCGGTTGAATAGCTGACTGAAGTTGGAGTATTATTGATATACGCCGCATTGTTTGTGAAGATATCAATCGTTGAACCGCCAGATATATTGTCATATCTGCTTAATTTAATTACATTATTTGCCAATCCATACCATCCTGCAGTGAATGTCGCGGTATTTGGTGTTAGCGGATTTGCCGCTTCAGAACGGTCGGTGATGTTATTTATTGTCAATGTATATGTTGTGCCTGCGGTTGTCGCGGCAATACCGAGAATAACGGTCTTGCCATCCGCTTGCAATGAAGCAGTGTTGACAGCAACAGATGGGGCCAATGAATAGTTTGCCGGGTTATTCGCCGCAGAAGCCACTACAGGTTCTGAGAAGACAACTCTGAGTTGATATGGAGATAATGTATCGTCTACGCTAACAATGGTTGGCGGCGTTGTATCCGCAGTTACTTCAACAAACGCAATAACACTTGTAACTGAACTGAAACTATTTGCAGCCGCTGCATAGTAATACATTCCATTGTCGCTCAGTTTAGGCGTAAATGAGTAATCAAACACGTTTGTGGCAGCCGGAATATCATTAGTATACCATTTTATTGTATAAGGCGGTGTTCCGTAAAGTTCAACTCGCGAAACAACCGGTTGTCCACTCTGGACGCTTACTCCTTGAAGATTCTTTGCAAAGGTAATCGGTCCTGGGGTAAACAGATTTGTAATTAACAAATCGTCAATCCAGATATTTGCAAACGAAGTGCCGCAGCGGGCATAAATGCCAAATCTATTGGTATCTGGAACATAGCCTGTAACGAGATTGCTGAATATGACATCGCCGCCATAGATAACGTCAAGCAATCCGCCCTGTTTTAGATTAATCACGACATCAACCCACGGCGCCTTTCCATAAACCGTTGTATAGACACGCGCCTTTTCAACCCCGCCGTATTTAACCATAATATAATCGCTGTTGTAATACGGGAAACAGACGCTCAGACCTGAGCCAACACCGGCTTCAACACCGCTCGGGGCAGAGTTTGGAAGGTCTTTTGCCACGTTGAAGCTAAATCCATCGGCGGGATTTGCAACGTTACCCTCGCCAACGTGCACTTTGAATCGCGCTGTGAACTGGTAAACTGGGATACCGGGCGAGAGCTGATCAATTACAATTGAGCCAGCCATATTTGCAACCGCAGGAATAAGTTGCAGATACGGACCGTTGTTATAACTGCCGACCGGGAATATCCATGCGTTGCCGTAAATAGCGGCGCCTTGTGGTATTGTAAGGTTATTAAAATCAGCCCAGAAGCCGGGACCGGTCATTGTGAATTGAGCGCTTCGCGAATCCGGACTTATTGTATTTCCAGCAAGGTCTTTAATATTATCAGCGATCACTATAATCGGCTGATTAGCAGAGAAAGAGGATTTCAAAATCACCGTCTTCTGGTCTGCGCCAAAACTAACGCTTGTAACCGGTCCGCCTCCAGCAACCTGGTAATTAGCAGTGTTAAGCGCTGTGGCTCCTGAAACGTACTCCGAGAATGTGAGTATGATCGTTGAACCATCGTATTGCGGCGTTGCCGAAAGCAGTCGCGGCGGTGTAGTATCAGAAATAACCGTTAGGGTTGCAGGCTGAGTAGTCTTAATTACTGGATAATCGCCAATCAAACCCGCGCCTGTATGCACAAGAACAGTTGCCGCGCATCTGTACATACTTCCACTATCAGCAGCCGTGACCTGTTTGAGTATAACTGCGGTGTTTGTTGCGCCTGGAATATCTGTCCAGCTACTGCCATTATCCACAGATTTTTGCCATTTATATGCAACTCCCTTTTCAATTGAATCGGCAAGCGCGGTAAATGCGGCATCGCCATTTTCGTCAACAGTAACATTTGACGGATTCTGGACTATCTTTAATAATTTTCCAGGAATTATTGAGTATGCAAGGTTTGCGGCTGGGATGGTTGTATAATTGTTATTTAACGGAGTCCTCCAGTTCAATGTTATTCCATCGCCACCGCCACCTTCCTTTAAATAGGCTTCAAAATAATAAACCTTATTTGCCTCTAATTGCACCGGCGTTGATTCCCATCCCCAGTTGCAGCACAAGCCATCAGCATACTTTGTTATCAGACGCAAGTTGTCCGGAGATTCATCGGCGCTCAGATAGAACCTGCCTTCGTCATCTGAGTTTACCCTGAATTGATAAAATCCATCTACAGACGGAATGAGATATCCATTTATCCTGAGACCGAAATCATCAATATTAGGAGAACTTGTTGGAACTGTGAAGCTTGACAGAAATTGAACTGTATCTGGCGTGTTATTCAGGAATTTTGGATGAGTTAACAATGCATTAACAGCCGTATTATTGCCGGTACCAAGCGATAGGTATGCAAGGTCTCTAATATAACCGTTTGTTGTTACGGCTGCGACTTCAAACCAGATATTAGTCTCAGACATTGGATTATCTGCCTTGTCAAGTAAACTATCATACAGACTGATTGTGAGTTTGTGAACTGAACCGGGCTCAAGTGGATTGGACGGGTCTACATACAATGCAACCATCGAAGCATTTGAAATCACCGTACCATAAAGATAAACAGCCCCATCATCTATGGAATAATTGAGCGGGTCCCCGCTGTAAATAGTATTCATCGGCTCGGAGAACAATATACGGACTACATTTGTTGCTCCATCGTTCCAGCCTAAAACCTGTTTTACTGTTGGCGGGACAGTGTCCTGTCCAACTATAATCTGAGTGTTATATGTAACAGAACTGAATAAGTTGCTAATTGTCAATCTGTAGATATTTCCATTATCAGATGATGTTACAGGATTCGGGAGTGTATATGATGAATTTGTTGCCCCGGTAATTGCTGTAAAGGTATTACCGTTATCTGTTGAACGCCACCATTGAATACGCCACGGCAATGCGCCGGAAATACCGCCAGCGGTCAAAGTAACGCTTGAAGTATTTGTCTGTACATTCAAAGTAGCAGGCGGAGGAGTTTGAAGAGTTATCGGTCCGACCGGCAGTTCAAGAAACTCTGGCGGAATAATATCGCCTGCGGCAGGCAGGTTAACATCGCCCTGCGGTTTCAATGCCACAGTTCCGCCATCGCCACCGCTGCCATCGCGCCAGAAATATTCCATATAATACCTTTGTCCGGCTTTGAGAAATACATTTGAAACTGCGCCGGAATTATAACCGTATGTCCCTGTATAGGCTGTTAATTGAGTAAGTTGAACTTTTCCCTCAGGATACGTGCTGTTTACATCATTTGTATTTATAAACAGCAGAGAACCATCATCTGAACGGGTGTAGAAGCGGTAGTAACCGTTTGTCGGCGGGACAAAATAAGATACTAATCTGCCAACGTAATAGTTCCATCCTGTATCAGCAAGGTTTGTTTGCAATGCAAACCAGTTGCTATAAATAAGCATATCAGGAATGTCGGAAGCAAATTTTGCAATAGACCTTAAATCTGGAGATGTATAAGGATTCCCCGTATTCCCCATACCGCCAAAAATTTCAACCATTGCCTTTGCAGGCGAGGGTTGCCAGAACCACCAGGAGGCAGTATTTAAATTGTTATTCAAATCTTTAACGCTCGCATATAGGAAATATTTTGGACCCGGTGTAATTGTTTTTGAACTAACAATGACAACCGTTTTACTATCGCCAAAGAAATAGGCGTTTATAATCGGGAACTCAATTCCGTATTGATTTGTTAAGACATAATTTAACGGATTAAGGGCGGTTGTCGGATCAACGGCTTCCGAGAATGTTATCTTTACACTGTTTGTGCTGCCATAAGTGCCGGCATCAACAATGTCTGGTCCGAGAACATCGGGATTTGCCACAGGCGTCCATCTACCTTCTTTAAATCCAAAGAAGTCAATATCATACGCGCCTGTTGCAGGAGACAAAGGCATTCCCATACCGATATAGTCATTTATACTATTATAAATATCGGAGCCTGTTCCGGCTGTGACATAATAAACTGACGCGTTCGTGCTGCCATTCATATAAACTTCTACTTTATGAGTGCTGCTCTGACTTGTATCGGCGGTAATAATGATCCAAAATTCGTTCCAAGCGCGAGGGTCGCAAGGGTGGTAAACCAATGTTCCGCCTTCGCCCGGATCAACTGAGGCAGATGGTGATGTCCCATTTCTATTGTTCATTACAAGTCCCCACCCCGGATATTGAGTCTGAGAGCCAACATCGGTATCTTGTCTATCTTCAGCGCTACGGGCTAAAGAG
Source organism: Verrucomicrobiia bacterium (assembly GCA_049968335.1). Classification (GTDB taxonomy): domain Bacteria; phylum Verrucomicrobiota; class Verrucomicrobiia; order Limisphaerales; family JAKPVM01; genus JAKPVM01. Next base: position 10,961 of record JBMFQZ010000035.1, read on the forward strand.
AATGAAATTATGCTGCTTGGATTTGATTGACGGACAGAAAACATTCCCTTGCCATCTGATGCGTTAAAATATCCATTTGGCGCTTCTCTCAAATATGGGAGTTCAAGCAACGGGTCTGTGGGCGGAGTTAATCTTGCGCGGAAAGTGATAGTCACGTTTGTCAACAATTGCGCTGCTGCTGCAGCTGACAACCCGTTAGTACCTGTCGGATGCGTGAAATGCAACCGCGTATTGTTTCCACTTGCCGCGCTTGCCACGGTTGCATCCTCTATTGTTATGTAATCCCAGTTTACCCCGCTGATTACATAATTTGATTTGCTAATGCCGCCAATAGTCCCAACGCCCGGACCACGGCCATCGCCCGCCCATGAAGAACTGCCGGCATTATTTGCATAACTCCACGTTCCATCAAGGGCGGTTGTGCCTGCGGTTCCAGTTCCATTATTGCCGCCCTGGAAGATATATCGCCATCCACCGGGCGGGTTCTGATAAGCAATACCTGCTTGAGCAACGTTTGCGGCAATCATTGTCAGTATTGCCACAAAACCGATTAGCGCTGTCGTTCCGACAAACGAAGCGACGTTGTTATTTTTATTGTTTGAGTTCATAATTCTATCTGTTGTATTCATAATGTTTACCGGGTGGGAGGTTAAATTTGACAAACGAGCGTTAAACGAAGAGTAAATTACCCCTTCGCGCATTTTGCGCTGAAAAACTTGTTCTAATTTGGGCTTACACATATTGGATTTTTTTAACAGTTTTGTTTTTTTTTGAAAAATGTCAACAAAAAAAATTAAAAAAAACGCGCGCTTATAAAACATTGCAAAATCAGGGGATAACTGATAACATTAAATTTATGAAATCTGAAAAAACAACGCGATTTTCCGTATCAATACCCGCAAATCTACTGAAACAGTTTGACGAAATTGTCCGTAAGAAAAAGTCCGTAAACCGCAGTCAGGCGATTGCTGATATAATTAGCGACGCCATAGTTGAATATAAAATAGAGAACGGAGAAGAGGAGATGGCGGGGACAATCACGCTTGTTTACGATCATCACAAACCGCACGTTCAGGAAAATTTAACCAGTATTCAGCACGATTATCATCAGTATATAATATCAACATTGCACGTTCATTTAGACCATCACAATTGTCTGGAAACACTTGTTGTAAAAGGCAAAGCGGCGGTCTTGAAGCGCATCGCAGAAATTCTAATTGCTTCAAAAGGAGTCAAACATGGCAAATTGACAATCACCACCACTGGCAAAGATATGCCTCAATAACCGATTCTAAAATCCCACTCTAAATTTTACCCCTCTTTTGCACCACAATTGCTAAAAACGAATAAACTTATTTGGACACTAATTTTTTCTCTTGTAAGATAGTTAAAAATTTAACCAGAGAAAACATTATGAAGAGTTTATTTAAATACCTTAATCATTAGCATTCCAATAAAAAAAGCATTTTTGGGTGAATATTATTATTATGTCTAATTGCTTAGATAAGTATTGCTAGACATATTAAATTAAATATCAAAAAGAAGTTACGCATTGAAATGTGACCAAGCTACAAAGCATCAGTCCACGGCGGACAGTTGTCTGTTATCGCTCTTTTGAATGAGTTAGGGCTGCTCAATTTGATAAAACAATATCCTGCGCTTGACCCAAGAATAGATAAAAATCACGGTTTTGAGCCAGAAGTTTATGTAATCGCTTTTCTGGACGGTCTTGCAAGCGGAGTGAAATCTCTTGCAGATATTGAATCGCTCAACAACGATATCCATCTTAAAGAAATTCCTGGGGTTAAAAAAATTCCCGACCAGAGCGCATTAGGTGAATGGTTAAGGCGTTAGGAGAGGATGGCTGGAGGACTTTGATGCAGATAAGCCGGCGGTTTGTTATCTGGGCTTTAAATAAGATTCCAAAAAAACGATTACTGACAAACGGTATGTTGTGGGCGTTTTTTGATGACACGCAAATAGAGGTCAGTGGCAATAAATATGAGGGGGCGAAAATAAATTACAACGGTGATTTAGCCTTTTCGTTTCAGACTCTCTGGGTTGGTCCATTTATTGTTGATGGTGTGTTTGGGACAACCAGCGACAGTAACCAAATTAGCAACGATGTGAGCAATCGGTTGCCTGAAATGCTGGAAGAAAATTGCGAAATCTGGAGAGGATATTGGACACATTTCTTGCCGATAGTGCTTCAAGCAGCGGGTATTATCTTGGACTGATCGAGAAGCATTTTACCAACTGGAGTGTGAGTTGCAATCGGTGGAATAATCCATTACAGGTGTTAGCTGAGAATATGCCGCAGTGGGTATGGAGCAAACTGAAGGAGATTCAATTAAAGAACAACAAGAAGGCGCAGGTGCAATATTATTGGATGAGGTATCAGCCACATGGATGTGACAAGCCGCAAGAGTTTACACTTATGAGGTCGCGGGCAGAAGATGAGTTGATGTGGTCTTACAGATTTATTGTTTGCGATGAACAGACAGGGAAAACTTCTGCTGAAATGGCGTTTGAGCAGCACAATCTTATGAGTGATTATGAGAGGCGGTCTAAAGAATTATTAAATGAACTTGATTTGCATCATCCTAGATGTTTAAGTTTGGCAGCGAACAGGAATTTCTATGCGATAGTGATGCTTGCTTACAATGTTATTCAAGCCTTTAAATACCTCTATTTATCTATTGCTGCGCTTGGATGGGGGATACACAAACTAATTAGGAACTGGCTATTATTGCCTGTCCGGATGGTTAAACATTCGCGATTTTTGACGATATGTTCGTATGTTAGTGAACAGATTGGGAAATGGTTTAAGGAATTTGCAAACAATACATTGCTTTAATGGCGGGTAGTTAGTAGGGCAATCTGTTTTGAGTGTGGCTGAAGTCAAGAGCGAGTTAAAATTTAAGAGGGTAAAAGGGGTAAAAAAGAGCCTCTGGGGGGAAGGTATTAATTTTCCATTGCAAAAGATGTAAAGAATTAGTGTCTTTTACTCAAAAACCACTTAAAAAATGGATAAAAGAGGAATATTATTGTTCATAAGAAGTTCAACTTAGCTAAGAAACTGAAATTTTGGAGTCACATTGAATTTTTGTTTCAGTTTTCAAAAGAAATACTAATGATTAATGTATTGCTGCGCCAAGCTTTTGGAAAAGCTTGACACAGCAGATTACAGGTGCTAAAAACGGCCCATCCTGATGCTGCAAAAGTAGTTGAGTTCTTTTACAAATCAAAATTTTGCGTAGCGTTGGCCGCTACACAAAGCCGCCAGAAAAACCGACCAAATTTTCAGAGGCAGAATTGCAGGACGAAGGCCAAGGCGCGCCCCAACCGGGCGCCGCCTTGTGTTTTCCTTGCAAGGCTGCCTTGGTCGGTTGCCTCTGGAGGGAGCACGGGTGTGCGCCCCTCTGGTCTCTGGGGAAAAAATCCGGCCAAAAATAGAAAGGCAAATCCATGAAAGCATTCCTGAGAACAAGAGTGTTGCTTCTGATGGGAATGATTGTGGCTGGCGTATTTTTCCAGGCAGAACAAGCACACGCCGAAACGTATTGGTTGCAGTCGCACAAAGATTCTCCGCCGTATCCTTTCGACCCGTATGGAGGCGCGATAAAAATTGAGGCCCTCGATGAGAAAAACGGGCTGTTTCTCATCTTGGACACACCGGAAGATTACGCTGCAATGCAAGCGCTTCAGGCAGCGGAGAAGGCGTTGGATGAAAAAGAAAACGGGCGAGTGACCCTGGACGGTCCCGAAGGCGGCGGCGAAGCCTACGCGTATGGGCCGGAGGATTTGTGGCTGGAAATCGTTTCCAAGGTTGACGATACCGCAAATCTCGTAATCCACACGCCCGACCCCGAGGGCGTCTATGATTTGTTCATGACGACCAATCTCAGCCCCAACGTGCCGGGGTTGAATTTGACGAACTGGGCGTGGCTGATGCGCACGTCTCCGGGGGAAACAAATCTTGTCGTCACCAATCTTTGGGCGGACGAGGCATACTTCCGTCTGGGCACAATGTTCGACAGCGACAGTGACGGCATGACGGACGCCTACGAGCATCTGGTTGCACACACAAGTTCGGCGCTTCCCGATTCCGACGGGGACGGTCTTTCGGACGGTCTCGAATTCCAGTTGGGGTTCAATCCGCTGGACGCCTACTCGCAGGATTCCTCGCACACGTTCAAGGATGGCGAATGGTATCTGACCGCGAAAATGGGGCAGGCTGGCACGCGGGCAGAGCTTATTTGGGATTACGCTGAATATGATCCCTGGGATGACATCACCTATCTCTGGTTTTCCGTGTCCGGCGTCGCCGAATCTGATCAGCACCGCATTTACATCCAGACTCCTTCGATTGATGCCACAGACACGAATCTGGTGTGGCAGGACATGTTCTTCAATTTCGGTTTCTGGGACCTGCAATTTGACCCGAATACTGGGACCCACGGATACGTAACTGCATGGTGGGGTGATATAACCAACGCAGCCTTTGCGGCGCTCGATGGTCAGGATCGTGACTTCGACGGACTTCAAGATGGCTATGAGATTTTCACCACTCAAACTGTTGCGGGTGCGCCAAGCTCGGACGGCAGTGGAATTTCGGACGGCGATGCCGTACCAAGCGGAGACGGATTCTCCAACCTGCAAAAATGGCAATACGGTCTGAACCCGTGGACGCCTGTGAGCACACAAGACACGCTCGGAGATGGAATCCCCGACTGGTTCAGGGCTTACATCACGGTTTGGTCTGGTGCCGGGCTGGCGAGCGCATGGATGGACGCAGACGATGACGGAGTACCGAATCTCGTCGAATTTGATTTAGGCGGCGATCCGACGATTCCTGATAACTGGGGCTATCTGTCTCCTCCGCCTGGCGATTACCAGTTTGTTTCACTCCAATACATCGTGGCGTACAGTGATGCCGACGGTCCCTACTACCTCGATGAAAACCAGCAACCGCACGGTAACGAGTATTTTACTCCATTCGGGTTTTCAGCCGCTCCTCTCGGGTTAAGTTGTGGAATGGGGGTGTTGACGTCCGGGAGTCCGGGGCCGGGAGTTGCCGAACTGCAATTCGAAATTGGAGCGCTGAATCAAGCGTACTATTACTGGGCTCCATTTTCCGATGACGGAGACCCATATCAGGGTGAACTCCAGAAACCCGACCCCATTGACGGCAGCTTGTATCGAAACATTCTGATCCAAGCAACCGATCTAGCCAATAAAACGTGGACGAGAATCAACAAAGACGTGTTGGAGGCGCTGAGTTCAAAGTCCCTTGAATACGTTCGCGCAACTTCAACAATCCGAATCCATCGGGAATGTCGCAAAATCCAGTACTACCAATACCTGATTGCTCAAGGAGCAAATCGCCAAGCGATGTTGATGCGGATTCAGCGGTCGGCAAGCATCATCCACACGGAATACACAAAAATAACCGCGATTCAAGTTCGGTACGCCATTCACTATCCCAACTTGGATTGGGTCGGGCGGTGCTTGGGGGCTTTTGGCACGTTTGCAACCGCCGCATCGTGGTATTACAATTGGCCCGCGTTGATGGAATACGTTAGAGACTATCACGCGGATGTCCGCAATCAGCGGAACTGGGGTGCAGCCGACATTTTATCATCGCAGTTGCAATCTATGCTGCAAGGACTGCCGGGCCTTTCAACGTGGATTGTGATCGCGCTTGATCCGACTGTACCAATCTTCTCGTTAAACGGCCCTCTCGGGTGGTATGACGGTTATTAATTTATGAGCCGAAAGTTGACCCAAAACAAACCAAGAACGCTGGGCCACATCATCAGATTTCTGCTCGGCAATTCGTTATCCATCATTGCGGGTGGTTACGGCTTAAAGTGTATAATGTTCATGCACGGGAAAATTCCCGTGCATGAACGCTACACGTCGCTTTACTCATTCCATCTTGTAGAGGTGACGAGAACGGCAGCCCTGTTGGCCGGATTAGGATATATTGGGCTTGCCGTCTTTACCGCTTTGTCCTGTGGCTTTCCGCCTGATGAGGATCGCTCCTGGACTTGGCGTGTTGCTCGTGCCGTTATCAGATGGGGAAGCTTGGTCGGTGGATTCTTTGCTTGGCAGGCGGTTTACAAAATGCGGTCATGAAGAAAAGTGCGTTCACCCTGATCGAGTTGCTCGTGGTAATCGCGATTATTGCGATCCTAGCGGCGTTGCTGTTGCCCGCACTGAATCGGGCGAAAGAAAAGGGGAGGCGAACTGTTTGCCAAAACAATCTTCGCCAGCTCGGGTTGGCGTTGAATTTGTATGCCGACGAACACAACCAGTATCCCACCTGCTTTCGCTGGCTTCCGGCGGGGCGTGGTGCTGCTGATCCGAAGGGGTCGGCGGTGAGCCTTTGGAATGCGCTCATTCTACCGTATCTTGCCAACAATTCGGAGGTTTTCAATTGCCCGTCGTTTCCGCCCTTTTTCCGTTGGACAACCGATCCCTCGGCACTGGGTTACTTGTATCCAACAAACATCGAGGGCAATCGCCCATTCTGTTACGCCATCAACGCAAATGGCGTTTCTATAGCCAATTGGGGGCTGGTCAAGGCAACTCCACTGAATGCGGACACCGTTACTCGCCAGCCTAGCGAAATCCGAACGCCTTCGGATATGATTGCGATTGGCGATGAGATGATCGGGACTACGAATAGTGCGCCCTGCAATTGGGTAAAACTGACGGGTTGGGGTGTATTTCACGGTGTTTACGTCCAAAGCGCGTTGGAGTCCAGCCGCCCGGTGAGAATTGGAATGGTACACAGCCAAGGCGCGAACATGGTTTTTCTAGATGGGCATGTGGAATGGAAGCGGTGGTGGAAGTGGGTCGAATTCAGCGACGCCGCTGCCCGCCGCTGGAATTATGACAACGAACCGCATCCGGAAATGTGGGGCAAATGAGCGAGGATGTTAGACCCTACTTCTTGCTCGCAGCTGCACTTGGCATCGTGGCCGTACTGTGGTTTTTGGGCGCAATGTGGTTTCGTGAAGCCGTGAAACGAGATTTGAGGGAACGCGGATGTGAACCTCTCCACATTTGGTGGATTCCTCTTGCCTATTGGGCAACTGGATGGTGGAACAGAATGCCATTTCGAGTCATTTACAAAGACGCACAAGGGCGCCTTCACAAAGCCTATTGCTGCGTTTATCAAGAACTCATGGGGTCGCTATTCGGACCCCGGCGCGTGGAATGGCTTAAAGACGAATTAAGAGATTTCATTGATGTCTGAGTCCTGATCGCTGTGATAGCAGGCTGTTGAAAAGTGGCGTTGCCACGCGCAGCTTTGCTCTGATGATACAATGGTTGCCCGGTTATGCGCGAACGAATGCGGCTTTCAGCCCGCCCGTGCTACCTTCACGCTTTCGCATAAATCTCATTCCCCTTGTCCGCAAATTCTTTCGACTTTTCTTCCATCCCCTTTTTCAACGCCTCTTTCTCGGCGATGCCTTGCTCCGCCGAGCGGTCAGCGGGATGAAGCGCAGCAGCACGGCGTCACCGTTGCTGTCCGCAATGGCAATCATATTTGCGGGAACTTTCACTTGACTTGCAGAAATCAAAGCCTCCATCGCGATACTCAGACCGAATCCGCCGACACTGGCCGCCCCAAAGCCGTTGTAGCCGTAGTTGAAACGCGTTGTGCCGGGGTCAATGTTGAGCGGAAAATCGTGTCCGAGCGGGGAACGGTTCGTCGGACAGGAATAATCTGCATTTCGTACGGGGCAACGAAACATAGTGGTATTGTTTGCCACGAAAGGCAGCAGATACGCGGTCCATGCATAGGTAATAAATTGATTCACACTTTTGTCCAAATGTGCGCGCGGTGACGGGGGCGAGGCTGAGGTTGAAGTGATCTTCCCAACGGAATTCAAAGCCCGCCTTGCTCAATATGTTGTCGCGATATTGCGCGCCGGGATGTCCTTTGGCAAGGGGGCGGTTCGCTCGACACGCCAGTATTGGTGATGCTCGGCCTGTCCGTCGATTCGGCTATCTCCACCGCGCTGTTCCTGAACCTTGTAACGGCATTAGTAGCCGCTACTGTTTTCTACCGAAATAAAATGATAGATAAAATCTTTTGGACACTTATTCTTTTCTCATTTAAAATAGTTAAAAAATTCAACCAGAGAAAATATTATGAAGAATTTCTTTAAATACGTCGGTCTTCTTTGCATTGGTTTTTGCGCAATCCCGTCAATGTCGCTATTTGCCGCAAGCGGATTCAACGGGCTTGATCTAAATTTGGGCAATTTATACCGGTTGTCGCGGGCTGAATCGCGCTCTATTAGTCCGGAAAATTTTACAGGAGAAAAAGGCAAAGGCGGTATGGCTACAAATGGCACCGGGGCGTATGCGGCGCGTGAATTAGGAAGGGGATGGAAAGTCTCGCCTTCTGTGGAAATTAAATCAAAGACAACATTTGTACTGGCAGAAATAAATGGACCTGGGGCAATTCAGCAAATTTGGATGACGCTAACCGGCAACTGGCGCTGGTCAATATTGAGGATATACTGGGACGATGAGCCGACCCCTTCGGTGGAGTGTCCAGTTGGCGATTTCTTTGCGTGCGGCTGGGGAAAATACGCGCAAATAAGTTCGCTTGCCGTCTGCGTCAATCCCGGCAGCGCCTTTAATTGTTACTGGCAGATGCCATTTAGAAAAAAGGCAAAAATCACTATGGAAAATATAGATAACAAACCGATGGTCTTATATTATCAAATAAATTATACCCTGACAGAAGTTCCAGAAGACGCCGCCTATTTTCACGCGCAATTCCGCAGGGTAAATCCGCTCCCGTATAAACAGGTTTATACAATCCTTGATGGCGTAAAAGGCTGGGGACATTACGTCGGAACATATATCTGCTGGGGAGTTCACAATTCTGGATGGTGGGGCGAAGGGGAGATTAAATTCTATATTGACGGCGATACAGAATTCCCAACAATTTGCGGAACAGGAACAGAAGACTATTTCTGCGGCTCGTATAACTTTGAAAATAAAGAGAAAAAACAATACCAGGAATTTACCACCCCTTATAGCGGACTTGCTCAAGTTATAAAACCTGATGGATTGTATGAATCGCAACAGCGGTTTGGCTTATATAGATGGCACATCGTTGACCCGATAAGATTTCAGAAAGATTTAAAAGTAACTATACAGGCGCTCGGCTGGCGTTCTGACGGACGTTACCTGCCGTTGCAAGACGACATTTCATCTGTGGCGTACTGGTATCAAACCGAACCGCACAGTCCATTCCCAAAGTTGCCAGATAAAGACGCACTTGAAATAAGATGATTTTTCTATTGCAAACTGCATTCATCGATGTTTAAATAATAGAGTTTTAGTTTTAAAAGTGCCGCTATTGACAGGAGGCGCTTTAATAACTATTTTTTATTGCTCGCCCGAGCGGGACGGTATCGTTTTAAGCAAAATGCCGTTCCGGGCGGAGGAAAGGAAGTGAGTATGACGTGACAGAAGTCAGGCTAAAAAAAGGCGAACCTATTGATAAAGCCCTTCGCCGATTAAAGAAAAAATTAGACCGCGAAGGGACATTGAGAGAAGTGCGCAACCACCGGCATTATGAAAAGCCGAGTGAAAGACGACGTCGTAAAGAAAAGGCTGCGCGCTTTTCGGCTATGTTGAGCGCAAGATACGCTGATATGTAATTAATCATTTAAAATCACAGAACGCCCCAAAACAACGGGGCGTTTCTGTTTTTCAGCGGATTTTTTACGGACGAATTTTCTCCCTTATTAACCCAAAGGCAGAACGCCTCGCTTCACGAAGAAGTCAAAAACTTTGCTACACCTCTAGCAGAAACGCATCCTCTAATTTAGGAATTAATTCAAATGGATTCTTCAACTGGCGCGACGATGACCTCAATCTGACGGGCTTTTAATTCCTGAACAAGGTCTTGAGGAGCGTTTGAGTCCGTTACAATAATGTCGGGCACATCAAGTCCGCAGAGCGGAAGCAGCGATTTTCTGCCAAATTTTGTGTGGTCAAGGCAGAAGATTACTTTGCTTGCCGCGTTAATCATTGCGCGCTGGATATCAATCATTAAACCGTGAGAATTTGTGATTCCTTCAATAGTTATGCCCCCAGCTCCCATTATTGCAACGTCGGCATGGATTTTTGAAAAGGCTTCAACCGCTTGTGGTCCAACAAGCGCGCCGAGCCGCGGGTATACAACGCCGCCGCTTACAACAAGTTCAACCCGTATGGACGACGCAAATAGATTCGCCACCGGCAATGAGTTTGTTATTATTTGGAGCGGCATTGTTTCAATGTGACGGGCAACGTGGTAAACGGTTGTTCCGACATCCAAAATTACGCTCTGTCCCGGTTGTATGAGTTGAACGCAAGCCCTGCCGATTGCCTCTTTTTCCAAAAGCTGATGCGTGTCTCGGGCTGAAAAAACATATTCTTCTGAACGCAAATTTACCAGACGAGCGCCGCCGTGGGTTCTTTTAACACTCCCTTTCTGTTCAAGCGCGGTGAGGTCTCGCCTGATGGTTGAAATGGATGCCCCGACGTGTTGAGCAAGTTCTTCAAGCGAGGCAAATTCAACCTGTTGCAAATACTCTTCAATCCGATGTTGTCGTTCTTCTGCTTGCACTGTTTTGAAAGAATTTGACAGATTTTGAAATTTTTTGCAATATTTTTGTTGACATTTTATTATAATTTTATAAATTTTTGACAGAATCTTAAATCAATATGGGCGCAGAATCAAAAACAATGCATCGCGCGATTGTTGAGCATATCGTCCGACAGGCTGTTTATACGCGGCTCGGCAAGCCGTTGCCGCGTTTTGCAAAAGCACCAAATCCGTTGGTGGTAAATGTGAGCGCCCGTCATTGTCATTTAACGCAGGAGGCTGTGGATGCATTGTTTGGAAAAGGGTATAAGTTAACGGTTTATCGTTGGCTTTATCAAGAAGGACAGTTTGCGGCGAATGAGACGGTTACCTTGATTGGTCCGCGCAGTCGCGTGATATCAAACTTGCGGATTTTGGGTCCGTGCAGGAAGTTGAATCAGGTTGAACTTGCATACACAGATGGTATAGCGCTGGGGTTTGATTTGCCGTTGAGGTTGTCGGGCGATATTGAGGGGACGCCTGGATGTATGTTGATGGGACCTGCTGGGTTTTTTGAGATGAAAAAAGGGGTTATTCGGGCGTTAAGGCACGTTCATATGCATCCGGATGATGCGGCATTTTACGGGGTAAAGAACGGAGACGAGATGAAATTAAAGGTTGGCGGTCCGTGCGCGATTGTTCTTGAAAAAGTACTTGCGCGCGTGGATGCGAGTTTTAGGCTTGAGGCGCACATTGATACGGATGAAGGGAATGCCTGCAATCTTAAGCCGGGCGTGCCGTGCGAACTAATAAAGTGATTTTAGACAGGCAACAGATAAAAACAAAGAAGAGGAAAACTTATGAGCGACGCAATTGGAATGATAGAAACAAAAGGCTATGTTGGCGCTGTTGAAGCCAGCGATGCGATGGTCAAGGCTGCGAATGTTAGCCTTGTGAAAACGATACCTATTGGCGGCGGTTTGATAACTGTGCTTGCTAAAGGTGATGTCGGCAGCGTTAAGGCTGCGGTAGATGCCGGGGCAAAGGCGGCGAGCAAAGTGGGTGAACTAATCAGTTCTCACATTATTGCGCGTCCGCACGAGGATTTGCTCAAGGCATTTCTCGGCGAACAGGCTAAACCGCAGGCCAAACAATAGGTATTAAACGATTAACCTTATAGGAGATTATATGGTTCAACAAGCAATTGGAATGATTGAGACTAAAGGGCTGTGCGCCCTTATGGAAGCGGCTGACGCCGCGTTGAAGGCGGCAAACGTCACAATGACCGGATGGGAAAAGATCGGGAGCGGGTATGTGACGGCGTTTTTCAGAGGCGATGTTGCCGCAGTGAAGGCGGCGACGGATGCCGGCGCGGCTGCGGCGGCGCAAGTTGGAACGGTTGTCAGCGTTCAGGTTATACCGCGTCCGCACGAAAGTCTTTCAGGATTGGGGAAGTGGTTGCAATAGCGTTAAATCCTGAATGGCATTTGATGCAACACAGGTGAAAGCAGATACCTGACAGACCGCGTTTTGATATGAAGATACTTGTCGCAAACATTGGTTCAACCTCGCTTAAATGGCGGCTCTTTGATTTTAGCAATGGAGCCGAACGAGTATTGCATCGCGGGGGTTTTGAACGGGTAAGCGACTATTCAAAGGCTGTTCAGGACTGTATAAACGAATTAACAGGCGCTGGAGTAATCGGCTCTCTTAATGATATTGCCGGGGTGGGGTTTAAAACTGTACTTGCCAAAGATATTACAGGGTGTGTTCGCCTTGACGAGACGGTGTTAAAGGCAATGGAAGAGGTTAATGCGGTTGCTCCGGCGCATAATCCGCCTTACATAAAGGGAGTTCGTATTTTTGCCGAAAGGATGCCCGGCGTTCCGCTTGTTGGACTTTTTGAAGATGCGTTTTACCAGTGGGCGCCTGAGGCGGCAATGCGATATGCTGTGCCTGAAGAGTGGCACAACGCCGGGATCAGACGCCACGGTTTTCACGGGGCGAGCCATAAATATATAGCGGAACG
>JBMFQZ010000036.1:0-23157 GCA_049968335.1 Verrucomicrobiia bacterium
CTAACATTTAGGCCTAACATCCGCGGATCAGCAAGCAGCCAGATAAACCCCATATCCACTATTACACCAGTAGAGCCAACTATGCAGAACTTTACAAATTCATTCAACGGAAATTGTTTTATTATATTTTTTAATAAAACCATCTTATTTATCTTAAACGCTGCTCAGGTTTAAAAGGAACTGGCTGTCCTTTCAGCCGCTGCCTTGCATGATGGGCAGTTAGCGCCTCAACCGCCCCATCAGCGCGACCTACTAATACCCTGTGACGATGTCGCAAAGCGTATATATTTGACGCAGTCGGATCAAATTCGCCATCATCCGGATTCGCTTCTTCCAGAATAACAATCATTTGAGGCTCTATTTTAAAATTTAGATACTTTACAGCGCTAAATGCCATATTCATCGTATAACTAAAAGGATATTGACGGTGACGATTACCAGTATCAAGCGGGCAGACAAGATCGCTTCTATTTATTAAAGCAACCGCAGGGGAGTTCTCTAACCTTCTTGTTGATTGCCAGTAAATCCAGTCATTTGTAGATTGCTTTAAATAACTTGCGGAAGCAGGATATTCTTTATTTAATTCCTTATAGTTTTCAATCCCTATTAATATCCTTCTAATGTTCATTGAACATTTCCGTTCTTTAGAGTTAATATGAGAATTTGAATAAACAGTAATTGCCAAGAATATAAGAAATAAGATAGATAAAAGTATAAAAATCAAATCGAGCTGCGTAAAGCCAAATATATTTTTATGTAATTTTGTATTATGAGATATCTTAAACATCTTTTATTTTTATTAAAGATTATTTTGCTTTTTAGCTGTTCATATATTAACCATATTATTGTTTACATTACGATCACTGGATTTTTTTATAATATACAATGAGATACTACTGCCTGCAAATAAATATATTAACAGAGCTAGAGATATATAATCAGATACATTTAATATATCTTTCAAATTTCCAAGACATCCGCAAGGACCTTTGAAACCAATGTAATGCATAGTCAGACGGTAAATTATGAACACTGAACTTATCCATAATATAAATAATGATTTTAATATATATTTTGACTCAACTGCAATTAAAGCAGCGATAATTAGTTCTATAAACCCTACTATTGAAAATACCTGTCTATTTGTAAGAGGAGAAAATAGCGGATGTGCTACAGATAAAAACCTGTCTTCTTGCATAGATAAGATAAGCTTTGATATACCAGTAATAACAAAGATTAATAATGATAATTTATAATATTTTATTAGATAACTATTTATCTTACTCATAGCGACGACTAATTCTTATATTGCTTTATTTTATATTTATATACTATATATAATGTTGGAATCAAAGACAAAATAAATATTGTAAAGAAAATCAATTTACCATACCTAATCCTTTTTACCATGAATTCATTCGCCATCTTAATCCCTTTTATTCTATTATATTCCTCAATAAAAGCAGGATGATTTGTTAATTCATCGTCTGTTAACCAATTAGTGGCATAATAATATACTTGAGAAGGATAATCTTTTATACCCTTATACCTGGCATCAATTATACGGGTTAACTTATTAATTGCCGGTTTAAAATCTGTCCTGCTACAATTAGTAACAATATTTTCTACAAATATATTATATACAACATCAGTTGCATACTTAATATTATTCGTATCAGAGTTATCTATAATATGCATAATATCTGCTTCAGCTTTTACAGGAATATAATAACTTCCAATATTAGTGTATCCTAAAACTATAAACTTAATTATTGCATCGTAAATATTACATTCAAATGACTTTAATATTCTATATTTAGCATTAAAATACTCAATATTTGCAGCAACATTATCATAATATAATAAAAATATTGGATTAATATAATTGCTTTTAAGGTTATAAATATATCTGTGAGAGCAAAGACTCGCCCAAACAATTTCTGGCCCTACATAAGCCGATGCCCCAACATACTCTTCTTTAACGACAACTCCATTAATTGTTACTAAATTAGTGGGAAGTTTTATATTTGCAATAGTATTTGACGGAATAATCCCACTGACTAAATAATATTGGTTTGTACAATCATAACCAATTTCAATATCTACTATTGCAAGCAAAGGATTAAAATACTTACATTTAATATACCAAGAACCATTTTTATAAGACATTGAAAATTGTGAATTTAAAGATAACTTTCTTGATTTGTATGTATAAAAACCCTCTGCTTCATATTCTATAGCATATATATTATTAATGAATAATAATAACGAATATGTAATACATAAAACTAAATAACATTTGATATTTTGCTTCAAATAAAGAAGTATATTACGCATTTTTGTAAAATTAATTATCAAATAATATTTAACTTTAATAATGTTAGAAAGTTATTTAATCAGATGTAATACAATGCTTACTTGTTTTCTTGTATAACAATAAATTTGTTTCCTCACACAATGTAGGACAATAAAGACATTGGGAAACGCCTTGGTTATTAACACATATAGCATCATATATTTCATTGACAATATATCTTTTGCTACATTGGATGACTTTAACATTATATTGCTTCGTGCCATCATTAATACACTCGGTATAGCTATTAACACTATCTCTACAAGCTGCTGGAAATGGTTGACCTTGATCATCCAAATAATAAATATGTTTACATGTCGTTCCATCATTTGATGGAGTACAGGGCGGTTGGTCAACGTATGTTTCTGAAACCTGTTTCGGACATTTAGCGGTTATTATAAACGCGCCGCTTATTAGAACTATTGATAATATACTTGTCATTAGTATTACACCACTTTTTTTTATGATTTGTTGAATCGTTGTTTTTCATATTTTTTCATCCACTGTTATGTTCAAAATCCCGCAGCAATTTCCAACCGGATTATGCTTTGGGAAAGCCGCTTTAATTAATAAAAGTAATCCTTGATGTTTCAAGACAATACAGCAAAACCTTAGATGACCACTGTAGATTAAAAATATAAAAATAATGATAGGTAATAAAAACAAGTGACGGGATGAAAAATAACAACAATATCTGAGTATTAATATAACAAAACCAGCACATTTCAATTCTTTGAACAAAATGCGTTGGGTTACATTTGTATTCATTAAATCTAAACATAGCAAAAAAAAACCTGTCAACAGATTATTTTTAAAAATTATAAAGTATAAGAAAAACATATACATAATATAATGTAATATAATGTAATATAAATAAGACATCATTCAATCGGAATGATTCGAACTACGATTTGTTGCCACTAAACTCCAGCGCCGCTATCACTGGAGAAGAAAAATAATACCTGAATCATTAGCATATTCGAAAAAAATCCATTTTTAGGGAAAATAAAATTTGATAAAATTATTTAGAAATTGACCGAACAGACACTGAATGGGGCAAATATTAGAAACAGCGGTCGCAAGACCGCGTGAACGGTCTCGACCCCTCGAAAATAGCGTTCTATTTCACGCCGGTTCAAAAATCAAACACCGAAATCAATCCTAAGGAGTTGTAGCTGCAATCCATTAATCATTTGAGATTTTAATGAACGTAAGATAAATTTTGAAACTGGAGTTTAATTATATGAATAGACAATTGTTATTGGGGTTGATAAACACGGTTATATTCATCACCTGTCCCGTTTTCAGCAAAACGATCAGCCAGATAGATATAAACGGCAATCCTGCGCATCCGACAAGAATCATTGCCTGTTATAATGATGAATCCCGCTCAATCGCCGCAAGCGACGAGATTAAAAAACTCGGTCTTATTGAAAAGGAACGATTTAAAATCGTACCCGGTTTGCGCGTGTTTGATGAGGAACAAGTCGACCGGATTTTATCCGATAGTTCATTAAGCGAACAGAAACTCTCCGAACGATTGCTTAGCAGAATTGAGGCATTAAAGAAGAGCGGTTTATTTAGGTATGTTGAACCTGACTGGATAAAGAAGGCGCATCTGGCGCCGAACGACACTGCGTTTGCCGATGGCCGTTTATGGGGGTTAAGGAACACGGGACAGAATGGTGGCGTTGCAGGCGCCGACATCAATGCAACCTCAGCTTGGAATATAACGACAGGGACATCATCTGTGATTGTGGCAGTGATTGATTCAGGCATTCGTTATACGCACGCGGATTTAGCGGACAATATGTGGCGGAATCCGGGTGAGATACCGGGAAACGGGATTGACGATGACAATGACGGATATATAGACGATGTGTTTGGAATAAACGCAATCACTGGGACGGGCGGCCCTGCCGATGATGATGGGCACGGAACGCACGTTGCTGGAATAATCGGTTCTGCGGCGAATAACGGACAACCGAATGTTGGAGTAGTATGGAAAGTCAGGATTATGGCTTGCAAATTTTTAGACGCAACCGGCGGTGGAAAGATCAGCGATGAGATAAAATGCATAGACTATGCAATTTCAAAAGGGGCGAAGATTCTGAATATGAGTTTTGGCGATAACGCCTTCAGTCAGGCTGAATATGACGCTTTAAATCGCGCTTTAAACAATAACGTTCTTGTTGTAGCCTCGGCGGGAAACGAATCTGTGAACAATGATTCTATCCCCACATATCCCGCAAATTACAATCTACGCAATATCATTTCGGTTGCGGCGTTCAACCGATATAATCAACTTGCGGATTTTTCTAATTACGGGGCAAATACAGTCCATATTGCCGCGCCGGGCGAGTCAATATTCTCCTGCTGGAACGGGTCAGATTACGATTACAAGACAGAAAGCGGGACGAGTATGGCTGCGCCGTATGTATCTGGAGTGGCTGCGCTTGTGGCATCGGTTTTCCCTGGTATTAACGTTACTCAACTTCGCTCGCAAATTCTTCAATCGGCGGTTCAATCAGCGGCTTATAGCGGAAAGTTAACTACAGGCGGCAGGGTTGACGCCTATCGGGCTTTGAACGGGGCTCCTGATGGAATTCTTGAGATTACCGTGAATCCTGAAAATAACGCAACATTAGGCGCTGGAACTTATGTCACACTGAATATAAATATTACCGATCTTTATCCTGTTACAAATGCTGTTGTAAACGCTGTTATAGCAAACAACAATACGCAATTAATCTTTTCTAATTTTGGCACAAACTCTACTTACACTGCAACATTTCAAACGCCACCATTTGATACTAACCTGACGATTTCAATATCAATAACCGCCCCTTCAAAAACAGGGACAAATGTTATACTCTCTTACACGCTTGCTTTGCCTCCGTCAAATGACGATTTTTATAAGAGTTCGTTAATTTCAAACACGACAAACATTTTAATCACTGCTGCAAACACTCTTGCTTCAAAACAGCCTGGTGAGCCAGACCATGCAAGGAACAGCGGGGGAAAATCGTTGTGGTGGAGTTTTACCCCGAACTCATCGGGCATTGCAACGATAAGCACCGATGGCAGCGATTTTGACACCTTGCTTGCCGTCTACGCAGGCAATTCAATCACAAACCTGCGGCTTATTGCCGCAAACGATGATTATTCTCAAAATTCATTGCCGACAACAAGTCGGGTCTATTTTTATGCCACAAACAACACCACTTATTACATAGCAGTTGACGGTTATTCTGGAGATTCAGGGAATATCCGCTTGGGCATAAATCTAAATGCAAATGTTATACTTCCTGCTAACGACAATTTTGCTAACAGGATTGTTTTAAGCGGAGACAACTTAACAGTGAGCGGCACGAACATTGGCGCTACAGTAGAATTGAATGAGCCAATGCATTCAGGGAAGCCAAGCGGCGCGTCTGTTTGGTATAGTTGGACATCGCAATTTAGCGGTCAGGTTTCAATGGATACCATTGGAAGCGACTTTGATACAATACTTGCAGTTTATACAGGGAATAGCATTGGAAGCCTGACAGAGGTTGCGGCAAATGATGATTTTGCGACCGGCGAATATACAAGCAAAGTGTTGTTTAACGTAATACAGGGGATGACATACCAGATTGCAGTTGCCGGTTATGACTCCGCTTGCGGCAAATATTATTTAACAATAAACAAGATTTCCGGAGGAACTGCGGTTCCAAACGATATGTTCACAAATGCAATTGCTATAACTCAGTTGAACACACCGGTAATTGGTTCAAATATTGGGGCGACAAAAGAAAACAATGAGCCCGATCATTCAGGAAATCCGGGCGGGGCATCAATCTGGTATAAATGGACTGCTCCAAGCAATACAATTGTTGTTATTTCTACCGAAGGGAGTGATTTTGACACATTGCTGGCTGTTTATACCGGTTCAACAGTTCAGACGCTGACTGCTGTCGCGTCAAACGATGACGATTACTATGGCAGCGGTTTTAGCAAGGTTACTTTTACCGCTGTTTCAAATCAGACTTATTATATTGCGGTAGACGGCTATGCTTATAGTAGCGGCGCGGACAAGGGAATGGCAAAAATAACCATTCAACCTGTTCTGCCGCCTGCAAATGACAATTTTGAAAATCGCATCACACTCTCTGGCGTAATAGTTAAAACCACAGGCAGCAATTTGGGCGCTACGGCTCAATCATCCGAGCCTTATCACTCTGGATATCAAGCATCCCGTTCAGTCTGGTGGCAATGGACTGCGCCAAATTCAGGATATACGATGATATCTACAGAACAGAGCGATTTTGACACGCTCGTCGGAGTCTATGCCGGGACAACTCTTGCAAGCCTTTCCGCCGTTGCAGGAGGCGACGATGATTTCAATGGACTTTTAACTTCAAAAATAATCTTTTACGCCCAAGCCGGCGCAACTTATCAAATCGCGGTTGATGGCTATAACGGTTCGTCAGGAAAGATAAATCTCAAGATTGCCCAAAACCTTGCTTCAACTAATATCTATTATACCGGATTTCGTTCGTCTGAGGGTTTTGTATCAGGCGGAAAAGTTGCTGGCATTGGCGGCTGGCAATGCAATTTTAACGGCGGTAATGGCATACTTGTAAACCGTTTTCCAAATAAAGACCAGCAAGCCTACATCGGATATAATCCAACCTACGGCTCTTCTTCCGGCGTTGTCTTATTATGGCGACCGATTAATTATCTGCCGCCGACCAATAGTTTAATAATTTTTTCTGTCTATATGAGCATAGCCGATTCAACCGACTATTATTATGACAATTTTGGATGGTCGGTTTACAACACCGACGGCAATCGCCTGTTTACAATAGATTTTGACAACTACACTATGGCTATTTCTTACTCGCTTGATGATGATCAGGGTTTGCATTCGGCAGATATGGGCTTTGATAATAACTCAATCTATCAAATGACAGTGATTATGGATTTCTCATCAAACCACTGGTCTGCATATTTAAATGGAACTCCTGTTGCCGAAGCAAAGCCGATAACAACAAAAGGCGTCACGCTCAATCTCGGCGATATAGACGCTCGTTGGGTATGGGCAGATGTAATGGCGGGTGATAATTTTATGATATTTGATGATTACACAATTGATGTTGTGAGCGAACTCAAACCTCCCTTTATCATCTCCTCTCCGCAAAGCGCAAATGTCTATGTTGGAGATAGCGTTACTCTAACTGTTCAGGCAGGCGGCGCGCAACCGCTCTATTATCAATGGTATTACAATGGAAATCCAATAGCGGGGGCTGTATCGTCAAATTTAACCTTGGTCAACCTCTCAACAAACCAATCAGGCGTATACATTGCAACGGTCTCAAATTTTTTGGGAACAGTATCAAGCGACCCTGCTACATTGATTATCAGTCCAAGAATATATCCGCCGCAAAACGATAACTTTGCCAGCAGACTGATGTTGACAGGCAAAACCAACACGATACAGGTGTCAAATGCTGGCGCGACCCGCGAGCCTATAGAACCGTATCATTGTGGAAATACAGGCGGAAAATCAATATGGTGGCGATGGATTGCCCCGGAATCCGGACGCTATGTAATTACAACTTTAGGCAGCGATTTTGACACGTTGCTTGCCATTTACACTGGCAGTTCATTAAGCGCGCTTTCTCTGGTTGCCGCAAATGATGATTTTCAATCGGGGATAAGACAGAGCTGGGTAGATTTTAACGCGGTTGCAAACACTGAATATCAGATTGCTGTGGATGGATTTAACGGCGCTACGGGAAATATCATTTTAACAATAAAACCGTATAATCCGACCACATTTGTTCAGTGGAGACACAGTAAGAGCGATGGATTTTACGGGACAATTTCCGGTGAAGTTGGAGCCGCTATGACAATTCAGGCATCAACGAATTTAATCAACTGGTTTACGCTTACGAACGCGTTTAATTCTTCTGGTTTAATTGAATTCAAAGACCCTGAAACAACCGCCCCTCAAAAATTTTACAGGGTGATTTATTAACT
This sequence comes from Verrucomicrobiia bacterium, assembly GCA_049968335.1. Lineage (GTDB taxonomy): Bacteria > Verrucomicrobiota > Verrucomicrobiia > Limisphaerales > JAKPVM01 > JAKPVM01. Next base: position 8,381 of record JBMFQZ010000036.1, read on the forward strand.
ATTGCTCCTGTTCGTCGTTTTCAAGGGCGCCTTTATCCGCGCAAACGCCCCGCTTGCTCGTGGCTATAAAATCAAGCATCTTCTTTGCCGCTTCGCTCTGGAATTCATTTCTCGCCCGTTCCACAGCCTCTCGCAAAAGAAGATTTGAACGAAATAGAAAATGATATAACCGCTTCAATTCGAGCCGCTGTTCTGAAGTAAAGCCGGCGCGCCTCAACCCGATCACATTTAAGCCGCAAATCCCGTTGTCGCCGCGGGCAATTGTGAACGGCGGAAGGTCTTTACTAATCGCCGAGCCGCCTTGCATCAGCGCAAGTTCTCCAACCCTGACAAATTGATGAACAAGACAGTTGCCAGAGATGAATGCGCGGTCTGAAACCACAACGTGGCCGGCTATGAGCGCCCCGTTTGCAATTATCACATTATTTCCAATAACCGCATTGTGTCCGATATGAGAATGAGCCATTAAAAAATTATTTGAACCAATCACGGTATCCTCGCTTGGTTTATTTGACCTGTGAACGGTAACGTGTTCGCGAAATACATTGTTATTACCGATGACAACACGAGTCGGTTCGCCCTTATACTTTAAATCCTGCGGTTTGTCGCCAATCACGCAGCCTGTGTGAAACTGGTTATTCTCGCCGGCAATAATGATGCCGGTTAAATGAACGTGCGGAGCAACAACGCATCCCCGTCCGAGAGTAACGGCTTCATCTATTATTGCATAGGCGCCGACTTCAACCGTAGGGTCAATCTGCGCCTTCGGATGAACTATTGCTGTTTGATGTATCATCAGGCAAAAAACTAATTTGTCGCCGCCAAATTTACAAGAAGTATTGCTAACATTGAAAAATTTATCCAACAAATCATTCAAAAAATAAGATTAATCGCATTCTGATATGAAATGAAATTAGTCAAAGATATTTAAAAGCAAGTCACTTTATTCTGTGAGGCGATTATTATAATATTATGCCCGCCATTTGCGGCTCAAGTGGCGCAGCCATTGATTATCACTGTTAAAATTTACAAGGTCATCATTCTTATATTAAATTGATTCATCTCTGTTAACCAATTATTTTATAAACGATGGCTAATCAGTTCACAGCGTCTTATATAAACAACAGATTTGACCGCTTGGTCGTGGTTTCCATCGTCTTATTAGGGGTCACTGCTCTGTCTACGCAACTTGTTTTGATGCGCGAGTTGCTCTCAACGTTCAATGGCAGTGAACTCTCAATTGGAATCATCCTCGGCAGCTGGCTGTTTTTGAGCGGAATCGGCTCGTATATCGGAAAACATTTCAGGTTTAATCCGGGGAAAAAAACGGTTTCAGTTTTATATTTATTTCATCTCATCATAGCGCTCATTCCGTTACTGGAAATCGCAGCAATCAGGTTGTTCAGAGACAAGGTCTTTATCAGGGGTTCAACCATCGGCGTAATAGAAATGGTCTGCTCCTGTCTTATTATCCTGCTTCCATTCTGTGTTATCTCGGGAATTTTTCTTGTGATAGCGTGCGATTTAGCTTCAGGAAAATTCTCGGCTGGAAAGATTTATATTGCCGATGGCATCGGCAGCGCGATAGGCGGTTTGCTATTTAGTTTTATTTTAATCCAGATGATGGACCACTTCCAATTGCTTTCAATTATTGCGGTTATAAATTTGTTATGGTGTTCAATTCTATGCTGGAATGTTGCTCTTAGAATGCCCTGCGCGATCAGCGGTTCTCTTCTTGCGGCGCTCTTGCTTGTTTTGTTTCGATATAATGTTGACCTATACCTAACTCAAAAACAATATCCCGACCAGAAGATATTGTTTCATGGCAATTCACCCTACGGACGCGTTGTTGCCACTGAATTTGAACACCAGATTAACTTCTTTGAAAACGGCGTCCCTTTAAGCCCATCGCATAATATCCAACAGGCGGAAGAAACAGTTCACTTTGTTATGGCTCAAAGACCGTATGCTAAAAAAGTGCTGCTAATTTCAGGCGGTTATGCCGGTACAGCGCGTGAAATCTTAAAATATGGCGTGGAAAAAATTGATTACGTTGAAATTGACTCCTTGATTATTCGTCTGGCAGAAAAGTTTTTAAAAACCAATATCGCATTTCCTCAAATTCACATCATTAATACCGACGGCAGAAAATATACAAGGGAAACAGCAGAAAAATATGATGTTATAATTGTGGATGTACCCGACCCTGTAACCTCGCAATTAAATCGATTTTACACTTATGAATTCTTCTCTGAATGCAGGAGAATTTTAAATCCAGGTGGGGCGATTTCGTTTGGAATAAGCCATTACGAAAATTTTGTAAGCGATGAATTGGCAAAGGTTTTGAGCGCTGCGGCGCAGACGTTGAAGTTGTGTTTCAAAAATTATCTGGCTATACCGGCAGGCAGGGTTTATTTCATTGCTTCGGATGGCGCGCTAACACTGGATATTGCCAGCGCGCTGGATAAAAATAACATTCAGACAAAATACGTTCGCCCGGGTTATATAAATTCAATAACTACGCCAGACCGACTCGGCGACATCAAAGAAGCCTGTTCAAATCAAACCAGAATAAATAAAGACTTTTATCCAACCCTATACTTTTACAACATCCTGCGCTGGGTAAGCCAGTTCAGAATAAAATTCGGAATAATGGAGGCGGTTTTGATTCTAATTCTTGTTTTTTATGTCGCAAAATTGCGTCTGACTGAACTAACAATTTTTAGCAGCGGTTTCACCGGCGCAACGCTTGAACTTGTGATAATCCTTGCATATCAGACATTGTATGGCTCAATCTATCTCCAGCTCTCTTTAATAATCACACTATTTATGCTCGGATTGACTGCCGGCGCTTGGGGGTCAAAACTCTGGCTTGAACATACCACAGACAGTTTAAACGTGTTAAAACTCGCCATTTTAGCCGCAGCAATAGCGCTGTGCGGGGTTATAACCTATCCGCTATTGGTATTATTTTCAAAATCTCTTTTCATACTGCTTTATCTTGGACAAATCGGAATTGCCGCTCTGATATTTATAATCGCATTCATTGCCGGCGCCCAATTTCCTGTTGCATTCGCAATTGAATCAAAGACAAAAATTGAATCTGCATCAAAAATTTACGGCGCGGATTTTATCGGCGCAGCCATCGGTTCTTTGATTAGCGGAACTTTATTAATCCCGGTGATTGGCGTTGCCGCAACCTGTCTTATCACAACCCTTTTTAACGGGCTCTGCGCAATTTTATTGTTAAGAACATATAAAAAAATTGGATAATTTACAAAAAATGGCTAATAATAGAATCTAGTTTATGAATCAGGGCTAAAAACTAAAACGGAAGTTTATTATGAATTGGATTGACCAGTTAAAATATGACTCAAATGGATTGATACCTGCGATTATACAGGAGGAATCCACAGGCAAGGTATTAATGATGGCATGGATGAATAAAGAATCGCTCCAGACCACAATTCAAACTGGAAAAACCCATTTTTGGAGTCGTTCTAGAAAAAAATTCTGGATGAAAGGCGAGTCAAGCGGTCATATTCAGACCGTTAAAAAGATTTCATTTGATTGCGACGCCGACACATTGCTCATTGAAGTGGAACAGATTGGCGCAGCCTGCCACGAAGGCTATAAATCCTGCTTCTTTCGCGAGGTTAACTTAAAAGATAATTCCATTGTCATCAATCAGGAAAGACTTGTTGACCCAGAAAAAATATACGGTCAAAAATGACTGATGCGCGTTCGCTCATAAAACCAGACTAAATGGCGGATATATGATCTATCCGAAGCGGGAACAATTTATTGAGTTGAGCAAAAACGGGAATCTGATACCAGTTGCCCTTAAACTGCTCGCAGATTTTGAAACGCCGCTATCGGCATACAGCAAAATTCGTGGACAAGAGGAATCATTTCTGCTTGAATCCGTTGAAGGAGGCGAACAGGTCGGCAGATATTCATTCGTGGGTTGCAATCCGAAGATTGTGATCAAACAAATCGGCAATGTCGTAGAGGTTAAATCCGCAGGAAAAGTCGTTTCCACTTACCGGATTTCAACATCTCCGCAGAAACCGGAAGAAGTTCGCGACGGGCTGCAGGTGGTTGAAGAAATAATGGCGCGGTTTAAACCGGTCTCTGTCCCCGGATTGCCAAGGTTCATCGGCGGCGCTGTTGGATATATTGGATACGAATTTATCCACGACATAGAACCGGTAGTGCCGCGCCCGCCAAAAGATGAACTCAAAACTCCGGCGATGTATTTCATTATATCGGATGAACTTCTTGTCTTTGACCGCGCAACTCAAACTTTAACAATCCTTGTAAACGCTTGCATAGATGAAAACACCCCGCCAGAGGTTGCGTACGATAGAGCAGTATCTGAAATTGAACGGCTGTTGACGCTATTAAAAAAACCGCATTCTTATTCAACAGCGATCTTTTCTGAAGAGATACCCGAAATAAAAGCAGAATCAAACACGCCAAAAGAAAAATTTTTAAATAATGTATTGAAGGCTAAAAAATACATTACCGCCGGAGATATAATACAGGTAGTCGGTTCGCAAAGATTCAAGGCAAGAGCAAAGGCAAACGCAATAGATATTTACCGCGCAGCAAGATCAATTAATCCGTCGCCTTATATGTTTTTGCTTGAACTTGAAGGCTTTTCGCTCGTCGGCGCGTCGCCTGAAACTCACGTCCGGTGCGAAGACGGGTTGGTAGAGATTCGTCCGATTGCCGGTACTCGTCCGCGTGGAAAAACGCTTGAAGAAGACCTTGCATTAGAAAAGGAATTGCTCGCAGACCCGAAAGAACGCGCCGAACATATAATGCTTGTTGATCTGGCAAGAAACGATATCGGCCGCGTTTGCGAATATGGCTCCGTCAGAGTGCGGGATCTGATGGTGATTGAACGTTACAGCCACGTAATGCATATAGTCTCACATGTTCAGGGCAAATTATTGCCTGATAAGACAACCTACGATTTAATGCGCGCTACCTTTCCTGCCGGGACTTTAACCGGCGCTCCAAAAATTCGGGCAATGCAGATAATATCTGAACTTGAACAAACCTCGCGCGGACCTTATGGCGGATGCGTCGGTTACTTTTCATTCAGCGGCAATCTTGATTGTTGCATAACCATTCGGACGGCGCTGTTAAAAGATGGCTATGTTTACGTTCAAGCCGGTGGCGGTTGGGTCGCAGACTCAAATCCTGAGGCTGAATATATGGAAACTGTCAATAAAAGCAGGGCAATGCTCAAAGCCGTCGCTACCGCTGAACAATTTCACTCGCAAGAAGAAAAGAAAATCTCTTGAATAAATTTATTAAAAAGCCTGTAAATATTTTCTCCTTTAAAATATTTTATCAAAGGATATGGAAACTATCTTGATATATGCGATTTTATCAAAGCAACAACCGTATCAAGGTCAATCTGTATAGGTATATTAACGTATTCGTTATTGAAGGTGAATTTGGTAACTAAAGATAAAATTACAGGTTTCATTTTCTCCTGCACTATCATTATATTGTTTTCTACATAATCCACATCAATTGCGGAAACTTTTTCTAACTGGATTGTAAAACCTTTGCTTTTTTCTCCTTTGAAAATCAATCTTTGATTAGTGGCAAGGAAGTCCCCTGCTTCAGCAGGCACATTTTCTTTATATGTTGAACTTTCTGTTATAGACTCCCGCGGATTAGACGGGGCGCTTTCCCCAATATGATAATAAACTCCACTTGCTATTCTAAAAGATAGGCCCCCATAGCGTCTCCGTTCTCCGCCAGTTGTTGTTCGTTTTGTTATCTTGCGCGTTACTTCTTCGTAAATTATCGCCCGCGTGCTGAATACAGGTTCCTCTCCCTCTTTTAATAAAAAGAGATCAATATTACCCAGCAACAATTTGATTTTTCCCTCCGAAACTTGTTTAACAATGTGATTTTCAACCATTGAGAAAATCTCAGACAGGCTATTTTCGCACTGTGTTTTATACTCTCTTATTCTGGAAAGCGCTATATCGTTCCACTCCTTTAATGAAACCAATTTGTTTCCATAATTTTTAAAAGTATCATACGGATCAGAATCAACCTCTACTATTCGCGCTTTGTTAATTCGTTTGTCAAACTTTGCGTTGCAATTATTACAGACCAGCCAGTAATCATTAAAAACACCGGCAAGTTTGCCTTCAACCACTGGAATTAAATATCCGTTGCTGCAAACCGGACAAAATGTATATTCAGATTTTGTTGTCAAAATATTTTGATACCCCTCTATATACTGGGTTAACTCTTTTCCCTGTTTAAAAAGAGATTCAAATTCAGGGGGAAAATTTATATCAAGCGAAAGTTCGTCCATTACTATCAAGCTATTGACATCTGACCGATTTGTCAATACAGCGACAATCTCTGGTTTTAAAATCAAATACCAAGTTCAATGATAATGATTTAGGATTAAAATAGATTACAGTGTTTCAAATCCCTGCCAGCTCTAATCTTTTATATAATACCCATCTTGATTTTGAATTGCGCGAAGTCTCAGATTGGTCTTGCCATTGATAAAGAGCAACCCTTCTATTAAGACGTTTGTCTGCTGTGTGGGTTCTGATAATCTACCGGCGGTTTCCTGTTTCACAGTTATGGTAGGCGCGGCGCGACGGATTGGCGCTGCTAAACCAGCCGTTGCAGATGGCGAGACAACGGTTGCTCTCATACCCGATGGGGCAGTGCGTTGACGAGTTTCGGAAAAACTGTCCGTTTGAAACTCTTGCTGTCCTGTTGCCGACACAATCCCGCCAGATATCTTTCCATAAAACGCAATCGCAACTCCGCTGTTTTGATTCGTGCCTTTAACACTAAAAATAATATCGTTTGTTGTTGTGGATTTGATAATTGTCTCAATCTGCTCTTTTTCACCAGAAGTTTCAGCGATTCTTTCGGACAATCCGGAATCTTTCTTTGCCAGATTTTCACCGTTAATTACCGGTTTAAATATCTCCCCTTCATAAGTAGAACCGTCTTCATCGGTTAAAACAATCTTTGCCCCGTCAATTATAATCCTAAACCTGTTTAATAACTTCCGATATTCCGGTTCGGATTCAGCCGTTAACTTTTCAGCCATTATTTTTGGCGACGGTTTTTCTACCTTAACTTTTAAATCTGAAGTTGCTGCGGCGAGCGCTTGCTGCTTTTCATCAACATCAGATTTTACTCCCGTTTGCGAATGCCCAGCAATCGTAGTTGCGCTTTTTTCCGATTTTTCAAAAACCAGGGCAGGGGATTTAGGAACTACCGCAGCGGTTTTATTCATTGTTACTTCGGGCTTTTTTTCCATCGGGAGAGCAGATGATGTGGCAACTCTCTCTTCGGATTCTCTCGCTTTTGCAATTTTCAATGATCGAACATTTTCTTCTGGTAATACCTTCTCTTTAGTTTTATCGGCAAGGTATGATTTGGCGGCTGAAGCTGGCAATTCTTTCTCTGCAGGCTTATATGCCAATGACATTTCCCGCGGCTGAACGAATATGAATCTTATAATGATTGCCCCGATTAAAAGAACGCCCAGCGCAAAGCCGGCTTTTAATAAGAACGGTCTTTGAAACAACAGTATAAATTGACGGAATTTTCTCTCTTTTCCGTAAACCTTCAGCGCCTCGTTTACCAACTGACGCCGCGCCAATGGAGATAAAGAAATCCGCTCTGCCGCCGATTCCTTTCTTGCTCTGGCATACTCATTGAGCAGGTCGTTTATATTTTTTTCCGGCTTATCAGGCATATTCAAATCTTTGTTTCATACAATTATTAGACGGATTTTCATTCCACTTTCTCCCTTTTAAATGCCTCTTTAACTATGGATTCAAGTTTATCAAGACACTTGCTCAGCCGTGAACTGACCGTTTTAGGGTTCATATTCATAGCCTGCGCAATTTCATCATAAGAGAGACCGCCAAAATATTTTAATTCAATCAACTCTCTGCAGATGCCTCCGAGTTTTTCTAAAGAAGAGACAAGGATTTTAAATTCTTCGTTTTTCAAAATCTCCTCATCCGGTTTTAATTTGGAATCCGGAATGTCAAACTTGCTTCGTTCATTTTCGTTATTTTCAGAATCAATGCGGATATGTTGAACGTTGCCGCCCCGTTTGGTCGCTATCCGTTTGTCTAAAAAATCGTGGGTTTTATTAATTGCAATTCTAAAAATCCAGGTTTGCAGACGGGATTTTTTATTAAAAGAGCCTAAATTCTTTACAACAGACAAGAAGGTTTCCTGGGCAATTTCTTCTGCGTCTTCTTGAGTTAAATCCGGATTGATTTGAAAGATAAACCTGACAGTGCCGGCATAGTGAGTATCAAACAACTCGTTCCAAGCCGATTCATCCCCATCCAGACACCGGCCGATCAGTTCCAATTCCGAACTGTCATTCATTAAGGAATTTCAATCTTTTTTAAAAGAATTGAAGTTTACAGGCTATTGTGTATCGTCCTGTTTCTTTAACAACTGTTGTTGAATCTCTTTTAATTCCGAGTCAAGAATTTCAACTTTCGCCTCTTTTTTCAATTTATCAAAATACCCTGGAAGCAGTTTTTGCACCTCATTTTGTTCAAGATATTTTTTAATATCATCTTTGACTTCTGAAAGCGGCTTTTTCCCAGCTGGTTTAATTTCAAGAACCTTTATTATATGGTATCCGTACAGGGTAGTTATTATCCCGCTTACCTCTCCGACACCGAGAGAAAATGCGGCAACTTCAATCTCCGGCATCATTGCCGCTCTCGGATCGTCTTTTGCGCGCGTAATAGTATATTCGCCGTTTCGTTCTTTGCTTGCTGTGTCGTCTGAAAATTCCTTTATAAGTTTTGCAAAATCATCGCCTTTTTTTGCCCTTGCAAGCACGCTCTCCGCCAGTTTTCTTTTTTCCTGTTTTTGCTCGTCAGATAATTCCCGTTTATACCGTAGTTGCGGAGCCGGGTCGCTCATATCGCGGGTTGAAATAAGCAGGTGCGCTATTTTCCTTATTTCAGGAAGGTTAAAATCGTTAGAATGATCGTCATAAAACTTTTTAATTTGTTCATCTGTGATTTGAACTTTGGCGCCTACCTCGCGCTTGACTACCTCGTCGCAAATGCACTGTTCAAGCACACGGGTTTTAAACTTCTCAAATGTCAGACCGTTTGCCTTTAACTGAAGAATGAAGATATCTTCGGAAACCGTCCTTGATTTTGCTTCATCAATGAACTTTTTCGCGGCTTCTTCGGCTTTTTTCTTGTCCTCTTCGGTTGCCTTTGCCAGAAGCAGTTGCGTAGCGATCAATCTGTCAAGCAATCTGGCTTCAAGAACCTTTCGTCTTTCATCAGGGATATAATAAGACTGGGCTCCTGCAAGCAGATTTGCCTTAACAAGAACAAAAGCCTCATTAAGAAGGCTTCGCTTTATCTCAACGCCGTTCCCCTTTGCTACAACTTCATCAGGAAAGAGGTCTATTGTTTTTGAAGTCTGCGCTACACCTGAATTTTCGCTCAAAAACAGAGAGCCGCAAGTGTAAAATACAATTGCAATTGAGCAAACAATCTTTATTCTCTTATTCATTGTCAAATTTAAACCCAATCCTTTCAGGACTAAAACATAGCCCCGAAATTATTGATGGCAATATACCACAATTTATTCAGTTTTAGAGATTTGAAATAAATCTCCTACAGATCAATTACCTTTACATTGGTAATATCAGGGTCTTTTTTGATTTCATCTATTACCCTGCTATCCGGGATATTATCAAGATTGATAACCGTAAGAGCCTTGCCGCCGACGATGTCGCGATTAAGGCTCATACTTGCAATGTTCATATTGTATTTGCTTAAAATTGAACCGATATAGCCGACAATGCCCGGTCTGTCTTTGTTGAAGAAAATGAGCAGGACGCCTTCCGGGACAACCTCAATCGGTCGTTCGTAAAGTTCAACTATTCTTGGTTGTTGGCTCTTCCCGAGTATTGTTCCAGCAGCGCTATATTCTTCGCCGTTTGACTTTACCGAAACGTGAATCCATTCAAAGTAATCGGTTTCTTCAGAAGAACGGACTTCCTGAATTTTAATCCCGAGCGAATTTGCCAGAACCCGCACATTGACCTGATTAACATCTTTGCCGGCAATATGTTCAAGGAATCCTTTAAGAACACAGCGGGTGATTGGTTCAGTCGGCAGGTCAACAGCCCGCCCGCCATAAGTTATAACTATCTTTTCATTCCGTTTAGGCGCAACCTGGCCGACTAACTTGCCCAATTTTTCTCCCAGATTCAGGAACGGTTTAACAATCGTATAAGTTTTCTCGTCAAGGCTCGGCATATTAACCGCGTTGCGAATTGTTCCATTTGCAAGAAAGTCAATCACTGATTCGGCAATCTCAATACCGACATTGTCCTGCGCCTCTTCGGTGCTGGCTCCAAGATGCGGGGTCATTATGACCTGGGGCAATTGTCGCAATGGCGAATCTTTTGGCAATGGCTCAACCTCGTAAACGTCAAGCGCCGCTCCTGCGACTTTTCCGCTTTTAATTGCCTCGCAAAGGTCTTTTTCAACCACGATGCCGCCGCGGGCGCAATTTATAATCCGCACACCGGGCTTCATCTTTGCAAGCGTTTCAGAATTTATCATCCCCCGCGTTTCATTTGTTAGCGGCATATGGACGGTTATAAAATCTGCCTTTGCATAAATCTCATCAAGGTCTGCGATCTCAATTTGAAGAGACTTTGCCCTTGTCAAACTGATATAAGGGTCGTAGGCGAGCACCTTCATACCGAACGCTTGAGCCCGTTTTGCCACCTCGCTGCCAATTCTGCCCAGACCGAGTATGCCCAGGGTTTTTCCAAATACCTCAATGCCGGCAAACGCCTTTCTATTCCATTCTCCTGCTTTCATAGAGGCGTTTGCCTGCGGGATATTGCGGGCTAACGACAGCAGCATTGTAAAAGTCAACTCCGCTGTTGAGATTGTATTGCCGCCCGGAGTGTTCATAACAACAACCCCACGCTGGGTCGCATATTCAACATCAACATTGTCAACACCAACACCGGCGCGTCCGACAACTTTTAATTGTTTTGCAGCCTCTATCACGGCTTTTGTGATCTTGGTCTCTGACCTCACAACCAGCGCCGCCTTGTCAGCAACTAACGGCAGCAACTCCGCCTCCGATAGCCGTTGCTTTAAAACAGTGACTTTAAATCCCGGTTGTTTTTCCAGTATCGCTATGCCTTTTGGCGAAACCGGGTCGCATACAAGTATGTTAAATTCATTCATATTACCCATTACTATTTACTCAAACTTAACCAGACAGGTCAAATATTGTTTAACATCTCCTCCGATTTGTTATAAACCTTATTTTATAAGAACAGGCTATTCCCCCAGGTTCGGGTCTACGCTTTTAGAAGCGTCTAAAACCTTTCTTGTGGTCTTGAAATGGAGTTTTGCGACCTTTTTTAACATCTCCTCGCCGTACTTTTTTACAAACTCGCAGGCAACCTGCTGAGTTATATCTGAACAACCTCTCGGAAAGTCCATCTTATATTCTCTGCCCATTTTATCAAGCCAGTCAATAAATTGAGACCGCGCAATGATTGACGCCGCCGCAACTGCTATATCAGCTTCTGCCCGATGTCTCTGAACAACTTTAATTTTCTTACCGCGAGCCATTAATGCCCCTGATATTACTCCTTCACTGTTGGCAAACTGGTCGCAGATAACAAATGCAGGCGGGGGATTTGGTCCCTTTATCCCGGATAACAAATTTTCAATCACACGGCTATGTCCCCACGCAAGGATTTTATTCACATTCTGTAATTTCTCGTAAAGACGGTTATACGCCTCATTTCCGATTGTTACCGTGTTAATCAAACAGCCGGGCGTTTTGCGAATGACATCTGCAAGTTTCCGTATAGATGTATCACTGCCAATCTGTTTTGAATCGCGAATGCCTGCGCTGCGCCACTGTTTGATAACCTCTTCATTTACATAAACACCCGCAACACAGAGCGGACCAAAATAATCCCCCTTTCCAGATTCATCAACGCCAAGCCTTGGACTATAATATTCAGGATTCAAAACCTCTTCATAGCCCAGTTTTGCCTCTTTTAAAATTAGCGGTTCAAGAACAAATTCAACAAACTCCGCCGTTTCTTTCCCTTGAATTACAAGTTTCAAATTATTATAAAGACCGATAGAAAGACCCGGTTTAGTAGCAAAAAATAACGTGTAGGGGCGTTCTACAAATTCAAAATTATTTTCTTTTAAATATTTAAGAAGTTCATCCGCTTGCTCTTTTGTTAAAGCAATCGTGTAATTTGTAATTTTTTCCATCAGGTTAAATATAGGGAAGGATGTTGTTTGAAAGCAATATCAAAGGCATAAGTTTAGATGCGATTATTCTAATCACTTATTAATAGTGAAAGTGTTATAATGTTTTTTATAAAAAGGCTGTTATCAGAACACTATTAATATTGGAAAGAAATCATGGTTGGGTAACGCTCTGGTTAAGTCTCCAGGTGTCTGTAACAGCCCATAGGTTTTGAGGAAATAGCATTTTGCCTGCCCTTAAATATCGCGCGCTCCCATCAACAAACGCAAAGTTTGAACCGCCGCCGCCTGTCTTTCCGGTGCGCCCCATATGGCGGCTCTCTTCAACCTCAGTAAAATCGTTCCCCTGATTGGTTTCAAGAAAATCCATAAAAAAGTGCATTGAAGAAGTTTCTTTTTCGCCGAAAAGAATGGTGTCGGTTGGATTTTTTACGGCGCTTTCAGGCATACCGTTGGTTTGAGCCATACTGCTAATTGCGTTGAAATTTGCCGCGCCCAGAACAACTTGATAATAGTCATTCCAGCCGTTGATGATGTAGCTTCGTCTTGCCCGTTCTTCTTCTATAGGACTACCTGTGTTAGAATTTGGATTTAAACCATCGCTTGGACAAACCAGAATGCGCAGGTCTTTATAACCGTCTCTTAATGTTGCAGGCCAGGCGCCCGGCGCCCTGCCGATTATGCGCAATGGAAATCTGCCTTCATTATCGTCAACATAAAGCCGCGCCGCTAAACCAAGTTGCTTCATATTATTCAGACAGGAAATCTTCTTTCCTGCCTCTTTTGCCCTTGCCAGCGCTGGCAGCAACATACTGGCAAGAATTGCAATGATGGCAATCACCACGAGCAATTCAATCAATGTGAAACCGAGATGTTTTTTTGAAATTATCATAAATCTTTGTCACTGATCTAATTTATCCAACCATCCAATCATTACCGCCATTTTCAATAATATTAGACGGTTCATTTTCGTATAAATTCAAAAATTCTTTATACAATAATATAGACGTGAAATATTACTGCGAAGTTACCGAACGGGAGTAATAATTTTTTAAGAAAGTCGTTATTGGCTTAAATTGTCCTGCAATCATCCTCATTCTTTGAAATATAACCTGATTCCTGACGGGCAAAATTTATCTGGTTTTTCTTTACATAAGCCTGGTAAAAATCGTCTGCGGTCATTCCTAACACTTGAGCGAGGCTGATTAAAAAATGAAGCAGGTCAATTACTTCTACCCTTGCGTTTTGTTTATCAAATTTCTGATATTTAGCCCACCATTTCCAGGGAACGCTATCGGTCAGCTCAGCCACTTCTTGAGACATTGCCCTGCAGTAGTTCAACACCCATTTGATACGCTCCTCCTCAGTCATATTATCAGTATCTACCCCAATCCTTTGGTTTAAGAGTCTCTGCATTCGAAACAACTCTTCCAGTTTATCCTTACCCTGTGTGTTATTATTGCAGGCGGTTGATGTCTGTTGAGAATTGGAATCAATGGGCATATTAAATCGCTCCTTTGTAGTTTTTAATTATGGTATAAATCGCCAGAGAGTCTGGGGCTTCAAGAATTTGCTGCAAAAGTTCCTGATGATGAAGCAATTTCGCAATATTTGAAAGAGTGTGCAAGTGTTTTTGAAATTGGCCGATCGGCACAAGAAACAGCAGAACGAGGTAGACCGGCTGGTTATCAAGGGCGTCAAAAGCAATCCCGCCTTTTGAACGCCCAAGCACACCGATAGCCTCGTTGATCAGATTTGTTGACGCGTGCGGCAAGCCGACGCCAAATCCAATGCCGGTGCTCATCGCCTGTTCGCGTTTTTTTACAACTTCAACAACGCTCTGCCGGTCTTCAGACTTGATCTTGCCGACTTTTACAAGATGGTCAACCATCTCTTCAATAACTTCCCAGCGATTTTTAGAACGCAAATCGGTCAGGATCAAGTCCGGATTTATTAAATCCGCAAGTTCCATAAATCAAATGTTTATTTTGCTCCAACACAGCTTCTATTTTCAAGAAATAAAAATAATTTTTAAACTAATCTTTATATAAATCTACCATAAAACGCTGTTATAATCATATTTTTTAGCAACCATCAGGTTAAATTTCTTGCATTTTCTTAAACTGATTGTTAATTTTAGTTTTATTAAAGGCTGCGCGCTTAGCTCAGCGGTAGAGCATCAGTATCACACACTGGGGGTCGCAGGTTCAAATCCTGCAGCGCGCACCATATCGCTTTTTCAACTGTTGCTCGTTACAATCGCATAAAGTTTTGAACTTTTCCCGAAATAGTCTAAATTTAAGCGAAATATGAAGTGTTTTTATTCAATACTGTTTGTGGTATGGATGTTATTTTCCAGCGCTACGCTGCTCTATTCTCAGAGCGCCGAAAAGCCTGCCACAAACGCGGTCGCAGACCAGAAGCAAAATTTGCCATCACAGG
>JBMFQZ010000037.1:0-21648 GCA_049968335.1 Verrucomicrobiia bacterium
AAAAAACTTGAATCAAAAAACATTGAATCGCTCATAATAGATTTGAGAAACAACCCCGGCGGATTGCTTGATCAGGCTGTTGCGGTGTGCGAAAAATTCTTGCCAAGGGGAACCCTGGTTGTATCTACAGAAGGCCAGAGCGCAAACCAGAAGGCTGAATACAGGGCTGGTGGTCGTGGGAAACATCGCGAATATCCGTTGGTTGTTCTTGTAAATAATGGCAGCGCGAGCGCTTCGGAAATTGTTGCAGGCTGCCTGCAAGATTTAAAACGGGCAATAATAGTTGGCGAGCAGACGTTCGGTAAAGGTTCTGTGCAAAGTATTATTCCATTGCAAGATGGCTCGGCATTGAGATTGACCACGGCAAAATATTATACTCCAAGTCATAGAGTTATTCACGAACGCGGCATCACTCCTGATATAACCGTCACGATGAGCGAAGAACAAGAACGAGACCTATTCTTAAAACGCAGCCTTATAAGCCCCGAGTCTCTGGATGAAAAAGAACAGCAGCGATTAAAAGATGTTAGAGACACTCAGTTGGAACGGGCTATTGATTTACTCAAAGGCATTCAGTTGTTCTCAAAAAGAACTAATAAGGCGATAAAAGTAGCGGGGAAATCTGAAAATTAAAGAGGTTCGGTGATTGTCTTAGCGATAGAAACTTCATGTGATGAGACTTCTGCGGCTGTTGTCAGGGAAGATAAAATATTGTCGGCAATTGTTTCAACCCAGATAAAACTGCATTCAGAGTATGGGGGCGTTGTCCCGGAGATTGCTGTCAGAGAACATTTAAAAAATCTCCCTGTTGTTGTAAGAGCCGCGTTAAAAGAGGCGCAAATAAGCACAAACAAGATAGACGCAGTTGCGGCAACCCGCGGCCCAGGTCTTCCGTCGGCATTAATGGCTGGTTATCGCACAGCACAGGCGATGGCTTATGCATTGAATAAACCGTTTATTGGCATACATCATCACGAGGCGCATCTATATTCGCCTTGGATATCCGCAACAGAAAGGCGGCTTGAACTTGATCTGTTCAAACCAAACATATCATTGATAGTTAGCGGCGGCCATACATTGCTCGTTTATGTAAAGAGAGAGTTTGAACACAAAGTGCTCGGCTCTACCGTTGATGACGCAGCCGGGGAATGCTTTGACAAGGTAGCAAAACTTATCGGTTTACCTTACCCAGGCGGACCTCAACTTGACAGACTTGCAGAAAAAGGCGACCCGTTAAAATACAATTTTCCCAGACCGATGCTTCAGAATGACAATTTGAATTTTAGCTTCAGCGGGCTTAAAACCTCTGTCCGGTATTTTTTACGAGACAATCCCGATGTCCTTGATGATCTGAAAAAAATTTGCGACCTGTGCTCCGCGGTTCGCGCGGCAATAATAGATGTGCTCGTAGCTAAAACTCTTCGCGCGGTGGAACTAACAGGGGTAAAATGCATCACAGCTTCAGGAGGGGTTTCCTGTAATAAATTATTAAGGGAAACTCTTGAAAAGGTTTCATCTGAACGTGGACTTTATCTGCGGCTTGCAGACCCGCAGTTCTCAACTGACAACGCGGCAATGGTCGGAACGCTTGCGGCGCGCAAATTAATTGTCGGTTTTCCACCAACTGAACTGGATAGCGATATTATTTCATCATATGAATTGACATAACAACGGTTTTGAGGTTTGGATAGAATTGCGGAAACGATTTTGCAAATTTATAAGTAAGGCGATTTAACTATATGAATTTTGAAGAGATTAAGAGAGCAATTAAAGAGATTGAGGCGGAGACAGAAATGATTTCTAAAACGCTCAGGGTTGCCTCACTTGTTTCGCGTCATTTCAGGGATAACAACGTTGAACTGGTGGTTGTTGGACGGGCTGCTATTGGGATGTTAACCGACGGTGCGCCGCCGGGAAATGACCTTGATTTTTGTTTGATTCATCCGCAATTGCTATCCCCGAGAAGACGTCAGATGCTAATGGGTGAACTTGGTGGAATTGGCGGACCACGCGGTTGGTCTCTTTGCGGCATACACGTTTCAATTCACGGGCTGGTTGAATCTTTTTCTAGAACCAAATTTCGCCAGATAAATGCCCCTTATGGAGATGTTTTAGTAATGAAACCCGAAGACCTGCTTGTAGAACGGGTTCTTGTATCAGTATTTCCAACGACAAGTCAGGGGGCGTCATCGTGCGTAAGGGGACTTGTTGCGGCAGCGCTCAAAAATAAATTATCAATGGATTGGCAAGAGGTTTTAAGACTCTCTTCATTGCCGGAATACAAAGTAAAACAAGAATGCGAATCAATGATACGGCAGGTTGCAAAAGAATTAAATCTGCCGTCACCGATTTAAGATTATAATCTCTCTATCATATTATAATAACAAAGAGTCCTTTGCGCGAAAAACGCTTTTCTTGACAGCGCATTGTCTTTGCAAAAATTTCTCGCGTTATTGGTAGAAAATGAGAAATCATCATTTGGGTTTGAGTAAACTTTTCCAAATTTTATTGTATGAATTTTTTTTAAATTATATAAATCTTGTCATAATCAATTATGAAAAGAGAAAATAATCGTATCTGGAATGCTTCATCCGTTTTTAGGATAAGTTTGCTTGCCTCGTTTTTTATATATGGATTGATTGCGTCTGATGCCGCAGAGGGTTTTAGATTCAGCAATCGTTCTCAAATATATGAAGCCCCAAAAACGAGCGAACTTGACATAACCGATGAAATAACCCTTGAAGCCTGGATTAAACCAGAGCGAATGCCGCAGGCAGGTGGTCGAATAATTGACAAGTTAATCCCCGGAACCGATACCGGATATTTATTAGATACTTACCCGGGAAACTCGTTACGGATGATAACATCCAAGGGACAGTGCAGTTATAATGGAAAACTTCCAACAAACCAGTGGTCTCACGTTGTAGCAGTTTATAGCGCGCCGAAAAAGTTGATGAAACTTTATCTGAACGGCAAAGAGGTGGCGAGCAGAACCGATGGCAATTTTCCAAAACTTCAGGTTGCGCCAAACAATTTAAGAATTGGAGCAGATCCAACAGGCGCAAACCGATTTATCGGCGAGATAAAACGCGCGGCAGTTTACCATAGAGCATTAACAGAAGAGGAAATTGCCAAACGCGCCTCAAACCCGGACGCGCCAGCCATTGAAGATGTTGTCGGGGATTGGAAATTTGATTCAAGACAAATTAGAAAACTTGACCCGATCGGCGGCAAGGTATCACTAACATTGACCTCTGCGGCAACACAAACGCCGCTCGCCGCGTCATCTGCGGATAGCAATATTGAATTTTTCGGCGAAGTAGCAGCGCCTTCTGAAAAACTTTGTCTCTGGTATAAAAAGCCTGCCCAGCAATGGGTTGAAGCGCTTCCGTTAGGGAATGGCAGACTTGGAGCAATGGTCTTTGGCGGTGTTAACAGAGAAAGATTGCAGCTAAATGAAGACACACTCTGGGCAGGCGGTCCATACAATCCAGCAAATCCAGAAGCTCCATCTGCATTGCCTGAGGCGAGAAAACTTGTATTTGAAGGCAAATATTCCGAAGCCGAGAGATTGATAGCGCAAAAAATGATGGGAAAACCGTTGCGGCAGATGCCTTATCAGCCAGTTGGAGATTTCATCCTCCAGTTTCCAGAAACCAAGCAGGCAAGCAATTATTTAAGAAAACTTGACCTCCAGACTGCTGTCGCAACAGTGCAATATACAGTTAATAATGTAACCTACACACGGGAGGTTTTTTCAAGCCCGATTGATCAAGTAATCGTTGTGCGGATTAGCGCCGATAAACCGTCAAGTGTGAGTTTTGCAGCGTCATTTAGAACCCCACAAACTGCCTCGTTCCAGATTGAAGGCAATGACACATTAGTGATGACTGGCACAAATGGTTCTGCGCAGGAGATTGCCGGCGCCCTTAAGTTTCAGGCAAGAGCAAAAATAATTCCTAATGGCGGCTCGATCTATTCTTCGCCAGACCAACTATCCGTAACCAATTGCGACTCGGCAATTATTTTAATCGCCGCTGCCACAAGTTATAAGCGGTTTGACGATGTCAGTGGAAATCCTGTTGAAATTACTCGTTCGCAGATCAACCGCGCTTCAAAAAAGTCTTACAAACAATTGCTATCTCAACATATTGAAGAACACCAGCGGCTTTTTAATCGGGTAGAATTCAATCTCGGGGTGACGGATGCGATAAAATTCCCGACAGATGAGCGACTAAAAAATTTTGCAAAAGGGGCGGATGATCCGCAACTGGCGACGCTCTATTTTCAATTTGGACGCTATCTGCTTATATCAAGTTCACGACCAGGGTGCCAGCCTGCAAATCTTCAAGGGCTATGGAACGAGAGTATGAGACCACCATGGGAAAGCAAATATACAATTAATATAAACACAGAAATGAATTACTGGCTTGCCGAGCCGGCAAACCTGTCTGAATGTGTGGAACCGCTTGTAAGAATGGTGTCGGAAATGGCAATCACAGGGGCGCGAACTGCAAAAACTCACTGGAACGCCCGCGGTTGGGTGGCGCATCATAATACCGATTTATGGCGGGCAACCGCGCCGGTAGATGGACCAAGATGGGGATTTTGGCCAATGGGCGGAGCATGGCTCTGCACTCACTTATGGAGTCATTATGAATTCACAGGCGATAAAAAATTCCTTGAAAAAGTTTATCCTGTAATGAAAGGTGCCGCTACCTTTTTTCTTGATACTCTTGTTGAAGAACCAAAACATAAATGGCTTGTAACCTGTCCTTCATTATCTCCGGAAAATTCACACCCATTTAAAACAAGCATTTGCGCCGGACCAACAATGGATATGCAAATCCTTCGCGACCTGTTTCAGCAGTGCGCTAAGGCGTCTGAAATTCTTGGCACCGACAGAGAATTCAGAAATCAACTTTTGAAAACACGCGAACGGCTTGCGCCAAATCAAATTGGAAAAGCCGGGCAACTTCAAGAATGGCTTGAAGACTGGGATATGGAGGCTCCGGAAATCCACCACCGTCACGTCTCACATCTCTACGGAGTTTTTCCAAGCTCTCAAATCAGCGTAACAAAAACGCCAGAACTCGCGCAGGCAGCTAAAAAATCGCTGGAGATTAGGGGCGATATGGCTACGGGCTGGAGTCTGGCTTGGAAAATCAACCTCTGGGCGCGGCTTCGCGACGGCGACAGGGCGTATAAACTTTTCTCTATGTTGTTAGACCCGTCTCGCACCTATCCGAATATGTTTGACGCGCATCCGCCTTTCCAAATTGATGGCAATTTTGGCGGCGTTTCGGGAATATGCGAGATGTTATTACAATCTTACGATGAAATTGATGCAGACGATCAAAAAAATATCCGCGCGCTTGATATCCTTCCAGCCCTTCCATCTGCCTGGCAAAATGGAAAAATCAAAGGATTAAAAGCCCGCGGCGGATTTGAAGTTGATATTGAATGGGCAAACGGCAAGTTAAAAGAACTTATAATTAAATCGGAGTTAGGAAATCCCTGCGCCGTAAGATATAAAGACAGAGTCAAAACGCTGAAGATTAAAAAAGGTGATGTAGTTAAGATTTCAGGCGATATTTAAAATCGGAATAGAATCACAATTATTAATATTCTCGCGATACTTATACATTTATATAAATAGCGGCTTGTCTCTCGCTGCGGTGGTATCCTTTCCAGTTCGGTATAACTTTTTGAAAATAGCAGATGAACGAGCGAATGGGCGGCGCTGTTCATTATGAAATCCTATACCGTTTCAAGGTGACTATTACCGGAATAAGTATTTTAGAAAGATGTTAACATTGAACAAATCAGCAGATTTGGTGTCAAAAAATCCAGAAAGTAGTATAGGATTTGAGAGGAGAGGTTATGAAAGAGCCGAGATTATTAGTGATAACTGACCTCGGGAATTTTAAGGCTTTCAAATTGGACACAACTGCTAGAGGAACTCCGCGTTTAGAGGTTTTGGAGGAACAAGTTCTTGAACAGGCGCGCGGCAGAGTTGTTGAGAAAGTTACCGACCTAGCTGGAAGACGCGCGGCGCCAACTTCAAAAGACTGGGGCAGTCCGACTGCTGATGATCATAATTTATTGCTTGAAACAAAGAGGCGCATTGTTAAACAGATTGCCGCTCATATAAAACGGATCGCCGAGACAAGCAGTTTTACACATCTATGGCTCGTTGCTCATAAGGAGATAATCAATTTGATACTTGAAGAATTGCCGCAGAATATACGTTCCAGAATTGAACTTCATCTGGCGCGCGACTATAGCAAAGCGCCAAAAGAAAAGATTTTGAAGTATTTTGGCGAATTAATTCTGGAAACAACGGGCAACAGGGAATCAGAAAAGGTTGCGGTGGCCAGTAAATGAAAATTAGAACAGGGAAAGGAGGGATATTATGAATAGCGGGTTAAAGAATGTTAATCAGGACATTGCTGTAAAAGTATCGTCCAATCAGGTGAAGTGGAATATCGTCACGAAGAATTTTGAGATAACTCAATATTTGCAGAAAAAGATTCATCAGAAGATTTCAAAACTGGAACGGTATCTGAAAAATTTTCCACCTGACACAGTTCATTTGCATATCCGATTAGAAAGGAATCCGAAAAATGAACAATATGTTTCTGCCTTATCGTTGCGGGTGCCGTCAAATATAATTCATAGCGAAAAGCGCGGCAAAGATGTAGTGAAGGCATTTAATGATGCTGTAGATGCGATGTTTAAAGAGTTGAATTCTTTAAAAGCTGAGTTGCGTCGCGAGATTTACTGGAAACGAAAAGACCGAAGAGAGCAGTTAAGGGAATTGAAATCCATTGGATTTGCCGCTCAACCTCAAAGCGACGGAGATGGTCCTCAAAATGAATTGGATGTGATAAGCGATTTTGTGAAACAGCATTACAGCAGATTTGTCAGGCATGCAAGACGGCATATCCGCACAGATGAGTTGAACGGAGATATACCTTCCGGGGTCATTGATGCCAGAGCTGTTGTTGATCAGGCTATTTCAAAGGCGATTGCCGATGCGGATAAAAAGCCAGCAGAGATGAACTGGTTGATCTGGATTTATAAACAGATTCACAGTGAATTACGCCGCAGAAGATTGGAATTGAAAAACAAACAGCAAAACGAGGTGCCTGTTGATGAAACTATAGCGGACAAAGAAAATTCTGACATTCTATCCGGTTACGATATAGATAAACCGCTTGATCTGGCAGGAGAAAGACTTCAACCATCGGTTTCAAAGGTTGAGGAAACTATCCCAGATAACAGAGAACTTACGCCTGATAAAGCGGTTGAAACAAAAGAACTACTGGAGTATTTACAAAGCGCCGTTCAAACATGGGAGAGAACCGAAAAAGATGTATTTGAACTCTATTTTGTGGAAGGGTTTGAGCCTTTTGAAATAGCGATGATCCTTCAAATTCCCACAAAAAAGGTTCAGGAGATAATAGCTTCAATTCAAAATAAAATTCGCGCCGAACTCATTGATTCGGCGTTAGTTTAATATGTATTTTTAATAAGGTCATTGTTATATTATCTTATCGCTTATATTTAATGGTGTTCTAAAATGCCAGTTCAATATAAAGATTATTATGAAATTCTCGGTGTGCCGCGAGACGCAACCGAAGAAGAAATTAAAAAGGCTTTCCGCAAACTCGCCCGCCAGTATCATCCTGATGTCGCTAAGGATAAAAAGGTTGCGGAAGAAAAGTTCAAGGAGATTAACGAGGCGTATGAAGTTTTAAGCAATCCGGAGACACGTAGAAAATACGACGCGCTTGGCGCAGCCTACAGGGGCGGAGAGACCTTTGAACAGCAATATCCGGGATGGCGAAGCGGTCAGTGGACAAGCCCGGACGGGACAAAGCATTTTGAATTTCATTTTGGCGGAACCGGCTATAGCGATTTCTTTGAACGTTTTTTTAGCGGAAGCGGTCGTTTCTCTGGATTTGAAGACCTGTTTTCTTCATTTGGCAGGGGTGATAATGGCGCAGAGACATCGGAAGAAACTGCGGCAAGCAGACGTGGCGCCGATATAGAGGGAAACATTATGGTGACTCTTGAAGAGGCGTTGAAAGGGTCAATTAGAACGATCTCCCTTGAACGGTTTTCTCCTGAAACAGGACAAAAAGAGGTTCATACTTTTAAGGTAAGGATTCCGGCTGGTGTTAGGGACGGTCAATTGATCAGGGTGCCGGGAAAAGGAAACAGGGGAAGCGGTGGCGGCGCGCCGGGCGATCTTTATCTTCGTGTGCGATTTGCAGCGCATCCAGATTTTAAAGTTATCGGCAATGACATCTATTATGAACTTGAACTTGCCCCGTGGGATGCGGTTCTTGGCAAGACTGTTTCAATCCCGACTCTTGATGGCAATAATATAAACGTAAAAATTCCACAGGGAACAAATAATGGACAAAAACTACGGGTGCGCGGTTATGGATTGCCAGACCCCAAGACGAAAGAACGGGGCGACCTTTTCGTGGTTGTTAATGTCAAATTGCCGCAAATTATTACAGAGCAGGAACGGAAATTGTGGGAAGAATTAAGACGGGTATCAAAGTTTAATCCACAGGAAGATTAAATAAAAATTGAGGCGTTTTTATGGCGGATAATTCAAGCCGAATAGATAACATAATAGGCACTGTTTTAGATGTGAAGATGGAAATCTACGAGCCGTCTGGCAAATCCACCTATCTTATTGAAGAGGCGGCGCAGATACTAAACACAACACGAAGGTCTATCGCATTATATTGCAGACACGGACTAATATCGCCTCAAATTGACCCGCAGAACAATGTCTGGTTTTTTGATGAAGAGGCAATCCTGCGGCTAAAAAGGATTGAATATCTTCGTTCCACTTATAATTTAAACCTTCAGGCTGTTAAGATAATCATTGAATTGATGAACGAGGTCGAACGACTGAGATACGAACTGCGCAAGTTGCAGATGAAATAACCTCGCGGTTTTATGAAAGATTTTAGAGATATTTTTCTTGATAGAGCTTTTAAAATTGTCCCCGGTATCGGTTATAATGCCGCTCGCAAAGAATTGATTGAACAAGCTGCTATTGTCCCTGTAATTTATGAAATCGTTTTTCCAGAAAAAGGCAACTGGGACGAATTCAGGGATAAAACAATTCCTTTAATGATGCGTTATATAAAATCGCAAGGAATTGACCCGGAACTTCCCAAATTGCTCATAGTCGCAATATTTTACAGGGACAAATGTTATTTTTTAGAGGGAGAGGAGTTTATGAATGCGCTCTGCGAACTTGAGGGTCTTAATAGCCAGAGTTTTCACTTCCGCCTCTTACGATGGCTAAATATATAACCAAGATTTATTCTTAGAGCCTGTTCTACTTTCATACATTATTTATTCAGCGCTTCTGATAATTATGGACGGTTTTTGATTTTATTATATCATTGAAGATATGAAATCCAGTGAATCAAACTTAAATCGTCGTGATTTTTTAAAATATTCAACAGCAGCAGCGGCGGCAATTAGCATAGTCCCGTCTTCTGTAATCGGCGGCGATTCAGCGGTTCCGCCAAGCGAGCGAATCACATTTGCCTTAATAGGTTGTGGCACTCAGGGGATAAGGGAATTGCCATGGATGATTTCGTCTAAACGGATACAGTTTGTTGCTGTATGCGACCCGAACAGGGAGAGTTATGATTATATTGACTGGTCAAGAGACGGATTGCGTCGGGACGTAGCAAACCTGTTAAATAAACCGGACTGGCGTTCAAACGCGCCGGGAATTCCCGGGGGGCGGGAGGTCGTAAAAGAAATTATTCAACTTTATTACGGTAATCAAAAAGAGAGTGGAAGATATCGTGGCTGCAACAGTTATTCTGATTTTCGCGAGTTGCTGGAAAAAGAGAAAGACCTTGACGCGGTAAAGATAATGACACCCGACCATTTACACGCAACGATTGCCGTTGCTGCGCTTAGAAAAGGCAAACGAGTGATGATGCATAAGCCTGTGGCGAATCGGGTTGCTGAGGGACGGATTGTAATAGAGACTGCGAAAAAAACCGGTATGCCAACACATTTCTTGCCTGCAAACGTAGGTCCGCAGATTTCGCTCGCGCTAAAACTTGTCAAAGATGGGGCAATTGGACGGTTAAAAGAGATTCATAACTGGAGCAATAGACCGGTTTGGCCTCAATATACAAAGTTGCCGACCGATAGACCGCCAGTGCCGCCAGGGTTTGATTGGGATTTATGGTTGGGACCGTCTCTGCCGCGCCCTTATCATCCTCATTATACTCACGCTGTTTTTAGAGGCTGGTATGAGTTTGGCGGCGGCGCTATTGCCGATATGGGACATTATAGCCTGTGGCGGGTTTTCCAGGAACTTCAATTTGACCCGCCAGTTATGGTTGAATCATCTCCTACGCACGTTTGCGAGATTCAAGACCTTGTCAGTAGAAAAATCGTTAACGATTATTCCTTTCCGCTTGCCTCCACGGTAAGATTCAGGTTCGCAAAGAAAGGCGATAGACCTGAAGTTGATCTGTTCTGGTATGATGGAGGCGTAAAGCCTGCGACGCCAGAAGAACTTATCCAGCGCAATCAAGAACTGCCCGCGGAAGGGTTGATGTTCGTTGGCACGAGTGGAATAATAATCGGCGGGTTTACAGGCGAAAATCTGCGGATGATAACAAACGGCAAGATTCAGCCGATAGAGAAGTCTGCAACCGGTGCAACTCCTTTGCCTTCCGGATATGTTGGCTGGGAAGAGGCGTTTACGGGCAAAGGAAAATCTTATGGTGATTTTACTCTCGCGCTTGCGATAACTGACGCCTTCAATCTCGCTGCGGTCTCGCTCCGTATGGGGGGAAGGCGACTGTTATGGGATGCAGCGGGTATGAAAATAACAAACCTGCCAGACGCAAATAAATATCTTACCCGCGAATACAGGAAAGGCTGGGAGTTAACGACTTAATGATTTATGGTTTTGATTGGAAAAAGTAAAATTGCAAAGTTTCTGGCAATTTCAAGCGTGTTGCTCTTCGCGAACAGCGCTTCGTTTTGCTCTGAGAGGCTGATTGATGCTCCTCCCAAGCAGGATTATAAAGTGTGGTTATCTGAACCGCCACCGGATTGTCCTTTTAAGCAATCTGATACAATTATAGGAGTGGGATTTACCGGGCGTCATAGAGAATATACCGGCGCCGATACCTGGTATCCAAGCTGGGCATCGGATAACAATATGTATTCGCCATGGACGGATGGGTCTGTGAATGGACTCGGCGTTAGTTCAGCAGGAAAAAATGCTTGCACCGGGTATGCGACTATAATTGGCGACGATCCGCTTAACCTGGTTGTTACAAATCAGGGGATATACAAAAGCGATCCATCGCCGTATGAGGGAAGATATCCGTGCGGCAGTCTTGTCTATGATGGCGTCTGGTATTATGGGACTTATTGTTTACATCCTGCTGGGCGTGTTCCCAGAGACGGCATAGACTACAACTGGCCGTGGCTCGGTCCATTCGTCGGTTTCAGATGGTCAACCGATTTTGGAAAAACCTGGACACAAACGCCCTGCACGCCTGATAAGCCGTTATTCGGCGAGTCTGCATTAAATGGTGAACCGGTTAAAATTGGCGCTCCGCATTTTGTTGATTTTGGAAAGAATATGCAATTTTCACCGGATGGAAAGGCTTATCTTGTGGCTCACGGGGCTTCATCTGGTCCAGAAGGGCGAAGGTTTGCTTATAACTCGTGGATAACCGGCGATGAGATTTATTTAATCCGCGTAAAACCATCTATTGAAAATATAAACGATGCCGGTAAATATGAGTTCTTTTGCGGTTATGACGAAAAAGGAGAACCTATCTGGCAAAGCGATTTCAAGAAGATTAAACCCATTGCTCGATGGCTGGACAATATGGGTTGCGTTACTATGACTTATAATGCGCCGCTAAAAAAATATTTGATGTGTGTGACCGACGGAGGCAACACCGTTCATTATTTCAACACTTACATACTTGAATCTGATAACATTACAGGACCGTGGAGGCTTGTTGTTTATATGAAACATTTTGGCGAACAGGCATATTTTGTGAACATACCGTCAAAGTTTATCAGCAAAGACGGGAGAACGGTCTGGCTATGCTACGCGGCAAATTTCAGTTCCGGATGGGGCGGAATAAAATTCAGGTCTAATCCGCGCGGCAGCAGATATGGAATGTGTTTGCAAGAGGTTAAATTGTTGAAGCCCGGCGATAAGACGGAGAATAGTGGACTGAATTCTACTGATAATGTGGCGTTAATTGCAAAAGCAAGCGCCAGTTCGGTCAATAAAGATTACGATGTTTACGGCGCGGTGGATGGCAGAATCGGCGGTTATCCTGACGATATTAAAGAGGAATGGGCAAGCAATGGAGAAAAAGAGACGGCTTTACTCCGTTTAAGCTGGGATGAGCCGCAGAAGATTGATAGAGTGTGGTTATTTGACAGACCAAACAATCTTGATCAGATAACATCGGGTATGCTGATTTTTAGCGATGGAACTACTATAAAAACCGGCGAGTTGCCAGACGACGCAAAAAAAGGTTTGGAAATAACATTTAAACCGAAAACCGTCAAATGGCTATTGTTTGTTGTCGATACCGTAAAACCAAAAAGCCCGAACATTGGACTTTCAGAAATAGCGGTTTTCCGCGCTAAATAAGATTTTACTTTTTGAACAGCCAAAGCAAGAGCGTTAGCAAAAGGCTCAACACGATGCAGGTAACTATTGGAAAGTAAAACTTGAAATTGCCCTTATCAATATAGATGTCGCCGGGCAGAAAACCGCCGCTTTTTCTGCCTCCGATTAGCCAGATAAAAAGACCAATTGCGGCGATTATACAACCGATTGCAAAAATCTGTTTTCCGAATTCATTCATACCTTTTTGACTACAAGTACAGTTTGCGTTATTTGAGAATTGTTTTCAATATTATGGATTAACTGGTGTCTAAAATGTTCATCTGGGAAATAAAAAAATCTTATAGAACATTAATTATTGTTGCCCAAAGTATTAAAAATTGATAAAAAATGTTTAAATAATCCGATAAAAGTCATCGGAGATAATTGAATTAACGAAAAACAAAATAAAGAGGAAAGACTATGGCAACTTGTTTCCATCCGAGTATTGAAGGCGCCCAGCACGGGGCAAAAACTCTTGAACAGTTCCTTGATTACGCGAAGGCATCAGGCGCAACAGGCGCTCAACCTTCTAACTTTATGTTGCAATCAGAGAAAGGCTTCAAAAAAGCGTCTGAGATTAAGGAAGCCTTTGAAAGTCGCGGAATGACACTTGATGGCATTTCGTGTCATTGTCCGTTGTGGGTGCATACGACTGCGTGGACGGGCAGCCCGAGTATCAGACCGTTTATTCCTGCCGATGTTGCTAAGAAGAGCCCGCAAGAGATAGAAAAATGGGCTGAAAATTATATGTTAAAATTGATGGACCTGGCTGCTGAGTTGGGTGTCAAGGTGTTGCCAACGTTTTGGGGGGTTGTGTTTGGATGGGAAGTGGCAACTGGATATCCGTGGGGATTCTGGGCTGGTCCCGGGTACGATTTCATAAAAGAGGGTCAGGAACGGTTTGTCAAAAAGACAGCCAAGATTCGCAAGCACGCCAATGAACTTGGCATTATTCTCTGTCATGAAATTCATCCCGGCACAGCGGCAATGTGCGCGGATGATTTTAATATGCTGGTTCAGATTTGCGATGGCGATAAATGTCTTGGCGTAAACGCTGACCCGTCTCATTGCTGGGAGGGCGAGAGCTGGGAGCAGAGATTTTTGAAAGTTGGCGATCGCGTTTATGCGGCGCACATAAAGAATTTCGTCATACGCCCGGGATTCCCGTTGCGCAAGATTGAATCCGCCTGGCAAAAACGCGGTATGCAGTTTGTTGATCTGCCATCTGGCGATATTAATATGCAGCGGTATGCAGAATTGCTGGTTCATATTGGTTATCCGACCAGATATTGCCAGTTGATGAAACGCAGCACTGCCCCGCTTGTTGTTGAAGCCGAGAGCGCTCATAAAGACCTTGATTACACCAGCGCCAACGGCATTGCTTATGTTCGCGATCACCTCTGCTGGCCTGTTGCGGCAGGGTCGTTTGAAGACGGTATGGGCGCTAAGTAATCGGTGTAGATATAATTATTCACAGCGCGGCTTTGAGCCGCGCTTTTTTATTAATTTTTTCTCCCATTAATCGTTTAAACTGGATTTTTGATAAAAATAGTGCAAATTATTATCAGGTATGAACTTTATTCTTACTACGCATAATCTGACGCTTACCAAGGCGATAGAAGACCGCATCCTGCGGCATATTGAAAAGATAGAACATATGAACAGCAGATTGATTGATGCAAGAGTCATCCTCGATCAGGATTCTGCAAAAACGCCTGCTAAGCGATTCGGTTGTTCAATTAAATTAGGTGTAAAAGGTCCGGACTTGTTTGCTGAAGACAGGGCGGAAGACCTTTATGTTGCCATTGACCGGGTTGCAAAAAAGATTGAGCAACAGGTTAGAAAAAGACACAGCATTACAAGAAACAGAAAACATTCAGATGCCGCAAGGCTGAAAATTGATAGACAAGAGAAGCCTGAATGAGCCATAAAAAACGGCTCTGTTTAATAGCCCGATGCATTTTGCCTGTTCGTTCTCCTCCGATAGAGAATGGTTTTATTTTGATTGAAGGAGACAAAATTTTAGATGTTGGGCAGAAAACAGAGTTAAATTACCTGCGCAATTCTTCAGATTGCAGATTCATTGACTGCGGAGAATCTGTTATTTTGCCGTCTTTAATCAATTCGCACGCCCACCTTGATTACACGCATTTTGCAGGCAAAATCCCGCCAGTTGATAGTTTTTCTCAATGGATACAATCAATAATTAAAGAAAAAAAAGCATTTGCTGGTTATAGTGAATCGTGGATAGAAGGGGCGGGAATGTTATTGAGTAGTGGCGCGGGGTTTATCGGAAATATTGAATCAATCCCCTCGTTGCTCTATGAGGTATGGGAGAAAACACCGCTTAAAATCCTGTCGTTTCTGGAAATAATTGATTTAAAATATCGTCATAATTCAGACTGGTTAAACAAGTATGAAACTCTCATAGAGGGTTTGCTTCGCCTTAAAACAAAAACAAAGTCAATCGGGTTGTCCCCGCATTCTTTATATTCAACTACACCCGATTTGCTGAGTGATTGTTTTAAATTGGCTAAAAAATATAATCTTCCAGTCTCAATTCATATTGCTGAATCAGAAGAGGAATATGAGATGTTTAAACACAAAAAGGGGGCGCTCTATGAATGGCTAAAAGACGCAGGCAGGGATATGAGCGATTGCGGCGCTGGTTCTCCTGTAAAAACCTTATTTTGGAATGATAATACTCCTGCTGGATTGATACTGGCTCACTGCAATTATATTGATGAAGAAGATATTCAGATAATCAAGAAGCGCGGGGCGTCAGTTGTCCATTGTCCTTCAAGTTTTATCTACTTTGGACACAAAGATTTTAAATGCGACCTCCTTTTGAATTCAGGGGTAAACGTCTGTCTTGGAACCGATAGCCTTGCAAGCGCAAATGCAGACGGATGCGAAAAGCCAGAGCTAAATATGTTTAACGAAATGCGGAATTTTTCTGAAAAATTTTGCAATGTTTCACCGCGACAAATTATTGAAATGGCTACGATCAACGGCGCAAAGGCGGTTAATATGTCAGGAAGAATTGGAGAACTGGCTTCGGGTGCAAAGGCAGATTTAATCGGAATTCCATTTGAAGAAAGAGTTGAAAATGTTTATGAAACTATTGTTAATTTTTCAGGCAACATTTTATTTTCGTTGATTGACGGAGAAGCAGTCTATTGTGATAAGGCATTTTTTCGGGATTTTAATTATGAATGATTTTTAAACGGTGTTTTGATTGTGAACCAGAGGCAGACAATCTTTATAACAGGGGCGTCCGGCGCAATTGGCAGAGAGATTGCGCGGGAATTTTTGAACTCTGGCTGGAATGTTATAGCAGGATATTTTAAAAACAATATTTTTCAGAAAGACCCAATTCATTCAATAAGAATTGATGTGGCCGATGTTCAGTCCGTAAGAGAAACGTTTGAAAAGATAAAACAGACTTACAGCCGGCTTGATGTTTTAATAAACGCCGCCGCTGTTGTTGTTGATAAATTGGTTGCGAATATGGTGGAAGAGGAGTGGGACAGGGTTTTAGATGTAAATCTAAAAGGGGTTAAGAACTGTTCGCGTGAGGCAATAAGGATTATGGAACAGCAGGGGGGCGGACATATAATGAACTTTTCAAGTCTATCCGCTCTATCAGGTAGGGTTGGTCAGGCGAATTACGCGGCTTCAAAGGCGGCGGTGATTGGCTTTAGCCAGAGCCTTGCCCGCGAAGTAGGTAAACTAAACATTCGCGTCAATATCATTTTACCAGGGATAATTTTATCTGAAATGACGGAAAAATTAAACAAGGAGCAAGTGAATAAATTGATTAGCGAAAATGTTCTTTTGCGAACCACAACAGCTGGAGAGATCGCAAGATTTTGCCTGTTTCTTGCCTCAACTAAAAATATATCGGGTCAAGTCTTCCATCTTGATAGCAGGATCCATAGGTGGACATAATTTTGAATTAGTTGCAGATTAAAAATTGTATCGCAGATTTTTGATTAAACATTATGGAACCAGATTTGCAAAAAAGAAACAGAGTAGATGAATTTTGCGAAGAACTCGCAAGGCGATGCAATGAATTACGAAGGCAGGGACTCTGGCGCGAATTAAGGCGAGTGGATAGCGAGCAGTCTTCGCGAATGATTATTGGCGGCAAACTGTGTATTAATTTCTCTTCTAACGATTATCTCGGGCTTGCAAGTCATCCGTTGCTGAAAGAGGCGGCGATTAAGGCTGTGGAAAAATATGGCACGGGTTCAGGCGCTTCGCGATTAATTTGCGGCTCGCTCGCCCCGCATCATTTGCTTGAAGAACAAATTGCGCAGTTAAAAGGTGTAGAATCGGCATTGAGTTTTTCATCCGGGTATCTGACTGCAATTGGCGCCATTTGTTCAATCGTTGGCAAGGATGATGTCGTTTTGCTTGATCGTTTAGCCCATGCCTGTTTGATTGATGCGGCTAAACTCTCCGGCGCGACTTTAAAGGTGTTTCGCCACAATGATATCAATCATTTAGAATCAATATTAAAACGGTTGCAAAACAGTGGAGGGAATAAAAAGAAAATTTTAATTGTAACCGAGAGCGTTTTTTCAATGGATGGCGATGTTGCGCCGCTTAAAGAGATTGTTGAATTGAAGGAGAGATACGGCGGCTGGTTGATGGTTGACGAGGCGCACGCAACCGGATTGTTTGGCAAAAACAGGGCAGGGATGATTAGCGCTTGCGGATTGAACGATTTAGTTGAAGTTCAGATGGGAACGTTAGGAAAGGCAATCGGTTCAGCAGGGGGATTCATTTGTGGGAGAAAGACGTTAATTGATTATTTGATAAACAGGGCGCGAAGTTTTATTTTTACCACAGCGCCGTCGCCTGCCGCCGCAGCAGCGGCAGCCGAAGGAATAAAGATAATTGCCTCAGATGAAGGCGCTGTCAGGCACGGGATGTTGCAAAATTTGATTGATCAATTTAAGAATTCATCAATAGGCGAGAGATTTTCGTTAATCAAAGTTGAATCTGCGATATTTCCGATTATCCTCGGGACAAATGAATTTGCAACAGGGGTTGCCGGTCATCTGATGAGCAACGGTTATTTTATCCCTGCTATCAGATTTCCAACAGTGCCGAGAAACAGCGCTCGACTCAGAATAACCATTACCGCTAACCACACCCCTGAAGATATCAGATCATTGACGCTTGCGTTAGAATCCGCTTTTAATCAATTTAACCTTGTTAGATAAACTATTAGCAATGAATAGATTGGCAGAACTGGATAAAAAATATGTCTGGCACCCTTTTACGCAAATGAAAGACTGGCTGAAGTCTGAACCGATAGTAATTGTTAAGGGCAAAGGGGCATATTTATATGATTATTACGGGAATAGATATATTGACGGCAATTCATCTATATGGACGAATCTGCACGGGCATAACAACGTTTATTTAAACAGCGCGATAAAAAAACAGTTAAAAAAGATAGCCCATTCTTCAGCGCTTGGGCTGGCAAACGAACCTGCGTCAATTCTGGCGGAAAGACTTGTAATTGCGGCAAATCCTGTTAGCCGCGAGATTTCCGGCGAGAAAAAGTTAGAAAAGGTTTTTTATAGTGACGATGGCTCTACAGCGGTTGAGGTTGCTTTAAAACTTGCCTACGAGTTTGCGCGGCGGACTGGATTGAGCAAAAAGCCGAGATTCTTATCACTCAGCAGAGCCTATCACGGAGACACGATCGGCTCTGTCAGTCTCGGTCACATTGATCTATTTCACAAAACCTGGTCGGCATTGTTGTTTAAAACAGATTCTGTAATCTCTCCGCATTGTTATAGATGCAAATATAACAGGGCAAAACCGGAACGGGATGATGCCCGCAATTACAGAAAATGCAAATGGGAATGTGTTGATGAAGTGGAGAAAAAATTCGCAATTGCAAAAAAGAACGGCAGACCGTATACCGCATTTGTATTTGAACCGCTTATTCAGGGGGCTGCTGGGATTATTGCGCACCCGCAGGGATGGCTCAAGCGAGTTTCTGAAATTGTTAAAAGTTACAATGCGCTGCTTGTTGCTGACGAGGTTATGACCGGATTTGGTAGAACGGGAGTATTGAAAGATGAAAACAGCGGAGATTTAACGCCGGGCCTTTTTGCCTGCCATAAAGAAAATGTTCAGCCAGATTTAATGGCGCTTGCCAAAGGACTAACAGGGGGCTATATTCCTATGGCTGCTACATTGACAACCAGAGCGATATTTGACGCCTTTCTTGGCGAGTACTCCGACTTTAAGACCTTTTTTCACGGTCACAGTTATACAGGAAATCAACTTGGCGCGTCAGTTGGACTTGCAAGTCTGGATTTATTAGAGGATAAAAAGAATATCGCAAATCGTTACAGGCTTGAATGTTGCTTGAAAAATGAGATTAAATATTTGTGGCGTTATCCACAGGTGGGCGATATCAGACAGGTTGGGCTTGTGGCAGGCGTGGAACTGGTAAAAAACTGGCAGCGGCGCGAATCCTTTAGAATAGAAGAACAGATCGGATTTAAAGTTTGCTCCGCTATGGCAAAACGCGGTGTTTTGACGCGACCGGTAGGGAATGTAATCGTTATTATGCCGCCATTTTGTTTGACGGAAAAGCAGTGCAAAACAGTAATATCAGTTCTGGCAGAATCTATTGAAGAAGTTTTGAATTAACAAATGACAATCAAAAAAAGACATCAGACTGGAAGATCAAGAGAAAACAGACAAACCCAGTCACCAAAGTACAAAGATAAACTGCTCAATTCAGATTGGGAGCCAGAAAAATGGCGTTCCCTGTGCGCCTGGTGCGGTTCATCAATTGAGAGTCCGAGTGAGGCTTTTATAATCCCGGTTTCTTTTCAGCAGGCTGCGTTTAATAGATTTGCCCCTGGTACAATTCAACCATTGTATCTGGGATCGGTTGACAAAGTCGTGCCGATGATTGTTGCGGGTAAGGACTCCCCTTTCAAACAGAAAGGCAAAGATGCTTATTTTCAAACCTGTTGCCAGATATGCGCCGATAATCTTAAAAAAGAACTCCGCGCATCGCTGGACTGGGTATAGCAAAAAACTGGAGTTGAAAACCGGTTTTAAACAGGAATTTTATTGAATGTTATCTGGATGCAGTCCAACGCCAAGTATGCTGCAAGCCTGAATAACATTCAGCCCAAGTTCCTCGGCTTTTTTAAGAACCTCTTCAGATTCGGTTCCTGGGTTTAGCCATAATTCATCGCATCCCTTTTCAGCAATGTCCGGGAGCAATTTCAAAGTCATTTGCGGCGGAACATATACGGTAATCATATCCGGACGGGTCGGCACATCCTTAATGGATTTATAGACTTTTAAACCTAAAATAGTTTCTTCCCTTATATTTACAGGATAGACTGTATAGCCACGTTGCAGAAATGCCTTTACGGCTTTATACCCGTATTTTTTGGGGTTTGATGATGCCCCGATTATTGCTACTGTTTTTGCCATATCAAATAAATTATTAATCTATAATTGTTTGTTAATATATCACACGATTTTGTTTTTTACCCAAATATTTACCGCGATTTTTAAATTACAATTAATTAATTTTTGTTTTTGAATGGATTAAACTTTGCATTTGTTTTAAAAATTCTGATGTATGTTGAAGCGAGTTGTTAAAAGAACCGGAGCAAATGGCGGCGATTATGTCATCATAGCCTCTTTGTATAATCGCCGTTTTGTTGATTCAATGGTAAAGGCAGCAAAGGAATTTTTAATTAATGCCAAGGCAAATTCAATTGAGGTGATAAGGGTTCCCGGGGCGTATGAAATCCCGGTTGTCGCTTCAAATATAATTAAAAACAGGGCAGGTAAGACCACCGCGATAATATGTCTTGGGGTTATAATTAGAGGGGAGACTGCGCACGCGCAATTGATCGGCGAGGCTGTCACATTCGCTCTTACCAAATTGCAAATTGCAAGTGGCATTCCGATTGTTCATGAAGTTTTATTGCTTGAAAATACAGAGCAGGCTCAAAAGCGATGCATTGACCCTGAACATAACCGCGGATATGAAGCGGCAAAAACCGCGGTTGAGATGGGTAAAATTATAAAATCAATTTCCGGAAAATCCTGATTTTTACCCTGTGTTAATCGGTAAGAAGAAAAATAGGCTGATCAGGGAGTTTTGATTGAAATATTGGTTTTAAATATCGTATTAATAATTGTGTTTAAGCATTTTGGAATTATTTTGGGCATTTTTGAATTAAATTGCGCGCAAAAAATTTTGCTAATTAGCGATAAATGGTGAATTACGAAAGAGTAATAAGGCCTCGCAAAGGTTTGATAAAGATAGATTTTGCCGAGTTGTGGCAATATCGTGAACTTTTCCTTTTTCTTGCGTGGCGGGACATACTTGTCCGGTATAAACAGACCTACATTGGGGTAGCGTGGGCTGCATTGCAGCCGTTGTTGATAATGGTGGTTTTTACGGCGATTTTTTCATTTGTTGGAAAATTTCCCAGTTACGGCGCGCCTTATCCAGTGCTTGTTTTTGCCGCATTATTGCCGTGGCAGTTTTTTTCAAACGCGATGACAGAGAGCAGCCAGTCGCTTGTGGCTTCTGAACGGATGATAACAAAGGTTTATTTTCCGCGATTGATAATACCGGCAAGCGCTGTGATGTCTGGACT
The DNA here is from genome assembly GCA_049968335.1 of Verrucomicrobiia bacterium. Lineage (GTDB taxonomy): Bacteria > Verrucomicrobiota > Verrucomicrobiia > Limisphaerales > JAKPVM01 > JAKPVM01. The sequence continues at coordinate 21,394 of JBMFQZ010000037.1, forward strand.
GGTAGACCTGCTTATTTCGGTTTTAATACTAATAGCCCTTATGTGGGGCTTTGAGGTCCCTTTTACACCCAGACTGTTGGTGTTGCCCCTATTTTTTATCGTTGCATTTATGGCGGCGTTCTCTGTCGGGCTGTGGTTTAGCGCGTTAAATGTGCGCTACAGAGATGTTAAATACATTGTTCCATTTATTGTTAGAATGGGAATGTATGTAAGCCCGGTCGGTTTTATAAGCAATGTTGTCCCTGAAAAGTGGCG
>JBMFQZ010000038.1:0-19674 GCA_049968335.1 Verrucomicrobiia bacterium
TAAGTTTTGAGAGCTCTTTCATTGTGTTGAGTTCTTGCGCTTCTCGTTCTGCTCTCCGTTTTTTGAGGGCTTCAATCCGCTTTTTGTTAGCCATAGTTAGCGGGATTGCGAGCCCGCGCGGAAAGAGATAGTTTCTTGCGTATCCTGCCGCAACAGTGACTTGATCAGACTCTGCTCCGAGCCCTACGATATTGCTTGTCAATATAACTTCTGTCTTTGCCATAGTAGTGTTTATTTTTTATTAAAATGGAACGTCGTCGTCTTCTGGTGGAAGATTGTTTGGCGCGCCGGTTTGAGGCTGTATATGGTTATTGCCCGGAGGCGCTTCTTCCTCTTCTATCGGTTCAACCACTGCCTCTTTATTAGCCGGACCGACAAAGCTGAACCTTTCAAGGTCAACCCGCAGTATAGACCGTTTCTGGTTTGTCTGTTTGTCCTCCCACGAATGCTGTCGGAGTCTGCCTTCAACCAGAATCGGATTTCCCCGTTTAAGATGTTTGGCTAAAGTCTCGGCTTGCTGACCGTATGCGTCAACATCCACGAAGGTCGCTTCATCGCGAACCTCCCCTGTCTCTGTTTTCCAGCGTCTGTTTACGGCAACGGTAATGCGCGTCACCGCGATCCCCTTTGGCGTATACCGCAACTCGGGGTCGCGCGTGATGTTTCCCATCAAAATTACTTTGTTAAAACTTGCCATAAAAGGACGCTAGCTTGATATTAACGCGATTAAGCCGCCGCTTCAGCCGGTTTTTGTTCAAAGGTCTTTTGCGGCGCAACTGTAAACATTACCCGGAAGACCTCTTCTTTTAAAGCGAATTTGCTGCGCAATTGAGAGACCACAGAGGGTGAACACTGGAATATAATGTTCACATAATAACCGCCGGTCATTTTCTTATTGCGGGCTCTGGCAAAAGAATGACGGTCAAGTTTTTGAACCGATTCTATCTTGCCGCCCAACGCAATAATTTCCTTTGTGACGTTCTCAATAGCGTCTTTAATCGCTTCCTCTTTATTAGGAACGTTCAGTATGAACAACCCTTCGTATTTTTTCACGGCTCTACCTATACTATTTTTGCTGTTCTTTATCTTTTTCGGGCTCAACTTGCCCGTTATATTTATTCATTGCTTTTTCAATTCCGTCAAGCAACCAACAATTGATTTGCCTAACGGCTCTGTCCAGCACTAAATCCAAAATACTCTGTTCTTGCGGGGAAAACTCCCCGAGCACATAGTTAGTTATTTCGCGCAAACCGTTGCGTCTTCCAATTCCGATTCGCAGTCTGGCGTAGTTCTGCGTTCCAAGGGCTTGCTCAATAGATTCAAGCCCGTGGTGCCCGCCATTGCCGCCGCCTGGCCTTAATCTAATCCAGCCTAACGGCAAGTCGGCATCATCGCTCACTATTAGCAAATTTTCAAGCGAAATATGGTAATAATTTACCAGCGCTCCAACTGCCCTTCCGCTTGAATTCATATAGGTTTGCGGGCAGCAAAGAAGCGCTTTTCGCCCTTCAACCTGCGCCTTTGCAACGTTTGCGCAGAACGCTTTTTCAAAGACCCATTGCGCCGACCAGAGTTTCGCAAGCCGTTCCAACGCCATAAATCCAACGTTGTGCCGCGTCCGGGCATATTTTTCCCCCGGATTCCCCAGTCCAGCGATAAGATGTAAATTTGTATCCATTGCCGGGGAATTCTACCCCAACCTAAAGGCGCGGCATTTTTTAATTAGCCAGACTCGTTAATCTCTCGCAGCGCGACGCTGGTTTTAAAAATATAACAAAGCCAGTTTTACTACTATCACCGCAACCGCAGAAACGATCACGCCAGACAAACCGCAATGTTATTTCTTCTTTTCCGCTGGCTTCTCTGCAGCCTTTTCTGTGGCTTTTTCCGGCGCCTTTTCCTTTGCAGCCTTTTCTTTTCCAGCCGCTGGCTTCTCTTCCTCGCCTTCTTCTTTCTTTTCCTTGATCATCTCTACTTGATCTGCAGCTGGGGCTTCTGCAGCGGCTTCCAGAGCGGCTTTCTCCTGCTCTTCTGATATTGGCGCCGCAACGGCTACTACGGTGATAGATTTATCGCCAAGGATTTCAACTCCCGGCGGAGGTTGAATCTCGCCAATGTGAATCGCCTTGCCTATATCAAGGTTTGTTACATCAATTGTGATGTAATCTGGAATATCCTTTGGCAGACAGCGAACTTTTACGCGGTGCAACACGTGTTCCAGAATGCCGCCGCCAGTCTTTACACCAACAGCCTCGCCGACAGTTTCTATCGGCACCATTACTGTTACCTTTTCGGTTTCTGAAACCTCGTTAAAATCAACGTGCAAAATCTTTCTGGTAAGCGGGTGGTGCTGCACTTCTTTTACAAGCGCAAGCCGTTTGGGATTCGGATCGCCTTCAACCTGTAAATCAACAAGCAGGTTCTCCGAGTGCGAATGATGCACAAGGTCTTCAATTTCCTTGCTGTCAACTTCAAGGTTCTGCGGCTTGATATGCCTACCATAAATAACAGCAGGCACGCGACCCGCTGCAAACACCTTTTTCACTCCGTTCCGCTTTGCAAGCGTTCTCGGATACGCTTTTAATGTTGCCGATTTCATCTTATTTTAAATACCGATTGATTATTATATCTTACACAATAATTGAGATGACGCAATTTTCAAACACATCTTACGCCATCATACTCAAACAACGACGATACAGAAAGATTCTGCTCAATCCGCCGTATCGCCTCGCCAAGCAGCCCCGCGACTGAGAGCGTCGTAATATTCATTCCTTCAATCGCAGGACGATATACACTATCAGTTGTTACTATTTCGTCAATACAAGATTTTTTTAATCTTTCAATACCAATATCGTTTAAAACAGCGTGGACTACACAAGCGCAGATTTTCTTTGCTCCCTGTTTTTTCAAAAATTCCGCCGCGCTGACGAGCGTTCCCGCAGTTTCCGTCAGATCATCAACTAACAAAACATTTTTATCTGCCACATTTCCAACCAGCGACAACGGCGATACTTCCCACGGCGAAATTCGTTGTTTCACAACAATCGCAAGGTCGGCGCCAAGCACCTGCGCGTATGCATTCGCCATCTTAACCCCGCCAACATCCGGACTTACCACAACAAGGTCTTTGATGCACTTTTTCTTTAAATAATCATACATCACCGGAGCCGCATACAGATGATCTACCGGTATGTCAAAAAAACCAACAATTTGCTGCGCATGCAAATCCATCGTTAAAACGCGGTTTACACCAGCAGCTACAAGCAGGTTTGCCACCAACTTCGCGGTTATTGGCACCCGCGGCTGGTCCTTCCTATCCTGACGCGCATAACCGTAAAACGGTATCACAGCTGTTATTCGCGAGGCGCTCGCCCGCCGCAAAGCGTCAATCATTATAAACAATTCCATCAAGTTATGATTCGCCGGCGGACTCGTCGACTGCACCACAAACACATCCTCGCCGCGAACGTTTTCGCCTATCTTGACGCGCGTCTCCCCATCGGGAAACGTGTCAACCGCGCACTTGCCAAGCTGAACTCCAATCTTCTGGCAAATCGCCTCGGCAAGCGGGCGATTAGAATTTCCGCTAAATATCTTCACAATTCTATTAACTTTTTAACAGGTAAAACCTGAAAATAAGATAAAACCAAATTAACTAAAAATATTTTAAAAAAAGAATGCCCCGCACCGGAGCCTCAATATACAAAAAATTAATATAATAGATAATTTTCATACATCAAGAAAAAATTTAACTACGAATTTAAATCCCCAAAAATGGGCATTGAACCCAGCGATTGTTCCTAAAATTGGTGGAAAAAGAAGTCTATTTTTCGGAGTGATGCGATTTTGTGGAGTGTCGGCGGCAACTCCGCCGTCCCGCGTCGTGGTACTACCGCAAAGTAAAAATATCTATTAAGCGCGCAATAGCGAACTTTCTGGAGTGCGAGCGGCAAAGTTGCGCAGCAACTGCGACGCCGCTATGTGGATGTTAAAATAAAACTAACCTTGAGAAAAAAATACAAAATCCAGAGCCAATGAATTTTTTAGTTCTGGTATTGTTCCTCTGCTTTTTCATTATTCAAACTCATAAGACGGCGTTGCAACTTCCCGCATACGGGACACTGCAATCCAAAAATTGCTAATGATTCTCAATTTAACAACCCCTCCTCAAATTTGTTGTTTATCCTCTGGTTTAATGTTTATAATTTGCGGAAAATTCGGAAAATTTTATGAGAAATCTTGTTATCTGGATTTTTATCGTCGCGTTGGCGAATAATGCCGCGATTTTTGGACAGGGGCGGCTTGAGGATTATCAACGAGCGGCAAAACTGCGCGAGTTAACCGCAAACAAGGTCTATCGCGATCAGGTCAAAGCAAATTGGTTGACGGATAATATCCACTTCTGGTATCGTGTTAAAACAGGAGCCGATACTTACGAGTTCATTCTTGTTAACGCAAAAGAAGGACGCCGCCAGAACGCGTTTGACCACGAGAAACTTGCCGATGCGTTAAGGAAAAACGGGGTAAAGGAGGCGTCAGCCGGTAAACTCCCAATATCAAACCTACAGTTCAATCTTGATAAAAATTTGATCCAGTTTTACTGCGACGGCAAATCGTGGAGTTATGACCTTGCAAAAAACGAATTGTCCCGAAATACCGCGCAAACAGCAGCAGCAGAACAATCATCTCCCTGCAAACCGCTTGATAGAATTCCACCCGCTACGCGACGCACCGGCAACGAGGTCTTCTTGAACTTTATAAATAACACAACCAACAGCATTCAAATTGTCTGGCTTAACACCGAAGGGCAAAGAGTTAATTACGGAAAAATTCAGCCTTCTGGGAAATACCGTCAGCATACATTTGCAGGGCATATCTGGCTTGCGGTCAATGACAAAGGAGAGACAATAGCCGCTTTTGAAGCCCCAGATGAAGATTGCGACTGCTTGATTGACGGAAAAAATCCTCCGCAAAACCAGAATCCACCTGAACCACAAAGACGGACGCGTCAGCGCAATATCTCACCGGATGGCAACTGGCGCGCGTTTGTAAAAGATTTTAACCTCTACATTGCAGACGAAAAATCTAACGCCGAATATAAACTGACAGGCGACGGTTCAAAAGAAGATTTCTACACCGATGAATTTTACTGGTCTCCGGACTCTAAAAAAGTGATTGCGCTAAGGTTAAAAAAAGGAGACGAGCGGAAAGTTTATCTCATAGAATCAAGCCCGAAAGATCAGTTGCAACCCAAATTGCATTCCATAGATTATCTGAAACCGGGCGATAAAATTGATATCAAATCGCCATATTTAATAGATGTTGAAAAAAAATCGGCTTTAAAAATTGACACCACGTTATTTCCGAATCCGTGGAGTTTATCGCAGTTCAGGTGGTTAAAAGACTCGCGCGCCTTCCTGTTTTTGTATAATCAACGCGGTCATCAGGTGATGCGCCTTCTTGAGGTCAACGCCACAGCTGGCAATGTTCGCCCAATCATAGAAGAAAAAAGCCCAACATTTATAGATTATAACGGGAAATTTTATATCAATATTCTTGAAGAAACAGACGAGATAATTTGGATGAGCGAACGGGATGGCTGGAATCATCTCTATTTATACGACTTGAGAAAAGGAACAGTCAAAAACCAGATCACAAAAGGCGAATGGGTTGTTCGCTCCGTAGAGAATGTTGATCCGAAATCGCGAACAATCTTGTTCAAAGCAGGCGGAATTTATCCAGATCAAGACCCTTATTATATTCACTACTGCAGGATTAACTTTGATGGAAGCGGACTTGTTAGGTTAACGGAAGGCGACGGTACCCACACAATTTCATTCTCGCCCGATAACAAGTATATAATTGACACGTATTCCAGAGTTGACCAGCCGCCGGTTAGTGAATTGCGGTCTGCCGTTGATGGCAGAAAAATCTGCGACCTTGAAAAAGCCGACTGGGACGCCCTGCTTGAAACCGGCTGGATTCCGCCAGAACGATTCGTTGCAAAAGGCAGAGACGGCATCACAGATATTTACGGAATAATAATAAAACCGACCAACTTCGACCCGTCTAAAAAGTATCCCGTAATTGAACATATCTATGCCGGTCCACAATCTGCTTACGTTCCAAAACAGTTCCAGTCCTATTTTGAAATGCAAACGCTTGCAGAATTGGGATTCATACTGGTTCAGATTGATGGAATGGGAACATCTTACAGGTCAAAATCGTTTCACGATGTTTGTTATAAAAATCTTGCCGACGCCGGTTTCCCCGATCGCATACTCTGGATAAAAGCCGCCGCAAAAGAACGTCCCTATATGGACATTAGCCGCGTTGGAATCTATGGCGGTTCAGCAGGCGGTCAGAACGCTATGCGCGCCCTTATTGACCACAACGACTTCTACAAAGTCGCCGCCGCAGACTGCGGCTGCCACGACAACCGTATGGACAAAATCTGGTGGAACGAACTCTGGATGGGATATCCGGTAGATTCTCACTACGCAGATTGTTCAAACGTAACACAGGCGCATAAACTTAAAGGCAAACTCCTGCTAACAGTCGGCGAACTTGATAAAAACGTTGACCCCTCCTCCACAATGCAGGTCGTAAACGCGTTGATAAAAGCAGACAAAGACTTTGATCTGCTTATTATTCCAGGCGCCGGACACGGCGCCGGCGAATCCCCGTACGGAAAACGAAAACGGGCAGACTTCTTCGTTCGTCACTTGCTCGGCGTTGAACCGCGTAGTTGATTGAAAAAGATAAAACAACCATCCTCAACCGCGATGGGGCTCCATATCAGTAGCCACTCATAAAAAGGCGGATTGCAAAGTAAACCAATCGACCAGACCCTGATGTGTCCCAACCTTTTTTGGAGTGCGCGCGGCAAAGTTGCGCAACAACTGCGACGCCGCTATGTGGATACTAAAAGAAACTAACTTTGAAATGAAATATTAAATCTAGAATAAATCTATTTTCTTAATCCAAAACCAATTTACTTTCTTAGTTCTGGTATTATTTCTTTGGTTTTGCGTTGTCCGACCTCACAAAGCGGTGCCGCGACTGCTCCCGCAGTCTTGCCACCGCAGTTAAAATTCAACCTTGAAGGGTGGCTGGTATTAAATTGTCATAATCTCTTTTTCTTTCTTTGCGAGGTGCTCGTCGATTTTCTTTATATAATCATCGGTAAGTTTTTGGAGGTCTTTTTCGTAGATTTCAAAATCGTCTTCTGAGATTTTATGTTCTTTTAAAATCTTTTTTAGGTGTTCAAGCGCCTCGCGGCGGACGTTCCTGATTGCCACTCTGCCGTCTTCAGCCATTTTTTTAACCAGTTTATCAAGTTCAAGTCGCCGCTCCTGACTTAATTCTGGCAGGATGATTCTGATTATTTTTCCCTGAACGGCGGGGTTAATACCGAGATTGCTTTTCTGGATTGCCTTTTCAATTGCGGTGACTGTGCTCGGGTCAAACGGCTGGATAACGATCATTCTCGGTTCAGGTGTGGTTATGCTTGCAAGTTCACGAACCCGCATCTGCGCCCCGTAAGCCTCTACAACTATATTTTCAACAAGCGCAGGCGAAGCCTTACCAGTGCGGACGCCGGCAAATTCGTGCTGTATTACCTGCTCGGTCTTTATCATCTTCTCTTCCGCTTCAAGCATTATGTCATCGGCAGTCATAGTAGTCCCCTTTCAATCTCTGGTATTCGTGTTTTCAATTTATAAAATCAGTTATTTCTATAATGTCAATACTACATTATCTTTAATTTTCATCTATCAGACCTTTGCATTTTATCGTATTTTACCTGATTATTATTTAGGCTATCAAATAGTTTAATAAACAGAAATGACTTTGACGAGTGAATATGATTATAATTTGCCGGAAGAATTAATCGCGCAATATCCGGCAGAGCGGCGAGAAGGATCGCGGTTGCTTGTTGTTGACAGAAAAACCGGCGATATTTTTCATAGACAATTTACGGATATTATTGAATATCTTTGCCCGGGCGATTTGGTTGTATTGAACAACTCAAAGGTGATTCCAGCCCGTTTGCGCGGCGCAAACGTTAGAACAGGCGGCGCTATTGAAGTTTTACTTATTGAGCAAAATTCAGTTAACGACTGGTGGGCGATGTTAAAACCGGGGAGACGGGCGCGGGTTGGGGGGCAAATCCATTTTTATGATAGAAATCATCAGAAAAACCAGATCACCGCAACTGTTATTGAAATAAATCAAGAAGGATTCCGGCGGTTAAAATTTAACAACACGGCTGATATACTTGATGAGCTTGACCGCCTTGGCGAGCCGCCGATCCCGCCATATATACAGAGGTCGCCGGATTTTTCAATTGACCCGGTGCGATATCAGACTGTTTTTGCAAAAGTGCCGGGCTCGGTTGCCGCGCCGACTGCCGGTTTGCATTTCTCAAACCAGGTGATAGAAAAACTTGGTTCAAAGGGAATTGATATTGCATACGTTACACTGCACGTTGGCGTCGGAACATTTGCTCCAATAAAGGCGCAAAGAATAGAAGACCACAAGATGCATAATGAGCAATTTGAAATCTCTAATGAAACGGCGGAAAAGATCAATACCGCAAAGGCGCTCGGCAAAAGGGTTTTGTGCGTTGGAACGACGTCAATCCGAACGGTTGAGTCAGCCGCGCTTGAGTGTGGCGAAAGACTGAAAGGGATACGCGGGAAAACAGGGCTTTTCATTTATCCGCCGTATAATTTTCGGGTTGCGGATATGTTGCTTACAAACTTTCATCTGCCTCGTTCAACGTTGCTCATTCTAGTCAGCGCCTTTGCAAGCCCGGGCAAAACCGATGGCAAGGCGCTCATCTTTAAAGCTTATAATGAAGCGATAAAGGAACGTTATCGTTTTTACAGTTATGGCGACGCGATGTTGATTATATAATATGGATAAGAAAACACAATCTGATGCGCTGCCGTATGTAATTATAAATATGGCGATGAGCGCGGATGGAAAAATTGCTACGCAAAACCGCAAGGTTCACAGTTTTGGCAGCAAACAGGATATTGAACACCTTTATAAACTGCGCGCTGCGGTTGACGCTGTAATGTGCGGGGCAAGAACAGTTGAAGCCGAAGGTGTGACGTTGGGGATCGGTTCTGAAAAATACAAAAAAATCAGGCTAAAAAACGGGCTTAAAGAATGTCATTTGCGGATAGTTGTAAGCGGTTCGGCATCGGTTAGTCCTGACCTTCCTGTGTTTAAATCAAAAATCTCTCCAGTGATAGTTCTTGCGGGCGAGTCTGCCCCTCGCGATAAAATAAACAATCTAATTCAGACCGGGGCAAATGTAATTCAATGCGGCAAGGAGAATGTGGATTTTATCAGCGCTTTGAAGATTTTAAAAAATCGGTGGAACGTTCATAGGCTTTTATGCGAGGGCGGAGGCGAACTAAATTTTGCGCTGTTTAGTCTTGGTATTGTGAAAGAACTCTACCTTACTGTCTGTCCGTTTATATTTGGCGGAAGTCGGTCGCCGACAATTGCCGACGGAGATGGAATTCCGCGGCTAAATGACTCTGTGAAACTTGAACCTGTATCAAAAAAGCAAATTGGAGATGAACTTTTTTTACATTATAAAGTGGTTTGAACCGGGTGAGGTAACAGATATTCAGTCTTAAAATATTCAATAAAATTATAAATCAAACTCCATTCCCTCAGCTACGGCAAAGCAGTCTAAATATGAGCCTTTTGCTTTGATTTTTGTTCTGCATTCAAGGACGATTTTATCTAATTGTTCGTCAGTGCGATCGGGGTCGTGATGAAACAAGCCTAATCGTTTTACCTGCGCTTTTACTGCAAGTTCAAGGACGTCGTCGTAAGTGGAATGTCCCCAGCCGCGAGTTGTCTCGTATTCTTCGTTTGTGTATTGAGAATCGTGGAAAAGCAGGTCGGCATTTTTACAAAATTCAATGTAATCCTCTACTCCGAGTCCGCCTTCGTGTTTGTAGTCTAATTCGTTGTCTGTAAGAAAGACGAAAGATTTTTCATTTTCCTTTAGTTTGAATCCGTAACCGCCGTTTGGATGGTTGATGGGGATTGATTCAATGTTTAAATTGCCGATGTTGCAGCCATGGGCGTTTGCAAAGCCGAACTCAAAATGCGCTTGTAGCAGGCTAATATCTACTGGGAAATAGGGCGCCTGCATCTGGTGGTCTAAATAACGTTTTAGAGAATCCTGCGCGTTAGGACCGCCGCATAAATAGATTGTGCAACCCTTGCGATAAGCCGGGAGAAAAAATGGGAAACCGAGAAGATGGTCCCAATGAGCGTGGGTGAAGAGGAGATAAATCTCTTTCACATCTTCGTCGGCAAGTTTTTTTCCGAGATTCCTTGCGCCCGACCCGGCGTCAATGACGATTATGCGACCATCATTGCTGCGAATCTCAACACAGGTGGTATTTCCGCCATACCGCAATGTGTCAGCCCCTGGCGTCGCTATGGAACCCCGACATCCCCAGACTTTGATTTTCATACAATAGACGGATAATAAGTTCTCAAATTCCGTCGGATTTCACATTATTTAGGCTAATTGTTTATTTAATAAAGTCAAGAATATTCTAAACCTGAATCATTAGCGTTGAACTTGGTATTTGGTTTTAAAACCGATTAAAATACAACGTCATTTAACCGAATGCAACCAATAGTCTAAAATCAATTTTTATCAACCCCAACGATGTTGAATATTAGTAGCAACCTGTGAAAAAGATGAAAAGTCTTGCCACCGCATTCCAAAAAATATTTGATCCTTTCGGTTGTTGTATAACTCATTGAATTGGTAGTTTGCAAAAATGATGGCAGATTTAATTTTCTTTTAGACGGTTTAAAATAGTGGTTGTTGATTTGCCCGGCACGCCGCCGATGACCATTACCTTACCGCCGTAACTCTCAACATATCGTCGCTCCGGTTGATTTATTGTGTTAATATTATAGTCGCCGCCTTTGACGTAAATATCCGGTTTAACAATTGAGAGAAACCGCAGCGCGTCTGGCTCGTAAAAAATATAGACGGCATCCACGCTTTCAAGCGCGGCAAGGACTAAGGCGCGGTCAATTTCGCTGTTAACAGGACGTCCTTCTCCTTTGATTGCCCTGACAGATTGATCGCTGTTTACTCCAACGACCAGAACGTCTCCCTGTTTTTTTGCTTCTTCAAGATAAGTGACGTGTCCTAAATGGAGGATGTCAAAACAGCCGTTTGTCGCCACGATTGTTTTCTTTTGTTCGCGCTGTTTATTGCGCCATTCAATCAGTTCCGCTTCGCTAAACAATTTATCTCTAAACCCCATAGCCAGGTATTATAAAAAAATAAGGCGGATTAGAAATACTTTATTAACAGGTTTAGATTACTCCTGTCTGTTTTTTAATAAAAAAAACCCTTTCACATCATTTACGAGTGAAAGGGTTTTAAATATGGAATGAGCAATTATTGACTCTTTTTATTGCTCTTGCCTGATTTTGATCCCTGTTGTCCCTGTTTCTTTGGTTTCAAGGATTGCCATTTATCTTTGTCATCCTGGCTCATTTTTGCCAGTTCATCCTTGTCCAATTTGCCATCTTTATTGAGGTCATATTTCTCAATAAGGGCTTTTCGTTCCTGTTTTTGTTCAGGGGTTAGTTGTGACTTTTGGTTAGCGGCGCCGCCAGCAGTCTGGTCTGCGGCGCTTAACAATCCCGCTGCTAATACGCAGATTGATGTTATGAGTAATTTTTTCATATTAATCACTTTTTTGCTTCGGCACACATCATCAATTTTTGATGACGCGCCTCAATTCCATTAGACGGTTAAAATATAAAAAGGTTTCAATAAAATGTTACAGAGTCCTTCCAGCCGCTTCAATGAATGGTTTTATTTCGCTAACCAGATGCTCAAATTTCTTTAAATCAAGCTGTTGCGCGCCATCGCTCCAGGCTTCGGCAGGGTTTGGATGAACCTCTATCAGCAAGGCGTCCGCCCCCATAGCGACGGCTCCTTTGCAAAGGGCGATAACAAGATCGGAGCGACCGCTGCCCTGACTCGGGTCAATAACTATCGGACAATGCGATTCATTTTTAACAATAGGTATAGCCGACAGGTCAAGCGTGTTTCGCGTATAGGTTTCAAACGTTCTTATGCCGCGTTCGCAGAACATTAGATTTGGATTTCCATTTGCCAGAACATATTCACCGGCGAGCAACCATTCTTCAATCTTCATAGACATACCGCGTTTTAACAGAACCGGTTTTCCAGTTTTAGCGGCGGCAATGAGAAGCTGGAAGTTCTGGGCGTTTCGGGTGCCGATCTGGATTATATCGGTATATTCAGCCACAAGATCGGCGTGGTTTTCGGATAACAATTCCGTGATGATGGCGAGTCCGGTCTCCTGTTTTGCCTTGTATAATAATTTAAGTCCTTTTTCTCCGAGACCTTGAAATTCATAGGGCGAAGTCCTCGGTTTAAACGCGCCGCCGCGCAAGATTGTTGCGCCGGCTTTTTTAACCGCGACCGCCGCTGTCATTAACTGTTTCTCACTCTCTACCGAACAGGGACCCGCCATAATATGGAATTTTTTCCCGCCGATGTGGATGTCATCGCGAACGTTAATCACAGAGTTTTCCGGATGTCCCTCTCTGCTGACCAGTCTATAACGTTTCTGGACTGGCATCACGTTTTCAACCTGTTCCCAGCTGAGCAGGGTTTCTAAAGAGCGGTGAGTGGTTTCATCACCGATGGCGCCGATGACTGTTCGCGCTACGCCCCGCATAACACACGGTTTGTAGCCCAGCTTTTCAATCTCTTTAATCACAGCCTGCTCCTCTTTTTTTGTTATGTTTGGTTTTAATACGATTATCATAGTTCTCCGTATAAATAAAAAAGCCGCAGGCGTTTCCACCTGCGGCTTTTTAAATTAGCAACGACTAATCATTGCAAAAACGCACGCAGGCGGGACTGCTGATAATAAAACCAGTACCAGCTAACAAATACATTGCCTGCGTATGTTCTGCAATTTTCCATTGGCAATAGTTTTATTCATTAAATAACAATTGTCAATAGATTTTTTTAATTTTTTTAAAACTGCTACCCAGTTCACTTTTTTAATCTATAAAATTCTTTATCTGAGCTTTCTGTTGTAAACAGACCGTTCTGGGAATCTACTGGTGTCCAGGGTCCGATAATCTTATCTGCTTTTTCAAGTGTTGCCGCTGGGTCTTCCCAGTAGACAATGATGTCATTGCTAAATCTCAATATGTTTGCGCGCAATTTCGGCACGCCGATTAGTTCAAGTTCAAAGGTAACATCGCTTGAAGTAGCGCTATTTTGATGAACCTCCACAGCGCACAAATTCGTCCCTATCATAAGCAAAGATGGCGAAAAGTTCGTGGAATACCAAGTGTTCCCATCATCGCTCGCGCTGCTTGAAGCAAGAGTGGATGAAGTTATATTTGTTCCCGCTGGCATATTGCTTCTGAAGACTTCAACGCCATTTATATAAACAATTGCCCCGTCATCGCGACGCAGATTGACGGTAATAGATAAATAATCTTCGGGGTTGCCAATCACAAAATTGCGTCTGAAATAGTAAGTGATGATCTGTTGTCCCTGAGAGTTTGTTTTGTTTATCAGAGTTTTTTCATCTCCATCGCCGAAGCCTAATTCAGCCGGACCGCTTTTCCAGGAAGAGTCGTTATAATTCAGTTCTCGCCACGCTGCGCCTTGATTTGAACCGTCGTCAAGGTATTTCCAGACAGAGCCTTGAGCTATTAAAAGACTTGTTGGTTTTAGATAAACGGATGATATTCCAGTAATATCGCCATTTACCGGGTTTGAAAGAGAAAGCCGGTATACTCCTTTTGCAGAAACCGGTTGGGAAATTGACGCCTTTTTCAAAACTTCTCCGGGTTCAAAAACGAGGTTTCCGCGTTGAATAACTCCGCCCGGACCTTCAAAGATATAATCTACGGCAACAGGATTTGTGCAAAACTTGCTTAAACCAACTGGGATGCCGTTAGATAATGTATTCTCATCAATTATCTGGCTTCTGACTGCGAACCCGATGCCTGCCCTGCCTTTTGCGCCAAAGTTTGCGAGTCTCCAGCTATCGGTTTGCCAGTTATAGACAAAATTATCTGGATGATTAGTATTTGGGACTGTGAGGAAGTTATTAAGAACAGTCATAGCGCTTGTTCTATAAATCCAGCCGAGCGCGTTTGTTTGCCAGTTCATACCCCAGACATCGTGATAGTTATGGATCAAAATGCTGTTTGAAATTGTGATTGAACCTGTGTAGGTCCAGTCGTAGTTGTCTCCGAACCGACCGCCAACAACATTGTTCACGGCAAGGCAGCCAATCATATAACCGTGCGGTCCATCATAGCCGGCTTCTAAACCCTGTCCACAGCCGATAAACACATCGTTCCAGTGATAGACATTTTTATCGGTGCCTGATAATGAATTGCCTTCGTGGAAGGTGGCTTCAAACCAACAGTTAGAAAAATGCAAAACCCCGGCGCCGCTGCCGCCCGAATCTACGCCGTCGTCTTTTGTCCAACCGAACAATGTGTTTGTGAATCCGTGGTTGCCGTTGACTATGTAAATTGCGTCGTTATCGCCGTCTATAAAATTTGCCGTATCATCGGGGCATTCAATCAAAGCGCAATCATTCATTGTAAAGGCGGCGCCGGTAAACTCTCCGCCTGTGGTAGCGCGTTGCATAAGAAAGCGGTTAAAATTGTAAATACCGCCGGATAGAGAGTGGCCGAGTTGTCCGGCTAAATAAATGGCGGCAGAGTCTGTGAGTGTAATTTTTTGATTGTTTCCGACGTAAAATAGCGCCTGTTCTTTTCTGTGGCTATTCGGATTTCCGTTTGCGCCGAACCAGTTTGGCTCCGCCCCGGAGCCGGTGAAGATTACCCCTGTTCCAATGATTTCACCGCTTCCCTGACGCATTATAAAACCGCCCCACGGCTGCGATGGAGAATTTGGCATAAACACGACCGGCTCGTCTGTAGTCCCGTTAATCACGACAACGCCATTATTGGTGATATCGGTTCTATAGTTTATGCGGACCACAGTTCCTTTTTCAATTGTCAATGTAACGCCGCTTGCGATTGTAAGGTTTGTGCTTATATAAATTCGCGAATTCGCCTGCCAGGTTGTGTTCTGGCTAATAGTTCCCGAAATCTGGAGCCAGTTAACATTTGTCTCAATTGATATCTCAATATTTGTTGAAAGGGACAAAATCGTAGGCGAGTAGGTGATTTTATCCAGATTATATTGAGCCGGGATAAACCCGGAACCGACGCCTCGTCTGATGGTAATTGTCGCGTTTGCGTCCTTTAAATATCCATTTACTCTCAAGGTATGAAGTTGCTCATCAACAATCCACGCAACAACCGGTATTTGATACCCGGCGGGAAAACTGCGGGGGACGATAACCCGTAGATTGCCGCCGTTAAATTCGTCATCGCAGGATGGAATTATTGGATAGGGCGTCCAGGGCGGTATGCCATTTTCTGTATTGCCCCGCTCAGGCGAGGTTACTATAAATCGTATAAGTCTGTTTGTGATAACTCCGCTTGATAGGTTCGTGCGGAAGGCAACCAGTTCATAATAGTCCGGGCTACTGACCTGAACATTAGTCCCAATAGGAAACAATGCCCCATTTAACACAGCATAATATTTATAACCGTTCTGGACGGGGATATTGATAGTAAACGATGTTCCAACCGATTTATCGCTGACCCCGTTAATCGTGAAGGCGTCCTGAGCGACAACAGATGCTGTTAAAAAAACTAAACCAAGAGATACAGTTAACGCTTTTAACAAAATTTTAATGCTTTTCATAGTTACCGGATACAATTAGTATTTACGAATTCTAAAATATCCCTGAGTGGAAGAAAAATCTACTGAAAACGGCGGCGTTGCTATTACAGCCTTCCAGGGATGCGCAAGGTTATCTGTTGTCTCAAGAATCGCATTCTCCGCGCTCCAATCAAGGACAGCCCCTTTTCCAAATTTTGTTAAAGAGACCTTTAATTGGGATTTTTTCTTAATGTTAAGTTGAAGATCAAAGCTAACATCGCTTGAAGTTGAGTTTGCCTGATGAATTTCAACAGCGCAGACGTTTGTGCCTGCAAGAAGCATTGTTGCCGGCGCGGTTGTGGAAAACCAAGAATAACCGTCATCGGAGGCTGCGCCAGAAGCGGTTGTTGTATAAGTTACATTTCCCGATGGCATATTGCTTCTGAAAACCTCAACACCGTTTATATAAACAATTCCACCATCATCGCGACGCAGATTAACGATCAACTCTTCATACGCCGAAGGGTCGTCTATCACAAAATAGCGTCGGAAATAGTAAGTGATGATCTGCTGTCCCTGTGAGTTTGTTTTGCTTATCACAGTTTTTTCATCTCCATCGCCAAAGCCAAGTTCGCCCGGACCGCTCTTCCAGGCAGAGTCGTTATAATTCAATCCTCGCCAGGCGGTGCCTTGATTTGAACCGTCGTCAAGGTATTTCCAGACAGAGTTTGAATTAATCAACACAAATGCGCCGTTGCCAGCAACGGTTCTGCCGGGCAGATACCAGATTTCGCCAACTCCGGTAATTTCGCAACCGGAAGGCTCGCTCATTCTCAATCTGAGAGGCTGATTTGTTGGAATAGAAGAATTTATAACGACCTGTTTTAAAGTTTCGCCGGGCAAAAATTCAACCTGTCCAGAGGCAATTACAGAATTTTCCGATTCCAGGGAATATTTTACTGAAACAGGATTTATAGTAAATGTGCTTAGCCTTACCGGAATTGGATTTGTGAAGTATGAAGGCAAGACTGAATTTGAACGGACGGCAAATCCAATTCCAACCGGGACGCCGACCGGTGTTTTCATAAACGGCGCAAGCCGCAAGGCATCAGTTTGCGAGTTCCATATAAAATTGTTTGGATGGTTCGTATTGGGGGCAGTAATGTAATTGCTTCTTAAATCCATCTGGTTCACACGGTATGTCCAGTCTGCCCAGTTTATTCCAAAGATATCTCTGTAGTTGTGAATAATTATTGAATTTGAGACCTGAAGAAACCCTGTATAACTCCAGTCGTAATTATCGCCGAACCTTGCGCCGACCGAATTTGCAGTGGAGAGCAATCGCTCTGCATAACAGAGCGGGCTGTTGTTTCCCGTGCTCCAGCCGCATTCAATTCCCTGACCGCAATTCATTAATACCGAGTCGTAAGCCCAGGTGACGCGCCCGCCGCCCGACCATGCGAGCGCCTCGTGAAGCGCGGCTTCAACCCAGCAATTGCTTACAAGCACAGTGCCCGCCCCGCCCGAGCCTGAATCAATAGCGTCGTCCTTTGAAAATCCGAAGAGGCTGTTTATCAGAACATGAGTGCCCTCAGTAAAATAAATAGCGTCGTAGTCGGCGTCTGCTATAGCGGCATCAACGATACCGTCATCGGCGGGAAATTCAAAAATTGCCGTGTGGTTGATTATAATAGTTCCGCCAACATATTCGCCGCAGGTGATTGCCCGCTGGATGTGGCAGTGGTCAAGCGTCAGGTCGGACTGATATCCGTTGCCGACCTGCCCGGCAGTGTTAATCACGGCGCAGTTTGTCATATACGCGGCGGCGCCAGATTGAAGTAAAAATACTGGTTGTTCGCTCCTGTGGCTTGAGCTGGGAGAAAAACTAAAACTCGTTGCCCCGCCGCCACCGGCAAAGATAGCATAGTTGGCGATTAACCTCGAAGAACTGCCTCGCATAATAAAACCGCCCCAGGCTCCCGAGTTATGCTCTGGATAGACTACGTTTGTTGCGGTAAAGACGACAGGATTTTCAGTTGAGCCGTTGATAATAAGTGTTCCGCTGTTAGTAATATTGACAAGCGGATTAAGTTTAATCACGGCGCCTGCGCCTATAGTTAAAGTAGCGTTTGCAGGGATATTAAGATTTGCGGTAATATAGATTCTTGAATTCTCCTGCCAGGTTACATTGCCGCTCAATGAACCGGAAACCTGAGTCCAAGCGGTATTTGACTCTATGTTAATTATCTTTTGAGCGCTCAAATTATAAATGCCCGGGCTATAATTAAGTGAAGCTGGAGCGTTCGCCGGCGGCAGAAATCCTGAACCGTGTCCCCTGAATAGTTTAATCTCATAGCCTTCAAAGCCAGTAGCCGATAGTGCGCCGTTGACCCGTCGTTCATCACCAGTTGATTCTTCAACCCTCGCGATGACGGGTATCGGTAGTCCTTGTGGAAAGGTTTGCGGCGCGAGCAATTTTAAGTAAGCCCCTTCATATTCGCCCGAAGCAGATGGCGTCAAAGGATATGGCGTCCATTTAATCAATCCCTTTTCTGGATTGCCCCGATCGGAGGCAAGAACAATGAATTTTACCAATCTGTTTGTGATTTCAAGGGTTGCATTATTCGTGCGGTAGACGAAAAGTTCATAATAATCCATACGGTCAACCCAGTTTGTTATATTTACCGGTTTAGATACCCCGTTTAAGAACACCGCGTAGCTGAAGCCGCTTTGCGCCGGGACGTAAAACCAGGCGCGGTCATTATAGGTTGACTTGTCAGACACGCCGTTAATAACAAGGTCTTGAGAAAATCCAATCTGCGCAAAAAGACACAGACCGATAACCGATAACAGGGTTGATACTCTACTCATTTTTTTAATTTTAGACTAATTTTTAAACAAAAGCATTGAAAATATTTTTTCTGCTTTCCGTTGCGACCGCTACGCGGCCTTGCCACCACTGACTAAAAAAAATTAGACGCCTTTGGATTTGTGGTGAAAATCGTTGACCTTATAAGAAGTTGATAATAAGATGCATACAAATAATAGCCATTAACAACAAATATTAAATTGATTTCTATGAATTTTTTACAGAATTTTGGGGGTAAGAAGTGGACAGATAAAAAACTGGATGCATTTGAAAAATATGTTGAAGCATATTTAAATATTATGCACTCCCAAAAAAGTGAATGCGGATGGCCAAGGAAAATAATTTACTTTGATGGTTTTGCAGGGAGCGGAATCAATTCTTATAATTCCAGTAAATCACCTAATGAGAATGAGAATCGATTAAGTTGCTTGAAAGGAGAGAAAGGGAAAGAAGAGAAAGGTATAGATGTTTATAATGGTGCTGCAGAAAGAGTAGTTAAGATGGACAAAATATTTGACCATTATTTTTTTCGTAGATATTAATAAGAAGGCAATAGAGACATTAGAAGCAAAATTGAGTCCGTACAAAACCGAGGGGGTTAATTTTACTTTTTTTATGCGAAGATGTTAATGCTGCAGTTGATAAGTTGATTAAGGAATTGGACAATTATAGCGCTGCTTTAGTTTTGTTTGACCCTTTTGGTATGCAATTAAAATGGAGAAGTATAGAAAAATTCAAAAACAAAAGAGTCGATCTATGGATTTTAATTCCGTCAGGGGTTATAATAAACAGGCTTCTGAAACAAAACGGTGAGATTTTATATCCTGAAAAAATGGAAGAATATTATGGTTTAAGTGAAGATGAATTAAAGAAGCACTTTTATTCTGTTGAGCAACAACAAAATTTATTTGGAGAAGAGGAAATTATTAAAAAGAAAAATGAACCGGCAAAAAAATGCGCGGATTTATACATTGAAAGATTAAAA
>JBMFQZ010000039.1:0-19223 GCA_049968335.1 Verrucomicrobiia bacterium
CCGCCTCTATTTATTAAGGAGAAAATGGAGTTTAAATTTTTAGAAAGATTGATATAAAGAAAATTAATTCAGTAAAAAATGGAGGCGAGTTATGGATTTGAATAAATTTACCGAAAAATCGCAAGAAGCGATAATGGAGGCGCAAAATATTGCAACCCGCAACGAACATCAAGCCGTTAACGCCGAGCATTTGTTACTGGCATTGCTTGAACAGGATGGAGGACTTATACCCAACTTGTTTGAAAAAGCCGGTGTATCTGTTCAATTGGCAAAGGCGCGGACACAGGATGAACTGAACAAATTGCCAAAAGTGACTGCCGATTCAGCAAGCAGTAGCGGCGTTTATATTACACAGAGGTTAAAACAGATTCTTGTCAGGGCAATAGACGAGGCAAAGAAGCTAAAAGACGAGTATGTAAGTGTTGAACATATAGTGCTGTCAATGTTTGCCGAGCCGGCTTCATCAGGTGTTGGAAGAGTTTTTAAAACTATTGGTTTGACGCGCGATGCATTTTTAAAAGCCCTTACTGCTGTGCGTGGGGCGCAACGGGTTACAAGCGCCAATCCGGAAGCGACTTATGAAGCCCTTGAAAAGTATGGCAGGGATTTAACACGGCTTGCCCAGCAAAATAAACTTGACCCGGTTATCGGAAGAGACAATGAGATTCGCAGGTGCATTCAGGTGCTATCGCGAAGGACAAAAAATAATCCGGTGTTAATTGGCGAGCCCGGTGTTGGAAAAACAGCCATTGTTGAAGGACTTGCAAGGAGAATCGTTGCCGGTGATGTTCCGGATAGTTTAAAAGATAAACGGATTGTAGCCCTTGATATGGGAGCGCTGATCGCCGGCGCTAAATTCAGAGGAGAATTTGAGGAGCGTCTGAAAGCTGTGCTTCAAGAGGTTGTAAAGGCAGGCGGAGATATTATCTTGTTCATTGATGAATTGCACACCGTTGTAGGCGCCGGGAAGGCAGAGGGATCAATGGATGCAGGCAATATGCTTAAACCGATGCTGGCGCGCGGGGAACTTCACTGCATCGGCGCAACTACACTTGACGAGTATAGAAAATACATTGAAAAAGACCCCGCGCTTGAACGTCGTTTCCAACCCATTTTTGTTGATGAACCGAGTGTTGAAGACACGATCTCTATTCTGCGAGGTTTGCGTGAAAGGTATGAACTTCATCACGGTGTAAGGATTCAAGACTCCGCCCTTGTTGCGGCTGCGCAACTCTCTCACAGATATATCTCGGATAGATTCTTACCTGATAAAGCGATTGACCTTGTGGATGAAGCGGCGGCAAAGTTGAGAACCGAAATGGAGAGTATGCCAGAAGAATTGGAGCAACTTACCCGCAGAATCACTCAACTTGAGATTGAACGCGAGGCTTTGAAAAAAGAAAAAGACGATGCTTCAAGAGAGCGACTTGAAGCGCTTGAAAAGGAACTGGCTAATCATAAAAGCCAGAGAGATGAACTGTTCGCTCAATGGGAATCCGAGAAGCGAGTTATCAGCGATTTAAGAAAATTACGCGAGGCGTTAGAGATCGCCAGAAATGAAATGGAACAGGCTCAACGTCGCGGAGACCTTGGCAGAGTGGCAGAATATAAGTATGGAAAAATCCCGTCTATTGAAAAACAACTTAAAGAACTTGAATCCAGAATTTCAGAAAAAAATGGCGGGACGCGATTATTGCGCGAAGAAGTTACAGCCGAAGAAATAGCCGAGATAGTGTCGCGATGGACAGGAATTCCAGTAACAAGATTAATGGAGGGAGAGAAGGAGAAACTCTTACGGCTTGATGAAGTTTTGCATAAACGGGTTATTGGACAGGATGAAGCAGTTGAAGCGGTTGCAAACGCGGTGATACGGGCTCGTTCCGGTTTAAAAGACCCCAGGCGTCCGATCGGCTCATTTATTTTCCTTGGACCGACAGGCGTCGGAAAAACCGAACTCGCCCGCGCGCTCGCTGAAGCCCTTTTTGATAGCGAAGAAAATATGGTCAGGATTGATATGAGCGAATATATGGAGAAGCACGCTGTTTCAAGATTAATCGGCGCGCCGCCTGGCTATGTTGGATATGAAGAAGGTGGGCAGCTGACAGAGGCAGTCCGTCGCAGACCGTATGCTGTTGTCCTGTTTGATGAAATAGAAAAGGCTCATCAGGATGTGTTTAATGTTTTATTGCAAATACTTGATGACGGCAGATTAACTGATTCTCAGGGACATATTGTGGATTTTAAGAATACAATCCTTATTATGACGAGCAATATCGGCAGTCATCATCTAACCGATGTTGCTATTCGCGATGGGGTCATTCCAGAGAGAATCCGCAGTTATGTAATGAGCGAACTCAGGGCTCATTTCAGACCGGAGTTTTTAAACAGAATTGATGAAATTGTGATGTTTAAACCGTTGACTCTTAAAGAAATTGAAAAAATTGTGGAACTGCAGGTGAATTATCTGCGCGCGCGGCTTAGTGAAAGAAGGATCGAACTTGAATTGACAAATGCGGCAAAATCTCATATCGCGCG
The DNA here is from genome assembly GCA_049968335.1 of Verrucomicrobiia bacterium. Classification (GTDB taxonomy): domain Bacteria; phylum Verrucomicrobiota; class Verrucomicrobiia; order Limisphaerales; family JAKPVM01; genus JAKPVM01. Next base: position 2,536 of record JBMFQZ010000039.1, read on the forward strand.
TCAGGGTTACGATCCTGTTTACGGCGCCCGTCCGTTGAAACGGTTTATCCAACGCTATGTTGAAACTCCGCTTGCAAAGAAAATCCTTGCAGGAGAAATACGCGATAACTCGCGTGTAAAAGTTGATGTTAAGGATGAGCAGTTGGTGTTTGAATCGAAAAGTCTTGAGTTAAAAGATTAAAAAACAGATTGAATGTTCCCAATAAAAGACAACATACCAGCCCGGCGACTTCCGGTTGTTACAATTTCAATCATAGCGTTAAATTGCGCCGTTTTTGTGATTGAACTTCTGGCAGGTCGCCGGGTTGAAAATTTATTTTTGATGTTCGGGCTTGTCCCTGCTCGCTACACAATACCAGAGATAGCGGAATTGTTCAGCTGGAAAGAGCAGGCAATGCCATTTGTTTTTTCAATGTTTTTGCACGGTGGATGGATGCACCTTATTAGCAATATGTGGACTTTATGGGTGTTCGGAGATAATGTGGAAGACAAACTCGGTCCGTTCAGATTTCTCTTATTTTATTTAAGCGGCGGTATCGCAGCCGCATTGATGCACATTTTCACAAACGTGAATTCCCCTGTGCCAACAATTGGCGCCAGCGGCGCTGTGGCGGCTGTTATGGGGGCTTATTTTAGGTTTTATCCAGGCGCTCGTGTTATGACTATGATACCGCCATTTTTCCTCGGTCCGTTTTTCCAGATACCTGCGATTTTGTTTTTAGGATGGTGGTTTGTTTTGCAATTCTTTAATGGCACATTGAGTGTACTTGACGACCCGCGCCTCGCCGGCGGTGTAGCCTGGTGGGCCCACATCGGCGGTTTTATGTTTGGCGTGTTTTTCAGCAATGTAGCCACACCAAAACGACGTAGAAACGCTGACTGGGAATGGGTTTAAATAAGAATGGTTTACCGACAGTATTACCTAATAATTGGAATTGATGACGGCGTCATTCGCGCTATAGATTGCAATGCATAATATATCATAATAGCAATTTTGCAGCGCGAGGGAATTTGCATTTTCCATTATCTGCCAACGATTATGGTAATCTGAAAATTATATTTTTTTGCCGTTTTTTAGGTCTTCTTTGCTTAAAATGGTCGGGTTAACGTCGCTATACAGGACGAGTGAATTTGGCGGAACGCTGTGAGTTAAGAAGACGTTTGCCCCGATTGTGCTGCCGGCTCCAACGACGGTTTCGCCGCCAACGATTGTAGCGCCTGCGTAAATTGTAACTCGGTCTTCAATAGTGGGGTGTCGCTTTTTGCCTCTCAATAGTTGTCCTGCTGAAAGGGAGCGCGCAACAAGACCGACTCCTTGATACATCTTGACATTATTGCCAATGATGCTTGTTTCACCTATGACGGTTCCCGTGCAGTGATCAACGAAGAAGTGGGAACCGATCTTTGCGCCGGGATGGATATCAAGTCCGGTTCGGCTGTGAGCCCATTCCGTCATAATGCGCGGAATTAAAGCGACCTGTCGTATATAAAGTTCATGAGCAAGTCTCTGGACGGCTATTGCCTCCATAAATGGATACGCCACGATAACTTCTTCTTTGCTCAACGCTGCTGGGTCTCCATTATAAGCCGCCTCGGCATCGGTTTGCAGTAGTTCGCGAATACGCGCCAATTGTTTAAGGAATTCTGTGGTTATTTTGTGCGCTTCGCCCTTAATATCCTGTTCTTTCAATCCTTCTGGCGGATAATATTCAAGACTTTTCGCAATCTCATCTTCAAGCCGCGCAGATACAGATGAAAGCAAAGTTGTTATCTGGGATTTAATTTCTGAACCGTGGATAACCCGTTCATCAAAAAATCCCGGGAATAATAGCCTCAAAAGGTCACAGGTGATATCGGCAATAACTGTCTTGGACGGCAGATTGATCCCATCAATATGATTGATGCCGCCGACTTTCTCATAAGAAAACATCAAATTGTTTACAAGTTCATCAATATTCATTTTTTAAACAAATTTTAAGATACTAAAAATATATCATATCAGCGGAAATAGTTAAATAAATTCAGTTTTGTATCTTTTCAACTATAGAGACATCAATCCATAAACAATTTTTAAATTGGCTGATGCGCAAATTGCGGATGCGCCAGAAGTTGGTCAAAGATTTCAGAGGAGATAGGTTTCTGGATATATTCAGCGTTGATCAATGGATGCGCGCTTGTAGAACGTTTTGCGCGAAACAACCACCGTTTATCAAGCAATACAGGTATCAAATCAATTCTGTTTGCCGCGATTGTAGTCTCTTCTTTTTCACCGGTTGCATTTCCGATTCCTACAAAAAATCCTGAGAGAAGCAATGTTGCTCTGATTAACGTGCTCCTTGAATATGTTGCGAGCGAGCAGGGGATTGATGGATCAAGCAATGCGTAAAGGTTTTTAAAAACAGATAAGGTCCACATCTGCGGATTCGTCTTTGGGGAATAAGCGTCGTAAAAGATGGAGCAGGGCGCTGGCAGTTTATTTGAGGAGGGCAAACGAAGGAATTGATTTAGCATCGAAGGAAAATCTCCCTTATGAAATTCCCATACAACAGGTTGTTTTCCGTTTATAAATGAGACCCTGTGTGTTTGGATTAATGTATAAAGAATGTTTTCCCATCCTTTCAGGTATTGTAGTTCTGATGTGTGTTGCAAAGCGAATTCAAGCGGTTCAATAGTATAATCAAAACTGATTATTCGCAGCGGAGTTGTTAAATTTTTTGAACATTCAAGAATTGATACTGGATTTGCCGCAGCGCCAAGCCCAACGTCCCAGATAACGAATTCATTTTGACATTTACTTATTCGTTCAGCAAGATTAAGTTGCTTCAAATATAAAGAACGCGCCTCAGTTACCGGACCAACCACCGGATGAAAAGTTTCGCCATAGGAAATTGACCTGAGGCTGTATTCTCCATTTGGCAATCTTACTAAAAGAAAGTCTTTATCGCTAATTTTTTTTGACATAAACAATCTAACTGGCAAATTTTTTTTAATTTAGTTTAATTTTAACAAAATTTATATTATTATAATGGACAGGGTTAAAAAATATTGATAATAAAAAATGCCCTGTGAAATAAAGAATTGTAATAAACAGAAAGAAGAAAAGAGAAAGGAATTGAAACGGTATGGCGGAATTAGTTGGAAATTTACTGGTAGCGCAATCTGGCGGTCCAACATGCGCTATTAATGCGAGCATTGTTGGGGTAATACAAGAGGCTGGAAAGCACGATTTCATAGAAGAAATCTATGGCGGGCTTAATGGCATCTATGGCATTTTGAACGAAGATTTGATTGATATTAATGACGAGAAGGCAAAAACAATAGATATGCTCAAATACACCCCCGCAGCGGCGCTGGGGACCTGCCGTTATAAAATTGACTTTAAGAAGAAGCCAGAAAAAGCCGCTAAAGATATGGAGCGGTTGTTCCAGATTTTTCAGGCTCACAACATCAGGTATTTCTTTTATGCCGGCGGCAACGATTCACAGGATACTTCATTAAAAATTCATCAGGAAGCAATCAAACGCGGCTATGAAATGCGCGTTATTGGTATTCCAAAAACAATTGACAACGACCTTCCTCATACGGATTACTGTCCCGGCTACGGTTCAGTGATAAAGTATGACGCCACAACGGTAATGGAAGTGGGCATTGATGTTGCTAGTATGGCAACGGATGACGGCTCCTGCTGCATTATTGAAGTAATGGGACGTTCTGCTGGATGGATAGCAGCGGGAACCGCTCTTGCAAAGAGAAAACCAGAAGACCCTCCTCATATTATTCTCTTGCCGGAAATCGTTTTTGATGAAGAAAAATTCCTCGCTAAGGTAAAGGAAGTAGTTTCGCAGTATAAATACTGCATTGTTGTGGCTGGAGAAGGGATTAAGGATGCTTCAGGAAATGAGATCGGCGCAAACGCTAATGTTGTGGATGCATTCGGTCACAAACTGTTGAGCGGCGCCGCAGACAGACTTGCCGAAATAGTTCAGGGCAAATTGGGCACAAAGACACGCACTGTTAAACTCGGTTATGCTCAACGCGCCGCAGGTCATATGGCAAGCCTGACAGATATAAAAAATTCGGTTATGGTTGGCGAAGCGGCGGTTCAAGCCGCTGTTGATGGCAAAAGCGGGTTTATGGTGAAAATCCTCCGCAATGTTAAAACCGATGAAAATGGTAACCAAACCATTGAATGGACAACAGGATTACAACCGTTAGAGGATATCGCAAATGCCGAAAAATTGATTCCGCGCGATTGGATTTCAGAAGACGGGTTTATGCCGAATGAAAAGTTTATTGAATATGCCCGTCCATTAATTCAAGGCGAGACCAAACTTCAATACACAGATGGTTTGCCGAATTATTACGTTTTTGAAAGAAGCCTTGTGGAGAAGAAATTGCCTCCGAGAGAGTAATACCTTACTCTGCATAACAAATGAGTAGAAAATTGGTCTACCTCCATAATTTGATGTTAGGTCTAAATTCCGGAGGCAATAGAAGGTTTTAACTATGAGTAAATTAGATAAATTGCCTCCGGAACGTTTATTAAAGCTAAAATCGTTCGGTTTTTCAGACCGTCAGATAGCCGGTTTAATCGGGATAAGCGAGGATGAGGTCAGGGCTGAACGGTTGCGACTGGGTATTGTGCCTTCATACAGACTTGTTGATACCTGCGCTGCCGAGTTTGAAGCCTATACCCCGTATTATTATTCAACTTACGATATTGGTGATGATGAAGTAAAACCTTCTAATAAAAAGAAGGTGATGATTTTGGGCGGCGGACCCAACAGGATCGGGCAGGGGATTGAGTTTGACTATTGTTGTGTTCAGGCAGCGTTTGCTCTAAAAGAAGAGGGATTTGAAACAATAATGGTCAATTCAAATCCCGAAACCGTCTCTACCGATTACGATACAAGCGACCGTCTCTATTTTGAACCACTTACAATTGAAGATGTACTGCACATCTATCATCGGGAAAAATGCTGGGGGGCTATCGCGCAATTTGGCGGGCAAACACCGCTAAATATTGCGCTTGGTTTGCAAAAAAACGGAGTGAATATAATCGGCACTTCGCCGCAAAACATTGAGATTGCCGAGGATAGAAAATTATTTGCGGCAATGCTCAACAAGTTACAGATTCCACAGCCGCCTAATGGAACTGCCACAAATGAAATTGAGGCTCTTGAAGTTGCAAAGAAATTGGGATATCCGGTGCTTGTGCGGCCTTCGTTTGTTTTAGGCGGCAGGGCGATGCAAATTATCTATTCTGACGCCGATTTGAAACATTATATGCGATTTGCGGTTGAGGCTTCTCCAGAGCGCCCCGTACTGGTTGACAAATTCCTTGAAGACGCAATTGAGGTGGATGTTGATTGCATTTCCGACGTCGGATTATATGAAAATCCTAATAAAGATGGCATAACGGTTATAGGCGGGATTCTTGAACATATTGAATTTGCGGGCGTGCATTCTGGCGACGCCGCAATGGTTTTGCCGCCGCATACATTGAGCGAGCGAGTTATAAATATCATTAAAGAATACACTTACGCAATGGCAAGGGAGTTGCGCGTTGCAGGGCTGATGAATGTGCAGTATGCGGTAAAGGACAATACAGTATTTGTGCTTGAAGTAAACCCGCGCGCGTCAAGAACTGTCCCGTTTGTTAGCAAAGCCATTGGCGTCTCGCTGGCTAAACTTGCTTCCAAAGTAATGGTCGGTAGAAAATTGACAGAGTTAGGTTTTACAAAAGAAATTATACCTAAATATTGGGCTGTAAAGGAATCCGTTTTCCCGTTTAACAGATTTCACGGTCAGGATATTTTGCTGTCGCCTGAAATGCGTTCAACTGGCGAAGTAATGGGAATTGATGAAGACCTCGGTATTGCGTATGCAAAATCTCAAATGGCTGCCGGCACACCGCTTCCTCTTTCAGGCACTGTTTTTATAAGCGTAAGCGATATGCATAAAAAAGAGATAGCAAATGTGGCAAAATCATTTGTCGAACTTGGTTTTGATATAATCGCGACCTCAGGAACAGCGGATGTTCTGGAAAAGGCAGGTTTGAAAGTAAAGAGGGTTTTCAAATTGGGAGAGGGAAGACCCAACACACTTGATTACTTGATTAATCGAAAAATCCAGCTTGTTATAAATACCCCGACTGGTCAAACACCCCGCGCCGATGAGGTAAAAATCCGCACTGCAGCCGTTTATACCAATACCCCCATTATGACAACTCTCTGCGGCGCAAAAGCCGCTGCCCTTGGTATCGCGGCAATGAAGCGGTCTGGTTATACCGTCAAGACGTTACAGGAATATCATACTGAAATTAACAATAAAGATTAATATATGAAAACTGCTTTATTATTCGCAGGGCAGGGAGCCCAATATGTGGGAATGGGCAAAGAATTGGCTGCTACGTTTCCAGAAGCTAAAGAGTATTTTGATAGAGCCAATCAAATCTTAAATTACGATTTGACTTCTATATGTTTTGGAGGTCCTGAAGATATATTAACAAAGACGGAGAATGCTCAGCCCGCAATTTTTCTTGTCAGCTGGATTGCGTTTGAACTTTTGAAGAAAAATCTTCCTGAATTAAAATATCAAGCCACAGCTGGGCTTTCTCTCGGCGAGATTACGGCGCTTGCAGCCGCAGGGGCTATGAAGTTTGAAGATGGTTTGGTACTCGTTCATAAACGGGGCAAGTATATGCAAGAAGCCTGCGATCGCACAAGCGGCGCTATGGTTGCCGTGATTGGAATGGACTTGCAGAGTGTTAAAGATGTATGCGCTGAGTGCGATGTTGACGTGGCGAATTTAAATTGTCCGGGTCAAATAGTAATTTCCGGAGAAAAAGAAAAGGTTAAAAAGGCGTGCGATGTTTTAAAATCTCGCGGCGCAAAGCGAGTTTTACCGCTTCAAGTTGCCGGCGCATATCATTCGCGGTTGATGGAGAGCGCCCGCCCACTGCTTGCAAAAGCCATAGATGAGATAACATTGTTTGACCCATCGGTTACAGTTGTTTCAAATGTAACCGCTATGCCGTACACCGGTAAAAATCAAATCCGCGATACTCTTGTTGATCAACTTACTTCAACAGTTCGCTGGGAGGATTGCGTCAGGTATTTGCTAAATTCTGGATTTACAAGGTTTATTGAATTGGGACCGGGAACGGTTTTAAGCGGTTTTTTAAAGAGAATTGAATCTTCCGCAACAGTATTAAATATAGCAGACCCTCAAAGCCTTGAGAAAACTCTGGCTGCGTTGAAACAATAGAGTGATATTGAAATTAAATTGATTTCAATTTCATCTTTTAAGATATTTTACAGCAACCTGATTTAGTAATTGCGAGAAATTACTTGCTTCCTCTTTTTCTATTCCTGCGGATGTTAATTGTTTCTCAATGTTGTAAGTGATTGCCTTTATACTTTGCTGTGAAAGATTTGAATTGTTTAATAACAGGGCAATGTATTTGAGAACTTGAAAGGATTCAGATTCAGCCATAGTTTGTTTTTTCCATATTTCTGCAAGCGCGACGGCTAACTTTTCAACCAAATTGTCATTTGTAATGTCAGCGCTGTTTGCTTTTAAAGCGGCAAATTTTTTATGGATGTCTTCTGTTGTTGCGGAGGCTGGTTGAGATTTTAGTTTTTCAAGTTCTTGATATAGTTGTTCGACGGCATCTTCCTGCGCTGGCGAGAGCTTTATCTGCGGGCTTTGCTGCGGTTGCGCGGCGCGAGGAGCAGATTGTGTGGCAGGAGAGTGGCTTGATGGTTGGGGCGCAGAAACAGAATCGCGAAGGTCTTTTGCTTTTTGTTTCATTATAGATTGAGCGTCGCCCAAAAGCCAGTTTGCGCAAACTACAATCATTAAAATTGCTAAAACAACTTTCATAGGATTTAATAATATAATCCGATTTTTATTCTTTTTGTCAAATTTGCTATTTACATGGATTAAACACTTCAACCTATTCGTTCTATTTTTGCGCCGAGTTTGGAGAGCCTTTCATCTATTTTATAAAAACCTCTGTCAATTTGATAAATATTGAACATTGTAGATTCTCCTTTTGCGCACAGAGCCCCAATAAGCAGAGCCATACCGGCGCGTATATCCGGGCTGTTTAACCTTGTCCCATAAAGCCGTGTTGGACCAATTACTACTGCGCGGTGCGGGTCGCAAAGGATAACGCGCGCCCCCATACTTATTAGGCTGTCAGTAAAATAGAGACGTGATTCATACATTTTTTCGTGGATTAAAACAGTGCCTTTGCACTGTGTTGCCGTAACCAGCGCAACTGATGTTAAATCGGATGGAAAACCAGGCCAGGGTGCATCATCTATTTTTGTTACAGCTCCGCCAATATCGGTGATAATTTTTAATGTTTGTTTTTTTGGAATTATTAAATCGTTTCCGTCGTCAACCGTATTTATGCCGAGTTTCCTGAATATCATTCGTATCATTCGCAGGTCTGGAATGTTAACATTTTTAATTCTCAGTTCTCCTCTGGTAAGCGCGGCAAGAGAAATAAAACTGCCAATTTCCTGATAATCTGGTCCGATACTGTGTGTGGTCCCTTTTAATTTTTTGACGCCTTTAACTTTTACAACATTTGTGCCAATGCCTTCAATTTGAGCCCCCATTGAAATCAACATACGGCACAGTCCCTGAACGTGAGGTTCACTTGCTGCATTTCTTATTATAGTCTCTCCTTCGGCAAGTGTTGCGGCGCATATAGCGTTTTCGGTCGCAGTAACGGATGCTTCATCAAGCAAGATATCGGCGCCTTTGAGTTTTTTTGCTCTAAGTTCAAATCCTTCTGGTTTAACAGAGACATTTGCTCCTAACGCTTGTAAAGCTAAAATATGTGTATCCAGTCGCCGTCTGCCGATTCTATCTCCGCCCGGTCGCGGCAGTGAAACGCGGCCATATCTTGCAAGTAATGGACCGGCAAGTGTCACTGACCCGCGAAGACTTCCGCATAAATCAGATGGCAACTCTGTTTTAATTTCTCCTCTGGATTGTACTGTGGCTGAAGTCATATCTTTGCAACTGACCTCTACTCCTAAGGACATTAATATCCTGATCATCATCCGCACGTCTTCAATGCATGGAAGATTGTCCAGATATACTTTCTCATCTGTCAAACAACAGGCGGCTAAAGCAGGAAGCGCTTCGTTCTTATTGCCCTGCGGGATAATCTCGCCACTCAATGGAAATCCGCCTTGAATCTTAAAAAACGAAACAGATGAACCCGCCAATTGACGAGTCTGTTCTGAAGATTCATTCTCTTTTAGTGCATCATCAATTATCATAGGATGTTTTTTAAACCATATAATTAAGAAATCAAAACAAACTTATCCACATTAATGTGATAATTGGAAATAATCGGATGTTATTCAACTGGCGTGTAATTATCATAATCAAAATCCGTAAAAAATCAGAATAAATAAAAAATGGTCGACATCAAAGCCGACCATTATTTTAGAAAAAAGATTGCTTTATTATGCTGGCACTTGCGATGCATCTGTTTGACAGGCGCAATGTTTAGCCACGGTCTTTTTTCTTTCATTGAGTGTTTTAAAGAATTCCCACCCTTCGCGCAATCTGCGAACGCAGACCTCTTTGTCTTCAAGCATTGTCTTTATTATTCGCAAGATAGGTTTTGGACGGAAATAATATCGACGATAAAACCTGTCAACCGCTTCATAAATTTCTTCTCTTGATATTCCGGGATATTCAAGCGCGGCGTCTTGAAGACCGTCGTTTCTAACTATATCGTCTTCTTTGATGATCCATCCGTTGGCTTTTGCCATTTCGTATAATTCAGTCCCCGGATATGGCGCGGCGAGGGAAACTTGAATGCTGAAAACATCAAGTTCAATGGCAAAGCGAATAGTTTCTTCAATTGTCTGCGGCGTTTCAACTGGAAGCCCGAGTATAAATGTTCCGTGTATGTCAATGCCTAACTCTTTGCAATCCTTTACAAATTGCTTTGCCTGTTCAATTGTAATACCTTTTTTGATCCTTTTTAAAATTTCTTGATTTCCCGATTCAAAACCGACCATCAATAAACGCAATCCGCAATCTTTCATTACTTTTAATGTTTCGTAATTCACATTTGCGCGACTGCTGCACGACCATGTTAGCCCGAGCGGTTTTAACCGTTTTGCTATCTCTCTTGCGCGCGGCATATTTGCGGTAAATGTATCATCGTCAAAAAAGAATTCCTGTACTTGCGGGAAAAGCTTTTTTGCATAAGCCATTTCTGCGGCTACATTTTCAGGACTGCGGGTGCGGTATCTATGCCCGCCGATGGTTTGAGGCCAGAGACAGAAGATGCATTGCGCCGGGCAACCCCTGCCTGTATAGAGAGATAAATAAGGTTCTTTAAGATAGCCGATTGTATAACGTTCAATTTCAAGATCGCGTTTGTATACATCAACAACCCATGGCAATTCATCCATATTTTCTATCAAATCCCTCGGCGGATTGTGAATAATTTTGCCGTCTTTGGTTTTATAAGAAAGTCCTTTAATTTCGCTGAACGGTCTCCCTTCGGCAACTTCCTTACAAGTATAATCAAATTCTTTATGACCCACCCAGTCAATAGCACCGGAAGCCTTGAGCGTCTGTTCTGGCAATACTGCAGGGTGAGCGCCGACAAATCCAATAATCGTCGACGGTTTCTGCGCCTTAATTGCTTCGGCTACTTTACAATCGTTTCTAAGTGATGGCGTAGAAGTGTGGATTATTACGCAATCATAGTCTCTTGCAATTTTTAAACATTCAGCAAGATCAATGTCGTGTGGTGGGCAGTCAAGAAGTTTGCTATTCGGGACAAGCGCGGCAGGCTGGGCAAGCCAGGTTGGATACCAGAAGGAGCGAATCTCCCTTCGCGCCTGGTATCTTGATCCTGCCCCGCCGTCAAAGCCTTCATAGGATGGCGGATTTAGAAACAATGTCTTCATACTCATACTGATTATTTGTTTACTGTTTGTTTTTGGGGCTCAACCCGATGATTTTCAAGGTTCGTTTTTACATCCGGTTCACTCCCATTAAAAGGATTTACATTTGCCCCGTCCGCGCAGGGTTTCGGTCTTGGAGAAAAGTTGTAAATTATATTTTTCAAAGTGTCGCCCTTTTTATAATTTGTTCCAAGAGCGCCACTCGGGTCATACCCACAATGAACCATACAATTTTCGCAGCGCGGGTCCCGAACAACACCGTTTACAACTCCGTATTTTTCCCAGTCAGTTTTTTCAAGCATCTCTTTGTAGGTTTTGTAATGAGCGTCGGTGATTAAATAACAGGGAGATTTCCATCCAGCGATGTTCCTTGTCGGTATTGCCCATGCTGTGCAGGTTAAATCTCGTTTTCCTGCCAAAAATTCTTGATAGACCGGTGTCCCAAAAATAGTGTATTTCTTTCCCCATTCAAGGATGTTTGAGAATTTTTGAATAATTTCTTTTTTTGTAAGGAAAAATTCTTCCGGTTTAAGACCGAGCCTCTTGACCATATCTTTCTTGGCAGCATCGTAATCATAACCCGGAGAAATTGTATGACCATCTACGCCCAGATATGAAAAGTATTTGAACATCTGTTCAATTTCATTCATATCTGTTTGCTTGTAAACCGTTGTGTTTGTAGCAACCTGAAAACCAAGTTTTTTAGCCATTTTAATAGCCAACACGCATTCTTTGAATACGCCTTTTCGTTCAACAGCAAGGTCATGATTTTTTTCTAATCCATCCACGTGAACATTCCAGTAGAGCCACTTTGACGGTTTTATGACAGGCTTGCCGTTTTGTTTCCCCTGACGAATGGTTTGCGCATCTTCGTTAGTGAGCAGGTTTTCACTCAACAATTCAGAAATCACAGGTTCCATTTTTTGAGAATAAAATGCAGCCATATAATCACGAAGTTTACGCCGCATAAGCAATCCATTCGTGCATATATAGACAATCCGTCCTTGTCCAAGCAAACCCTCAACAAGTTCTTCAATATACGGGTAAATTAGCGGTTCTCCACCGCAGATAGAAACCATCGGCGCATCGCATTCATTTGCGGAATCAAGACATTCTTTAAGACTCATTATATTTTTCAGGCTTGTAGAATACTCCCGAATCCTTCCACAACCTGTGCAACTTAAATTACACGTATGCAGCGGTTCAAGTTGCAAAACCATTGCGAATTTGGGCGTCTTCTTCAGCCTGTGTTTTACTATATGGCTTGCAATTTTTATTGTTAGTTCAAGCGGAAATCTCATAAATTAATTTAAATATTAATCTATTTAATGAATTTTCGCAAACTGCTCATCGCTGTTTAATAATTACAGAGTCGCATTTTTGCGGTTTGATTAAGCGCATTTTGGGTTTGAACAGGTGTTTTAGGTTCTAAAAGAGTCTTTTTATCAATATTGTCATTTTCAAGGTGAGTGGGCTTGCCGTTATCATTAGTCGTAAAACCGGGTATTAAGAACATTGCTGGCGACACCGTGCCGTCAGCGCTAATACCACTGCATCCCGAACCAAGTAAAACAAGCGCAAATAAAGTCGCGATTAAAAGAATATAATTCGCAAATTTCATTGAATAAATATAGATTGAATTGACTATTTCGCAAACTTTTATATTCAACAGATGAATAACTGTGAATTGATACAGAGAATTCTATTTTTATTGTAGTTTTATATGGGTTATAAAAGAATATAAAACTGATTTTTGATATGCATTTAATATTTAATGGCTTTATTAAATTATCTGGAATTATTTGTTTCTTTTTCGCTTTAAATCTCTACGGGAGCGAACTTGTTGAGCCAACAATTTCATCTAACGCGAAGCAATTCTATTACTATTTTCATTCCCGTTATGAGAAAGTAAAGACCGAATATGATTCAGCCATTACAAACTCCAACTTAGCGCTCCGTTTTGCTAAAGCATGTTTTGAGTTTGCCGAATTTGCGACAAATTCATCTCAACGAGCCTATTTAGCAGAGCAGGGGATCGTGGCTGCAAAAAGTGTTCTGGAAAAAGAGCCGCAAAACGGAGAAGCGCATTACTGGCTTGCGATGAGTCTTGCGCAATTAGCCCGTACAAAAGGATGGGGGGCGCTTAAAATTGTAAATGAAATGGAGAAGGAGTATCTTAAAGCGATTGAATTAAATCCTGAAATTGATTACGCAGGTCCGCATCGGCTGCTTGGGCTTTTATATAGAGATGCCCCCGGCTGGCCAATAAGTGTCGGCAGCAAGCATAAAGCAAAATACCACTTACAACAGGCAGTAAAACTTGCTCCAAACTTCCCAGACAATCAACTATTCTTGATTGAAAGTTATATTAAATGGGGGGAAAAATCGGAGGCAATAAAACAATTAAAAGAGGCAAAACCGTTAATTGAGAATGCACGAGGGGTTTTCACCGGTGAATACTGGTCTGCTTCCTGGACAGACTGGAACTCAAGGTTAAAGAAAATATTAGACAAATTAAAAATTGATTAAACAGTTTTTACTTCAAAGTTCGTGGAGACACTCTCTTTTTCAACGACAGGTTCTAATCCGAGGTCTTTTAGCATTTGCAGGTCTTTTTCAACCGGTTGATTAATAGTTGTAAGGTAATTGCCGACCATTAAGGCATTTGCTCCAGCCATAAAAATCATACTTTGAGTATCACGAAGGTTTACAACTCTCCCCCCGGCAACCATAATGTCCTGCCGTGGCAAGATAAATCTAAAACAGGCGATGGTTTTTAAAATTTCTAATGGCGACAAAGTTTCGCCGTTTTCCAGTGGAGTTCCTTTAATTGGATTAAGAATGTTAATTGGAACTACATCCGCGCCGACTTCTTTTAGTGAAAAGGCGAGATCGCACCTGTCTTCGCGCGTTTCCCCCATACCGATTATTCCTCCTGAACAGATTTTAATACCTGCGTTTTTCAAATATTTTATCGTTTGAATTCGGTCATCAAATGTATGAGTCGTGCAAATATTGGAGAAATATCTGCGAGAACTTTCCAGATTATGGTTATAACATTCAAGACCTGCTGCTCTAAGTCTATCTGCTACACGTTGATCTTTAATTATTCCAAGCGATGCGTCCGGACGCACCAAGCCAGATTCTTTCATTTCCCTTATTCTATTGCATACCTCGTCAAGGATCGGACCTTCACTCAATCCCTTCCATGCGGCTACAATACCGAGCGCGTTGACCCCGTTGCGATATGCCTCCTCCATTGCTTTTAATACTTCGCCACTGTCAACAAAACCGTATCTTGGCGCTTCAGTATTATAAAATGCTGATTGCGCGCAAAATTTGCAGTCTTCAGGACATCCACCCGCCTTTGCATTTACAATTGAACAGAGTTTTATCTTATTCCCGTGGTAAAATTCCCTTATCCGATTGGACCATGACATCAGATGGTAAATATCGGATGATGATTCAATATTAAAGAGATGAATCGCCTCATCGCGCTTAATTTCATCACCGTTAAGTATTCGCTCGCCGATTCCGTCAATTAAATTTTTATTGTAAAGCATATTGTATAATATGCTTTACAATATAATGTTTAAACACATCTTTCAATTATATTTTTAACATTTTAATTTTTGATTTTTATAATAATTGTGTTCAGTTTTTACTAAATGAAAGAGACGTTGCAACAACTCATAGAACGGGTTAAAAAATGCAATTTATGCAAAGATAAATTGCCATATCCTCCAAAACCGGTTTTCAGGGTTTCTTCAACTGCTGTTTTGTTAATTGTTGGTCAGGCTCCCGGCATACGCGTTCACAACACTGAGATACCGTGGAACGACCCATCAGGAGATAGGTTGCGTCAGTGGCTATTGCTTGATCGGGAACAATTTTACGATGTTTCAAAGATTGCCATTATTCCATCCGGATTGTGTTATCCGGGCAAAGCGGAACGCGGTGATTTGCCGCCTCTGCCGGAATGCGCTCCGCAATGGCATCCTGAATTCAGAAAACACCTTAAAAAACTCAAATTGACATTGCTGGTTGGTTCACACGCCCAGAACTATTATCTAAAAGGGAGACAAAAAGGCAACATGGCGGAGACTGTTAGGAGTTTTAAAGAGTATCTACCCGAGTTTTTTCCGCTTCCACACCCAAGTCCGCGCAATATTATGTGGTTTAAAAAGAACCAATGGTTTGAACAGGAAATTCTTCCTGAGCTAAGGAAAATTGTCTCGGCAGTTCTGTCAAATTCGCATTGATTTGAAAATTATACTTCCGTTCAGCTCTTAAGTCCGCGTGTGTCAAATTCAAACTTTTCCCCTGAATGCAGCATTTGGTCCCAGGTAACTTCCGCATTTTTATATGCTGCCTGTCGTCCGAGAATGGTGGTCAAATTGCTTCTAACGCTCGGGGCAACTGTTGGGTTTGAAAAATCGCCTTTTATAATGTTTTCATAAAATTTTGCGATATTTCTAACCGCGCCGTCTTCATACAAATTGCGAGTGTCGCCGTTGTAAGCGTCTTCTCTGCTTCGCAGAGTTATTTTGCCGCCGTAATGCGTTTCAACGGTGCCAACGGTTCCGTGAACTCTGCACATAATTTCGTCATAACCAAATCCTACTTGTTTAGAACAAAAGATACAAACTATGTCATTCGGGAAATAGTAAATTACTGCAAAATGGTCCCAACAATCGCCAACAAAAGGACGGGTTTTGCCGCCTGTTCCGTAAGCCTTGATTGGGTTGGCGTTGATAAACCATGTTGCTACGTCTAAAGCGTGGATGTTTTGTTCGGTTATGACATCGCCGGACAGAGTTCTATCCACTCCCCAAGCGCGTAGACGCACCTCAGGATTGCTCGGGTCCTTTTTCAGAAAATTATCCGTGCCTTCAAACATTAGATTTGTTTGATATTCAGCAAGGACGGTGATTATTTTGCCGATCTCGCCTTTATGAGTGCGGGTGACAACTTCTTGATAGGCAGGATGGGCGCGGGTTTGAAAATCCACAAGGAAAGCGAGTTTTTTCTCAGTAGCCTTCTTTCCGCTTTCGGCAATAGATAGACAACCTGGAACGTCAACGGCGATAGGTTTTGCAATATAAACGTGTTTGCCAGCTTCTACGGCTGCGGCTGCCTGTTCAGGATGAAAATATGGCGGCGTTTCAATGGCTACAGCATCAATCTTGAGTTCAAGCAATCTCTTGTATCCTGAAAGCCCGGTAAAACGGTTTTGTTCAGGCACATTAAATCTTTTGCCGGCAGAATCCACTCTATCCTGAAAATAATCCGTGACAGCAGCAATATTGTAATTGCCGTTTTTCTGGAATAGATCGGTTAACCATTGTCCGCGTCCGCCACAGCCGATTATTCCAATGTTAAGTTTAGAATTTGCTTCTGAACCGCGAATTAATTGCGGCGCAATAACGGTGAATGTCACAGCCGCAGCGCTTGTTGTTTTTAAAAAATTACGACGATTGATTTCCAATGAATTCTCTCTTTTCATAACTTTATCAGGATTTTTATTTGATAATGACGCGCAGGCTTAAATAATGCAATACAGAAAATTTTATGACTTGTTTTCTGTTAGTTTGAATTTTTAAGGAGAAATTGAATTAATTAGATTGAATAAAAAAATGGTCGGAGCGGCCGGATTCGAACCGGCGACGTCTTGGTCCCAAACCAAGTGCTCTAGCCAGGCTGAGCTACGCTCCGACGCAACCTCTGCGC
>JBMFQZ010000040.1:0-18219 GCA_049968335.1 Verrucomicrobiia bacterium
TTTGCGGATGTAATTTAACAAATGGGCGAACCAATCATATCAGTGCGACAGATTGGAAAGCGTTACAGGCTCGGGCAAACGCTTGCTCACGATACTTTGCGCGATCACCTTACAGACTTATTTAAATCTGCCGGGAATCTGTTCACAGGAAAATGGCGACAGAATCGGCGCGAAGATGAATATATATGGGCTTTAAAAGATATATCTTTTGATGTTGAAGCGGGCGAGGTGGTTGGAATTATCGGGAGAAACGGCGCTGGAAAATCCACGCTTCTAAAGATTTTGAGCCAGATTACCGAGCCGACAGAAGGCGAGGCGCGCGTCAGAGGAAGACTCGCCAGCCTGCTTGAAGTCGGAACCGGGTTTCATCAAGAGTTAACAGGACGGGAAAATATTTTTCTAAACGGCGCAATTTTAGGAATGAGCAAGAGCGAGATTAAGAAGAAGTTTGATGAGATAGTTGCTTTTGCTGAAGTTGAGAAATTTCTGGATACCCCTGTAAAGCGCTATTCATCCGGGATGTATGTGAGGCTTGCCTTTGCTGTTGCGGCTCATCTTGAACCGGAAATCCTTGTTGTTGACGAGGTTCTTGCCGTTGGCGACGCGGCGTTTCAAAACAAATGTTTAGGCAAGATGCAGGAGGTTGCGCGAGGACGGGGCCGGACGGTGTTTTTTGTCAGCCACAATATGTCCGCAATTCAGACATTGTGCAGCCGGGTAATTTACTTAAGCCAGGGAAGAATAAAGGGCATCGGGTCAGTTGAAGAACAGATATCGGCGTATTTGAAGGACTTAAAGACTAATGGCGGAACTGGGGGCGAGATGAAGTATTCTCTTGGAGAAAACTTTACTTTAAACCTGTTAAAATTTTCTCCAAATCCGATAGTCTCCGGCTCTGATGTAGAGTTTCAACTTAAGATCAATCCCGAAGTTAATACCACTATATTTGACCTTCAGATTTTGATTTATTCAATTTACGGTGTGCGGGTTGGAATCATAGATTTGCGTCAACCAGATGGAAAACCATACATATTAGAAAAAAATAAGCCGCTTGAAATAACCGGCAAAATTAAATCATTGCCGCTGGTTGAAGGGGATTATCGGATAGGCATTTATCTTTACTGCAATCAGTATTACCGTGATTTTAATGACATAACCGCGGTAAGCGTGGCGGCAAGACCAAATCAAACCGCAAATGTGCCTTGCAAGCCGATTTATCGCGGTATAGTTGAATTTGACACGACTTTTGAAGCGAGTGTTGGATAAAGTCATTGCGTTGTTGCATTACGCAATATCATATTGGAATTTTTAAATGAACGAACAACCAGACAAACCTCTTAAAATTTTATGGTTGAAGACAGGTCTGCTTCATCCGCTTGATACTGGCGGAAAATTGCGGACTTACAATATGTTAAAGGAATTGAAAAAACGGCACAAAATCACCTATCTCGCTTTAAAACCAACAGATTGTCGTCAGCAATACGTGGAAAAAGCGTCTGAGTATTCAGATTTTCAAATCCTCGTTCAATGGAATGAAACACGCAAGGGCACGTTAAAATTTTTTTGCGAACTTTTTTTAAATCTGTTTTCAACGTTGCCGTATTCAATTGAAAAATATAAATCGGAACAAATGGGAAGAGAAATCTCGGCTCAAGAACCGAATTACGATTTAATTATCTGCGATTTTTTAACACCCTCAGTGAACTGGATTGATAACGCCAGCCAACCTGAAAAGGCGCTATTGTTTCAGCATAATGTTGAATCTCTAATTTGGAAACGTTTGATGGAGACTTCAAAAAATTTTATAAAAAGGCGGTATTTAAAAACGCAGTGGAAAAGAACGTATCGGTTTGAAAAGCGGGTCTCGGCAAAGTTTGGCGGCGTGGTTGGAGTTTCTGATGAAGATTGCCAGATTATGCGGCAGGAGTATGGCTTAAACAATGTTCTTGGAAGCGTTCCAACAGGCGTGGATATAGAATATTTTAAACCCGATGGACGTCTTCCTGAGAACGGACTGATTCTATTTTTAGGTTCAATGGATTGGATGCCAAATATTGATGCAGTAGAGTATTTTACAGAATCAATTTATCATAAAATTAAAACGAAATATCCTGAAGCAAGGTTTATCGTGGTTGGACGTAATCCGACAAAATCTATTCGCGACCTTTCTCAAAAACATAGTTCAATTATCGTTACCGGAACAGTTGAAGATGTAAGACCGTTTTTAAAAAAGGCGAGCGTAATGGTTGTGCCGTTAAGGGCAGGCGGCGGTACGCGAATAAAAATCTACGAGGCTATGGCTGCCGGTGTGCCTGTTGTTTCAACTTCAATTGGGGCAGAAGGACTCGCGGTTGAGCATAACAAAAATATTCTAATTGCCGATTCACCGGAAGAATTTGCTGAACAAACCATACGATTATTAAAGGATAAGATGCTGGCTGACACAATCGCGGCAAACGGAAGAAGGCTCGTGGAAGAGAATTTTAGTTGGAAAAAGGTTGTTGATCTGTTTGAAAATTATTGCCGGTTGATCCTGATGAAGCGAAAATCGGACAAATAATCTTTGCAGAATCAACCGTTTAAAACTAATAACAAGATGAAGATAAGCGTTTTTGGGCTTGGTTATGTTGGAGCGGTGTTGACCGGGTGTTTTGCCCGCGACGGACATTATGTGATTGGCGTTGATGTTGATGCCGGCAAGGCGGCAATGGTTAATACTGGCAAATCTCCAATAATTGAAAAGGGACTTGAAGAATTGATTTCTGATGGCGTCAAATACGGCAGAATCGTGGGAACTACAGACCATTACGAGGCAGTTCGCCAGACAGATGTTTCAATGATTTGCGTCGGCACGCCTTCAAAACCGAGCGGCGAACTGGATTTTTCTTACATACTTCGCGTGAGCGAAAACATCGGAATGGCGATCAGAGAGAAAACGAACTATCACATTGTCGTTGTCAGGTCAACAATATTGCCGGGCACTTGTGAAGAGAAAATAATTCCATTGATTGAACAGAGATCGGCAAAAAAATTTGGTTCAGATTTTGGTGTTGTTTCAAATCCAGAATTTTTGCGGGAAGGCAGCGCGATAGAGGATTTTCTCTCTCCGCCGATGACAGTAATCGGCGCGGAGTATGACCGGGATTTTAATAGCATTGCATCGCTTTATGAAAAAATACCGGCAAAAATTGTAAGGACTTCAATCAAAGCGGCTGAAATGGTCAAATATGCCTCTAACGCCTTTCATTCTCTAAAAATCGTTTTTGCGAATGAAATCGGGTCCATCTGCAAGCAATACGGCGTTAATTCCGCGGAGGTGATGGAAATATTCTGTCTGGATAAAAAATTAAATATTTCTCCGGCATATCTGAAACCGGGATTTGCGTTTGGCGGCAGTTGTCTGCCAAAGGATTTGCGCGCCCTTGTCCGCGCGGCTCAAAATCGCGATGTTGAAGTTCCTCTATTAAGGGCAATTTCATCCAGCAACGAGATACAAATTAAAACCGCTTTTAATCTGATTGCCGCTAAAGAGGTCAAGAAAATTGGTGTTCTTGGATTTGCATTTAAAGGGGGAACAGACGACCTTCGGGAGTCTCCGATTGTGGCTCTTGTTGAGATGTTGATCGGACGGGGCTATGATTTGAAACTGTTTGATAGAAACGTTTCGCTCGCGCGGCTTGTTGGAGCGAACAAACGGTATATACAGGAAAAAATTCCCCATATTTCTCGCCTTATGGTTGATGACCCGGCAGTCTTGGCGCGCGATTGCGAGTTAATCGTAATTGGCAATGAAGAGAGCGAAGTTCACTCCATACTTGAGCAATTAGAATCGCGCCAGTTTGTCATAGATTTAAGACCTGCATCAAAAAATAGAGTCCACACAAAGGCTCATTATGAAAGGTTGAACGGGTAAAAATAATTTTGATAAATAGATGTTTGGCAGATTAAAAATAGAACTGGAAGATAAAATCCGATACAACCGTCGGGCGCGGTCGGTTTTGTCTTTTATAAATGCGGCTCTGGTTAACACGAATGCGTGGAGCCCGCAGGAAATCGCGCGAACGATTGAAAAATTGTGTAAAGCGGCAAGGCTTGCAGTCAGTATAGAACAACAGACGGCGATAGAAAATGAAATCAAGGTTTTAATAAAGAGATTGAACAGAAAAAACATTGACTGGCGCGAATTTGAACCGACTGCCGAAAAACGGCTTATAGAAAGCGCCGCTGTATTAAAACCTTATCTTGGCGATAAAGAAAAAGGGGTTGTCTATCTATCATTTGAATATCAATGGACGCGGCTTTTACAAAATTGCGACATTAAAGAATTCGCCAGCCAGTATAGACTTGTTCTGGCGCCGGTCTGGGCTGTGCCATATAGCCTTGTAAATTTTTTACTGCCCGAGTTATGGGAAGATGACGTTGTTTTTACCCATTTAAGCGACCCAAACGACGCCGCAATTCTTCCCCGCATATCATCAAAATATGTTATCGCGCCGCTTTTGTGTTCCAGCTGGGTTAACCCGGAGTGGTTCAAACCGCTGCCGTTTGAAAAGAAGGATATTGACCTTGTTATGCTTGCCAATTTTGGGAAATACAAACGGCATTTTGTTCTTTTCAAAGCGTTGCGGGAGATGCCTCAAAACCTGAGGATTTTATTAATAGGACAGCGAAACGGCAATAGAACTCGCGATGTTTTGCTTAACGAGGCAAGATTATACGGGGTGGAAAATAGATTTGAATTATTGGAAGGACCAGCCGATACAGCGGTTTTTGACGCCCTTGCGCGCTCAAAAGCAAGCGTGATTTTGTCTTTGAGAGAAGGTTCTTGCGTTGCTGTGACTGAATCGTTGTTTGCAGACACCCCGGTTGCATTATTTAAAGACGCGGAGGTCGGTTCAAGAATTTTTATTAACGACAATACAGGCATCTTTTTAGAGCATAGCGAGGTTGGCAGACAGTTAACCGATTTTATAAATTCGGCTGGCAATTTTACCCCGCGCCAGTGGGCTATGGAGAATAAAATTCATTGTTTTGAAAGTTCATCTATCCTGAACCGTGTTATTCGCGATCATTGTAAGAAGATTGGCGAAGAGTGGAGTCAGGATATTGCAACCTTCCACTGGCGACCTTACCCTGCGCCAGTTTTTGAAAATGACAGAAAACGACTGCAGCAGGAACGACGTCGTATTAAAGAAAAGTTCGGATTAATTATAGGCAAAGAGCCGTTGGATTAAATATTTAATGACGATATGTTTGCTAAAAAAATAAAAAGATTATGTAACAAATTTTTTGAACGAGTTGTTACCGAGAAAAATATTCGCCGGTTAAAATCCTGGAGTTTGTACAGGGAACTTGTGTTGCGTCAGGACAACGAGATAAGGAAGTTGCAGTCAGAGTATGCAAGTCTCGTGAACGGGCTTGATAAAAAATCGGCTCTGCGGATTCACGAGAGGAAGTATTATTCGCAAAACGGCGAGGACGGTATCTTGCTTTATATTTTTTCGCAAATTGGCGCGCCGAATAAAAACTTCATTGAATTCGGGATTGAAGATGGAAGTGAATGCAACGCGGCAAATCTTGCTATAAATTTTGGCTGGGGCGGTCTGTTCATTGAAGGTTCACCGGCGCTTGCCGAAAAAGCAAGGCGGTTTTACTATAATAGACACGGGATATCCCCAGACAAAGTTGTTGTTGCAAACGAATTCTTGACTTTGGAGAACGTTAACGATGTGTTTAAACGTTATTCAATGTCTGGAGAAATAGACCTTTTATCCATTGACATAGACGGGAACGATTACTGGATATGGCAGGGAATAGAGATTGTCCGCCCGAGGGTTGTTGTAATTGAATATAATGCAAGTTTTGGCGCCGACCGTCCAATAACCGTTGAATATGACCCGGTGTTTGATTGTTATAAAAAACACCCCAGCGGCTGGTATCACGGCGCTTCCTTAACCGCTCTAACTAAACTTGCGAAAAAGAAAAATTATATCCTTGTTGGATGTGAATCCAGCGGCACAAACGCATTCTTTGTTCGCGCTGATTTATCAAAGGACAAATTTGAACCAATGTCACCAGCAGAAGCCTTTTATCCGTCTAAACCGCGTTTGCGAGCCGCACCGCTTGAAAAACAATTTGAACTAATAAAGCACCTTGAATATGTTGAAGTGTAATTAAGGTTTATGAATACAATCCAGCGGTTACTGTATTGCGTTGTAACCTGTTTAACGTTGTTGCAATCGTTCTTATTGCGCTCGCAAAATTTGACTAAAAATCCCGGTTTTGAACTCGGCATAGGGAAACCGGATGACTGGGAAATTCGCGGATGCGCCGGCGAATGGAGTTTAGGCGGTGTTGATGGCAAGATGGTTGCCGTGTTCGGGAACGGGAAAAATTCAGGGGCATGGTATTCCTCATCGGCAAAATTAACTAACGGCGGTTTATATCACTTTATTTTCTATGGTAAAAAAGAGGTTTCAACAACTGGCGGTTGCGCAATTTCAGGCGCTACTTCTGTAAACAGAGACTTTAATCTAAACGAGGAATGGCAGCGGTTTGATTTTTGTTTTCGTCTCCCGGATAACATAGAACGCGATGAAGTCCGTGTCGGCCAATGGCAGATGATGGGAAGATATTATTTTGATAACTGTCAGGTTTATCCAGCAATCCCCATTCATAAACGGATAAACAACATTGAATTAGGCGAAGGCGAATCAATCCAGAATGGCGAATATATTTTTCTACCTGATTTTGGATGGAAAGGGGCAAACTATCACCGCCCGCTTCATTTTGCTAATGCCAGTTTTAATTCTGATAGATGGATTTTTTCCCCAGGCAAAGAGGTCGTTTATAAATTTAAAATCGATATGATAGAACAGAAATCCGGACGCGTTCGCGTTGCCGAGAATTATTATAGCGGCGGCAGCGTCGGGATTGAGGTTTCAAAAGATTTAAAACAGTGGTTAACAGTGGGGTTGCTTGATAAGACAAATCGCGCAGGTGTATGGCAGATTCCAGAGACGCTTTATCCAGCAGATGTTATTTACATTAGATTAAAGTTTGCAGGCAAGGATGGGGGAATCCAAATAAATACATTTGAATATGTGGCAGACATTGCAACCGATATTGGCGATATTTATGGCGAGACATATTTTATGGATATTCAGAATGTTACACCGCATTTTACAGCTGAATTAGCGGGTATTTCTAAAACTAACAACCAGTGGAAGTTTGATTTTAAAACCGTCTATTCAGGGACAAATAAACAGATTGAAATTGTTGCTGATTGTTTGACCGGGATTGAAGAAAAATCAAAGACATCTTCCACAGAGTTTAGACTTAATACGAATAGGAATGTTTCGTTGTTTTCGGATATTAAAAAGGCTGGGGCTGACAATATAACAATTGTTTTCAGAGAGAAGGGGAAGGGGATTTTGTTTGCATCGGCAATTGATCTGAATTTGAGTCTGCTCGAAGACCCGCGTCCTGGCTATTGGCTTGCACAATCACAGGGAATCACTCTCTGGTGGTGCGAGAGCGGATGGAAAATAGGCAGGCAAAAATCGCCCCCGAAAAGCCACTCATCACAGCCGATTAAAATCTCGGCGGCAAAAGGCGAATATGAGGCAGTTCAACTTGTTTTAACACCTTATCAAGACATGGAGTTAACATCTATAGAGTTTTCATTTCAAAGTGATTCAAAAAACGGAGCGATTCCGGCAAAAGTAAATTTTTATGAAGTTGCTTACGTCCCTGTTTCCCGACCAACTGATAGCGCTTGCGCTCGGGGGCTTTATCCCGACCCATTGCCACCGCTTAAAACACCAATTAAATTAACCGCTGGCAACAATCTACCAATATGGATTTTGTTCAGGACGCGCGAGTTTGTTCCTGGCGGCGATTATAAAGGGACGTTAAATATCAAAATATCAAACAACAGTTTTAATATCCCGGTTCTATTAACAGTTTATGATTTTGTATTGCCTGAAAAAACGCATTTACGAAGCGCGCTTGGATTGAGTTCTTCTATAATAAACCGCTACCATAAACTCCAGAAACAGGAGGATAGGGTTGCAGTTTATGAAAAATATCTGAAGAATTTTGCCGAACACAGGATAAGTCCATACTCATTTTTTGATTACAGCCCGATGAAGATAAGTTTTGTTGGTGAAGGGGCGAACAAACGGGCGGTGATTGACTTTTCGCAATTTGATCAGGCTGCGGAAAAATGGATTGATAATTATCATTTTAATTCTTTCAGATTACCATTGCGCGGAATGGGAGGCGGCACATTCCAAAGTCGTTCTCTTGGTTCTCTTGAAGGTTTCAAAGAGGGAACGCCCGAGTTTATGCGGCTTTTTAAGGATTATCTCGGTCAAGTTGAAGAGCATTTAAAACAACGCGGTTGGCTTGATAAGGCATATACTTACTGGTTTGATGAGCCGGATAGAAAAGACTATGAATTTGTCGTTGAGGGTATGAAAAGAATTAAAGCCGCTGCTCCAGAGTTAAAAAGATTGCTTACCGAACAGCCCGAGCCCGAGTTGATAGGCCACGTTGATATTTGGTGTGGATTGACCCCTGAATGGAACAAAGAACTTGTTGATAAATGCAAAAAACGAGGCGAAGAGGTCTGGTGGTATATCTGTTGCGGACCTAAGGCGCCCTATATAACCGAATTCATTGACCATCCGGGGACTGAACTCCGACTCTGGCCATGGCAATCCTGGCAATACGGCGTTCAGGGAATCCTTATCTGGGAAACCACATACTGGACAAGCAGCCTCGTTTATTCAAATTCTCTGCAAAATCCATATGAAGACTCGATGAGTTATGTTTCGGGATATGATTTCCCTGTTGGATACGTTGGTTACTGGGGAAATGGCGATGGACGGTTTTTGTATCCTCCGCGACGCGATCCGAACAAATCTTCTGAACCATCGCTTGACGAGCCGGTAAATTCTTTCAGATGGGAAAATTTAAGAGATGGTATGGAGGATTATGAATATTTCTGGTTGCTCTCTCAACATATTGAAAGAGTTGCAAAGAAAAATCCTCAAAGTACGGTGGTTGAAAAGGCGAGAGGATTGCTCACGGTGCCAGAGGCGATTTCGCTTAATTTAACCAATTTTACAACCGATCCGAGATTGATTTTGCAACACAGAGACAAGATTGCCAGAATGATTGAACAGTTGCAGAAAATGTGAAGCCAGTTTCATTGTTAATAAGTATGCTTAAGTAGAGACCAATTCTGTTTTGATTCAATCCTGCCCTGAGTTATTAAGATTAGCACACTGCTAATGTTTAAAAAAGCGCTAACATCAATCCTGATGATTCAGAATAATTTTCATTTTACATATAAGAATTATTGAAAGAATTTTTACTTAAAGTATTTTAGATAGAAATGGCGCGGGAATACAGGTTGTTAACAAAGAATCTGACAGAGCCGGGATATACACCCGACATTGATTGCTATTTAAGACATAAAGGCTATGAAGCGTTGAAGAAGGCGCTTTTATTAAAACCATTTCAATCTCCAGATGGGAAATTAATTTCGCCTCAAGAACAATTGCGCAAGGAAGTAATGATTTCGGGATTGCGCGGTCGCGGTGGCGCCGGCTTTTCCTGCGGTTTAAAATGGTCATTTGTAAAACACGATTCTGGAAAACCGATTTACTTAATTTGCAATGCCGACGAGTCCGAACCGGGGACATTTAAAGACCGCTTGATAATTCATAAAGACCCGCATCAGCTTCTGGAAGGAATGATAATTGCCTGTTACGCTAATAACGTTCATCTGGCATATATTTATATTCGCGGCGAGATGATGGATGGCGCAAAAATTCTTCAAAATGCGATCAGCGAGGCTAAAGAAAAAGGTTTTCTTGGCAAAAATATACTTGGCAGCGGTTACGACCTTGAGATTTATATTCATCGCGGAGCAGGGGCATATATTTGCGGTGAAGAGACCGGTTTAATTGAATCGCTTGAAGGCAAACGGGCATATCCAAGAATAAAACCGCCTTATTTTCCAGCTGTTCTTGGTTTGTATCAATGCCCGACAATTGTTAACAATGTTGAAACGCTTGCCACTATCAAACATATCGTAGAAATGGGCGGCGCTGAATACGCGCGGCTTGGCTTGCCAAACAACACTGGCACACGGCTGGTAAGTATTAGCGGATGCGTTGTAAAACCCGGTGTTTATGAGATTGAAGTTGGAAAAGTTACACTGAAAGAACTGATTTTTGATCCGTCATTCGGCGGCGGTTTGCGTCCGGGACGTAACCTCAAAGCCATAATTCCCGGCGGCACAAGCGCCAAAGTGTTCAAAGCAGATGAAAAAGTTAGCATAAAACATAAAAAATTAGATGGCTCAACGGAGATTGTTGAATATAACATTCTGGATTTACCGTATGATTTTGACACTATTGCCGCAGCTGGATCAATGTCCGGTTCAGGAGCGATTATTGTATTAGACGACTCAGCTGATGTTGTAGAAGCGCTTGCTAATATAGCCGAATTTTACGCCCATGAAAGTTGCGGCCAATGCACACCTTGTCGGGAAGGTTCGCTCTGGATGAGTAAAATTCTCCACAGGTTTGCCAACGGCGCAGGACGTAAGAAAGACCTGGACCTGTTATTAAAAATCACTGGAAATATTGGAGGTGGAAAAACGATTTGCGCCTTTGGAGATGCCTGCTCTTTTCCTGTTCAGAGTTTTGTGACCAAATTCAGAGACGAGTTTGAAAAACGCGCAGTCTGTTAGTTTTTAGTTAAACAAAAATTGCAATTTAAGAGCAATTTAAGTAATTTTTAAAAAATTTTAAGTAAATGGCGAAAACGGGGTAGCAGTATAAAGAATGGATACAATTAAAGTAAAGGTTGATGGCAAAACGATTGAAGTTCCAGCCACAATGCCTGACCCGATAAGTGGCAAGCCGATTCCCACCACTATGCTTCAGGCTTGTCGTTTAGGCGGTGTTACTGTCCCGCATTACTGTTATCATAAAAAACTACCCGTTGCCGGTAATTGTAGAATGTGTCTGGTTGAATTTGGGACGCCGGTGATGGGACCGGACAAAAAGCCGCTGCTAAATCCAGATGGAACGCCAAAAATAGCAAAATCACCCCGCCCGGCAATCGCTTGCGCAACTCCAGTTACACCGGGTATGGAGATTTATACAAATACGCCCGAAGTAAAAAAGATGCGCGAGGCAGTGCTTGAATTTTTACTCATCAATCATCCGCTTGATTGCCCGATTTGCGATCAAGCAGGGGAGTGCAAGCTGCAGGAGTATTCATTTGATTACGGCGCGCCTGTAAGCGAATTCATTGAGGCAAAGGTTCATAAACCAAAGCAAGTAGTCCTCGGCCCTTATATTATGTATGACGCCGAGCGTTGCATCCTTTGCACCCGCTGTATCAGATTTACCCGCGATATTGTCGGCGACGACGCATTGGGAATAGTTAATCGCGGCAGTTACAACGCCATCGCAGTCTATCCCGGTCGGTCTTTTGACAACAATTATACCTTAAATACCGTTGATATTTGCCCGGTCGGCGCCTTAACTTCCCGCGACTTCAGGTTTCAGATGCGCGTCTGGTTTTTAAAACAGACAAAAAGTATATGCGCAAGCTGCGCCACAGGTTGCAATATAATAATTGATTCAAGAAAAAACATTATCTACCGTTACAGACCGCGCGAAAACGACTTTGTCAATAGCTGCTGGATGTGCGATTACGGTCGGCTTAATTATAAATGGATTGGCAGAAAAGATAGGCTATGTGTTGTCGTTGTAAAAAATAAAAATGGCGTTCGCGAAGAAATAGACTGGACAACCGCTTTAAAAGAGATTGCAGATTATTTGAAAAACGTTAAACCCGGAACAACGGCGATTATTGCTTCGGCTCGGTTGTCAAATGAAGAATTGTGGTTGCTCTCAAAGATTAAAAAGTTGACCGGCGCAATAAGCGATTCGGTCCCCCGTTTTGGCAAAGGGGATAATTTGCTTCTTTCTTCAGATAGAAATCCAAACACGAACGGCGCAGTGTTGACCGGCATTTCTGCAAAGAAAACAGGAGATGACCTCTCAAAGATAAAAGCAGCAGTTGATTCTGGCAATATCAAAACAGTCATCGTTTTTGGCGAAGACTTGGTAAAAATTGGTTTTACACCGGCTCAATTTGAAAAAATTGACAAATTGATCGTTTGCAATGTTTTGCCCAATTCTACGACTGCGCTCGCAGATTATTTATTGCCCGGCTGCGCTTATGCCGAGAAAAGCGGAACATTTACCAATATAAAATTTAGAGTCCAAAAGTTTTATAAAGCGGTTGAACCGCCACAGGATGCAAAACCCGAATACGAAATTTTGTCTGAACTTCTTTTCCATTTAACCGGCGAGCGATTGCCGCAAACCGCGCCAGAGTTGTTTGATAGAATGGCGGATGAAGTTGAGGCTTTTAATAATATGCGCTGGGAAAAATTGGGCGACACTGGAATTCAAATAGATACTGCCGGGATAAAATTATGAACTGGCTAAATCAATTAAAACCTGAAACTGCTTTCCTTTTATTTACCGCGGTGAAAGCGGTCGCGGCGTTTTCAATCCTGATGTTTATGGTTGCTTACATTGTGCTTGTTGAACGACGGGTTTGCGCCTTTATTCAGGATAGATACGGTCCGAATAGAGTTGGTCCTTTCGGCTTATTACAACCGGCAGCCGATGCGGTCAAGGCATTTTTAAAGGAAGATTTTACACCCGCAAACGTCAAAAAAATCTTTTTCTGGATAGCGCCGGCTATTGTAATGATGCCGGCTATAATCAACGTTGCTGTAATTCCGTTCGGTTCTCAAATCGGTAAACAGCCGATGATTATAGCAGATGTAAACATCGGCATACTTTTCATCTTTGGAATTGTCTCGCTTGGAGTTTACGGGATTGTGCTGGCTGGATATGCCGCAAATTCGAAATATCCATTAATCGGCGGCACCCGCGCGGCTGCTCAAATGATTTCTTACGAAGTGGCAATGGCTCTATCTATTATTCCAGTCTTAATGTCTGCCGGCAGTTTGAGCCTTAAAGAGATCGTAAACGCGCAATCAGGGAGTATTTTCAACTGGTTTATATTCCAGCAACCGATTGCCTTTGCAGTCTTTTTAGGTTCCGCCTTTGCGGAAACAAACCGTACCCCATTTGACCTTCCTGAAGCCGAGCAGGAACTCGCCGGCGGTTACAATGTTGAATACAGTTCAATAAAATTCGCAATGTTTTTTATGGGCGAATACGCAAATATGATTTTATCAAGCGCTGTCATCGTATCACTCTTTTGCGGCGGCTGGTCATTGCCTCTATTCGGGCTTGATAAACCTGCGCAGACTTTAATCGCTGGCATTGCTCAAATTTGCATATTCCTTGCGAAAATCCTTTTCTTCCTCCTCATCTTTATATGGACGCGATGGATGTTGCCGCGTTTTAGATATGACCAGTTAATGAGATTAGGATGGACCCGATTTGTGCCAATCGCCCTGGCAAATATAGCAATAACAGCGTTTTTAATGTGGATAAAAAGATAACTAATGATAAAAATTAAGACGCATTTATAAATGGAAGTAAAAAGGCATAAATTAAATTTGCTTGATTTACTGTATATCCCGACGATTATCGGCGGGCTCAAAGTTACGGTTCGTCACTTTTTTAGCAAAAAGGTTACCCTTCAATACCCAGAAGAAAAACATCTCGTCCCGCCGGGATATCGCGGGGCGCCATACCTTGTAAAAGACCAAGATGGCAGAACAAAATGCGTTTCCTGTCAGCTCTGTGAATTTATTTGTCCACCTAAGGCAATTACAATAACTCCGCCGGGTCCAGAAATTGACCCCACAACAGGTAATGTTGAGAAGCGCCCAAAAGAATTCAAAATTGATATGTTGCGATGCATCTACTGTGGCTTATGCCAGGAGGTTTGCCCTGAAGAAGCTATATTTCTAATGCAAGATTATTCTCTAACCGGCCTGAGCAGAGATGAGATGATTTTTGGTATGAATAAATTGCTTTCGCTTGGCGGCGTTCATTATGATGAAACAATGAAATGGAAACACAAGGCTAAAGAGGCGGAGGAACAAAAGGTTTTTCCGCCGGTTGAAAATAAATAAAAATGGAAGCAATTTTCTTTTACATATTTGCGGTTTTAGCGGTTTTTTGCGCTACAATGGTTGTTGCAAATCCATTTAGCAAAAACCCGATAACAAGCGCTCTTTTTTTAGTGCTTACAATAATATCATTGGCTGGATTATTTGTTTTATTAAATGCTTATTTTATCGCCGCTGTTCAAATTTTAATCTACGCAGGCGCAGTTATAGTTTTATTCCTGTTTGTTTTGATGTTGATTGATCTGCAGGAAGAGTTGAGGAAAAAAATTAAAATTACAGCCGCTATATGCGCTGTTGCTTCTGTTGCGGGATTGTTTTGTGTTTTACTAAAAGGAATTGCCGGGTCATCTTCAATTTTAGTCAAACCGCCAGTTGACACCAGCCCGGCTGCGCTCGGAACAGCGCTTTTTTCTCAGGGCAAATTCCTGTTGCCATTTGAAGTAGTCTCGGTATTGCTTTTAGCGGCAATTGTCGGAGCCGTATATTTGGGCTCAAAAGATAAAATTAGTTCACCGGTAAACAGAGATAACAAACAGCAATGAAGATCGGCATTGAACATTATTTAATTTTAAGCGCTATTTTGTTTTGCATCGGGTTGTTAGGCGTAATTGTTCGCCGCAACCTGCTTGTCGTATATATGTCTATTGAACTTATGCTTAATTCGGCAAACCTGCTGCTTGTAGCATTTTCACGCTATAACGGTTCGTTAGACGGTCAACTGATGGTCTTCTTTACGATAACCGTGGCGGCAGCCGAGGTGGCAGTTGGGCTTGCTTTAATTGTTGCGCTCTATCGCAGGTTTAAAGCCATTAACAGCGAGGATATTGCGTCAATGAAGTTGTGAGATTTTTAAATTATGGATGAACAACTACAGATTTTGCCTTATATAATATTGTTTTTGCCTGCAGTTTCAGCGGCATTTCAAACCCTTTTTACACTTAAAGAAGGCAAGTTGAGCGCCGGTATAGCCACAGGCGCGGTATGGATTTCATTCTTCTGTTCGGTTGCGCTAACACTTGTATTTTTAGCCGGCAGCATTCCAGATTACAATCAATCGGTAGACTGGCTCTCGGCAGGAAATTTAAAACTGCAAATCGGCTATCAAATAGATAAACTAACTTTACTAATGCTCCTTGTTGTAACGTTCGTAAGCGGTCTAATTCACATCTTTTCCATCGGTTATATGCGAGACGACGCCGCAATGGGACGTTATTTTGCCGGACTAAATTTTTTCACATTCGCAATGCTTGGCATTATTCTATCAAACAATTTTTTAATGCTATTTATCTTCTGGGAACTTGTCGGGTTATCAAGTTATCTGCTCATCGGGCACTGGTTTGAAAGACCATCGGCTGCCAACGCGGCAAAAAAGGCGTTTTTAACAAATCGTTTGGGTGATTTTGGATTTCTCCTTGGAATAATTCTCATTTGGGGGGCAACTAATTCATTAAGGTTTGACGAAATTTCTGCTAAAATTGGACGCAATCCTGAGCTGTTCGGCGCTTATGGCGCAATCGCAGGTCTGTTGATATTTTGCGGGGCGGTCGGAAAGTCTGCCCAGTTTCCTCTGCACGTTTGGTTGCCGGACGCAATGGAAGGTCCAACGCCTGTGAGCGCGTTAATTCACGCCGCCACAATGGTAGCAGCCGGCGTCTTTATGTTATGCAGGGTCTTTTTCATTTTCACCGCAAAGGCAACTTTGCCGCAATGTCTTGCAGGGCTTACGTTAAGTCCCCTTGATGTCATAGCCTGGGTAGGAGCCATAACAGCGTTATTATCGGCTCTAATCGCAGTTCAGCAAAACGATATTAAAAGAATACTTGCCTACTCAACCCTATCACAGCTAGGTTATATGACTATGGCAGTAGGATTAAGCGGTCCTTCACCGGCAATGTTTCATCTTATCACTCACGCCTTTTTCAAAGCACTTTTGTTCCTCTGCGCCGGATCGGTCATTATCGCGCTTCATCACGAGCAAGACATCTGGAAGATGGGCGGCTTGGCTAAAAAGATGCCGGTTACGTTTTTAGCGTTCCTTATCGCAATGCTGGCAATTTGCGGCATACCGCCATTTAGCGGATTTTACAGCAAAGACGCGATCATCGCCCTTGCCGGGCATAAATCGCAGAACCTCTTTATCATATCAATTCTGATTGCCGGGTTGACAGCATTATATATGGGACGTTTGTTTACTGTCGCATTCTTGGGAAAAGAGAGAAGTTCCCGCGCTATCGGGTGCAAAGAGTCGCCTCCTGTTATGATTGTTCCATTGATCATCCTTGCGCTGGCAAGCGCAATTGCTGGTGTCATCGGGATTGACGCAGTTTTGCAAAACTATTTTGCCGCGTTCTCAAAGCAGGCTGAAGCGGGCGATTTAACTTTTGTTCAAAAATTAACATATCCGTTTGTTCACTCGCCAAAGGCTGTTTGGATGGGACTTGCTGTTTCTGTAATCGGATTTGTCATCTCGTTTATTCTTTATATTGGAAGAGAAAAAGACCCGCTTGAGAATTTAGGCGTCATATCAAAGGCAATGAAAAACCGATTTTATTTTGATGAAATGTACAAAGGCATAATTGAGCTTACGCACGACGCCCTGTCATTTGGCGCAGCATGGCTGGATAGATGGATTGTCAGCGGCTTGATAATCCGCAGCATTCACGGAACAACCGAATTGTGTGGTCGAGCTTTGCGGTTGGTTCAAACCGGAAACGTGCAGACTTACATATTTATATTGACCGCAGGCGCGGCAGTGATGATTTATTACCTGATTAAACACTAAAATGGTTAACTGGATATTTTTAATACCTTTGATTGCGGCGCTGGCTTTGCTGTTCTTGCCGCGCAAATGGGGAACCGTTGCGTGGTTCACGACATTTGCAGCCACATTGGTTTCTATGATTCTGGCTGTAATCGTATTTTGCAAATTTGATCCTTCAATCACGAGCATTCAATTTGAACATAAATTCTTATGGATAAAATCGTTAGGCATTAATTTTCACACCGGCGTTGACGGCATCAACGTCGGACTAATCCTTATGGGAGCCATAGTGGCGTTTACTGCCGCCTGTCTGTCCTGGGATATAAAAACAAGAGAAAAAGAATTTTCCATTTTATTATTATTAATGAGCGGCGGTATCCTCGGCGCCTTTGCCTCATTTGATATGTTTTTCTTTTACATCTTCCACGAGTTTGCCCTTATTCCGACTTTTATAATGATTGGCGTATGGGGACAGGGTGAAAATAAAAATTACGCAACTTTTCAAATCACAATTTACCTTACCATCGGCGCTTTGATAACCCTTGCCGGTTTGATTTTGTTATACATACATACAGGCGCAAAAAGTTTTGACATAATAGAGATACGTTCCTGGCTTAATAACAATATTTTGGTTACCAATTATCAATCTTTAATCTTTTCATTATTAATAATCGGTTTTGGCATACTTGTATCGCTCTGGCCATTTTATTCGTGGGCTCCGTTAGGCTATGCTTCAGCGCCGGTTCCCGCCGCTATGATGCACGCCGGTGTAATAAAAAAATTCGGTCTTCTTGGTCTTTTACGAATTGCCATACCGTTATTACCAATAGGCGCTATTGAGTGGATGTATGTTATCGCCGCGCTTTCGGTTGGCAATATGCTCTATTGCGGCTGGGTGGCTATGCAACAGAAAAATTTAAATCTGCTGCTCGGTTATTCCAGTGTTGCCCATGTTGGATTTGCCTTTCTTGGCATCGCCAGTCTTACGACGATTGGGATCACCGGCGCAGTGATAATTATGATTGCCCACGGATTCCTTGCGGCATTGAGTTTCGCTATGAGCGGATGGCTGCTTAAACAGACTGGAACGCTTGAACTTGATAAAATGGGTGGGTTGTTAAGACGATTCCCATTTATGGGAACAGTCTTGCTTATGGCTATGTTCGCAGGATGCGGTCTGCCCGGTTTTCCAAACTTTGTCGGCGAACTTCTTGTGTTCTTTGGGGCGTGGCGGGAGTTTGCGTTTTATGTTGTGATTGGCGCCTGGAGCGCATTGGTTATCGGCGCGATTTATATGCTCGGC
>JBMFQZ010000041.1:0-17577 GCA_049968335.1 Verrucomicrobiia bacterium
ATACTGACGGTATTAGCACAAATATTACGACCTGGTTGACAAATACTATTTTAACCGGCACCGGTTCAAAATTGAGCATAACGAATTCAATGAACCCACAAAAACAGAGATTTTATAGAATTGGTGTGCAGTAATTAATAGAGCAGATATTTGACAATATTTGATAAAAAGTTGAGACAATAAAGTCCTATAAGGGCAATAATATTGTCGTATTTTACAGACAAAAAGCGCTGTTTAAATTGTCATCTTGTATGATAGGTACGGATTAATTTGCGCCATTTTGGTCAGCGGGGGTTTCCGCCTCACTATTCTCGTTATCATCACTAATTACAGGCGCTATAGCTGTAAGTTTATCGCCTTCACCTAATTCAATCAACTTAACCCCCTGAGTGGCTCTACCTGTCTCACGAATTTCTTTAACTCTTATTCTCACCATTTTTCCTTTTTCAGTGATAAGCATTACCTCATCATCATCTTTTACTGGGAGGGCGCCAACAACGAGTCCCGTCTTATCTGTTGTTTTCATTGTAATAATCCCTTTTCCTCCGCGAGATTGAATCCTGTATTCATCAAAACGGGTTCTCTTGCCTATCCCTTTTTCGCCTACAACAAGGAGCGTTGCGTCTGTTTTATTATCAGCATCGGTGTTGTCGGGATTTATCTTATTCTTGGTTTGACTAATGATTTCTTCATTGTTTTCTATGACTGTTAACGCAACCACTGCATCTCCTTCCTCAAGCGTAATTCCTTTCACCCCGATCGTATCCCGCCCCATTGGTCTGACATCTTCCTCCGAAAATCTAATGCTCTGCCCATTTTTAGTTATTAAAACTATTTCATCACTTCCTTTTGTTTTTACAACATCCACTATAGCGTCATCTGGTTCTATCTTAATAGCAATGATTCCGCCTCTGCGAATATTTTCAAATTCTTCAAGCGCAGTCTTTTTCACAATGCCTTTGCGTGTTGCAAAGAAGATAAACAACTGCTGTTTCCATGTTAAATCTTCTCTATTCTCCCCCTGTTTTGATTCAATGCACATTAACGCAGCGACCTTTTCATATTCTTTTAATTCCAGAATATTTGCAATATTTCGCCCCTTTGCCGCCCTGCCCATCTGCGGAATATCAAACACACGCGTCACATAAACGCGTCCCATATTTGTAAAGAACAACATATAGTCGTGGGTTTTGGCTGAGTAAAGATGTTCTACAAAATCACTTTCCTCTCCGTCCGCTGTGGAGACTTCCTTTGTTGTAATATCCTTAACGCCCGAACCGCCCCGTCTTTGAGCGCGATACGAATTCAAACTGGTTCTTTTTATATAACCATTGTGAGTAATCGTAATAATCATCGGCTCATTTGCGATGAGAGATTCTATTGAGATATCGGAATCATTGGGGACGATCGCTGTCAACCTTGGTGTTGCGTATTTTTCTTTTACCTCTCTTAATTCTTTTTTAATAATATCAAGCACCCGTTGTTCACTGCCGAGAATGGCGAGCAGTTCTTCAATAACTTTTAACAGGTTTTTATATTCTGTTTCTACCTTGTCAATTTCCAGTCCTGTTAGTTGATAAAGCCTTAGTTCAAGGATTGCATCAACCTGTTGTTCACTTAAAGAGTATCTGCCATTTACAACTCTGTTTTCGTTTCTGATTTTAATTCCAAATTTTTCAACCTGAGCCCTTGTAAAATCAAACGCAAGCAACCGCACGCGGGCTTCATCACGGGTTTTTGAACTCCTTATAATATGTATAAATTCATCAAGATTTGCGATTGCAATCAAGAACCCTTCAAGAATCTCGGCGCGAGCCTCTGCCTTTCTCAATTCAAATTTTGTCCTGCGGATAACAACCTCCCGTCTGTGTTCAATATAACAATTTATTATTTCTTTTAGATTTAATGTTTTCGGACGTCCCCGGTCAATGGCGAGCATATTAGCCGCAAAAGTTGATTCAAGCTGGGTGTGCTGGTAGAGGTTATTGATTATAACGTCTGGGTTGGCGCCACGTTTTACTTCAATAACAATTCTTGTGTTCTCGTCTGATTCATCACGAATATCGGAAATATCTGTGAATGGAGGAATTTTTTCATTAACAAGTTCCGCAATCTTCTCAACAAGTTGCGCCCTGTTAACTCCAAACGGAATCTCCATTATCACTATTTGCTCCTTCCCTCCGTTTACCTCTTCAATACCAACTTTTCCGCGAACTTTTATAACACCGCGTCCAGTCTCAAAATAGTTTTTAATTCCGTCAATGCCGCAAATTGTGCAACCAGTTGGAAAGTCTGGTCCTTTTACGTAATTCATCAATTCAGGCACAGTAATGTCTGGATTATCAATCTGAGCGCAGATAGCGTCAACGACTTCGCCAAGATTGTGCGGCGGGATATTTGTTGCCATACCAACGGCAATGCCTGTTCCGCCATTGACAAGAAGATTTGGAAACGCGGCAGGAAAAACAACAGGCTCTAATCTTGTTTCGTCATAATTTGGAACAAAGTCAACAGTATCCTTGTCCATATCCTGCATTAGCAGGGCGCCGAGCGGACGAAGTCTGGCTTCGGTATAACGCATTGACGCTGGCGGATCGCCGTCAACAGAGCCAAAATTCCCCTGTCCTTCAACAAGCGTTTCCCGCATAGACCAAGGCTGCGCCATATGAACAAGGGTTGGATAAATTGCTTGATCACCGTGCGGATGGTAATTACCCATCGTTTCGCCGACGATTTTAGCGCACTTGATATGCTTTTTATTTGGCAAAACGCCAAGGTCATGCATTGCGTATAAAATCCGTCTCTGAGAAGGTTTTAATCCATCTCGAACATCGGGAAGGGCGCGAGAGATTATAACAGACATTGAGTAGTCAAGAAACGAATTCTTGATCTCGTCGGCTACATTGATCTTAACAATTTTCTCACTCTTAGACGGCGCGCCAGACACTTGGACTGGCTCTGTATTATTTTCGTTATTGTTTGTATTTGAAGACATAAAACAAACTCAGGTTTTAAAAATTTTAAATGTCAAGGTTTCTAACGCTCAAGGCATTATCCTCAATAAATTGCCTGCGCGGTTCCACTTCCTCGCCCATCAATGTTGTAAACATCTGTTCGGCTTCAATTGCGTCGGTTAGTTCCACACGCAATAGTTTCCGCTTTTCCGGATTCATCGTAGTTTCAAAGAGTTCTTGCGGATTCATTTCTCCAAGACCTTTGAACCGTTTTATTTGAATCCCGCGTTTTCCTATTTCCTTTACGGCAGTAAGGATTTCAGGGATGCTGAAGATTGGTTTAACAACCGCATTCTCCCCTGCCCCCTCAATCAATTCATAGAGAGGTTTATCCTGAGCCGAATAATGTTCAATTTTCAAGCCTTTCTTGGATAATATCTTTAACAGTTCGGCAATTGCCTTGCTTTCATGAAGTTCAATATGACGAGCCCGTCTTGTCTGACCTTGAATCTTTGGTTTCCCGTTTCCATTGTTATCATCCTCATCTATTCCGAATAGCCCGAGGTCTTGATTTTCTTCATCAAACTTTTCCAGTTCTTCATCCGTTACGAAATAATGCGCCGTCTCTTCGTTGCCTTCGCGAACAATAATTAAATGACGAGGCAATTCCCCTGTTTCCCTGTTTCTGTGTTCAAGATAATCGGTGAAATCTCCGCCGTGTCTGCGAATAGCTTGAGCGTATTTATCAAGCGTTTCAAGCAAATCAAGAATTTCAAGCAATTGTTCCGGCGGCACTTCTTTATCGGCGTTTAAATCCTTTAGTTTGATATCTTCAATTCCGAGTTGAATCAGAATTTTATTCAATTTTGCATCGTCTTCCACATATTCAACCTTTTTCTTTCTGCTAACCTGATAAAGTGGCGGCTGTGCAATATAGATATATCCGCGTTTTATCAGTTCAGGCATATGTCTGTAAAAGAATGTGAGGAGCAATGTTCGTATGTGGGCGCCGTCCACGTCGGCATCTGTCATTATGATGATTTTATTGTAACGGAGTTTTGTGATATCGAAGGCGCCTTCCCCCTCGCCGTCGCCGATTCCAGTCCCTATCGCGGTGATCATCGTCCTTATTTCTTGATTTTGGAGCACCTTGTCCAATCTTGCCTTTTCAACATTTAACAATTTACCGCGGATAGGTAGTATTGCCTGATAGGAACGGTCTCTTCCCTGTTTTGCGGAACCACCTGCCGAATCGCCTTCAACAATATAAAGTTCAGTCCTTGAAGGGTCGCGGTCTGAACAATCGGCAAGTTTGCCCGGTAGTCCGCCCCCGGCAAGCGCCCCTTTTCTCACAGTCTCTCGCGCCTTGCGCGCCGCTTCACGCGCCCGAGCCGCAAGCAGGCATTTCTCTATAATCTTTTTTGCAATTGAAGGGTTTCGTTCAAAATAGTCCTTCAACCCGTCATATACGATAGAGGAAACAACCCCTTCTATCTCGGTATTTACGAGTTTGACTTTCGTCTGGGATTCGAAGCGGGGATTTGGCAGTTTGACGCTTATAACTGCAACTAGTCCCTCGCGCACATCATCGCCGGATATTGACGGGTCTTTCTCTTTAATCAGGTTCTCTTGCTTTGCATACTGATTGATTGCACGCGTCAGTGCAGTCCTAAATCCGGTTAAATGCGTGCCGCCATCAGTATTTGCAATGGAATTGGCAAAACAAAGTATCTGCTCGCCATAACTATCATTATATTGCAAAACGCAACTTACAAAAACCTCTTCTTCTACAGCCCCGGACTTTTCTCCATTTTCTTTTGCTTCTTCCTCTTTCTCTTTGGTCTGAATCACTGACTTTGCAGAAATAACAATCGGCTTCGGATGCACTAATTGCTTGTTCTTGCTTAATTGTTTAACGAATTCCTCAATCCCATCTTTATAGAAAAATGTCTCTTTCTTATTTTCAATCCGCTCGTCGGTTAAAGTTATCTTTATGCCCGGATTTAAAAATGCAAGTTCCCGAAGCCTGTTGGCAAGAATCTCAAATTTAAACTCTGTTGTGATTGTAAAAATCTCTGGGTCTGGCTTAAATGTAATCAGCGTGCCGGTATGTTTAGACTTTCCAATAATTGTCAATTTTTTAACAGTCTTTCCCCGGGCAAACTCCATATAATAGACCTTGCCGTCTCTTGAGACCTCAACCTTAAACCATTCAGAGAGGGCATTCACACACTTTGCGCCAACTCCGTGAAGACCACCGGAATATTTATAAGCGCCCTGCCCGAATTTGCCGCCTGCGTGTAGATTTGTTAAGACAAGTTCAACCGCCGGTATGCCAAATTTTGGGTGTATATCAACGGGAATGCCGCGACCGTCATCGCGAATAGAACAAGAGCCATCAACGTGTATAACAACATCAATGTTCTTGCAATAGCCGGCAAGGTGCTCATCAATTGAGTTGTCAACTACTTCAAAAACACAATGATGCAGCCCCCGCTCATCCGGGTCGCCAATATACATTCCCGGTCTTTTGCGAACAGCCTCAAGCCCCTCTAATTTGTCAATCTTACCGGCATCATAATCGTTGTCTACAGCTGAATTTTTTTCGACTTCAGCTGTTATCATTTTATTTTCTGCAATCGTTTCTTCCTGTGACATAACTATAATTTCCTATAATAAACACCAAGTTTTTATTTGTATAAATTTAACTCAAAAACGCTAAAATTTCAATGAAAAAAATAGTTTTTAATCATTATAAAAATACTACATATTGTAGAGATTTTTTATTGTATCCTCAATAGGTTGGCGTTTTTAAATTTTTTTTATTTTACGAATAAATTAAATTATTTTTCTAATTATTATTTTTTTACTTATGATTTTAATTATAAAATATTCTTATTATATTTATTAAGATAATTGATTCCATCAAGTTCAGGCCTATCGTTAATTAACTTACGATTTTATATCGCGAAATTGGAATCCAATTGCTCCGATAGCAAAGGCGGTTAGATTGAATCCGAATAAAATAAATACTGAACCGATGATTCTCATCCAGTCAACTGGTTGACCATAAACACATATCCAGGCTCTAAAATGATGGATTAAAAAGTATTCCCTATATTCTTGCATAAAAGGTAGGTTTTCAAAAACCAGATTAAGCAATAGGAAAGAAAGCGCGAGTATTGTTGCGGCTGCTGGTTTGACATTAAAGCAACCGAACATAAAGGCTATTGTTGTCATAGTTG
Organism: Verrucomicrobiia bacterium; assembly: GCA_049968335.1. Taxonomy (GTDB): domain Bacteria; phylum Verrucomicrobiota; class Verrucomicrobiia; order Limisphaerales; family JAKPVM01; genus JAKPVM01. Next base: position 6,200 of record JBMFQZ010000041.1, read on the forward strand.
CCGCATTTAGAGCCAGAAAAAGGTGAGAGAATAAATAAAGTTTTAGACCTGTTATGGATGGAAAAACGCCAAAAATATGTTCAGGCTCAGGCACCATAACAAACAAACCGCCCCAGGGAAACCACATTCTTGCAAAAAACAATGCCATAATTCCGAGAAAAATTACTAACAGGATAGAAAACAAAATGCCGGCTAACCATTTCACGAGCACCAATCTGAATCTTGAAATCGGTCTGCACAAAATCATTCTTAAAGTTCCGTCCTCATATTCTTTTGCTAATAGGTCGCCGCCTACAAGGCAAGCATAAAGCGGCATAAGGAGTAATATTTGTGGGATTAACATTATAATCGCAACTGTCAGAGCCGAGATGAATTCAGAGACCAGGTAGCCATTTCCGGATAAAATTCTTTCCATTCTTTCCCTCCAGTGAGAGAAATGAAAAGCAAACAGCATAGCATTTTGCGCAAGCAAGAAGGCGCCGAAACCGATATAGGTGCGCTTTTTGCCGAACAATTTCAACAACTCATTTCGTAATTGGACCTTGAACATAGAGTTACTCAGGTTTATGGATTAAATCTGAATGAGATTCGTTCTTATTATCTCTTATTGGAGCACTTTTTATCAATGAGAGATAAAACGATTCAAGGGTTTCTTCAATTCTATGAAATTCGTAAACATCAATATTATTTTGAACAACGAATTTAACGATTGACGAGGGTTCCACATTCGGAGCAGGCAGAACAGCAGAATCTTTGTAACTGGTTATTAATCCATTGCTTTTTAATAGATTAACCGCTTTTGAGAAGTCGCTAACGTTCATTTTATACCAGTTATGACTGGACTTTATACCAGACATTTTGCCGTCGTAAATCAGAGAACCTTTTTTTATTACGACAATTCTTGAACAGAGTTGCTCAACCTCATTTAAAAGATGAGAAGATAAAAATATTGTAAGACCAAGTTCCCTCTGCAGCCTCAATATTGTATGCCGCATTTCCGCAATGCCTTCGGGGTCAAGCCCCTCACCGGGTTCATCAAGGATTAAGAGTTCTGGCTCTGGCAATAAAGCCTGAGCAAGGGCGAGCCGCGTCCTCATTCCGTGGGAGTAAGTTCTAACCTTTGAATGCTCACGACCTGTCAATCCGACCCAGTCTATAACCTGTTTAATTCGCTCAGGAGAAGTTGGAGCCGAATAATAGGATAGGATTTCAAGGTTCTTCCATCCGCTCAAATAATCATAAAATGAAGGAGTTTCAAAAATAGCGCCAACTTTTCTCAACGCATTTTCTCTTTGCGAATAAATATTATAGTTAAAAAGCCTTATTTCTCCCGAATCAGCCCAGACCTGACCGAGCATCATACCGATTATTGTGCTTTTGCCGGCGCCGTTATGCCCGAGCAAACCGAATATTTCGCCTCGTTGCACGGCGAAGCTGACATTTTGAACGGCTGATCTGGCGCCAAATTTTTTGCTTACATTCTTTAATTCAATCAAGGTTTCCATTCAATATTCCCTTCTAAAATAAGCAAATTTTTAATATGCCCGTCGGCATATAGAAAATTTTGAGCCTTTTTCTCTCCTCGTAAAATATGGAATTTTTCTTTATCAAACATAATCGGCACCTGATGAGGCTGAAATGGTATTCCAAGCATTTTTAAACTGTCGGCATTCTGACCGTTCAAAAGGCTATTCCATCCATAACTGCTGCCAGTTTTTGCAAAAATATCTTTATAATCGGATGGACATTTTAGAATAAATCTATTTCCCAAATAATTTGAAAGCACAATATCAACTCCCATATTTCTATTTGAATAGGAGTTCCCGGATTCAACCGGAACATCAAGGATATAGGGCATACGATTTTCGTTATCCTGGACGTAAAGTTGAATAGAAATGCCAATCTGCTTCAAATTGCTGAGGCAAGCGGTTGCCTTGCCGGATTCCTTAACTCTGCCTAAAACCGGGAGCAACAAGGAAGCAAGAATGCCGATTATTGCTATAACCACAAGCAATTCAATCAGAGTAAAGGCTGGGGAATATAATTTGACTCTATTAATGAAACGTATTGCGCGCAGATTCTTGATTATATTTTTATTTATAAAAGATATTCTCATCTCATCCCTCTGAATGCATCGCCTCTTTCCATTAACCTTTGAATTTCTTCAAGCACAGGCGCCAGTTCAGCCTTTGTTTGCGCTGAACTATTATTGTAAAAAGTTTTTAATCCGATAACTCTTATTTTTTGTTCAAGTTCAGGGCTTAAAACCGGCGCGTTTGTCCCGCGAGAATTGAATGCAACATTTTGAGAGTTCTGGTTTTCAGCCGAAAGCGCTTCCTGCGCCTCTTTTAGCCTTTTTAGAGCGTCGTTTATCACCTTTTTTCTTCTATCTTCAGGCAGTTTTTCGAATGACTCTAACATCTGTTTAAACCCGACAGGGACTGTCTTTTCTATAAAATCGCTTTTTTCCTGATCTGTCATCTGGTCAAATAACCGTCGCCAATCAGCGTGGAGTCTGACCTTCCGCCGTTCTTCATACTGGAGTGAATTAATCATATCGGCGAGTTTATCAAGAGCCTTTTGACGCTCAGACGGTGACAGTTTAGAAAGGTCTGTTGAAACAACGTAGGAAGACACCTTATCCGCCGTGACCTTATAATGGGTGCTTATTTTATATCCAGCATAAGAAACAACCCATACAACAACTAAAAAAACCCCAGCAACTATTAGAAACCGTTTTTGTTCGTTTATCATAGCACTTTTACAATATTTTCTTATTATAATTGACAGTCAAATTAGCATTTATGCACGAATAATAATTATATAATTTCTTTCACTCTTGATTTTCGTGCAATTTAAATCCAATTTTTATACCAGTTAAATGAATCAAAAACAAATTGAAAGATTGTTCAAATCAATCAATTGCGAAGTTGCGTTTGATAATCTGACACGACGACTATACGCAACTGATGCTTCTATTTACGAAATACTTCCCTTAGGTGTAGCTTTTCCAAAGAATTATATTGAAGCAAGCGCTCTTATCAAAGCGGCGGCTGAATATTCAATACCTTTAACTCCAAGAGGCGCGGGTTCAGGATTAACAGGCGGCGCAATCGGCGATGGATTAATAATTGATTTCTCCCGGCATTTCAAACAGATATCAAAACCCGATATTGAGAACCGCAAAATAAGAGTCGGCGCCGGTGTGGTTCTGGATTCTTTGAATGCGTATTTAAAACCGTATGGATTTTGCTTTGGTCCAGATGTCGCCACAAGTTCAAGGGCAACAATTGGCGGAATGATTGCCAATGATTCTTCAGGCGCGCGCGCGCCGTATTATGGCACAACCGCAGAGCATATTATTTCTCTGAATTTAATAACTTCAGACGGAGAAATAGTAAATTTAGACCGCGAAAGCTTCAAACTAAAACAGCAGAGTGAGTTAGCGAAAAGTTTAGTTATTAAAAACGCTGATTTAATCAAAAAAACCTTCCCTTCTAATTTAGTAAAACGTTTTCCGGGTTACGCGCTGAACAGGTTTTTAAAAAATCCGGATAATTTGAATAATCTAATTTGCGGCAGCGAAGGCACTCTGGCAATTATCATTGAAGCAGAATTAAAACTTACTCCACTCCCGACTAAAAAAGGAATCGGTGTTATATTCTTTAATAGTGTAACAGAAGCACTGGAAGCCACTGTGAATCTGCTTGAACTTAAGCCTGTTGCAATTGAACACGTTGATAAAATTCTTTTTGATCAGACACGCGGACAACCGGAGTTTAAACACGGACGAAACCTGTTAGAACTGGATACAAAACCCTGCGAGTCCTTTTTAATTGTTGAGTTTTATAATGATGATGTAGAAGAAAGATTGGAGCAATTGAGAAAACTGAATCAAGGGTTGCGTTGTTTAACATTTACCGATGAGTCCTCAATGAACCTTGTCTGGAAATTAAGAAAGGCGGGGCTTTCATTACTCACCGGTTGCAAAGGACGAAAAAAACCGGTAACCGGGATTGAGGACACCGCTGTCGCGCCAGATAAACTTCCTGAATACATTCAAACTTTGGAATCAATCTTTAAGCCGTTAGGATTAAATGTGTGTTATTACGGACATGCGGCTTCGGGGTGTCTTCATATAAGACCGGTTCTTGATTTGAGAAACGCGCAAGACAGAAAAATATTCCGTCAGGTAGCCGATGATGTCGCAAAAGTAATCTCGCAGTATAAAGGTTCACTCTCGGCAGAACACGGGGTTGGAATTGCCAGAACAGAATATATTGAGTCGCAACTCGGAAAAGAAATTGCTGACATATTAAAGCAAATTAAGTTTTCGTTTGACCCAAAAAACCTGCTTAATCCGGGCAAAATAATTGATGACGGGCGTTATAAAATAGACACTCATTTAAGATTAGGCGATGGATATGAATTAAAATTGCCATTTGAACCAAGATTAAAATTTAGAGCAAAAGATGAGTCGTTTACTGGCAATCTTGAACAATGCAATGGCTGCGGTGGTTGCAGAAAAGAGACACCGACGATGTGCCCGACATTTATAGCCACCAGTGACGAATCATTGTCAACGCGCGGTAGGGCAAATATTATTCGCGCCGCGCTTGATTTGAGAAATATCAAATCCGACGCTCCGATCGGTCATTCTGAATTAATAAAAGCGCTTGGAAGTTGTCTCTCCTGCAAAGCATGCGCAACGGAATGTCCATCCAACGTGAATATGGCATTGATTAAAGCCGAACTGCTCAATGGATTGCACAAAACTGAAGGCGTCCCAATTCAGGCGCAAATATTTGGATACATTGATATTCTTGCAAAATACGCAAGCAAAGTCCCAGAACTCGCAAACCTGATTATGAATCTGCCTCCAGTGAGATGGGCTTTGTTCAAATTTGCTGACATTACCGACAAACGTCCCCTGCCCCGTTTTTCTAAATTTACATTTAGAAAATGGTTTAGAAATCAAAAAACGCCCGATATTCTAAATGAAAGACAAAAAGTAATTTTATGGGATGACACATTTACTAATTATTATGAACCTGAAATAGGCATATCCGCTTTAAATGTCCTTGAGACGCTTGGATATGAAGTTATTTTATTAAAAGAGAAAAAATGCTGTGGACGCCCTGCTTTTAGTCAGGGTCTGCTTGATCGCGTTGCCGCGCTTGGTTCGCACAATCTGAATCTTTTAGGTAAAAATAAAATCAACGGCGCCACTTTTTTATCTCATTCAGGAGAAATTTTTCTAACAACATCTGAAATTGAAAAATTGCCAATAATTTTCCTTGAACCTTCCTGCTATTCAATGTTTGTTGAAGATTATCTTGAACTCGGGTTGGATAACGCCGAAAAAATTGCAGAAAGATGTTTTCTATTTGAGGAGTATATTCAGACAAAGATTGAGCAACAAAAACCATCGCTCAACCTGAAGTCTGTAAACCAATCTATTGCTGTTCATATCCATTGCCATATAAAATCGCGAATGGACTCTGGTTTTGTTCGCGGCGCGCTTTCAATCGCAACAAGCGAAAAAGTAAAAATCCTTGATACAGCCTGCTGCGGAATGGCAGGGGCGTTTGGAGCCACGGAATCTAAATACGAACTGTCGCGTCAGGTCGGGATGATGATGGCAAGGACAATTGAAACAGAGGCAAAGGAGGCTATTCTTATAGCGTCGGGCACAAGTTGCCGTCAACAAATTGAACATCTAACAGGACGAAAGGCGCTTCATCCAGCGCAACTATTTTCCAACGTCATCGCAAAATAGTTAAACAACGGGTTCCCAACCCTTTCGGTATTCACGCGCCCAGTATTTCATAGCCTCGCTGTCATTTAGAATCATCCGTTTTTCAGGAGAAAAATTGATAGTCCTTCCCAATCTCCAAGCGATATTACCGAGATGACACAACAATGTGCTCTTTTGACATTCTTCTATATCTGAATTTGGCTTTTTGCCATTTCTTATACAATCAAGAAAGTTCTGAATATGGATTTTATCCCCCGCTTCGCCATCTTTTTTCTCAACGAGAGTGCCTTTTGAATCGTAAAGTTTATATCCATTTCCATCATTTACCATAGTCCCTTCTGTTCCAAAGAATGAAACAAACGGCAATTTTTCAGCGCGTCGCGGATGGCAGCTGCTATGTTCCCAGGTAATAAACTTATCTCCAAAGTCAAACGTTGCAATTCCTGTATCAGGTGTCTCCCAGTCGTCTTTATAATGATACCTGCCGCCGCCATAGGTGATTCTTTTTGGCAAATCAACCCCCATCCCCCATCGAGCAACATCAATAGCGTGAATCCCGTTATTTCCAAGTTCTCCATTTCCCCAATGCCAGCGCCAGTGCCAGTTATAATGAACCAAATTATCCAGATAAGGTTTTTCCGGAGCAGGTCCCTGCCATAATGAATAATCAAGAGAATCAGGCACAGGCACAACCTTTCCAAAACCGATTGAACCACGCGCGTTGGTATAATAGCATCGCGCCGTGATTACTTTTCCAATCGCGCCGGATTTTAACTTTTCAACCATTTCAATCAATGCCGTCCAGCTCCGTCGCTGATTTCCCATCTGCACAATTCGCTTGTATTTTCTTGCCGCGGCAACAATCAACTCCCCCTCTCGCGGATTATGACTACCGGGCTTTTCAACGTAGACATTTTTGCCAGCCGAACAGGCAAGGATTGCGGCAGGAGAATGCCAGTGATTTGGCGCGGCGATGAACAACGCGTCAACCTCTTTATCGTCAAGAATTCGTCTGAAATCCTTAACCCTTTGGGGCGCCTTAACATTTTGTTTTGCCAGAAACAGTTTTTCCGCAGCTGAAAAACGACGCGAATCAACATCTGCTATATAAGCGATTTTTACTTCGGGTATATTAAGAAGCGCGCGAATATGATCGCAACCTCTACTGAGTCCCATAACCCCAACAATTATTGTTTTAGACGGTGTTTCGGCTCCACTGGTTCTTATTGATGGAAAAACCATTGCTGCGGCGACTGCAGCCGTAGACCCTTTCAAAAAATCACGTCTGGTGAAATTATTTTTCATAATAGTATAAAAATATCTTGTTTTGTTAGACGCATTTTAGAATCAAAATCTTGAAAATATTTTAGAAGTTCTGCTAAAAATATTATTCAATTCTTGAAAAATCAGTGCTAAATGTCCTAACAATATACTAAATTTTAATCTGGGATTAACCGTGAAAACGACAATAAAAATCGGGTTTTGGATTATTCTTTCACTAACGGGCGCATTTTCATATCTCACGATTGCGCTTCATCGGCAAGAGCATATCAGCTCTGCATATATATTAATAGCAGCCATTTGCACCTACGTTATCGGATACAGGTTTTATTCAAAATGGATTGCTGCAAAAGTTCTTGCTTTAGATGACAGGCGCGCCACACCTTGCGAAGTTCATGAAGACGGCAAGGACTATGTTCGTACAAATAAATGGATAGTTTTCGGACATCATTTTGCGGCAATAGCAGGACCAGGACCTCTTGTTGGACCTGTGCTTGCCGCGCAATTTGGATATCTACCCGGCACACTTTGGATATTAATTGGCGCCGTTCTTGGCGGCGCGGTGCAGGATTTTGTAATACTTGCGTTTTCAATGCGCCGCGATGGGAGATCTCTCGGTCAAATGGTCAAAGACGAAGTCAGCACACCGGCAGGAATAATTGCCGTAATTGGCATCCTCGCGATTATGACGATTCTGCTCGCTGTTCTTGCCCTCGTAGTTGTTAAAGCGCTTGCTGAAAGTCCATGGGGGATTTTTACCGTAGGCGCTACAATTCCTATCGCTATGTTTATGGGCAGTTATATGCGGTTTATTAGAATCGGCAAAGTCCTTGAAGCCTCTATAATCGGTATCATCTTGCTTCTGCTCGCGGTTTACATCGGCAAACTTATTTATGCAGATAATGAATTATCAAAGGTATTTACCATCGGAGCTGAACCGCTTGCCTGGGCAATTATCATTTATGGTCTTGCGGCAAGCGTATTGCCGGTCTGGTTGCTCCTTGCGCCTCGCGATTATTTAAGCACTTTTATGAAATTAGGAACAATTTTCATCCTCGCTATAGGATGCTTTTTTGTTCTGCCTGATCTTAAGTTTCCCGCTATCAGCAAGTTTATAGATGGCAGCGGACTTGTAGTTGCAGGCAAATTGTTTCCATTTTGTTTCATCACAATAGCCTGCGGGGCAATCTCCGGGTTTCATACCCTTATTTCAAGCGGCGTAACGCCAAAAATAATAACTCGCGAGTCTTATGCGCGAACTATCGGATACGGCGCAATGTGCCTTGAATCACTCGTGGCAATAATGGCAATGATTGCCGCCTGCACTTTAGATCCCGGTGTTTATCTAAGTATGAATGTCAAAGGCGCCGGTCAAGACTATGCCGCGATAGCAGCCGACACAGTCGCAAAAGTCAACGCGGCAGGATTTCCAATCACAGTAGAAAAAATGGCAAACCTTGCAGAGCAACTTGGAGAACATAGCTTGTTCGGCAGAACCGGCGGCGCCGCTACACTCGCTGTAGGGATGGCTTACGTGTTAAGCAATTTAACTCACAACCGCTGGTTAGACTTGTGGTATCACTTCGCAATTATGTTTGAAGCCCTGTTTATCCTCACCACCCTTGACGCAGGCACGCGCGTCGGACGTTATATTCTTCAAGACGCACTCGGACATATCTGGAAACCGCTCGGTGACATAAAAAATATAAAAGGCAACATTATTGCAAGTTCAATAATGGTCTCGCTATGGGGCTATTTTTTAATTCAAGGCGTTCGCGATCCGCTTGGCGGTGTTAATTCTCTCTGGCCTCTGTTCGGAATTGCAAACCAGATGCTCGCAGTCATCGCATTATCATTAGCCACAACGATAATCTTGAAATCCTGTTTGATAAAACTTCAAAAATCTTCAAATTTACCATTGATCGCTATTTTAAAAAATTCTAAACCAGTCCTGATAACCCTCATCCCGATGTTGTGGCTCTTATGTGTGACATTTACCGCTGGTTATCAGAAAATATTTCACAACGATCCAAAAATTGGTTTCATTGCCCAAGCGCGTCAACTTGAATCAAAATTGCCAGCCTTAGAATCTCAAGTCCAGGAAGCAACTAAATCCGCAGACCCTGCATTATTGGCAAACGCCGAAAGGTCCTTAAAATCAACCCACGCTTTGATATTCAATAACAAACTTGACGCCGCAATGGCAGGGGCGTTCTTAATCCTTGTTTCTGTCATTTTAATTCTCAGCGCGCGCGAATGGATTTTGTTAATCTCTCAAAAACGAAAAGCCATACTCCACGAGACTGAACCAGTCTGGTTGCCAGATTATGCCGTCGTTGAAGGAAAACCGATTAAATGGCTCGGATGGCTCGCCCTGTTATTGCTGGCAATAAAAGAAATTTCAGGTCAGGCGGCCGTTGATAGAACTGAAAAACTGATGGTCTCAAATAACAACACGGATTGCGCTTGCCTCTGCTGTCATCATAACGCTAATCAACACGAACAGAATAACCAACCTACAATCGATAATATCAAACAACGAGCATTTCTTGCCGCAACTGAACACAGGTTTAAAAACATAAACCGCTGTTGTTGATTTTTATACGGTCTATTCCTCCGGATTGCAGATCATTAGCCAAAATGTATTTTTTTAGCCATTACAAACTAAATATCTTCGGATTTTACTAAAAATAATGAGATTTATAACATCCTTATAATAAAGATATTACAAATTTTAAAAATTTAAGTAAAGGAAAACACTCTTCCCGGCATTACTTTTGCATTTATCTGGTTCAATTATGAAAACAAATAACTTAAATAACAACTTAGGGGTCAGCTTAATAGTCACAAGTTTATCTCTCATAACATTGAAAGGCGAAGAATTGCCTCACCAACTAAACACAGCCCTTTCTGAAACAACTATAAGCGGCTATGTAGATACATCGGTCATCTGGAAACTGGGGAGCGGCAACGGTGGAAGTGCGCCGGGCGGATTGTTGCCCGGTCGTTCGTATGACGGCACAGCAAAACAAGATGGAATAAACTTAAATGTTGTCGGTTTAACTTTAAACAAACCCGCTGGAACAGAAGGATGGTCTGCTGGCTATAATGTAACCTTATTGTTTGGTCCAGATGCCGCTGGCTACAACACTTCTCCGGGTGTAGGCATTTCTGATTTCTCACTAAAAGATGCATACGTGGAACTAAATGTTCCAGTTGGAAATGGATTAAACTTCAAAATTGGCACCTACACAGAACCGATCGGTTATGAAGTCTTTGAAAGTTATAACAACCCGAATTATAGCCGCTCATACGGCTATTCAATTGAGCCAACGGCTATGACCGGAATTCTCGGGGCTTATAAATTTAACGATGTGGTGAGTATAATATTTGGCGTGGAAAATTCCTGGTTGCCCGGGGTCAATGCGCGAGCCATTAGAAATGGACTCCCTGCAAGTGAATGGGAGAAAACTTATTGCGCTGTCTTGACCTTAACAGCGCCTGAAAGTTTTGGGTTTTTAAAAGGCGGAACTTTAAACCTCGGAGTAATTGACGGTCTCGCTGGAGGCGCGAGCGATACTACCTCATTTTACATCGGGGGCAACATCCCAACCCCATTGAAAAATTTAACACTCGGGTATGCATACGATTACCGTGGGACAAAAACCACAGATACAGTTCCATCCTCTTATGCTTACGCCGCCGGTATTTACTTGCTTTATGCGCCAACAGAAAAACTAAAATTAAATACACGCGTTGAATATGCAAAAGGGAGCGCCGGCACCTGGTTCCCTCTAAATACTCCTCCTAATCCATTCCCCGAGACTAATCCACAAAACAAATTATTAGGCTTGACCGCTACTATTGATTATTCTTTATGGAAAAATGTGATTACGAGACTTGAATTTAGATGGGACCATGATCTCACAGGCCAACATTATTCCGGACCGGGCGATGTCAATATTGGACCATTCGGCAATGATGATAGAAACGCTTACTCAATCGCTCTAAATGTGGTCTATAGGTTTTAACGAATGGGCTGTATTGTAAAAAATATTATTGTTAATTATGCTGCAAAATCGTAGGAATAAATTTATAAATGATATTAATTAATATCATTTACTAAATTAGCCATACTAAAATCTTTAATAATGTGTTGACAAAATCTAAAAATTGTATTTTATTGTTGCGACTCAATTAAAGAGCGAGAGTTCTTTGATATATATGTGGACGGATTTTATAAGATTTCCACGCAGGCTCTGATACAAGTCGGCGTGGAGTATCCTACTGTATCCCACGTGTATTATCGAAATTCCCCGGGTCGCTATGGCCACCCCCT
>JBMFQZ010000042.1:0-15261 GCA_049968335.1 Verrucomicrobiia bacterium
AGCAGCAGGTGCTGGCGCCGCAGATGCAGCAGTCGCTGGCAATCCTGCAGGCTCCTATCCTTGAACTCAGAAATTTGATTGAACAGGAATTGCAGCAAAATCCTGTGCTTGAAGAAGCCCCGGCTCAGAACAACTCGGCGGAGGAAGAAATTCCCATTATTAAAAAAGAAGACCCGACCGAACCGCCCCCTGATGTTTATTACGACCCGGCATTAGAAAAGCCGAGCAACAAGCCGGTTGACGATTTTCAGGCGGAGTTTGAAAAACTGGCTCTGCTTGACAGAGAGTGGCGCGATCAGATTGGGGAGGTCAACGCCCCGCTGCGCTCTCGCGAAGTAGAAGAAGAAAAGCGCCAGTTTATGTTTGATTCATTGAAGTCTCAAATTTCACTTACAGAATTTTTGCTTGAACAGGTGAGGTTATCAGACTTGCCAAAGGAGAAATATCCGGTTGCCGAGATGATAATCGGCAATATTGATGAAAACGGTTATTTAAAAGCGACGATTGATGAACTTTCATTTTCAACAAATGTTCCGGCGCAGGAAATAGAGGAGGTATTAAAGGTGATTCAGTCGTTTCATCCGCCGGGGGTTGGCGCCCGCGATTTAAAAGAATGTTTGCTGATTCAACTTGAACAAGCAGGCAAAAAAGATTCGCTGGAATATCAGATTGTGAAAGACCATTTAGAAGACCTGGCAAAACACCGATTTCCCGAGATAGCGAAAAAACTTAATGTTGAGATTGATGATGTTCAGGAAGCCGCCGAACGAATAAGCAACCTTGAACCAAAGCCGGGACGTGATTTTAGCACAGAGACGGATATCTTTATTGTTCCTGAGGTTTTTGTCCAAAAGGTTGGCGATGATTATGTTGTTACATTAAACAACGAATACATACCTCATCTAAAAATCAGCAATGCATACAAAGATATAATGGCTAATCCGAATACGCCGCCGCAGGATAAAGAATATATAAAGGCAAAGATAAGCGCGGGGAAGAATTTCATAAAAGCCATTCACCACCGGCAACAGACCATTTTAAACATCGCAAAAGAGATTGTGAACCGGCAGCGGGAATTTATGGAAAAAGGGGTTGCGTATTTGAAGCCGATGACGATGAGCGAGATTGCGCGGGCTGTCGGCGTTCACGAAACTACCGTTAGCAGAACTGTTTCAGGCAAATATATAAAAACTCCGCAAGGGGTATATGAGATGAGATACTTTTTTACTTCGGGCATCCAGACCTCTGACGGGCAAAACGTTTCAAACAAGACAATTAAAGAGATGATTGCCGAGTTTTTTAGAACTGAAGACCCGACAAATCCGTATTCCGATCAGGATATCGTTCAGATGCTTGCTCAAAAAGGCATTGTTATAGCCCGCAGAACCGTCGCAAAATATCGAGCGGAACTCAAAATCCTGCCGTCTAATCTAAGAAAGGTATATTAAATTGATGGCGTTAAAATGAAAGGGATTAGAAAAAATATTCACTTAGTTTTTTTTGCGGTGTTTGTTCTGATTGGCGCTGTTTCACTGTCTGGAGCGGAAAAGGCGATTGGCAAGGAGATTTTTCAAACGCAAAAAGAGACATCTGACACTGGCAGATTTGTGAATAACAAGGGAAAGGGGATATATATCCAGTTTGAACCGTCAACACAGACCATTTCTGCGGATGTAAATTCCGCGTCGTTATCGGAATTTCTTGAAAATTTAGCGGAAGTAACCGGGTGGAGCATATTTGTTGAGCCGGGCTCAAAACACACGGTTTCTGCTAAATTTAAACAGCGGCAGATTGGCGAAGGATTACGGTTGTTGTTAGGAAATTTAAGTTATGCCCTTCTCCCGCAGACAAACAACGCGCCGCCCAAATTTTTTGTATTTAGCACCGCTTTGGAAGATGCGACGCAATTGATAAAACCTAAAAAAATGGATAGCGACCTATCGGGTGGCAAGCCGATTCCTGATGAACTGATTGTCACTTTGAAAAAAGGGGAGAAGCCCGGGAAATTATTTGAGCAATTAGGCGCAAAAGTGATCGGGTTTTCGGATTCACTAAATAGTTACCGCCTCAAATTTGAGAGCGCTGACGCCGCAAAGCTGGCGCGAGAGGCTTTAAAGAATAATAGCAGCGTGGCATCTGTTGATGATAATTTCTTATTCAGCCGTCCATCCGATTTAACCGGATTAGTTCTCGGTTATACACCCGGAACGCAGATTAAACAGGGGGTTGAAAATTCTAACGGAAAATTTTTGATAGGGCTTATTGACACAACAGTTCAGAAAACAGGCACGCCAACAGACTCATTTTTGCTTTCTCCTGTTTCTATTGCCGGCGATTCAAAGGCGCCGGAAGACCAGCCAACGCACGGCACCGCAATGGCTGAGACTTTATTGCGTGGTCTGGCGGCGGCGCTGGATAAAACGGCCGCGGATATTCGCGTTCTCCCGTTGGATGTTTACGGTCAAAACGATTCTACAACGACATTTGAAGTAGGACTTGGAATTCAGACGGCGATTGAAAACAATGTCAAAATAATAAATTTAAGTCTTGGCGGCAGTGGCGACAGCCCGTTTCTGCATGATCTGGTAAAACGGGCGCGAGAGCAGGGGATAATCATCTTTGCCGCGGCAGGGAATACGCCTGACGGAGCTCCAGTCTATCCTGCGGCATATCCAGAGGTTATCGCGGTAACAGCCGGCGACAGAAGCGGCAATATTGCGCAATATGCAAACAATGGAGATTTTGTTGATATTGTGGCGCCTGGCACCTCAATAATCACATTCAGAGGACAGGCATATCTTGTCTCTGGCACTTCGGCATCTACAGCCTTTGCCTCTGGACTCGCTGCTGGTCTTGCGCTTGAACACGGCGCTTCAATGGATAATATTGAAAAAATTTTGCGTCAAACGCTTGCTATTCCAAAACAAAATCCGCAGAATTAGAAAAATCCAGAGGAAATTAAATATGAGAACAAAAATATTTTATACATTGGATAGTTGCTTTGTTATGAGATGGGCGATTTATTTAATTTTAACTGCCGTTTGTTGTTATAATAATTACGGGCAGCAAGGTTCAGTGATTGCGTCGGGCGCAAAAGTTGAATTGCTTTCTTCGGAGTTCAAATTCACCGAAGGTCCTACCTGCGACAAAGAAGGGAATGTATATTTCACCGACCAGCCTAACGATAGAATAATGAAGTGGAGTGTAGATGGGAAACTCTCCACATTTATGCAGCCATCAGGCAGGGCAAACGGAATGTATTTTGACAAAGACGGGAATTTGCTCGCTTGCGCCGATGAGAAGAATGAACTATGGTCAATCTCGCCGGACAAAAAGGTGACAGTACTGGTTAGCAATTATAATGGCAAATTGTTGAATGGACCGAACGATGTCTGGCAACGTCCCGATGGCGGTATTTATTTTACCGACCCGTTTTACAAACGGGAATACTGGAAACGAAGCGGTATGGAACAGGACGGTCAGCACGTTTATTATTTATCGCCGGATAAAAAAGAATTAAAAAGGGTTGTTTCAGACCTCAATCAGCCAAACGGAATTACAGGGACGCCAGATGGCAAATACCTTTATGTATCGGATATTGCCGCAAGGAAAACCTATGTTTATACAATTCAACCTGACGGGACATTAACCGATAAAAAATTGTTCTGCGAGGCAGGTTCTGATGGTATGACGATTGATGAAGAGGGTAATCTATATCTGACGGGCAGGGGGGTTATGGTTTATGATAAGAATGGAAAATTAATAGAAAGAATTCAAATCAACGAGCCCTGGACGGCAAATGTCTCTTTTGGAGGCAAAGATAGAAAGACATTGTATATAACCGCCAGCAAGAGCCTCTATTCAGTCAAATTGCGGGTTAAAGGCGCTAATATTTCAAAATAGTCCTTCCTTTGTGAGAATTCTTTAGGGGGCTAATTTATGATGCGAGATATAACCGCTCATTAGAGCCCAGGTGTACAGTTTATGTTGTATCTCATCATCAAGGATTGCGCGCGAATCGCAGCCGAAAGATTCGGAATTCTGCCAGTAGATTTGTCCATCAATAAAAATTTTTCCAAACCATAAAAACTCACCTTTGACCTCTTTCATTTCATAGATGAGGTCAATAAAATGATTGTGAAAGGTAGCTTTTATGCGGAGACTTCTAGGAGTTTCTTCGCGATGAACAATCTGGTAATTTAATTTTGCTGTAAATTTCATTTTTATCTAATGCCGCCCATCATACCCAATAGCGGCATAAAGATTGATAATGCGACCATACCGACAATACCTATCAAACAGAGCATAACCGCAGGTTCTATAAAAGCGAAAAGTCTTTTTATTTTTCTCGGGATCATTTCGTTATAATATTGGGAGACATATTCAAGTGATTCATCCAGTTTACCTGTAACTTCGCCAAGAGTGACCATTCGTCTTAAAATAGATGTAAATACCTTGTGCCGCCGCATTGAGTCGCCGATTGTTTCGCCTGCGGTCACGGTGCTTTCAACGCCGCGAACGGCTTTTTCAACTACTGCGTTTCCAACAAGCCCAGCGCAGAGGCGGAGCGCTTGAAGGATAGGAATTCCTGCCCGATACATAATAGCAAGATTGTGTGCAAAACGGGATAGCGCAATCATCTTGTTTATTTCGCCTAAAAGCGGGATTTTTAGTTTTATGCCATCTATGAATTCGGCAAAGGCAGGGGAGATTCTGTTTGCAAATTTAATAACCAGAACAAGGCCGATACCGGAACATATCCATATCCACCAGGTTTGTTTTGCAAACTCGCTTAAACCGAAAATAAATTGCGTAATTGGCGGCACCTGAACGCGAGCCACTCTCATTAGTTCCATAAACTTCGGGATAACAAACGTAAATAGTCCGAGCACAAACGTGCTCACAATGCCAAGAATAATCGCTGGATAAATACTTGCCTGCCGCACATCGCTTATGACTTTATCAAGCCATTCATAATAATCGCGCAAATCCTTGAATGTTTCCGGTAATCTACCGCTCATTTCACCTGCTCTGACTAAGCTTACCACGTGCGACGGGAATGCTTCAGGATATTTTTCAAGCGCTTCATAAAAGAGCGAACCTGCCAGGACGTTCCTATGGATTGAATCAAGAAGTAATTTAAAACGATGGTTTTCGCATTCTTCAACAGCCACTTCAAGAGATTGTATCAAGGGCACACCGGCTTTTAGTTGCACGTTCATTTGGGTAAAAAAATCAATGAGCGTTCTTCTGCCAACCCGCCACAGTGCCATCTTTGCTTCACGGGTTTCTTTTTCCATTTCAAGGCGGGACTGGAGCAAGTAGTAGCCGATTGTTTCAAGTTTTTCTTCCAAAGCGGCTTCGTTTGCGGCTTCCATAATGCCGCTTACATACCTGCCCTGCCTATCAACGCCTTTATAAGTATATGTCGGCATATAGATTTTTATACTTCTGCAAGGCGTGTTACACGCAATACTTCTTCAAGTGTTGTTATACCTTGAACTGCTTTTTTTACACCGTCGTCAAACATTGTATCCATTCCCTTTTCACGAGCGATGTTAAAGAAGGTCTGTGCTCCGCTTCTACGAACAATTGCCTCGTGAAAACTTTCGTCAACCCGCAATAATTCAAATATTCCAATTCTTCCCGTGTAACCCGTCTCTTTGCACTGGCTACAGCCTCTGCCCCGCCACAGCCGGGGGATCATACCAGGGGGCGGCGTGATGTTTAAATTTTCAAATACTTGTTCCGCGTTAGGAATTTCTTCTTTGCAATGCGGACAAATAGTTCTTGTAAGTCGTTGAGCCAGTACTGCGAATAAACTTGACGGCAATAGATAAGGCTCAACCCCCATATCTATCAATCGGGGAATTGCACCTACTGCGTTGTTTGTGTGCAATGTTGAAAAAACAAGATGACCGGTCAAAGCCGCGCGTATCATTAGCATTGCTGTCTCGGTGTCGCGCGTTTCACCAACGAGGATAACATCCGGGTCCTGACGCAATATAGACCTTAACCCCGCGGCAAATGTCATACCAGCTTCCTCATTTATTTGAGTTTGCCGGATTAGCGGCATTTTATACTCAATCGGGTCTTCAAGCGTATAAACGCTTCTTTCCATCGTGCTTACTTCATTCAAGGCAGAGTAGAGAGTGGTCGTTTTTCCGCTGCCGGTAGGTCCTGTTACAAGTATGACGCCGTATGGAATTCTTAGAACATTTTCAAATTCTTCTAACAACTTTGGCGACATTCCGAGAGATTTTAGATCAAGGATTTGCGATGACGGGTCTAAGATACGAATTACAATATTTTCGCCGTGCGCTGTTGGAATGCAGGAGAAACGGAGGTTGATTTCGCGCCGGCCAACATAAATGGATGCCCGTCCATCCTGTGGAATTCTATGTTCAGCAACATCCATTTCGCTCATAACTTTTAAACGGGCAATAACCGCTGCCTGCATTGGTTTTGGTATGAGTACATCCTGACGCAAGACGCCATCAATCCTTACCCGCACCCTGAATACTTTTTCTTCCGGTTCAAAATGGATATCGCTCGCCCTGTTATTAACAGCGCGGGTAATTATCTGGTCTACTAAACGGATAACAGGTGGGTCTATGCCAGCCGCGCTTGCATCCTCACCGGCGGCAATTTCAATCTCTGTTAACTTTTCTGAACCCTGTTCAAGAAATTTATCTATCGTTTCCTCAAGCGTATCGGACTTAGTATAATATAAATCTATAGCATTAAGAATTTCCCGAACGGTTGCCGTTACAACATTTATTTTTAGCCCGGTAATTTGTTCAAGACTATCTATGGCTGAAACATTAAAAGGATCAGCCATAGCAACTGTTAAAGTCTTTTCATCTTTGCTTATCGGAATTACTTGAAGCCTTTTTGCGATTGAAAAAGGCACAAGTTTAAGCAGTTCATTGTCAACATTAAGTTTATCTAATTTAATAACTTTGACCCTTGCCTCGCGCGCGAGAAAGTCGGCTATGACCTCCTGTTGAACAAAACCTAAATCGGATAAAACTTCGCCAAGATACTTTCCCGTTCTTTTTTGTTCACGTAAAGCAAGGTCTAATTGCACCTGAGTAAGTAAGCCCGCCTCCACAAGCCTTTCACCCAGACGCATTTTTGATCTTTGTTCAGTCATTAAATTTTATAATTTCCGCGATTTTGTTTGGAAAGTTATATTGATATTAAGCAATTTTTTAGAGTTCTCATTAGTTATTATTTTTTTACTTGTAAAGGATGATTGTATTTTTTCATCATTTTTGTGCACAAATCTAACGATGGCTTGCCCTCATCGTTTTCCCATACCTCATCATATATCGGCTTTTTTGGCTCTTTTTTAAGTATTGTTTCTTTAAGTATTGTTCCATCCGGTTTGCATTCCAACTCAATATACTTTGCCGGTTTTGACGGAGTAAAACGATTCCTTAATATAACTAGCACTTTTCGTTTTTCGTCTTTCATAGCCATAATCTAAAACAATACTTAACAATTGCAATTTATTCAAATTTAATGAAATAATAATAGTAAATAATTTCAACAATAATTTTATAAATTATCTTGCTATCTGATAATCAAAGGATTATATATATATTGAATAATTGAGTTGGTGAACCAAGCAAAAACCCAGGAGCCCGCTATGACAAAACGTGATTTGGTTGTCCGGATAAGCAAGGAGACTGGTGTGATGCAGTATCAGGTTTATCGCATCGTCCAGAAAACCCTTGACTACATTGCCGAAGCGCTTACAAAAGGTGAAAAAGTTGAACTACGCAACTTTGGAATTTTTGAGGTGAAGATTCGCAAACCGCGCGTCGGTCGCAACCCGAACAAACCCGAACGGGATGTGCCTATACCTCAACGGGCAATCGTAAAATTTAGACCTGGCAAAGAGATGCGCGTCGCTGTTTCAAAACTCACCCCGCCGCCCCCCCAGCAGCCGCAACAGTAAAAGGCATTGTTGATTTTGTCGTTCTTTTTTCTTAGATTTATCTTGCCCTGCTACATAACAGGGTGTTTTGTTTTAATATTTAATTAAAATTTTATTGTTTATGGAGAGATTGCCCGGATTCCGGGATTTTTATCCCGAGCCTCTGCCAGACTCCGATTCCTGGAGCGCGGCAGCAAGGCGATATATTTTTGAAAAATGGCGCTTAACCGCTATTCGTTACGGATTTGTTGAATATGACGGACCTCCGATTGAACCGCTTGAACTCTATACATTAAAAAGCGGCGATGAAATTGTTGCCCAACTTTATAATTTTGTTGATAAAGGCAATCGCGCCGTGGCTTTGCGGCCTGAACTTACCCCTACACTTGCAAGAATGGTTGCCGCGCACTCAAGAAATTATAAAAAACCGCTCAAATGGTTTTCAATGCCACAACTTTTCCGCTACGAACGTCAGCAAAAAGGAAGGTTGCGCGAGCATTTTCAATTTAACGCGGATATACTCGGCGAGGCTGGACCGGGCGCTGAGGCGGAATTGATCGCGCTTGCGATTGATATCCTGCGCTCTTTCGGACTTGGCGCCGATGATTTTGTTGTCAGACTAAGCAGCCGCGAGGCTTGGCGTCAATTTTTCCATAACAACGGCGGCAAAGCTGAAGATGAATATCAGTTCTATCAGGCAGTTGATAAACTTGAACGTGAAACCGAAGAAAATAACCGCCAGAAATTTTCAAAACTCGGGTTTTCTTTAGAACAAATTTACGACTTTATTAAAAAAGGCGTTCCAATCTCCGGTCTGGAGACAATCATCAATGATTTAAAGGCGCGCGGACTTGCCGATTTTGTTAAAGTGGATTACGGCGTTATTCGCGGACTTGCTTATTACACAGGAATGGTCTTTGAAGTCTTTGATAAAAAGGGAGAATTTCGCGCGATTGCTGGCGGCGGCAGATATGATAATCTTGTGAAATTAATCAGCGGCGGCAGGGTGGATATGCCTGCGCTTGGATTTGGAATGGGCGATGTGGTTTTGTGCGAACTGTTAAAAGAACGAAAGTTGCTTCCTGATTTTAAACAGACAATTGACGTTTATGTGGCTATTGAAGATGACTCGCTCCGCGCAGAATCTCTATTAACTGTTCAAAAACTTAGAGAGCGCGGATTAACCGCTGAATACCCTCTATCGCCGTCAAAATCTGATAAACAGTTTAAACGGGCGATAGAATTGAATGCGCGGTATTTTATAAAACTTCAGAAAGAGGGTTCAGGGAAAATTATCGCCCGCTTAAAAGACCTTCGCTCGCGCGAAGAAAAAAGTGATTTAGTTGAAACAATAATAAATTCCATCATTCATCCAGATTCAAAACCTTCAGATAATCAGTAAGGCAAGATCGTTTTCATAATATTTTTAAATCCCGGCAAATTGATCGGGATAGGGGTATTTATTCAATCGAAGGTTGCATTTTTGTAAGTAACCGATAGTATTTGGAATATTCCGCTATGAAGACGATATACAGGTTTTTTCTTGGATCAATTTTATTGAGTATCGGCGCTTATTATGCAAGCGCCGCTCTTGTGAATGAGAAGCCGAACATCATATTTATTCTTGCCGATGACCTTGGTTATGGCGAGGTTGGGTGTTACGGCCAGAAATTAATAAAAACCCCAAACATAGACCGTCTTGCTGCAGAAGGGATAAAATTCACCCAGTTTTATGCAGGCTCAACGGTTTGCGCGCCGTCAAGGAGCGTTTTAATGACAGGACAGCACATAGGTCATACGCGCGTCAGGGGCAATGCTGGAGGTAAAAATTTTGAACCGCAGATGTTGAAAAACGAAGATATTACAGTTGCTGAAGTTTTAAAAACCGTTGGTTATAAAACAGCGCTCATCGGCAAATGGGGACTCGGGATGCCCGGTGATGAAGGCGTCCCGAACAAGCAAGGTTTTGACTATTTCTTCGGCTATCTTTCGCAGCATCACGCGCACAATCATTATCCTGATTATTTGTATAGAAACGACGAAGTGGTGCCTCTTCCGAATGGCGTTGTGCGGGTCGGCGAGTTTGGCGGGGGGTATGCCACAAACAGAGTCGTTTACGCCGATGACCTTTTTGCAAAAGAGGCAGTAGACTTTATTGAGCAGAACAGAAATCAGCCATTCTTTCTCTTTTTCTCTTCAATTATTCCCCACGCGAATAATGAACGCGCAAACGCGCTAAAAGATGGCAACGAAGTCCCGGACTACGGCATTTATAGCAATATGAACTGGAGTAATCCTGACAAGGGACACGCAGCAATGATAAGCCGGCTTGACTCGCAGATAGGGGAAATAGTTAAAAAATTAGATGAACTCGGCTTAACTGAAAAGACGGTTATTATATTTACTTCAGACAACGGCGCGACAAAAGAGGGGAATCATAGCCCAGACTTTTTTAGAGCAAGCGGACCGCTCAGGGGAATAAAACGAGATTTATACGAAGGCGGAATACGGGTTCCGTTTATTGTTAAATGGAAAGGAAAGATCAAGCCCGGCGCGGTTTCAGACCACGTCGGCTACTTTGGCGATTTGATGGCTACATTTGCAGAACTTTCAGGCGCAGTCCCTCCAACGGATACAGACAGTATAAGCATTGTCCCTGCTCTTCTTGGCAAAACCAACATTCAGAAAAACCATAAATTCCTTTACTGGGAATTTCACGAACGCGGCTTTAGCCAGGCAGTGCTCTTAGATGGGAGATGGAAAGGGATAAGGCTATTGCGAAGAACCGCGCCAATAGAACTTTATGACTTAAAAAACGATATTTCTGAACAACATAATATCGCCGATAAACATCCTGAGATTGTTGAAGAAATAAAATACTTAATGGATATTGCCCGCGCTGATAATCCGCTCTGGCAACCAAAAGACCTTCCTGAAAATCAGGGCAACCCAACAAAGCGGTCAGCGCGCCAGACAAAATAAAAATTGTAAAATTATAAAATTTTTGTTTAACGCGCCTCCAATCGTTTAATCTGAAAAATAAGGGAAAACCGATAAAACTGTATCTTCGGTTGACACAAGATTTGCGGAAATGTTTGGTTAGCGGCTGGCACTACTTTCTTTTAATTTTCTCGCGACGCGATTCGCCAGTAGTGGAAAATATTGATTTTCGCCCCTCTTTGCTCAAGCGATGTTACGAGCAACTGAAATGATACAGGCGCTCCATTATCCCTTTCCTTTAGTCTCTTGACATAATATCCACCCGGACGCACTATCCACAATCTGTTGGATGGTTTAATATGAAAAAAATTATAAAAAACGGATTTTCGGTTTTGTTAAGCGAGACATTGCTCGGTTTTCTGGCAATCGTCTCTGTGGCGTTAACAATCGCCCCGTCAATTTTTAACTTATCTGACCATATTCAATTTGTTATTGAGGCGGTTCAATGGTGCATTATCGGATTGTTCGGAATAGAATATTTTTACGGACTTGCCACAACAGCCGATAAGAAAAGTTATTTGAAAAATGGATGGAAATTAATTGATCTGGGAACATTTCTAATTCCTCTTTTGACGGTAATTCCAGGCGTTTCCGATTTTTTCCGTTCCGCTCTTCTATTGAGATTGATACGGTTAAGCCGCGTGGTAGCGCTTGGTTTGCGCGCAACGGGAATTGTTACCCGAAAAGAAGAGAAGCAAAAATATGAATTTCAATCAAAAGGCGAGGTTAGAATCACGCTGTTGAAAGATAAAACCTCAGGCGCGCCAAAATCAATTTCATGGGAAGAATTTTTAAAAATCACCGAGTCGCAATCGCCTGTTTTTTTCAATATATCAAATATCAGCAAAGAAGAAGCAGCGGTGATCTCAAAGAAGTTTGGACTTGGAGATAATTTTTTAGACCTGCATCTTTTTTCCACCGCATATCCGCATTTAGAGACAGTTAAAGATAATCTTGCGTTATTTTTGTGGTTTCCAAAGTTGCTTTCAGGCGGGCGTGTGGAAAGGGATGCGGTTTTGCTGATTGCTGTGGACAACGTTTTGCTAACGCTTTCAAAAAATCCGACGGGCTTGGTTGATGAGATTGCGAATTCAACGCTCCCGGCGGAACAATTTGAAGGGCTTCCGTTCTTGCAAAAGATGCTTTTGATAATACTTCAAAATGTAGTGGACAAAAATGAGGTCCTCGCCGGCAAATATGAAGAGGAACTAAGAAGGTTAGAGGAGATACCGGTGAGGGAAAGCAGACAACAATTTTTTGAACACACATTCCAATTAAAAAAAGAACTTTCGGCTCTTGCCGCTGATCTTTGGCGGTTAAAAAGAATTCTAAACGAGATGTCCGGGGCGGGTGAATTGTCATCTGAACTGATAGGCGATAAAATGAGGAACCAGATCAAAAATTTAACCGAAGATGTTGAATACCTTTATGAAACAGTAGTAAACATCCGCGAGGGCGTGCTCTCGGTTATTGAATTGCATTTAAACGTAGTTTCATTTGAGATGAACCGCGTTATGCGGGTGCTTGCGGTTGTCAGCGTTCTCGGTTTAATACCGGGTGTTGTGGGCGGAATGCTCGGAATGAACCTTATTGACAACCCTTGGAAATTCACGCTTCCGCAGGTGGCATTTTTCGTCGTTTTTTCAATGATTTCCTGCCTCTACATTTTCTTTGTCAAAGGCTGGCTTAGATAAACAACTAACAGGAGTGTTTGCAAAAATTATCTGCCTTGATTTGTTGTTTTGCCCGATTGCTTCTGTAAATTCGGCAAATACGGTTTCTCCCAGTTTTTCTTGATCAATTCTTTGAGTTGTTTGACTACATCCGCGTAAGCGGGGTCGCTGGCGCGGTTTGTCGTTTCATCCGGGTCTTTCTCGTAATCGTACAATTCAACGCCGCGTTTTCCAAAATCCCATTCAGTGTAACGGTAACGTTCGGTTCTCACACTGTAACCCGGGAAACCGTTTCGCCAGACCTGCGTGAACGCTGGTTTGTCCCACGCGTTTTTTGGATTATCAAGCAATGGCTTAAGACTCTTGCCATGGAGTTCATTTTGCGGTTTTAATCCGCATAAATCTGCGAGTGTAGGATAAATATCCAACAATTCAACCGTCCGTTCGCAGACTTCGCCCTTTGATTTTTGACCGGGCGCCGCGATTATCATTGGAACACGGGCAGAATTTTCAAACAAACTCTGCTTTTTCCACAGACCGTGTTCGCCGAGGTGATAACCGTTGTCACTCCAGAAGACGATGATTGTTTTATCAGTGAGTTTGAGCCTATCCAGCGTATCAAGAAGCCTGCCGATTTGCGCGTCCACAAATTCAATCGCCGCATAGTATGCTTGTTTGGATTCGCGCGCCTGCTCAATGGTTACGCCAAACCAGGGCCAGGGGGTTGTAGAAGCCACAGCAGGTTTGGGAATCCCTTCAAGCCACGATGCGGACACGGACGGAATTTGCACCGCGTCCAGCGGAATGCTCTGAAAATATTTTTTTGGCGCAACATAGGGACAATGCGGACGGTAATATCCCATCGCTACAAAAAATGGACGGTCTTTCAATTTTTCAAGAAATTTTATCGCCTGTGTTGTCCCGATGCCATCGGTCTGTTCTTCATCAGTTCCATCTGCGGCAAGGAAACTCAGCGAACTGCCGAGCCCGCGTTTTGGGGTGTAATTAATCAGTTTGTTTTCCTCTAATTTGTCCCGTCCTTTTGGATTAAACACCTCCTCCCACGACGGCGAATCGTCAAGCCCGCTTGTGCCAATGTCGCCCGGGACGCCGTAGTGGTAAATCTTGCCCACGCGCGCCGCGTAATAACCGTTTTTTCTAAAAAGTTGCGGCAAGGTCACAACACCCGGCAGAACCGAACGGAAATGCTTGCGCAAGTCAAAAACCTGCGTGGTATCCGGACGCAATCCAGTCATTAAAGATGACCGGCTCGGACTGCACAGTGGAAACTGACAGTATGCGCGCGTAAAGACAGTTCCCATTTTCGCAAGCCGCTCAAGATTCGGCGTTTTGACAAGTTTGTTCCCGAAAACGCTGAAGTCGTTGTTAAGATCATCCGTCGCGATGAAAAGGACGTTATACTTTTGAGCCTGCGAAGACAGCGAAAAAATAAAAACCACAATGAAAAATAAGGGTGTTTTCATAATTTAGATTTATATTTTTACTTCTAAAATAGTCAACCATACAATTTAGAGTGGATTGCGCGAGTTTATTGATTAAAAATCGTGATGGGTAAAATACCATTGATATGAAAAATGTAATCTTCATCTGCGGAGCCGATACTGGCTCGGGGAAAACCGTGCTCACAGGGATGCTGACCTCTTACGCAAGAATGCAGGGAATTGACGCCGTTGCGATAAAACCGTTTTGTTCTGGGGACCTGAGGGATGTTAAGTTTTTACAGGAGTGTCAGGACTTCAGACTGGAAAAAGAGCAGATAAATCCGTGGTTTTTTGAAAAACCGCTCTCTCCGTATGCGGCAATTTACAAAGAAAAATCAAAAAATCGGTTTGTTAAACCGCTTTCATTAAAGAATGTTGTGGGGCACATTGCGGATTTAAGCAAAAAATATGAACTTGTTTTTGTCGAAGGAATTGGCGGCGTAATGGTGCCTGTAGAAAAAAAATTTTTGTTTATTGACCTGATTTTGAAATGCAAAGCGACGGTAATTTTAGTCGCAAAAAATCGGCTCGGAACGATAAATCACACGCTTTTAAACTTAAAATATTTTAAAAAATGCGATGTAAAATGCCGGTGTGTTGCGTTGATGAATGAAGAAAAACCGGATTTGTCGGCGAATAGCAATCGCGAGATCATCGCTGATTTTTCAGGCAAAATTGATGTTTTTGAAATTCCGTTTTTGCGAGATATAACATCGGAAATATGTCAAGAAAAAAAAGTTGCAAAAAAATTAAAAAAAATACTTGCACTGTTTTAAAAATTGTATAAATTCTTACCCGCTCTTTTGAAATAGACTGGGGAATGAATCGGAGCGGTTGTTAATAAGAAGTGAATAAAAAAAATTAAAAAATAGTTGACAACAACCGCAGATAGAAATAAATTAGAGGCGAAATTGAAAATTAACTGAATGAAATTCGGTTAAGATTTGACAACCGAATGAGAAATTGTATTCTCTAATAAGGAAAGAGGAAAAAGAAGATTTTAAGACCGAAAGGTCTGATGTTCTTTGAAAATTGGATTGTGCGACAAGTAAGAGCCCCTTTAGGGCTTACTGCTGAAAGGCGGTAAGTCATAAAGAGTTTAACAGATTGCGGCGTTTGGTCATACCCTGACCAAACGGGA
>JBMFQZ010000043.1:0-14373 GCA_049968335.1 Verrucomicrobiia bacterium
AGAAACCTGGATAAGTCATAAACGAAAAGAATTTGACGCCTTGCGCCTTAGACCGCATCCGTACGAATTTTTCCTCTACTACGACGTATAGTTCAGTTCGCTCAGGGGAACAGGCAGCAGTTCGGGTTTTGCTCGGGCTGCTGCTATTTTTTTTATTTTAAATCCTTTTTTATAGATTAATATTTCTCTTTTAATATACGGTTCTAATAGTGTTAATCTTACAAAACGATATATGAAAACAGTTAAGAAAATAAAATCAAATCCTGTATTAAAGGACCTGCCGACTTACCAACCGGGGCGTCCGATTGAAGAAGTTGCAAGGGAATTAGGATTGCCATTTGAAACTATAATTAAACTTGCGTCTAATGAAAATCCGCTCGGACCGTCTCCACTTGCTATTGAAGCGATGAAAAAGGCGGTTGAACAGGTTAATTTATACCCCGATGGAAACGCGTATTATTTAAAAAACAAACTTGCGGAAAAACTCGGCGTGGGAACGGAAAATTTAATTTTAGGCAACGGTTCAAATGAGATAATTGAATTCATCGGTCACGCTTTTATTAACCCGAAAGCAGAGGTAATAGTCTCTGAATACTCATTTGCAATCTATCCGATAATTACAAAAATGTTCGGAGGCAAACTGGTAACTGTGCCCGCTAAAAATTATGGTCATAACCTCAAAGCAATGCGGAACTCAATTACAGAAAAAACAGCTGTCGTATTTGTTGCCAATCCTAACAACCCAACCGGCACAATGGCAGAAGAAAGCGAAGTGGTTGATCTGATTGAAAAAACACCAGATTCGGTTCTTCTTGTAATTGACGAAGCCTATATTGAATTCCTTGACAACCCGCTCAATACGTTAAGATATATACAACAAGGCAAAGGAAATTTAATCTTGATGCGCACATTCTCAAAAATTTACGGTCTTGCCGGCTTGCGGCTTGGCTATGGAATTGCATCAAAAGAAATTATTCAGATTCTGGAGAAAGTCAGACAACCATTTAATATCAATCTTGTAGCTCAACAGGCTGCGATCGCCGCCCTTGACGACATAGAACACATTAGAAGAACTAAAGAAAACAACAAAATCGGAATCGCGTATTATGAAAATGAATTTAAAAAATTAGGGCTTGAATATGTTCAGACCTACGCGAACTTTATCCTTGTAAAAGTTGGCGATGGACAGCGGGTATTCAACGAGATGCAAAAACTCGGGGTTATAACCAGACCAATGGGCGGTTATAAATTGCCAGAGTGGATTCGTATTACAATTGGAACTCCAGAAGAAAACCAAAAATGCATAAATGCATTAAAGAAAGTTTTGAATTTGAATTGAGTTAATTTCATATTATTGTTAAAGCATATAGTTAAATCATTGCGTAGTTGAATTTTAACCAGAAAGTGAAACTGATAGATTTAAGAGGAATACTACAGTACGTACCTCAATTCAGAGAAAAAACTTTTGTAATAAGTGTTGACGGGGCTATAGTTGCCGACGAACACTTTGGCAATCTGTTAAAAGACATTGCTGTTTTGCACTCTCTGAATATCAAGGTGGCGCTTGCTCACGGCGCCTCTGCTCAAATTCAGGAATTAGCGCGCCAGCAAGGAACGACCCCATCTGACCTTGATGGCGCCGGTATTACGGACTCAAACACTTTAAAACTGGCTTTGCTTGCGGCAAATCGTCTGACTCACGAAATTCTTGAAGGTCTGGCAACTTACGACCTCCGCGCGGCAACCACAAATGCCATCATCGCACATCCAATGGGAATAATTCATGGCATTGACCATCAATTGACAGGCAAGGTGGAAAAGGTTGACGTTGAGTTTTTGCAAACGTTGCTTGAAAATGACATAATTCCGGTAATCCCGCCGCTTGGCGTAGATGGCGAGGGCAATACTTATAGAGTTAATTCTGACCACATTGCCGTTGCGGTCGCAGAAGCGCTCAAAGCAATAAAACTTATCTTTGTAACCAGCACGGACGGGCTCTATTATCAGGGAAAATTAATTCGTCAGATGATTGTCGGAGAGCTAGAAAAAATCATTCAAACAAATAAAAACGCAATTGACGCAGAATGTCTATCAAAAGCAATTCACTCTGTTCAAGCGGCAAAGGCAGGAATTCCAAGAATCCATATTATAAACGGACGTATGGAAGAAGGATTGCTTGCTGAAGTGTTTTCAAATGAAGGCGTCGGAACATTGATTTACGCAAACGAATATCAACAAATAAGAAAAGCCTTAAAAAAGGATATCAGAGATATTCTCCGCCTGCTGAAGCCGCATATGGAGAGCGAGGAACTCGCGCGGCGCACCCGTTCCACGATTGAAAAACAGATCAACGATTATTACCTGTTTGAAATTGACGGAAATCCTGTAGCCTGCGTCGCTTTGCACATTTACCCTGAACAAAACGTTGGGGAACTGGCTTCATTATGCGTAAGCAAAGAGCATGAAAATCAGGGTATTGGTAGAAAGTTGATAAAGTTTGTTGAAGATAAAGCCAGAGAGATGAATCTGGATAAACTTATAGCGCTTTCTACTCAGGCTTTTACTTATTTTCAGACGAAAGCCGGATTCATTGAAGGCGCCCCGGAAGACCTTCCGCCAGCAAGACGCGAAAAATATGAGGCAAGTTGCAGAAAATCAAAAATCTTAATTAAAAATCTAAAAACAACACTCTGATGTCGGGATTATTCAACATACTCAAATTCGGATTTCCTTATTTTAAAAAATACTGGACGCGATTAGTCGCCGCAATTATTCTTGGAATTCTATTCGGCATTTCAAACGCAAGTTTTGTATGGGTGACAAAAACTTTATTTCAAAGGATTGACCCATCATATCAACAACCGCTGGCAAGTCAGGTAGGCTCTACAACTGCCACAAAATTAAAACAGATTGAAGAATTTGTCGTAAAAAATGTTGACGGGTGGTTGCCGCTGATGGGGCGTCCTCTTGACGTAAAACAGGTCATCGGAGGATTATTAATATTGCCATTGCTTGTTGCGATTAGCAGATATCTCGGCTATTTAAGCACATACTGCACAAACTGGGTCAGCGAACGCGCTAATGCAGACTTGAGGGTTTCAGTTCTAAGAAAATTAAACACACTCTCGCTTGAGTTTTTCAATAAATCAACAACGGGCGATCTATTATCGCGAATTCAAACTGACACTGCTTCTTTTCACAGATTTATGTCGCAGGGGTTAAATGACCTTATCAAAGAACCGCTAACAATAATCGTAGTGCTGGTTGCGATGTTTGCCGTTGAATGGAAATTGACGGTTCTAACAATGGTCTTTCTACCTATATGTTTCGCGCCGCTGATCATAATCGGCAGAAAGGTTAGAAAGATAACTCAAAAATATGTTCAGGTCGGTATAACCCAATGGAGCCATTTGGTTGAACTGCTCTCATCTATCCGCATTATCAAGGCTTTTGGATTGGAAGAAGAACAGAATCAACGTTATAAAGATTCCACAAAAATGCAGGTGCATTATGCGATGAAAACAGTTCAGGCTAAAGAGTTGATCAATCCTATTATTGAGACAATATCAATGCTCGGGCTCGGCATACTTATCATTTTTGTATTCGTTACAAATACAAAAATCCCTAATCTTGTCGGGTTCTTGACTGGTGTAGTGCTCCTTTTTACGCCTATAAAAAAACTGGCAAATGTGCACATAATGTTTAAACAAGCCTCTGTAAGCGTTGACAGGCTTTATGATTTATTCAACGAAGAATCTACGGTAAAAGAACCGATAGAGGGAAAATCAATAACAACGTTTGAAAAAGAGATCAGTTTTGAACACGTTACCTTCTCATACGGGAAACAAACTGTCATTGACGATGTATCTATAAGGATTCCAAAAGGATTGCGTCTCGGCATAGCGGGAGAAAGCGGCAGCGGCAAGAGCACGCTGGTTAATCTACTGTTCAGATTCTATGACCCTGCTGTTGGAAGCATAAAACTTGATGGCATAGATATTCGTGAAATAAAAACCAGCGATTTAAGAAAACTGATGGCGCTTGTCAGTCAAGAAATAATTGTTTTTGATGCCACAGTTGCCGAAAATATTGCCTGTGGAAAACCCGGCGCAACACGAGAAGAAATCATAGAGGCTGCTAAAAAAGCAAACGCGCATAATTTTATTATTCAACTGCCGCAAGGATACGATACAAGAATAGGTGAACGGGGCGTAACATTATCCGGCGGACAGCGTCAAAGAATATGCATCGCCCGGGCATTTATCCGCAACGCGCCAATACTCGTCCTTGACGAAGCCACAGCATCGCTTGACTCAGAATCCGAAGCCGAAGTTCAAACCGCTATTGACGCTATTGAAGAAAATCGCACAGTAATTTGTGTGGCGCACCGTCTATCAACCCTCGCTAATATGGACAGAATAATCGTCTTATCCAAAGGAAAAATCATTGAACAAGGGACATTTGAAGAATTGTTAAGAATGGACGGCGTGTTCGCTAAAATGGCGCAAAGACAGGGAATTATCTCATCAAAATTTGTTTCGGCGTAATCACGATTGATTCAGAAATTTGGTAGCGCCATTTTCGTTGCTAGGCAAATAAAGATAGAATTCCTGTAAATCCGCCCGGTCAATATAGGTTTCTCATTCAAGCGCAAAGTCCTAACAAGGTTGGTTTAAACATCTTCCTCAGATATTCAATTTTAATGACCTGTTTCAGCAAAATCGACTGAAATATAACCTTCCACGTCACTGTCTTTCGTACTCGCCTTTGCTTATCCGTTTATAAACTGTGAACCCCGCTTTTTTGGCGTCGGATATAGATAACGGCTTTAACTTGTTAGGTGTATTAAAATTAGAAATTACCTTTCGCACCGGGCGTTTGCACGCCGGGCATTTAGTCAACGGCGGCGCGTTGACCGGACGGTACAGAGTAAATCTTCCGCCACAAACCACGCAATCGCCTTCGCACAATTCGTACTCGTAAATCGGCATAGACTCCAAATCTTTTCTACTTTCTACGATATTACTCTAAATATAATTTGTTTAAATATTTTAATTTTTCAACCGCCTATTATCAATTATGGTAATAATGGATATAAAGGACATAATTGACAATCCGGTTTGCTTTTCTTGCAGTAATTTTTCCCGACCATAACCAGCTGGGCGTGATAATCTCGCCAGTAATCCAGTAAATTTTCAATGTTCTTTTGAAAAAGTGATTCTTCACAAAGCTTTTTAACGTCATCATAATCCGATTCCAGACTGCACCAATTATGGCGGGAAAAAATTCTTTTTGTATATGCGTCAACTACAAAGGTAAGATGCTCGCCGGCATATAACATCATACTATCGGCTGTTTCTCTTCCGACCCCGTTAATGTTTAACAACCGTTTTCTAACTTCGTCCTTTGGACCTTTCAGCAAAAGATTGACCTTGCCATTGTGTTGTTCTACCAATGTTTGAACAAAATTTTTAAGCCGTTTTGCTTTTATGTTAAAATAACCGGCGGGCTTGATAAGGCTCGCCAATTCCGTCATAGGCATTTTATAAATAATAAAAGGGTCAAGGGCATTTTGGTTTTTAATATTTTGAATCGCTTTTTCAACATTTGACCAAGCGGTGTTCTGCGTTAGAATAGCGCCAATACAAATTTCAAAATCCGTATCGCCAGGCCACCAATCCTTATAACCAAAACGCCGATACATCAAATCATAAGCCTTCCGTAAAGCGGTTTTTAAATTTATATTCATCCACAAATCGCTCAATTTATGTAATAATTTGTAAATATCAAACGGTTATTAGAAATGTCGCAAGAACAAAATTTCAAAATAATTTCCGGAGGCCAAACCGGCGCAGACCGCGCCGCGCTTGACTGGGCAATTAAAAACAACATCCCGCATGGCGGCTGGTGTCCTGCCGGGAGAAAGGCAGAAGATGGACCAATTCCGCCTTGCTACAATCTTCTTGAAACAGAGAGCGCCGAATATCCGGTTAGAACTGAGAAGAATGTTTTAGAATCAGACGCAACGGCGATTTTTTCTACAAATGAGAATCACGACCGCGGAACACTTCTCACGATAAACCTGCTAAAAAAACATAAAAAACAGTATGTGTTAATCACCAATAAATACGGATTAGAAAACGCCGTTAAACTTCTTGATGCCTTCTTAAACAAAGCAAACCCGAAAGTGCTAAACATTGCCGGTCCGCGCCAGAGCATTCAACCCGATGTCTATGACTTTGTATTGAAGGTGTTAGAAAAAAGCGCCTGGCTTAAACAATTCATAAACAAAATATGAAAGATTGAAATAAAAAAGGCGGAGAAGTACCGCTTCTCCGCCTGAGTGTAAGAATCAGAATTAATATTCCATATCGCCCATACCCGGATTACCCTGCGGTTTCTTTTCCTTTTCAGGAATTTCGGTAATCAGGCACTCGGTTGTGAGCAACAATCCGGCGATTGAAGCCGCATTTTGCAAAGCGGTTCTTGTGACCTTCTTCGGATCAACAACGCCGGCTTTTACAAGGTCTTCATACACGCCGGTGGCAACGTTGTAACCCTCGTTGCCTTTGCGACGTTTGACCTCTTCAACGACAACAGAGCCTTCAATACCGGCATTGTCCGCAAGGGCGCGTGTTGGATATTCAACCGCCCTCTTGATGATATCAATGCCGATCTGCTCGTCTTCATTGGCTCCCTTAACTGCGTCAATCGCAGGTATGCAGCGGAGCAACGCAACGCCGCCGCCAGGAACAATGCCTTCTTCCACAGCAGCCCTTGTTGCGTGCAAAGCGTCTTCAACGCGAGCCTTCTTTTCCTTCATCTCGGTCTCGGTAGCGGCGCCGACTTTAATTACGGCAACACCGCCAGCGAGTTTTGCAAGACGCTCCTGCAGTTTTTCTCTATCATAATCTGATGTGGTCTCTTCAATCTGGCGACGAATTTGATTGACGCGACCCTGAATATCTGAACTCTTTCCGTAGCCTTCAACGATTGTTGTGTTTTCCTTGTCAACAACCACGCTCTTTGCGCGGCCGAGGTCGTCAAGTTCAACATTTTCAAGCTTGATGCCAAGGTCTTCGCTGATGAATTTTCCGCCGGTCAGAATGGCGATATCCTCGCACATTGCTTTTCTGCGATCGCCAAATCCAGGCGCTTTGACCGCGCACACGTTAATAGTTCCGCGCAGTTTATTCACAACCAGCGTGGCAAGCGCTTCGCCTTCAACTTCTTCAGAGATAATCAAGAGTGGTTTGCCAACTTTTGCTATCTTCTCAAGCAACGGGAGAATGTCCTTGAGGCTGCTGATCTTCTTTTCATAAATAAGAATGTAGCAATCCTCAAGTTTGCACTCCATTGTTTCAGGATTGGTTACAAAGTATGGAGAAAGATAGCCTTTATCAAACTGCATTCCCTCCACAACTTCAAGTGTGGTTTCAATGCTCTTGGCTTCTTCAACGGTAATTGTGCCGTCTTTGCCGACTTTATCCATTGCATCGGCTATAATTTCGCCAATCCCGGTATCCCAGTTTGAAGAAACAGTCGCAACCTGTTTAATTTCTTCCTTGTCCTTGACCTTTTTAGCAATCTTGTCAAGGTGCGCCACTGCGGCATCAACGGCTTTTTGAATACCGCGTTGGATGCCAATCGGGTTGGCGCCAGCTGTTACGAACTTGAGACCTTCCTTAAAGATTGCCTCGGCGAGCAGTGTCGCAGTTGTGGTGCCGTCGCCAGCTGCATCGCTTGTCTTGCTTGCGACTTCGCGAACCATCTGCGCGCCCATATTTTCATACGGGTCTTCAAGTTCAATTTCCTTTGCAACAGTAACGCCGTCCTTGGTCACGGTCGGGGAACCGAATTTTTTATCAATCACTACATTTCTCCCCTTAGGACCAAGTGTTGCCGTAACTGCTTTTGAAAGTTTGGCCACGCCGCGCAATACAGCCTGACGTGCCGACTCATCAAAGATAAGTTGTTTCGCTGCCATAGTCTTTACCTCTCTGTTTTAATGGTTATTGGTTTTAATTTTAAGTTAAACTTATTCGAGGACTGCAAGGATGTCTTCAGAATTTAAAATCTTATACTCCTTGTCCTCAATCTTGACTTCCGTGCCACCGTACTTGCTGATGAGGACACGATCGCCTTTCTTCACTTCAAATGGAACTTTTTCGCCTTTATCGTTTGTCTTGCCGGTTCCGAGAGCGACAACAATCGCCTCCATCGGTTTTTCTTTAGCGGTATCAGGAATTATGATACCGCCTTTTTTGACTTCTTTCTCTTCAACCGGTTCAACTAATACCCGGTCTCCAAGAGGTTTAATATTGACTGCCATAGCTGCCTCTTTTTTCATCTATTTTTGTTATTTCATTTTTTAATACCTTACTACACACCCTGCGCGCACCCGCGCGAGGGAAAATCCGTTAAAACCGTTTTATTTATTCTTGTTGTCATCAACCACTTCAGCATCAATCACCGTGCCGTCGCCTTCTTTTCCGCCTTTGCTGCTGCCGGTTGATGACGAACCTGTCGCTGCCCCTGCCCCGCCTGTGGTAAATCCACCAGGACCGGCAGTCTTGTAGATATTGGTTGATATCTCGTGCCAGGTCTGGTTCAAACGTTCGCAGGCTGAACGCAATCTCGCCATATCGTTTTTCTCTTTTGCTTCTTTAACTTCTTTTATTGCGTTCTCTATTTTTTCTCTGTCGTTTGCAGGGACTTTTCCCGCAAAATCCCGCAGCAGTTTTTCGCTTCTGTAAACAACGCTGTCCGCCTCGTTGCGCAGTTCCACCTCTTCTTTCTTCCTGCGGTCTTCTTCGGCATGGAGTTCAGCCTCTTTTTTAAGCCGTTCAATTTCATCTTTTGACAAACCGCTGCCTGCGGTGATCTTAATCTTCTGCTCTTTGCCTGTTCCTAAATCTTTTGCGCTTACGTGCAAAATACCGTTCGCGTCAATATCAAAAGTAACCTCAATTTGCGGAACGCCTCTAGGCGCAGGCGGGATTCCTTCAAGGTTAAATTGTCCCAACAATTTATTATCAGCAAACATCGGGCGCTCGCCCTGCGCGATCCGTATAGTAACCGCCTCTTGATTATCCGATGCGGTTGTGAATATTTCAGATTTTCTTGTAGGTATTGTGGTGTTTCTTTCAATCAATTTTGTAAACACTCCGCCAAGCGTTTCAATCCCGAGAGAAAGCGGCGTAACGTCAAGCAACAGCACATCTGTTACCTTGCCTTTCAATACAGCGCCTTGAATCGCCGCGCCGACAGCGACTACCTCGTCCGGGTTCACGCCCTGATGCGGTTGTTTTCCGATTAACGACCGCGCAACCTCAACAACACGCGGCATACGGGTCATACCACCGACTAACACAAGTTCATTGATTTCGTTAGCCGTCAGCCCAGCGTCCTGCAAACATTTCTTGACCGGGATGATTGTCCGTTCAAACAAATCCTCGCAAAGTTGTTCCATCTTTGCGCGGGTCAAAGTCATATTGATATGCTTAGGACCTGTGGCATCCGCAGTAATAAACGGTAGGTTGATCTCGTATTGCAATGTGCTGGAAAGGGCGATTTTAGCCTTTTCGGCTTCTTCTTTAATCCTCTGCAAAGCGTCTGGCTGCCTTCGCAAATCAATACCGTGCTCCTTTTTGAATTCATTCAAAATCCAGTCCATTATGCGGGCATCCCAATCGTCGCCGCCAAGATGTGTGTCGCCGTTTGTTGCCTTTACTTCAAAAACGCCGTCGCCAATCTCAAGAACAGAAATATCAAACGTCCCGCCACCAAGGTCATAAACGGCTATCTTTTCATCTTTTTTCTTATCAAGTCCATAAGCCAGCGAAGCCGCAGTCGGCTCATTTATAATCCTTAAAACATTTAGCCCCGCTATCGTTCCGGCATCCTTAGTGGCTTGCCGTTGAGAATCGTTGAAATAAGCCGGAACCGTAATAACTGCCTCCGTAATCTTCTCGCCGAGCCGCATCTCAGCATCGGCTTTCAACTTGGCAAGTATCATTGCGGAAATTTCAGGCGGACTGAAAACGCGGGGTCTTCCTTCCACCTCAACTTCAACTGCGGCATCCCCATTTGGCGCTTTGACAACTTTATACGGGACGCGCTTGATCTCTTCCTGCACTTCTTCATATTTGCGTCCCATAAATCGTTTAATTGAATAAATCGTATTTTGCGGGTTTGTAACTGATTGCCGCTTTGCCGCTTCTCCAACAAGACGTTCTCCATTTTTCGTAAAAGCCACCACTGAAGGGGTCGTTCTCTTTCCTTCTGAATTTTCAAGAACAACTGGCTCCGACCCCTCCATTATCGCCATACAGGAGTTCGTTGTTCCTAAATCAATGCCAATTACTTTTGACATATCCCAAAATCCTTTCCTTATGATTTTATCGGGGCTTATTCTTATCCCCTGTGTATTAAACTAATAATAATAACTCGTTAATCTAATCAGCAATAAATGTGCCTTTATAGATAAAATATTCATAACTTATTTATTATCAAGATATTATAACATTTTATCTATTCATTTTGAAAACCTGCCCCTTTTAAAATGAGACAATTTTGACACAATCAAATGTCGCTAAATGTCACACTGTCACGATTAATTTTAGCCCCAAAACAGATTTCATTCTTATTGCCATCAAGTTATTGTGAAGTATATTATGAATTTGCGAATGACGACTGATAACGAATGGGTAGTTGTAAAACCGTCAAAGATTCACGGCACGGGGCTTTTCGCAAGCAAAAAAATCCCGGTAAATACATTGATTATTGAATATACCGGCAGAAAGATATCAAAAGAAGAGGCAAAACGGTTATGTCAGGACGGCAACACATATATATTTGAACTTGACGAGAAAACAGATATTGACGGGAGTGTTGATTGGAATTTAGCAAGATATATAAATCACAGTTGCAATCCAAACGCTGAGGCTCAAATCATTGACGGGCATATCTGGATTGTCGCGGTAAGAGATATTGAAGAAGGCGAAGAAATAACTTTTAACTACGGTTATGACCTTGAAAATTACCGCGATCACCCCTGCCGTTGTGGATCAGAAAATTGTGTCGGGTTCATTGTGGCTGAAGAACTGTTCCCTTTGATTAAAGAAGAAAACAGATCAATTACAAATAAATC
Organism: Verrucomicrobiia bacterium; assembly: GCA_049968335.1. Lineage (GTDB taxonomy): Bacteria > Verrucomicrobiota > Verrucomicrobiia > Limisphaerales > JAKPVM01 > JAKPVM01. The sequence continues at coordinate 11,153 of JBMFQZ010000043.1, forward strand.
ATAGATTGCGAAATGTCTGAAGAAACCAGAATAGAATTCAAAGGCGACTACGTGCATGTAATTCAACCCAAAGGTTACGAGATAAATCCCGAGGCGATGGAGGAATTTTATAAAACACTTGCGGAATTTTGCAAAGCGAACAATTGTTATAAAATTTTGGCTGAATGCGACTCGCCTGTAAGAAAATTGAAACTTCACAACGCATTCTCAAACGCCGATAAACTTTCTTCTCAGTTGCCATTGATTAAACTCGCCTGCTGTTTTTACAACTATCAGGTGAATGAAATTTCCGAATTTTTCAAAACCGCGGCATTTAATCGCGGGGTGAATGTTGAATTTTTCAACGATAAACAAAAGGCTCTCGAATGGCTTAAGTCCTGACAGAGAGATGTTCGTGTAAAATTTCGCGGGGTCTTGACAAAATCTTATTTTCTACATTTTCTAAAATAAGGGGTTTAATTATTGAACTGTTGATATGAGTATGGCTGAAAAATATAATTTTGCGGCTGAAACCCAGCAGTTGCTGGACATTGTTATTCATTCTTTATACAAAGAAAAAGAAGTTTTCATAAGGGAACTTATCTCCAACGCATCTGATGCCTGTGAGAAAGTCAGGTTTATGCAATCAGCAGGCATACCGGTTAGTGACCAAGAAAAACCGCTCCAAATAACCATCAGCACGGATGAGACTAAAAAGATTTTTATCATTGAAGACACCGGTGTTGGGATGACAAAGAGCGAATTGATTGAAAATTTAGGCACTATCGCTCAATCCGGCACAAAGGCTTTTTTAAAACAAATCCAAGAAGACAAAAAAGCAAATGTGGATTTGATCGGCAGATTTGGCGTCGGATTTTATTCTGCGTTTATGGTCGCGAAAAAGATCACGGTTTTAACCAAATCCAGCAAACCGGATGAAAATGGATACAGGTGGGTTAGCGAAGGGGCGGGCGGTTTTGAAATTGAGGAATATCCCGAAGCGCAACGCGGGACAAAAATTATTATTGAACTAAAAGACGACGCCGCTGAGTATTCAAAATCAAATGTGGTTGAACCGATTATCAAACGGTATTCAAACTTTGTTCAATTTCCGATAGAACTGAATGGAAAGAGGATAAACGTAATCCAGGCTATATGGTTGAAAAACAAAAATGAAGTCAAAGAGGAAGAATACAACGAATTTTATGAATATATAAGTCGCGATTTTGAGCCGCCGTTGTTGAAATTCCATCTCCACTGCGACGCCCCGCTATCGGTTCACGCGCTGCTATTTGTTCCGAAACACAATCCAGAAGCCTATGGGCTGGGTCGGTTTGAAGCCTCGGTGAATATTTACTGTAAGAAGGTGCTCGTTCAGGCAAAATCAAAAGAGATTCTTCCTGAATGGCTAAGGTTTTTAAAAGGGGTTGTTGATAGCGAAGACCTGCCGCTGAACATATCAAGAGAATTTGTTCAGGATTCATTATTAATAATGCGTTTGAAACGAATTTTGACCAACAGGTTTATAAAATTTTTGGAAGAAATAGCGAAAAACGACCAAACAACATACCAGACATTTTACGACAATTTCGGGCGATTTTTAAAAGAAGGGATTATCAATGAAGCAGATTATAGAGAAACACTCGCAGAGTTTTTAAGATATGAATCCTCAACCATTGAACAGGGGAAAATGACTTCGCTCGCCGAGTATGCAAAACGGATGAAACCAGACCAAAAAGAGATTTATTATCTGCTTGCCGAAAACAGGAGAAGCGCGGAAGAGAGCCCGTTCCTTGAAGCATTTAAATCCAGAAATATAGAGGTGTTATTCCTGTATGATCCGTGGGATGAATTTGTAATGGAGACTTTGCGAGAATATGACAAAAAACAGATAAAATCAATCGAACGCACAGAAATTGAATCGGCGGAAACGGACAATACAGGTCTAACAGAAGAAGAGGCTAAACAACTCGCTAACTGGGTAAAAGATGTTCTCAAAGACAAAGTCGGGCAGGTCAAAGTTTCAAAACGGCTTGTGAAAAGTCCCGCGCTTGCGACAGATAGCAAAAAATTCATCAGCGCCAGTTTGCACAGGTATCTAAAAACAATCAGTCCAGAAAAAAATTTTACAGAATCGCTAATCCCGGACATTGAGATTAACCCCCATCATCCATTGATTATTAAACTCAACGAACTGCGTCAGAAAAATGAAGAACTTGCATCAATCCTTGCCGGACACATTGTTGATGCTGGCCTTCTGGCTGGCGGTTTAATGGATAATCTACAGCCCGCTATTGAAAGACTCCATAACCTGCTAATTAAAATATTGAACGAGAAAAATGGTTAAGCATTAATAATTTGAATCATCAGCATTTTAGAAAAAACGGATTTTAGCGTGAATATAAATTTGCGAAAATATTTTTAGACTGCGGTTTTGGACTGCGGTGGCAAGACCGTGACAACGGTCGCGACACCACTTTGTAAGTTTAGACAACATAAGGGCGAAGGAATAATACTATAACAACGAATGCGATTTAATTACAAACTTGGTATTTCTTTTCAAGTTTAGTTGTCCAATAATATCCCTATTTATAATTGGTTATTAATGTTCTAATGGGTCAAAACTCGCGAGAGCTCCTGCAACAGTATTGCGCTCATTTTCATACCTAAATTGAAACAACGGAGGTCAAATTTTTCGTTTGGCGAATGGGCATTGTCATCAGGCAATGCCAATCCAACAAGAATAGTGTCAACTCCCAGAATTTTCTTTATATCTGTAACGATAGGGATTGATCCGCCTTCTCTTAACAGGAGAGGCTTGCGGTTAAACGCCTTTTCAAGCGCAACCAGACTGGCTTTGCACAATGGGGATTTTGGGTCAAGAATATATGGGTCGCCGGAGTGTCCTTTAACTAATTCAATCCGCACTGTTGGCGGGGCAATCTTTTTAATCTGTTCGCAGGCGAGGTCAAGAATGCGGTCTTTATTCTGGTCTGGCACAAGTCTGAATGTCAACTTTGCCGACGCCATAGATGGGATAATTGTTTTACTGCCTTCGCCTTGATATCCTGAGGTGAGACCGTTTATTTCAATCGTGGGACGGGCGGTCCGTTGTTCAATCGGCGAGTAACCTTTTTCTCCAAAAAGTAGCGGCACACCGAGAAATTCTTTGAACTCCTTTTCATTAAACGGAATTTTTGAAAGATATTCCCTCTCAAGCTTTGTGAGCCTTCGCACATTAT
>JBMFQZ010000044.1:0-11581 GCA_049968335.1 Verrucomicrobiia bacterium
CACGATAAATGTTCAGTGAGGTTGCGTTAAGATAAAGAATAATTAACTAAAGCGGCGGTCACCAAGCGTGACCGCCGTTTATATTTTATCCCAAAAACCTGAGTATTGAATTCAGTGTTGAATTTACCTATTTATGAGTAGTTGTTTATGTTAGAGCCCTTGTGGACTGTCTATCTCGGATTAAATAATTTTGGCAAATTTAATTTTATCTAAAAAATAAACTTTTTCCTGAAAAAGCTAATGATTCAGGTTTGAAATTATTCTCTTGTAAAGGAATAAGTATTTTTATATATTTGAGTTAATTAATGAATGAAAGAGTCGTCAAAAACTACACCTAAGAACGGAGCGTTTATGAAAAATATTTTGTCTTTCCGGACTGCTATTGCAATAGGACTCGCGATTGGTATAAACTTTTGTGTCCAATCCTACGGTCAGGTCATACAAAATCCAAGTTTTGAAAATGATACATTCACTGTATTTCCCGGCTATATAAGTGTAAACAAGGCGATTACTGGATGGACAGGCGCGCCGGCAGACCGTGTCGGTTTAAATCCGTCCGGCGGTTCTCCGTTTGCGGATAATGGCGTAATTCCAGATGGAAAAAATGTTGCGTTTATTCAAAGTTTCTCTGGCGGTTCATCTTCATTAAGCACAATAATCACTGGATTAAGCGCTGGTCAGAAATACACAATCAATTTCAGATTTAATGCCCGTTCAAGCGGTACTACAACAAATCCTGTATTAAAGGTCTATATAGACAATCAATTAATAACAAGTCTCTCAACGGTGAATGTCGGGGGGTCAAATCCGTATCGCTACGGAGCCTTTGATTTTAGCGCGAGCGGCGAGACTGCTGAGTTGAAATTGGTTAATGATTTCAACGGAGATACAACAATTCTTGTTGATAATTTTACGATCAATCAGTCAACTAATAACTGGTCTTTTGCGGCATGGAACGATGACGCAGCAAGCGGCGTTGACCCGACAAAGAATTACACTCACGCCTATAATTTTGGCGGCGGCTCGGCTCCGGATGTGACAATTAACGGCGTGACGTTTAAAGGAATAGTTGGTGGAACGCCGACTGTTCCAAATAAGTTCCGCGCGGGAAATCTCGGCAACGCCTTTGGTAGCGATGATGCAAACAATATCACCGGCAACAGCGCGGCATTGAGCAAGCGATTTGTGTATGGGGGCAATCCAGGAATATTCACTATTGCCGGACTTGTTCCTGGAATGGAATATGTGGCAACATTTTATCTTGTGGCGTGGGAAGATGGTTTTCGTGCTCAGACATTTTCTTACGGAAATGACCGGATGACGATAAATCAGGACCAGTACGGAAATAATAACGGTATTCGTGTTATGTATCGTTACATTGCGCCGGCTTCTGGAGCGATTCAATTAGTTCAAACGCCAACCCTTCCCGGAAACACGATGCACCTTGCAGGTTTTGCGAATTATGAAGTGGCTTCTCCCGCAATGCCAGTAATTGGTGTTCAACCGACGAGTCAGGTTGTTACGCCGCAATCAACAGTCTCGTTTAAGATTACGGCTGGCGGCGCTCAGCCGCTTAGTTTTCAGTGGTATAAAGGCGAATCCCCGTTAGCGAATGAAACCAATATAACACTGGTAGTTAGTAATATTACGGAGAACGACCTTGGACCTTATTATGTCGTTGTTTCAAATCCTAACGGTTCTGTAACAAGCCAGGTTGCAACGCTTACATTTGGTGCGATTGCAAATCCGAGTTTTGAAGCAAACTTATTTGACAACTTTCCCGGTTATGTTAGCGCAAATCAGCCGATCAGCGGTTGGTTTGTTAGCGATGCTGCAAGAGCCGGGATAAACCCGCAAACAGATGGACAAACGCCATTTGCCAATAACGGCGCGGTCCCAGATGGCAGACAGGTTGCGTTCCTTCAATCTGTTGCAGGCGCGCCAAAGAGTATGTGGACATATATAACAGGATTAACTCCTGGGGCAAATTATTTCCTAAACTTCTTTGTCAATGCCCGTGATTACAATAGCACCAGACCGACTTTAAAGGTCAGTATAAATGACCAACTAATCGGCTCCTTATCGGTATTTCCTGTCAGCGGGACAAATGCATATCGTCAAGTATTTCTTCCATTTGTTCCGCAAAACTCAACTGTTACACTATCTTTTACAAATGATTTCAATGCAGACAGCGCTGTGTTGATAGACAATATTAGTTTTGAACAACGGAGCAGCAGCTGGTCGTATGCGAGTTGGAGCGGCGATGACACATCCGGTGTGGATCGATCACTCGGTTGCAGCCATGCGGTAAATTTGGGGGGAGCTGGCTATGCAGTAGATGCAATTGTCAATGGTATAAAATTCCAAGGGGTTGTCGGCGCAAATCCGTTTAACAACTCGTTTTATATGACCAACTTTACCGGCGCTTTCGGACTTGATGCTAATAATGTTGTGAGCGCAGGCGGCGGAAGCGCTCTATTAGCGCAGAGTTTCCTGTATTACGGCGGCACAATACCTTCCGATTTAGCGCAGACAATTACGCTTACGAATTTAATCCCGGGTGTTGAATATCAATTTACTATTTTTGGCGTTGGATTTGACGCTACCGGCGCCCGTGCCGCCACATTTATTGCTGGCAATGATAAGATGACAATTAATGAAGATGCCTTTGGCAATGACAACGGAATACGAGTTTCATATCGATATATTGCTGACCAGAGTGGTTCAATGACTTTTAAATATATTCCGACAGACCGTAACGGTTCCTTCCATACTTACGCATTTATAAACCAGGAGATTAACTCTCAAAACCCGCCAAGTTTCTACCGTCAACCAATTGGAAAAACAATATCTGGCGGTTCAAGCATTGTCCTTGATGCTCTGGTTGGCGGACAGAGACCATTATCTTATCAATGGCAAAAAGATGGCGTAGATTTGCCTGGAGAGACAAACGTGGTGTTAGCCTTGTCAAATGTGAACGGCAGCCACAGCGGCGAATACCGTTTAATAGTTTCAAATCCGCTTGGCGCTGCTACGAGTCAGGTGGCATTAGTTGAAGTTGGATTGGCGCTTGTAAATCCAAGTTTTGAAAGCGATAATTTCACCACATTCCCTGGATATATAAGCGGCAACTCGCCGATTACCGGTTGGACTGCGTCAAATCCGGATAGAGCAGGGATCAATCCTGCCAATGGCAGTCCATTTGCAAACAACGGGATAATTCCGGATGGAACAAAGGTTGCATTCATACAGGGTGATGGTTGTTCACTTGAGCAGACCGTAAACGGACTTGTTCCCGGTAGAACTTATTATATCAAGTTCTGGGAAAATTCGCGCGCAACATATCCTGCGCCGAATCTTGAAGTCAGACTTGGTAGCCAGACCATTGTTCCATCGCATACGGTTAATTCTGGCGAGTATAAATTAGTGGTTAGCAAGCCGTTCCTTGCCACAGAAGAATCGGCGGTTCTTGCGTTTATCAAACAGCCCGGTCCATTAGGTGGCGACTCAACAGTGCTCATAGACGCGATTGCAATTCTTGAACTGCCGCCAACGCCTCCTAACTTTATAACTCAACCGACAGGCGGATTTGTAAAGCAGGGGAATACATTTGTTTTAAACGCGATTGTGCAGGGGAGTATGCCGATAAGTTATCAATGGCAATTCAACGGGTCTGACATACCGGGAGAACAATCTGATACCCTGACATTATCAAATATAACCCTCCAGCAAGCTGGGGAATATAAATTGATTGCATCAAATCAATATGGCGTCTCAACGAGCGCAGTCGCTGTTGTAATGGTTGGTTACGGTTTCACAGAGTTGTTCAACACCGGCGTTGACAACTCTGGGGCGCTTGTAGCAGGCGGATCGGTTGATTTGCATTACCAGATATTATCAACAGCTGACCCCGAAAACCCAGGTCCTGCGGCTTATGTTTTATACGATGGCTGGCCTGTTGAGACCGGGGTTTATATGCTCAACGGACCTAACTCAAAGTGGATATCATCAAAATTAATTGATCCGGTTGCAAGAGTTGGTAGTCCAGATGGCGCATACATCTATCGTACTACATTTATTCTGGATACAACAGACCCTAACGTTGCTGTTTTGAACGGGAAAGCTGTAGTGGATAATAATATTGTTGATATTCTGATAAATGGAGTTTCAACAGGAATAACGAATATTACGGGATTTAATCAATTTATGTCATTCCAGATTACCAATGGATTCGTTGCCGGTTTAAACACATTAGACTTTGTTGTAACCAATATTGTTACCATGGGCAATAATCCTGAAGCCTTGCGTGTGGAGCTTGATGGAGTTGCGTTGCCGCTGCAAGCAACACCGCCAGAGGTAAAAACAGAGCCATCCGACACATTGGCTTACGAACAACATAATATAACTTTAAGCGTTATTGCGACCGGCAGTGGTCCATTGAGTTATCAATGGTATTTTGAAGGTTATTCACTCGGCGGAGAAACTAACAGGCAACTGACATTGACCAGCATTTCTATGGACCAGGCAGGCGGTTACTATGTTGTTGTAACAAATCAATACGGTGCGGCAACAAGCCGAGTTGCTACCTTGACGGTTGTCGGACCGCCGACGATTGAACTTGACCCTGTTGATGTTTCTATAACGCGCGGGCAAACGGCTATATTTGAGGTTTCCGCTCTCAGCGATGTCCCGATGACTTATCAATGGTATTGGGACGACTATAATGTTATAAGGGCTCTTGAAGGGGCTACAAACGCGACGCTTGTCATTAACAATGCTTCACCGACTAACAACGGCGATTACTTTGTCGTTGTGTCAAATCCGGCGGGAAGCGTCACAAGTATGGTTGCTGTTCTTTATGTGGTAAATACACCGCCGGTTGCAACGCCGTTCGGCACGACGATTCTTGTAGATTCGCAAGCAACTATACCTGTGCCTACACTGCTTACAGCGGCATCTGACCCTGATGGAGACCTGCTCACGCTTGCGGAAGTGCAGTCGCAAAGCGCAAATGGCGGAACCGTTCAGGTTGTTGATAACAACATCGTATATACTCCGCCGCAAGGTTTTGTCGGTGAAGATACATTCACATACACTGTTTCGGATGGGATAGATGTTGCTACTTCGGATGTGGTTATTTTAGTCTCTCAAACCGCGCCGCCTCCATTCAACTCGTTGTCAATCGCAAAGACACAGGAGGGGATTAAATTGCAATTCCTCGGCTTATCGGGAAGGACTTATGTTATTCAACGAGCAAACAAGATAATTGGTCCATGGCGAGACCTTGGCAGCCGTGTAGCGCCTGCTTATGGATTAATTGATATAAAGGACACCGAACCGTTGACTAATCAGGCGTTTTACAGGGCGGTGCTACAGGATAAGTAAAATCGGGATGAATGCGCGGTTTGTTTTAATGAGAAGTAGTTAAATTGATGACGGCGGTTGCGCTAAAACGCAACCGCCGTTTGTTTTTGAAATGAGTATATTCAAACCAAAAATTTGCGGCGCTTTATTTGCGTTCATCGTTGGATTAACTTCTACGGCGGCAAGGGCAGATAGCGTAGTGATGTTCAATGAAATAATGTATCATCCCGCCACAAATGAATCTGAACTGGAATGGATTGAACTTTATAACCAGCTGGCGGTGGATGTTGATATATCAAACTGGACAATAACAAATGGTATTGGATATAAATTTCCCGAAGGAACTATTGTCCCGGGCGGCGGTTACATTGTTGTGGCAAAATCGCCGTCAACTTTAATGGCTTTGACCGGGTTAACAAATGTTTACGGACCATTTTCAGGACGCCTTGATAATAACAGCGACACGTTAGAACTCCGGAATAACAACAACCGCCTGATGGATGTTGTTAAATATGGAGTTGAAGGCGACTGGCCTGTTGCGCCTGATGGTTGTGGACCTTCTCTTGCAAAATGGAGACCCGACTCGGCAAGCGATGACCCGCAGAGCTGGACTGCGAGCGAACAGGTTGGAGAAACCCCGGGTAAACCAAATTTTCCTGAACGAATTATCACAATTGAAACCACGAATATAATAAAGACAGATTCAACCTGGACGTTTTTTTCTGGGAATGTTGATAACAGCTGGAAATTTGTTGATTATGACGATTCAGCGTGGCAGAGCGGGGGAGCGTTGTTTGCCAGAAATTGCAGTCCGCCGGGAGAGACAGCGGCAATCTCAACATTATTTAACACCGGGCTTGACACTAACGGGGCGGCATTGATCCCCGGCACTGCTGATGGCAACTATTTTATTTCCGCCTCTGCATACAGTACGCCGCCTCCGCCGCAGGTTCCGGCAACTGTTGTGGCAAATCATCCAAACTGGCTGCCTAACGATGCCGCGTCGCTCTGGATAGGTCCAATTGCTCAGGGAACGGTAAGCGTGCCGGTCGGCTCTTATAATTACAAAACTTACTTCAACTTAAATGGCTATGACTATACACAGGCAAAGGTAGTTTTTCAGGTTGCGGTAGATAACGATCTAACAAACGTTGCATTGAATGGCAATTTGCTCGGTTTTTCATACAGCGGCTTTACCGCATACAGTCAGCAATTCACAATTACAAACGGATTTCTGCCTGGGACAAACACCCTTGAATTTTTTACCTACAATTCAGGAACAACTCCATCTCCCGCTGGATTGAGGGTGAAAATCAGCGGCACTGCGGTTAAAAGCCTGCCGGTAAATACAACACTCTCTTCAAGCAGTGTTTATTATTTTAGAAACCGCTTTGTTTTTAATGACGAACCGACAAATAGCCGGCTGATTATGCGGCTGCTTGTTGACGATGGCGCGGTGGTCTATTTGAACGGAAGCGAAATTAAGAGAGTTAATATGCCAGCCGGGACAATTACTCCATCCACGTTTGCGGCAACAAATGTTGTGAATCCGACGTTTACCGGCTGGTTTGATGTTGATGTTTCGGCTTTAAATAAAGGGACAAATGTTTTAGCAGTTGAAGTCCATCAGGCTTCTAATGGAACCAACGACATAATCTTCGGTCTGGAGGCTAATATTGTTACAACAAATTATCCGCCTGCGCCGCCGCCAACAATTGCGTTTAACGAGATTTCATCGGTTACAAATAAGCAATTTTCTGTTGAATTAATAAATTATGGCAATCAAGCGGTAAATATTGAAAATTTTGTCCTCGCGCGGTTTGGAACTTATTATCAAGAATTTTTAATCCCTTCGGCATTTCTGCAGCCGGGCGAAATCATTTCATTCAACAAACAAGAAGTTGGATTTGGCGCAGACCCGGGGGACAAAGTTGTTCTTTATGTTCCTGAAAAGAAGGGGGTTGTTGACGCCATTGTTGCAAAGAGTTATCCGCGCGCGCGATTTCCCGATGGCATCGGACGCTGGTTAAAACCTTCTGAATTGACACCCGGATTTAGCAATAAATTCGTTTTTAACAACGATATTGTAATCAATGAGATTATGTATCATCCTCCAGACCTTCCCGCCCAGCCGGCGCTTTATTTTACGAACAAATTGGTATCAATGACAAACTACTGGAAGTATTATCAACTCGGAGATACCCCTGATGTAAACTGGTTTGCGAAGGACTATGACGATTCAAACTGGGATTGGGGAAAAGGTCTGTTTTATGCGAATTTTTCCTCATTGCCAGCGCCACGCGGAACATTGCTTTCAATTTCAAACGAAACTCTGCCGGTGATTACCTATTATTTCAGAACGCCGTTTTTATTAACAAATCCTGTGGGAGGAATTTCATTAACGATGAATTTTGTGGTGGATGACGGAGCGATATTTTATCTGAATGGGCGGGAGATATTCCGCTATGGTATGCCGTCTGGCGAGGTGTCGGCTACCACGCTGGCTTCCACAAATATCGGGATTCCCGGAATTGTCGGTCCAATTGCTATACCGTCAGATTTTCTTGTTAACGGCACAAACATACTTGCTATAGAAGTTCACCAATATCTACCGCCTCCGCGAAGCAAAGACATTGCTTTTGGACTTGAATTAATAGCCTCAGGCTTTGCAAGTCCACCGCTACCTGAACGTCCCTCTACGGAACAATGGATTGAACTTTACAATCGGGGAACCAATACGGTTGATTTGAGCGGATGGAAGATTGATGGTGTGACCGCTTATGATTTCCCCGCTGGCCAAACGATGCCGCCTGATAGTTACCTCGTTGTTGCTTATGATGTTGATTTAATGCGGGCAAAATACCCAGGAGTCAACATAGTTGGTCCTTTGAAAAAATCGCTGTCAAGGAGCGGCGGAAAGATTGTCATAGAAGACGCCAGCGGCAATCCTGTAAATGAAGTTCAATATTACGACCGATTTCCGTTCAGCGAATATGCCGATGGATTTGGCTCGTCTCTTGAATTAATAGACCCGCGCGCCGATAATTCTGTTCCTGAAGCCTGGGCGCCAAGCGACGAAAGCGCAAGGTCCTCTTGGGTAACGATAACCTACCGCGGCGTTGCGACAAAAGAGCCAGCAAATTCTCCAACCTACTGGAAAGAATTTGTGATGGGCATTATTGATTCTGGAGAAATCTGGTTGGATAACATAAGCGTGATTGAAGCGCCCGGCATAAGCAATCGCCAGTTGATTCAGAACGGTTCATTTGAAACCGGTATGAACGGCTGGCGAATTATAGGCAGCCACCGCCATAGCGAGGTAATTCAAGAGCCCGGCAACACGTCAAACCACATCTTGAGACTCGTTGCTGACGCCCCAACCGAGCATATCCATAATCATGCCGAAACAACCCTTGCCTATGGCGCAAGCATAACGAACGGCGTTGAGTACGAGATATCATATCGGGCAAAATGGATTGCCGGTTGCAACAAATTAAACACGCGGCTTTATTTTAACCGCCTTGCAAAAACTACAGAGATACCGCGCGGCGATAAATACGGGACGCCGGGGGCGAGAAACACCGCTTACGTTCAGAACATCGGTCCAACATTTTCAAACCTCAGGCATTTTCCAGTTGTCCCTTATTCAACAAACAACGTGACCGTATCGGTTGACCTTTCAGACCCGGATGGCGTTGCATCCGCGGTTTTAAAATATTCTATCAATGGAGGCGTATGGTGGACGAGCGCGATGCGGCTTTCAAATAATATAACTCAATACGGTTATACTATAACAGCAACAGGCGCCATCCCGGCGCAAAGCGCAGGCAGCATAGTTCAATTCTATATTGAGGCTAAAGACAGGTATGGCGTGAAATCTTCTTACCCGCCAACAAATTCAGTCCGCTACAGGGCGTTATACAAGGTGGCTGATGATAATCAATCGCTAATGAAAGGTCTCCATCCTATCAGAATTATTATGACCCAATCAGAGGCAGCACTGCTTCATAGCAACACAAATATGATGAGCAATGAACTTTTAGGTTGCACGGTTGTGGCGGATGAAAAGACCTGCTATTACAATGCTGGCGTTCACTTGCAAGGGAGCGAACGCAATCGCGTAGGATTCACAGTGCGGCTTCCAGCAGGTCAGAATTTGTGGGGCGTTCATAGCGGCTTTTCAATAGACCGCTCCGGCGGACAATCCGGGCTTGGAGGCCGGCACGACGAGATTTTGATCTGGCGAATCATACAAAAGGCAGGCGGATTGCCGGATACTTACGATGATCTATGCCAGGTGTTCAGTCCAAGAGGCAGTGAAGATGGCTCGGGTTATTTGCGGCTTGCAAAATATGGCGATGTTTTCCTTGATTCATCATTCAAAAATGGCAGCGATGGCGAGATGTATAAATTAGAATTAATCTATTATCCAACAAATACAGTTCTCCCCGGCGACCCGCAATCGCTCAAGGTTCCAAACCCCGACCTCGTTCTGGGAACAGATATTCAGGATTTGGGCGATGACAAAGAAAATTATCGCTGGACGTTTTTAAAAGAAAATCACGTGGCAAAAGATAATTACGCTCCAATGATTGCCCTCGCAAAAACTTTTAGCCTGACAGGGACAAACCTTGAACAACAAACAAAGGCATTAATGGATGTTGACGAATGGACGCGCGCTGTCGCTCTGCTTTCACTCATCGGCAGCGACGATATGTACACTTACAACAATTCTCATAACCTGATTATTTATTTCAGACCAGAAGACGGACGCGGTATGGCGTTTTTATGGGACCTTGACTATTCATTTGTCGCTTCTATAACAAAACCGTTTCCGGGAAATGGTTCGGCAAACACTTATAAAATCATAACAACTATTCCGGACAATTACCGCCGTTATTACCATCACCTTTACGACCTGACCCGGTTCAGCGGCGATTCATCGTTTTTAACAGACTGGGCGAACCGTTATGCCAGGTTATTAGGGCAAAACTGGAGCGGCGTTGTAAACTATCTTGTGCAGAGGGCAAATTTTGTAAAATCTTATCTGCCGGTTTCAACACCGTTTGCTGTCTTCACAAATGCGGGAAATCTTGTTGTTGCAAATAATCGCCTAACACTCAACGGCGTTGCGCCAATATCGGTTGAAAAAATTGAAATTAACGGATTGATTCAGCAGGTTTCCTGGACGAGTCTGACAAACTGGACTTTAACTCTGCCCGCCCCTTCATACACAAACCTTCTTTTAATTCGCGCGCTGGGAAGCGACGGCAATCCAGTGAATGGCGGGGTGGTTTCCATTGTCGTTACAAATCAGAATATCCCGCCGATTTTGCCAGTTGTGATAAATGAGTGGATGGCTGATAACAGCGCCCCCGGCGGTTATCCTGAACCGTCAGATAATCAATTCAAAGATTGGTTTGAATTATATAACCCGAACAATACTGCAGTTAACATCGGCGGCTACTACCTCACAGATTCACTGCTGGTTCCAAATAAATATGTCATTCCTTCAAACACAGTTATTCAAGCAAAGGGATTTCTCCTTGTCTGGGCTGATGGCTCTTCTAACAACATTTTAAACGGCGATTTGTGCGTTAATTTTAAATTAAACAAAGATGGCGACATAATCGCGCTTTTCTCTCCCGACGGCTCTTTGCAACACTCGGTCTCGTTTTCAACACAGTATCAAAATGTTAGTATGGGGCTTTACCCCGACGGTAACACGAACCAGTACTATTTTATGACAAACTGGACGCCGCGCGCATCTAATAAACTTGGTATGCCACAGCCGCCTGTTTTAGATTATCCCAACGTTTCAAATGGAAGACTGCCAATACGGATATCAGGACAACCACACCGCGCCTACGTTATTGAATTTAACGAGACTCTCGGAACGCCAGACTGGATACCGCTTATTACAAACCGTTCCGACACCGGAATTATCCTTTTCTTTGAAACAAATATAACCGCTCGTCCATTCAAGTTTTATCGCGCAATCCTTCTGCAATAAATGGATTGAATATCAAGTATCTGAACCTTGAACATTTTAGTGAAAAATGCGCTTTTGGGTAAAATTGAATTTGCGAAATTATTTTATAAATAATTCACTGGTTAGAAAAGGACCCGAAGAGCAAGATTTTTTTAACTGCGGCGGCAAAACCGCGGGAGAAGTCACGACACCGCTTTGTGAGATTGAATAACACAATATCAAAGG
>JBMFQZ010000045.1:0-10999 GCA_049968335.1 Verrucomicrobiia bacterium
ATTAAAACGAGTCAAATATACTGAAACTCACACTACTCTTGATCGGTCAAGACGTAGCGAGAATGTGAAAAACGCTTTTGATGTAAAGGATAAATCGGGGTGGTTGAAGGGCAAAAAAGTGATTTTAATTGATGATGTTATGACGACCGGAGCCACGGTAAATGAATGCGCGAGGGTGTTGCGAAAAGCGGGGGCTATTGAGGTAGCTGTATGGACTGTGGCAAGAGGATAAAAAACAATTTTAAATTAAAAGATGAGCACAACATCGTTTAACAAAAAGAATATTTTACAACAATCTGGATCAGAGAGTAACGCCGATACAAATGTAAAAAATATTAGCAGTAATGGCGGAAACGGACAAAACACGACGGCTCCCTTGATCAAGGTTGAACAGCCGATAATTAAAAAGCCCAAAATTGTTACAACCGGAGCGCGGAAAAAAGATATTCCTGAAGGGCTCTGGACGAAATGCCCAAAATGTTCTTCAATGATTTATGACAATGATCTTGATGAGAACCTTAAAGTCTGTCCTAAATGCGATTATCATTTTCCTATAAGCGCTCGTGAACGAATACATTCACTGGTTGAAACCTGCACATTTGAAGAGATGGACGCCGATATGACGAGCGTGGACATTCTCGGGTTCACAGGCGTGGCAACTTATACATCAAAACTTGAATCAAATCAGAAAAAGACAGGGTTAAAAGATGCGGTTATAACTGGGGTCGGATGCATAGGCAAATTCAAGGTTGCGCTTGGAGTAATGGATTTTAGTTTTCTCGGCGGTTCAATGGGGTCTGTCGTTGGCGAAAAACTAACCCGATTGATTGAAACCGCAACCGACAGGGGATTGCCACTTATAATTATCTCCACAAGCGGCGGCGCGCGAATGTATGAAGGAATGTTCAGTCTTATGCAGATGGCAAAGACAAGCGGCGCGCTCGCTTACCATGCAAAACAACGGCTGCCTTACATTAGCGTGTTAACAAATCCAACTTACGCAGGCGTGATGGCAAGTTATGCAAGTCTCGGCGATTTGATAATCGCAGAACCAGAATCAATGATCGGCTTTGCAGGACCTCGCGTTATAAAAGACACCACACAGGCTGAATTGCCGGAAGGTTTCCAAACAGCGGAATTTCTCCTTGAACACGGGCTTATTGATGCCATTGTCAGACGACCCGATATGAAAGATCAGTTGATTTATTATCTTGATTTCCTAACTCACGGTCAAAAACAACTTGCCTCCATAGGATAAGATTCTAAATTACTGGCTAAAAATAACCACGCCTCTTCCGCGAGCGGCAAAGAAACCTTGCAAGATTGTCCCGGTTTCTGGTAAAGAAAATCTGTGAACTTGGACAATTTTAAAAAACTATCATTGCTGTCGTTTTTAACCTTTACTGCGTTCCTATTTCTCTTTTTGCGGGCTAATACGGTGTCTGCCTCTGAAGGCGGTTTTATTTCTCCTGATAAAACGCCGTTTTCATGGATTGAACCCGATCAGACAGCAAAGCCGTGGTCTTACTGGTGGTGGATGGGGAGCGCGGTTGATGAACAGAATATTTCTCGCGAACTGCAAAGGTTACAAAAGGCAGGCTGGGGCGGGGTGCATATTATACCGATTTATGGCGCAAAAGGTTGGGAAAATAGATACATAGAATATCTTTCTCCACAATGGTTGAGGATGTTGGATTTTACAATCAAGAAGGCGGATGAATTAGGACTTCAAGTTGATATGACACTTGGAACCGGTTGGTGTTTTGGAGGTCCATACGTTACAGACGATGAGGCTAATTCAAAACTGATTGTTCGCACAAACGTTCTGAAGCCCGGCGAAATTTACAGAGCAAAATTTGATAAGCAGAAAGTTCAAAAAATAATGGCATTTGAAAAATCAGGAGAGATAAGAAACCTTGTTTTGAATTCAGACGGAACTATTGAATGGAGACCCGCGCAGGGAGAATGGACAATTTATGCAGTGTATCAACAGCCATCTGGACAAAAGGTCAAAAGGGCAGCCCCGGGCGGCGGCGGGCATATGTTAAATCTTATCTATCCTGCCGCTGTTTCAAATTATTTAAGATGGTTTGACCGCTCGTTCTCAAATTATACAGGTCGGATGCCGCGCGCGGTTTATCACGATTCTTATGAATATCGTTCTGAATGGGCGCCCGATTTTTTTGAAAGATTTTATAATTTGCGTGGTTACAAACTTGAGGAATATCTGCCTTATCTGTTAAGACACAAAGATGGCGAAATTTCCAGAAGGGTCATTGCGGATTACCGTCAGACTGTATCTGATATTATGGCTGAACAATCGCTACCGCTCTGGGTTGAATGGGCTCACAAGCGGGGAATGATTACCCGCAATGAGGCGCACGGTTCACCGGGCAATTTGCTTGACCTTTATGCAGTCGCGGACATACCGGAAACCGAAATGTTTTATCGCGACCGCAACACATTAATCTCAAAATTAGCCTCGTCGGCAGCGCACGTTTCTGGAAAAAATTTAACTTCGGCTGAAACAGGAACCTGGTTAAAAGAACATTTTAATGAAACTTTGAAAGATATTAAGGAATTAGCAGACCAGATGTTTGTTGCCGGAGTTAACCATATTTTCTTTCACGGCACCTGTTATTCGCCAGAAGAGGCTCCCTGGCCTGGTTGGCTTTTCTACGCATCAACGGAGATGAATCCTCGCAATTCAATTTGGCGCGATGCGCCATCGCTCGCGCGGTATATTTCGCGATGTCAGGCTGTGCTGCAATACGGCAAACCCGCTAATGACATTTTGCTTTACTATCCGTTTCCAGAAATCTGGCAGAAATTGGACGGCTTTCTTCCACACTTCACAATCCACGGTTTAAACTGGTTTGAAGGTGTCAGGGTCAGCAATGTTGCATCGCAACTCTGGAGCAACAAATATAGTTTTGATTATATCTCTGATAAGCAATTGCAAGATTTGCAAACATTAAAAACTCAAAATGGTTACAGCATTCTAACAAAAGGAAAGACAGAATATAAACTTCTTATAATACCAGCCTGTGAATATTTGCCGGATACAACTTTAAAACAGATAATCCGTCTGGCTCAGTCCGGGGCTTCTGTTATATTTGAACAATTGCCGCAGGATGTTCCTGGATTTTACAACCTTGAACAGCGGCGGGAAAACTTTAAGAAACTGCTGAACGGACTCTCATTGCGTAAGACAAATCTTTCTGGATTATCTGTGACAGAGGCAGGGGAGGGGAAAATATTCGTCGGCGATGTGCGGCTTGCGTTACAGTCGCAAAAAGCGGCGCTACCGCATTTTGTAAGCGATTTGGGAAACCTTGAGTATATAGCGCGAAGGTGTGAGGTGCAAAGCGGAAGTCAGAATGGCGAAGTTTATCACGTATTTGTAGTTAATAGAAACGACCGTCCTTTAAAAGGCTGGTTTGACACAGGCTGGCAATTGCAATCGGCAGTCGTGATGAATCCGATGAACGGCGTCTCTGGTAAAGCATCATTAAAAACAAAAGAAAATTCGTCCCTTGTTTACCTTGAACTTGCTCCGTATGAATCGGCAATCTTGAGGCTTTTTAAGAATATTAGAGTTGATGGTGAGAGGTATAAATATTTTGAAATTGAAGGGGCAGGTTACCAGATTAGCGGCGCGTGGCGGGTTGATTTTATAGATGGCGGACCAGTTTTACCACCGGCGGTAACAATTACGAACCTTGAATCGTGGACAAATTTTAATGGCGACGATTATAAGCGATTTGCAGGCACCGCAAAGTATAGTATTAAATTTGACCTTCCAGAAAAAGGAGACGGGGTCTGGATGATTGACTTCGGTCGGGTCTGCCAGAGCGCAAGGGTGAAGGTTAACGGAAAAAATATCGGTGTTCTGTTTGCAAATCCATTTTCTCTTATTTGCGGCGACTTGAAACCGAAGGATAACTTATTAGAGATTGAAGTTACAAATCTATCCGCCAACAGAATAAGAGACCTTGACCGCAGAAAAGCGCAGTGGAAAATTTTCAATGACATTAATATTGTGAATATCAATTACAAGCCATTTGACGCTTCAAATTGGGAACTTGTTGACTCGGGTTTAATAGGACCTGTAAAAATATTCAAGGTGAGAGAGAAAAATATACAGAATTAGCAATCTGTTTCATCTACAATTTTCATCGCAACGGTTTTTGCCGCTTTCATAAGTTCAAGATCGGTTAATAGATTTCCAAATTTAAAATCAGGCATACCGCTTTGTTCTTTGCCGAGAAAATCGCCCGGACCGCGAATTTGCAGGTCAGCTTCAGCGATTTTAAATCCGTCGGTTGTTTCTTCCATAATTTTTAATCGCTGCTGGGAAACAAGCGTTTTTGATTTTCCTACAAGAATACAGTAAGATTCGTGAGAACTTCTGCCAATTCTGCCGCGAAGTTGATGCAACTGTGCAAGCCCGAAAGTTTCGGCATTCATAATAACCATAACTGTGGCGTTTGGAACATCAATACCGACTTCTATCACTGATGTTGCGACGAGTATGCGAATTTTATTCTGTCTGAATCCTTCCATCACAGACGCTCGTTCCTGCTGGTTTAACCTGCCATGAACAACCGCGACAGCAAACTCAGAAAACTGTTTCTGTATTTTTTCATATTCATCTATAACCGCTTTTATCCCGCCGACAGGATCGCTATCTTCAAGCCGCGGATAGACAAAATAAGCCTGACGTCCTTCAATGAGTTTTTGTTTTACGAACTTATACACATCATTCAATTTTTCTTCGCCGCGAACGTAGGTTTTAATTCTGCCCCTGCCGGGTGGCAATTCATCGAGGATAGAAATATCAAGGTCACCGTAAATTGTTAGCCCGAGGGTGCGTGGAATCGGAGTGGCTGTCATTACAAGCAGGTGCGGATAAAAACCTTTTTTTACCATTGCCTCCCTTTGCGCTACTCCGAATTTATGCTGTTCATCAATAATTATCAGTCCAAGTCGTTGCGGTGAAAAATTGGCTTCAAGTAGCGCGTGAGTGCCAATTATGAGCGAGCCGATGCTACTGGTCTGTTCGCTCATCTGATTCCGATTAATCAATAAATTTTGTGTTTGATTGTTAAGCGGCGCGTAGTTTTTTATACTGCCTGTGAGGATTGACACCTTGACGCCGAGCGGTTCAAACCAATTCAGAAAATTATTGTAATGCTGTTGCGCAAGAATTTCAGTGGGAGCCATAATGACAACATCGTATCCGCTTTCAATCGCCATCAGCGCAGAACAGGCGGCAACAACCGTTTTTCCTGAACCAACATCTCCCTGAAGCAGACGCCGCATCGGAACGCCGCTTGAAAGGTCTTTCCGGATTTCTCTAAGCACCGCGGTTTGCGCCTCCGTGAGCTTAAATCCAAGTCTTGATAAAAACGGTTTTATTAAAGAGTTGTTCCCTGAACAAATTAAACCTCTGGCGTTTTTTAACAAATTTTTCCTGCGGACCCGCAATTTTAATTGCAGGTCAAAAAACTCGTCAAAGGCAAGCCGCTTAATTGCGTCGGTTGTCTGCTGTAAGGTTTCCGGAAAATGAAGGAGTCTTATGGCCTGTTTTCTCGCAATCAAATCTGTGCCGGTATATTCCTTCGCATACTTGATGAGCGATGGATATGGCTCTTCTATTATTGACTCAAATTGATATAACGTTTTCCATATCAGGCTGCGCAACCATCGTTGTGTTATCCCTTCGGTAAGTGGATAGATCGGGACGATTCGCCGTATGTGGATAGAGGAGTCTTCGTCATTTTCATCCAATATTTCAGTCTCGGGATTGTCCATTGTTTTTGGGCGTTCAGAGACAACTTTTCCATAAATCCAGAGTTCATCGCCTACCGAATACATTTGATCGCGATATGGTTGATTCCACCATCGGCAATGAAGCCTTCCGCTCTGGTCTTCAACAACCATCTCAAATACAGATTTTGTTCGCCATTTATAATATTTAATCCCTTTGACAACTACTTTTCCTTTAACTAAAAACGACTCGCCGGTTTTTAGCGAATCTATTGGCGTAATCTGGCGTCTATCCTCGTAACGTCTTGGCTTGAGCAGCAACAGGTCATGTATGGATTTAACGCCAAGCCTGCTTAATTGAACACTCCTTTCACCTCCAATCCCCCATAATTCTGAGACAGGGGAGTTCAATTGAAGTGGCGTTTTTTTTGTTTCAGACATTTTTAGGGGAAAATATTCACCGGTTATCAGGATTCAGATTATCAAGTTTTCTAAGGGCAAGCGCGACTGCGGCAGCCCAGGGCATAATCGCGAATTTATTTGAATCCAGCGCCTGTTCAAGTTCGTCTCGCGTTAGTAACAACAACTCTTGTTCCTCTAAATCGTCTTGAATTGGGTTCTGGATTTTACTCGCGCTTATCGCAAGAAAAAAATGACCGCGTCCTGCGCCGCGGTTGGCGTCAATTGCATAATTGCCTAAAGAAAACCATTGCTCTGCAATATATCCTGTCTCTTCTAATAGTTCCCGTTTTGCCCCTTCTAACGGGTCCTCTCCGATTTCAAGAAAACCGCCTGGCGGCGCAAGAGTTATCTCGCTTGCGGCGTATTTTGTCTGTCTGAATATCAAAAATTTTCTCTCTCTGGTTTGCGCTATTACATTGGCAAAATCTGGCAGGATGAGCCAACCCCAGTCTTCAATTATTCTGCCGTCTGGCAGTTGAATCTTGTGTAATTCAACGGTTAAAAATTTGTTCGGCTGGCAGATGACCTTTCTTTCAATTGTTTTCCATAATTTCATTTTAAAATCCGCGCAAATCGGTGCTCTGACGTCGCGGCAAACCTTCCTTTGGCTTGCGTTTTAGAACAATGTACCTGATGTTATTTTTTAAACAATACTCTCGTTTTTCAGGTTTATCGCCATCTTCATTGACAATGTAAAAAGTCGGTTTGATTTTTTTAATTTCCGGTTCTGCGTCAAGCCAGCCTTTTCCAGTTGTAATCATCGCTCTGTAAACATAGCGGATTGAAGAGACCATATAAAGCCGTTCCTGTTGATTGAATAGTGGGTGACCTTCCCCTTTCAGCATACGGACATTTTCATCGTTTCCAATCGCCACATACAGTTTTCCGTAAGCTGCAGCTTCTTCAAAAAATCTAACGTGTCCGGAATGCAGCCAGTCATAACAGCCAGTAACTATGACCCTTGGTTCGTTTCTATTAATAGCAATTGATTTGAATATTTTAGGAAAATCTTTTAACGCCCTTTCTCTAATGACCTTGTATTCAATCCCGGTCCCTTTGCAAAATTCAAGTCGTTTTGGATTGTTTCCTTTTGTGTCGTCTACCCAGGCGGTTGTGTTTGTCAGCATCTTCTGTGGCAGTTCATTCAATGCATGCGGTGTGTCAATACCAACAACTTCGTCAACAAATCGGATTGATTGAACAAAATAGAGCCGTTCGGCAAACGGGAATTTCGGTGGTTGTCCGGTATGATTTTCTATCATTCTGTCGCTCCAGAGACAGACGCGAACCTTGCCAAGTTTAGATGCCTCTTGCAGGAATCGGACTTCACGCGAACGCAAATCGTCAAAACCAGATGACACAACAACGTATTTCTTAACCATAATTCTAACAATATAGAATATTACAATTTAATTTTAACTTGTATCCCTCCCGGGACCGGAGTTTCAGACACTACTATTAAGTAGCCGCCTCCGCATCCTGAATACATAGCGCCGGGATAATGACGCTGGTAAAATTTAAGCAATTGTTCAAGATTTATTTTTATTGTCGGATGTTTAACTGTTTGAGGCAAGATTGTCTGCCAGCATTTCATACATTCATTAAAAGATTTTCCGAGCGCCTCAATGTCCTTTTTTACTATAGATTCAAAGCATTTTTTGCCTGTGTTCCCTAAACGGGTTACCCATTTTGGGTCTAAATTTTTTATTCCTAAAGGATTATAACCCTCCGGTCTTGGCGCAACTGGTAGAAGATAGAGTATGTCTTCAAGCCATTTAGCAACCGACGGGTCTTTGCAGGTTTCAATATGACAAGGAAAAATCCCGCCCTTGTAGTTGTAGTCGTAATCAAGCCTGTTTATGCCCGGATAAACCAATCCGATCATATCCTGCGAGCCAGAGGGGTCTTTTTTATCCTTGTTTTCTTCGTAATACAATTCTTCAACGAGACTGGCAGGGGCGCGCTTTGGCAATTTGCCTTTCCAGAGTTTAAGAGCGATTTCGCGGGTGCTGGAACAGATGCCGCATCTATCCATAAATCTAAAAGTCGGTTCAACACAAACAACAACCATTGAACCGGGCGGCTTTTTGTTATGAATTGATACAAAAGGCTGGTCTATCCAGCCACCCGCCAGCGCTATTCTATAAGGAATTTTTCCGACTACCTCCGTTATATCCGGAGGAGAAACGACAGTTTTAGACTTTTCTTTATTCAACGATTCGCTTCCCCTGTTTTCGCGCGTAGTATTGTTCTTTAATCCATTCGTAAGTTTTCTTTAAACCGACTTTTAGTGGCATATTAGGTTCCCACTTTAACATTTCTTTAATAAATGTATTGTCGCTGTTTCTGCCGGCAACTCCCTTCGGCGCGCTCAAGTCATATTCCCGTTTTAATTTAACCCCTGCAATCTCTTCCACATAATCAACAAGCTGATTGATTGAGACTAGTTCAGCTGAACCAAGATTGATCGGCGTTGCAATTAATTTATCGCAATGTGTAATCATATCAATTCCCAGGGTGCAATCGTCAATAAACATAAAACTGCGGGTTTGAGTGCCATCACCCCAGATTGTAATCTTTCCGCTGCCGGTATCAATAGCCTCAATCACCTTACGGCATATAGCCGCTGGCGCTTTCTCGCGTCCACCATACCAGGTTCCAAACGGTCCATACACATTGTGGAACCGCGCTATAAATGTTTTTAATCCCCGCTCAGCCCAGTATTCTTGACAAAATATCTCTGAGATCAATTTTTCCCAGCCATATCCGCGCTCTGGGTAAGCCGGATAAGCATCCGATTCTTTGAGCGCCCTGGCATTCGGATCTTTTTGAAGCATCGTGTTGTAGGCGCAGGCTGAAGACGAATAAAAGTAACGTCTGACACCTGCTCTGTACGCGGATTCAATCAGATGTGTGTTGATTAAAATGCTCCGCAAACATTCAACACGGAAGCGCTCAATGAAACCCATACCGCCCATATCCGCAGCAAGATTGTAAACCTCAACGGCATCTTCAACTGCGCGGCGGCAGTTCTTTTCCTGGCTCAAATCCAAACAGAGCGATTCCACACCGGGCACCCGTTGGTACCATTGCGGCAACGGCTTTTTGTCCACTGCCCTTATGTTTGTATAACCTAAATTGTGAAAATACCGTACCAGAGAGCCACCAATAAAACCTCCAGCTCCTGCGATGACGATTTTTTCGTCTTTCTTAATATCCCTCACTATTTTTTGTTGTGTTTTCATGTCACTAAAACTTTATGGTTTCTTGGAGATTGAATAAAGAAAAAAGTGATGCGTCAAATATTGTAGAATGGCGAAGAGCCATTCGGAGGTTGATAGGATATGAAAAAACTTATAGCAGTAGTAACTGCAATTGGAATATTAGGAGCGACCACCACATTCCCTGTGAAGGCAGGGGATAGAGAGTGGGCGACAGCCGGGAAGATAATGACTGGTGTTGTGGCAGGCGTTGCGCTTGCTAATTTGCTCGCGCCAGCGCCGCCTCCTGTGGTTTATACATCAAGTTCCACAGTTTATGTTCCGCAGCCGCAGACGACCGTTGTTGTTCCGCAAACGGTAACAACTGTGGTAACTCAACAACAGGCAGTGGTTCAAAGCGTTCCAGTTGCTGTTCAAACTCAACCTGCCGTCGTTGTGCAGTCAACGCCAGTAGTCGTACAAACGGTTCCTGTGGTGCCGGCTCCTGTAGTTGTCGCGCCGCCTCCGGTAGTGGTTTATCGTCCGCCAGTCTTCGTGCATCACCCGCCTGTTTTTAGTTTTGGATATAGTAGATTCCACGGACATTCTTACGTCCGTTATGGGGTTTGCTGGTAAAAATAATCTAAACAATATCACACCGCCGCATACTTACTGCGGCGGTTTTTTATTTGAACTCTTTTCAATATTCTAATTAATTAGAACATTATGAATGAACTTATTCAAAGACTTGATACTTATTTAAGAAAGAAACCGACTATCGGGAAAAATGTTTATATTTCAAAAGGCGCTTTTGTTATAGGCGATGTGACATTAGGCGATTTTTCAAGCGTCTGGTATAACGCGGTGCTGCGGGCGGATATAAACAAAATCGTAGTCGGACACCACTCTAACATTCAGGATAATGCCGTTGTTCACCTTGCCGAAGACCTTCCCTGCATTATTGGAAACTGGGTAACTATCGGACACGCGGCTGTTGTTCATGCTTGCATTATAGGGGACGAGTCTCTCATCGGAATAAACGCAACTATTCTTGATGGCGCAGAGGTTGGCGAGCAATCTATTGTTGGAGCCAATGCGCTTGTTCCACCGGGAATGAAAATACCGCCCGGCTCGCTCGTAGTGGGTTGCCCCGCAAAAATAAAAAGGACTCTCTCGGATGAAGAACGGAAAAAACTGAAGTCCTGGGCAGAACATTATGTAGTAAATTCCGAATATTGTTTGAAGAATAAAATTAATTTAGGGAAAAAATATTAAACTTTAACTTTATTTCATAATTAATTTATTTACAGGAAGTTATATTTATTTTCTTCAACCTTGTAATCGAAAACAGTGACTGTGCGTTAAAACGCACAGTTGCATTCTTTTGAGATTTTTTATATAAACTTTAGAAATATTAAAACCCCGATAATAAAAAAGAATATGAATATAAATAAAATAATGAGTCGGAGAGCAGGTCAAAAAGGGTTTACCCTGATAGAGCTGCTTGTTGTTATAGCAATCATAGCGATACTTGCGGCGCTTTTATTGCCTGCGCTTGCAAAGGC
>JBMFQZ010000046.1:0-6079 GCA_049968335.1 Verrucomicrobiia bacterium
CTGGCTATCGGCGCAGGCTGAATCGCTATCAGAGGTTGAAGGCATTATGGTGCTTGACGATATTGTTGGATTCCTTTCCCCAAAAGATTACCTTGAATTCGCGCATCCTTATCTAAAAGAAATTTATAATGCGTTTCCGCAATGCGTAAAAATATTTCATAACGATAATTTTAATCCTGCTTCATACAAATATCTTGGCGACATAGGCATTCAAATATTTAATTTCACCCATTTAACAGACATTAAAAAGGCGCGAGAACTTGTTGGAAATAAAGTATGCTTGATGGGTAATGTGGCGCCGCTTGAAGTGTTGGCTCGTGGGAGTGTTGACGATGTAATTAAAAGCGCTGTTAACTGCATTGAATCACATTGCACCAGAAAAGGATTGATTTTATCTGCTGGAGGCGGTACCTCGCCCGGAACTCCCGCCGAAAATATTCTCGCTCTTGCAAGAGCCGCAAAACTTGCGCAATTAGGTGATTAATTGTTAAAATCCAGATATGATTAAAGTTGCAATAATCGGGGCAGGGGCTATCAGCGATAGCCATATTAACGGGTATTTAAAATTTCAAGACCGTTGTAAGATTGTTGCTATCGCCGATATATCTAAAGAGAAAGCGCAAAAAAAGATTCAGGATTACGGGCTTCAAGCAACGGCTTATTCATCATATACGGAGTTGATTGAAAATGAAAAATTTGATGCCGCATCGGTTTGTCTTCCTCCATTTGAACACGCGCCTGCTGCAATTGCATTATTGAATAGCGGCAAAGATGTGCTTTGTGAAAAACCGATGGCGCCCAGTCTTGAAGAGTGCGACAGAATGATTGCCTCGGCAAAAGACAATAAGCGACTCTTATCTGTTGTCGCGCAGAACCGATTTAGAACCCCAGTTATGCGCGCAAAATCTATTCTTGAATCGGGTATAACTGGCAGGATTTTATTCGGCCGAGCCGATTCACTCTGGTGGCGCGGCAGCAATTACTACGATTTGTGGTGGCGCGGCACCTGGGAAAAAGAAGGGGGAGGTTGCACTATTAACCACGCTGTTCATCACATTGATTTATTCCTCTGGTTGATGGGAATGCCTGCGTCGGTTATCGCATTTACCGAAAATCTGAACCATATCAATTCCGAAGTGGAAGATTTTTCCACAGCGGTTCTTTTTTACAACGATAAGAGAATTGGTCAAATCACTTCTTCTCTTATTCATCACGGTGAAGAACAACAACTGATTTTCCAGTGCGAACAGGCAGGGGTGTCAATTCCCTGGAGGGTCAGTTCATACAGACAACGAGTAAATGGTTTTCCCGAAGAAGATACCCAAAAATCAGCGCAAATTCAATCTATGTATGATTCTTTACCGGAGGTTAAATACACTGCTCACGATGGACAGATAGCGAACTTTCTCGCTGCAATAGAAGGGAAAGAATCGTTGATTGTTGATGGAGAGCAGGGACGCAATACAATTATGTTGATAACCGCTGTCTATCTTTCTGCCCATTTGGGCGAGCGTGTCTATTTGCCACTTGATAAAAATTCTCTTTTTTATACAAAAGAAGGAATAATCAAAAACGCCAAAAAATTCCATACAAAGACAAAAAGCGTTGATAATTTTTCAGATTCAAAAATTACTTTTGGCAGGGAATTTTAATTTTCCTTATGCAAAAGTTAGACGGAATGATGTATGCCCCGAAAGGGAGACCAAAACCGGTTTGCAAACCGGGTGAATTCATATTTGCGGCAATAGGTTTAGACCACGGTCATATTTACGGGATGTGCAACGGTTTGATTGAAGCCGGTGGAACGTTGCTTAAGGTATATGACAGAGATAAGTTTAAAGTTGAACAATTTTGCAAAACTTATCCGGGGACTAAACCTGCCAGTTGCGAGGAGGAAATTCTTGAAGATCCCAGAATCCATCTTGTTGCTGCGGCGCCAATACCCTGTCAGCGCTGTCCGCTTGGACTAAAAGTAATGGATTATGGAAAGGATTATTTTGCTGACAAACCGGCGATAACTTCTTTTGAACAGTTAAAATTAGCGCGAGAAAAAGTGGAAAAAACCGGCAAAAAGTTTTTCATTTATTTCTCTGAGCGTCTTCACGTTGAAGCCGCCGTGTATGCGGGCGAATTGATAAAAGATGGCGCCGTAGGAAAAGTTCTGCAGGTGATTGGACTCGGTCCTCATAGACTAAATCCGAAGACCCGACCGGATTGGTTCTTTGATAAAAATGTAACCGGCGGCATTCTTTGCGACATCGGTTCTCATCAAATTGAACAGTTTTTATACTATTCAGGCGCAACAAATGCAACTGTTCTTCACAGTAAAGTTGCAAACTATAACAACAGAGAATATCCGAATTTTGAGGACTTTGGCGATGCCACTCTGATTGCGGACAATGGCGCAACACATTACTTCAGAGTGGACTGGTTTACCCCTGATGGATTGAACGCTTGGGGAGATGGTAGAACTTTTATACTCGGGACCAAAGGGACAATTGAATTGAGAAAATACCTTGATATTGCCCGCGATACTACAGGAGATTATCTTTACATCGCCGATAAAAATGGTGAACGTTGCGTCAATGTGAATGGCAAAGTAGGTTTCCCATTTTTCGGAAAATTAATAATGGACTGTCTAACGCGCGGCGAAAGCGCAATGCCGCAAAGGCATACATTTCTTACTATGGAATTGGCTCTGATTGCCCAATCATCTGCTGTTCGCGTTAATGATAAAATTTCTCAACAAGATTTACTTAAGCGGTCTTTAGATTGGTTTTAAAAATTATCAATAATATGTTGAAATTGTTCAGGATTTGTTTAAAATGTTTAAAAATTGTTAATACAATTTTTATTGGTCGGGGCGTAGCGTAGCTTGGTAGCGCGTCTGAATGGGGTTCAGAAGGTCGTGAGTTCAAATCTCACCGCCCCGACCATTCTTTAATACCACGGATTAAAGAAGGATGTCACCAAAATGAGAATAGTAGATTTTTTAAATAAGGAATGTTTTCTAACAGCAGCTTATGATTCTCCGTAGTTTCCATTTAAATACTCTGTCGCATATTCTTTAACGAAATCCTCCTGCTGCTTCCATTGTCCGTATACCGAACCCGCAGAAATTAATTTTTCAATTTTCTTTCGTGTTATATCACCAATACTTGCAGGGATTTTATTTCCATACGGAGAACCGGGCAGGGGAATAAAATAATGCAGATGAATCCGCGCCCCGTAATATACGAGATTGTCTATCAATCTTATTGTCTTAGAAACATCTTCTTCAGTTTCCTCCGGAAATCCCAAGATAAAATCTACATTCGGAATATAACCTTCCTCGCGACAATATCGTGCCGCCCGGATTATGGATTCTGCATTATGTCCACGATGGCATTTTTTTAGAATCCTGTCAGAACCGCTCTGTCCCCCAATCACAAGGTTGTTGTTATTAACATATTTTTTAAAAATTTTAAGAGATTGAGGAGAAATATGCTCCGGACGCACTTCTGATGGGAATGTGCCAAAAAATATCCTCCCTTTATTCCCGAGTATTTTTCTTACCGATGAAAGCAGGTGTTCAACTTTTTCCAAACAGGGGTTTTCATCTGATGCGCCATACGATAGCGCGCTGGGAGTTATAAACCGGATATCAGTAAGCCCGTGCTTTTTAATACCTCCACATAATGACAGATGTTTTCTATAGACCTATGGCGAAAACGCGCCTTGAACATAAATGGTGTTTGACAAAAAGAACAGGCATAAATACAACCGCGTGTGATTTCAATCGGGTTAAACCGTTTGTATGGTTCACAAAAAGGGGGATAATCATCAAGATTGACAGGTTTTGACAATCCAGTAGACCTTATATCCTTGCCTTCAATCCACCCCAATCCTCTTATGGTTTTCAGGTCATTTCCATGAATCAATTTTTCTACAAATTCACAGACCGTATTTTCTCCCTCTCCGAGACAAACAAAATCCATCCCAATTTTGAGCAATTCGCGCGGTTTTGCCGTTGAATGCACCCCTCCAGCAATATAATATATATTGTTTCTTCTGATGTTTGTATATTTGATAAAATCAGACAATTCTCTCTCAATTTTTTTAAAACCAAATGTTGTAAATGAAAATGCAAAGATGACAGGATTGTCTGAAATAGAGACTTCACTTTTTAAATCCTCAAAAGTTTTAACAAATTTGATAAATATTGAATTTTTGTCCCTTTTACAGAGGGCTCCAGCAAGGACATCAATTGAATTTGCATTGTATCCTGTGTCAAAAAATATTACTTTTGCCCGATACATTTTAAAAATTCATTAAAGATTTCCTGTTTTAAGCCGTTTAATAATATTAAATATTCTCTTGTCTCTACAAATTTTTAAAATAAAAATTGTTTGACAATTCTAAAAAATCTGGTAATAGTTTAAAAGTAATCGTGAGAGAGTGATTAAGAGGTGAAGTTACAGCCTCAAAACCCGAAACGAAAATAACTTATGAAAAAACTAATCAGAGAGGTCAGTTCATTAGCCGCTATATTCATTCGTGATGTTATTACATTCATCGTGGTCGGCTTTCTCGCTTCGCCGACTTTTGCCCTTGGTCCTAGAGTAATTGGGTGGGGGTTAAACTATTCAGGACAGGTTTCACCTCCTGAGGATGCCGATAATGCTGTGGCTGTTGCCGCGGGTGGACATCATAGTTTAGCCATAATACGCGACGGCACAGTTGTTGGATGGGGCGATAATGGAGTTGGACAGATAACTATACCCGGAGGCTTAACAGATGTGGAAGCAATAGCGTCCGGTGCGTTTCATAACCTTGCATTGAAAAAGGATGGCACAGTTGTCGCCTGGGGATTCAACGGATTCGGGCAGACTACAGTGCCGAATGGCTTGAGTAACGTAAAAGCCGTTGCCGCCGGCGCATATCACAGCCTTGCATTAAAATCTGATGGCACGGTCGTTGGTTGGGGGTATAACGGTTTTGGCGAGGCTACTCCCCCATTGGGTCTAAATAATGTAGTTGCAATAGCAGCCGGTTTCTACCACAGTGTTGCGTTAAAAGATGACGGTACAGTCGTCTGCTGGGGTGAAAACGCATTTGGTCAGTGCGCCGTTCCAAATAGTTTATCTGGAGTCATTGCAATAGCCGCAGGTGGTTATCACACTCTCGCTCTCAAAGCCGATGGCACAGTCGTTGGTTGGGGCTATAACGGATTCGGCCAGATCACTCCGCCTCCACAAGCAACTAATATAATTGCAATAGCGGCTGGAGCATTTCATAGCCTTGCGCTTCGCGGAGATTACAAAGTCATCAGCTGGGGCAGAAATGATGTTGGACAGGGCGAGACACCTCTCTCAGTTAGTTCAACCAATGCGGTCGGTATTGCGGCAGGCTTTTATCACAGCATTGCATTAATGGGAACTCCGCCAACAATTTCCACAGTCACAGCCCTTACAGACGCTTTTGAAGACCAACCATTCAATTTCAACTTTACAACACTCACAAGCGCGGCCGATGAAAATGATATAGATGGAGACCCTGTTGTGTTTTCGTATGAATCAACAATTGCCGGAACTTTGACAATCAATGGAAACCCAGCAACAGCAGGTCAATTAATTCAACCGGGCGATTCATTGGTTTGGACGCCACCAGCAAACGCTAATGGCATTATTGAAGCCTTTGTCATACGCGCTTTTGATGGCGCTGCATATTCAACAAATTCAGTAAATGTGCCAATTGATGTTACACCTGTAAACGATGCACCTGTAGCGAATCCGCAAAGTGTGACGACAGATGAAGATACTGCGGTTAATATTACATTGACCGGGAGTGATGTAGAGAATGACCCGTTGACATTTGCGATAGTGTCAGGTCCTACGCATGGGACGTTGAGCGGTACGCCTCCGAATGTTACCTATACGCCTGCTGCTAACTTCAACGGCAGCGACAGCTTCACATTCAAGGTCAATGACGGTACTGTGGATAGCGCAATAGCTACCGTGAACATCACGGTTAACTCAGTCAACGACGCTCCAGTCGCTGATAGTCAGAACGTTACAACTGATGAAGATACCGCTGTGAA
>JBMFQZ010000047.1:0-4627 GCA_049968335.1 Verrucomicrobiia bacterium
GTCTGTTAATAAATTTCCGCGCTTGAAAAAGCGCGGCCCCATTGAAGCAACATATCCTGTGCTGTTAATGCTGCTATTATTATTTATTTCCGCGCTTGAAAAAGCGCGGCCCCATTGAAGCTGGGGTCTTTATTGTTGACCCCCAAGTTGCGACCCCGATTTCCGCGCTTGAAAAAGCGCGGCCCCATTGAAGCATAGGATACCAATCTGGAAATGCTGCTAATAATTCACCTATTTCCGCGCTTGAAAAAGCGCGGCCCCATTGAAGCAGAGTCTTCGGCAAAATCATTAAGAAAATTGTCCCAAATTTCCGCGCTTGAAAAAGCGCGGCCCCATTGAAGCTTATAAAAATTTTTGAATTTTTTTCTCATTGATACTATTTCCGCGCTTGAAAAAGCGCGGCCCCATTGAAGCGAGTTGCTCGCTCACCCGCAGGCAACTCAATAACGAATTTCCGCGCTTGAAAAAGCGCGGCCCCATTGAAGCTGTTACGCGTTTTGAAACGCGTCGGACTATTGACGAGATTTCCGCGCTTGAAAAAGCGCGGCCCCATTGAAGCGAGAACAGGAATCTTGCAGACATAACATCATCTCCAGTGGATTTCCGCGCTTGAAAAAGCGCGGCCCCATTGAAGCTGGTTGGCACTCCGGGGGCGGGTAAATCAATGTATGCATTTCCGCGCTTGAAAAAGCGCGGCCCCATTGAAGCTTCAGCGATCGCAAAAATAAGATGGTCAAAGAAAGGAATTTCCGCGCTTGAAAAAGCGCGGCCCCATTGAAGCAGTGCTTTTAAACGGCGCGATGGTATTTCGCGGCCGTTTATTTCCGCGCTTGAAAAAGCGCGGCCCCATTGAAGCCGCGTCTTGGCTTCCAGAGGGCCGTAAAGCTGTCACATTTCCGCGCTTGAAAAAGCGCGGCCCCATTGAAGCAACAATATTCTTTGCGGCATACATCGACTTGCCCGCCATTTCCGCGCTTGAAAAAGCGCGGCCCCATTGAAGCACCAGTGGGTTATGCGATTTCTACGGCTATTTCTTTGATTTCCGCGCTTGAAAAAGCGCGGCCCCATTGAAGCGTATTTGTTACTTGCACGCTATTAATTTGGGACAGCATTTCCGCGCTTGAAAAAGCGCGGCCCCATTGAAGCCGGCGTTCTCCTGACGCAATTATACGCTATCAGGAAGAAATTTCCGCGCTTGAAAAAGCGCGGCCCCATTGAAGCAAATCCCAGTCGGTAATCTCTATATGGAGGTCATTGAAATTTCCGCGCTTGAAAAAGCGCGGCCCCATTGAAGCTGCCTTTACCATTGCAATGCCGTATAATCCCTTGCCTTATTTCCGCGCTTGAAAAAGCGCGGCCCCATTGAAGCAAATACCAGAAGGTTGGTATATAGGTTATCCAAAATAATTTCCGCGCTTGAAAAAGCGCGGCCCCATTGAAGCCGATTACATAAGAGACAGGAACAAAGATTTTAGCGAAGTAATTTCCGCGCTTGAAAAAGCGCGGCCCCATTGAAGCTGCAATAAAAGTAAAGCGCTTTCTATGCCAATTCCAATTTCCGCGCTTGAAAAAGCGCGGCCCCATTGAAGCTTGTTGCTTCCATAATCTGTTTATTTGAAGTCCCAGTCATTTCCGCGCTTGAAAAAGCGCGGCCCCATTGAAGCAAGTCAAAAAAATCTGCATAATAGTGCCCATATTTTGGATTTCCGCGCTTGAAAAAGCGCGGCCCCATTGAAGCAACCCGAGCCCCGGTGGCAGTGCCGGGGCTCATTAAAATTTCCGCGCTTGAAAAAGCGCGGCCCCATTGAAGCAACAAATGGATTAAAGACAGTAAAATAAATAACATAAATTTCCGCGCTTGAAAAAGCGCGGCCCCATTGAAGCCATAATCAGCGAGGGAATCAAGAGTTATCTGAAAAACATTTCCGCGCTTGAAAAAGCGCGGCCCCATTGAAGCCGAAGAGCAAGGCGGCTTACGCAGTGAATGGCAGATAATTTCCGCGCTTGAAAAAGCGCGGCCCCATTGAAGCTCATATTTTCTCACCTCCTTTCTTTGACCATCTTATTATTTCCGCGCTTGAAAAAGCGCGGCCCCATTGAAGCTATTATCACATTATCATATGGCAAATAAATGTCAATAATTTCCGCGCTTGAAAAAGCGCGGCCCCATTGAAGCTGCGGGCATATGCTGTTCTTGTAGCCGATAAATTAATTTCCGCGCTTGAAAAAGCGCGGCCCCATTGAAGCAATATAAGTGAAGAAGGTATAAAGTCCTTCTTTCCTCAAAATTTCCGCGCTTGAAAAAGCGCGGCCCCATTGAAGCCGCATAAATGGTAAAATAGTTATCATAACGAATCATATTTCCGCGCTTGAAAAAGCGCGGCCCCATTGAAGCAAATATTATCTGAAGAAAAAGATAATCTTGAGCAGTATTATTTCCGCGCTTGAAAAAGCGCGGCCCCATTGAAGCTTAATACAAACGGTTCTTTAACATCTAATGTTGAATATTTCCGCGCTTGAAAAAGCGCGGCCCCATTGAAGCAACGAGCGCGGGGCGAAGATGGCTCTGCGGGTGGGCAAAATTTCCGCGCTTGAAAAAGCGCGGCCCCATTGAAGCTAGCCGTGTATGCAAGTTTAAGTTCTGACGGCTCAAATTTCCGCGCTTGAAAAAGCGCGGCCCCATTGAAGCTTATAAAATTCCTTTTTTATATACTTTCTGAAAATTTATTTCCGCGCTTGAAAAAGCGCGGCCCCATTGAAGCAATATTCAAATGGTCGGACAGAATGGCGTTGGGAAAAAATTTCCGCGCTTGAAAAAGCGCGGCCCCATTGAAGCATGGAACTATTCGCTCGCCGGGATCGCGAAATGTAGAGATTTCCGCGCTTGAAAAAGCGCGGCCCCATTGAAGCTTAACGTCTATGTTCCAGAAGCTCATAATTCTTTTATTTCCGCGCTTGAAAAAGCGCGGCCCCATTGAAGCATAGGATACGGTGCTGGATATTCCGCTTATAATTCTGGATTTCCGCGCTTGAAAAAGCGCGGCCCCATTGAAGCAGTTTTGGCGAGCCCAATTTGCTTATAGCAAGACCTAATTTCCGCGCTTGAAAAAGCGCGGCCCCATTGAAGCGATTTGTCGGCGTGTATATATGGACAAATTGTTTCCCATTTCCGCGCTTGAAAAAGCGCGGCCCCATTGAAGCCCCAGCATAAACCGTCCGGACGGGCTTCCGTTGCCGATAAATTTCCGCGCTTGAAAAAGCGCGGCCCCATTGAAGCTTCATATCAGTTTAACCTCACTACTGTTGTTTGTGATTTCCGCGCTTGAAAAAGCGCGGCCCCATTGAAGCGGCTTGTTAATGGCGTTGTGCTTGGTGAAAACAACAGGGATTTCCGCGCTTGAAAAAGCGCGGCCCCATTGAAGCAGAATTTAAGGACGGTGGAATCCAGCCGGAATGTTGCCGATTTCCGCGCTTGAAAAAGCGCGGCCCCATTGAAGCAAACCAGTTTATATTGATTTTTTCCAACTCTTCGGCATTTCCGCGCTTGAAAAAGCGCGGCCCCATTGAAGCCTGTATTTCAACAAAAATTCTGTTCTTTCTTTTGGAGAATTTCCGCGCTTGAAAAAGCGCGGCCCCATTGAAGCCCCAAAAGCGATTCTATCGCCTTTCGGCTCTGTTCCAAATTTCCGCGCTTGAAAAAGCGCGGCCCCATTGAAGCTTAATTAATTGCGCGTATTCAGGCACTCCTATGAGTTATTTCCGCGCTTGAAAAAGCGCGGCCCCATTGAAGCGTTTTTAGATTAACAAAATTAATCGCCGTCATTAATTAATTTCCGCGCTTGAAAAAGCGCGGCCCCATTGAAGCTCAATGCAACAGCCCAGAGCGATTCTGCTTTTAATTTATTTCCGCGCTTGAAAAAGCGCGGCCCCATTGAAGCAATTTCACTTATAACCTTCGGCAGTGTCCAGATTGAATTTCCGCGCTTGAAAAAGCGCGGCCCCATTGAAGCAAATGATAATGTATAATGATAAGAATTCTTAATGATATTTCCGCGCTTGAAAAAGCGCGGCCCCATTGAAGCTAAAATAAACAAATTCTGGTAACGGTTCTTTAATTCCAATTTCCGCGCTTGAAAAAGCGCGGCCCCATTGAAGTGTTTCAATCAGCGATGATTATTGCTTTACCAAACGCAAAAAATACATTATTTCAGAAAATTTATGTATGCTAAATTAATCTTTAAGAAAAAATGAAAAGAAAAAATAATCAAATTACAGGAAATGCTGGACTGTTTTATCTTTGCTATGTGCTTTCAAAAAAAGGTTGGAATTGTTTGCCAACAACAAGGAATGCTAAAGGTATTGATTTACTCATATACAGTGTAGATGCAAAGATGAAGTATGCACTTCAAGTCAAGTCCCTAAGCAAACGTTCTCCTGTCCCGTTTGGCACAAATCCATATTTGATTGCCGATTTTTTAGTCGTTGTCAGAAATGTTTTTGATAATAATACCGAAATTTTCGTTCTGAGACGGGATGAGATTAAATTAACAAGGTGCGAGAAAGATGGGGGAGTATCATACTGGCTCGAACTAAAAGATTACGAGAACTATAAAGAAAGATGGGATTT
>JBMFQZ010000048.1:0-4514 GCA_049968335.1 Verrucomicrobiia bacterium
CACCTTGACGGCTCATTCTTTTACAGGCATTCAACCGCCGAATACGGCACCGGCGCCACATACTCAAACAACAAAGTCGGCATACAGCTTACCTGGAATTATTGAGCGTTGAAACAGAAGCTTTGGCCATTTAATTTCAAAAAATCACTAAAGAACAATAATTAATTTGGAATGCACGTTGTCGTTACACTTAATCTATATAATTATTTAACAACGGGAAATTCTCTTTATTCTATATTACGAGCTATCCGTTTATAACTAAAACATTTCAACCAATAATTGGAAATATTTAATGCATAAGAAACATTATGGAATTCATTGATTTAAAAACACAGTACGTTCATTACAGACATGAGATAAACGACAGGATTCAAAGTGTCCTTAATCATGGTCATTTTATAATGGGACCCGAAATAACAGAACTTGAACAAACATTGGCTAAATTCGTTGGAGTAAAACATTGTATATCCGTTGCAAGCGGAACAGACAGTCTTGAGATTGCCCTCCGTGCCTTAGGAATTGGTCCTGGTGATGAAGTAATCACTGTTCCATTTACCTGGATTAGCACTGCTGAGGTAGTTCTCCTCGTTGGAGCAAAACCTGTTTTCGTGGATATTGAACCAATTTCTTATAATATTGACATCGACATGATTGAATCCGCCATAACTCCCCGCACAAAGGCAATAATCCCTGTCAGTCTCTTTGGCCAGATGCCAGATTTTGAAAAGATAAACAAAATCGCAGAAAAACATCATCTCGCTGTTATAGAAGATGCCGCTCAAAGTTTTGGAGCCACCCAGAATGGAAAACGCAGCTGCAGTGTTTCACTTATTGGTTCCACAAGTTTCTTCCCTGCAAAACCTTTCGGATGCTACGGCGATGGTGGCGCGCTGTTTACAAATGATGATTCACTTGCTGAAAAAATGCGCGCCATCCGAACCCATGGCGGTATCCGTCGCCATGAACACACGCTTCTCGGTATGAATGGGCGTTTCGATACTATTCA
The DNA here is from genome assembly GCA_049968335.1 of Verrucomicrobiia bacterium. GTDB lineage: Bacteria > Verrucomicrobiota > Verrucomicrobiia > Limisphaerales > JAKPVM01 > JAKPVM01. The sequence continues at coordinate 1,007 of JBMFQZ010000048.1, forward strand.
AGCTGCTGTTCTGCTCGCTAAATTTCCACATTTGGAATGGGAATTAAAACAACGCCAAAAAATCGGAGCCCGCTACACAGAAATGCTACGTAATATTTTACAATTGCAATATTCTGTTCCGGAAATTATCAATAACAATACTCACGTCTATGCACAATACACAATTCGCGTACCAAATCGCGACACCGTTTCCGTAAATCTAAAATCCTTTGGCATACCAACAGCTGTTTATTATCCAAAATGCCTCCACGAACAGCCTATTTTTCAAAGCCTTGGTTACAAATTTGGGGATTTCCCCGTAGCGGAAAGAGCATCACGCGAGGTATTAAGTCTTCCAATGCATCCGTTTTTATCAGAAGCCGACCAAGATTTTATTGTGTCATCAATTAAAAACGCTTTAAAAAACTAAGGAGGTTATAAAATGAACAAAATTAATGTGGCTCTTATAGGCGCTGGTTATTGGGGACAAAACCTTGCGCGAAATTTCAATAAACTCGGCGTTCTGCACACAATTTGCGATGCCGATTCAAACACTTTACAAAAATATAACTCAGGTTACGAAAACGTTAATAAAACAACCTTGCTTCAAAATGTCCTTGCTAATTCGGAGATAAACTGCGTCGCAGTCGCGGCGCCTGCAGCTCTTCATTACGAAATCGCTAAAGCGGCTTTGAATGCAGACAAAGACGTATTTGTAGAAAAACCACTTAGCCTTGAAGTCTCACAGGGTGAAGAACTTGTAGCCCTTGCCCAAAAAAAACAACGCATCCTTATGGTTGGACACCTTCTGCAATATCATCCTTGCATTGAAAAATTGAAACAACTGATCAAAAACGGCGAACTTGGTTGCCTATATTACATTACATCAAACAGACTTAATCTTGGCAAAATCCGTCGCGAAGAAAATGCCCTATGGAGTTTTGCTCCGCACGATATTTCAGTAATCCTCGCCCTTGCCGGCGGGCAGATGCCAATACACGTTTCCTGCTATGGTGAATCCTATCTTACCCGCGGCGTAGCCGATACAACGCTTACGATTCTCAAGTTCCAAAACGGACTCCAAAGCCACATTTATGTCAGCTGGCTTAACCCGTTTAAAGAACAAAAACTCACCGTCGTCGGTTCAGAAGGAATGGCTGTCTTTGATGACACCCAACCGTGGCAGAAAAAACTCATCCTATATCGCGGTTATCTCAAATGGGACAACGGCGTCAATCCTATTCCGGTCAAAAGAGATGGTGAGCCCGTAACCGTTCCTGAAGAAGAACCATTGTTAAAAGAATGCAAACACTTTATTGAATGTTGCCAGAACCGATCCACACCGCGGACAAACGGTGATGAAGCCCTTAAAGTCCTTAAAGTCCTTCAACTTGCCCAAAAAAGCCTAGAGACCTGTTGCCCTGAATCTGTTAACCAACCATCCACTCCTGCAAAAGATTATTATGTTCATCCTACAGCCGTCGTAGATGATGGAGCTGTTATCGGCAAAGGGACAAAAATCTGGCACTTCTGCCATATTATGCCCGGCGCAATCATCGGCGAAAAATGCGTCCTTGGACAAAATGTAAACGTAGATAAAGGCGCAAAAATCGGCAACAACGTCAAAATTCAAAATAATGTATCAATTTATACAGGGATTGAAATTGAAGATGACGTCTTCCTCGGACCATCCTGTGTCCTAACCAACGTTACTAACCCGCGTTCACAGGTCAACAGACACTCCCTTTACGAACGCACACTCATCAAACGCGGTGCCACTATTGGCGCAAACGCAACAATCGTTTGCGGAATCACTATCGGCCAATACGCATTTGTCGGCGCAGGTTCGGTCGTTACAAAAGACGTCCCCGATTATGCCCTAGTCGTGGGTAACCCGGCAAAACAGGTTGGCTGGATGAGCCGCCACGGACACAAACTCAAGCCCGGTCCCGATGGAATTATGGTTTGCCCTGAATCCGGTTTCAGATATAAAGAAGTTTCCCAGGGAGTCCTGCGTTGTCTGGATTATCCAGAAGATAAACCATTACCACCAGAACTCTCTAAAGGCTCCAAATCCTATGACGAATTTAAACAGCAAAAATAGCCCAATTTACTCATAGTTTTTCTCAGCAACATAAGCCAATGAAAATTGTCTCTATAGTTGGCGCTCGTCCACAATTCATTAAAGCCGCACCTCTATCCAAAGCCTTGCGCTCGGCAGGATATACAGAAATTTTACTTCACACAGGGCAACACTATGATGATGAAATGTCAGCCGTCTTCTTTCGCGACCTACAAATACCTGAACCTGATTACAACCTCGGCATCGGTTCCGGCTCGCATGGCGAACAAACTGGTAAGATGCTAATTGAAATTGAACAAGTGCTCCTGTCTGAAAAACCCCATTACGTTATCGTTTACGGCGACACCAACTCAACTCTCGCAGGCGCCCTTGCTGCTTGCAAACTCAACATCGCCATTGCCCACGTCGAAGCCGGTCTCCGCTCCTTCAACCGCCAGATGCCAGAAGAACATAATCGCGTCCTTACCGATCATTGCTCAGACCTGCTCTTCTGTCCAACCCATACCGCAGTCAATAACCTTGCAAGGGAAGGCATAACAAATGGTGTCTATCTTGTCGGCGATATTATGTACGACGCCGTCTTGCAATTCGCTCAGACCGCCAGCCGTCGTTCCAATATCCTGAAAGACCTATCGTTAAAACCAAAACAATATCTCCTTGCCACAATCCATCGCCCCGCAAATACCGATAATCCCCAAAACCTGTATAACATCTTAAATGCCTTTGCGCAAATAAAAGAAACTATTATCTTTCCCGTTCACCCACGAACCCGTAAGAAAATGCTTGAATTTGAATCTTCCAATTCACTAAACAACCCCTCTTACGGCAATGTAAAATTTATCGATCCACTCGGATATCTTGATATGCTGGTATTAGAACAAAACGCACGGGTCATACTCACCGATTCCGGCGGCGTCCAAAAAGAAGCATATTTCTTCCGCGTCCCTTGTGTAACGCTGCGGAAGGAGACCGAATGGGTGGAGACGGTGGAGGCAGGGTGGAACACTCTCGTGGGCTGCGACCCGGAGCGGATCGTCCGGGCGGCCCTGGAAGCTCGGCCAGGGGTAGAATCAGCCTGGCCCTATGGGGATGGGCGGGCGGCGGAGAGGATTATTAATGTGCTGAACAGCAAATGCTTATGAAATATTGCAGTGTCTCTCTTAAACTTTTGAATTTTCTATCTAATAAATTAAATTATTTCTGTTCTAAAAATTTATAATTTTTAATGCAAAAGCGGCGTATATTGATAAATGCATTAATGACTATGATACAGATTATATCTGTAGGAATTGCTCTCTTCTTTTTATACAGATTTTTACTCAAAACCATTGGTGTTGAACAGTTTGGTATCTGGTCGCTTGTTCTTTCAACGACTTCTATAATCGGAGCGGCAAATCTCGGTATATCCGGAAGCATAGTTAAATTTGTAGCCAAATATATCGCGCG
>JBMFQZ010000049.1:0-4497 GCA_049968335.1 Verrucomicrobiia bacterium
CCCTGTCTTTTTGGATGATGTAAAACTACTGCAACCATTCTCTGCCCTGATCTTCCTTCCTGAAATAGTTTTCTTGTTGTTTCATCATCAACGGTTGCACCACAAACCAGACAATTAGCAATTGCCCTTGATACTGTGCCTTTTTCCGGGTCAAAATCTTTTGGAAAGACAGGCGAGGACACCTGTCCTACTATCTCAAATTCAATCTTACCATTCTTTACAAAAGGTTTCAATGCAACTTTTTTATTATCTTTTTTAGCAAGCCAGAATTGCCTCATTAAAGGAATTTCTGCGTTGCAGGATGGGTTTTGACAGGGTATTGTCCTTGCCCAGATATAGCCTACTGGAATAGAGCCATCATTATCTTCGGGATAAAATCTTCCTATCTCCTTTTTTGCCTCTTCAAGTACCCAATTACCCCATTTTTTTACATCTTCAATTAAAGGGTTTATTTCTCGTTCATCCTCTAAATCTATCTCATTTTTCACTTTAACTTTTTTTCTTTTTCCATATTTTTGCGGATACTCCAGCGTGCATTTCAAAATTAAAAAAGCCACCGGATTTAAATCGGAGGCATAAGTTTCCATACCGAGCCTCAGGCATTCAAGTGGAATAGCGCCGCCGCCTGAAAACGGGTCCAAGACTCTTAATGGCTTCCCACCGTTAGCTTCTAAAATATCTTTCCTTGCTTTATCAATAAGAACTTGATTTGAAGAATTCTCCCATTTTGAAAGTTCTATTATAAATTGTCTTTTTTTATCCCATTCCAGATCGTTTTCTGGTGCAGGAATTAAAGCAGCATAAGAAGTTGCCCTTGAAGATGCCAGAGGTCTTCTTGCCCACCAGATGTGCAGGGTGGAGATATGTCCGTGTCTTATGTTCTTTTCCTTTGCGGACTCAATGCTTACTTCTTTGACCGGGAAACTTACTTCTATAAATCTTTTATTCATACTTTGTTGCCTTTATTTTTCCATTCCTCCTGAGGAACTAAAATGCTAACGACCTCAGTCTTTTCAACCATTTTTAAATTTTCCGCAGGATTATTTATAATATAAAGGGATGGATTTACCAGAGCATTTTCAATTATATAAAGCCAATATTCTTGTTTAAGTCTTTTTGCTTTCATCAATTCATTTGGCGTTAGCGCAACATCGCCGCTTGCCGCTCGCGCTTTAACTTCAATATAACGGATTTCATTTTTTCCTTTTGAGCGGATATCAAAGCCGAGATTTTCGGCTGAAACATCTTCGGGTTCTCTTTCCTGAGACCTTTCAAATTGCATAGCAATCTCCATACCCTTTTTTTCTACCTCCTCGTTGCTTGCCATTTCCTTTGAAGTTGCGGGTCTTACGAGGACAGCCCCAAAAAATTTCGGCGTAGAGATTATTAGACTCTTCTCCTGATCTATTTCCTTTACCAATTTTTTTAAAGTTTCTTCGTATTGTCTTTTTCTCTCCTCTTTATTTCTGATAACAACATCTACCTTCTCACCATTTATTTCTCTCTCATAAAGTTTAACAATGTCTGCATCGAGCTCATCTCTTAAATATTCCAGAGATTTAATTCCGTACTTCTTTTTTATTTCCGCCTGTCTTTTTCTTTCTTCTAAAATCTCTTTTTCGTAGGCTTCAATGGCGTTGATTGAAAATTCCTTTGCTTTTTCTTTAGCGTTTTGGGTCGGGAACTCTGTGTTAGAAATTATGGGATTATCAACAGGAACAAGGTCCCATAAAGTTGCTGGATTGATCTGTTTTAATTCTTTGCCATTGTCATAAATTGCTATAATTTTTTTCCCGGCGACATTACCTTTTCCGTCATTTACTTCGCCTTCAAAAAACCAGAAGATGCCGTTGTATTTGCCCTGCGGGTCTTCAAACACGGCGCCGTTTTGCAATTTCACAGAATATTCTTTTATTACCCATTCAATTAAAGCCTCAAGGAGCGGATGACCGAAGGAGATAAACTCCACATCGGGGTTTTTGAAAGCGATATCTTTATCAAAGGTTGCCTTTGGGTAAGATTTAAGGATAGTTCCGAATCGGCTTTTGAAATCGGCATTTTCCGCAATAGTTTTTATTTCATCAGGGATTGAATCTATTGCAATAAACCCGTCTTTTTTTAGAGTAAATTTTCCGCCTGCATTCTTAAAGGCTTTTTTGAAGAATCCCTCCACGTATTCTGGAACCAATCTCCATTCTCTGGCTTTTTCAGCCATTTCTTTTATTCTTGTATAATCTATGTGTTTTGTTGCAAGGCTCTCACCCAATGATTCTTTGATTTTGTTGAGGTAATTCTCGTCAATTTTGATATCCAATTCATTAATTATTTCATCCATACTCTTTGCGTTGGCGACTGCATCTAAGATAAGTTGGTAGAGATTTTTTCCGTAGAATACCTCGCCAATAACATCAAACACCTTGTCGCTCCCCATAGTGTTTTTGATTTCTTCTAATTTATCAAAAATTTTAGCCAGGACCTGACCTTCTCTGGTGTCTTCGGCTACGAGGTTGAAGACATAGACATCTTTTTGTTGCCCGTATCTATGAATTCTCCCCATTCGTTGCTCCAATCTATTGGGATTCCAGGGAATATCGTAATTGATCATAAGGTGGCAGAACTGAAGGTTTATGCCTTCGCCGGCGGCTTCTGTTGCGACTAAAATCTGTGTTTGATTTTTAAAGACTTTTTCTGCTTCTATCCTTTCATCTAATTTCATACCGCCGTGGATACAATTTACAGAATATCCCCAGCTTTTAATCTTTTTAACCAGATATTCCATTGTGTCTCTGGATTCGGTAAAGATTAAAATTTTCTCGTTTCCGCGCAATTCTCTTATTTTTTCAAGCCCTTTCTTTATAGCATTCTTTAACTCCGTTATTTTAACTTCTTGCTCCTCATCAAGAATCTCCATTGCTTTTGATATTAATCCTTGAAGAGTTTCAATTTCTTTTTTTAGTTCCTCTTTATTTTCGGCGATGCTCAGCGCTTCCCATTCCTTTTCCTGTTCCTCCCGTTCCTGTTCTTCAAGATCATCAACTTCTTCAATATCAATTAAAGGTTGGTCTTCTTTCTGGGGTTGCGGGTCTTTGAGCAAATCTTTAAGCCTTTCTTTTCTTCTTTGAAGAGATTTTAAAAGCGCGGAAACGCTTGATGCCATCCTTCGTTGCAGGATTAACAATGCAAATGCGACATTTCTCTTTTTGTCGTTTTGCAAGGCTTTGTTGTATTGGGAAATAACATAGTTTGAAACTTCGTTGTATAATCTCTTTTCTTTTTCAGACAATCTGAACTTAATGGTTATGGGATAGCGGTTGGTGTAAATTGGTTTTCCATCAAAGTCTTTTAAGTCCTCTTTCATCCTCCTGATAAAAAGGGGATTGTCTCCGGCTTTTATGGATTCATCAATCAACTTTTGTTCTGCAAAGAATCCAGGCACTAAAAGGTCAAGAAAAAGCCTGAAATTTTCCGGGTCGCCTTTATGTGGGGTTGCTGTAAGGAAGATGATATGGTCTGTGGTTTTTGAAATAACTTCACCTAACTTGTAGCGCGCTGTTTTATATGATTTGCCACCGTATTTGTAAGCAGCCATTTTGTGAGCCTCATCAACTATAACAAGGTCCCAATGGACGGAGCTTAAGGTGGCTAAAATCTCGTCCTGTTTGGCGAAGTCTAAAGGAGTGATAATTTGATTTTCCTTTTGCCAAATATTCTCACCGTAGTGGGCTTCTAAAGACGATCTGACAACGACTGTAAAAGATTCCTGAAACTTTTCTTTCATTTCTCTTATCCACTGGTCTTTAAGATGACCGGGGACAACTATTAAAATGCGCTTTGCAATACCCCTTAATTTTAATTCTTTGATAATTAGCCCAGCCATTATAGTTTTACCGGCGCCGGGGTCGTCCGCAATAAGAAATCGTATTTGAACAAGTTTTAAAATATAACCATACACTGCTTCTATCTGGAAAGGCAGCGGGTCTATCCTGGAAACGCTTATGCCTAAAAGCGGGTCAAATAGCGATGCATATTTAAAACGGGTTGCTTCAATTGCTAAAAACGCATGAGAGCCGCTTGCGGTGAAGTTTAAATCGGAATCGATTTTTGATAGTTTTTCATAATCTTCTTTGGGAATTAACTGGTCTATATGTTTATTAGAATAAATAGTTGCGCCTATGATATGAACCCGACCAGCAAATTCCTCAACCTTCTTTATTTCCACAGGTTCTTTCCAAAATGGACCGGTGATTATCATAAGCTGGATTATATTTTTTTCGTATCTGTACACAATAATAAAAACCCCTGAGAAACAAAATTTAATTCACAGAATAAAACCTGAAAATAAACATAATATTAAGGTTAATTTGTTGCAGCGCTATTTTGTTATTCCGCGCCCCCATCAAAATTTTAAATCCATTTTTATTGAAGTTTTAGTTATAGGGTTTTAAAATTTTAAAAATTATGAATACAAGATTTGCATCTGTTTTATTGCTCTCAATC
>JBMFQZ010000050.1:0-3542 GCA_049968335.1 Verrucomicrobiia bacterium
AGCGCGGCCCCATTGAAGCCTGAATATCCCAGAGAATTTATCAGTTCGCTGTTCAATTTCCGCGCTTGAAAAAGCGCGGCCCCATTGAAGCCGCCGCTTTGTTTTCATACTTGTTCTGTTTTGAGCCATAATTTCCGCGCTTGAAAAAGCGCGGCCCCATTGAAGCCGCTTGACAGCGTATTTCTAAAATTATTAACGCTATTATTTCCGCGCTTGAAAAAGCGCGGCCCCATTGAAGCGCAGTTTTTCTCAATGGTGGCTCGTCCACTATTAATGAAGGATTTCCGCGCTTGAAAAAGCGCGGCCCCATTGAAGCAAGTCAAGCAGGCAGCGCAAATAGCGACTGGCACAGGCAATTTCCGCGCTTGAAAAAGCGCGGCCCCATTGAAGCTATTATTTCTGCACCTAAATCAAATATATGTTATACTTATTTCCGCGCTTGAAAAAGCGCGGCCCCATTGAAGCATGAATTATGGATAAAAAGACCGCGAAATCTGACGCAATTTCCGCGCTTGAAAAAGCGCGGCCCCATTGAAGCTAGTAGGCAGGAACGAACTTAATGCAGTTCCCACTGCGTATTTCCGCGCTTGAAAAAGCGCGGCCCCATTGAAGCAATCCTGAATTCACAAATTTCATAGTCCAGAGACCTGAAATTTCCGCGCTTGAAAAAGCGCGGCCCCATTGAAGCTAGGCGATGGTAAATTACAAGAATTTGTCATTCTTCCAATTTCCGCGCTTGAAAAAGCGCGGCCCCATTGAAGCTTGGTTATGACGACGGGGACTATTAAGTCCCCGTCATCATTTCCGCGCTTGAAAAAGCGCGGCCCCATTGAAGCCTTTTATCTATTACAATAGGATGTAGAAGACCGTAGCGTATTTCCGCGCTTGAAAAAGCGCGGCCCCATTGAAGCAATAAGACTACCTCACCAGGCAATACCCGTCTGCGCCATTTCCGCGCTTGAAAAAGCGCGGCCCCATTGAAGCGCAGGTATAACTACTGTTCCTATGCCGTTACTCGCCAGATTTCCGCGCTTGAAAAAGCGCGGCCCCATTGAAGCATATGTCGGGCATAACCCACATAGCGATACCTGACATCTAATTTCCGCGCTTGAAAAAGCGCGGCCCCATTGAAGCTAGGGGTTAACATCTATAAGACTACTATTAAAAACGCATTTCCGCGCTTGAAAAAGCGCGGCCCCATTGAAGCTAATATAAAGGATGTTCTATGTAATTGCCGTTATAATATTTCCGCGCTTGAAAAAGCGCGGCCCCATTGAAGCTTCCCGTGACGGTATAGATGAAACGCCGCTATACCAATTTCCGCGCTTGAAAAAGCGCGGCCCCATTGAAGCAAGAACAGAGTCTTCCCTTTCCACGTAATACTATAGTAATTTCCGCGCTTGAAAAAGCGCGGCCCCATTGAAGCGTGTTTATTTATGCGTCGGCTTTACTGCGCCCTGGCGATTTCCGCGCTTGAAAAAGCGCGGCCCCATTGAAGCTCCACAGGTAACACATCCTGAGTATCGGACTGAGTGCAATTTCCGCGCTTGAAAAAGCGCGGCCCCATTGAAGCAACACGTTAACCATTGGTTAACCATTACATCGGGCGATCATTTCCGCGCTTGAAAAAGCGCGGCCCCATTGAAGCAAGTGCAGACTTTAAACACCTTTCAATCGCTGGTTTGGATTTCCGCGCTTGAAAAAGCGCGGCCCCATTGAAGCTTTACGATGTTACAGTTATTCCTGTTGGCGCAGACAACGTGATTTCCGCGCTTGAAAAAGCGCGGCCCCATTGAAGCTGTAAAATGACTCACCCATAATTGCCATTGTTTCACGTGATTTCCGCGCTTGAAAAAGCGCGGCCCCATTGAAGCAAATGGCTTGGGCATAAGATTTGGCGCTAACTCAAATGGATTTCCGCGCTTGAAAAAGCGCGGCCCCATTGAAGCTCTTAACTATTGAGAATTTGTCGGAATATGAATTCCCGGATTTCCGCGCTTGAAAAAGCGCGGCCCCATTGAAGCTTGCTGATGGCTGAAACGATATTTTTATCTCATTGTATTTCCGCGCTTGAAAAAGCGCGGCCCCATTGAAGCATCGGTCTGTTCTCTATTTTCAAATACAAGCACTACATAATTTCCGCGCTTGAAAAAGCGCGGCCCCATTGAAGCTTAATTGTTGCACCCAGTTCCCTGAAATTACTAATTAGATTTCCGCGCTTGAAAAAGCGCGGCCCCATTGAAGCATTACCCATTCGTGACGAGCCCCACTTAAATATTGCCTGATTTCCGCGCTTGAAAAAGCGCGGCCCCATTGAAGCAATTTCTTTTAAATTGCGCGTTGTAATATAAAAACCAATTTCCGCGCTTGAAAAAGCGCGGCCCCATTGAAGCCATCTGGAGGGCTTATATGGGCGATTTGAGGAAAGAAGGATTTCCGCGCTTGAAAAAGCGCGGCCCCATTGAAGCTTAATTTTTTTTAAATTTTTTTCTCGTTGAATATCAACGATTTCCGCGCTTGAAAAAGCGCGGCCCCATTGAAGCCTTCTTTACTGACTGCAATGCCACGTTCAAGGTCTAATTTCCGCGCTTGAAAAAGCGCGGCCCCATTGAAGCTTGACGGACTGGAAAACGATTTCCAGCCCGTTGTCGGATTTCCGCGCTTGAAAAAGCGCGGCCCCATTGAAGCAATAGAGTTGCCCGACGATGTGCGGGCAACGAGAATATGATTTCCGCGCTTGAAAAAGCGCGGCCCCATTGAAGCTGAAGAACCACGCTTTTTAGACTTGTTCCCTACTTTTGAAATTTCCGCGCTTGAAAAAGCGCGGCCCCATTGAAGCAACCAATCGTTTTTGGGCAAGGAGAATGTATTCTTGAAATTTCCGCGCTTGAAAAAGCGCGGCCCCATTGAAGCACTTGAGCCACTAAAACCATTTACGCTCGGACATTTAATTTCCGCGCTTGAAAAAGCGCGGCCCCATTGAAGCAGAAGTATTTTGGATTCCTTAACCAAGCACCATAAAGATTTCCGCGCTTGAAAAAGCGCGGCCCCATTGAAGCAGCCCCGAACCAACCTTTGCCTACGGCGTCCCGAACTATTTCCGCGCTTGAAAAAGCGCGGCCCCATTGAAGCACACGAAATTAAAATCTATAATAGATATAAGCCATTCATTTCCGCGCTTGAAAAAGCGCGGCCCCATTGAAGCGAGTCTATGTGTTTTTATAACATAGACACATTAAAATGATTTCCGCGCTTGAAAAAGCGCGGCCCCATTGAAGCTTGGATTTCTTTCGCCTAAGCAACTAATTAAATCGCCATTTCCGCGCTTGAAAAAGCGCGGCCCCATTGAAGCTATTTTGAATACTTGTGACACGTCGTAACACGGTAACGGATTTCCGCGCTTGAAAAAGCGCGGCCCCATTGAAGCGTCTGTCCCCATAAATGGGGACATGACACTTATCCACAAATTTCCGCGCTTGAAAAAGCGCGGCCCCATTGAAGCGTGCTGGATTCTCCGCGGTCATTCTATAAAGATATGCATT
>JBMFQZ010000051.1:0-3008 GCA_049968335.1 Verrucomicrobiia bacterium
TCCGGTAAAAACTATCTCAATATCAATCCCCGGTCTCAACCCGCTGAGCTCAATCATCTGGCGCGCCAGGTCAACGATTTTTACAGGTTCTCCCATATCAAGCACAAAAATTTCGCCTCCCATCCCCTGAGCAGCACTTTGCAATACAAGGCTGACTGCTTCTGTAATCGTCATAAAATAACGACGCATATCTGGATGTGTAACAGTAACCGGACCTCCTTCAGCAATTTGTTTTCTAAAAATCGTAATAACGCTACCTGAAGACCCCAACACATTACCAAAGCGAACAGCCATAAACAATGTTCTGTTTCCGTTTTTTTCAAAAAGTGACTGGATGTAAAGTTCAGCAAGACGCTTTGTTGCGCCCATCACGCTGGTTGGATTTATCGCTTTGTCTGTGGAGATTAGAACAAATCGTTTAACATTATATTTAACTGCAAGATCGGCAAGTTGCGCGGTGCCGATTGCATTATTATTTATGGCTTCAGATGGATGGTACTCCATCATCGGAACATGTTTATGCGCAGCTGCATGAAAAATTATCCCGGGCTTGTAATTGCGAAAAATCCATTCCATACGTTCCACGTCAAGAATATCTGCAACAACGGGCGTAATTTTATCGCTAAATCCTTTGGTCCTGAGTTCCTGTTCAATTTCAAATAATTGTCCTTCGGCGCGTTCAACAAGAATAAGTCTTGTTACTGAAAAGTTTAAAATCTGCCTGCATAACTCTCTGCCAATACTGCCACCAGCGCCCGTGACTATAACAACTTCGTTATCGAGCACATTGCGAATGTTTTCCATATCAAGTTTAACTACCTCACGCCCAAGCAGGTCTTCAATATCTACGGCGCGAAGTTGAGTTACCTTTACGCGACCTGTTGCCAGTTGTTCCATAGACGGAACAGTTTGATAATCTATACGTAGATTTTGCAATAGTTTAACAAGTTCTCCGATTCGCTTTGCCGGCGCAGAAGGCATTGCAATAATCGCGTTCTCAATCCCATAGCGAGTTTTAAATTTCGCAAGTTCCTCAGGCTTTCCGACGATCGGTATTCCGTGTATGGTTTGCCCCCACTTGTTATTGTCGTCATCAAGAAAAATAACAGGATATAATGCTATTCCCCTTTTTGACTTAAGTTCTTTTACAAGAGTAGCGCCAACATCCCCAGCGCCAAGAATTGCAACCCTTTTTACACCTGTTGGATAATTTTCATTTGCCTTTCTACAATGCTCATATAACATTCTCATTCCTAATCGCGCAGCAACAAGCCCACCAGTTAAAACAATGTATTTAATCAGAATAACACCACGACTAAAAATACCAAACGACGGGATCGCATATCTTAACCCAAGTATAATTAGCGAAAATATTGTCGTAACCGCTATTATCCGTTTCAAATCTGGGAGACTAAAATATCCAAAAAGAAAATTGAATTGACCAAACAATGCCAGTAGCATAAAAAATATCGGCAGTTCCCAGAACCACGCCCAATCCCGCAAATACTTATAATTTTCGCCAACTTCAAAATCAAACCTCAAGTTCCATGCCAATATATGAGATATAAAAAATATAAAAAAATAAAGAATACACAATCCAAGGTATCGGACAAACCTTGTATTTGGACAAATCAACAAAATTTTTTCAATTAGGTTCAATGTCTGACCTCCATTGGTCCTGATGTTTTTCATAACAAACCTTCTTTTATTTGTAAATACAATTCTTAGTTTTTAGACACGCGCAGCGAGACAGCTGCATATTTTTTACGCAGCACGGGTGCGCTATCTTCTGTTGCCACCGGCTTCCCCACAAACGCCAGTTACCCCCATATCAATCTCAAATGGTCTTTTCAATACGTCCCAAAATCTCAACAACTTTTTCAATTTCTTCTTCTTTTAAATTGTTATGAAATGGCAATGCTATGGTTCGTTGTGAAATATTTTCTGTAACCGGAAGCATACCTTCTTTTGTCCCTAACATCTTTCTTATATATGGCTGTAGATGTATAGGTGAAAAATATCCCCTTGCAGGAATTCCCTCCTTCTCAAGTTCCCTTATAACTATATCCCTATCAAGACCATCTTCCAATGTAATCACATACACACTACAGAGTCTGGCTAACTTTATGCTCCCTGCATATTTCATCTACAGACCTCTTTTCCTTTAATCCCTCAAGGACTATCCCTAATTTCTCCTCCGCTGTCCATTTTCTCTGTTTCATGTCTTTTACCCCCTAGGTTATTTCACTCTGCTTATGTAGAAAGTCTAACCTCTCCAACTCTCGGCTGTCCAGCCTGCTCTGTCCCTTAGCTCTGCCAACTAACTTTCCTCCTTATATCTTTTCTACCCACTTTAATCATTTTATCACTCATGGTAAGTTGCTTTTTATAAAATTTGTATTATTATCAATACATGAATAAAAATCATTAAAGTTATGAATTAAAATGTAAAAAGAGATTACTAGAAAAAAAATAAAGAAGCTTTTGAAAACTTTCCTCTTGTAGTTCTGACAGGAGCAAGACAGGGAGGAAAAAGTACATTAGCAAAAACTACTTTGTTTGTTTCTTCTTTAAAATTCCTAAAAATGTTTTTATAATCACCAAAAAATCTTTCCAACAAGAAGCAGTTTTGGCATACTCGAGATTAAGATTTATCTTTTCTGGCATAATTATCTCAATATAAACTTTTTCAGGATCTTCGGCTGAAGCTAAAATTTCATTCTCATTCACATATTTGATGGAAGCAGGGTCTGTCATTCCAGGTATAATATCTAAAACTTTCCTTTGTTCAGAGGTATATAAATTTACGTATTTTTCTACTTCTGGTCTCGGTCCTACTAAGCTCATTTCCCCTTTTAAAACATTTATAAGTTGTGGAAATTCATCAAGCTTAAATTTTCTCAAAAAATAGCCAACTTTTGTTATTCTTGGGTCTTTGCCTACAGTAATTAAACTTCCCTTTTTTTCTGCATCAACCACCATTGTTCTAAACTTCCACATTAAAAAGG
>JBMFQZ010000052.1:0-2724 GCA_049968335.1 Verrucomicrobiia bacterium
CGTTAAAACCGCGTGTCTTCATTGCCTTTCGGCAAATAGTCCATTTCGGACAACCAGAATGAGACGATAACAGTTCAGGAATTCAGACGGTCTTCATTGCCTTTCGGCAAATAGTCCATTTCGGACTAACCCTAATCTGTTACAATGTTACGTCCATTACGATTGTCTTCATTGCCTTTCGGCAAATAGTCCATTTCGGACGCTTAAACAATATGACAACAATGAAACAAAACGGCGTCTTCATTGCCTTTCGGCAAATAGTCCATTTCGGACAAAAGGGCAAGAATTATTCTATTTCTTGCAGAGCCTGGTCTTCATTGCCTTTCGGCAAATAGTCCATTTCGGACTAGCCTTGCGTTGACAAGGCTATTGATGGCAGCAGGGTCTTCATTGCCTTTCGGCAAATAGTCCATTTCGGACCGGCAAAAAAAATATGACAACAATGAAACAAAACGGCTGTCTTCATTGCCTTTCGGCAAATAGTCCATTTCGGACTCACAGTCAAAGCGTTATTGGCAAGTCGTAGAGCGACGTCTTCATTGCCTTTCGGCAAATAGTCCATTTCGGACGTAAGGAATTATTTGCATTTCTAATGAGCCTGCACGGTCTTCATTGCCTTTCGGCAAATAGTCCATTTCGGACTGCCTTCAAATACCGATATATCGTTTTGCGTAGTTCAGTCTTCATTGCCTTTCGGCAAATAGTCCATTTCGGACGTGATTTAATTAATATTACAAACAATGATTTTGAACAATGTCTTCATTGCCTTTCGGCAAATAGTCCATTTCGGACTGAACGGTTATTACGCGTTCATCAGATGTCATGACAAGTCTTCATTGCCTTTCGGCAAATAGTCCATTTCGGACGTATCGGTTTGAAGTAACAGGACTTTATTTAGATTTAAGTCTTCATTGCCTTTCGGCAAATAGTCCATTTCGGACTTACCTAACAGCAAACCCGAAGACCACTTGCTAACCGTCTTCATTGCCTTTCGGCAAATAGTCCATTTCGGACGTCAACTACGCCGTCAAGGTTGGAAACTTTACCATTGGTCTTCATTGCCTTTCGGCAAATAGTCCATTTCGGACATTCCTGCAAAGCCTGCACGGGCTTTGCGGAAATAGCAGTCTTCATTGCCTTTCGGCAAATAGTCCATTTCGGACGCCGCGGGTGCCCCGAGAAATCGGCAAGCGGGGGTTTGTCTTCATTGCCTTTCGGCAAATAGTCCATTTCGGACATGGTGAAATTGTTAAGGATAATAATAAGCAATTGTGTCTTCATTGCCTTTCGGCAAATAGTCCATTTCGGACTCAAGGAAGAAAACACAGACGCAGTCGCAGATATTCAAGTCTTCATTGCCTTTCGGCAAATAGTCCATTTCGGACTTGTCAAGAGGAAAAAGCGGATTTAATAAAAAAATAACGTCTTCATTGCCTTTCGGCAAATAGTCCATTTCGGACAGCTACCTAACGCTGTTCGTCACATTCTCCGAAGAGGAGTCTTCATTGCCTTTCGGCAAATAGTCCATTTCGGACTCAATGATTGAAGCAGTGCGTAGAAAGGAACTATGTTCAGTCTTCATTGCCTTTCGGCAAATAGTCCATTTCGGACGGGCGGGACATATTTGTTCCGCCAAGTTTGGTTAGGGTCTTCATTGCCTTTCGGCAAATAGTCCATTTCGGACGGATAAATTTGAAGCAACCCTGCCCATTGTTTCTCTGTCTTCATTGCCTTTCGGCAAATAGTCCATTTCGGACAGTTCCGTAGTGGACGGTGGGACGATTTCACACTCAGGTCTTCATTGCCTTTCGGCAAATAGTCCATTTCGGACATGAGATTGAATCCAAACGAATGGAGTTATAACAATTAGTCTTCATTGCCTTTCGGCAAATAGTCCATTTCGGACGGCTGGCGGGCAGTTGTAAGAACGGGGGATTTCTTCAAGTCTTCATTGCCTTTCGGCAAATAGTCCATTTCGGACTGACAGGGTGGTATCCTTATCAGTGCTGGGAAGACGACGTCTTCATTGCCTTTCGGCAAATAGTCCATTTCGGACGAAATGACAGGGTGGTATCCTTATCAGTGCTGGGAAGAGTCTTCATTGCCTTTCGGCAAATAGTCCATTTCGGACTTTTCGTCACGGCGACAAATTGTATGCCGTGAGACCGAGTCTTCATTGCCTTTCGGCAAATAGTCCATTTCGGACCCCTACTGGGGGGTGATGGCTCGTGCCGCCCACTTAGGTCTTCATTGCCTTTCGGCAAATAGTCCATTTCGGACGCCGGGCGGGTTTTTGTCATTGAGGGCGGCGAAGTAAGTCTTCATTGCCTTTCGGCAAATAGTCCATTTCGGACGGTAGCGAGATTCCGAAGCAGAAAGATTATGCTAAGTCTTCATTGCCTTTCGGCAAATAGTCCATTTCGGACTACTGATGGGACGGTTAGAACTCACTGGACTTCTGCCGTCTTCATTGCCTTTCGGCAAATAGTCCATTTCGGACTTTCCGCTTTTCCCTGCTGTTTTACGAGCGGTATTTCTGGTCTTCATTGCCTTTCGGCAAATAGTCCATTTCGGACTATATTTTCCAAAAAAATACAAGACACAATCCTAAAATGGTCTTCATTGCCTTTCGGCAAATAGTCCATTTCGGACTGCAGGAATATAACTCATTGATTATCAATTTGTCAAGAGCACGCCAGGTCGCGAGTCCATTTTTTCGCTGGC
>JBMFQZ010000053.1:0-1601 GCA_049968335.1 Verrucomicrobiia bacterium
TCTCATCTCAAATGGACGGATAAAAAGAATGATTTCCGCGCTTGAAAAAGCGCGGCCCCATTGAAGCACCTTTCTGATGGAGAGTTTTGGGGGGTTATACCAACCATTTCCGCGCTTGAAAAAGCGCGGCCCCATTGAAGCTATTATTATATAACCGCCGCACTTATGATTAACATTAATTTCCGCGCTTGAAAAAGCGCGGCCCCATTGAAGCGAGAGATAATCATATTGTGTTTTGATAATATAGATAAATTTCCGCGCTTGAAAAAGCGCGGCCCCATTGAAGCCAGCCCGTCCTGTGCGATAAATCGCCTCTGATATCTTATTTCCGCGCTTGAAAAAGCGCGGCCCCATTGAAGCGAGACGAGTAAACGAAGCTGTTTATCAATCAGCTGCACTATTTCCGCGCTTGAAAAAGCGCGGCCCCATTGAAGCGCACGGACTCCCAGAATAATTTAAAAAGTATGAGATATTTCCGCGCTTGAAAAAGCGCGGCCCCATTGAAGCTGACTCAGTCGGTGCAGTTAATAGATAAGCAGTTGCGGATTTCCGCGCTTGAAAAAGCGCGGCCCCATTGAAGCAACGAAAGCCTGATGGTAGCGTTGTGTTCGAGTCTGAGATTTCCGCGCTTGAAAAAGCGCGGCCCCATTGAAGCTAGATTATGCTTTCTATATTTGTTATCGTCGCTCTTTGTATTTCCGCGCTTGAAAAAGCGCGGCCCCATTGAAGCTTATAACACCGTGATGACGAACCAATTGATACCGAGGATTTCCGCGCTTGAAAAAGCGCGGCCCCATTGAAGCAGAAATGTTAATGTCGCAGAAAAAATAGCATTATTAACTGATTTCCGCGCTTGAAAAAGCGCGGCCCCATTGAAGCACCGTTTACATTCTTATCCATAAGAAATTCTTATGCAATATTTCCGCGCTTGAAAAAGCGCGGCCCCATTGAAGCGCAAAATCATTAAGAAAATTGTTCCAACTATCAATGTATTTCCGCGCTTGAAAAAGCGCGGCCCCATTGAAGCCTCAATGAATGGCGCTATAACACAGGCAATTAATCCATTTCCGCGCTTGAAAAAGCGCGGCCCCATTGAAGCTGAAAAATTTTTGCATTTTTTTCTCATTGATACTCAAATTTCCGCGCTTGAAAAAGCGCGGCCCCATTGAAGCTCGGCAAAATCGCGTAACATCATCTCTTTTTCCTCAAGAATTTCCGCGCTTGAAAAAGCGCGGCCCCATTGAAGCAATGGATAACGGTTAACTCCACAATGATATCATAACGATTTCCGCGCTTGAAAAAGCGCGGCCCCATTGAAGCTGATATCATTGTGACCCGCCCCGTTGTGATTGACCGTTGATTTCCGCGCTTGAAAAAGCGCGGCCCCATTGAAGCGCTATACCCAAGATATCTCTGGAGCATTACCTTGAATTTCCGCGCTTGAAAAAGCGCGGCCCCATTGAAGCGAAAAGAATTGCTTGAGAAATCAATCTGGACACTTCCGATTTCCGCGCTTGAAAAAGCGCGGCCCCATTGAAGCAATTGCCCAAGTTGCCCAGCCTTTCTGCTCTTCCTCAAGATTTCCGCGCTTGAAAAAGCGC
>JBMFQZ010000054.1:0-1406 GCA_049968335.1 Verrucomicrobiia bacterium
CCATTGAAGCAAGAATATATTATCAAGTGGCACTTCAGGTATTACAAATATTTCCGCGCTTGAAAAAGCGCGGCCCCATTGAAGCTTCTTTAATCGTTCAGCGTTAATCTGCTGAACACGCCATTTCCGCGCTTGAAAAAGCGCGGCCCCATTGAAGCGCCCCAGACCGGAAGACGGCCGAACAGAATCGTGCAAATTTCCGCGCTTGAAAAAGCGCGGCCCCATTGAAGCCATACAAAAACAGTCCCATAAATGATTAGGACGATTGATTTCCGCGCTTGAAAAAGCGCGGCCCCATTGAAGCACCTACAAGACGTAGACACATATTTAAAGCGCATACTCAATTTCCGCGCTTGAAAAAGCGCGGCCCCATTGAAGCTTGTTAAGAGTTTTGAAACGTTGCGGTATCCTGATGGAATTTCCGCGCTTGAAAAAGCGCGGCCCCATTGAAGCTGGTATAATTCGCGGCTATTTTTACCATTTCGTAAATTTCCGCGCTTGAAAAAGCGCGGCCCCATTGAAGCACATTATTCCCGGGCTTGAGTTTCAAGAAAATTATTTAAATTTCCGCGCTTGAAAAAGCGCGGCCCCATTGAAGCTATTTTTGGCATTAAGGCGTCCTTGATTTCATCGGTCATTTCCGCGCTTGAAAAAGCGCGGCCCCATTGAAGCCCAGAGGTCATAGAGGTGATAGTAAGAATCGTCACAATTTCCGCGCTTGAAAAAGCGCGGCCCCATTGAAGCTAAAAAAATTTGCAATTTATGCAACAACAAAGTTAAATTTCCGCGCTTGAAAAAGCGCGGCCCCATTGAAGCAAAAACTTTTAGATACATTTGCACACGAATTGGCACAATTTCCGCGCTTGAAAAAGCGCGGCCCCATTGAAGCGATTTCAATACCCAAATCACTTGCGACGGTCGTCGCAAGATTTCCGCGCTTGAAAAAGCGCGGCCCCATTGAAGCACCGTTATCTTGGTAAGCCTACACAGAAGGTTATTAATTTCCGCGCTTGAAAAAGCGCGGCCCCATTGAAGCTTGTTGAGTAATTGAGATACAATATTTATAAGGAAACGATTTCCGCGCTTGAAAAAGCGCGGCCCCATTGAAGCCCGAGAAACTCAACCCCGTCTCCGAACGCAGGACGTCGGATTTCCGCGCTTGAAAAAGCGCGGCCCCATTGAAGCGTGTCTTATCAAGGTTGGTATAATTATTGTCATATATGATTTCCGCGCTTGAAAAAGCGCGGCCCCATTGAAGCTCAAAATAACATATATCATTTATAAACAATAACCAACTAATTTCCGCGCTTGAAAAAGCGCGGCCCCATTGAAGCTGATTAGAATTTGCATATGTATCTTATTCATTATTAAGATTTCCGCGCTTGAAAAAGCGCGGCCCCATTGAA
>JBMFQZ010000055.1:0-1370 GCA_049968335.1 Verrucomicrobiia bacterium
GCTTTTTCAAGCGCGGAAATAAATAAAAACCACAGCAAGAAAATCTGCAGTATTTGTGCTTCAATGGGGCCGCGCTTTTTCAAGCGCGGAAATAAATATTTAACATAATAAAGGCTAATGCAAGGATAGAAGCTTCAATGGGGCCGCGCTTTTTCAAGCGCGGAAATTTCAGCAAGGTCTATCAATGATTGTAAATGCATTAAAGCTTCAATGGGGCCGCGCTTTTTCAAGCGCGGAAATAATGACTGGGGCAGGGAGATAGCCCGTAAATGGGCGGAGCTTCAATGGGGCCGCGCTTTTTCAAGCGCGGAAATAATCTATTATGTAGTATATTAGCATCTTATTATATGTAGCTTCAATGGGGCCGCGCTTTTTCAAGCGCGGAAATACACGAAATTTATTGGCATATCAGTCCGACTTCCGAAAGCTTCAATGGGGCCGCGCTTTTTCAAGCGCGGAAATAATGAAGACCAAGTAATAGAAGTCGCAATTATAAGTGGTGCTTCAATGGGGCCGCGCTTTTTCAAGCGCGGAAATCAGGCGACAATTTGGATACCGCCTTTGCGGCTTTGTCGCTTCAATGGGGCCGCGCTTTTTCAAGCGCGGAAATGCTCAATACGAATGCCAGCTCGTTATAGATTACAAGGGCTTCAATGGGGCCGCGCTTTTTCAAGCGCGGAAATATACGACGCTGGACGCAATGCTTATAATTCATTTTATTGCTTCAATGGGGCCGCGCTTTTTCAAGCGCGGAAATTCGGGATAAGCGGCGGGAAAGATTCTGCCGTATTACTTGCTTCAATGGGGCCGCGCTTTTTCAAGCGCGGAAATACAAAAAAGTTGCAAGATGAAGGAGCGAATTCTATACGCTTCAATGGGGCCGCGCTTTTTCAAGCGCGGAAATTTAAGTCCGTCCCGGGATAAAAATGATTAAGATTATTGCTTCAATGGGGCCGCGCTTTTTCAAGCGCGGAAATGTGCTGTCTTAAGTGATGGAACTACGTTAGTATATAGCTTCAATGGGGCCGCGCTTTTTCAAGCGCGGAAATTTGTTGATTATCAAGGACTTAACCCCAAATGGTTAACCGCTTCAATGGGGCCGCGCTTTTTCAAGCGCGGAAATAATGATTGCATATGAAAGTTATTTTAGCAGACATCTTGCTTCAATGGGGCCGCGCTTTTTCAAGCGCGGAAATTGTAATACATACCGTTATATTTGTCAACACTTTTTGTTGCTTCAATGGGGCCGCGCTTTTTCAAGCGCGGAAATGGGAAACAATTTGTCCATATATACACGCCGACAAATGCTTCAATGGGGCCGCGCTTTTTCAAGCGCGGAAATTAGTCCCTGCAAGAAGGTCCTCGCCGCC
>JBMFQZ010000056.1:0-1220 GCA_049968335.1 Verrucomicrobiia bacterium
GCCGACCTTTTCTAATTTCCGCGCTTGAAAAAGCGCGGCCCCATTGAAGCCGCCATAATAGCAGTTCTTGTTTTGTATACTTTGCCATCTATTTCCGCGCTTGAAAAAGCGCGGCCCCATTGAAGCCTTGCCATTCCACTGGCTCGCACTTGTCACCAACTACAGAATTTCCGCGCTTGAAAAAGCGCGGCCCCATTGAAGCAAATTCATCTGATTCACAGACAACATCCGCACAGATTGATTTCCGCGCTTGAAAAAGCGCGGCCCCATTGAAGCAAATAAAAATTATAACATAAAAATTTAAAATTGTCAATTTCCGCGCTTGAAAAAGCGCGGCCCCATTGAAGCCGTTAACCCCGCCACAGTGCCGATAAGCACAGGACGGATTTCCGCGCTTGAAAAAGCGCGGCCCCATTGAAGCTATTTTTATCAAGTATAGAAAAGCACTGGGGCGGACATAATTTCCGCGCTTGAAAAAGCGCGGCCCCATTGAAGCTTAACATCTGCAATTAACGATTATTACGTGTATTTTATTTCCGCGCTTGAAAAAGCGCGGCCCCATTGAAGCAACACTATTGGGATCTCAAACTCTTCCACACGACCAGATTTCCGCGCTTGAAAAAGCGCGGCCCCATTGAAGCATGAAGGGGGAACTTTTTTCTTTATTAAGGGGTGGTATAATTTCCGCGCTTGAAAAAGCGCGGCCCCATTGAAGCGTTTGCAAATATCCACTCTCTGACAAGTTCCCGCCACGGATAATTTCCGCGCTTGAAAAAGCGCGGCCCCATTGAAGCAATTCTACGCCTTTGCATAGGCGCAACCAAATTACTCATTTCCGCGCTTGAAAAAGCGCGGCCCCATTGAAGCTGCAGCGCTTCTTTACAATTTTCAATTTTCATCTTGTTAATTTCCGCGCTTGAAAAAGCGCGGCCCCATTGAAGCTACTCCTGTTCATCGCGGCATTCAACGATCTCACGGACAAATTTCCGCGCTTGAAAAAGCGCGGCCCCATTGAAGCACAAATTCGGCAGGTCTTTGCGCTGGAGTAAATCATAATTTCCGCGCTTGAAAAAGCGCGGCCCCATTGAAGCTTGAAGGTTCTGTCGTCTTTTTCTTTTCTTTAACATATTTCCGCGCTTGAAAAAGCGCGGCCCCATTGAAGCCAGTTTCAAATACTACATCTTTGCTTGGATTATTGGATTTCCGCGCTTGAAAAAGCG
>JBMFQZ010000057.1:0-1157 GCA_049968335.1 Verrucomicrobiia bacterium
CCCCAAGTGTATCCGTTTGTCAGCTTCAATGGGGCCGCGCTTTTTCAAGCGCGGAAATCTTTGTTCACGACACTCAGGTTTGTAGGAAAGATGCTAAGCTTCAATGGGGCCGCGCTTTTTCAAGCGCGGAAATTCAACAAAATAAAAACAACATTCGCAACCCAATATCCTAGCTTCAATGGGGCCGCGCTTTTTCAAGCGCGGAAATGGAGCAAAAATTTTTGATTGCAACGGGTGAGGGCGCGCTTCAATGGGGCCGCGCTTTTTCAAGCGCGGAAATTTCGTATTGAGCGGCCTTGCTGTTGTAAAAAGGTATTGCTTCAATGGGGCCGCGCTTTTTCAAGCGCGGAAATTCCGTGATCTGAGGATAGAGATTACCGACTGGGATTTCGCTTCAATGGGGCCGCGCTTTTTCAAGCGCGGAAATAAGTGAAGCCACCGGCATAGATAAAAAAACCATTAAAGCTTCAATGGGGCCGCGCTTTTTCAAGCGCGGAAATCTGGGGCGAGAACGACCACTAACTTGCCGCTCGGACGGCTTCAATGGGGCCGCGCTTTTTCAAGCGCGGAAATGTGTTGGCAGTATATCCAGCTTGGTTCCACCCCTCCGTTAAGCTTCAATGGGGCCGCGCTTTTTCAAGCGCGGAAATTGAAATTGAACAATGGACAAGCGCCAGCAACCCCAGCTTCAATGGGGCCGCGCTTTTTCAAGCGCGGAAATTGGTATACCTGCAACTAAAATTGGTTCGGGTATAGTTGCTTCAATGGGGCCGCGCTTTTTCAAGCGCGGAAATCGAGATAGACCAGTCGGTGGCGGGAAGACCACGCGGGAGCTTCAATGGGGCCGCGCTTTTTCAAGCGCGGAAATATAATCAACGAGAAAAAAATTTAAAAAAATTTAACAAGCTTCAATGGGGCCGCGCTTTTTCAAGCGCGGAAATCCGTTATATTTGTCAATACTTTTTGTTAATTTTTTTTAGCTTCAATGGGGCCGCGCTTTTTCAAGCGCGGAAATGCCGCGAAAGGCGCTTGGTTGACGGTGTTACCCAGGAGCTTCAATGGGGCCGCGCTTTTTCAAGCGCGGAAATCACGAGGAAGTCTATTAAAGACAGCCTCGCACTTGTTGGCTTCAATGGGGCCGCGCTTTTTCAAGCGCG
>JBMFQZ010000058.1:0-1042 GCA_049968335.1 Verrucomicrobiia bacterium
CGCGGCCCCATTGAAGCTACACCTACATATCGTATAACTGCCATATGCAACATAGATTTCCGCGCTTGAAAAAGCGCGGCCCCATTGAAGCCAGAACTCCCAGTGCCTTCTCTATCTCCGCCTCTAAGATTTCCGCGCTTGAAAAAGCGCGGCCCCATTGAAGCATATAAGAAAGATTTTTTAGAAAAATTGACTCTTGCAATTTCCGCGCTTGAAAAAGCGCGGCCCCATTGAAGCTTGAAATGGCTGCTCCAATAGCCCTGTCAATAATTGGAATTTCCGCGCTTGAAAAAGCGCGGCCCCATTGAAGCTTGTTTTTCTTGTCCACTTGCAAGCCGCGTTTTTATTTCCGCGCTTGAAAAAGCGCGGCCCCATTGAAGCCAATTTTGCCGTTTGTCGGTCGAACAAATGGCAACAGATTTCCGCGCTTGAAAAAGCGCGGCCCCATTGAAGCAAGGCTATCTGCATTATTACCGAGCCCCTCCCGCTCGGATTTCCGCGCTTGAAAAAGCGCGGCCCCATTGAAGCGACACAAATATGGCGATATCTAAATTGCCGTGTTGAAGATTTCCGCGCTTGAAAAAGCGCGGCCCCATTGAAGCGGCGAGCCCATCTTGCTTATCCCAAGCCCTAAATCCGATTTCCGCGCTTGAAAAAGCGCGGCCCCATTGAAGCAAGATATAACCGTGCCAGATATTGATCTACCAGTTCAGTATTTCCGCGCTTGAAAAAGCGCGGCCCCATTGAAGCATCTTAATTTTTTCAGAGACGATTCAATTATATGTGCATTTCCGCGCTTGAAAAAGCGCGGCCCCATTGAAGCGAATTGTAATGCGATTTCGGACGCGGAAATACAAAAACAATTTCCGCGCTTGAAAAAGCGCGGCCCCATTGAAGCTTTTATCTGGCTGCGGTTTAATTCTATTATCTCGTAATTTCCGCGCTTGAAAAAGCGCGGCCCCATTGAAGCGCTTGGGCGGTCGCGGCGCTGCCGCGATGTTACAGGTATTTCCGCGCTTGAAAAAGCGCGGCCCCATTGAAG
>JBMFQZ010000059.1:0-971 GCA_049968335.1 Verrucomicrobiia bacterium
GCGCTTGAAAAAGCGCGGCCCCATTGAAGCTTCTTGGCGGTAATTATTATGTTCTAAATAGAATTGCATTTCCGCGCTTGAAAAAGCGCGGCCCCATTGAAGCGACTTCATCCGACGCCGACGATTCACGCATAATCATCAGATTTCCGCGCTTGAAAAAGCGCGGCCCCATTGAAGCTAATATATTGCATAGATTCAATCACAACAAATAAATCTATTTCCGCGCTTGAAAAAGCGCGGCCCCATTGAAGCTAGTTCCTTCCCTGTTTTGTGGGTCTGCTTGTGGAATTTCCGCGCTTGAAAAAGCGCGGCCCCATTGAAGCTCAATTACTTGGATAACCCCACCAAATAGCCCCGCCAAATTTCCGCGCTTGAAAAAGCGCGGCCCCATTGAAGCTAAGTAAAATTAATGTTATTCATAAGAATAACTCAATTTCCGCGCTTGAAAAAGCGCGGCCCCATTGAAGCCACAGGCAGACGCGCAGCCCAAAGCATATGTTCCAAAATTTCCGCGCTTGAAAAAGCGCGGCCCCATTGAAGCAACAAACAATTCCCAGTTATTGCTTTCTTTGTAATACTGATTTCCGCGCTTGAAAAAGCGCGGCCCCATTGAAGCCAAACAAGGGCGACTTAATCAGTTGCAAAGGCGATAGAAATTTCCGCGCTTGAAAAAGCGCGGCCCCATTGAAGCTGACCAGTGGTTCATATTTTCCAATCATCGCTCCAAGAATTTCCGCGCTTGAAAAAGCGCGGCCCCATTGAAGCTTTGGAATGCCAGGTCGTGGCAAGAAACTGGGAAAGAGATTTCCGCGCTTGAAAAAGCGCGGCCCCATTGAAGCAAGCGCCCAACTGACAAAAGCGCTTGCGCCAAAAGAAATTTCCGCGCTTGAAAAAGCGCGGCCCCATTGAAGCAACTAATCTTTCGGATTTTGTCAAGTTATTTTTTAATTTCCGCGCTTGAAAAAGCGCGG
>JBMFQZ010000060.1:0-968 GCA_049968335.1 Verrucomicrobiia bacterium
TATGTTGCTTATGGCAGTTATACGATATGTAGGTGTAGCTTCAATGGGGCCGCGCTTTTTCAAGCGCGGAAATGTAAGCTGATGGGACTGCATGTGACATTGACATACACGCTTCAATGGGGCCGCGCTTTTTCAAGCGCGGAAATTTAGAGTTAACTTGATAAGGCTTAAATAAGATTATGACGCTTCAATGGGGCCGCGCTTTTTCAAGCGCGGAAATGTTCCGCGTTTGTCTCTCCGCTCGCCGGACCAGCCAGGCTTCAATGGGGCCGCGCTTTTTCAAGCGCGGAAATTTCAATTGTCTTTCCTTTGCATTTTGTCGAGTCTAAATCTAGCTTCAATGGGGCCGCGCTTTTTCAAGCGCGGAAATTTAGCGCCGATCCGAGCACGAGCACGGGACTAAGGTGGAGCTTCAATGGGGCCGCGCTTTTTCAAGCGCGGAAATGGAAATTAAACTTGCCGAAGACCAAAAACGACTTGTGGCTTCAATGGGGCCGCGCTTTTTCAAGCGCGGAAATGCCACTTCTCAACCTCTGTTAGCGCGAAATTGTTTTGCTTCAATGGGGCCGCGCTTTTTCAAGCGCGGAAATGGTTAGCAATGTAATTATGTTACGGAATGGGGCGGGCTTCAATGGGGCCGCGCTTTTTCAAGCGCGGAAATTAGAGAGGATTCGGTTTATCGGAACGCCACATGAATCTGCTTCAATGGGGCCGCGCTTTTTCAAGCGCGGAAATATAGATAGATGGATGGATTAATGAAAAGACTTTTTATGCTTCAATGGGGCCGCGCTTTTTCAAGCGCGGAAATGGCTTCGCCGACCAGTCTACTTTGAGCATATAATCAGCTTCAATGGGGCCGCGCTTTTTCAAGCGCGGAAATCTTCCGTAATTAAGAGCCGCTACTGCGCCGCACAAATAGCTTCAATGGGGCCGCGCTTTTTCAAGCGCGGAAATATTATGGGCTGTGT
>JBMFQZ010000061.1:0-871 GCA_049968335.1 Verrucomicrobiia bacterium
CGCGGAAATTCTAACAAACTTTGCCTTTCTAATTTTTAATAAATCAGGAGCTTCAATGGGGCCGCGCTTTTTCAAGCGCGGAAATCAATTTTAAACGGCAAGGCTTAAAAGGCAAGGCTCTGCTTCAATGGGGCCGCGCTTTTTCAAGCGCGGAAATTCCGGGGCGTGATCTCCTTCTCGTTCGCGAAATCGTAGCTTCAATGGGGCCGCGCTTTTTCAAGCGCGGAAATCCTATCTTTGTAGACATTACTTGAGAATCGTATAAGTGGCTTCAATGGGGCCGCGCTTTTTCAAGCGCGGAAATTCGTGAACATTGTCCACCCGGATACCCAGAAAGCCGCTTCAATGGGGCCGCGCTTTTTCAAGCGCGGAAATCTACTACAGGTTTACCAGATGTATCTGTAATATATCTGCTTCAATGGGGCCGCGCTTTTTCAAGCGCGGAAATGGATAACATCCCACTGATAAAAGTTGAAGAAGACAATGCTTCAATGGGGCCGCGCTTTTTCAAGCGCGGAAATGTTCAGATAAACCTGCAACTTTTGCGCGTAACTTCGGCTTCAATGGGGCCGCGCTTTTTCAAGCGCGGAAATTTGACAATGTCAAAGGCATAATTGTATTTACAGACCTTGCTTCAATGGGGCCGCGCTTTTTCAAGCGCGGAAATCTCCTAATGAAATCACAAATCAAAAGCCTGAACTGCCACGCTTCAATGGGGCCGCGCTTTTTCAAGCGCGGAAATTGGCGTTGGCGGTATTAAGGGTGTCGGCGATGCGGACGCTTCAATGGGGCCGCGCTTTTTCAAGCGCGGAAATCCGATGAAATCAAGGCTGCTCTAATGCCAAAAATAGAGCTTCAATGGGGCCGCGCT
>JBMFQZ010000062.1:0-868 GCA_049968335.1 Verrucomicrobiia bacterium
CTTATTGCCGTTGCCGTTATATATATATCCATTAACTGATTTCCGCGCTTGAAAAAGCGCGGCCCCATTGAAGCATTGGTCTGCGGATGTAAGAGAAATAATTGAAGCAGAATTTCCGCGCTTGAAAAAGCGCGGCCCCATTGAAGCACAGAAAATCATACTGTGTTTTAATGACATAGATAAACATTTCCGCGCTTGAAAAAGCGCGGCCCCATTGAAGCTTCAAGATTTGATAGTTATCGTGGTATAACTGCATTCGATTTCCGCGCTTGAAAAAGCGCGGCCCCATTGAAGCTCGCATAATTATTCCTGTTTTTTCAATTCTTGCTTAAATTTCCGCGCTTGAAAAAGCGCGGCCCCATTGAAGCCACTGGAACAATTTAATTGATTATCCGTGGCGGGAACTATTTCCGCGCTTGAAAAAGCGCGGCCCCATTGAAGCAGAAGCCGACCAGCAAGAAAATCACGACAATAACGGATTTCCGCGCTTGAAAAAGCGCGGCCCCATTGAAGCAGGGGAAATGCGGATATGTCGTTGTTGGGAGGTCTAATATTTCCGCGCTTGAAAAAGCGCGGCCCCATTGAAGCTTATCCGATATCTTTTTCACCGTAGCCACGATGATTGGATTTCCGCGCTTGAAAAAGCGCGGCCCCATTGAAGCCAATTCATTCAAATAAAGATATGAACAACGATAACATATTTCCGCGCTTGAAAAAGCGCGGCCCCATTGAAGCAGAAATCGCCGAAAATTCGCGGTAAAAATTCTTATTTATTTCCGCGCTTGAAAAAGCGCGGCCCCATTGAAGCTAGACCTCGCATTTTGACGGTTCTTTAGCGAAGAGGAGATTTCCGCGCTTGAAAAAGCGC
>JBMFQZ010000063.1:0-801 GCA_049968335.1 Verrucomicrobiia bacterium
GCCGCGCTTTTTCAAGCGCGGAAATTTTGTCTTATGCTGTTCAGATAACATTTTTAACTGCGCGCTTCAATGGGGCCGCGCTTTTTCAAGCGCGGAAATTTAACTTCTTAATAATAAATAACTTATAAAATTGACCTTGCTTCAATGGGGCCGCGCTTTTTCAAGCGCGGAAATTGAAATATGAAAACCAGATATAAGGCATATTATGTATGGCTTCAATGGGGCCGCGCTTTTTCAAGCGCGGAAATTCTATTAGCAGTGGTTTTTCTCGTTTCGTTAATCCCAAGCTTCAATGGGGCCGCGCTTTTTCAAGCGCGGAAATTCTGCCTGCCCCATCCAGAGGCAGGTCTTCATTGAGCTTCAATGGGGCCGCGCTTTTTCAAGCGCGGAAATCTCACTTTTCCGATGGGAGATACTTTCCTACTCAATTGCTTCAATGGGGCCGCGCTTTTTCAAGCGCGGAAATCTGACCCGCCGCCGCTGGTTGTGCCGCTTGCTCCGCCTGGCTTCAATGGGGCCGCGCTTTTTCAAGCGCGGAAATTCCTGATGGATTCTATATCTTTAAGCTGCGCAACCAACGCTTCAATGGGGCCGCGCTTTTTCAAGCGCGGAAATTGACAATTTCATTGGATACCTTCAAACGCAAGGACGGTGCTTCAATGGGGCCGCGCTTTTTCAAGCGCGGAAATCCCCAAATAATTAGTGAGCAAACCTTGCATAACAACGGCTTCAATGGGGCCGCGCTTTTTCAAGCGCGGAAATCATTTTGCATATATTTTCCTCCCTTAATTCTTTAATTTG
>JBMFQZ010000064.1:0-777 GCA_049968335.1 Verrucomicrobiia bacterium
CTTGAAAAAGCGCGGCCCCATTGAAGCTTATAACTACTGACCATTTGTTTGCAGTTAATACACCTGATTTCCGCGCTTGAAAAAGCGCGGCCCCATTGAAGCAGGTCTGAATCTGATATATTCAGAACCGTCGCCGTCTTATTTCCGCGCTTGAAAAAGCGCGGCCCCATTGAAGCGCTCATTGCCTGTTACGGCAATGGTAACCCTATCCTGGATTTCCGCGCTTGAAAAAGCGCGGCCCCATTGAAGCATCTGAGACAGTTTTACGGCCCTCTCAAAACCGATTCAATTTCCGCGCTTGAAAAAGCGCGGCCCCATTGAAGCAAATTTGACACACCGACAGGAGAGTTTGACCTATGATAATTTCCGCGCTTGAAAAAGCGCGGCCCCATTGAAGCTCAAATAATTTTTGTTCATATCGCAATCTCAGTAGGATTTCCGCGCTTGAAAAAGCGCGGCCCCATTGAAGCTAATACAAAGCACTAACAGGCCAATTTGGGTCATATAAATTTCCGCGCTTGAAAAAGCGCGGCCCCATTGAAGCTACAGATGCCGATGCTTTTGAGAACGGAGTTATTGAGATTTCCGCGCTTGAAAAAGCGCGGCCCCATTGAAGCAATTTTCAAATGGTCGGACAGAATGGCGCTGGGAAAAATTTCCGCGCTTGAAAAAGCGCGGCCCCATTGAAGCGTCAATTATCAAAAAACAGCGTAACAGTTCGGCGGCAAAATTTCCGCGCTTGAAAAAGCGCGGCCCCATTGAAGCAGTAGCCAAGGC
>JBMFQZ010000065.1:0-775 GCA_049968335.1 Verrucomicrobiia bacterium
TGGGGCCGCGCTTTTTCAAGCGCGGAAATTATGCCAAAGGCTTGGAATTACAAATTTAGATTATTTTTGCTTCAATGGGGCCGCGCTTTTTCAAGCGCGGAAATCAAGGCGATTGGGATGTTGAAAAATTAAAAGACTTAAGCTTCAATGGGGCCGCGCTTTTTCAAGCGCGGAAATTTGATTGTCGGCGCTCTCGGGACACGATTACCTGAAGGAAGCTTCAATGGGGCCGCGCTTTTTCAAGCGCGGAAATCATAAGCGTCCGCCGGGGTATTTTTCCAGAATAGCAAGCTTCAATGGGGCCGCGCTTTTTCAAGCGCGGAAATCTGAAAGAAAAATTATATCAGGAGCGCTCTGGTATAATGCTTCAATGGGGCCGCGCTTTTTCAAGCGCGGAAATAAAAGGTCTAATTCCGTCGGATAAGAGTTTGGTTCTAGCTTCAATGGGGCCGCGCTTTTTCAAGCGCGGAAATAGAGTTATCCGAGATACTTGAGACGCCAGAAAAATCGCTTCAATGGGGCCGCGCTTTTTCAAGCGCGGAAATGCGACAATTGGTTCAACTGTATCAGCAACTGTTGCAGAGCTTCAATGGGGCCGCGCTTTTTCAAGCGCGGAAATAATTTCTCCACTTCGCTAATCCGAATATCAATACAATTGCTTCAATGGGGCCGCGCTTTTTCAAGCGCGGAAATTTTTTGAAAATTTTTTTAACATTTTTTTTCAATAATTTGAGCTTCAATGGGGCCGCGCTTTTTCAAGCGCGGAAATCTTTGC
>JBMFQZ010000066.1:0-761 GCA_049968335.1 Verrucomicrobiia bacterium
AGCGCGGCCCCATTGAAGCCCAGTTATTGCTTTCTTTGTAATACTGCTCAAGATTAATTTCCGCGCTTGAAAAAGCGCGGCCCCATTGAAGCTATTTGACAATTTTAAAATTTGTGGTATAATTCGCGGATTTCCGCGCTTGAAAAAGCGCGGCCCCATTGAAGCTAGCAGGTCCGTGTCAGTGAATATGGCACATTTAACTCCAATTTCCGCGCTTGAAAAAGCGCGGCCCCATTGAAGCTATTATCACGCTATCAAATTCCGCGTAAATGTCAATAAATTTCCGCGCTTGAAAAAGCGCGGCCCCATTGAAGCCAGGCCCTGCAATAAGCGCGCTTCAGACCCGTTCATTTAATTTCCGCGCTTGAAAAAGCGCGGCCCCATTGAAGCGTTAATTTAAAAACAAAAAATAACAAAAATTATGCGGAATTTCCGCGCTTGAAAAAGCGCGGCCCCATTGAAGCAATAAGATTCACTTATTTTCCTTGACCCCATTTCCAAATTTCCGCGCTTGAAAAAGCGCGGCCCCATTGAAGCTTACTAATGGATACGCGTCAGCTATATCTTTTATTTTATTTCCGCGCTTGAAAAAGCGCGGCCCCATTGAAGCTCAAGTGTGTTTTTATTACTCTCATATCTCTTAGTTAGCCAAATTTCCGCGCTTGAAAAAGCGCGGCCCCATTGAAGCGAAAAAACAAAAGAAGATATTATAGCGAAGGCGTGCTTATTTCCGCGCTTGAAAAAGCGCGGCCCCATTGAAG
>JBMFQZ010000067.1:0-748 GCA_049968335.1 Verrucomicrobiia bacterium
TCAAGCGCGGAAATAATATGTTAGATTTATTGTCAAAAACAGAACTGGCATTGCTTCAATGGGGCCGCGCTTTTTCAAGCGCGGAAATTCAATGTGTTGCCGTTTTTAAAAAGGCAAGTCCTTGTGCTTCAATGGGGCCGCGCTTTTTCAAGCGCGGAAATCAAACAGCGACTTAACCACCCCTGCCATATAATCAGGCGGCTTCAATGGGGCCGCGCTTTTTCAAGCGCGGAAATACTCCGCAGTCTGGCGGTAGTGTAACAAGTGTAGGTTTGCTTCAATGGGGCCGCGCTTTTTCAAGCGCGGAAATGACTGGGATTTCAAATAAACAGACTATGGAATCTACGAGCTTCAATGGGGCCGCGCTTTTTCAAGCGCGGAAATCGTATCAAATCTCTGGGCTTTACTATCAGGATCATAATTAGCTTCAATGGGGCCGCGCTTTTTCAAGCGCGGAAATCCTGCAGCCTTTCGCCTGGCTCATTGTCTCCGGTAAATTGCTTCAATGGGGCCGCGCTTTTTCAAGCGCGGAAATGTCATCTGCTTCAATTATTTCTCTTACATCCGCAGACGCTTCAATGGGGCCGCGCTTTTTCAAGCGCGGAAATAACGCAAAATACTACCTCTGGCTTAAAAAAGAGGGCTAGCTTCAATGGGGCCGCGCTTTTTCAAGCGCGGAAATTGAGTAAAGCAACTCATGGTCTAACGTAGATGATGTCTGCTTCAATGGGGCCGCGCTTTTTCAAGC
>JBMFQZ010000068.1:0-736 GCA_049968335.1 Verrucomicrobiia bacterium
CATTGAAGCTTCGCACAATCCGTCAATTAGAAAATTCATTATACCAATTTCCGCGCTTGAAAAAGCGCGGCCCCATTGAAGCATAAAATCATCAATTTCTTTAGATGTTGCTCCTGATAATTTCCGCGCTTGAAAAAGCGCGGCCCCATTGAAGCCAGGGCGATTAGCAATCTGTGCTCGGGCTTCTCGCTCTGATTTCCGCGCTTGAAAAAGCGCGGCCCCATTGAAGCATCCTAAAATAATTGCCATCGCAATCAGAGTCATTGTTAATTTCCGCGCTTGAAAAAGCGCGGCCCCATTGAAGCTTTTTTAACTATAAAAATAAGAATATCAATTCTATTATAATTTCCGCGCTTGAAAAAGCGCGGCCCCATTGAAGCCATACCCCCATCGTTACGGTAGGGATAAGCTGCCAGAGATTTCCGCGCTTGAAAAAGCGCGGCCCCATTGAAGCCAAGCATATTCAAAAAATCTTGGGCAACTGTGTGGTGATTTCCGCGCTTGAAAAAGCGCGGCCCCATTGAAGCATCGATCGCGATAGGGGTATTGCGATCCTGTCGGGGCAAATTTCCGCGCTTGAAAAAGCGCGGCCCCATTGAAGCAGACGTTAACTCAATGACTTTACCTGGAGACATTACGATTTCCGCGCTTGAAAAAGCGCGGCCCCATTGAAGCTCATAAATCTTATCAACGCCTTTTGCTTTTTGTTCAATTTCCGCGCTTGAAAAAGCGCGGC
>JBMFQZ010000069.1:0-735 GCA_049968335.1 Verrucomicrobiia bacterium
TATAGCTATTTCGCTATTTCTTGACAAATATAGATATTTATGTTATATTAAATCCCATGAAGTTGAGTAAATAGGCAAGGTAAATGCAAAAAGTGAATTCTGCAAAGAACCTTCTCAATAGACGTTCTATTGAGGAGATAAAGCTCCACACTTCGAAAAAGCAAGTCCTTAAGATACTTGTAAGAGGGTATCTTGAGAGACTAAAAGGGTGTAATAGTGCTCCCTTGGAAGTCTTTAAAGATAAGACTTTCTAAACCCCTGAAGTGTGGATAAATGTCTATAAAAGGGGGAACTATAATATATACTCTGATTTTTGCGGGTGTGGCGGAATTGGCAGACGCGCGGGACTTAGGATCCCGTGGCCGCAAGGCCGTGTGGGTTCAACTCCCACCACCCGCACTAACCTACTTGAAAATTTTAAACAAATGATTTATAATATATAACCTGAATACGCGAGAGTAGCTCAGTTGGTAGAGCGATTCCTTGCCAAGGAATAGGTCGCGGGTTCGAGTCCCGTCTCTCGCTCTTTCTTTTTAACTAAGGGATAACAAAGGGATAACTAAGAGAAAAGTTTGAGATACTTGACGGATTAAAAATTTTTTGTTATACTTTATAGTGTAAGTTTTAAGTTAATGAACTTTGGCAACTGAATAAGGTGAAATTGGAATTTTCGGCTTTAGGGTAGAGTAAGGGGTTAGTATTTCAAGTTTAGTATGTAGTCTGCATTTTTAAATA
>JBMFQZ010000070.1:0-699 GCA_049968335.1 Verrucomicrobiia bacterium
TCGCATTTTGACGGTTCTTTAGCGAAGAGGAGATTTCCGCGCTTGAAAAAGCGCGGCCCCATTGAAGCGGTGGTTTCGCTGGTGAGAACCAGCAACGGCGGCCGGATTTCCGCGCTTGAAAAAGCGCGGCCCCATTGAAGCTGAATTATCAAAAAACAGCGTAACAGTTCGGCGGTAATTTCCGCGCTTGAAAAAGCGCGGCCCCATTGAAGCCTGAATATCGGAGAATTGATTTGTGATGTGTTGGTCTTTGATTTCCGCGCTTGAAAAAGCGCGGCCCCATTGAAGCCGCGAATTTTCGGCGATTTCTGAAATCAAATTTGTAATTTCCGCGCTTGAAAAAGCGCGGCCCCATTGAAGCTTCTTTTCATTTTTCCGCCCAATAGTTTACCATATGTATTTCCGCGCTTGAAAAAGCGCGGCCCCATTGAAGCCAAATATATTCAGAAAATCTTGGGCAACCGTTTGGTGTATTTCCGCGCTTGAAAAAGCGCGGCCCCATTGAAGCACGGCAAAACGAACTAAAGGGTATAAAAGACATCAAGAATTTCCGCGCTTGAAAAAGCGCGGCCCCATTGAAGCTTAACTGGTCAACCACTTCACGCACTCCAACACCAATTTCCGCGCTTGAAAAAGCGCGGCCCCATTGAAGCGAAACATTGCGTTTCCTATTATCACGCTATCATACGGATTTCCGCG
>JBMFQZ010000071.1:0-691 GCA_049968335.1 Verrucomicrobiia bacterium
CGGGTATGAATAAAGATTCAAAAATCTATGTAGCTGGTCATAGAGGTTTAGTAGGTTCTGCAATATTAAGAAAACTTGAAGAAAAGGGATATAAAAATATAGTGGTAAGAACAAGTAAAGAGTTAGATTTAAGAAGGCAAGAGGATGTAGAAAGATTTTTTGAGAAAGAAAAACCAGAATATGTATTTCTTGCTGCAGCAAAGGTAGGAGGTATACTTGCCAATAATACCTATAAGGCAGAGTTTATCTACGACAACATAATGATATCTGCCAATGTAATACACTCAAGCTATAAATATGGAGTGAAGAAACTCTTGAATTTGGGCTCTTCCTGTATATATCCAAAATATGCACCACAACCAATGAAAGAAGAATATCTATTAACAGATGCTTTAGAGCCAACCAATGAACCTTACGCCATAGCAAAGATAACTGCAATTAAACTTGTAAGATACTATAATGAGCAGTATGGAACTAATTTTATTTCGGTAATGCCAACAAATCTATATGGGTCAAACGATAATTTTAATTTAGAAACAGCTCATGTTTTACCTGCTCTTTTAAGAAAGTTTCACTTAGCTAAATTGTTAAGAAATAAAGATTTTGATGGGATAAGAAAAGATATAAAAAGGTATCCATTGGGTTTTGGGTTAGATCAAAAGGTTAATCTTGAAAGTGAAATTTCTATAAG
>JBMFQZ010000072.1:0-672 GCA_049968335.1 Verrucomicrobiia bacterium
GTTCGATCGCCAAAAGATCGTGCCCATCGAACAATACCGTTCCGCCAGTCACTTCATAACCTTCGCGTCCCGACAAAACATAGGACAAAGTTGACTTCCCTGCCCCGTTCGGCCCCATGATCGCATGGATTTCGCCGTCGGGTACGATCAGATCGATGCCTCGAAGAATTTCCTTGCCATCGATTGCCGCTGTCAACCCTTTGATTTCAAGCATAATTCAATCCCCTAACCAACCGAACCCTCAAGCGAGACGGCGAGCAATTTCTGCGCCTCGACGGCAAATTCCATCGGCAATTCTTTCAAGACGTCGCGGCAGAAGCCGTTCACCAGCAGACCGACTGCGTCTTCCTCGGAAAGTCCCCGGGATCTACAATAGAACAGCTGATCATCGGCGATTTTCGAAGTCGTCGCCTCGTGCTCGACTTTTGCACTTTGATTTCGGCTCTCGATATAGGGTACCGTATGGGCACCACACTGATCCCCGATCAGCAAAGAGTCGCATTGCGTGAAGTTGCGTGCCCTGTGAGCCTTCGGCATGATGCGGACCAGCCCCCGATAGGTATTGGTGGAATGTCCTGCCGATATACCTTTAGAAATGATCGTGCTGGTCGTATTTGGCCCCAGATGAATCATCTTAGTTCCGGTATCCGCTTGTTGATAATTATTCGTGAG
>JBMFQZ010000073.1:0-650 GCA_049968335.1 Verrucomicrobiia bacterium
CCCCAAAAAGTTATTCTCTTTCTTATCCCAACAGTTTAGTTTTTCTGACCAGTCATCGGCAAATATTGTGGTTTTATTGAGGCATAATTTCTTTAAATACAGGAAATTATTGGAATGGATAAATAAACCTTTTGAGACGTTGCCTGTTGTGCCTGAGGTTTAACAACTTTCTTTAGTCGCTATTTAAATGAGACAACATTTTAAGGGATTATGAACAAAAAGGATAACCTGATTTTGAATTTGAGAGTTTAGATTATTTTGGAGCGCGGTGAATCTGGAGGGATAGAAATAAAAAGCCGAACGATTACTGGCTCGTTCGGCTTATCAATTATAATTTTGGCGGCAACCTACTCTCGCGGAAGCTATACAACCACTACCATCGGCAATGCTGCGTTTGACGGCCGTGTTCGGAATGGGAACGGGTCGGTCCACAGCTTTATGGCCACCAAAAAATCTGTTTGCTGTGTTAGCAAAATTTTACAAAGAGCATCCCGGATATTTTTACAAAGGAGGCTGTGATTCGCTGACAACTGCACAAGGTGGCTCAGAGCCTTATGATACATTTCGCAGGTAAAAAATCGCTTAAATTTTAGAAATTCAAGCGATCAAGCCTTCGACCTATTAGTACCGGTCCGCTAAACGCATTGCTG
>JBMFQZ010000074.1:0-650 GCA_049968335.1 Verrucomicrobiia bacterium
GAAATAGTGGTTGTTCATATCGGAAATAGTCTACGATTTGTTGGCTTCAATGGGGCCGCGCTTTTTCAAGCGCGGAAATATAACTATAAGGAACGCTTATATCATAATATCCTGATAGCTTCAATGGGGCCGCGCTTTTTCAAGCGCGGAAATGGAGCACCCCGATATGATTGAGTTAATTGCACCGTTATGCTTCAATGGGGCCGCGCTTTTTCAAGCGCGGAAATAGTTCCATTGGGTTTGTTCTTGCCAGACTCGCTGCCGCTTCAATGGGGCCGCGCTTTTTCAAGCGCGGAAATACCTAAATCCGCCGCATAAGAACCATCGTATTTCAGCTTCAATGGGGCCGCGCTTTTTCAAGCGCGGAAATACATCCGCACAGATTGATTTTACTATGCCAGTCCGCAGCTTCAATGGGGCCGCGCTTTTTCAAGCGCGGAAATTTCGATTATATTAGGTCCTGGGCAATCGTATACATATGGCTTCAATGGGGCCGCGCTTTTTCAAGCGCGGAAATTTCAAGTGTTAGTGCATCGCCTTTCAGGAACTTCATTGCTTCAATGGGGCCGCGCTTTTTCAAGCGCGGAAATAAAAGATGACGAAACACCAAAAAGAATCAGTGTAGTAGCTTCAATGGGGCCGCGCTTTTT
>JBMFQZ010000075.1:0-628 GCA_049968335.1 Verrucomicrobiia bacterium
TGGATTTCCGCGCTTGAAAAAGCGCGGCCCCATTGAAGCGTTGGAAAGATGCTAATAACATGAGAGGAGGTGAGAAATTTCCGCGCTTGAAAAAGCGCGGCCCCATTGAAGCTCGATCCCAATAGTCCTGATAACGTTGCCGGGCTGTTATTTCCGCGCTTGAAAAAGCGCGGCCCCATTGAAGCAATGCATTAGCGGCCTATTATGTATTGAAATATGGAGATATTTCCGCGCTTGAAAAAGCGCGGCCCCATTGAAGCATCATATGTGCCCTTCACGTGCAAGAAATAAAAAAAATTTCCGCGCTTGAAAAAGCGCGGCCCCATTGAAGCATCCTTTATATTTCATTAAATTTTGCCCTGAGACAAGATTTCCGCGCTTGAAAAAGCGCGGCCCCATTGAAGCCGACAAGCCTCTGCGGAAGACGGAATAAACTAAATCGATTTCCGCGCTTGAAAAAGCGCGGCCCCATTGAAGCTCTGCATCACCTACGCCCTTTATACCGCCAACACCAATTTCCGCGCTTGAAAAAGCGCGGCCCCATTGAAGCTTATGTTATGCAGTTATCAATTGCGTTAATGATTAAATTTCCGCGCTTGAAAAAGCGCGGCCCCATTGAAGCTTCAAC
>JBMFQZ010000076.1:0-617 GCA_049968335.1 Verrucomicrobiia bacterium
GGCATCGTCCAGATACGGCTTCAATGGGGCCGCGCTTTTTCAAGCGCGGAAATTGCCAACCCGGCATTTGCAATGTATCGTTAATCCATCCGCTTCAATGGGGCCGCGCTTTTTCAAGCGCGGAAATTTAGAGGCGCGTCTATACCAGATTGCCAAAGGTCAGGCTTCAATGGGGCCGCGCTTTTTCAAGCGCGGAAATTCATTATTTGCCCCCATCCTTGAAGATTTGACGAATCAGCTTCAATGGGGCCGCGCTTTTTCAAGCGCGGAAATTAAAATACTTGTATATTCTTAAAGCGGCGGAACAACTGCTTCAATGGGGCCGCGCTTTTTCAAGCGCGGAAATTATGCGCCTTATGACCCAATTCCTCTTTATAATACAATAGCTTCAATGGGGCCGCGCTTTTTCAAGCGCGGAAATAATCGCAAATGCGGTATGTATACCTGATTATAATAGCGGCTTCAATGGGGCCGCGCTTTTTCAAGCGCGGAAATGTCCTTCCATTTATTTATCAATACTATTTGACAACGAGCTTCAATGGGGCCGCGCTTTTTCAAGCGCGGAAATTTACCGATGATTGCGCCGAATTCAAGTTCCTCTGGCGGCTTCAATGGGG
>JBMFQZ010000077.1:0-615 GCA_049968335.1 Verrucomicrobiia bacterium
CTTTGGCCCGATTCAACCTTAGAAACATAGGATTGAGTTCTGCCTAAAAGTTTTGCTACTTCTTTTTGGCCTAAACCAATCTCAAGACGAGCTTTTTTAAGCTGTTCTATTAAATATTTATGGTCTTTTGTATAAATTGTTTTATCCATACTTGTTTTCCTTGTACTTATATGTTATATTCCATAATGTAATATGCCAAAATGGAATACAATTACTTTAAACAAATCAATGAAAAGCCCGCTTCTGGCGTTCCGCCTTCGGCGTAACAAAGGCAAAAAATTCAATTTTGCGCCTAAAATCGGCTGGCGAGCCCTAGTAGAGGGCGAGCCAGCAACCTCTTTTTCCAACTGGTGGTGTGTATTTGAAAAAATCCGAACCTATTTTGACCAAAATCCTGACGCTGATCCCGAAGGAAAATAAATTCCCTACGGGGCAGGCTTTTAATTGTCGACCTACGGGCGACAATCCCGCCCAGCGTTTCCGAAAAGTCGGCTAACACCAACCACCAAAGCCAACAAAAATTTTTATTTTTAAGAGGGTGAGCGACAAAAATTTTTCAATTAAAAAGGATTTAATTTTTGTTAGCTTTGGCAAATTTGCTTCGCAAATTTCTTT
>JBMFQZ010000078.1:0-611 GCA_049968335.1 Verrucomicrobiia bacterium
GGGGCCGCGCTTTTTCAAGCGCGGAAATTTCGCTTGATATTAGGCAATTATGAATCCTTATATTGCTTCAATGGGGCCGCGCTTTTTCAAGCGCGGAAATCTCCATTCTTCAAGGTTAGCTTTGCTTTCACGTCCAGCATGCTTCAATGGGGCCGCGCTTTTTCAAGCACGGAAATTATGCGCTATGGCTTGATGATTCTGGACAAATACAAATTCGCTTCAATGGGGCCGCGCTTTTTCAAGCGCGGAAATTAAATAGAGCCATATAAAAAAGAGATAGACCTGATGGGCTTCAATGGGGCCGCGCTTTTTCAAGCGCGGAAATGAGTAATTTGGTTGCGGCTATGCAAAGGCATAGAACTGCTTCAATGGGGCCGCGCTTTTTCAAGCGCGGAAATTTAAACTCAAATTGATTTATCAATCATTAATTGATATGCTTCAATGGGGCCGCGCTTTTTCAAGCGCGGAAATACCGTCGCACTTAACTTATTCATTATCAATATGTTTGCTTCAATGGGGCCGCGCTTTTTCAAGCGCGGAAATTGGCGTGTTCAGCAGATTAACGCTGAACGATTAAAGGCTTCAATGGGGCCGCGCTTTTTCAAGCGCGG
>JBMFQZ010000079.1:0-593 GCA_049968335.1 Verrucomicrobiia bacterium
CCGCGCTTTTTCAAGCGCGGAAATCGGACGAGGCTCTATATGGGCATAGAGGCCGTCGAGGCTTCAATGGGGCCGCGCTTTTTCAAGCGCGGAAATGTGACTTTCCTAAAATTTGGTTAACTTGGTTAGCCGCTTGCTTCAATGGGGCCGCGCTTTTTCAAGCGCGGAAATTTCATAAGTGCTGCGGGTGGTGGAATAATATAAGTAGCTTCAATGGGGCCGCGCTTTTTCAAGCGCGGAAATAGACTAAAAATAATAACGGCAAGTTACTCTGAAATTATGCTTCAATGGGGCCGCGCTTTTTCAAGCGCGGAAATCGTAAGGCGGGTCTAAATAAAAGAACCCTTCTTGCCCCGCTTCAATGGGGCCGCGCTTTTTCAAGCGCGGAAATCAATTGAATTTCATATGTCACTGTGCATCCATATTGAAAGCTTCAATGGGGCCGCGCTTTTTCAAGCGCGGAAATTATAGGCGGCATTGCCGTTCGTCTGGTGTGAGGGATGCTTGCTTCAATGGGGCCGCGCTTTTTCAAGCGCGGAAATTTAACTCCCGCATTTAAAAAGATTGATGACTCAGATGTGCTTCAATGGGGC
>JBMFQZ010000080.1:0-590 GCA_049968335.1 Verrucomicrobiia bacterium
AAGCCAACCAAGCAGCGCCGGGGTAAACCGGCATCGTCCATGCCCGACATCGTGCTGACTGGCGCGATCGCCTCGATGGTCGCGCTGGCACTAGACGGGACCGGTCCTGCGTCCAAAACGCCAAAAGCCGCCCTTGGTGGGGCGGCTTTTGGTGGTGGTTCTGATTTGTTCTATCGTTCGGTGAAAGTGGTTGCGGGGACCAGATTTGAACTGATGACCTTCAGGTTATGAGCCTGACGAGCTACCGGGCTGCTCCACCCCGCGGGTGTGTGTGTTTGTGTGTTGTGGATCGATAGGTTGGAGGACCTGGCGGCGACCTACTCTCCCGTGCCTTGAGGCACAGTACCATGGGCGCTGGGGGTTTTCACGGCCGAGTTCGGGATGGGATCGGGTGCGGGCTCCCCGCAATGGCCACCAGGTCGTCCAGCCTATCGATTGGTTCGATGGGTTGGTGGGTTGGATTGGTGCGTGTGTGGGTTTGAAGGTTGATTACCTGTGCGTCGACATATTGGTGTTGATGTCTATGCATGGTGGGGGTGGGTTGTAGATGATTGAAAGTTCTATCGGGTGATTAGTACCGGTTAGCTGAG
>JBMFQZ010000081.1:0-591 GCA_049968335.1 Verrucomicrobiia bacterium
AAGCGCGGCCCCATTGAAGCCGAACTCTGTTAAATATGAACCCTCGCATTATTGGCTAATTTCCGCGCTTGAAAAAGCGCGGCCCCATTGAAGCCAACTCTATTTATTATTACTTTTTGTTTTTCTCTAATTTCCGCGCTTGAAAAAGCGCGGCCCCATTGAAGCCAGAAGCGCCGCCGAAATTCTAAAAAGAAAAATTCATATTTCCGCGCTTGAAAAAGCGCGGCCCCATTGAAGCTTTTTTGAGCCCCGGCACTGCCGCCGGGGCTCGGGTTAAATTTCCGCGCTTGAAAAAGCGCGGCCCCATTGAAGCCAAATATGCCTTATGGCTTGATGATTCTGGACAAATAATTTCCGCGCTTGAAAAAGCGCGGCCCCATTGAAGCTGAAAAAGTCATTGGGCACTCGTTACAGAGTAGAATACAAATTTCCGCGCTTGAAAAAGCGCGGCCCCATTGAAGCTGTTCTGAATAAGGTCTGGGTCACTTAAATCTATGAATTTCCGCGCTTGAAAAAGCGCGGCCCCATTGAAGCCGAACTCTGTTAAATATGAACCCTCGCATTATTGGCTAATTTCCGCGCTTGAAAAAG
>JBMFQZ010000082.1:0-585 GCA_049968335.1 Verrucomicrobiia bacterium
GGTTAACGTGGACGACGGTGCTTCAATGGGGCCGCGCTTTTTCAAGCGCGGAAATTCGATGGCTTTATCTGTTATCTGACGGGCAAACAATAGGCTTCAATGGGGCCGCGCTTTTTCAAGCGCGGAAATAAAACGGTAAAAATCACATCAGCGGGCGTGATCTCAAGCTTCAATGGGGCCGCGCTTTTTCAAGCGCGGAAATGATTTTCTCTGTTTCGGCTTCCTTCTCGTTTAGTCGGGCTTCAATGGGGCCGCGCTTTTTCAAGCGCGGAAATCCGTTGCCGTTTAAAGCCTTTTTAAGCCTTGCCGTTTTGCTTCAATGGGGCCGCGCTTTTTCAAGCGCGGAAATTCTCCGTCGTCATAACCAAGAAGACGACAATGGAATTGCTTCAATGGGGCCGCGCTTTTTCAAGCGCGGAAATCGATCAATCAACATAAAATCCACTATATAGTATTTCAGCTTCAATGGGGCCGCGCTTTTTCAAGCGCGGAAATAAAATAATAACAAAAGAAATAATAGCCGATGGCAAGTTGCTTCAATGGGGCCGCGCTTTTTCAAGCGCGGAAATCCCGTCAAACGGCCGG
>JBMFQZ010000083.1:0-581 GCA_049968335.1 Verrucomicrobiia bacterium
GGAAATCTATTTTAAGGGCAAGATGTTGTTGCCTGAAATAGAAGCTTCAATGGGGCCGCGCTTTTTCAAGCGCGGAAATGTTGCGGACCTGGTTGAGAGAGTGGGGGACCACGCAAAGCTTCAATGGGGCCGCGCTTTTTCAAGCGCGGAAATATGAAACTGAAATAGGCATAACATAAGAGTTGCTAATTTTGCTTCAATGGGGCCGCGCTTTTTCAAGCGCGGAAATCATAAGAAGACAATGAAAATAATAATGAACAAAATAACAGCTTCAATGGGGCCGCGCTTTTTCAAGCGCGGAAATTGGTGTTTTGGTGTGGCGGTATGGTTTTGTTTTAATTAAGCTTCAATGGGGCCGCGCTTTTTCAAGCGCGGAAATTGTCCTTAACTTGGCTATAAATGCAGTTAAATATCATCTGCTTCAATGGGGCCGCGCTTTTTCAAGCGCGGAAATAATCGTTGCTCCGCCTATTTCAGATGAATATGCACTCGCTTCAATGGGGCCGCGCTTTTTCAAGCGCGGAAATAATAACTTATGCAATTCATAAGCGTGGAGAGTAGTGGCTTCAATGGGGCCGCGC
>JBMFQZ010000084.1:0-574 GCA_049968335.1 Verrucomicrobiia bacterium
GGGCCGCGCTTTTTCAAGCGCGGAAATTTAATCTAAAAGCGCCGCGTAAGATAAAAGAAGTGCTTCAATGGGGCCGCGCTTTTTCAAGCGCGGAAATCTGGGATTTCAGAGATTAAACTATGGAAGCGATAATCAGCTTCAATGGGGCCGCGCTTTTTCAAGCGCGGAAATGATAGTGGATATGATAGGGCTGCCGATATAGACGAATTGCTTCAATGGGGCCGCGCTTTTTCAAGCGCGGAAATTTATTATTATTTCGGAAATTTTTATTGACAAATTCGGCTTCAATGGGGCCGCGCTTTTTCAAGCGCGGAAATACATTCGGAATGAAAAAAAATAAAAAAATATAAATGAGCTTCAATGGGGCCGCGCTTTTTCAAGCGCGGAAATTTGTGTGGCGCTGATCCGCCGAGCCGGCCGAGCAATGCTTCAATGGGGCCGCGCTTTTTCAAGCGCGGAAATCAAATTACCAGTAGTTGTGATTGGCGAATTTGTTACACGCTTCAATGGGGCCGCGCTTTTTCAAGCGCGGAAATTTATTCAAGTGGAGATAGTTCGGGCTCTGAATTTATAG
>JBMFQZ010000085.1:0-571 GCA_049968335.1 Verrucomicrobiia bacterium
CTCTAAGATGGTTCAGGAGATAGATGTCATAACTGGTGGGGATCTCAAGAAGCGGGTCTCCGGTTCTAATATCAGTGAACTGGATAGACTTGCACAAAATATCAATAAAATGGTGGATAGTATTGAGGGGCATATATCTCAGATAAGGAGGCAGCAGGAAGAGAAGGAGAGGCTTGAAAATCAATTGAGACAGTCTCAGAAGATGGAGGCGATCGGTCTTCTCTCTGGTGGAATTGCTCACGATTTTAATAATATTATGTCGGCAATTTTAGGGTATACAAATCTTTTGCAGATGCAGTTTAATAACAATAAGGATGTCAGGAGTAAATTGGACCAGATAGTCTCTGCTATTGAGAGAGGTACCAGACTCATCAGGATTCTTATGACCTTCAGCAGAAGGCAGGCGGTCAATTTCAGAACATTGGACTTAAATGAGGTAATAGCAAATATTAATAAATTATTGAGGAGATTGATTGGAGAAGATATCCGCCTGAATATCAAATTCTCCAGTGAGAGTGCTATGGTTCTGGCAGACCCTACAAATATTGAACAGGTTATAATGAATCTCGTT
>JBMFQZ010000086.1:0-554 GCA_049968335.1 Verrucomicrobiia bacterium
CAGCTTCAATGGGGCCGCGCTTTTTCAAGC
Source organism: Verrucomicrobiia bacterium (assembly GCA_049968335.1). Lineage (GTDB taxonomy): Bacteria > Verrucomicrobiota > Verrucomicrobiia > Limisphaerales > JAKPVM01 > JAKPVM01. Next base: position 31 of record JBMFQZ010000086.1, read on the forward strand.
GCGGAAATTTCTGCATTCATATACTTTTCTATTTTATCATCAACCAGCTTCAATGGGGCCGCGCTTTTTCAAGCGCGGAAATTCACAACTTTGAGAACCATAATGAACATCGCCAATGAGCTTCAATGGGGCCGCGCTTTTTCAAGCGCGGAAATATATATGCTTATATAAATATATAATTATATAATTATAGCTTCAATGGGGCCGCGCTTTTTCAAGCGCGGAAATGTGTCCAAGTGTAGTGCGGGTTGACTCGGGTATTGTTGCTTCAATGGGGCCGCGCTTTTTCAAGCGCGGAAATGTTATAAGTCCTTGTTGATTGCAAGCCTACAAGGCTTGCTTCAATGGGGCCGCGCTTTTTCAAGCGCGGAAATTGGCAGGTCATTGCCGTTTTCTCTTGCTTCGTTTGGCTTCAATGGGGCCGCGCTTTTTCAAGCGCGGAAATGAGACATAACGCCAAAACTGCTTTACTTGATCGTCATGCTTCAATGGGGCCGCGCTTTTTCAAGCGCGGAAATAGAGCC
>JBMFQZ010000087.1:0-543 GCA_049968335.1 Verrucomicrobiia bacterium
GCCCCATTGAAGCAGATTATCTATATTACTTATGATTGGTGTGAAGTTTAAGATTTCCGCGCTTGAAAAAGCGCGGCCCCATTGAAGCTTAAACTGCAAATATATTTTTTAATTTTTTTTTTTATATTTCCGCGCTTGAAAAAGCGCGGCCCCATTGAAGCGCTTTAGATATCGTTGTCCATTTAGTTAATTTTAATGATTTCCGCGCTTGAAAAAGCGCGGCCCCATTGAAGCTCGATATACACTTCGGGATGGTCATTTACGAATACTGATTTCCGCGCTTGAAAAAGCGCGGCCCCATTGAAGCAAGTCCAACCACCGATACTACCCAGCCAGTTACTAATTTCCGCGCTTGAAAAAGCGCGGCCCCATTGAAGCGGTAATTGATCGTGATAGAAGGATCGTGGTTTTGTCATTTCCGCGCTTGAAAAAGCGCGGCCCCATTGAAGCTAGAATGCTTGCTATCGTTGCACGGTTTGTGTGGCAATATTTCCGCGCTTGAAAAAGCGCGGCCCCATTGAAGCGGCAATAGGGTTTTGATCC
>JBMFQZ010000088.1:0-536 GCA_049968335.1 Verrucomicrobiia bacterium
AAATGCCTGAAAGCATAATTAAAAATGCAGAAGAAATTGACAGATTACTTGCTGATATAAAGGTATGCGACCCAGCGGTTGGTTCTGGTGCCTTTCCCATAGGTATGATGCATGAAATTGTAAAATTAAGAAGTTTGCTTTCCATTTATCTTAAAAGAAAATTAAACACATATGAACTCAAAAGACATTGTATTGAGAACTCACTTTATGGCGTTGATATTGACCCCGGAGCAGTTGAAATATGTAAATTAAGATTCTGGCTTTCCCTTATTGTTGATGAGGAAGATTTTTATAACATAAAACCACTTCCAAATCTTGATTATAAGGTTGTATGTGGAAATTCGCTTTTAGGAGTTGAGAAGAATTTATTTAATGCTGACGCATTTAGAAAACTTGAAGAGTTAAAATCAAAGTACTTTAATGAGATAAATCCCACTAAAAAGCAAGAATTAAAAAAAATTGGTCTTTTTGCTGACAAGTTAAACATCTTCATTCTAAAAATATATTAAATCCTCTATCCATTCTGGTATCTCTAT
>JBMFQZ010000089.1:0-524 GCA_049968335.1 Verrucomicrobiia bacterium
GCGCGGAAATATAACACGGACAGGTTAAGTTTTCACTGGAACAATTGCTTCAATGGGGCCGCGCTTTTTCAAGCGCGGAAATAAATGCTTGAACGATTTCATTGACAATCCAACTGCCGAGCTTCAATGGGGCCGCGCTTTTTCAAGCGCGGAAATCGCAATGGATAACGGTCAATGATTAAGTGGTTCATTGAGGCTTCAATGGGGCCGCGCTTTTTCAAGCGCGGAAATCTATAATTGGTTCAGACAAATCAGCAACTATTACACCGCTTCAATGGGGCCGCGCTTTTTCAAGCGCGGAAATCTTGTAACTATTCTTGTCCGCGAGTTAGACGATGGGCTTCAATGGGGCCGCGCTTTTTCAAGCGCGGAAATTGAACCAGTTAACCGATATCCATTGAGTGTTATGATGCTTCAATGGGGCCGCGCTTTTTCAAGCGCGGAAATGCCGCCGGGGCTCAAAAAGAATAAAATCTATGAATCCGCTTCAATGGGGCCGCGCTTTTTCAAGCGCGGAAATTGAG
>JBMFQZ010000090.1:0-520 GCA_049968335.1 Verrucomicrobiia bacterium
ATTTTAAAATTTATGGATTTCCGCGCTTGAAAAAGCGCGGCCCCATTGAAGCTACAATAGGAGATATGAATTATCTCTTTAGATACAACTATTTCCGCGCTTGAAAAAGCGCGGCCCCATTGAAGCAGGACACTCTTTTTAAATGATATATGCATATATTGATAATTTCCGCGCTTGAAAAAGCGCGGCCCCATTGAAGCAAATTTTTTTTTTTTGAATTTTTAATGAAGTCATTTCCGCGCTTGAAAAAGCGCGGCCCCATTGAAGCATATTGATTTTTTCCAACTCTTCGGCAGTCAAAATCATTTCCGCGCTTGAAAAAGCGCGGCCCCATTGAAGCAGGGACTAAAACATAAAAAAAAACCATCTACGGTTTAATTTCCGCGCTTGAAAAAGCGCGGCCCCATTGAAGCGGACGCATCGACAGTCAAACAAAGGACTATCCCGACATTTCCGCGCTTGAAAAAGCGCGGCCCCATTGAAGCTTGATATTGAGTTCCGCATCGTCATTCAGCATATT
>JBMFQZ010000091.1:0-515 GCA_049968335.1 Verrucomicrobiia bacterium
GCGCGGCCCCATTGAAGCTAAGAAAATTGTCCCAACTATTAGTGTTCACTATCTCGCATTTCCGCGCTTGAAAAAGCGCGGCCCCATTGAAGCTATGCCGCTTTTAGCGCTTGCAAGATAAGATTTTGAATTTCCGCGCTTGAAAAAGCGCGGCCCCATTGAAGCTAACTTCAATACTTAAATTCAAGAACACAAAACTAATAATTTCCGCGCTTGAAAAAGCGCGGCCCCATTGAAGCATTGCAGAACCATTAAAACGATACCCTGTTGTTTTATGATTTCCGCGCTTGAAAAAGCGCGGCCCCATTGAAGCGACAATTTTAAAATTTATGGTATAATTCGCGGCTATATTTCCGCGCTTGAAAAAGCGCGGCCCCATTGAAGCATGTTTAAAACCGAATGGATTTATATAGAGCGAGGATAATTTCCGCGCTTGAAAAAGCGCGGCCCCATTGAAGCGAGGCATCGGTAATTGTTTGAGTCATTTTTACAATTCTAATTTCCGCGCTTGAAAA